>NZ_VUKC01000010.1 GCF_009193135.1 Georgenia satyanarayanai
TGGCCGAGGTGCGGATCGGCGTCGAGGTCGAGACGAAGGGCACGGCGCACTGCCACGAGGTCGTCACGGCCCTGCAAGAGGCGGGCTACGGCGTCCTGGTCCGGTCCGCCGAGTAGACGCGGGGGCGGGGGGGGGGGGGGGGCGGAGGGCCCCCCCCCCCCCGCGCCCCCCCCCCCCCCGCCGCCCCCCCCGGGCCCCCCCCCCCCCCCCCCCCCCCCCCACCTCGGGGGGGCGGGTGGGGGGGGCGGGTGGGTCAGGGGGGGGAGGGGCGCAGGGAGCGCTGGGCCTCGAGGATGTGGGCGGACCAGCCGGCGGTGCGGCCGCAGATGATGAGCGCGTTGAAGAGCCGGGCCTCGAAGCCGATGTGGTCGAGCAGGAGCGCGCCCCAGAAGTGGACGTCGGCGGTGGCGGGCCGCCCCGTGGTCTCGGCGAGGAGCTCGCGCCCGGCCTCCTCGATGGCCCGGCCCGCGGAGTAGAGGCGCACACCGAGCCGGCGGCACACCTCCCGCAGCAGGGCGGCACGCGAGTCCTCGTGCCGCGGCCCCAGCCCGGGCACCATGGCGTGCTCCCGCAACGCGTCGGTGACGGCGGTCGTGGGCGCCAGGCCGTCGTGCACCCGCTCCGCCACGCGGCGTGCCCGCGCGGCGGCGCCCGCCTCCAGCGGGCCGCTGACGCCGGAGACGGCTCCGGCGAGGCACGCGCCGACGTCCGCCCCCGTGCGCGCGGCGGTGATGGCGATCCGGGTCGAAGGGGAGTCGGGGCCGTCCTCCGCGACCACCGTCCACAGGGCGTCCAGCGCGCGTGCGTGGTCGGGCTCGGCGTGGCCGCTCCACCGGATGAGGAAGCGCTCGGCCGACGAGCGGCCCTGCTCGACCTCCCGCTGCGGGACCATCGCGAGGTCCGACCCGCGGGCCGACTGGGCGACGAAGGACAGGGCGAGGACGGACGCGCGGGCGAGGTCCTCGCGGGCGCGCTTGGGCGTGATGTCGAGCAGGGGACGGAACCCCCACACGGGCGCGAGCTGGGCGATGGCGCTCTGGACGTCCACCCGGGTGTCTCCCGTGCGCACGGGCAGCGGGAAGGGTTCCGCCGGTGGTAGCGCGGGGGACTCCTCGCCGTCGACGAGCAGTCCCCACACCGACTCCAGGTGCCGGTCGAGCAGCCTGGAGAGGGGACGGCCGCGGTAGTGCGGCTCGTCCCCGGCTCCCAGGGAGTAGATCGGCGGGTTCGGCGTGGTCTGCATCACGCCGATCGTAGGGGCTCCGCGGTCAGGTCCGGTCCGTGTCCTCGCCCGCCGGGAGGTCGGCGAGCATCCTGATGAGGAGGGAGCGCAGCTGGGCCGTCTCGCTCGCCGTGAGCGAGCTGCCGATGAGGGCCTCGACCGACTGTGCGTGGTCGAGGGCGGTGAGCGCGTCGCGTCCCTCCTTCGTCAGCGCGACGACGTGCCGCCGGCGGTCCCCGGGGTGCGGGGCCCGGGTGATGTGGCCGCTGGCCTGCAGGCCACGCAGCACCCGGCCGATCGTCTGCTCGGTCACGTGCATGTGCGCCGCGATCTCGCGCTGGGACAGCGAGCCGCGCGCGAGGACGACGAGCACCGGCACCGACGCATGCGTGAGCCCCCACTGGCCCAGGTAGGCGTCCCAGGCGCGCTCGACGCGACGGGCCGCCGCGGACAGCAACCTGCCCGTGGGCCAGGTCTCCGGTGGGGGGAACGCCATGCCGCGCATCCCGGTCGACTCGTCCCCGGTGCCCGCTGAGCTGTCCCGCTCTCGGTCTGTCACGGTGTCCTTCCGGTTGCGCGCAGTGGGCCGTTCGATCATATTGCTAAGCGTGCTTAGTGTTAAGGGTGGCCACCAGGGCCCCAGTCACCGTAAGTCCGGCGGCCGTCGCGGCGCAGTTCTCCGCGCGCTCCTCACGCTCGGCGTCCTTGTCGCCTGGCTCGCCGTCGGCGGGCTGGGCGGCATGGCGCAGGGCTCCCTGTCGGAGGTGCAGACCAACGACCAGGCGGCCTTCCTCCCGTCGAGCGCGGAGTCCACCCGTGCCGACGCGCTCGCCGAGGAGTTCGCGGGCGACCAGCCCCTCCCCGCGCTGCTCGTCGCCACCCCCTCCGGCGGGGGCGCGCTCGCCCCCGAGCAGCTCGCCGCGGCCGAGGAGTTCGCCCAGCAGGTGCCCGAGCTGGAGCTGCCCGACGGCCGGGCCCTCGGTGACGTCCTCGAGGGACCCGTGCCGGTCATCCCCGCCGAGGACGGCGAGGCGCTCCTGCTGCCCGTCTCCATCAACGGCGACAGCGCCGAGGAGAACCTCGGCGACACGGGGGAGCGGACCGGCAACGTCGTCGTCGCCGAGCTGCGCGAGCTCGCGGCGGACACGCTCGCCGGCGCCGACCTCGACACCTGGGTGACGGGTCCCGCCGGCTTCGTCTCCGACCTCGGTGCGGCGTTCGGCGGGATCGACGGCGTCCTGCTCCTCGTCGCGCTCGTCGTCGTGCTCGTCATCCTCGTCATCGTCTACCGCTCCCCGCTGCTGCCCTTCACGGTGCTGCTCACCTCCGTGTTCTCCCTGTGCGCCGCCGCCCTCGTCATCAAGCCGCTCGCCGGGAACGGCACGATCCTCCTCAACGGCCAGAGCCAGGGCATCCTCTCGATCCTCGTCATCGGGGCGGCCACCGACTACTCCCTGCTCCTCGTCGCCCGCTACCGCGAGGAGCTCACCCGCAACGCCGAGCCGCGCCGGGCGATGGCCCGGGCGTGGCGCGCCTCGGTGCCCCCCGTGCTCGCCTCCGCCGGCACCGTCATCGCCGGCCTCCTGTGCCTGCTGCTGTCGGACCTCGGCTCCAACGCGAGCCTCGGCCCGGTCGGCTCGATCGGCATCGCCGCCGCCGTGCTCGGCGCCCTCACCCTGCTGCCGGCGCTGCTCCTCGTCGCGGGAAGCCGCTCCCGCGCGCTGTTCTGGCCGCGCAGGCCGCAGTACCGGCCCGACGCCTCCCCGGCCGCGGAGGACTCCTCGCGCCTGTGGGGCCGCATCGCCGCGGCGGTCGCCCGGCGCCCCCGCGTCATCTGGGGCACGACCGCCGTCGCCCTCCTCGCGCTCGCCGCCTTCCTCCCCACCCTCCAGGCCGAGGGCACCGGGGAGGGGGACGTCTTCCTCAACCCGACCGAGGCGGTCGAGGGCCAGGACGTGCTCGTCGAGCACTTCGACGCCGGCCAGGTCCAGCCGCTCGTCGTCATCACCGCCGAGGAGACCGCCGAGGACGCCGTCGAGGTCATCGAGGGGGTCGAGGGCGTCGCGAGCGCGCAGGTCGTCACCGGTGAGGACGACGCCCCCGTCGTCGTCGACGGACAGGTCGAGATCCAGGCCGCGACGAGCGCGACGTCGGAGAGCCAGGAGGCCACGGTCGTGGCCGGTGACGTCCGCGAGGCGATCCGCGACGTCGACCCCGACGCCCTCGTCGGCGGGGCCGCCGCCCAGCGCCTGGACACCCAGGAGACGGCCGAGCAGGATCTGCGGACCATCGTCCCGCTCGTCCTCGCGGTCATCTTCGTCATGCTCGTCATCCTGCTGCGCGCCATCGTCGCCCCGTTGCTCATCCTCGCCGTCAACGTGCTCTCCTTCGCGGCCACGCTGGGACTGTCGGCGATCTTCTTCAACCACGTCTTCGACTTCCCCGGCGCGGACGCCTCCGTCCCGCTGTTCGGCTTCGTCTTCCTCGTCGCGCTGAGCATCGACTACTCGATCTTCCTCATGACCCGCGTCCGCGAGGAGTCCCTCGAGCACGGCACCCGCGGCGGCGTGCGCCGGGGTCTGACGATGACCGGTGGCGTCATCACCTCCGCCGGCCTCGTGCTGGCGGCCACCTTCGGCGCGCTCGTCGTCATCCCGCTGCTCTTCCTCGTCCAGCTCGCCTTCATCGTCGCCGTCGGCGTCCTCATCGACACCTTCATCGTCCGCAGCCTCCTCGTCTCCGGGCTCGTCTACGACATCGGCCGGACCGTATGGTGGCCCTGGAAGGCCCGCGTGCCCGAGGACGAGGACGACTCGACCGCGGCCGCGACGACGACGGCGGTGGGGAGCAGCGCATGAGGGAGGACCGCTCGGCGCTCGTGCGCCACGTCGCCGTGACCGTCGCCTACGTCGTGTGCGTCGTCGGCTCGCTGATCGGGGTCGGCCTCTTCGGCGGCACCCCGATCGCGGAGGCTGCCGGTGGGGTGCTCGCCGCCGACTCCACGCACCTGGCCCCGGACTCCCCGGCGTTCTCCGTGTGGAGCGTCATCTACGCCGGCCTGGGCCTGTACACGCTGTGGCAGTGGTGGGACCGCGCCGACCGCCGCCGGATCGCGTGGCCCGTCGTCGCCTCGCTCGTCCTCAACGCGGCGTGGATCCTCACCGTGCAGGCCGGCCGGGTGTGGTGGAGCGTCGTCGTCATCGTCGCCCTGCTCGCCGTGCTCGCACTGACCTTCCAGCGGCTGCTCGCGGTCCCGCCGCGCAGCCGGGTGGAGGCGCTGGTCGCGGACGGCACCATGGGGCTCTACCTCGGCTGGGTGAGCGTGGCGACCTGCGCCAACATCGCCGCCGCGCTGCTCGACAGCGGCTTCACCGGCGGTGGCGCCCCCGAGTGGTGGGCGGTCGGCGTGCTCGCGGCCGTCGCCGTCATCGGGACTGCCCTCGCCCTCGTCGGCCGCGGGCGCCTCGCGCCCGCCGCCACCATCGTGTGGGGACTGAGCTGGATCGCCGTGGCCCGCACCTCCGGTGCGCCCGAGTCGACCACCACCGCTGCGACGGCGGTGACGGCCGCCGCCGTCGTCGCCGTCGTCACGATCGTCGTGCGGCTGCGCACGGGACTGGACACACGAGTCGGAAGACAGGAGACCACGACATGACCACCTCGACCGAGGACCTGGTGACGCTGCTGGCCGAGGACGGCACGGCCATCGGCACCGCCCCGCGGCCGACCGTGCACACCACGGAGACACCCCTCCACCTCGCCTTCTCCTGCTACCTCACCGACGCGAGCGGCCGGCTCCTGCTCACCCGCCGCGCGCTGAGCAAGAAGACCTGGCCGGGGGTGTGGACCAACTCCTTCTGCGGGCACCCGCGGCCGGGGGAGGACCTCTCCGAGGCGATCGCCCGCCACGCCCGGCACGAGCTCGGTCTCGAGGTGAGCGACGTGCGTCCCGCGGTCCCCGACTTCCGCTACCGTGCCGTCGACGCGTCCGGCGTCGTCGAGAACGAGATCTGCCCCGTCTTCGTCGCCACGACCACCCAGGAGCCGGAGCCCAACCCGGACGAGGTCGCCGAGCACGCGTGGGTCGACCCCCGCGAGGCCGTGCAGACCGTCGAGGTCGCGCCGTGGGCCCTCAGCCCGTGGATGGTCGCGCAGGTCGAGCGTCTCGTGGCCGCCGGCCACCTGCCGGAGAGCTCCGGATGAGCGCCCCGCCGCGCGAGACGGTGGACACCGCCCCGGTGGAGGCCGCGATCGCCGGCTTCTTCGCCGACGGCTCCCGCCACCTCGCGGGTACGGAGCACGCCCGGCTGTGGGCCGCGCTCCGGGACGCCTCGGACGGCGGCAAGCGGCTGCGGCCCATGCTCTTCCACAGCGTCTACCTCGCCCTGGGCGGTCGGCAGGCCGATGTCGCCGCCCGGGTCGGTGCCGCCCTCGAGCTCCTCCACACCGCGCTCGTCGTCCATGACGACGTCATCGACGGCGACACGGTCCGGCGCGGGCGACCCAACGTCGTCGGCACCTTCGCGGCCGACGCGCGCGAGCGGGGCCACGACGCCGAGCGTGCCGCCCACTACGGCCAGAGCGCGGCGATCCTCGCGGGCGACCTCGCCCTCGCCGGTGCCGTGCGTGCCCTCGCGCTGTGCGGCGCGCCCCCGGCCACCGTCGGGCGGATGCTCGACCTCCTCGACCGCGCCCTCCACCTGAGCGCCGCCGGGGAGCTCACCGACGTACGCCTCAGCCTCGACGGCGAGGCCGACATCCCGGCGGTCATCTCGATGGAGCACCAGAAGACGGCGGTGTACTCCTTCGAGCTGCCCCTCCAGCTGGCCGCCGTCCTCGGCGGGGCGGACGCCGAGCACGAGTCCGCGCTCACCCGCTTCGCCCGCCTCCTCGGCATCGGCTACCAGCTGCGCGACGACCTCGACGGCATGTTCGGGGAGGAGTCGGCCACCGGGAAGAGCACGGTCTCCGACCTCCGCGAGGGCAAGTGCACCCCGCTCATCGCCTTCGCCCGCACGACACCCGCGTGGGCCCACATCCACCCCTACCTCGTCTCCGGCGTGATCGAGGACGCCGACGCCGCCCGGGTGCGCACGCTCCTGGAGGAGTGCGGCGCGCGCGCCTACGTCGAGGGCCTCGCCGCGGACCTCGACCGCGAGGCGCGCGAGGCCGTCGCGCACCTGCCCGAGGCGGCGCTCCTGGACGAGTGGGCCCGCACCGTCGCGCGCGGGGCGAGGGCGGCGTGAGCAGGGTGTCCCGCCGGCCCGCCGCGGCCTCCCGGTACGACGACGTCGCCAGCCGCAGCGCCGCCGTCGTCATCGACACGTACTCGACGTCCTTCGGCTGGGCGTGCCGCCTGCTCGCGCCCGGGGACCGGGAGCACGTGCGCAACATCTACGCGCTCGTGCGGGTGGCGGACGAGATCGTCGACGACCCCGACCAGTCCTGGTCCACCGCCGACCGCGGTGCCATGCTCGACGCGCTCGAGGAGGACACCGGGCAGGCGCTGGGCAGCGGCCGCAGCGCCAACCTCGTCGTCCACGCCTTCGCCCGCACCGCCCGCCGCTACGGGATCGGACCCGAGCTCATCACCCCGTTCTTCGCCTCGATGCGGGCGGACCTGTCCGTCGACGCGCACGACGCGGCCAGCCTCGCCGAGTACGTCCACGGCTCGGCCGAGGTCGTCGGCCTCATGTGCCTGCGCGTGTTCGTCGACGGCGACGACGCCACCTACGAGCGTCTCGCCCCCGGTGCCGGCCGCCTGGGTGCCGCCTTCCAGAAGGTGAACTTCCTGCGCGACCTCGGCCAGGACCACGACGCCCTGGGACGCACGTACTTCCCCGGCCTGGACCCGGCCGCCTTCAGCGACGCGCAGCGCGACGCGCTCCTCGACGACATCGACGCCGACCTCGCCGCCGCCGAGGCCGCGCTGGTGCAGCTGCCCCCGAGCAGCCGCCGCGCCGTGCGGGTGGCCCACGGCCTGTTCAGCGAGCTGTCCCGGCGGCTGCGGGAGACGCCCGCGGCGCAGATCCGGCTGGAGCGGGTGCGGGTCCCCGACCCGGTCAAGGCCCGGATCGTCATGCGCGGGACCCTCACGGGAGGACGTCGATGACCGCCGAGCCCGCGCCCGGCAGGGCCGCTGGCGCCGACGCGCCCACCGCCGTCGTCGTCGGGGGCGGGATCTCCGGGCTCGCGACGGCCGCGCTGCTCGCCCGCGACGGTTTCCGGGTGCAGCTCCTCGAGCAGCGCGAGGAGCTCGGTGGGCGTGCGGGCAGCTGGAGCGCCGCGGGCTTCCGTTTCGACACCGGTCCGTCCTGGTACCTCATGCCCGAGGTCTTCGACCGGTTCTTCGGGCTCCTCGGCAGCTCGAGCGCCGAGCAGCTCGACCTCGTCACCCTCGACCCCGCCTACCGGGTGTTCTACGAGGGCCACACCGAGCCGCTCGACGTGCTGCCGGACCGCGCGGCGAACCTCGCGGCCTTCGAGCGGGTCGAGCCGGGCGCCGGGCAGCGGCTCGACCGGTACCTCGACACGGCGCAGGAGACCTACGACATGGCGCTGCGCCACTTCCTCTACACGAGCTTCACCTCGTGGCGGGACCTGGCCGTGCCGGACGTGGTGCGCCAGGCGCACCGGCTGCTGCCGCTCCTGGGCCGCTCGCTCAAGGCACACGTCGCCGCGAGCTTCACCGACCGCCGGCTGCGCCAGATCCTCGGCTACCCCGCGGTGTTCCTCGGCTCCTCGCCCGACCGCACGCCGAGCATGTATCACCTCATGAGCGCCCTCGACCTCACCGGCGGTGTCCAGTACCCCCAGGGGGGCTTCGCCCGGCTCATCGAGGCGGTCGCGGGCCTGGCCGAGGAGCAGGGGGTCACCGTCCGCACCGGCGCCACGGTCACCGCCGTGACGACGGAGTCGGCGGCGCGCGGCCGGCGCGGTCCGCGCTCCCGCGTGAGCGGGGTCCGCTACCGCGACGCCGCCGGTGGTGAGCACCGGGTGCGTGCCGACGTCGTCGTCGCGGCGGCGGACCTCCACCACGTGGAGACCGAGCTGCTCCCGCCCGCCGTCCGTGAGCGCCCCGCCCGCTGGTGGGAACGCCGCGACCCCGGCCCCGGCGGCGTGCTCGTCTACCTCGGCGTGGACGGCCGCCTGCCCCAGCTGCCCCACCACACCCTGCTCTTCACCGAGGACTGGGACCGCAACTTTCGCGACATCCGCGAGAACCGGGTGCCGCGGCCCGCCTCCGCCTACGTGTGCACGCCCTCACGCACCGACCCGAGCGTCGCGCCCGCCGACGCGGAGAACGTCTTCATCCTCGTCCCGGTCCCGGCCGACCCGTCCATCGGGCGCGGCGGTCTCGACGGCGGCGGGGACCGCGCCGTCGAGGACATCGCCGACGCCGCGATCGACCAGCTCGCCTCGTGGACCGGGATCCCGGACCTGCGGGACCGGATCCGCGTCCGCCGGACGGTGGGGCCGGGGGACTTCGCCGCGGACCTCGGCTCCTGGCGCGGGGGCATGCTCGGCCCGGCGCACACGCTGCGGCAGAGCGCCTTCTTCCGGCCGGGCAACGCCTCGCGGAAGGTGCGCGGCCTGTACTACGCCGGCGCGAGCACCATCCCGGGCATCGGCCTGCCGATGTGCCTCATCAGCGCGGAGATCGTTCGTGACCGGGTACGCGCCGAGATGGCACTGTGGGCCTCGTGATCGCTCTCGCCTACCTCGCGGCGCTGCTCGTCCCGCTCGGCTGCATGGCCCTGCTCGACGCCCGCTTCCGGCTCGTCCTGTGGGCCGACGCCCGCCGCGGCGCGCTCGTCCTCGCCCTCGGCGTCGTGTTCTTCCTCCTGTGGGACGTCGCCGCGATCGCCGCCGGCTTCTACCACCGCGGGGAGAGCGAGGCGATGACCGGCATCATGCTCGCCCCCGAGCTGCCCCTGGAGGAGCTCGTCTTCGTCACCTTCCTCTGCTACCTCACCCTGGTGCTCCACGGCCTGGTCCTCCTGCTCCTGCGCTCGCGCCGGACGACGACGGCGGAGGTGGGCTGAGTGAGCTACGTCCTGCTGGCGGGCCTGTTCCTCGTCCCCGTCCTCGTCACCGCCGTCGTCGCCACCCGGGTGCGGCGGCTCGGCCGGCAGTGGTGGGCGGCGACCGCCCTCTCGCTCGTGGTCCTGCTCGTCCTCACGGTCGTCTTCGACAGCCTCATGATCGCCGCCGACCTCTTCCGCTACGACGACGACCAGCTCACCGGGGTGCGGCTCCTCCTCGCGCCGGTCGAGGACCTCGCCTGGCCGCTCGCCTCGGTGCTGCTCCTGCCCGCGCTGTGGGAGCTGCTGCGCCCCCGCCGGACCGAGGAGGAGCGGGCGTGACCGCGACCGCGACGAGCGCGCTGCGCCAGCTCCTCGGCTCCTCCCGGCCCGTCAGCTGGATCAACACCGCCTACCCCTTCGCGGCGGCCTACCTCATGGCCGGCGGCGGCGTGGACGTCGCGCTCGTCGTCGGGACGCTGTACTTCCTCATCCCCTACAACCTCCTCATGTACGGGGTCAACGACGTCTTCGACTACGAGTCGGACCTGCGCAACCCCCGCAAGGGCAGCATCGAGGGGATCGTCCTCGACCGTCGCTGGCACCGCACGACCATCTGGGCCTCGGTGCTGAGCAACGCGCCCTTCGTCGTCGCCCTCGTCCTTCTCGGCTCGGCGGCATCCACGGCGGTGCTCGCCGTCAGCGTCCTCGCCGTCATCGCGTACTCGGCGCCCGTCCTGCGGTTCAAGGAGCGCCCGGTCCTCGACTCGCTCACCTCGAGCACCCACTTCGTCAGCCCCGCGGTCCTCGGGCTCGTCCTCGCGGGCGGCTCCCCGGAGGGCGCGGCGCTCGCGGCACTCGTCGCCTTCTTCCTCTGGGGCATGGCCTCCCACGCCTTCGGCGCGGTCCAGGACGTCACCGCGGACCGCGAGGCCGGCATCTCCTCCGTCGCGACGTGGCTCGGGGCGGCCCGCACGACCCGCCTGGCCGTCCTGCTGTACGCCGCGGCCGGGGTGGCCGTGCTGTGGACCGGGTGGCCGGGGGCGCTGGCCGCCGTCCTCGTCGTGCCCTACATCGTGTCCGTCGCGCCGTTCTGGTCGCTGCCCGACGCGCGATGCGAGGAGGCCAACGCGGGGTGGCGCCGGTTCATCTGGTTCAACCTCGGCACCGGCTTCCTCGTCACCCAGCTGCTCATCGCCATCGCCTGGACCCGCTGATGCCCGACGTGCACGAGCCGCGCCCCACCACGCCCGCCGGCGTCCTGCTCACCGTCCCCGGGCCCCGTCCCGCACGGGCCGCGGCGCAGGCCGTCGCGGTGCTCGCCGCGCTCAGCGTCCCGGCGGCGCTCGCGGTCGACGTCGTCGCCGCGGCGGTGGCAGCTCTCGTGCTCGGCGGTGTCACGCTCGCCCGGGTGCTCTTCCTGCCCGCCACCCTCCAGGCGCTGCTCGGCGCCGCGCTCGTCGCCGCGGGCTGGGCCAGCGCCGTCGGGATGTACGAGTCGGTGCCCTGGGTCGACGTGCCGGCTCACCTGTTCGTCAACGGGCTCGTCGCCGCGGCGCTCGGGATCGTCATGCTGCGCCGCGGGCTGCTCGCCGACCCGGCCACCCGGGCGGGGCGCGCCGGGGTCGCGCTGACGACGGCGAGCGCGGGCATGACCCTCGGGGTGCTGTGGGAGATCGCCGAGTGGGCCGGGTTCACCTACATCGACGACTCCGTCTACGTGTACTACGGCGACACCATCGGTGACCTCACCGCCGGCGGGGTGGGGTCCGCCGTCGCCGGGGTCCTCGTGGCCCGGTGGGCGCGGTGAGCCCGCTGAGCGTGAGCGTCGTCATCCCGGCGCTCGACGACGCGCCGGCCCTCGCGCGCTGCCTGGGCGCCCTGGGGCGGCAGACGGTGGCGCCGCTGGAGGTCGTCGTCGTCGACAACGGCTCGCGCGACGCGACCGCGGAGGTCGCCCGCCGGCTCGGCGCGCGTGTCGTCACCGAGCCGCGGCGCGGGATCCCCATGGCGGCCGCCGCCGGCTACGACGCCGCCCGCGGTGACCTCATCGCCCGTCTCGACGCCGACTCCCTGCCGGGCCCGGACTGGCTCGAACGCATCACCGCCGCGATGGTCGACCCGCGACGGGACGCCGTCACCGGGGTCGGGAGCTTCTACGAGCTGCCGCGGACCGGCCGGCTCGTGTCCGCCGTCTACCTCGGCGCCTACTACGGGCTGTGCTACCTCGCCCTCGGCCACCACGCGCTGTGGGGCTCGAGCATGGCGGTGCGCCGCTCGAGCTGGCTCGCCGTGCGCGCCGCCGTCCACGACGACGACGCCGAGCTCCACGACGACCTCGACCTCGCCTTCGCGCTCGGGCCGCGCCGGCAGGTGCGGCTGGACCGGTCGATCGTCGTCGGCGTCTCGGCGCGCAGCCTCGTGGGCCTGTCGCAGCTGCGGCGCCGCTTCCGGCGGGCCTTCCGCACGCTGGCCGTCAACTGGCGGGTGGCCCCGCCCTGGACGAGGTGGGCGGTGCGCCTGGGGCTGCCCGCGCGGGGCGGGGCGGCATGAGGGTCTGGTCGGTCCACCCGCGCTACCTCGACCGGCAGGGGCTCGTCGCGTGCTGGCGCGAGACGCTGCTCGCGCAGGCGGTGCTCGCGGGGCGGACCAAGGGCTACCGGGGCCACAGCCAGCTCGTCCGCTTCCGGGCGACGGCGGACCCGGTCGCGACGGTCTGCGCCTACCTCGGGGTGCTCGCCGTCGAGGCCGACGAGCGGGGCTACCGCTTCGACCGCACCCGTATCGACCGCCCTGTCACCCTCGACGCCGTCGCGCGTGTCCCGGTGACCGAGGGGCAGGTCGCCTACGAGTGGGCACACCTGCTCGCGAAGCTGGCCGAGCGCAGCCCGGACCGCCACGCCCTGGTCCGCGACGTCACCGACGTCGCCGTCCACCCCCTCTTCGTCCCCGTCCCCGGCCCGGTGGAGCCGTGGGAGAAGACCTAGCGCCCCACCCACCCCCGGGTGGGTGCCGCGACGGCTGCGGTGACCTCGGCCCCGGGACGGCCACGGGCTCGAGCGGCTCGGCCTATCCTCGGGGGAAGGAGCGAGAGATGGGCAGCAACGTATGAGTGACCTGATCGACACCACCGAGATGTACCTCAAGACGGTCTACGAGCTGGAGGAGGAGGGCGTGGTGCCCATGCGGGCACGCATCGCCGAGCGCCTCGGCCACTCCGGCCCGACGGTGTCCCAGACGGTCGCCCGCATGGAGCGCGACGGGCTGCTCCACCTCGAGGAGGCCCGCCGCATCCGCCTGTCCGACCGCGGGCACGAGCGGGCCACCCAGGTCATGCGCAAGCACCGCCTCGCCGAGCGGCTGCTCACCGACGTCATCGGCCTGGACTGGGAGTACGTCCACGAGGAGGCGTGCCGCTGGGAGCACGTCATGAGCGAGCAGGTCGAGCACCGCCTCGTCGCGCTCCTCGACCACCCCCACCACGACCCGTACGGCAACCCCATCCCCGGTCTCGCCGAGCTCGGCGAGCACAGCCTGGCGCCCGTCGACCCGCCGCTGCAGCCGCTGGCCGCCGTCGTCGACGGCCAGGACACCGAGGTGGTCCTGCGGCGCATCGGCGAGCCGCTCCAGGTGGACGTCGAGCTGCTCGCCCGCTTCTCCGAGGCCGGGGTGCGTCCCGGCTCCCGGCTCAACGTGCAGCGCGGCGCCGGCTTCGTCTCCCTCCAGGCCGACGGCTCCGAGCTCGTCCTCGACGTCGCCGTGGACGTCACGCGACACCTCTTCGTCGACGCCTGAAAACCGCGGAAGTCCGCGGTTCTCCCTGCCCCACAGGTGTGAGTCGCGACACGCCGGTCACATCCGTCGTAACCGGAACGTGACAATTGGCGAGGCGCTCAGGTAGTGTCCGACTCGCTCCTCACGCCCTCCAGTGAAGAGCCCATGGACGGAGCCCAACCCTGCCGCCGCCCGTGGTCCCAAGAATGTCCGTCGGCAGGGGCGGGGGAACCAGGTAGTGGCGGTCGGCTCCGGTCGGCCCCTAGGGGTGAAGCCCGTCCGAGAGGGCGGGCCGGGTGAACTCCCACCCGAACCCGACAGCTCACCTCGTCGGCAACACAGGAGAGGCAGTTCGTGACCGTCACTACGCCTGGGCGCCACCGTGCAGCGTGCC
The DNA here is from genome assembly GCF_009193135.1 of Georgenia satyanarayanai. Classification (GTDB taxonomy): domain Bacteria; phylum Actinomycetota; class Actinomycetes; order Actinomycetales; family Actinomycetaceae; genus Oceanitalea; species Oceanitalea satyanarayanai. The sequence goes on from NZ_VUKC01000010.1 coordinate 13,415, forward strand.
GTCCCACCACCCCACTCACCGCGCTCGGCCAGGCCGTCGCCGGCCCGGCAGCCCGCCGTGGCATGCTCGTCGCCGCGTCCTCGGGTCTCGCGCTCACCATGGCGGCCAGCACCGCCGTCGCCGCGCCGGAGGGTTCCTCCCTCCCGCAGGTCGACGTCTCGGCCCTCTCGAGCCAGGCGCGCACGGCCCTGACGGTCAACCCGACCGTCTCCGTGCCCGCCGACGTCGAGTTCGCCGTCGCGGACGTGGCCGTGGCGGCGACGCCGCCGAAGACCACCCTCGCCGAGGACTCCGACCCGATCGCCGAGCACATCGCCGCGGAGGAGGCCGCCGCGGAGGCTGCCGCCGCCGCCGAGGCGCAGGCCCTGGCCGCCGCGCGCTCGACCGAGACGGCGTCCCGCAGCGGTGCGACCGCGTCTGCGTCCTCGTCCTCGTCCTCCTCCGCCGCTGTCGCGGAGGAGAGCGTCACCCAGGCCGCCCCCGCGCCGGCCGCCTCGGGCAACGCCATCGTCGACATCGCCTTCCGCTACGTCGGCACCCCGTACGTGTGGGGCGGCTCCAGCCCGTCCGGCTTCGACTGCTCCGGCTTCACCTGGTACGTCTTCCAGCAGGCCGGCATCAGCATCCCGCGCGGCTCCAGCGCGCAGGCCGGCGCCGGGACCGTCGTCTCGGCCTCCGAGGCGCGACCCGGTGACCTCGTGTGGTGGCCCGGCCACATCGGGATCTACCTGGGCGACGGCCAGCACATCGCCGCCCGCAACCCCTCCAAGCCCCTGCAGGCCGGTCCGATCTCGCACGTCGGCCGCGGCGCCCCCACCTTCATCCGGGTGGGCTGAGCCCCCAGCACGGCTGCCCCGACGGGCCCGCACCGAACCCGGTGCGGGCCCGTCGTCGTCCCCGCCCGAAGCGCCGCCCCCGCCGCGCGCGAGAGAGCACAATGGGGGCAACGACTCCCGACCTGGAGGGTGAGATGCCCCGCGAGAACGTCGTCATCGTCGGTGTGGACGGTTCCGAGACGAGCACAGCAGCCCTCGACTGGGCCGCTGCCGAGGCCCGCCGGCTCGGGTGGCGTCTCCACGTCGTGTGCGCCTACGCGGTCCCCGCGTTCACCGTCGCCTCCCTCGACGGCGGCTTCGCGGCCGTCGACGACTCGGCGATCCAGGCCGGCGCGCAGGCGGTCCTCGACGAGGCCCTCGAGCGGGTCGGTGACGGACTCGACGTCACGTCCGCCCTCGAGCTCGGCGACCCGACCGGCGTGCTCGTCGAGCTCTCCCGGCAGGCGGGTCTCGCCGTCGTCGGCACACGGGGTGGTGGCGGTTTCGCCGACCGGCTCCTCGGCAACGTCTCCTCCTCGCTGCCCGCGCACGCCCACTGCCCCACCGTCGTCGTGCCCCGCACCCCCGAGGGGCAGTCCGGCTTCACGCCGGTGCGCCGGATGGTCGTGGGCGTCGACGGCTCGGAGTCGGCGACCATCGCGGTGCGTCGCGCCGTCGACGAGGCCGTCCTGTGGGACGCCCACCTCACCGCCGTCGCCGCGGTCCCGATCGGCGGCGGCTCAGGATCCCTCGCCTGGCTGCCCGCCGCCGTCGACCGTGAGGACGTCCTCGCCGACGTCAAGGTCGGCCTGAACGTCGCCGTCGAGCGGGCCGTCGAGGGCCGCGAGGTGCGCATCAGCCAGCACGCCCTGGACGGCAACGCGGCCGCCCTCCTCGCCGAGTTCTCGACGGCGGTCGACCTCGTCGTCGTCGGCTCCCGGGGCCGCGGCGGCTTCGCGGGACTGCTCATGGGCTCCACGAGCCAGGCCGTGCTCCACCACGCCGTGTGCCCGGTCATGGTCGTGCCCGCCCGCTCCGCCCGCGAGGAGGCCGGCCCGGCAGACGTGCCCTGGCGCAGCCGCTGACGTGTCGAGGGTCACGCGCGCCCTCGCTGCCGCGCCCTCGGGCGTGCTTAGGCTCTAAGCACACCCGACACGAAAGGGGCTGCCGTGCGGCCATCCCGCCACGCCACGCCTCGGCACTTCCTCATGTGCCGACCGACGCACTTCACCGTGAGCTACGAGATCAACCCGTGGATGCACCCCACCGTGCCGACCGACACGGACCTGGCGGTCGCCCAGTGGCAGGAGCTCCACGACACCTACGTCCGGCTCGGGCACCGCATCGAGCTCATCGACCCGATCGAGGGGCTGCCGGACATGGTCTACGCCGCCAACGGCGGGCTGGTGAGCGACGGGGTCATGTACACCGCGAAGTTCACCTACCCCCAGCGCATGCCCGAGGGCCCCGCCTACGCGCGGTGGTTCGCCGACCACGGCTACCGGGTGCACGAGGCGACCGAGACGAACGAGGGGGAGGGTGACATCCTCACCGTCGGTGACTACGTCCTCGCCGGTACGGGCTTCCGCACCTCCACCGCCTCGCACACCGAGCTGCAGGAGGTCGTCGGCAAGCCGGTCATCACCCTGCGCCTGGTCGACCCGCGGTTCTACCACCTCGACACCGCCCTCATGGTCCTGTCGGACACGGAGATCGCCTACTACCCCGAGGCCTTCAGCGAGGGCAGCCGCCGGGTGCTCGAGCGGCTCTTCCCCGACGCCGTCGTCGCGACCGAGGCCGACGCCGTCGTCCTCGGGCTCAACGGCGTGAGCGACGGCCGCCACGTCGTCCACAACCCGCGCGCGACCGACCTCGCCGCGGCCCTGTCCGAGCGCGGCTTCGAGCCCATCGGCATCGACACCTCCGAGCTGCTCAAGGGCGGCGGCGGGGCCAAGTGCTGCACGCTGGAGATCCGCGCCTGAGCTGTCGCGCCCGTCAGCCCGGCCAGCCTGCCTGACGGGCGCGCTCGAGCCACCCGAGGTCGACCGGGGACGCCGGCGCGTCCGCGACGACGTCGAGCACGCGCCGGGCGTCCTCCGTCACCGCGTCGACGACGCCGTCCCACAGGTCGCCGAGCACCGAGCGGGCCTCCTCGGCGGCGGACAGGAGGAACCCACGCGCCGCCTCGATCGCGGCGAGGGTCTGCGCCGTGCCGTCGGCGTGCTCGCGCAGGGCCAGGGCGACGTCGTCGACCCGGTCGGCGGCGCGCGTCGTCGTCTCCGCGTGGTCGAGCAGCGCCGCCTGGTACTCCTCGGCGGCGGCGGAGCGCCAGCCGCTCGTCTCGCGCAGGGCGACGAGGTCCGCACCCAGCTCGCGGGCCTGCCCGGCGACGTCGTCCATCTGCCCGGCGAGCAGGCGCAGCTCCTCCGGTGCCTCAGCCAGTCCCACGGTGCTCCTTCCGGTCGGTCACGGCCGCCAGCCGGGATCGGCGGCCGGCGGCCCGTAGCGCTCGTAGAGGCCGGTCGGGCCGGCCCCCTGGTGGGTGAAGCCGAGGTCGCGGGCGTCGAGGACGGCGCCACCCGGCGCGGTGAGGACCGTGCTCACGTCGGTGGGGACGAAGGCGGCGGTGTCCCAGCCGGCGTGCACGAGCCGGTCGAGCACGGCCAGCTGCTCGGCGGGGTCCGTGGTGGACGTCGCCGCGTCGATCACCACCTGCTGCCCCCACGTCGCCCCGGAACGGACCTGGACCTCCGCCGACGTCACGGCGTCCAGGGCGCTGAGCGCGGCGGTGAGCCGGTCGCTCTCGGCCGCGAGGTCCGGGGCGGGGGAGGCGGGCGCCGCCGTGTCCGCGCCGCCGCCGGAGCAGGCCGGCACGAGCGTGAGGAGCCCGAGCGCGCAGCAGGCCAGCAGCCGCCTCACCGGTGCTCCTGCCTGACGTCGTACTGGAAGACCTGCGCCTGACCGTCGCGCACCTGCGCGAACTGCTCGTCCAGCCCCCGCAGCGCGAGGGCGAGGGCGGGGTCCTCGGCGGCCCGGGCGCTGATGAGCGCCGCGGTGTCGGCGTAGACACCGCCGCCGTGGGCGGAGATCGGCGACCCCGCGGTCACGCCGTCCGCGCCGTCGACGTCCCGCGTGACGGTGGTCCAGCCCGGCGCACCGGGGTTGGGGCTGCCGTCGAGGCGGGGGACCGGGTCCTGGGTGTGCTCGATGGACAGGACGGCGACGTCGTCGGGGATGTCCATGCCGGCGACCGGTGAGCCACCGGTGACGACCTGCGTGACGTGCAGGCCGTTGCCCCGGTCGGCCGCGAGCGCGGCGGCGACGATCCCGCCCTGGCTGTGGCCCGCGAGGGTGACCGGCTGCGCCTGCACCTGCGCGAGGGGGACGCCGTGCTGGGCGGCGACCTCGCTCATCGACTGGTGCAGCGCCTCGAGCACGGCCGCCTCCATCGCGGTGTCGTAGCCCGCCATGAGGTGGAGGTTGGTCGCGAGGTTGGAAGGGTTGGTGCCGGACTCCGGTGCCCAGTCCTGGGTGCCCGGGATCTCGACGATCCAGCTGTGGCCGCCCGCGCCGTCGGGCACGGCGGTGACCCGCACCTCCGAGGCCTCACCGTCACCGAGCCGGCCGATGTTGCCGAAGAGGGCGGCAAGGCTGTCGGCGGCGGTGCCGTCCGGCGCCCGGTCCGGGGTGACGACCGGCGTGCCGTCGGCGAGGAGTCCGAGCAGGCCACCGGCACCGATGACGCCCGCCACCACCTGCTCGTAACTCAGCGGCACCGGCGGGAACGTCCACGGCGTGAGTGCGCCGAGGACGAGCGGCACCTCGGTACCGAGCACCCACGGCAGCCCGGCGACGATCGAGTCGGTCACCCACGGCTCGTCGTAGAGCCCGCCGAGCACCGTGTCGAGCGGGTCCTCGCCCACCTCCTCGACCCACGTGGCGAAGGCGTCCGGGGTGAGCGCGTCGGCCACGTCCGCCGGCAGCGCGTCGAGGAGCAGGGAGGACAGCGCGATCCCCCCGGCGGCGAGCAGGCCGACGTTGAGGACGACGACGCCCGTCACGCCCCGGCCCAGCTCGGCCAGCCGCGCGAGGGCGGCGTCGGTCTCCTCGTAGACGGTCGCCGAGCCGCGCAGGAAGACCGCGGCAGCCTCGTACTCGAGGGCGACCCACGCGAGCCCCTCCGGCGGCAGCTGCGCCCGGGCGACCTCGGCGAGCACCCGCCCACCGGTCACCGGGGAGAGCACCTGGGAGGACAGGACGGCGTCGTGGACGGCGACGGCGGCCACGCGGAGGGCGAGCTCACGGGCGGCGTCGCCCTTGGCGTCCAGGACGTCGGCGGTCGCGCGCATGTCCTCCACGCGCGCGAGGATGCCCGCCGCGCCCCCGGTGACCGTGAGGGTCACAGCACCTCCTCGGCGTGGAGGAGGCCGGTCAGCGCGGTGAGCAGACCGTTGCGCACGCGCAGCAGGTCGGTGTGGCGCAGGGTGACGCCGTGGGTCGTCGCGTCCACCAGCTCGACGACGTCGGCCGCCGTCCACAGCCACACGCCGTGGAAGGCGAGGGCGCCGTCGTCGTGACGGCGGGCCGCGCTCACGCACGCGCCCCCGGTGAGCTCGGTGGAGACGGCGCCGAGCACCGCCAGCGCGGAGGCCGGCAGGCCCGCGAGGTGGAGGGCGACGTCCTCCCGGCCCAGGCGCAGGGCGTGGGCGATGGCGGCGGACTCGGGCCAGCCGACACGGATGGGGGAGCGGTCGGCGGGCCGGCCGCCCGCGTGGTGGGGCAGCGCGCGCATGACCTGTGCCAGCAGCCCCCCGGCCGCGGACAGGGAGACCTCGACGACGGGCTCCTGCTCGAGCACCGTCTCCCCGCCCGGGGTGCGCACCCGGCGGCGACGGCGGGCGAGGGCGGCGGTGCGCCCCGAGCTCCACGCGACGGCCTCGTTGACGACGACGTCCCCCGACCAGGAGGAGACGTCGACGCGGACGTCGGACTCGAGCAGCATGAGCATCCCGAGCACGGCCGACGGCGTGAGCCCGGTGACGTCGTCCAGCGCGGGAGTGTGGGTGGCCAGGCCCCGCAACTGGAGGCTCGCCCAGGCCCGCGCGCGCTCGTCGGGGGTGAGCGGCTCGTCCGGGTCGAGCCCGAAGGCCTCGGGGGCGAAGCCGGCGGGCGTCACCCCGCCGGGCACGCGGGAGAGGAGGGCGCGGCGCAGCACCGTCCACTCGGCCACGTCGAGACGGAAGTGGACCACCCGGCTGCGGCCCTGGCGCCCCTGCTGGATCGTCTGCGCGGACATCGTGCTCCCCTCGCGCGCCGGGTCGAGCCGCCGGCGCCTCACGCCCATCCTCACGGGCCGGAGGGTGGCTGACCATGGGGAGAAGTGCCCATCGTCGCCGCCACAGGGATGATCCGCGCCGCGCGTGGTCCTGCGAAGGGCGGAGCCCGCGAGTCTCACCCCGTGGCGTCGGCGGCGGCTGTCGTCCCGTGTGCTGGGACGGGTGAGGGGGGCGCGGGTCAGGCTGCCCGCGGCGTGGTTAGCATCGTCGGGACCCATCCAGAGCAGCCGAGAGACCTGGCTCGTCGACGCTGCAGCAACCCGGCCCACGGGTGCTCCCGCCAGGACCGATGGAGGAGCCATGACGACGTCCACCACCCGCCCCGCCTGTCCCGGGCCCGGCGGGTACCCGGAGCCGGACCCCACGTGGGGCAGTGCGACCCGAGCCGTGCACGCCGGGCACGAGCGCACCGGCTTCGACGAGACCTCCGAGGCCCTCTTCCTCACGCAGGGCTTCGTCTACGCGGCCGCGGCCGACGCCGAGGCCGCCTTCGAGGGGGAGACCGACCGCTTCACCTACAGCCGCTACGAGAACCCCACGGTGCGCACCTTCGAGGAGCGGCTGCGGGCTCTCGAGGGGGCCGAGGCCTGCGCCGCCACGGCCACCGGCATGTCGGCGGTCTTCTCCACGCTCGCGGCGCTCGTGCGCAGCGGCTCGCGGGTGGTGGTGGGCCGCGCCGTGTTCGGCTCGACGATCACGCTCCTCGAGGACATCCTCGGCGGCTGGGGCGTGGTCACCGACTACGTCGACGCGCACGACCTCGAGGACTGGCGCCGGGCCCTGGCCACCCCGGCCGACGTCGTCCTGTTCGAGACGCCGTCCAACCCGATGCAGGACATCGTCGACGTCGCCGGGGTGAGCGCCCTCGCCCACGCGGCGGGCGCCGTCGTCGTCGTCGACAACGTCTTCGCCACCCCGGTCCTGCAGCGCACGCTGCCCCAGGGAGCCGACGTCGTCGTGTACTCGGCGACCAAGCACATCGACGGCCAGGGACGGACGATGGGCGGCGCCGTCCTCGGCAGCCGCGAGTTCGTCGAGGGGCCGCTGCGGCTGGTGCTGCGCAACACCGGCCCGTCCCTGAGCCCCTTCAACGCGTGGGTGCTGCTCAAGGGTCTGGAGACGCTGCCGCTGCGGGTGCGCGCCCAGAGCGACGCGGCCCTGGAGCTGGCGCGGTGGCTCGAGACGCTGCCCCGGGTGGGCCGCGTGCGCCACCCCTTCCTCGACTCCCACCCGCAGGCGGCGCTCGCCCGCGCGCAGATGAGCGGCGGGGGCAGCGTCGTCACCTTCGACGTCGCCGTCGGGGACCGGCCGGCTACCCGTGAGGAGACCTTCGCCTTCCTCGACGCCCTGCGCCTGGTCCTCATCTCGAACAACCTCGGCGACGCGAAGTCGATGGTCACCCACCCGGCGACGACGACCCACCGGCGGCTCGGCCCCGACGGCCGCGCCCGCGTGGGCATCAGCGACGCGACGGTGCGGCTGTCGGTGGGGCTGGAGGAGCCGGCGGACCTGCGCGCGGACCTCGCCCAGGCGCTCGCCGCCGTCCCGGCGGGCTGACTCGCGCCGCCCCTCCTCGGTCCACGCTGCTGATCCTGCTGCACGCTGCGGACATGTCGGCAGCGCGGAGCAGGATCAGCCGCGCGGTCCGCGGGTGGGCCCGGTGTCAGCCGGAGCGCCGGCGGCGCTCGCGCCGGACCGACCGGTGGATGCGCCACAGCGCCAGGGCGGTCATCGCCTCGAGGGACGGACGCAGCAGCGCCGCGGTGAGGCGGCGGGGGAGCGGCCCGCGGAGGTGGACGCCCTCCTCGACCCAGTCGACGACGGCACGCGAGGGACCGTCGGGCCGCACCGTGATGGTGACCTCCCCGAGCAGCAGCGGCCCGGTCTTGACCAGGCGCAGCTCCCGGGGGGCGTCGGCGTGGGTGACGCGCATCCGGTCGACGAGCACGAGCGCCGAGCGACCCACGACGTCGTCACCGGCCCGCAACGCCCGGGCGGGGGCGTCGACGCGGGTGAGCGGGATCCAGCGGCCGTGGTGCCGCACGGCGGTGACGACGGCGTAGGCCCAGTCCTGCGGGAGGTCGAGCGTGCGGCTGGCCATGCGCCCGAGCCTATGTGCGTACGGCCGTGCTCGCCGAGTACGCTGGGCCCGCCCCGCCTCCGTAGCTCAGGGGATAGAGCACCGCTCTCCTAAAGCGGGTGTCGGCAGTTCGAATCTGCCCGGAGGCACCGAAGACGACCCCGTGATGAAGGTCGTCGCGAGGTGTGAGGCAGATCACACAAAACTGTACGGAGGTCGGGGCTTGCGCTCCGACGAAAGGTGGACCAGGATACTGCTCATAGGGCGTGACGCCTGCCCCCCGTGTGCGTCACGCCCTATCTTTATGCCCGGGCAGATCTCCCCGCCCCGGCGGGTCGCACGGACCGGCGGGCTGGCGCTGGTTAGCGTGGGGTGATGACCCCCTCACCGCTCTTCGCCCGGCCTCCCGCGGGGCCCCGCCGCAGCGGCGGACCGGGTCCCGTCGGCGTCGTCGGCGGCCGCTCCGAGGGCGGCGAGCCCGACGCCGCCCCCAGCGCCCGCGCGCGCACCGTCGAGGACGCCGCCCAGCAGTGGCGTGAGCGGCTCGTCGCGCTCAGCGGCGCCAGCGCCCTCTCCGACGTCAGCATGCTCGGTGAGGCCGTCATCGACCTCACCGCGGCGCACCCCTCCGGGATCGCCCAGCTCTACTCCGGGCGCGCCACCCGGCTGTCCAACCTCGTCCGCGAGGGCGGCGCCCTCGTCGCGGCCCGCCGCTCCGCCCGCACCGTCGTCGCCCGCACCGACGAGCTCGCCCAGCGCTACGGCGTGGCCCCCACCTACCTCGCCGCCGGCATCGCCTCGTGGACCGAGCTGCCGCCGCCCGCGCCCGTGACGGACGACGACGGCGATGCCGACGCCGACGCCGACGCCGACGCCCCGGCCGGTGGGGCGACCGCCGCCGAGCCGCGGACCGTGCGGGCGCCGGTGCTGCTGCGCCCCGTGCGCCTGACCCCCCGCGGCGGGCAGGTCGCCGACCTCGACCTCGAGCTCGAGCCGGCGGTCGACCTCAACACCGTCCTCGTGCGGGCGCTGCGCTCGCGCGGGGTGAACGCCGACCTCCACACCATCGCCGCCGGCGCCCTCACCTCCGACGGCTTCTCCCCGCGGGCCGCGCTCGGCCGGATCGCCCTCCTCGGCGAGGAGCACCTGCCCGACTTCACCCTCGAGGAGCGGGTCCTCATCGGTCCCTTCGTCCACCCGGGCCAGGTGCTCGTCGAGGACCTCGAGGCCATGCACGACGACCTCGTCGGCCACGACGTCGTCGCCGCGCTCGCCGGGGACGAGGACGCGCGCGCCGCCCTCGACCGGGTCCTGCCCGAGCGGGCGGGCGCGGACCGTCAGCCCCAGGCCGAGCGGGGCGTCGGGGACCTGGACCCCGACCAGCAGCGGGTCATCGACGCCGTCGCCGCCGGCACCGACGTCTTCATCGACGCGCCTCCGGGCGCCGACGTGCCGGGGACCCTCGCCGCCGTCGTCGCCGACGCCGTCGCCTCGGGCCGGCGGGTGCTCTACGTGCCCGGCACGCGACGCGTGGGGCGCGCGCTCGTCGAGGAGCTCGACCGGCTCGGGCTGCGCGAGCTCGTCCTGGACCTGGCCACCGACACGGGATGGCGGGCGGGTGCTCCGCAGGAGCTGCGCACCGGGCTCACCGCCGAGGAGCCGCCGAGCGAGGTCGACACCGTCCGTGCGGTACGCGCCGAGCTCGTGTCCGTGCGTGAGCGCCTCGCCGCCTACGTCACCGCCCTCCACACCTCGCGCCAGCCGTGGGGCTGCTCCGCGCACGCCGCACTGCTCGCCCTCGCCGAGCTGACCGCCGCCCGGCCCGGTCCGCGCACCGAGGTGCGCCTCCCCGCCGGCACCGTCCGCGACCTCGCCGGCGACCGCCGCGAGCACGCCCGGGAGCGTCTCGTCCGGGCCGCGTCCCTCGGCGCCTTCGACCTGCGCCCCCACGACACCCCCTGGTACGGCGTCCGCCTGGACAGCGCCGACGCCGCCCGCCAGGCACTGGAGCGCACCCAGCGGCTCGCCGGGGTCGAGCTGCCCCGCGTCCTGGAGGACGTCGGACGCACCACGCGCGAGACCGGCATCACCGAGGCGGTGACCCTGCGCGGGTGGCTCGAGCAGCTCGAGATGCTCGACGGCGTCCGTTCCGCGCTCGACGTCTTCGTCCCGCAGGTCTTCGAGCGGTCCGCCGCCGACATGGTCATCGCCACCTCCACGCGCTCGTGGCGCAAGGAGCACGGCGTCACCATGTCCTTCGGCACGCGCCGGCGGCTGCGCAAGCAGGCCAAGGACCTGCTGCGCCCGGGCCGCCCGGTGACCGACCTCCACACCGAGCTCGTCCACGTCCAGGAGCAGCGCGAGGTGTGGCGCCGCCACTGCCCCACCGGCGGTTGGCCGCGGCTGCCCGAGGGCCTGTCGGAGATGACGCGCCACGCGCGCGCCGTCGAGGCGGACGTGCTCGCCCTCCAGGACGTCGTCGGCGCGGGGGCGGGCAAGCCCGACCTCCTCGACCTCCCGCTCGCCGACCTCGCCGCGCTCATGACCGCCCTCGGTGGTGACGGCGAGGCGGTGCGGCTCATGCCGGAGCGCACGGCCGTGCTCGCCGACCTCGAGGCCCTCGGCCTGGGAGAGCTCGTCGCGGACCTCACCGATCGGCGCGTCGTCGCCGCGCTCGCCGGCGCGGAGCTCGACCTCGCCTGGTGGGCCTCCGTGCTCGAGGAGATCCTCCGCACCGACCCCGCGCTCGCGGGCTACGACGGCCCCGGGCTCGTCGCTCTGGCGGAGCGCTTCCGCGAGCTCGACGCCGCCCACGTCCGCACCCTGCCCGGCCCGGTCCGCCGCGCCGTCGTCCGCCGGCTGCGGGCCCTGGTCCGCGACCGCCGTGACGAGGCCGCCCAGCTCGAGGCGGAGCTGGGCACCGGCGTCGACCTGCGGCGCACCTACGCCCGCCACCCCGAGCTCCTCGGCGCGGTCCGGCCCGGCTGGGTGGTGCCGCCGGTCCTCGTGCCCCAGCTCCTGCCGCCCACGCGGAGCGTCGACCTCGTCATCCTCGACGGCGTCCACCACCTGCCCACCGAGCAGGCCGTCGGCGCCATCACCCGAGGCAGCCAGGTCGTGCTCGTCGGTGACTCCCGCCGCGGCGGCGACGGGCTCGTCTCCGAGCTCGCCCCGCTCCTGCCCGTCCTCACGCTGCCCACCGACCGCGCCGAGCGCGAGGAGTCGATCGCGGCCTTCCTCGCCCGCCACGGCTACGAGGACGTCATCCAGCCGGTGCCGGACCCGCCGTCACCGGGCCGCATCACCCTCGAGCTCGTCGAGGGCTTCGGGATGCCCGCTCCCGGGGCGGACGCGGTCGAGAGCGTCCAGGCCGAGGTGGACCGGGTCGTCGACCTCGTCATCGAGCACGCCCTGACGTCGCCGGAGCAGTCGCTCGCCGTCGTCGCCCTCAACGCCCGGCACGCCGACCGGGTGCGCGAGGCGGTCATCTCCGCCGTGTCGGGCTCCTCGGCGGTGGCCCGCTTCTTCGCCGCCGACCGGGAGGAGCCCTTCGTCGTCGTCGACGCGGACGGCGCCGGCGGCCTGCGGCGCGACACCGTCGTCCTCACCCTCGGCTACGCCAAGACCCCCCACGGGCGGGTGCTCCACAGCTTCGGCGCGATCAGCGGACCGGACGGCAAGGCGTGCCTCATCGACGCGCTCGACGCCGTCCGCGAGCGGCTCGTCGTCGTCTCCTGCGTCGGGCCGGGCGAGATCGACCGCGGCCGGCTCCACACCCCCGGCCCGCTCCTCCTCGCCGACATCGTCGACTGGGCCGCCGACCCGCAGCCCGTCCAGGACGTCGACGGCGTCGGCGCGGCCCCCGACCCGCTCCTCGTCGACCTCGCCGAGCGGCTGTGGCGGCTGGGTCTGACGGTCGTGCCGCAGTACGGCGTCGAGGGCGGGGTGCGGATCCCGCTCGCGATCGGGCACCCTGACCTTCCCGGTGAGCTGCTCGTCGCCGTCCTCACCGACGACGCCGCGTACGTCGCCGAGCCCAACCTGCGCCGTCGCGAGCGGCACTGGGTGCAGCGGCTCGTGTCGCGCGGGTGGCGGGTGCACATGGCCTTCTCCACCGCGGTCTTCACCGACCCCCAACGGGAGGCGGAGGCGATCGTCGCGCTCGCGCTCGACGTCGTCGACTCCCGTCGCCGGGCGGCCGACCCGGTCCGGCCCCCGGCGGCGGCGCTGCCGGTCGAGGTCAGCGACACGGACGAGGACCGCACGCCGGAGGAGACGGCGGGTGGCGGTGAGCCGAGCGCCCCGACGCCCGAGGCCGCCGGCGCGCCAGCCGTCGAGGAGCCCGCCGAGACGGACGAGCCGACGACGGACCCCGAGCCGGCGGCGGACCCCGAGCCGACGGCGGGCGGCGACGAGGCCCTGGTGGGGGCCGAGCGCGGCCCCCGCCCGCCGGTGACACCCGGCCTGCCCGTCGGGGCCTACTCCGACGACGAGCTCGACGACCTCGCCGCGTGGATCGACGCCGACGGCACCGAGCGCGACGAGGACGCCCTCGTGGAGGCGCTGCGCGAGGAGCTCGCGCTCACCCGCCGCGGGGTCGAGGTGGACGCCGTGCTGCGCGCCGTCGCCGCACGTCGCCGCTGATGGCCCGCCGCGGCGGGCACCGGCGCGTGGTGGCCCCGCCCACCCGCCTCGGCGCGAGCGAGGAGGGTGCGCTCGTTCCCACCGAGCCGCCCGCCCAGCCGCGGCGCGCCGCGGACGGGCCGCCCACGGCCACGCAGCGCCCCGCGGCGGAACCGGTGCTGCCGGACCGAGCCGGCGAGGACACCGATGCAGCCTGGGGCGAGCTGCCCGAGGGCGCCGACGACGCTCGCTACCTGCGGGACAAGCCGCCCCACTGGCAGTAGCCCGCTACGGGCGCGTGGCCTGCGCCTTGAGGAGGTCGCGGATCTCCTGGAGCAGGATGACGTCTTCGGCCGGTGCCTCGGGCTCCGGCTCCTGGCCTCGCTTGCGCCGCTCCTGGAAGGTGTTCATCGGCATGACGAACACGAAGTAGACGACGGCGGCGGTGATGAGGAAGACGACGATCGCGTTGACGATCGCGGAGAAGTTCACGAGCGTGTCCGGCCGGCCGGAGATGATCTCGAAGCCCCACCCCTCCACGTCCGCGCTCCCGATGGAGTTGACGACCGGCGTGATGATGCTCGACACGATCGTGTCGACGATGGCCGCGAAGGCTGATCCGATGACCACCGCGACCGCCAGGTCGATGACGTTGCCGCGGGTGATGAAGTCCCTGAATCCCTTGAGCACAGCTCGCTCCTCCCACTCCTGGTCCGGGACCGCCCCGGCCGGTCCGCACACTAGACCCACGGCTGCGTCCTCCACCTGTCGCGTCGCCGCCGCGGCGCCAGGCCGTCACACCAGCGGGAACGGTGTGGCCACCCCCCTCCCGGGAGCGGGGGACAGAGTGCCCGGCCGCTAGCCGGGGAGGACCACGCGCAACGGTGCCCACGCGCTCGCCCCCACGACGTCCGGTGCCACCCCGCGCGGGACGGCCACGAAGACGAGTGACGCCGGCTCCTCCCCGCCGAGCAGGCCGCCCCCACCGTCCTCCTCGAGCGCCACGACGAGCGCCCCGGCCGCCACCACCTGCGCCCCGCCCTCGCTCGCCGCCGCGTCCGCCGCCGCCGCGAGGAGGTCGACCCGGTCCCCGGGGCGGAGCGTCCGGGCCACCGCGGCGTCCGCGAGCCGCACGGGCACGACGACCTCACCGGGGGCGGTGCCCGCTGCCAGTCCCGGCCCCACGAGCACCTCCTCGGCCAGCGGGAACCCGGCGGGCAGCCCCACCGCCAGGCGGTGACCGACCGCCTGCGTCGGGGTGCGCAGCATGCGGGCCGCGACGAGCTCCCGCGGCAGCCGGGCGGTGAGGACGTCGGAGTCCGCCAGGGGGGCACCCGCCGCGACGTCGCGCGCGAGCACGACGACGCCCACCGTCGCCGGTGCCGGGGGCCTCACCTCCTGCACCACCACACCCACCGCGGACACGACGCTCACGGCGAGCAGGACGTGGCGCCAGCGCCACAGCATGCGGCGCACGCGCGCCCGGCGGCGGCGTGACGGGGGTACCGGCGGGGAGGACATGGGCCGACCGTAGGGCCCGGCGGGGACCCGACCACGGCGGGCGGGTCAGGACTGTGGGTGTGAGGTACGCCGGCGGCGTCGGGGGAGGAGTCACGGCGCGGAGCCGCCCTGTCGTCGGCGGTTCCGGTTACCCTCGGCAGGTGCGTGGCTCCCACCTTCTGCAGCGCCTGGCGATCGTCGTCGCGGCCGTCCTCGTCGTCATCCTCGTGGCGGGCGTGGCGCTCGCGGCCGTCCTGGTGCGCAGACCGCTGCCCGACTACGGGGGCGAGACCACGCTGCGGATCCTCTCCTCCGAGGTCGAGGTGCTGCGTGACGAGCGCGGGGTGCCGCAGATCTACGCGGACACCGACACCGACCTCATGCGCGCCCAGGGCTACGTCCACGCCCAGGACCGCTTCTTCGAGATGGACTACCGGCGCCACGTCACGGCCGGCCGCGTCTCCGAGCTCGTCGGCGAGAACGAGAGTGCCCTCGCCGCGGACCAGGTCATCCGCACCCTCGGCTGGCGCCGCGTCGCCGAGCAGGAGTGGGACCTGCTCAGCGAGGAGAGCCGCGCGCTGTTCGAGGCCTACGCCGATGGCGTCAACGCCTACCTCGACTCCCGCGAGGCCAGCCAGCTCGGGGTCGAGTACACCGTGCTCGGCATCGTCACCGACCTCGGTGAGATCGCACCGTGGACGCCGATCGACTCCCTCGCCTGGCTCAAGGCGATGGCCTGGGACCTGGCCGCGAACGTCGACGACGAGCTGGGCCGCGCCACCGCGGTCCGCGCCCTCGGCGGGGACATCTCCCGCGTCGGGCAGATCTACCCGGCCTACCCCGAGGCGCAGAACCTCCCGATCATCCCGCCGCCCGACGCGACCGACCCCGAGGCCACCGTCGAGGACGCCTCCTGGCCCGCGCCCGCCGGCGTCGCCGACGCCGTGGAGAGCGCCCATGCCGCCGTCCAGGCCACGCCGCGCCTCCTCGGTGAGGGCGAGGGCATCGGCTCGAACTCCTTCGTCGTGTCCGGGGAGCACACCGCCACCGGGCTGCCGGTGCTCGCCAACGACCCGCACCTCGGCATCAGCGCCCCGGGCATCTGGCACCAGGTGGGCCTGCACTGCCGCGAGATCACCACCCTGTGCACCTTCGACGTCGCGGGCTTCGACTTCGCCGGCATGCCCGGCGTCATCATCGGGCACAACGCCGAGCTGGCGTGGGGGCTGACGAACCTCGGAGCGGACGTCGTCGACTTCTTCCTCGAGCGTGTCTACGACGACGGCACCTACCTCCGCGGGGACGAGCGCGTCCCGCTCACCCGGCGCACCGAGACGATCGCCGTCAACGGCGGCACGGACGTGTCCCTCGCCGTCGCGGCCACCTCCCACGGGCCGATCGTCTCGGGGATCCTGCCCGACACCGCCGCGGCGAACAGCTCCCCGGTGCCCGACGGCTCGCCCTCCCCCGGGTTCGGGGGCTACGCGGTGGCGATGTCGTGGACGGCGCTGACCCCCGGCCGGACCGGGGACGCGATCTTCGCGCTCAACCGCGCAACGAACGCCGAGGACGTCGCCGCGGCGGCCGCCCTGTTCGAGGTCCCCGCGCAGAACATCGTCTTCGCCACGACCGACGGCGACATCGGCTACCAGGCCCCCGGCCGCGTCCCGGTCCGGCAGGCGGTCGCGGACGGCCCGGTCCCCTCCGACGGCAGCTGGCCCCGCCCCGGCTGGGACGGACGCTACGACTGGGCCGGTTACGTGCCCGCCGCCGACATGCCGAGCGCGCTCAACCCGGAGGAGGGCTTCATCGTCGCGGCGAACCAGGCGGTGCTCCCCGCCGGCCAGGGCCCCTTCCTCACCGGCGACTGGGACTACGGCTTCCGCTCCCAGCGGCTGCGCGAGCTCATCTCCGGGGCCATCGCCGACGGCACCGCGATCGACGCCGAGTGGGCCAACGCGGCGATGAACGACGAGGCCAGCGCCTACGCCGAGCACCTCGTGCCGGCGCTGCTCGATGTCACGGTCCCCGACGCCTTCGTCCGCGAGGCCGTCGACCTCCTCGAGGAGTGGGCCGCGGACGGCTACCAGCAGAGCGGTGACTCCGCTGCCGCCGCCTACTTCGCCGCCGTCTGGGCGAACCTCCTGGACCTCACCTTCGCCGACGACCTGCCCGCCACGCTCGCCCCCGACGGCGGCAGCCGGTGGCTCGTCGTCGTCGACCGGCTCCTCGAGGACCCGACGAACGCGTGGTGGGACGACCGGCGGACGATCAACCTCGTCGAGAGCCGCGACGAGATCCTCCTCCAGGCGCTCGTCGCCGCCCGCAACGAGCTCACCCAGACGCTGGGCAAGAACCCCGAGGACTGGCAGTGGTCACGGCTTCACGTCGCCGCCCCCCAGCACCCCGTGCTCGGTGACGGCGTGCCGGCGCCGGTCTCGTGGTTCGCCAACCCGAGCCCCGTGGGTGTGGGCGGTGGCTCGAGCATCGTCAACGCGACCGGCTGGGACGCGAGCGCCGAGGTGGAGGGCCGGCGGGACTACCGGGTGACGAGCGTGCCCTCGATGCGCATGGCCGTCGAGCTGGGTGACCTCGACCGGTCCCTGTGGGTGAACTTCACCGGCGTCTCCGGGCACCCGGCCGACGACCACTACGCCGACCAGCTGGGGGCATGGGCCGCTGGCGAGGCCTTCCCCTGGCCCTTCAGCCGCGCCGCGGTCGACGAGGCCGCGGCGAGCACCCGCACCCTGCGCCACCCCGGCTGACGCGCGCCCCGCCTCCCACCCCCGAAAACTTCGCAGTTGGTCACCTGGGTGACGCCCAGAGGGCCCTGAGGCGTCAGGCAACCCACCAATTGCGAAGTTGTGGGGGTCAGGGGGTGGGGGTGTGGGCGAAGGGGGAGCCGTCGATGAGGAACCAGCGCTCCTCGGTGATGACGGCGTCCACGGGGATGTCGTGCTCGGCGCGTGGCAGGTGGGCGTCGACGATGAGCTCGGCCTCGTGGACCATCGCGAGCACCGGGGCGTCGGGCGCGCGATGGAGGAGCGCCCGGTCGTACCAGCCCCCACCCTGCCCCAGCCGGATCCCGCTCCGGTCGACGGCGAGGGCCGGGGCGATGACGACCTCCGCCTCGGCCAGCGCCTCCGGGGGGAGCACCTCGCCCTCCGGCTCGAGCGGGCGGCCGGGCGCGCGCTGCGCCAGGTGCTCGCGGCTCGTGTACTCCCCCCAGCAGCGCGCGAGCCCCGGGCCGAGGACGGGGAGCAGGAGCCGGATCCCGCGCTCCTGGAGGGCGTCGATGAGGAGGCTCGTGTCCGGCTCGGTGGACGCGGAGACGTAGGCGGCGACGCAGCGGGCACCGCCCACCGCCTGGACGCCGTGCTCGGCGAAGGCCGCAGCCGCCTCCTCACGCTGACGCGGGGAGCGTGCCGCCCGGGACGTCCGGACGGTCTCGCGCAGGGCGCTCTTCGCGTCCTCCAGCTCCAGTCCGGCCGTGCTGGGGAAGCGGATCGCCGTCGACATGTGTCCAGTCTTCCACGCCGGGGCCCGTCCGTGGGGGCGCCGCGCCTCCCTCCGGCGGACCCGGCGCGTGCTCGGTAGCCTTCGGGCATGACAGAGCAGAGCTTCACCCCGGTCCTCAAGGCTGTCGTCCCGGTCGCCGGGCTCGGCACCCGTTTCGTGCCCGCCACCAAGGCGGTGGCCAAGGAGATGCTGCCGGTCGTCGACCGGCCCGCGATCCAGTACGTCGTCGAGGAGATCGCCGCGGCAGGCATCGAGGACGTCCTCCTCGTCACCGCCCGTGGCAAGTCCGCGATCGAGGACCACTTCGACCGCAACGTCGAGCTCGAGGCGGCGCTGGAGGCCAAAGGCGACGAGGACCGCCTCGCCGAGGTCCGCCGTCCCACCGCCCTCGCCGACATCCACGCCGTCCGTCAGGGCACGCCCAAGGGCCTGGGCCACGCCGTGCTGTGCGGGCGTGAGCACGTGGGCGACGAGCCCTTCGCGGTGCTGCTCGGGGACGACCTCATCGACGCCCGCGACCCGATCCTGCCGACGATGATCGACGTCCAGCAGCGCCTGGGCGGCTCCGTCATCGCGCTGCTCGAGGTCGAGCCCTCGCAGATCAACCTCTACGGCGCGGCCGCCGTCGAGCCCGTCTCCCTCGCGGGGATCCCCGACGGCGACGTCGTCACCGTCACCGAGCTCGTCGAGAAGCCCCCCGTGGAGGAGGCGCCCTCGAACCTCGCCGTCATCGGCCGCTACGTGCTGTCCCCGGCCGTGTTCGACGTCCTGGAGGGGACCGAGCCCGGCCGCGGCAACGAGATCCAGCTGACCGACGCCCTGCAGACCCTCGCCCGGATGCCCGCGAGCGAGGGCGGCGGCGTCCACGGCGTCGTCTTCCGCGGCCGCCGGTACGACACCGGTGACAAGCTCGACTACCTCAAGGCCGTCGTCCAGCTCGCCGTCGACCGCGAGGACCTCGGGCCGGACTTCTCCGCCTGGCTCGAGCAGTTCGTCGCGGGCCGGCACGTCGAGCTCAGCTCCGACCCCGCCGCGAGCCACCCCCGGTGAGAAGCGTCCAGGAGCACCTCGCCGCCTGTCTGGCGGCGGTCGGCCCACAGCCGCCCCTCGAGGTGGTGCTCGCCGACGCCGTCGGGTGCGTGCTCGCCGAGGACGTCCTCGCTCCCCGCGACCTGCCGCTCGCGGACGTCGCCGCGCTGGACGGCTACGCGCTGCGGGCCGGTGACGTCGCCACCGCCACGCCGTCGGCGCCGGTGACCCTGCGGGTGCTCGACGAGGTCCGGGCCGGGAGCGTCGAGCGCACCCGCCTGCCCGCCGGCGTCTGCGTGCGCATCGCGTCGGGTGCGCCGCTGCCGGTGGAGGCCGACGCCGTCGTGCCGGTCGAGCAGACCGACCGCGGCACGGCGAAGGTCGAGGTCCGCACGGCCGCGGCCGTGGGGGAGAACGTCAACCGGCGCGCCCAGGACGTCCGCGCCGGGGAGGTCGTCCTCCCGGCGGGCGAGCGGGTGGGGGCCCGGCAGGTCGCGCTCCTGTCCGCCGTCGGTCGCGGCCGTGTGACGGTGCACCCGCGCCCGCGCGTCGTCGTGATCTCCGTCGGTGACGAGCTCGTCGAACCGGGTCAGGCGGCCGCCGCCGGGCAGGTGTACGACGCCAACGGGCACGCCCTGGCCGCCGCGCTGCACGACGCCGGCGCCGCCACCTACCGGGTGGCGGCCGTCCCGGACCAGCGCGGACCGCTGCGCGAGACCCTCGAGGACCAGCTCGTGCGCGCCGACCTCGTCGTCACCACCGGCGGGCTGAGCCACGGCTCCAACGACACCGTCAAGGAGGTGCTCGCCCCGCTCGGGACGGTGCGCTTCGACAATGTCGCCATGTGGCCCGGCCGCCAGCTGGGACTGGGCCACATCGGGGACGGCACTCCCATCTTCGCGCTGCCGGGGCACCCGGTGGCGGCGCAGGTCGCCTACGAGGTCTTCCTGCGCCCGGCGGTGCTGTCGATGGCCGGGTACACCGACCTCTACCGCCCCACCGTGACGGCGACGGCGAGCACCGGCTGGTACTCGCCGGCCGGCCGGCGCGAGTTCGTCCGCGTCACGCTCGCCGGGTCCCCCCGCGAGGGCTACCGGGCCACGCCCGTCGGCTCCCCGAGCCGGCTCCTCCTCAGCGCGCTTGCCCGCGCCAACGCGCTGGCCGTCGTACCGGAGGACCTCACCGACGTCACCGAGGGCACCGCGCTCTCCTGCCTGCTGCTGGACGGCTGATGCTGGAGCACGAGGGCGTCCGGCTGCGACTGCTCCGTTACAACGACCGCGCCGCGTGGGAGCGGGTGCGCCGGGAGAACGTCGAGTGGCTGCGTCCGTGGGAGGCGACGAGCCCCGTCCCGGCGCCGCCCGTGGGCTTCCGCGACTACGTCGCGCAGAGTCGCCGCCAGGGCAGGCGCGGTGAGGCGCTCACCTTCGTCATCGAGGCCGACGGCGAGCTCGTGGGTCAGCTGTCGGTCTCCTCGATCATCCTCGGGGCGCTGCGCGGGGCCTCGATCGGGTACTGGGTGAGCCAGCACGTCGCCGGGCGCGGGATCACCCCGACCGCCGTCGCGATCGCCGCCGACTACTGCTTCACCGTCCTGCGGCTGCACCGCATCGAGATCAACATCCGGCCCGAGAACACGGCGAGCCTGCGGGTGGTGGAGAAGCTCGGCTTCCGCGACGAGGGGCTGCGTGAGCGCTACCTCCACATCGACGGCGACTGGCGCGACCACCGCACCTTCGCGCTCGTCACCGAGGAGGTCCCCGAGGGGCTCCTCGAGCGGTGGACCCGCACGCGCGGGAGACACGCCGCCGACGATCCCGGCGGCGGTGCGCCGCCCGGATAGTTTCGTGCCTGTGGATGTTCAGGGGTGGGTGGTCGTCGGACTAGCCCTCATCCTGTTCGGGTACCTGGTCCCCCACCTCGTGCACAGCCGTCACCAGCTGGCGGAGTCACGGGTTGAGGACCGCTTCTCCGGCACGCTGCGCGTGGTGGCCACCGGGGCGACGGCGAGGCGGTCGTCGCCCGGGGAGCACCACGGGACCCGGGAGAGCAGGCCGTACCTCCACGATCCACGACGACGAACGGAGGCACCCGCCGTGAACAGGCCCACCACCCCCAGCGAGCGGGCCGCCGCCGAGGCGCGGCGACTGGCCCAGCTGCGCGCGGCGCGCGCCGCCGAGATCAGCCGTCGCAAGGCCGCCGCCAAGCGCCGGCTCGTCCTCACGGTCGTGCTGCTCCTCGCGAGCGTCGGTGGCTGGCTCGGCTTCGGCCTGGGCAGCCTGCCGATCGCCCTCGGTGTCGTGCCGACCGTCCTGCTCGCCGGTGTCCTCGTGCTCGGCCGCCGTGCCGCGAAGGTCGCCGCCCGGCGCACCTCGGCCGACCGCGCCGCCATGGCCCGCCTCGAGGTGCGGCCCGCCCCGCGCAGCCGACCGGCACCCTCCGCCCGTCCGGCGGGGTCGGCGGCGTCGAGCGCAGCCGTCCCGCAGGCTGAGCCTGCCGCCACCGAGGAGCCGGCCGAGGCACCCACGTCCGCCGAGCCGGTGCCCGAGACCGCGGCCACCGCCGTCGTCGAGGGGGCGACCGAGGCCGCCGCGCCCGCCGAGCAGCCGGTCGCCCGCAGCTGGACCCCGGTCCAGGTGCCCGTCCCCACCTACACGCTCAAGGCCTCGGCACCGCGCCGGGACATCGCGCCCTACGAGGCGCCCCAGCCCGAGCCCGTCGCCGAGCAGGCGCCCGCGGAGCCCGCGGCACCCGCCGAGCCCGTGGTCGTCGTCTCCGGACTGGCCGGCTCGCCCTACGCGCCCGTCGCCGACCCGGAGCCCGAGGCCACCCCCGCGGCCGAGGCGCTGCCCGCCCGGGGCCTGGACCTCGACTCCGTCCTCGCCCGCCGCCGCGCCGTCGGCGCCTGACGCCTCCTCTCCCCGAGCACGCACTGGCGGTCACCGCGACCGCCCCGTGAGGCGGCGCCGGTGACCGTTTGTGCGTACTCGCCGAGGTGGAGGCGGGGTGCGGGTCGGTCAGATGCCGTCGCGGATGGTCGGGCAGCTCATGCACCGGGGCCCACCCCGCCCGCGGCCGAGCTCCGAGCCCGGCACCTCGATGACCTCGACACCGTGGGAGCGCAGGTAGGCGTTGGTCGTCGTGTTGCGCTCGTAGGCGACGACGACGCCCGGCGCGAGCGCCAGCACGTTGCAGGCGTCGTCCCACTGCTCCCGCTCCGCGCTGAGGGAGTCCTGCGCCGGGGTGAGGATGCGCAGGGAGTCCACACCCAGGGCCTGGGCGATCGACGCGTGCATCTCCTCGGGCGGGTGGTCGGTGACGACGAGCTCGCCGTCGGCGTCCCCGGGGGTGATCCGGTAGGAGGGCAGCGCGCCGAGCCCGGCGTACTCGGTGAAGGTGTGGTCGTCGACCATCGTCATCACGGTGTCCAGGTGCATGAAGGCCCGCTCGTGCGGCAGGGCCAGGGCGACCACCTGCGTCGCCGAGCCCGTCTCGAAGAGGCGCTGGGCGACGCGCTCCACCCCCTGCGGTGTGGTGCGCTCGCTCATCCCGACGAGGACGGCGCCGCGGCCGAGGACGAGGACATCCCCGCCCTCGACGTTGATGCCGGTGCGTCCGCCGGCCCCGCTCCACAGGTGGAAGTCCACGCCCCTGAAGTCGGGGTGGAAGCGGTAGACCGCCTGGTAGTGGAGGGACTCACGCAGGCGCGAGCGCTTGCGCATGTTGCTCACCCCCACGCCGTCGTACACCCACGCGGAGGCGTCGCGCGCGTAGAGGTGGTTGGGCAGGGGCGGGACGACGAACTCGTCCTGCGCGAGGACGTGCAGCGCGACCGAACGGGGCTCGTCGATCCGCTCGAGGAGCTCGCGCTTGGTGAGGCCGCCGACGAGCAGGGTGGTGAGCTCGCCGTCGTCGAGGGTGTTGACCATGTCGAGGACGGGCTGGACGCCGGCGGCACCGAGGAGCGCGGGGCCGAAGGTCTGCTCGACGATGAGGGACCGCGCGGCCGGGACGGCGAGGGTCTCGCGCAGGAGGTCGGTGAAGTAGCGGACCGCGACGCCCTGGTCACGCAGCGCCCGGGCGAAGGCGTCGTGCTCCTCCTCGGCGCGCTCGACCCACAGGATGTCGTCGAAGAGCAGCTCCTCGCGGTTCTGGGGGGTGAGGCGGCGCATCTCCAGTCCGGGCCGGTGGAGGATCACCTCGTGGAGGCGGCCGACCTCGGAGTCCACGTGGTAGGTCATGGCGTCCTCGTCGTCGGGGGTAGTGGCGCCCCTCAACGTACTGCGCGACGCGGCGCCCGGCCCGTCGATCCTGTGACCCACGTCAACGCGGGGCCGGGTTCACTCCCTCCCGACGGCGGTGCTAAAGTGGGCACCGCTCGACCGAGCATGGGGCTATGGCGCAGTTGGTAGCGCGTCTCGTTCGCAATGAGAAGGTCGGGGGTTCGAATCCCCCTAGCTCCACCATCGGCCCTGAGGCGCGGCACCGGACGGTGCCGCGCCTCAGTCGTCTCCGTCGACGGCCGGTAGTCGGACCGTGACGTGCAGTCCGCCGGAGGGGCGCGGCGAGACGACGAGCGTCCCGTCGTGCGAACGGACGATCGTCTCGACGATGGCCAGGCCGAGGCCGACGCCGGCGTGGTCGCCGGTGCGCGTGCGCCCGCCGCCGCGGTGGAAAGGCTCGGTGAGGGTCGAGGCCGCGTCCGCGTTGATCTCCTCCCCGGTGTTCTCGACGGTGAGCGTCGCGACTCCCCGGTGAGCGGTGGTGCTGACCCACACGGCTCCACGTCCGGAGGTGTTGTGCACGATGGCGTTGTGCACGAGGTTCATGGTCATCTGCAGCAGGAGAGCCCGTGAACCGGTCGTCGGGCTGGCGTCCCCCGACGTCTCGAGGACGAGGCCGTGCTTCTCGGCCAGCGGGAGCAGCGTCTCGCCGGCCTCCTCGGCGAGGAGGGACAGGTCGACCGGCTCCCCGGTGCGCCGGTCGGAGCGGCTGAGCAGCAGCAGCGCCTCGGTGAGGTCGATCGCCCGGCCGTTGACCGCGCTGAGACGGTCGAGGAGCTGCGCGCCGTCATGGTGCGGGTCCTTGCGGGCGACGTCGAGGAGGGTCTGCGTGATCGTCAGCGGCGTGCGGAGCTCGTGGGAGGCGTTGGCAGCGAACCGCTGCTGCGCGGCGACGTGTGCCTCGAGCCGGCCGAGCATGTCGTCGAACGCGTCCGCCAGCTCCCGGAACTCGTCCTTCCGCCCCTCGAGGTGGACCCGGTGCGAGAGGTCACCCGTGGCAGCGGTCCGCGTGGCCTCCGTGAGCCGGTGCAGCGGTGCGAGCATCCGGCCGGCGAGAAGCCATCCGCCGACGATG
Organism: Georgenia satyanarayanai; assembly: GCF_009193135.1. Classification (GTDB taxonomy): domain Bacteria; phylum Actinomycetota; class Actinomycetes; order Actinomycetales; family Actinomycetaceae; genus Oceanitalea; species Oceanitalea satyanarayanai. Next base: position 37,675 of record NZ_VUKC01000010.1, read on the forward strand.
CCGAGGACGAGGAGGAACAGCAGCGCGAGCGCCGCGTTGGGCACGAACGCGTCGACCAGGTCCGAGCGGTTGGGGACGAAGCCGGCCTGCGTCCGTATCGTGCCGTCGGGCACGTAGCGGAGCAGGAACACCCACACGACCGCGAGCAGCAACGTGCCCGCGAGCACGAGGAACCCGGCGTAGCTGAGGGTGAGCCTGAGCCGGGCGCTCATCCCGCCTGCCCTACCCGTCACCGCGGTCCCCTCCAGGCTGCGCACCGGAGTCGATGCGGTACCCCGCACCGGGGACCGTGGTGATGACCCACGGCTCGCCGAGGCGTTTGCGCAGCGCCGAGACCGTGATGCGTACGGCGTTGGTGAACGGGTCGGCGTTCTCGTCCCACGCGCGTTCGAGGAGCTCCTCGGCGCTGACGACACCACCGCCCGCAGCGACGAGGACGTCGAGGACGGCGAACTGCTTACGGGTGAGTGGGACGTATCGGCCGTCGCGAAAGACCTCGCGTCTGAAGGGATCCACCCGCAGGCCGGCGAGGTCCCGCACCGGCGGCCGGTGGTGCGCCCGCCTGCGGTCGAGCGCGCGGAGGCGGAGCACGAGCTCGCGCAGCTCGAAGGGCTTGGTGAGGTAGTCGTCAGCACCGAGCTCGAACCCCGAGGCCTTGTCATCGAGCCGGTCGGCCGCGGTGAGCATGAGGATGGGCATCCCGCTGGCCGTCGCCACGATGCGGCGCGCGACCTCGTCACCGGACGGGCCGGGGACGTCGCGGTCGAGGACGGCGATGTCGTAGGAGTTGACGGTCAGCAGCTCCAGGGCGGTCGCACCGTCACCGGCGACGTCGGCCGCGATCGCCTCCAGGCGCAGACCGTCGCGCACGGCCTCGGCCAGGTAGGGCTCGTCCTCGAGGATCAGCACACGCACCCTCGCGATGGTACGAGCCGGGGGGTATCGCGAACGTATCGAGAACTGCATACGGGTCGACAACGGGTGCCTCGCTGGGATGGAGCCATGATTCTCAACGCGCCCCCTCGACCGCCCGCGAGCGGCAGGAAAGGACCACCGCGCCGCGCGCTTGCGCTCGTCGTCTGCCTGGCCGTCGTGACGGCCGGATGTCAGGCGGTGCCCACGACGACGCCCGGCCCGTCGGGCCAGGTGCGCGATCGAGTCGGTCCGGGCGGGCCGACCGAGGCTGACGGACGCCTTCCCCATGGTGCGACGGTCCTCGACGAGAACCTCGCGGGGATCGGCAACCTCGACCCCGCCCTCGCGGATGCCCTGCGGCAGGCGACGGCGGACGCGGCGGACGCGGAGATCGAGATCCAGGTCAGCAGCGGATGGCGTTCGGCCGCCTACCAGAACCACCTCCTGGAGCAGGCGGTCGGCACGTACGGCTCCGAGGCCGAGGCCGCCCGGTGGGTCGCCACGCCCGAGACATCGCTCCACGTCAGCGGGGAGGCGGTCGACATCGCCCCCTACGACGCGATCGACTGGCTCTCCCGGTTCGGCGCCTCCTACGGCCTGTGCCAGGTGTACGCCAACGAGTCCTGGCACTTCGAGCTCCGGCCCGACGCCGCCACGGCCGGGTGTCCCGCGCAGTACCCCGACCCGACGAGCGATCCGCGGATGTCGCGTTGACGACGCTGCTGCCCGGTGGCACTCGGCCGCTGGGTGGGCGCTGTGCCCTGGCCCTGGCGGGTGCCGCTGCCTATCGCCCGGCGCCGACGATCCGTGCGGCCAGCGCGGCGTCGGCGTCGGCGGCCGCGAGGTGGGCGTTGATATGGGCGCCGGACATTGCGCCGGCCGCCGCGGACGCGCCAACCTGGGCCATCGGGTCGGTGACGTTGCCCGCCACCCACACACCCGGCACCTCGGTGGACCCCGCCACCCCCGAGACGACCCGGCGGCCCACCCCGTGCGGCAGGTCCTCCAGGGTGAGACCCAGCGCCTCCAGTCCCTGCATGCGCGGCGCCAGCGTGGATCCGACCGCGAGGACGCGACGGGCGACGACCTTCCCGTCGGACAGGCGCACGCCCTCGATGCCGCCGTCGGCCGCGGTGAGAACCTCCTCCACGTCCGAGTCGACGACCCGGACGTCGAGCGCGTCCAGGCGCGCACGGGCCTCACGGTCGAGCTCGGTGCGCCGGGTGAAGTAGACGACGTCGTCGGTGAGCTGACGGAACAGGAGGGCCTGGTGGGTGGAGACCGGCCCGACGGCGAGAATGCCGATCGGTTCGTCGCGGACCTCCCAGCCGTGGCAGTAGGGGCAGTGGACGACGCCGCGCCCCCAGTGGGCCGCGAGGCCGGGGACGTCGGGGAGTACGTCGCGCGTCCCGGTCGCGACGAGCAGGCGGCGAGCGGTCAGCTCGCGGCCGTCGGTGAGTGTGACGGAGAAGCGCAGATCCCCCTCGGGGGAGGGCTCGGTCGCAGACGCGGCGGCGACCGTCCCGGTGACGACCGTGCCGCCGTACCCGCGCACCTCCTCGCGGCCGCGGCGGTAGAGCTCGGCGGGCGGCGTGCCGTCCAGGCCGAGCAGCCCGTGGACGGCCTCGGCGGGGGCGTTGCGCGGCGTCCCGCCGTCGATGACGACGACGGAGCGGCGCGAGCGGGCGAGCATGAGCCCGCCGTTGAGCCCGGCGGCCCCGCCGCCGATGACGACGGCGTCCACGGTGCGGTCGGGCAGGGTGTCGGCAGACATATGACTCTCCTTCGGTGGGCCTCGGCCGGGCCCGCTGCCCCGACCGTAGCCATGGCTTGCGTTGGGGACATAGCCTCTTGCGTATGGAGCAAGAGACTGGTGCCGCCGAAGGCCTCGTGCGCAAGCGGGTGCGCGCCTTGCGCCTGGCCCACGGCTGGTCCCTCGACGAGCTCGCCCGTCGTTCGAGCCTCAGCCCCTCCACGCTCTCGCGCATCGAGAACGGCCAGCGTCGCCTCGCGCTGGACCAGCTCGTCGGGCTCGCGCGCGCGCTGGACACGACCCTGGACCAGCTCGTCGCGAGCGACGTCGAGGACGTCGTCGTCAGCCCCGTCGTCGACCCGCACGGCTGGCGGCGCTGGCCCGTCCGTGCCCAGCCGGGTCTGAGCGTCGTCCGGCAGCGGCTCACCGTCCCGCCCGACCCGGCGAGGATGCGCGCGCACGCCGGTCAGGAGTGGCTCGTCGTCCTGTCCGGCACCGCCGTCCTTCTGCTCGGCGAGCGCCGCTACCGCCTGGGGGCCGACCAGGCCGCCGAGTTCCCCACGATGCTGCCGCACGCCCTCGGGGCCGAGCACGGGCCGGTCGACGTCCTGGCGATCTTCGACCGCGCTGCCCGCCGCGACCACCAACCGGCCGCCACGGACTGAGCCGGCGCCCGGCTGGCGCCGTCGTGGCCGACGGGCGGGGCGCGGATGCCCGTGCCAGCCTGGACCGACACGTCCGTACGGCCTGGGGGCAGCGCGTCGGACCGTGGGCCGCACGGCGCGGTCCCCGTGCCGTGGCCCGGCTCCCGGAAAGAGAGAGCGATGACCGACCACGAGCAGCGCGACGAGCTCACCACCCGCCAGGGCCACCCGGTGGCCAACAACCAGCAGACCCGGACGGTGGGCTCACGCGGGCCGGCCACCCTGGAGAACTACCAGTTCCTCGAGAAGATCTCCCACTTCGACCGGGAGCGGATCCCCGAGCGCGTGGTCCACGCCCGGGGCAAGGTCGCCTTCGGGTACTTCGAGGCCACCGGCCAGTGGGGTGACGAGCCGATCGCGAGGTACACCCGCGCGAAGCTGTTCCAGGAGGCCGGCAAGCGCACGCCCCTCGCGATCCGCTTCTCCACCGTCATCGGCGGGCGCGACTCCTCCGAGACCTCCCGTGACCCCCGCGGCTTCGCGATCAAGTTCTACACCGAGGACGGCAACTGGGACCTCGTGGGCAACAACCTCGGGGTGTTCTTCATCCGCGACGCCATCAAGTTCCCCGACGTCATCCACTCCCTCAAGCCCGACCCGGTGACGTTCCGGCAGGACCCGGCCCGCATCTTCGACTTCATGTCCCAGACGCCGGAGTCCATGCACATGCTCGTCAACCTCTTCTCACCGCGCGGGATCCCCGCCACCTACCGCCACCAGCAGGGCTTCGGCGTCAACACCTACCGCTGGGTCAACGCCGAGGGGGAGAGCGTCCTCGTCAAGTACCACTGGATGCCGCACCAGGACGTCCGGTCGCTCACCGAGGAGGACGCCGCCGCCGTCCAGGCCCACGACACCGGGCACGCGTCCCTCGACCTCCACGAGGCCATCGACCGCGGCGACCACCCCAGGTGGGACCTGCTCGTCCAGATCATGTCCGACGGCGAGCACCCCGAGCTGAGCTTCGACCCGCTGGACGACACGAAGGTGTGGCCGGAGAACGAGTTCCCGCCGCGCAAGGTCGGGACGATGGTGCTCGACGAGAACATCACCGACCACCACACCCAGAACGAGCAGATCGCCTTCGGCACCGGCGTCCTCGTCGACGGCCTGGAGTTCTCCGACGACAAGATGCTCGTGGGCCGGACCTTCTCCTACTCCGACACCCAGCGCTACCGGGTGGGCACGAACTACTTGCAGATCCCGGTCAACTCCCCGAGGGTGCCGGTGCGCACGAACCAGCGCGACGGGCAGATGGCCTTCCACCAGGACCCGACCGGCAACGCGCACATCAACTACGAGCCATCCCACGACGGCGGGCTGCGCGAGTCGACCATCCACGCGCGCGAGGAGGAGGTCGGCCCCGAGCTGCGCGGCCGCCTCACCCGCGCCCAGCTGGAGCGCACGAACGACTACGAGCAGCCCGGCCAGCGCTTCCAGCTCATGGAGGCGTGGGAGCAGGACGACCTCGTCAAGAACTTCGTCGACAACATCGGTCAGGCATCCCGCGGTGTCCAGGAGCGCATGGTCTGGCACTTCTTCATGTGCGACGACGAGCTCGGCCGGCGCGTCGGGGAGGGCCTGGGCATCACCGCCGACGACGTCCGTCACCTCGAGCCGCTGCCTCGCCAGCGGCTGACGGAGGAGGAGCTCGAGCGTGCGCGCAACCTCGGCAGCAACGGGCCGCGCGACGTCACCGGCCTGCAGATGACGCACACCGTCCCCAACGCCCGCGGGCTGCCGACCGGGGCGTAGACGCCGCAGGGCCCGGGCTCGTGACGAGCCCGGGCCCTGCCGGCCGTGAGGTGCGGGTCAGCCGGAGAACGGCACCCGGCGACGGAAGTCGGTGGCCACCTCGTCGAAGGTCAGCCACTCCACGCCGCCGTGGCCGGAGATGTAGTCGAAGATGCGCTCGAGCATGAGCAGCACCTGCGGCCGTCCGGACACGTCGGGGTGGATCGTGAAGGGGAAGACCCCGTAGTCCATCTCCCGGTAGACCCAGTCGAACTGGTCCTTCCACAGCTGCTCGACGACCTGCGGGGCGACGAACCCGTGGGAGTTGGCACTCGCCTTGACGAACATCATCGGCGGCAGGTCGTCGACGTACCAGTTCGCCGAGATCTCCACGAGGTCGACCTCACGCCCGCGCACGAGCGGCTTCATCCACTCGGCGGCGTCCCGGGAGTAGTCGACGTGCGTCCAGGTGTCACCGACCCGCGCGTAGTACGGGCTGAAGTCGTCGTAGCTCTGGGAGTTGTCGTACGAGAACCCGTTGTCGAGCAGGAGCTGAGCCGTGCGCTCGCTCATCTCCCACCAGGGCGCCACGTAGCCCCGCGGGGCGCTGCCGGTGAGGTCCTTGACGAGCTCGACCGACCGCCCGAGGACGTCCGCCTCCTGCTGCGCGGTCATCGCCACCGGGTTCTCGTGGCTGTACCCGTGGCAGCCGATCTCGAACCCGGCCGCGGCGACGTCGCCGATCTCCCTCGGGAACGTCTCGACCGAGTGTCCGGGGACGAACCAGGTGGCGGGCAGCTCCCGCTGCTGGAGCATCCGGCGCAGTCGGGGCACGCCCACCTCGCCGGCGAACATGCCGCGCTGGATGTCGTTGGGCGAGTCCTGCCCGCCGTAGGAGCCGAGCCAGCCGGCGACGGCGTCGACATGGACGCCGATGCAGACCTTGATGTCCTTGGCCATGGGTGAGTCCTCTCGTCGATCGGTCAGCGTGCGGGGGTGCTCACGGGCTCGCCCGTCACGTCCTCCACGGGGCCGGAGGTCCGGCCGCGGAGCGCGTAGTGGAGCACGATGTGGAGGACCACGGTGATGAGGAGCGCCGCGATGCCGGAGGAGAAGCCGAAGGGCAGCGGCCAGGCGTACTGGAACAGGAGCCCGAGGGTCGCCCCGGCGACGAAGGAGATGATGCCGGGCCACCGCAGCGCGGGCTGGCGGCGGTAGGACTCGGCGGTGAACTCGTGGCGGCGCAGGAGGTAGTAGTCGGCGAGGATCGGCCCGACGAGCGGGACGAACGCGGCGCCGAGCACGGTGATGAAGTCGACGAAGAAGAGCTGGTAGAAGGCGAGCGAGCCGAGGACCGTGCCGAGCACGCCGACGACGAGGACGATCTTCGTCCGCTTGACCCGCACCCCGAAGGCGTTGAGCGCCGGGCCGGTGTACAGCGAGTTGGAGTACAGCTCGGAGTTGTTCGTCGTCCACAGGGACGTCGTCCACACGAGGACACCGATGATCGCGAGGAGGATGCCGCGGTCGTACATCCAGTTGACGAAGTTCGAGTCACCGGTCGAGACGGCGCCGACGTAGCCGACGACGTTGAGGACGGGGTTGGTGAGGATGAAGCAGGCGCCGGCGCCGATGAGCACGGCGCCGACGTTCTTCGCGTAGCGCATGATGTCGGCGCCCATGATCGCGCCGGCGATCCACGCCCCGACGACGATCGTCACACCGGAGCCGAAACCGAGCCCGGACTGGGACGAGGCCGACTCGACCATCGCACCCCACCCGCCGTTGTCCGCGAGCATCCCGGCGCCGACGCCGAGGGAGACGACGAGGACGAAGGGGGCGACGGGGATCGCGACCTTCTCGATCGCGGCGATGCCGCGGTAGGCGGTCCACGTGAACAGCGCGCCGAAGGCGAGGCAGCTGAGGACGACCTCGAGGCTCACCGGCGCGACGTCGGGGCGGCCCCAGGACGCGGGGTCGATGACGGTGATCCCGCTCGGGTTGCCGAGCAGACCGCCCCAGATGTCGGCGATCATGCCGAGGATCGAGGCGAACCAGCCGAGGGTGAGGAGTGCCATGACGACCATCGGCACGGCGAAGCCCTTGCTCCCGTAGGAGAAGCGCGAGAGCAGGGCGAGGTTGAAGCCGGTGCGCATCGCGGGGATGCCAAGCAGCACGGTGAGCGCGAAGAGGATGAGCTCACCGGTCGCGATGGTCGACATCGCCAGACCGAACGGCATGCCCGGGGCGCCGCCCTGCCCGGCGAGCTGGCCACCGACGACGAGGCCGGTGACGACGAAACCGAAACCGACCCAGATCATCGCGAGACCGAAGGTGCCGCGGCGGGCGGTCGGCGGCACCGGCTCGAGCATGTACTCCTCGTGGTCGTACCCGAGCTCCTCGGGCGCCACAGCTGACTTACTCAACGCATCCTCCAAAGTTAAGCAAAGCCCACGTCACTACGTGGCAATCGCGGAGAGTACTCCCTCGCGGCGACAGGTGTGCCCGTCGTCCGTCAGCGCGAGGTGTCGTGGTTGCCGGACTCGGCACCCTCCGCCGCCACGGACGGCAGCATCCGCTTCGGCAGCTCCTCGACGGGGGCGAGGACCATGTCATCGATCTTCCAGTCGAGCGTGACGACGGCGTCCCGTGCCTCGGTGAGCTCCGCGAGCGTCGGGGAGTGGCCCTCGACCGGCACGACAAAGGACTCGACGTGGAACACGTGGCCCTGGTCCCGTACGCGGGAGCGTGCCGCCGCCACCCACGGCACCTCGCGCAGGCGCTGGTCGATCCGCCCCACGAGCGGGTGCGGGTCGTGGCCGTCGTAGGTCTCTGCCCGCGCGTCCATGAGGGCGCTGATCGCCACCCGCATGTTGCTGACGCCGTCGTACAGGATGCTGCCGGAGATGAACAGGGCGGCGACGGCGTCGGCCCACCACAGGCCCAGACCGATGCCGATGATGCCGACGATCGCGCCGGCCGCCGTCATCCAGTCGGCCTTGTTCATGTCCGCGTCTGCGTACAGGACGCGGTCGTGCAGGCTCCTGGCGAGCGGCATCTTCGCCCGGCCGAGGAGGACCGGCGGCACGGCGGTGTAGGCGAGGACGGCGATCATCAGCCAGCCCGACCACACGACGTACCCGCCGATCTCGATGAGGCCGACCGGTGGGTGCTCGGCCTTGACCAGGCCGGAGGCGGAGTCGAAGACGAGAAAGGCGCCCATGGCGATCAGCGCGGTCGCCGCGACGAGGTGGCCGATGCCCACCGCCCGGTGGTAGCCGTAGGGGTGCTCGGGCGTGGGCGGCTTGCGGGTGCGGTGGACCGCCACGAGGAAGGCGATCGGCGGGATGAAGGAGAGGAGGTCCTCCGCCCACGCCGCCTTCATCGCCTGCGAGCTGCCCATCGCCAGGTGGACGAGCGTGACAGCGGTGACGAGGAAGGCGATCGTCAGCCACGCCAGCCGGACCGCGCGGCGCAGGTGGGCCTCCTGCTCCTCCGGGAGCTCGGTGTGCCCGAACGTGGTCCTCACAGGTCCGCCTCGAGCAGGAAGCCCTCGAGCTCGACGAGGAAGGCGTTCTCGCCCATCGGCGCGGCCATGACGTGGAGCTCCTTCGCGCCGTCGGGTCCGGTGGTCTCGGTGTAGCGGTAGGTCAGCGCGGCCTTCTCCGCCCACGGGGACCTCGCGGTGAGACCGCCGATGACGAGGTCGAGCTCACCGCGCTCGAGCAGGCCGATGAGCTCCTCCTCGCCGCCCGCCGCCCACTGCACCTCCGCGTCGATCGTGCCCGCGAACTCCTCGACCAGCTCCACCTCGGTCCCGGCTGGCTCACCGTCCGGCCCGTCGGGCAGGTCGGTCCACGGCGGGCTGGGGGAGACTCCCACCCGCAGGACGCCACCGCTCACGCGGTCCAGGGTGCCGTCCGGGTCGGTGGGGATGGTGGCCGAGCAGGCGGTCAGGGCCACCAGCAGTGCCAGGCCCGGGATGATCACTCTCCTCACGAGCGCCAGTCAACCCCAGAACGTGCCGACCGCAACCGAGCGCGGGGAGACCCGTGCGGCGGGGTGCTGGGCGTGGCGCTACCGCGTCTTGGGGGAGCCCTCCGCGAGGTCCGGGCTGCGGTCGGGCTGGTAGACGCACAGCCACAGCGCACCTGGCCGCACGGTGGCCGTGAGGGTACGCCGCGGTTCGATGACGTCACCGTCGAGCTCGCAGGGTTGCTCCCGGTCGCTGGTGACCGTGATGCGTGAGCCCCGGAACACCTCCATCCGGCGCACGCGGTCGCGTCGGCGCAGGACGTCCCAGGTGAGGGCCACCCAGTCGGAGAGGTGACGGGGGCTGAGGATCGCGACGTCGAGCTGGCCGCTGTCGGGCTCGGCGTCCGCGAGGAGCCGGACGCCGCCCTGCAGGCGGCCGACGTTGCCGATGATGACGGTGCGGGCGCGCCGTCGGAGGGGCGGGTCGTCGTCGATGCGGATCTCGACGCGCATCGGACGGTCGCGCAGGTGCTTGAGCGCGGAGAGGACGTAGGCGGGTGAGCCGATGCGGGCCTTGAGCGAGGTCGAGGCGTCGTCGAGCAGCTTCGCGTCGAAACCCATGCCGGCCATGACGGCGAAGAGCTGGCCCTCGACCTCGCCGAGGTCGAGGAGGTGACGGCCGCGGTCGACGGCGAGTCGGACACCCTCGGTGGGCTCGTCGGGCAGGCCCAGGTTGGCCGCCAGCAGGTTGCCCGTGCCGGCGGGGAGCACCGCGAGCGCGGCCTCCGTGCCGGCGAGGCCCTCGATGCACGAGCGAACGGTCCCGTCCCCACCGCTGACGAAGACGACCTCGGCGCCCTCGTCGACCGCCTGGCGCGCCTGTCCAGCCCCCGGGTCCTCCGGCGTCGTCTCCAACCACTGCGGGGCCGGCCAGCCCGCCTCTGCCAGTGCCGTCTCGATGGAGGTGCGCAGCTCGTCGAGGTTCTCGACCCGCGCCGGGTTGACGACGACCGCTGTGGACAGCGGCCCGCCGTGCTTGACGCGTTGGCGGTCGGCGGGCTCGGGGCTGTCGCTGGGCGCGCGACTGCGGGTCGGGTCGAGCGGCAGGTCGTCCAGGGCGCGGGTCACGTCGTCAGTATGTGTGCTGAGCGGTGCCGGCGCCCGGGGGCAGGACCGCCGGGCGCCCGCGTCAGTGCGGCCGGTGCGCCTCCTGGCTGCGGTCGAGCCGCTCGTCCATCCCGATCCCCACGAGGTCGTAGCTGTCGGGCTCCTGCCCCTCCCGCTCGCGAATCCGCCAGCGCATGAGGCACAGCATCGCGAAGTCGGTGTCGGAGAAGCCCGGCCCCTCCTCGTGGACGAGGATGCCGCGCGTCACCCAGCCCAGGGCGCGGCGGTCGTCGCCGTGGTCGGCCCACACGTCGGCCATGTACTCGTAGGTCGCGGCGTCCGACGGCCGGCTCCGGCGCAGCTGGGTGTCCAGCACGAGGGCCTCCGCGGTGTCCCCGCGCTCGAGGAGGAGGGCCATGAGGTGGGACCGGGGGTCGAGCTCGCTGAACCCCTCGGCCTGGGCCGCCCGGCGGTAGACGACCTCGGCGGCCTCCGGGTCCCCGGCGAGCTCGAGCTGCTCCCCGGCCGCGGTCAGCAGCTCGCGGGGGGAGAGCTCGTCGCGGGGGTGGGGCTGGTTTCCCCACTCGATGAGCTGCTCGGCAACCCGCCGGTGGTCGGGCGTGGAGAACTCGAGCTCGTCGACGGCGTCCTCGGTGATCGGTGAGCGCATACGCCCGAGTCTAGGAGCCGGTCCGCCGCTCGAGCACGCCGCGGACGAAGGCGGCCTGACCGGCGTGCTCGAGGCAGTCGTCGACGACGCTGACGAGCCGGACCCCGAGGGTGACGGGCGGGTCCCAGCTCTCGTCGACCACCCGGTCGAGGTCCTCGTCCCGCAGCCCGCGGAGGAACTCGAGCGTGCGCTCGTGGACGGCGTCGTGGTACGCGAGGACGAGCTCGGGCCCGAAGCCGCCCACCGCGCCCACCTCGGCCGAGCTGTGGCCGTACCCGATCCCGCTGACGGGCAGGTCGAAGCGCCCATCCCAGCCCTCGGCCGTCCACAGCTCCTCGCGGCCCGCGACGTCGGCCACGTGGTCGTCCTGCACCCGGGTGAGGTGCCACAGCAGCCACCCGATCGAGTTGGCGTCCGGGTCGAGCCGCACCGCGAGGTCCTCGGCCGTCAGGCCTTCCCCGGCGCGATGGACGGAGTTCCGGACCCGGGAGTACGCGTCGAGGAGCAGGTCGGTGGCGGCGCTCACGGCGTCCCGCCCACCAGGCCCTGTTCGGTGAGCCAGTCGGTGGCGATGGTCGCGGAGTCGAGCTGCTCCCCGACGCTGCGCGCGTTGAGCGCGATGAGCGCCTCCGTGGTGAGGGCGGCGCTCACCGGGTCGAGCACGGGGGCCAGCTCCTCGGCGCGGTCGGTCGCCACGAGCGGGACGACGTTCTGCGCGAGGATCATGCTCTCCGGGTCCTCGAGCGTGACGAAGTCGCCCGAGGCGAGGTCCGGGTCGGCGGTGTAGATGTCACCCATCGTGATGGTGCCGTCGCGGATGGCGTCCTTGGTCAGCGGGCCGCCGCTGTCGCCGATGGCGAGGAACTCGACGTCCACGCCGTAGAACTCCCGCAGCCCCTCGGGGCCGTAGGGCCGGCTCTCGAGCTCGGCGTTGCCGCCGATGACGATCTCACCGTCGTACCCGGCGAGGTCCGCGAGGCTGGTGATGCCGTTCTCGGCGGAGAACTCCGCGGCGACGTTGTAGGAGTCGGCGTCCTGGGCCTCGGCGTGGTCGAGGACCGTCAGCCCCTCGGGGAGGGCGTCGGGGAGCTCGGCGGCGACGTCCTCGGAGCTGCGTGCCTCGGTGTCGGGCACGTAGAACTGGAGGAGGTTGCCGGTGTACTCAGGCAGCAGGTGGACCTCCCCGCCCTCCATCGCCTGCAGGTAGACGTCGCGCTGGCCGATCTGGAACTGGCGCGTGACGTCGAGGCCGGCGTCCTCGAGCACCTGGGCGTAGATCTCGGCGACGATCTCGTTGGAGTAGTAGGCCTGCGAGCCGACGACGACGGCGCCGCCGCCGCCGTCCGTCGTCGTCGCCTCACCGGACGGTTCGGCGAGCGGGTCGTCGGAGCCGCAGGCGGCCAGGGTGAGCGTGGCTGCTGCGGCGAGGGCGGCGAGTGCGCGGGTGGTCTTCATCGGTGTCCTTCCGTCGACAGGGTGAGCCTGCCCTGTTCGCCCGCTGCGCGCACCGCGAGTCGCGCGAGCACCGCGAAGACGGCGTCGACGACGACGGCGAGCGCGACGATGGCGATGGCGCCCCCGAGCATCTCGTCGTAGCGGCGCAGGGCGATCCCGCGCTGGACGTAGACGCCCAGGCCGCCGAGCCCGACGTAGGCGGCGAGCACCGCCGTCGCGACGACCTGCAGGGCGGCGCTGCGCAGCCCGCCGACGAGGAGCGGCAGCCCGAGCGGGGCCTCGACCCGCGTGAGGACCTGCCACGGCGTCATGCCCATGGCGCGGGCGCAGTCCGTGACGGCGCCGTCGACGTTCTCCACGCCCGCGTAGGTGCCGGCGAGGACGGAGGGGACGGCGAGGACGACGAACACGGCGGTCGCGGCGAGGGCCGCGTCACCGACGCCGACGAGAAGGGTGAGGACGGTGAGCAGGCCGAGGGAGGGCAGGGCGCGGCCGGCGCCGGCCAGTGCGACGGCGAGCTGCCGACCGCGCCCCGTGTGGCCGACGGCGTAGCCCAGCGGGATCGCGACGGCCGCGGAGACGACGAGCGCGAGGAGCGTGTAGAGCAGGTGCTCCCCGGCGCGGTCGAGCACGGTCGTCCCGGTCCACTGCTCGGGGGCCGTGAGCCAGGCCCAGGCGTCGGCGAAGAGCCTCATCCGGCGCTCGCCGCCGTCAGCTGGATGCGGCGCCCCGCCCGCGGCGGGCGTCGGTGCCACGGGAGCAGCAGCCGTCCGAGCAGGACGAGGAGGACGTCGAGGACGAGGGCGACGAGGACGGTCGCGGCGATCCCGGTGACGATCTCCGCGACGATGCCGCGCTGGAGACCGTCCATGAAGAGGTAGCCGAGGCTGCGGATGCCGACGAGCACGCCGACCGTCGCCAGGCTCACGGTGCTCACCGCGACCACCCGCAGCCCGGCGAGGAGCACCGGCGCGGCGAGCGGCAGCTCGACCGCCCAGAACCGCCCCCACGCGGAGTAGCCCAGCGCCGTCGCCGAGGACCGGACGGCCGGGTCGACGGCGTCGAGCGCCTCGGTGACGGTGCGCGTCATGAGCGCGACGGCGTAGATCGTCAGGGCGATGACGACGTTGAGCTCGGACAGGAAGCTGATCCCCACGAGCGGCGGGATGAGGACGAACAGGGCCAGGGACGGGATTGTGTAGAGCAGTCCGACCCCCGCGAGGAGGGGTCCGCGGATCCGCCGCCTGCGCCACGCGAGGACGCCGGGGGGCAGCGCGAGCACGAGGCCGAGGACGATGGGGATGACGCAGAGGCGGGCGTGACGGACGGTGAGCTCGGCGACGAGCCCGGTGTTGGCGAGGAACCAGTCCATCAGTGGTCCAGCACCCCGGCGGGCCGGCCGTCGGCGTCGACGGCGAGGCGCCGCCCGTCCTGCTCGACGACGGTCAGCCGCCGTCGGCCGCGGTCCGCGCCGATGAAGCTCGCGACGAAGTCGGAGGCAGGGCTCGCGAGGATCTCCGCGGGGGTGCCCTGCTGGGCGATCTGGCCGCCCTGCTCGAGGATGACGACCCGGTCCCCGAGCCGGAAGGCCTCCTCGACGTCGTGGGTGACGAAGACGACCGTCTTGGCGAGCTCGCGCTGCAGGCGCAGCAGCTCGTCCTGGAGCTCGCTGCGCACGATGGGGTCGACCGCCCCGAAGGGTTCGTCCATGAGGAGGATGTTGGGGTCGGTGGCCAGCGCCCGGGCCACCCCCACGCGCTGCTGCTGCCCACCGGACAGCTGGCGCGGGTACCGGTCGGCGAGGGTGCGGTCCAGTCCCACGGTGCCCATGAGCTCCAGCCCCCGCTCGCGCGCCTCCGCCTTCGCCACCTTGTTGAGGCGCAGCACGGTGGTGACGTTGTCGAGGACCCGGCGGTGGGGGAGCAGGCCCGCGCTCTGCATGACGTAGCCGATGCCCCGGCGCAGCTGGACGGGGTCGCGCTCGCGGACGTCGGTGCCGTCGATCTCGACGGTCCCGGAGGTGGGGTCGACCATCCGGTTGATCATCCGCAGGACGGTCGTCTTGCCCGAGCCGGAGGAGCCGACGAGGACCGTCGTGCGGTGGGCGGGGATGACGAGGTCGAGGTCGGAGACGGCCGCCGTGTCCCCGAAACGCTTGGTCACCGAGCGGAACTCGATCATGAGGCTCCTCGGTCGGGTGCGGGCGACATGGGTCCGAGCGTAGGCGGCGGGAGGCCGTCGTGCCGGGCCGGACCGGGTGTGGGTGCTCGGGTCGACCGCTGCGGCCGCCCTCTGGCCGTGGCCAGCAGGCGGGGCGTAGGGTCGCGGGACGCCACAGGGCCTGTCGAGAGGGGTACGGAGATGTCCGAGACCTACGACGTCGTCGTCATCGGAGCCGGGCCGGTCGGGGAGAACGTCGCCGACCGTGCCGTCCAGGGCGGGCTCACCGCCGTCGTCGTCGAGGACCGGCTGGTGGGCGGGGAGTGCTCGTACTGGGCGTGCATCCCGTCCAAGGCGCTGCTGCGGCCGGGGGAGGCGCGGCGGGCGGCGTCGCACGTCGACGGCGCGCGGCAGGCCGTGACCGGCGACCTGGACGTGGCCGCGGTGCTCGCCCGCCGCAGCTCCTTCACCAGCGGCTGGGACGACGCCGGGCAGCTGGAGTGGCTCGAGTCCGCCGGCATCGACCTCGTCCGCGGCCACGGACGGGTGAGCGGGCGGCGGCAGGTGACCGTGACGACGCCCGACGGCGGGGAGCAGGTGCTCAGCGCACGTCACGCCGTCGCCGTGTGCACCGGGTCGCGGCCCGTCGTGCCCGACATCCCCGGCCTCCGGGACGCGCAGCCGTGGACCAACCGCGAGGCGCTCGAGGCGACCGAGGTGCCCGAGAGCCTGCTCGTCATCGGTGGGGGCGTCGTGGCCTCCGAGCTCGCCGGCGGCTTCGCCGACCTCGGTGCCCGCGTGACGATGCTCGTGCGCAGCGAGCTGCTCTCCGGCTACGAGCCCTTCGCCGGGGAGATGGTCCGTGCCGCGCTCGAGGAGCGCGGCGTGGACGTGCGCCGCGGCGTCTCGGCCACGTCCGTCCGCGTGGTCGGCGCCGACCGTGCGGTCGAGTGCGACGACGGCACCACCCTGCGCGTCGCGAGAATCCTCGTCGCCACCGGGCGCGAGCCGCAGCCCGACCTCGGCCTCGAGTCCGTCGGCCTCGAGGGCGGGTGGCTGCCGGTGGACGAGACGCTGCGCGTGCTCGACGGCGACGGCGAGCCGGTCGAGTGGCTCTACGCCGTCGGGGACGCCAACCACCGCAGCCCCGTCACCCACCAGGGCAAGTACCAGGCCCGCGCCGCCGGCGACGTCATCGCGGCCCGGGCGCAGGGGCAGCGGGTCGACGACAGCGCCTGGGGCGTGCACGCCGCCACCGCCGACCACCTCGCCCGCACCCAGGTCGTCTTCGCCGACCCGCAGGTGGCCTCGGTGGGGATGACGGCGGCCGCGGCGAAGGACGCCGGGCTGGACGTGCGGGTCGTCGACCACGACCTCGGCGCGGTCTCCGGCGCGGCGATCCACGCCGACGGCTACACCGGCCGGGTGCGGATGGTCGTGGACGAGGAGCGGCGGGTCATCGTCGGGATGACCTTCGTCGGGGCGGACGTCGCCGAGCTGCTCCACTCGGCGGCCATCGCCGTCGCCGGTGAGGTGCCGCTGGACAGGCTCTGGCACGCGGTGCCGGCCTTCCCGACGATGAGCGAGGTCTGGCTCCGCCTCCTCGAGTCCTACGGCCGCCCCCGGGCGAGCTGACCCAGCCCGCCCCGCCCCTGTCTCGGCGCAACGGGGGGTGCGGCCGTGCGGGACGTGCGGCCCTGTGGGCAAGATCGGAGCGAACACGGATGAGGGAGTGGTGAGCGGTGGCAGAGCCGGACTGGGTGGAGCACGCGGTGCTGTGGCACCTGTACCCCCTGGGCTTCCTGGGCGCCGAGGCGACGCGCGCGGAGCACGTGGGGGAGGTCTCCCACCGGCTGCCCGACCTCGGGCCGTGGCTCGACCACGCCGTCGAGCTCGGCGCCTCGGGGATCCTCCTCGGGCCGGTCTTCGACGCCCTCACCCACGGCTACGACACCACCGACCACCTGCGGGTCGACCCACGGCTGGGTGACGAGGCGGACCTCGTCGCGCTGTTCGACGCCGCCCACGCGCGCGGACTGCGCGTGGTCCTCGACGGCGTCTTCAACCACGTCGGCCAGGACTTCCCGACGTTCCAGCGGGCGCTCGCGGAGGGCCCCGCCTCCCCGGCCGCGCGCTGGTTCCACCTCCACTGGCCCGACCCCGACGCGCCGGACGGCGGCGGCACCCCCACCCACGAGGACTTCGAGGGCCACTCCGCCCTCGTCGCGCTCAACCACGCCGAGCCCGCCGTCGCGGCGTACGTCGAGCGGGTGATGACGTACTGGCTCGACCGCGGCGCCGACGGGTGGCGCCTGGACGCCGCCTACGCCGTCCCGCCGTCGTTCTGGCGGCCGGTCCTGTCCCGGGTGCGCGAGCGCCACCCGCAGGCCTACGTCGTCGGGGAGGTCATCCACGGCGACTACGCGGGGATCGTCGCGGAGTCCGGGATGGACGCCGTCACCCAGTACGAGCTGTGGAAGGCGGTGTGGAGCTCCCTCAACGACGGCAACGCCTGGGAGCTGGAGCACGCGCTGCGCCGCCACGCCGAGTTCGCCCGCGCCTTCGTCCCGCAGACCTTCGTCGGCAACCACGACGTCACCCGGATCGCCAGCCGGCTCACCGACCCGCGCCACCTCGACCACGCCCTCGCGGTCCTGTTCACCGTCCCCGGCACCCCGTCGGTCTACGCCGGTGACGAGCACGGCTTCACCGGCGTCAAGGAGGACCGCGCCGGCGGCGACGACGCGGTGCGTCCTCCCTTCCCCAGCTCGCCCGCGGAGCTGAGCCCGCTCGGCCGCCCGGTGTACGAGCGCCACCAGGAGCTCATCGGCCTGCGCCGCCGCCACCCGTGGCTGCACCGCGCCGACCTCGAGGTGCTCCACGTGTCCGACCCGCTCCTGGTCTACGCCGTCCGCGGCGGGGAGGAGGCGCTCGTCGTCCTCCTCAGCACCGAGGACGACGGCGTGCGCTGGGGCCTGCCCGCCGGCGTCCCGGCCGCGGGGGACGGTCCCGCCACCGTGCTCGCCGGCCCGGGGGAGCTCGCCGACGGCGGCCGCACCGTCGTCCTGCCCCCGCACGGCTGGGCCGTGGTGGCCACCGAGTAGAGCGCCCCCGGGCTCCCGCCCCCCCGGCTCGCCACCGGCCCCCTCGTCTGGGACGCACTCCCGGTCGCCTCGACGCACGTGCGGGCGCTCCCGGGAGTGCCGGACGTGCGCACCAGACGCGTGAGGGCGGCTCAGCCGATCCAGGTGCGGACGAAGGCGTTGGAGAACTTGCGCTGCGGGTCGTGCCGGCGGACGACGTCGAGGAAGTCCTCGCGGCGTGGGTAGAGCGAGCGCACCCGCTCGGGGTCGGCGCGGAACTGCTTGCCCCAGTGCGGTCGCCCGCCCAGCGCCCCGAGCGCCTCGTCGACGAGCGGCAGCACGGCGCCCACCCGCCCGGTGTCCCGGACGAGGGTGAAGTGGACCGCCACGCAGGGCTGGGCGTACATCGGGCTCATCCACGCGCTGTCCGCCCCGATCGAACGGACCTCGCACACCTGCACGAGCCCGGCCAGCGGCTCGGCGAGGCCGGCGAGCGCCCGCAGCGCCAGCCGCGCGCTGTGCCGCGGCACGAGGTACTCGCACTGGATCTCCGCGCCGGCGCTGGGCAGCTGGTCGGCGCGGAAGTGCGGCAGCCGGTCGCTCGCCGGGCCGGGGACACCCTGCTGAGCGGTCGCGTTGCCGGGATCGATGCCCGGGATGGGGTGTGCCTCGCCGGTGAGCGCGGGTGCACCGAGCACGTCCGACGGCGCCGGACCCTGCGCCGTCGTCCGCTTGACCCACACGGTCTCGAACTCCTCCGTCCGGAGTGTGGTGAAGCAGCTGACGGAGTAGCCGAGGCCGCTCACGTCGTCGAAGGCGTCGGCGAGCCCGCCGAAGGGGACCGGCCCGTAGACCGTCTGGGCCACCTCGAAGGCCGGGACCGTCTCCAGCGTCACCCCGTGGACCAGCCCGAGCGCCCCGAGGGACACGGTCGCGGCGTCGAAGGTGTCGCCGTCGACGTCACGGTCCAGGGTACGCAGGGAGCCGTCGGCCGCGACGAGCTCGAGGCCGGTCACGTCGGCCGCGAGCACCTGGTTGTCCACGCCCGAGCCGTGCGTCGCCGTCGCCACCGCACCCGCCACCCCGATGTGCGGCAGGGAGGCGAAGTTGCGCAGCGTGCGCCCGCGCTCCTCGAGGAAGAGCGCGAGGTCCGCGTACCGGGTCGCAGCGGCGACCCGCACCCGGCCGGTCAGCGGGTCGAGCTCCGGCTCGGACCCGCTGCTCTCGCCCTCGGTGAGCAGCCGCGGGTGGCGGT
The DNA here is from genome assembly GCF_009193135.1 of Georgenia satyanarayanai. Classification (GTDB taxonomy): domain Bacteria; phylum Actinomycetota; class Actinomycetes; order Actinomycetales; family Actinomycetaceae; genus Oceanitalea; species Oceanitalea satyanarayanai. The sequence continues at coordinate 56,486 of NZ_VUKC01000010.1, forward strand.
AGGCGAGCCGCTCGAGGCTGACGAGGAGCCCGTCGGAGTCGGCGAGGTCGTTGAAGGTGTGCCGGGTGCCCAGCGCCCGCACGTGCACGGCGCCCGCGACGGCGTCGGCCGCCTCCTCCACGGAGCCGGGGCGCACCAGGGTGCCCGCGTAGACGTGGTTGCCTGCCCAGTTGATGTTCGTGGCCACGCCTGAGCCTCCCACGGCGTGGTCAGGCCGCGCGCTCGAGCCCCAGGAGGAGCTCCTTGGCGGCCAGCCCGCCGAGGTAGCCGCCCACCCCGCCGTCGCTGCGCAGCACCCGGTGGCAGGGCACGACGATCGGCAGCGGGTTCGTCGCGCAGGCCGAGCCGACGGCGCGCACCGCCCGCGGGTTGCCGACGTGGCCGGCGACCTCGGTGTAGCTCTCGGTGTGCCCGTAGCCGATGGTGCGGAGGTGCTCGAGGACCGCGCGGCGGAAGCCGCGGGAGAGCGCGAGGTCGACGTCGAGCTCGAACCGGGTCCGGGTGCGGGCGAAGTACTCCTCCAGCTGCCGGGCGGCCTCGTCGAGGAGTGCGGGGGCGTGCAGGATGCGCGGGCCCACCCGCTGGGCGAGGTCGGCCACGACCTGGTCGTGGTCCTCGACACCGAAGGCGACGCGGACCAGGCCGCGCGGGGTGGCGGCGAGCAGCAGCGGACCGACGGGGGAGTCGACCGTGCGGTAGGCGACGTCGAGGACCCCCTCGCGGGCGGCGTCGTCGGCCAGACGGGCGTGCAGCCGCTCGAGGTCGGCGGGCTCGGCGGGCGGGAACAGGGCGGTCATCGGCGGTCTCCTCGGGTGGGGGCGCCGTAGCGGCGGCGCAGGGTGCTCATGCCGTCGGCCGCGGCGCGCCGGGCGGCGTCGGTGGTGCCGCCGACGATCGTGGCGACCTCGGCGTAGGGCAGGCCGGCGAGGTGGTGGTAGGCCACCGCCAGGCGCTGCCGCTCGGGCAGTGCGGCGACGGCGGTCCACACCTCGGCCGCCTCGCCCGGCTCACCGCCCGCCACGGGTCGCTCCGGCAGGGAGGGGACGGGCACGGGCCGCCGGGCCCGGGCGCGGAGCTGGTCGAGGGCCTTGCGGTGGGCGATCGTCACGAGCCACGCCTCCACGTTCGCGCCCGCCCCCAGGTCGGGGTAGGCGCGCAGCGCGGCGAGGAACGTCTCGGACCACGCGTCGTCGGCGTCGTCGGGGCCGACGACGGCGCGGCACACGCGCAGCACCGTCGCGCCGTGGCGGGCCACGACCTGCTCGAAGGGCGGGTTGGTCATCATCACCCCGTAGACGCTGCGGACGGACGGAACGTGAGATCAGATCCAGGAACCGAGCCACATGCGGGCGCGCCACAGGTCGTACGGGAGGGTCTGGCCGGTCCACACCGGCCAGAACCACACGAGGGCGGCGACCGCCGCGACGCACACGACCCCGAGGAGCACGTGCCCCAGCCGGGTGCCGCGGGCGGCGGGCTCGGGGGCGTCGTCGTCGACGACGGCGGTGCCCGCGGTGGCCGCCGGCGCGGGCGCCGTGGCGGGGCGGGACAGCCACGAGTCGTCGGTGAGGGGCGCGGCCACAGGGGCGCCGTCGTCGTCCTCGTCCTGGTCGGGGACCTCACCGGGCCGGCGGGCGGGGCCGTGCAGGGGCGGGAGCAGGCCGCCCACCCACGCGACCGCGACGACGACGGCGAGCGCGACGTAGGGCGCCAGCGCGATGGCGTAGAAGGTGAAGATCGTGCGGTGGGAGTAGGCGAGCCACGGCAGGTAGACGGCCGCGTAGCCGGCGAGGACCACCCAGGCGCGCCAGTCGCGGCGTGCGACGGCCATCCACAGGATCGCGACGAGCGCGAGGAGGCCGAGCCACCACACGACCGGGTTGCCGACCGAGGAGATCGCCTGGACGCAGCGGTCGGCGCCGCAGTCGCCGGGCGCGGGGCTCTCCCAGTAGAAGGACGTCGGCCGCAGCTGGAGGAGCCAGCCGGCGGGGTGGGCCTCGTAGGAGTGCTCGGAGTCGAGGCCGTTGTGGAAGTCCCAGGCGCGCAGGTGGTACTCCCACAGGGAGTTGAGCGCGTCCGGCAGCCACGACCGCGCGACGGTCCCCGTCTCGGCGACCTGGTCCGCCGCCCAGGTGCGCAGGTAGGCCCCCGGGTTGGCGAACCACGAGGCCCACCCGGCGACGTAGGTGAGCAGGGCGACCGGGACGAGCGCGAGGAAGGCGGGCACGCCGCCGCGGAAGACCCCCGCGCCGACCCACAGCCGTGCCCCCACGGCGCGGCGGGCGCACAGGTCCCACACGACGACGAGGATCCCGAAGACGGCGAGCGCGTAGATCGCCGACCACTTGACCCCGCCGCCGAGCCCGAGCAGCACCCCGGCGAGGACGAGCCACCAGCGCACGCCGGTGCGTGGTCCCCACGGGTCGGACAGGCGCCCGTCACCGCGCGCGGCGAGGTCCGCGGCGGCGGCGTGGGCCAGCCGCCGGCGCGACTGCTCGCGGTCGAGGAGGACGGCGGCGAGCGCGGCGACGACGAAGACGCCGAGGAAGACGTCGAGCAGCCCGATGCGCGAACCGGTGAGGTGGAGCCCGTCGACGGCGAGGAGCAGGCCGGCGGCGCAGCCGAGGAGCGTGGAGCCGGTGAGGCGGCGGGTGAGACGCGCGAGGACGAGCACGGTGAGGGCGCCGGCGATCGCGGCGGAGAAGCGCCAGCCCGCGCCGTTGTCCGCACCGAAGAGGCGCAGCCCGACCGCGATGAGCCACTTGCCGATCTGGGGGTGGACGACGTAGTCCGGGTCCGCCGTGAGGTCGGAGAAGTCCCCGTCCCGGAAACGCGCGTTGACCTCGTCGTTCTCCCCGTCCCACTCACCCTCGTAGCCGAGGGTGAGCAGGGAGTAGGCCTGCTTGACGTAGTACGTCTCGTCGAACATGAGCCGGGTCGGGTGGTTGAGGTCGACGAGGCGCAGGACCGCGGCGAGCGCTGTGACGAGGAGGGGACCCAGCCAGCCCCACAGCCGGTCGGTGGGGCCGGGGCGCAGCAGCCGCGAGGCGAGGTCGGTCTCGATCTCCGCCGCGCTGCGGTGGTCCGTCCGCTCGGGCGCCGCCTCCGCGGTGGCGACCGGGCCCGGGCGGTCGGTGTCGTCCTGCGGCGCTGTCACGGTGGTGAGTGTAGGTCGTCACCGGTGGGCCACACTGGACGGATGAGTGAGCCGGTCGAGGGGCACGAGAACGACGACGCCGTGACGGACGCCGACGACGCGACCTCCGCCGTCGGCGGCTCGCCGTGGCGCGGGGAGGGTGGGCAGATCGTCCTCGCCGCGACCCCGATCGGTGACGCCGGGGACGCGCCGCCGCGGCTGGTGCGGGCGCTGCGCGAGGCGGACGTCGTGGCCGCCGAGGACACGCGTCGCATGCTCGCCCTGGCCAGACGCCTGGGCGTGTGGGTGGCCGGTGAGATGCTCAGCTTCCACGAGCACAACGAGCGCGAGCGGGCCCCGCGCCTGGTGGAGGAGGCGCGTGCCGGGCGACGGGTGCTCGTCGTGTCCGACGCCGGCATGCCCTCGGTGTCCGACCCGGGCTACCGGCTGGTCGACGCCGCCGTCGCGGCGGAGGTGCCGGTGAGCGTGCTGCCCGGCCCCAGTGCCGTCCTCACGGCGCTCGCGGTCTCCGGGCTGGCGACCGACCGCTTCAGCTTCGAGGGTTTCGCCCCGCGCCGCCCGGGGGAGCGTGACCGGGTGTTCGGGGCGCTCGCCGGCGAGCAGCGCACGATGGTGCTCTTCGACTCCCCGCACCGCGTCGGGGAGACGCTCGCGGCGATGGCGCGGGCCTTCGGTGCCGAGCGCCGCGCCGCGGTGTGCCGCGAGCTGACCAAGACCTTCGAGGAGGTGCGGCGCGGGACGCTGTCGGAGCTCGCCGAGTGGGCGGCCGACGGCGTGCGCGGTGAGGTGACGGTCGTCGTCGCCGGCGCCGCCCCGCGGGAGGCGCGGCTGGAGGACCACGTGGCCGAGGTCGTCGCCCGGGCTGCCGGGGGCGAGCGGCTCAAGGACGCGGCCGCCGCCGTCGCCGCCGAGACGGGCCTGAGCAAGCGCGACCTCTACGAGGCCGCCCTCCAGTCCCGCTGACAGCCGAGTTGTCGCCGAGAGCCGAGTTGTCGCCGAGGGTCGGGTTGTCGCCGAGGAGCGGAGTTGTCGCCGAGGGTCGGGTTGTCGCCGCTCGGTCAGCGCACGACGACGACGGGGATCTTCGCCTCGCGGATGCACGCCGCGGCCGTCGAGCCGACCAGCATGTCCGCGATCTTGGAGCGCCCCTTGGAGCCGACGACGAGGACGTCCGCGCCGGCCGCCGCCGACAGCAGGACTCGGCCGGCCCTCCCGAACGCCGTGTGCGCGTGCACGGTGACGCCCGGGTGCTCCGCGGCCGCGACCTCCGCGCGGCGCCGTGTCTCGACGAGCGTCGCGTCCTGCATCTCGACGATCGAGGGCGTCGTCCCGAAGGGAGCATCACGAGGTCGCACCGCCGTCGGGATGCTCCACGCGCGCACCGCGTGGAGGTCGGTGCCGCGACGCGCCGCCTCGGCGGCCGCGTACTTCAGTGCCTGCCCGGCGCAGGCCGAGCCGTCGTCACCCACGAGCACCCCGCCGTCGAGCTTCACGGCGGTGTGGATGCCGGCCATGGTCCAGCTGTGGCGCGCGTCGTCGTCGGCCATGACCCAACTCTACGACCGCTCGCCGCGGCGGACACGGGGATCGACGCGTGGAACGATGGGACCGTCCGCCGCGTGTGAGGAGCCCCCATGTCCGAGCGTCGTGCACTGCTCGTCGTCGACGTCCAGCCCACCTTCTGCGAGGGCGGCGCACTGCCGGTGGCGGGAGGCAACGCCGTCGCCCAGGCCATCGCCGAGTACGCCGCTGCCCACCGCGACCACTACGCGCTGGTGGTCACCACCCAGGACTGGCACATCGACCCCGGCCGCCACTTCGCCACCCCGCCCGAGGAGCCGGACTACGTGGACACGTGGCCGCCGCACGGCGTGGCGGGGACGGCGGAGGCCGAGCTGCACCCTGCGCTCGCGGACCTCGCCCCCGACGCGTCGGTGAGGAAGGGGCAGTACGCGGCCGCCTACTCCGGCTTCGAGGGCACCGACGGCGAGGGGCGCACGCTCGCGCAGCTGCTCGACGGCGTCACGGCGGTCGACGTCGTCGGGCTCGCCGAGTCGCACTGCGTCAAGGAGACGGCGCTGGACGCCGTGCGGGCGGGCATGTCCGCGCGGGTGCTCAGCGACCTCACCGCTCCTGTGACCCCCGAGCAGGGCGAGCTCGCCCGGGCCGAGATGCGTGAGGCCGGCGTGGAGATCACGCCCTCCCGCTGAGCCGACCACCACTCCGTCACTCCCGGGCGCGAGCCTGCAGCTCCTCGAGCTGTGGCACGTCGTCGGTGCTCACGCAGGGCAGCGTCCGCACGGAACCGTCGGTCAGGCGGATCTCGACCTTGGGGTCCTCCCACTGACTCCACACTGCGCGGACCTCCTCGACGGTCGTCCACGGGACACGCCTCGTCCTCACCCCACCGCACACCTCGATGCCGTCATCGTCGGCGACCGTGCCCGCCCGCCCGTTGACGACCTGGGCCACGGTGACGGCGACGAGGAGGGCCTGGGCGACGCGCATGACGCCGTCGACGTCGTCGAACGTCAGGGTCCACACCACGAGCGGCAGCAGGACGAGCAGGCCGGTCCGCTGCACCCGGCGTTGTCCAGGGCTCCACACCCGCCACTCCACCCGCCGGCCCACCGTGACCTCCCTCGTCAGCCCTGACGCGACGATCGTCGTGCACCGCGCTGTCGACCGCGAGCCAGATGCCGGTCGGAAAGTCGACTGTCGGCGGGAAGTCGACTGTCGGCGGGAAGTCCACTGTCGGCGAGAAGTCGGCTGTGGGCGGGAAGTCGGCTGTGGGCGGGAAGTCGGCTGTGGGCGGGAAGTCGGCTGTCGGCGGGAAGTCGGCTGTGGGCGGGAAGTCGGCTGTCGGCGGGAGGTGGGGTCGGGTCGGGTGGGTGCGTCTCAGGGGCAACTAGGCTGGCCCCATGACGAGCATCCTCTCGGCGGTGGCCTGGCCCTACGCCTCCGGCCCGCGCCACATCGGGCACGTGGCCGGCTTCGGCGTTCCTTCCGACGTCTTCTCCCGCTACATGCGCATGGCGGGCCACGACGTCCTCATGGTCTCCGGCACCGACGAGCACGGCACCCCGATCCTCGTCGCGGCCGACGCCGCGGGCGTCTCCGCCCGGGAGCTCGCCGACCGCAACAACCGCCTCATCGTCGAGGACCTCGTCGCGCTCGGCCTGTCCTACGACCTGTTCACGCGCACGACGACGCGCAACCACTACGCCGTCGTCCAGGAGATGTTCCGCGCCGTCCACGAGAACGGCTACATGGTCGAGCAGACCACCCAGAGCGCCATCTCCCCGTCCACCGGCCGCACCCTGCCCGACCGCTACATCGAGGGCACCTGCCCGATCTGCGGCTACACCGGCGCGCGCGGGGACCAGTGCGACAGCTGCGGCAACCAGCTCGACCCCACCGACCTCATCGACCCGCGGTCGCGGATCAACGGTGAGACCCCGCAGTTCGTCCAGACCCAGCACTTCTTCCTCGACCTGCCCGCGCTGGCCGAGGCGCTGGGCGAGTGGCTCGACGGGCGCGAGGCCTCGGGCACGTGGCGGCCCAACGTCATCCGCTTCTCCAAGAACATCCTCGCCGAGATCCGCCCGCGCGCGATGACCCGTGACATCGACTGGGGCATCCCGGTGCCGCTGGACGGGTGGCGCGACCAGCCGACCAAGCGGCTGTACGTGTGGTTCGACGCCGTCATCGGCTACCTGTCCGCCTCGATCGAGTGGGCCCGCCGCACCGGCGACCCCGACGCCTGGCGCCGCTGGTGGAACGACCCCGAGGCCCTGTCCTACTACTTCATGGGCAAGGACAACATCGTCTTCCACTCCCAGATCTGGCCCGCCGAGCTCCTCGCGCACAACGGCGAGGGCGAGCGCGGGGGCAAGCCCGGCGAGTACGGCGTCCTCAACCTGCCCACCGAGGTCGTCTCGAGCGAGTTCCTCACGATGGAGGGCAAGAAGTTCTCCTCCTCGCGCGGCGTCGTCATCTTCGTGCGCGACGTCCTCGAGCGCTACCAGCCCGACGCGCTGCGCTACTTCATCTCCGTCGCCGGCCCGGAGAACCAGGACTCCGACTTCACCTGGGCGGAGTTCGTGCGCCGCACCAACGGCGAGCTCGTCGCCGGCTGGGGCAACCTCGTCAACCGCACGGCCTCGATGATCCACAAGAACATCGGCCAGGTGCCGCCCGCCGGTGAGCTCACCGACGCGGACCGCACCCTCCTCGACCAGGTCGAGGCCGGCTTCGCCACCGTCGGGGACCTCATCTCGCGCCACCGCCAGCGTGCCGCGATCTCCGAGGTCATGCGCCTGGTCGGCGAGGCGAACAAGTACATCACCGACATGGAGCCGTACAAGCTCAAGGACGAGTCCCAGCACGAGCGCCGGGCCACCATCCTCCACGTCGCCGCGCAGGCGGTCAGCGACCTCAACGTCATGCTCAGCCCCTTCCTCCCGCACAGCGCCAACACCGTCGACGCCGTCATCGGCGGCACCGGCGACGTCGCCCCGCTCCCGCGGGTGGAGGAGGTCGAGGACCTCGACGGCGGAGCGGCCTACCCCGTCATCACCGGTGACTACACCGGCGTGCCGTCCTGGGGCCGGCGCCCGGTCCGCGTGGGGGAGCCCGTGGCCAAGCCGGTCCCGGTCTTCACCAAGCTCGACGAGTCCGTCGTCGAGGAGGAGCTCGCCCGCCTCGGCGTCGACGCCTCGTGAGCCCGCGCGAGCGTGGCTGGCCGTCGCTGCCCGAGGCGCTGCCCGCCGCCGTCGTCGACAACCACACCCACCTCCCCGTGGGGGCCGACGAGGACCCGGGCGTGCGGGACGGCGCGGACCCGCTGAGCCTGCCGGAGCAGCTCGAGCGGGCGGCGTCCGTGGGCGTCACCCGGATGGTCCAGGTGGGCTGTGACCTCGACACCCTGGCCGGCAGCGTCGCGCTCGCCGAGCAGCACCCGCCGGTCGTCGCCGCGCTCGCCATCCACCCCAACGAGGCGCCGCTCCACGCGGGCGTGCGCGAGGTGGCCGCGGACGGGCTGGACCCGGCCGTCGCGCCACGGCACGAGACGTCGCTGGACGACGCCGTCGCCCGGGTCGCCGAGCTCGCCCGCCACGAGCGGGTCCGGGCGATCGGGGAGACAGGCCTCGACTTCTTCCGCGGCGGTGAGCAGGCCCGGCAGGTGCAGCGGGCCGCCTTCCGTGCGCACATCGCCCTCGCCAAGGAGCTCGGGCTGGCGCTGCAGATCCACGACCGCGAGGCGCACGAGGACGTCGTCGAGATCCTCCTCGCCGACGGCGCACCCGAGCGGACGGTCTTCCACTGCTTCTCCGGGGACGTCGGGCTGGCCCGCGCCTGCGCCGAGCACGGCTGGTACGTGTCGGTCGCCGGGCCGGTGACCTTCAAGGCGAACGACACGCTGCGCGCCGCCGTGCGTGAGGTCCCCCTCGAGCTGCTGCTCGTCGAGACGGACGCGCCCTACCTCACCCCGGCGCCCCACCGGGGCCGCCCCAACGCGCCGTACGTCCTGCCGCTCACGGTGCGGCGCCTGGCCGAGGAGACCGGCACCGAGCTCAGCGGGTTGTGCCACCGGCTCACGGCGAACACCGAGGCGGTCTACGGCACCTGGTAGACGACCTCTTTCGTCACTCCAGTCACACCAGTCACAGGGGTATCTTTCTGCACCAGCATGCGGATCCGGTTGCCTTTCCCATCAGGTCACGAATCGGTTACGGTCTACCGCAGGTCAGTCACCACCCGGCGTCACGACGAGCCGGGTGCCCTCCCTCCAGACAGGACCCTGCTGTGTCAGATGCCGTCAGGCGCGCGCGCCACCGCGAGGTGGCAGCGCCCGCGAACCACGTCCGCACCGTCGCCCGGCGCGGTCTGCACGCCGCTGTCCTCGCCGTCATCGCCGGTGGCACCGTCGCCTTCGCCGGCACCACCGCCCCGGACGCCTCCGCGCCGGGCGCGGCCGTCACGGCGAGCGCCTCCGCCGAGGCCGTCTCGATCGACCGGGCCGTCGCCGGCCTCGCCGCCTCCCGCTTCGAGGCCCGGACCTCGCTCGAGGGGGTGGCCGTCGAGCTCGTCATCGACGGTGCGGCCGAGCAGCTGACCACGCAGGCCGCGACGGTCGCCGAGCTCCTCACCAGTGCGGGCGTCCTCGTCGACCAGGACGACGTCGTGTCCGCACCGCTGTCCACGCCCCTCACCGCCGGCATGACCGTCGAGGTGACGACCGTCGACGTCGTCGACGAGCACGTCACCGACACCGACGAGCACGAGACGGTGGAGGAGGAGGACGAGTCCCTCCCGCGCGGTGAGCGCGAGGTCGTCACCGAGGGCGTCGACGGCGTCACCGCGACGACCTACCGGATCACCATGACCGGCGGTGAGGAGACCGGCCGTGAGGTCGTCGCCCGCGCCGTCGTCTCCGAGCGCGTCGACGAGGTCGTCAGGGTCGGCACCGCCGAGCCCGAGCCCGCGCCCGAGCCCGAGCCGGCCGCGCCCTCCTCGGGTGACTCCTCCGCCGCCTCGGTGCCCGCCGCGGCGGCACCCACCGGCGGCAGCCCGAAGGCGATCGCCGCCGACATGGTCGCCGCGCGCGGCTGGGGGAGCGACCAGTACAGCTGCCTCGAGGTGCTGTGGGAGCGCGAGTCGAACTGGAACCACACCGCCCAGAACCCGAGCTCCGGCGCCTACGGCATCCCCCAGTCGCTGCCCGGCTCGAAGATGGCCTCGGCCGGCTCCGACTGGCGCACCAACCCCGCCACCCAGATCACCTGGGGGCTGGGCTACATCAGCGGCCGGTACGGCACCCCGTGCGGCGCCCTCGGCCACAGCAACTCCCACGGCTGGTACTGAGCCGCCAGGGGCGTAGCACGTGGTGAGTGACCTCACGTAGACCGCCACGTAACGATTGAATTACAGTCACCTGCGGGCCTCAACGGGTCCCGTGTCGCCCCAGGTGACGCACACAGCCGGATCAGACCCCTCCCGCGGCGCTCGAGCCGTGCCGGGCAGGCCGCCCCCGGGCGACCGGCCTCGTCTGTGCCGGGACGCGCAACCCCTAGGAAGTCCGTGCTCTCTCACGACGCGCTCGACCAGACCCCCTCCACCGACGCCGCGCCCCGGCGCCGTCGCCTCCGCGCCGTGCTCGCCACGGTCGGTGCCGCCGCCCTCGTGACCGGTGGCGGCGTGGCCGTCGCCTCGGCCCACAAGACCGTCGCGCTCGACGTCGACGGCGTCGAGCAGACCGTCTCGACCTTCGCCGGCTCCGTCGAGGGCCTCCTCGACGAGCACGACGTCACCGTCGGTGCGCACGACGCCGTCGGCCCCGAGCTCGACGCGTCGCTGGACGACGGCATGCTCGTCGTCGTCCGCAGCGCCCGGCAGATCCGGGTCGACGTCGACGGTGAGCAGCGCGCCATGTGGACGACCGCCCAGACCACGGGCGAGGCGATCCAGTCCTTCGGCGAGGCCGGCCGGCAGATCACCGTCGCCGCCTCCCGCTCCCGTGACGGGGGCCGCGAGGCCCTCGACATGCCGCTCGTCGACGGCGCGCCGGTCGAGGTCGTCGCCGACGGCGAGACCCTGCGCGTGAGTCCCGCGGGCGAGGCGCACCTCGACGAGGTCCTCGAGCTCGCGGGCGTGACGGTCGGCAAGCTCGACGGCGTCGTCGTCGGCACCGGTGAGGACGGCGTCGTCCAGGTCACCGTCAGCCGCGGCACCCACGCGCTCGAGACCGACGCGCAGCCCGTGCCGTTCGAGACCACCGAGCGCGAGGACGACTCGCTCTACGTCGGTGAGCGCCGGATCGTGCAGGAGGGCGCCGAGGGGCGCCGCGTGCGCGCCAGCCTCGCCGTCGAGGTGAACGGTGAGGAGCGCGTCTCCGAGGCGAGCAACTACGTCACCGTGGTCGAGCCCGTCGCGGAGGTCGTCGCCGTCGGCACCAAGGAGCGTCCCGTCGCCCCGCCGCCCGCCGCGCCCTCCCGGGGCTCGAGCGGCGGCAGCTCGAGCTCCAGCTCCAGCTCCAGCTCCAGCTCCAGCAGCGGCAGCTCCAACAGCGGTGGCGGTTCGAGCAGCTCGGAGGACTCCGGCTCCTCCTCCGGCGGCGCCCCGTCCAGCGGTGTGTGGGCCTCGCTCGCCCAGTGCGAGTCCGGCGGCAACCCCTCGATCGTCAGCAGCAACGGGCTCTACCACGGCCTGTACCAGTTCTCGGTCGGGACCTGGCAGTCCGTCGGCGGCTCCGGGCTGCCCTCGCAGGCCTCCCCGGCCGAGCAGACCAAGCGCGCCCAGATGCTCCAGGCCCGCTCGGGCTGGGGCCAGTGGCCGGCGTGCTCGGCCAAGCTCGGCCTGCGCTGAGCCCGGAGCACGAACGACCTCGCGCCGGCAGCCCCGCTGCCGGCGCGAGGTCGTTCCACGTCCGGCGGCGACCCGGCCGACGCCCGATAGGCTCGACGCCGTGAGCCACGACCCCGCCCCCGCGCCGGCCGACCCCCTGCTCGGGCCCGCCGACGTCCGCGCGCTGTCCGCCGCGCTCGGGATCCGGCCCACCAAGACCCTGGGCCAGAACTTCGTCATCGACCCCGGGACCGTGCGCAAGATCGTGCGCACCGCCGGGATCTCCGCCGGTGACGTCGTCGTCGAGGTCGGACCCGGGCTCGGCTCCCTCACCCTCGCCCTCCTCGAGACGGGTGCCCGCGTCGTCGCGATCGAGATCGACCCGGTCCTCGCCGAGGCCCTGCCCGCCACCGTCGCCGCGCGGCTGCCCGAGGCGGCGGACCGCCTGCTCGTCGTGCGGTCCGACGCCATGGACGTCACCGAGCTGCCCGCCTTCCCCGGCGAGGGCCCCGCTCGGCCGGGCGCCCTCGTGGCGAACCTGCCCTACAACGTCGCCGTGCCGGTCCTGCTCACCCTGCTCGAGCGGCTCCCGAGCCTGCGCACGGGTCTGGTCATGGTGCAGGCCGAGGTCGCCGACCGGCTCGCCGCACCGCCCGGCTCGCGCACCTACGGCGTCCCGTCGGCCAAGGCCGCGTGGTACGCCCGGGCGCAGCGATCGGCGACGATCGGGCGCACCGTCTTCTGGCCGGTGCCCAACGTCGACTCCGCGCTCGTCCGCATCGAACGCCGTGACCCGCCGTCGAGCACGGCCAGCCGCGAGGAGGTCTTCGCCGTCGTCGACGCCGCCTTCAGCCAGCGCCGCAAGACGCTGCGCTCGGCCCTCGCGGGCTGGGCCGGCTCCGCCGAGCGCGCCGCGGCCGCCGTCACCGCCGCCGGGCTGGACCCGTCCCTGCGCGGGGAGCGCCTCGGCATCACCGACTTCGCCCGCATCGCCGAGCACCGCGGGTCGGACGCATGACGTACCCTCCCGGCGCCGTCGCCGTCCGCGCCCCGGGCAAGATCAACCTCGCCCTGCGCGTCGGCGCCCCCGACGACGACGGCTACCACCCTCTCGCCACGGTGTTCCAGGCGGTGAGCCTCCCCGAGGACGTCATCGCCTCACCCGCCGAGGCGCTGAGCCTGACCGTCGAGGGCCGCGACGCCGAGCGGGTGCCCACCGACGACAGCAACCTCGCCCTCCGGGCCGCCCGCCTGCTCCAGGAGCACACCGGCCTCACCGCCGGCGCGCACCTGCACATCGTCAAGCAGGTCCCCGTGGCGGGCGGCATGGGCGGTGGGTCGGCCGACGCCGCCGCCGCGCTCCTCGCCTGCGACCAGCTGTGGGACGCCGGGCTCGACCGCGAGCAGCTCGTCCAGCTCGCTCGCCGCCTCGGGGCCGACGTGCCGTTCGCGCTCACCGGCCTCACCGCGATCGGCTCCGGCCGCGGCGACGTCCTCACCTCCGCCATGGTCGGCGGCAGCTACCACTGGGTCCTCGCCGTCCAGGACGCGGGGCTGTCCACCCCGGAGGTCTTCGCGGCCTTCGACGACGACGGCGGCACCCACGCGCCCGCGCCCCGCCTGGACGACGCGCTGCTCGCCGCGCTCCGCGGCGGGGACCCGCTCGAGCTGGCCCGCCACCTCGCCAACGACCTCGAGGAGGTCGCCCTCGACCTGCGTCCCGAGCTCGGGGACGTCATCGCCGCGGCCGACCGCGCCGGTGCGCTGGCCGCCGTCCTGTCCGGCTCCGGCCCCACGGTCGCGGCGCTGGCCCTGGACGAGCGGCACGCCCGGTCGGTGGCCGCCGTCGTGCGGGAGGCCGAGGTGGCGAGCGAGGTGCTCGTCGTCACCGGCCCCGTCCCCGGCGCCCGCGTCCTCGAGCACGTCTCCGGCGGCTGAGAAGGCCGGCGTGGTCGGGGGGTGAGGGGCGCGCGACCTACCCTGGACGGGTGGCACATCTTCTCGGGGCCGAGGCCCTGCACCTGGAGTACCCGACGCGCGTCGTCTTCGACTCCGTCAGCCTCGGCATCGACGAGGGCGATCGGATCGGCATCGTCGGCCGCAACGGCGACGGCAAGTCGAGCCTCCTCGCCATGCTCTCCGGACGGATCGAGCCCGACGGCGGCCGCGTCACCCGCCGCGGCGGCGTGCGGATGGGGGTGCTCGACCAGAGCGACACCCTCGACCCCGCGCTCACCGTGGGCCACACGATCGTCGGTGACCGCCCCGAGCACGAGTGGGCCGGGGACGCCCGGGTGCGCGACGTCATCGACGGACTCGTCTCCGACCTCTCCTGGGACGCCACCGTCGGCACGCTGAGCGGCGGGCAGCGGCGCCGCGTCGCCCTGGCCACCCTGCTCGTGGGGGAGTGGGACGTCATCGCGCTCGACGAGCCCACCAACCACCTCGACGTCGAGGGCATCAGCTGGCTCGCCGCCCACCTCAAGCGGCGCTGGGCGGCGGGCGCCGGCGGGCTGCTCGTCATCACCCACGACCGGTGGTTCCTCGACGAGGTCGCGACGACGACCTGGGAGGTCCACGACCGTGTCGTCGAGCCCTTCGAGGGCGGCTACGCGGCCTACGTCCTCCAGCGCGTGGAGCGCGACCGCCAGGCCGCCGTCATCGAGGGCAAGCGGCAGAACCTCATGCGCAAGGAGCTCGCCTGGTTGCGCCGCGGCGCGCCGGCCCGCACCTCCAAGCCGAAGTTCCGCATCGACGCCGCCAACCAGCTCATCTCCGACGTGCCGCCGCTGCGCGACCGCACCGAGCTGTCCCGCCTCGCCACCGCGCGTCTGGGCAAGGACGTCGTCGACCTCCTCGACGTCTCGGTGTCCTTCGACGGCCGGGAGATCCTGCGCGACGTCGAGTGGCGCATCGCGCCCGGCGAGCGGACCGGCATCCTCGGCGCCAACGGCGCCGGGAAGTCCACCCTCCTCGCGCTCGTCGCCGGCACGCTCGAGCCCACCTCCGGGCGGGTCAAGCGCGGCAAGACCGTGCGGCTGTCCATACTCGACCAGCAGTTCACCGAGCTGCAGGAGATCGCCGGCGACCGGGTCCGGGAGGTGCTCGCGCGCACCCGCACGAGCTACGTCGTCGACGGCAAGGAGATGACGCCGGCGCAGCTGCTCGAGCGGCTCGGCTTCGCCCGCGAGCACCTCTCGGCCCGGGTGGGGGAGCTGTCCGGCGGGCAGAAGCGCCGGCTCCAGCTGCTCCTCATCCTCCTCGCCGAGCCCAACGTCCTCATCCTCGACGAGCCGACCAACGACGTCGACACCGACATGCTCGCCGCGATGGAGGACCTCCTCGACTCCTGGCCCGGCACGCTCATCGTCGTCTCCCACGACCGCTACCTCCTCGAGCGCGTCACCGACCAGCAGTACGCCGTCATGGACGGCGGGATGCGCCACGTGCCCGGGGGCGTGGACGAGTACCTCGAGCTGCGCCGCCGGCAGCAGGAGGCGCCGGCCGCGGCCCCCAGCGGGGCCACGGCCGCGAGCGCACCGACCGGCCAGCCGAGCAGCGCCGAGCTGCGGGCGGCCCGCAAGGAGATGGCGGCCGCCGAGCGGCGGCTCGAGAAGCTCTCCGCGCAGGTCGAGCGGCTGCACGTGAAGATGGCCGCGCACGACCCGGGCGACTACGGCGGGCTCGCCGCGCTCGGGGAGGAGCTGCGGACCCTCGAGGCGCAGGTCGCCGAGCAGGAGGAGCGCTGGCTCGAGCTCTCCGAGCAGGCCGGGTAGCCGGCACGAAAAAGGGCTGGGACGACGGCGGGCGTCGTCCTACCCTCCTGGCCTCGGACCGATTCCGGAAGTGAGGCCACGATGACAGCCCTCGCCCACCTGGAGCAGGCCCTGGCCGGCCGGTTCCACCGCCCCGACGCCGACGGCTTCGCCGAGCTCACCGCCAGGGAGTTCGCCGCCCTCGACGCCCCGCCCGCGGCCGTCGCGCAGGTGCGCACGACGGCGGACGTCGTCGCCGCCGTCCGCGGCGCCCGCGACGCGGGCCTCTCCGTGGCCGTCCGCAGCGGCGGCCACAGCTACGCCCACCACAGCGCGCCGGCCCCGGTGGCCTCGTCCTCGACGTGCGCGGACTCGACTCCGTCTCGATCGACCCGAACGCGCTCGTCGGCCACGCCGGGGGCGGGACCACGGCCGGCGCCTACAGCCGCGCGGCAGGGGAGCACGGGCTCGCCACCGGGTTCGGGGACGCCGGGACCGTCGGTGTCGCGGGCATCGCCCTCGGCGGCGGCATCGGGTTCCTCAGCCGCCGGGACGGACTCACGGTGGACAACGTCCTCGCCGCCGAGGTCGTGCTCGCCGACGGGAGCGTCGTCACCGCGGACGCCGAGCACCACCCGGAGCTCTTCTGGGCGCTCCGGGGCGGGGGCGGCAACTTCGGCATCGTCACCGGCCTCACCCTCCGCCTACGGCCGACGGCCGACGTCACCGGCGGGATGGTCGTCCACGAGCCGACCCCGGAGCGGCTCGCGGCAGCCGCCCGGGCGGTGCTCGACGCCCCGGACGGGCTCAGCGCGATGATCAACGTCCTCGTCGCCCCGCCGGCGCCGTTCCTGCCCGGGTCGCTGCACGGCAGGCCGATCCTGCTCGTCCTCGTGTGCTGGTCCGGCCCCGAGGCCGATGCGGCCGCGGCGCTCGCGCCCCTCCGGGCGCTCGGAGAGCCCCTCGTCGACGACATCGGTCCCCGCGCGTACACCGACATGCTCCAGGGCCCGCCCCCGTCGCCCCAGCCGCTGCACCCGGCGATGCGCACCGGGTTCACCGACCGCCTCGACGAGCAGTGGGCCGCCACCGCCCTCGACGCGCTGACCGGGGCGAGGACCTTCGCCGCCTTCAACCTCCGGCCCATGGGCGGGGCGATCGCCCGTGTCCCGGTCGACGCGACCGCGTTCGCGCACCGGCAGCGCGCCGTCATGGCGTCCGTCGCGGCGCCCACGCCCGACGTCACCGCCCTCCCCACCGCGCAGGCGTGGGCCGACGCCACGGCGAGGTCGCTCGGCCTGGTCGGCGCGGGGTACGTGAACTTCATGTCGCGGACGACGTCGCCGCCGCCTACCCCGGCGTCGTCCTCGAGCGGCTGCGGGAGGTCAAGCGGACCTACGACCCGGACAACGTCTTCCGCTACAACCACAACGTCACGCCCGCCCCCGCGGGCCCGGCCGGCTAGGAGTCCAGCGGCAGCAGGAGCCGGCGCAGCAGGCTGGTGAGCAGCTCCGCCTCGGCGGGCTCGAGCTCGGACAGCAGCTCCTGCTCGGAGAGGAGGAGGTCGGCCATCGCGGCGTCGACCGTCTCCTTGCCGCGCGGGGTGAGCCGGACGAGGACGACGCGGCGGTCGGTCGTCCCGACGGCGCGCACGACGTACCCGTGGGCGACCATCCGGTCGATGCGGTTGGTCATCGTCCCCGAGGACACGAGCGTCTCGTTGAGCAGCCGGCCCGCGGTCAGCTCGTAGGGCGCACCGGCGCGTCGCAGCGCGGACAGGACGTCGAACTCCCACCCCTCGAGCGCGTGGTCGATGAACACCCGGCGGCGGGCGAGGTCGAGGCGGCGGGAGAGACGCGAGACCCGGGAGAACACGTGCAGCGGGCGCGGGTCGAGGTCGGGGCGCTCCCGGCCCCACGCCGCAACGATGCGGTCGACCTCGTCCTGACCCGGGAGCATGCCCCGAGATTACTCGACATCGAGATAAACGGCCGGACCCCGAGGTCGCTGGGAGCGGGCGGATGCGCCGAGAGCCGGATTCCTCCACGGAGGGATCCGGCTCTCGGCGGCGGGGTGGGCGGTGTCAGCCGCGCAACGCCTCAGTGAGCTTCATGCGGCCGCCGGTGTGGAGGACGCCGCGGCGGTAGACCCGCCCGGCGATCCACACGAGCACCGGGATCGTCACGAGCGCGATGGCGATCGACAGGAGCAGCTCCCACGTCTCGACACCGCCGAACACGTCGCGCACCGGCATCATGAACGGGGAGAAGAACGGGATCTGCGACAGGACGCGGACCACGGTGCTGTCCGGGTCGTTCGTCACCATGAACATCGCCAGGTAGTACGGGACGAACATGAGGAACATGAGCGGCGTGGTGACGGCGCCGATCTCCTCCTGGCGCGAGATGAGCGCCGCGAAGCCGCCGAAGAGCAGCGAGAACACGATGAAGCCGAGGAAGAACCACAGGAGGACGAGGAGCATCGTCCCGCCGAGGTCGATCTCGAAGCCCTCGAGCAGCCCGGTGGCCCAGGCGGGGATCGCCGCGGCAGCGCTGAGCACCACGACCTGGACGAGGCTGACGATCCCGATGCCGAGGATCTTGCCCGCGAGGAGCTCGGAGGGCCGGATCGTCGCGAGGAGGATCTCCACCACGCGGGAGGTCTTCTCCTCGACGACGCCCATCGCGATGAGCGAGCCCGAGCCGATGAGCGCGAAGAGGAGCAGCGAGATCGCGAGCACGGCGACGAGGTACTGCGGGCCGAACTGGTCGGCGTCCTCGTCGGTCTGGACGCTGGCGACCTGCGGGCCGGCGGTCGCGAGGGCCTCGTTGAAGGCCTGCGGGTCCCCGCCGAGGTCGCTCACCTGGGTGGCGAGGACGTGCGCCTGGACGGCGCTGGTGACGACTGCGAGGAGCTGCTGGTCGGCCTGCCCCTCGACGAGCATCTCCGGGTTCGCGGGGTCCCCGCCGAGGAAGGCGTCGAGGTCCTCGGCCAGGCGGGGCTCGGCGTCGTCGCGGCTGAGCTGCTCGACGTCGACGGTCGTGCCGAGGGCGGTCCCGGCCGCGACGAGCTGCGGCTCGAGCTCGGCGACGCCGCTCTCGACGGCGACGGTGAAGTCCGCGGCGCCGTCGCCCTCACGGCCGGCGAAGTAGTCGAGGACGAAGATCCCGACGACGATGACGACGGTCATGATGGCCAGCGAGATGAGGTTGGACTTCGTGAAGAAGCGTGCCTTGACCTCGCGGCGCGCCACCATGGTGACGTTGGCGAGGGTGGAGTTGCGGCTGGTGCCGTCCTGCGTGCTCATGCTGCGTCCTTCTCCTCGGTCTCGCTGACGACGCCACGGAACAGGTCGGCGAGCGAGGGCACGACCGGCCCGAACTCGCGGAGCTGCCCGGCGCTGGTCGCGGCCGCGAGCAGCGGCTGCTCGACACCCGCCTCGTGGCCGGTGAGCTCGACGACGACCTCGCGGCCGTCGTCGGAGACCACACGGGCCCCCGGGACCGCCCCGGCCCACCCGGCCGGACCGCCGTCGACGACGGCCCGCCAGCGGGCGTTGGGCGTGCGCCGCAGCTCCTCCTTCGTGCCGACGGCGACCATCTGTCCGGCGCGGACGATGCCCACGCGGTCGCACAGCCGCTCGACGAGGTCGAGCTGGTGGGAGGAGAAGACGACGGGGACGCCGGCCGCGGCGCGCTCGGCGAGCACACCGCTCATCACGTCGACGGCCACGGGGTCCAGGCCGGAGAAGGGCTCGTCGAGGACGAGGATCTCGGCGTCGTGGACGAGCGCGGCGGCCAGCTGGACCCGCTGCTGGTTGCCCAGCGAGAGCTTCTCGACGTCGTCGCCGCGGCGGGCCGCGACGCCCAGGCGCTCGGTCCACTGCTCCATCGAGGCGGTGGCCTGCTTCTCGTCCATGCCGTGCAGGCGGGCGAGGTAGACGAGCTGCTCACCGACCTTCATCTTCGGGTAGAGACCCCGCTCCTCGGGCATGTAGCCGACGCGGCGGCGCATGTCGAGGTCGAGGGGCCGGCCCTTCCAGCGCACCTCGCCGGAGTCGGCGGCGAGCACGCCCAGGGCGATGCGCATCGCCGTCGTCTTGCCCGCGCCGTTGGACCCGACGAAGCCGAAGATCTCCCCCGCCCCGACGTCGAAGGTGAGATCGGTGAGGGCGCGGAGTGACCCGTACGCCTTGTTGAGGTGGTCGAACTCGAGCTGTGGCATGGCCTCTTCCGTAGGTCGCCGGGCGCGTTCGGCCCAGAGTCTAGGGGACCGGTCTCAGGCCGGATCGACCGTCAGTCGGCGGCGGAGTCGGGCAGCCCGGTCAGCCGGGGGCTCTTCTCCAGGGCGGCCAGGCCGTTCCACGAGAGGTTGACGAGGTGGGCGGCGACCGTCTGCCGGTCGGGGTGGCGCGCCTCGAGCCACCACTGCCCGGTGAGCGCGATCATCCCGACGAGCATCTGCGCGTAGATCGGCGCCGTGCTCGTCGGCAGCCCCCGGCGGCGGAACTGCTCGGCCAGCAGGTGCTCCACCTGGGTGGCGACGTCCCCGATGAGCGAGGAGAAGGTGCCGGTGGCCTGCGCGACGGGTGAGTCGCGCACGAGGATCCGGAAGCCGTCGGTGTTGAGCTCGATGTACTCGAGCAGCGCGAGCGCTGTCCGCTCGACGATCCGCTTGGGGTGCCCGCCCGTCTCGAGGGCGCCGCTCAGCGCGGCCAGCAGCTGCTGCAGCTCGCGGTCGACGATGACGGCGTACACGCCCTCCTTGCCGCCGAAGTGCTCGTAGACGACGGGCTTGGAGACCTTCGCGCGGGACGCGATCTCCTCCACGCTCGTGCCCTCGAAGCCCTTCTCGGCGAAGAGCTCGCGGCTGACGTCGAGCAGCTGCTCGCGGCGCTGGCCGGCGGTCATCCGGGCGCGGGACGTGCGAGATCGGTCACTGGTCACCCACCCATCATGCCCGTCGGGTCCCGCGCAGGGGCGGGCGGCCCACCGGGGCCTGGCACACTAGGCGCTGCGCCGCGCGCGGCGTGATCCGCCCTGGTGTAACGGCAGCACACAGGCCTTTGGTGCCTTGAGGTCCGGGTTCGAATCCTGGGGGCGGAGCCTCGCGGCCGCCCCGCGCGGACGGGGGGCGGCGGATCCGCGCGCCGTGCACCGGGATAGAGTGGTGAGCGCACGAAGCCCGGGGACAACCCCGAGCAGGACCCGACGAGGGAGCCGACACGCGTGAGTGCCCAGCCAGCCGCCGTCATCGTCCTTGCCGCAGGTGAGGGCACGAGAATGAAGTCCCGGACGCCGAAGGTCCTGCACCGCATCGCCGGCCGCAGCCTCCTCGGCTTCGCGCTCCGCGCCGGTGCCGAGCTCGACCCGCGGCGGCTCGCCGTCGTCGTGCGCCACGAGCGGGAGACCGTCGCCGCGCACGCCGAGGAGCAGCTGCCCGGTGTCGTCGTCGTCGACCAGGACGCCGTGCCCGGGACCGGCCGCGCCGTCCAGTGCGCGCTCGGCGTCCTCGACGGTCTCGAGGAGGCCGGTGCGGCGCTCCTGTCGGGTGACACCGCGTCCGGTGGTGGACGGCTCGAGGGCCCCGTCGTCGTCACCGCCGGGGACGTCCCCCTCCTCGACTCCGCCACGCTCCAGCAGATGCTCACGGCGCACGAGGCGGACGGCAACGCCGTCACCGTCCTCAGCACCCGCCTGCCGGACCCCTACGGGTACGGGCGGGTCGTGCGCGACGAGAACGGCGACGTCGTCGCGATCGTCGAGGAGCGCGACGCCACCGCCGCACAGCGCGAGATCGACGAGATCAACGCCTCCGTCTACGTCTTCGACGCCGAGGTGCTGCGCGACGCGCTCACCCGGGTGGACGACGCCAACGACCAGGGCGAGGTCTACCTCACCGACGTCGTCGCCCTCGCCCACGGCGACGGCAAGCGGGTGCGCGCGCTCGTCGTCGAGGACGAGTGGCTCGTCTCCGGCGTCAACGACCGCGCGCAGCTCGCGGCGATCGGCACCGAGCTCAACCGCCGCATCGTCGGCGAGTGGATGCGGGCCGGCGTCACCGTCGTCGACCCCGCCACCACGTGGATCGACGTCGAGGTCCGCCTGGGCCGCGACGTCACCATCCACCCCGGCACCCAGCTGCACGGCGCCACGAGCGTCGACGACGGTGCGGAGATCGGCCCCGACACCACGCTGCGCGACGTCGTCGTCGGTGCCGAGGCCACGGTCGTGCGGACCCACGGCTTCAGCGCCACCATCGGCCCGCGGGCCACCGTGGGGCCCTTCGCCTACCTGCGCCAGGACACGGTCCTGGGCGAGGGCGGCAAGATCGGTACCTTCGTCGAGACCAAGGACGCGCAGATCGGCGCCGGTTCCAAGGTCCCGCACCTGTCCTACGTGGGGGATGCGGAGATCGGGGAGGGCACGAACATCGGCGCCGCTTCCGTCTTCGTCAACTACGACGGCGTCAAGAAGCACCGCTCCAAGGTCGGCAACGGGGCGCGCACCGGCTCCGACAACATGTTCGTCGCGCCGGTGACCGTCGGTGACGGCGCCTACACCGGCGCCGGCACCGTCCTGCTCAAGGACGTCCCGCCCGGCGCACTGGCCGTCAACTCCATGACCCAGCGCAACATCGAGGGCTGGGTGCTGCGGCGCCGGCCCGGCACGCCCTCCGCGGAGGCCGCGAGCAAGGCGCTCGGGGCCGACGAGGAGCGGGAGCTGTCCCCCCAGGCACGGGCCGAGCTGGCCCGCGGCAACCACGGCGCGGCCGTCCCTCGCGACGGACACGCACCCTCCGACACGACCGGGAGCAGCACCGAGCGATGACAGGCATCACCTCACGCGGCGAGAAGCGACTCGTCCTTGTGTCCGGACGGGCGCACCCGGCCCTGGCGAACGCGGTGGCGCGCGAGCTCGGTACCGAGCTCGTCCCCACCACCGCCTACGACTTCGCCAACGGTGAGATCTACGTCCGCTTCGAGGAGAGCGTTCGTGGCTCGGACGCCTTCGTGCTCCAGTCGCACACGGCGCCGATCAACCAGTGGCTCATGGAGCAGCTGCTCATGGTCGACGCGCTCAAGCGCGCCTCGGCCAAGCGCATCACGGTCATCGCGCCGTTCTACCCGTACGCCCGGCAGGACAAGAAGCACAAGGGCCGCGAGCCGATCTCCGCGCGCTTCATCGCCGACATGTTCAGGACCGCCGGCGCGGACCGCCTCATGTCGGTGGACCTCCACGCGGCCCAGGTGCAGGGCTTCTTCGACGGGCCCGTCGACCACCTGTGGGCGATGCCCATCCTCACCGACTACGTGCGCTCGCGGGTCGACACGAGCAACGTCACCGTCGTCTCCCCGGACGCCGGACGCATCCGCGTGGCCGAGAAGTGGGCCGAGAAGCTCGGCGGTGGACCGCTCGCCTTCGTCCACAAGACCCGGGACATCACCCGGCCCAACCAGTCGGTGGCGAACCGGGTCGTCGGCGAGGTCGAGGGGCGCACCTGTGTGCTCGTCGACGACCTCATCGACACCGGCGGCACGATCGCCGAGGCCGTCAAGGTGGTCAAGCAGGCCGGGGCGCGGGACGTCATCGTCGCCGCCACCCACGGCGTGCTCTCCGACCCGGCCGCGCAGCGGCTGAGCGAGTGCGGCGCGCGGGAGGTCATCATCACCGACACCCTCCCGCTGGACGCGAGCAAGCACTTCCCCCAGCTCACGGTGCTGCCCATCGCCCCGCTCCTGGCGCGCGCCATCCGCGCCGTCTTCGACGACGGCTCGGTGACCAGCCTCTTCGACGGCAACGCGTAGGGTTTCCGGCGTCCCCAGCCCGCCCGGACCATTTCCGAGAGACCGCCGCCCGTCGAAGGGTTGCCGTCCTCCTCCGATCGAGCGCACGCGAAAGTGACGGCCGCGGGTCTCGCGACACCCGCGGCCGTCACTTTCGCCTGCGCTCGCGGGTGGGGAGGGCCTGCGGTCGCTGGCCGGGGGCGACGACCGACCGGGGTGATCCACAGCGACGGAGAGTGACCAGGGCTCCACAGGACCGCGCCCCCTCCGCGTCGGGTGGGTGGGAGGTGCCCGACTCTGGCTCGATGAACCAGCCGCCTCCCACTCTGATCCGAACGCGCCAGGCTGTCTCGCGAGGTGTCGACCCCAGGAGGAACGCCTCCCAGTACGTCAAGGTCCGGCACGGGACCTATCTGCCACGTACGGAGTGGGAAGCCGCCGGGAAGGAACGTCGGTACGAGCTCTACGTCCGGGCGACTGTCGAGTCCCTGAAGGTCTCGGCGCCCCTGGCCCGCGAGTCTGCAGCGGTCCTGCTCGGGCTTCCCATCGTCGGTGGGTGGCCGACGGTCACCCATGTCGTCGAGGAGGCGGGGTCCGGAGGTCGTGGCAGCGCCCACGTGGCGCGCCACGGGACGCGGTACGTGCCCGAGGTCATCCTCGTCGACGGCATCGCCGTGACATCGGCACCGCGCACCGTCGTGGACCTGGCACGGGTGCGGAGCTTCGCCTCCGGACTGGCGAGCGCCGATCACGCTGTGAGGCACGGCCTCGTGACGCCCGCGGAGCTTGAGGCCGAGGTTGAGCGGCTCGCCGGGACACGGGGCATCCAGCGTGCCCGTGCTGTCGTCGAGCACGCGGACGGACGCGCAGAGTCCGTCGGTGAGTCACTGAGCCGCGCGCAGATGATCACCTTGGCGGTGCCCCTACCGGTGCTGCAGGAGGAGTTCTTCGACGAGAACGGCTTCATCGGACGGACCGACTTCTGGTGGCCGGAGCTCGGCCTCTGCGGAGAGTTCGACGGCTTCGTGAAGTTCGGACGCGAGCTTCTGGGCTCCGACGAGGATGCGCGCGAAGCCCTCTGGAAGGAGAAGCAGCGCGAGGACCGGTTGCGCCGGGCGGGGAACGACATGGCGCGCTGGACCTGGGACGAGGCCTATCGCCTCGAGACGTTCGCGCGCCTGATGGCATGCGTCGGCCTCGTCCCGGGCAGCGACCGCAGGTGAAGCCGCCGAGCGCGCCGGCCGTGCGGGTAGCGGTCGTCACGTTCACCTGCGCTCGATCGGGTGGTTGTGCGTCGGGTATCATTCACAGGTTGCCTCGGCGAGGGAGTTCGGACACCGGCTCCGTGATCGACGCGGTGGCGCCTCCGGGTGCCGCGTGTCCTCCCGCGCCCAGGTGCTGCCGCCGTCCGACGCCAGACATGGAGACCCTCGTGGCCGACAACCAGACCCTCACCGCAACGACCCGCACCGAGTTCGGCAAGGGCGCCGCCCGCCGCACGCGCCGCGCGAACCTCATCCCGGCCGTCCTCTACGGGCACGGCGAGGCCCCCCAGCACCTCGCGCTCGAGTCCCACGCGACCTTCCTCGCGCTCAAGGACAACCCGAACGCGCTGCTCACCCTCGTCATCGACGGCAAGGAGCAGACCGCCCTCGCCAAGGACATCCAGCGCGACCCGGTCCGCCGCACCATCGACCACGTCGATCTCGTCATCGTCCGCAAGGGCGAGAAGGTCACCGTCGAGGTCCCGGTCCACGTCGTCGGTGAGTCGGCCCCGGGCACGATCCACCAGGTCGAGCTGCAGCACCTCACGGTGACCGTCCCCGCGACGAGCATCCCCGAGGTCGTCGAGGTCTCCATCGAGGGCCTCGAGGACGGTGCGATCCTCCGCGTCAGCGACATCCCGCGCCCCGAGGGCGCGACGATCGACGTCGACCCCGAGCACGAGGTCGTCATCGTCTCCACGCCGCGGGTGTCGGCCGACGACCTCGCCGCCGACGAGGCGTCCGCCGAGGCCGGCGCCTCCGCCGGCGCGGACTCCACCGAGGACTGATGCGCTGAGCCCACGTCACGCCCCCGGGCGTGACGTGGGCTCACGTCTGTGCAGGGAGAGACATGAACGACACCTGGCTCGTCGCCGGGCTCGGCAACCCCGGCCCGAAGTACGCGGGCAACCGGCACAACGTCGGGCGGATGGTCATCGACGTCCTCGCGCGCCGCGCCGGCAGCTCGCTCACCACCCACAAGGCGCGCGCGCACGTCGCCGACGCGCGCCTCGGCGTGCTGCCCGGCGGCGCGCCCGGCCCGCGGGTGGTCCTCGCGATCCCCGGCACCTACATGAACGTCTCCGGCGAGCCGGTCAGCGCTCTGCTGCGCTTCTACGACATCCCCCCGGAGCGGCTCCTCGTCGTCCACGACGAGCTCGACCTGCCCCCGAGCACCCTGCGCCTCAAGCGCGGCGGCGGCGAGGGTGGTCACAACGGACTGCGCTCCATCTCCGCCTCGACCGGCACCAAGGACTACGTGCGCCTGCGTGTGGGCATCGGGCGCCCGCCGGGCCGGATGGACGCCGCGGACTTCGTCCTGCGCGACTTCTCCCCGGCCGAGCGGCCCGAGCTGCTCGTCACCCTGGAGGAGGCGGCCGACGCCGTCGAGCAGGTCGTCACCGAGGGGCTGGAGAAGGCGCAGCTGCGCCTCCACACGGCCTGAGGCTCACTCGAACCGGGACGTGTCACCCGCCCCGGCACGCGCGACCTCGGGAGTGCCGCTCGTGAGGTCGACGACGGTCGTCGGCTCGACCGACGTCACCGGCGCGTCGACGACGACGTCGACGAGGTGCCCGAGCTCGTCGTTGACGACCCACCCCTCCGCCATCGTCTCCTGGCTGCCCGGCATGATGAGCGAGGACGTGAGCATCGGCTCCCCGAGCTCGTGCAGGATCGCGAGGGCCACCCGGTGGTCGGGCACACGGACCCCGACGGTGAGCTTCTTCGGCTGGAGCATCATCCGCGGCACCTCCTTCGTCGCCTTGACGATGAACGTGTAGGGCCCGGGCGTCAGCGACTTCACCAGCCGGAAGCCCGCGTTGTCGAGGATGACGAACGTGCCCGCCTGCGCGAGGGTCGCGCACATGAGCGTGAAGTGGTGCTTGTCGTCCAGCCGCCGGATCGTGCGGATCCGGTCGAGGGCCTCCTTGCTGCCCAGCCGGGCGCCGAGCGCGTACCCGGAGTCGGTCGGGTAGGCGATGAGACCCCCGTCCCGCAGCACCTCGGTGACCTGCGCGAGGCGGCGTGGCTGGGGGTCCTGGGGGTGGAGCTCGACGTAGCGCGCCATCGGCCCAGTGTGCCAAAGGTCGCCGCGGGCGGCAGCGGGACGGCACGCCCTCGCCGGGAGATGAGCCGCGAGTCGCCGTAGGATCGGGGGGTTCCCCCGCCCCTGTCCAGGACGCGGGGCGCCTGTGCTGCCCACCCGCGAAGGACCCATGCGACTCACCGGACTCATCCCTCCGCTCCTCGCCGACCCCGCCTTCGCCCAGACGGTCGCCGCGGCCGCGCAGGGTGGCCAGCGGACCGTGAGCATCCCGCTCGGCGTGCGTGCCGCCCTCGTCTCCGCGATCACCGAGCGTGAGGGGCGGACGGACAGGCCGATCGTCGTCGTCACCGCCACCGGCCGTGAGGCCGACGACGCCGCGGCCGCCGTCCGCAACTTCCTTCCCGCCGACGACGTCGCGGTGCTGCCCTCGTGGGAGACGCTCCCGCACGAGCGGCTCTCCCCGCGCAGCGACACCGTCGCCCGACGCATCGCGGTCTTCCGCCGCCTGGCCCACCCAGGCTCCGGGCGGACGGGTCCGATCCGCGTCCTCGTCATGCCGGTGCGGGCGCTGCTCCAGCCGGTCATCACGGGCCTGGGCGAGCTCGAGCCGGTCGAGCTCGAGGTCGGTGACGAGCGCCCCCTCGAGGAGGTGGCCGCCGGGCTGTCCGCGGCCGCCTACTCGCGCGTCGACATGGTCGAGTCGCGCGGCCAGTTCGCCGTCCGCGGCGGCATCCTCGACGTCTTCCCGCCCGCCGAGGACCACCCGATGCGTGTCGAGTTCTGGGGTGACACCGTCGAGGAGATCCGCTGGTTCTCCGTCGGGGACCAGCGCAGCCTCGACGTCGCCGACCACGGCCTGTGGGCGCCCCCGGCCCGCGAGATGCTCCTCACCGGCGCCGTCCGCGCGCGCGCCAAGGCGCTCGTCGCCGAGATGCCCGGCGCCGCGGACATGCTCGAGCGGCTGAGCGAGGGCATCGCCGTCGAGGGCATGGAGTCCCTCGCCCCGCTCCTCGTCGACGGTCTCCAGCCCGTCCTCGACCTCGTGCCCGACGACGCGCTCGTCCTCATGTCCGAGCCCGAGCGCATCCGCCGTCGCGCCCACGACCTCGTCGCGACCACCGAGGAGTTCCTCGCCGCCGCCTGGGCCTCCGCCGCGGCGGGCGGCACGACGCCGGTCGAGCTGCGCAGCGCCTCCTTCGCGACGCTCGAGGACACCCACGACCTCGCCCGCGGGCGCGGGCTGGGCTGGTGGGACCTCACCAGCCTCTCCGCCGAGATGCCCGACGCCCCCGACGACGACGGCGCAGCGGAGGACACCGCCGCCGTCGCCGCCCGCGACGTCGAGCCCTACCGCGGCGACCTCCCGCGTGCCCTGGCGGACCTGCGCGCCCTCACCCAGGACGGGTGGCGACTGCTCGTCACCACCCAGGGCCCGGGCCCGGCGCGCCGCATGGTCGAGCAGCTCGCCGACGCCGACGTGCCGGCCCGGCAGGTGGAGGACGTCGTCGAGGAGCCGCCCGCCTCCGTCGTCCTCGTGACGACGGCGGCCGTCCCGCGCGGTTTCGTCGCTCCCGGGCTGCGGCTCGCGGTCGTCACCGAGTCCGACCTCACCGGCCGGGCGGGGACCTCGACCCGCGACATGCGCAAGATGCCCTCGCGGCGGCGCGGCGTCGTCGACCCCCTCGCTCTGCGGCCCGGCGACTACGTCGTCCACGAGCAGCACGGTGTCGGGCGGTTCATCGAGCTCATCCAGCGCACCGTGGGCCGCGGCAAGGACGCGACCACCCGCGAGTACCTCGTCATCGAGTACGCCTCCTCCAAGCGCGGCCAGCCCGGGGACCGGCTCTTCGTGCCCACCGACTCCCTGGACCAGGTGACGAAGTACTCCGGCGGGGAGGCCCCGAGCGTCAACAAGATGGGCGGCGGGGACTGGGCGAAGACCAAGAGCCGTGCCCGCAAGGCCGTCCGCGAGATCGCCGCCGAGCTCATCCGCCTCTACGCCGCACGCGCCTCGACCAAGGGCCACGCCTTCGGCCCCGACACCCCGTGGCAGCGCGAGCTCGAGGACGCCTTCCCCTACGTCGAGACGCCCGACCAGCTCGTGACCATCGACGAGGTGAAGAGGGACATGGAGCGGCAGATGCCCATGGACCGGCTCCTGTCCGGTGACGTCGGCTACGGCAAGACCGAGATCGCCGTCCGCGCGGCCTTCAAGGCCGTCCAGGACGGCAAGCAGGTGGCCGTGCTCGTCCCCACGACCCTGCTCGTCCAGCAGCACTTCGACACCTTCTCCGAGCGGTACGCCGGCTTCCCGGTCGAGGTGCGCGCCCTGTCCCGCTTCCAGACCGCCTCCGAGGCGGCCGAGACCCGCGAGGGCCTGAGCTCGGGCAAGGTCGACGTCGTCATCGGCACCCACCGCCTCCTCACCGGCGAGATCCGCTTCAAGGACCTCGGCCTGGTGGTCATCGACGAGGAGCAGCGCTTCGGCGTCGAGCACAAGGAGACGCTCAAGCAGCTGCGCACCGACGTCGACGTGCTCGCGATGAGCGCGACGCCGATCCCGCGCACCCTGGAGATGGCGATCACCGGCATCCGGGAGATGTCGACGCTCGCGACCCCGCCGGAGGAACGGCACCCGATCCTCACCTACGTCGGGCCCTACGAGGAGAAGCAGGTGGCCGCCGCCATCCGGCGCGAGATGCTGCGTGAGGGGCAGGTCTTCTTCGTCCACAACCGGGTCTCCTCGATCCAGCGGGCCGCCTCGCGCATCTCCGAGCTCGTGCCGGAGGCCCGGGTGGCCGTCGCCCACGGGCAGATGGGCGAGCACCAGCTGGAGAAGGTCATCCAGGACTTCTGGAACAAGGAGTTCGACGTCCTCGTCTGCACGACGATCGTCGAGACCGGCCTGGACATCTCCAACGCCAACACCCTCCTCGTCGACCGCGCCGACACCTTCGGCCTGTCCCAGCTCCACCAGCTGCGCGGGCGGGTGGGCCGCGGCCGTGACCGTGCCTACGCCTACTTCCTCTACCCGCCGGAGAAGCCGCTCACCGAGACGGCGCACGACCGCCTCGCGACCATCGCCTCGCACACCGAGCTGGGTGCCGGTATCCAGGTGGCGATGAAGGACCTCGAGATCCGCGGGGCGGGCAACCTGCTCGGCGGTGAGCAGTCGGGCCACATCGCCGGGGTCGGCTTCGACCTGTACATCCGGATGGTGGCCGACGCCGTCGCGGAGTTCCGCGGGGAGAAGGAGCAGGAGAAGGCCGACGTCCGGATCGAGCTGCCGGTCGACGCGCACGTGCCCCACGAGTACATCGAGCACGAGCGGCTGCGCCTGGAGGCCTACGCGAAGATCTCCGCCGCCGACGACGACGCCGCGATCGACGCCGTGCGCACCGAGCTCGCCGACCGCTACGGGCCTGTCCCGGAGCAGGTCGAGCGGCTCTTCGCGGTCGCGGCCCTGCGCATGCGGGCCCGTGCGGTCGGTCTGAGCGACATCACCGCACAGGGCAAGTACGTGCGCTTCGCACCGGTCGAGCTGCCGGAGTCGGCCCAGCTGCGCCTCAAGCGCCTCTACCCGGGCACCGTGCTCAAGCCGGCGGTCCGCACGATCCTCGTCCCGTTCCCGATGACCGCGAAGGTGGCGGGCAAGCCGCTGAACGACGCCGCCCTGCTCGTCTGGGCGGGCGAGCTCATCGAGGCCGTGCTCACCCCCTCGGTCGCGGCCGCCGCCCAGGTCGCCACCTCCACGACCTGACCCCACGCCACCCGGCGCACGGGGGCGCGCCTTGCGCCGGGGGTGCGTGAGGGGCGGCGACGGCGTGGCGGCCGGGGCGATGTCAGTGGTCGGTGTGACAGTGGGAGTGACGGAAGGAGAGGACATGACCACTGCCACTGCAGAGCGCACCCGCAGCACGCACACGGCCGAGGACATCGACCGTGACGGCATCGAGGTGTACTGCCCCGAGGCCCGCGGAGCCACCCGCACCCGCCACTACTTCTGCGAGTGCTGCGGCTCCACCGACCACGACCTCCTCTGACGAGCCGCTCCTGCCCCGTCGTGACCGGGCAGGAGCGCTCCTCGGCTCCCGTACGATGGTGGGGGCCGGTGCGCCGCCGGCCGGACGAGGGAGGTAACACGGTGACATCGACGAGGCTGAGCCGCGGCACCGCCGCAGCTGCTCTGCTGACCGCGCTCGCGCTCGGAGGCTGCTCCGCGCACCCCGGCGCCGCCGCGGTCGTGGACGGCGAGCGCATCACCGAGGCCGAGCTCTCGCGCGCGGTCTCCGACTTCGCCGCCGTCACCGGCCAGCAGGTCGACCCGGTCGCCATGCTCGGCACCCTCGTCGTCGCTCCCGCCCTCCTCGAGGTCGGCTCCGAGCACGGGGTCGGCGCCTCCGAGGACGAGGCCGTCGCCCTCCTCGACCAGCAGGCCGAGGCCGCGGGGCTCACCGCGCCGGAGGGTGGCTACGGCAGCGGGGTCATCGACGTCGCGCAGATGACCCTCGTCAACCAGCGCCTCGCGGCCGCCCCCGAGGGTGCGGCCGCCGCGCAGGCCATCACCGAGCGCATCAGCCAGGCCGAGGTCGAGGTCAGCCCCCGCTACGGGGAGTTCGACCCGAGCGGGCAGATCGTCCCGCAGTCGCTGCCCTGGATCGCCACGACCACCCCGCCGGCCACCCCCGTCGGGTGACCCGTCAGGGGGAGGCCATGGCCGCCGTCGTCGCGGCGATGGACCGGCTGCGCTCGCCCGGGGGCTGCCCCTGGGACGCGGAGCAGACCCACCGTTCGCTGGCGCCCTACGCCGTCGAGGAGGCCTTCGAGCTCGCCGAGGCGGCGGAGTCCGACGACCGTGCGGCGCTGCGCGGCGAGCTCGGCGACCTCCTCCTCCAGGTGCTCTTCCACGCGCGCGTCGCCGAGGAGCACCCGAGCGACCCCTTCGACCTCGAGGACGTCGCCCAGGTCCTGCTCGACAAGCTCGTCCGGCGCCACCCGCACGTCTTCGCCGAGACGGACGGGGTGCGGTCCGCGGCCGACGTCGAGGTCGCCTGGCACGAGATCAAGAAGCGCGAGCGGTCGGGCGAGGACGTCCTCGCGGGCATCCCCCTCGCGCTGCCCGCCCTGGCGCGAGCGCAGAAGGTGGCCCGCCGCCTGCGCCGCGAGGGTGTGGTGCAGGACGCGCTGCTCGGCGAGGACGGTCCGCCTCCCGCCGACGGTGCGGAGGGCGCGCTGGGACGTGAGCTCATGGGCCTGGTGCTGCGCGCCGAGGCCGCCGGCGTCGACGCCGAGGCCGCCCTGCGTGCGCACCTGCGCCGGCTCGAGGACGCCCGCCGGCAGGGTCCCATCTGACGGAGGTCCCGATGCCCTGCGCGGCAGCGCGACTATCGTGGACCGCGACAAGACAGACGTCGACTATGTAAGGAGACATCCGTGGCCAGCATCGAGGCCGTAGGAGCACGCGAGATCCTCGACTCGCGTGGCAACCCCACCGTGGAGGTCGAGGTCGCACTGGACGACGGCACCGTCGCGCGCGCGGAGGTGCCCTCCGGCGCCTCGACCGGCGCGTTCGAGGCCGTCGAGCGCCGTGACGGCGACAAGGGTCGCTACCTCGGCAAGGGCGTCCAGGACGCCGTGAACGCCGTCGTCGACGACATCGCCCCCGAGGTCCTCGGACTCGAGGCCAGCGAGCAGCGCATCATCGACCAGACGCTCATCGAGCTCGACGGCACCGCCAACAAGGGCAAGCTCGGCGCCAACGCCATCCTCGGCGTCTCCCTCGCCGTGGCACGGGCCGCCGCCGAGAGCGCCGGCCTGTCCCTCTTCCGCTACGTCGGCGGCCCCAACGCCCACGTGCTGCCCGTCCCGATGATGAACATCCTCAACGGCGGCTCCCACGCGGACTCCAACGTCGACATCCAGGAGTTCATGGTCGCGCCGGTCGGCGCCGCCACCTTCAAGGAGGCGCTGCGCTGGGGAGCGGAGACCTACCACTCCCTCAAGTCCGTGCTCAAGAGCCGCGGCCTGGCCACCGGCCTGGGTGACGAGGGTGGCTTCGCCCCCAACCTCGAGAGCAACCGCGCGGCCCTCGACCTCATCCTCGAGGCCATCGAGAAGGCCGGCTTCACCCCGGGCGAGGACATCGCCCTGGCCCTGGACGTCGCCGCCACCGAGTTCTTCAAGGACGGCGCCTACCAGTTCGAGGGCACGGCCACCACGCCCGAGCAGATGGTCGCGTACTACACCCAGCTCGTCGCGGACTACCCGCTCGTGTCCATCGAGGACCCGCTGAGCGAGGACGAGTGGGGCACCTGGTCCGACCTCGTCGCCTCCATCGGCACCCGCACCCAGATCGTCGGGGACGACTTGTTCGTCACCAACCCCGAGCGCCTCGCCAAGGGCATCGAGCTCCGCTCGGCCAACTCCCTGCTGGTCAAGCTCAACCAGATCGGCACGCTGACCGAGACCCTGGACGCCGTCTCCCTCGCGCAGCGCAACGGCTTCACCGCCATGGTCTCCCACCGCTCCGGTGAGACCGAGGACACGACGATCGCGGACCTGTCCGTGGCCGTCAACGCCGGCCAGATCAAGACCGGTGCGCCCGCCCGCGGCGAGCGCATCAACAAGTACAACCAGCTCCTGCGCATCGAGGAGGAGCTCGACGAGGCCGGCGTCTACGCCGGGCGTTCCGCCTTCCCGCGCGCCTGAGCACCCGCGCACCCCGGCCGGCCCGGTCCCCTCACGGGGGCCGGGCCGGCCGACTCACGTGTGCGGGCTACCGGGCGTCGGGCCGAGCGTGAGGGACGATGAGGGCATGACAGCGCGCCGCCCCACCGGTCGTCGCGGTACCGGTGGCGCCGCGCGGCCCTCCTCCGTGCGGCCCTCGGGCGCGCGACGCGGCGGGCCGGCGGACCCCGCACGCCCGGCTGCCCCCAGCCGCCCGACCGGCCCCAGCCGCGCCACGGGCTCCAGCAGGCCCTCCCCGGCCGCCCCTGCCGCGCGGTCCGCCCAGCAGGACCCGGGCGAGGAGGCGACGAGCCCCACCATCACCCTGCGAGGCCTCGGGCTCTTCGTCGTCGTGCTCGTCGCGTTCATCGTCCTGGCCCCCACCCTGCGGCACGCGGTGGAGCAGCAGGAGCAGCTGCGCCAGCTGAGCGCGGACATCGTCACCGCCGAGAAGCGCAACTCCGCCCTCGAGCTCGAGCTCGAGCAGTGGCAGGACGAGACCTTCGTCCAGGCGCAGGCCCGGGACCGCCTGGGCTACGTCATGCCGGGGGAGCAGACCTTCCGGGTCGTGGACCCGGAGACGGTCCTCGGGGAGGACGCCGAGGCCGAGCCCGAGGACTCGGGCGTGCCGGGGATGGCGGACGCGCCGTGGTACCTCGCGCTGTGGGAGTCGGTCTCGATGGCGGGCCAGGCGGTCCCCGGGGAGAAGCCGCCGCCGGAGGGCTGAGGGTTTCGCCGCCCACGGGTCGGTAGGGGACAATCGCCCGGTGACCGACGCGCACCCCGTCTCCCCGACCGTGACGCCCGAGGACCTCGACGTCCTCGCCGAGCAGCTCGGCCGGCTCCCCCGCGGCGTCGTCGACATCGCCGCCAGGTGCGTGTGCGGGCGCCCGCTCGTCGTGCGCACCGCGCCGCGGCTGGACGACGGCACGCCCTTCCCCACGACCTTCTACCTCACCGCCCCCGGTGCCGTGCGCGCCGTGAGCACCCTCGAGGCCGAGGGTGTCATGCGGGAGATGACCGAGCGCCTGGCGCAGGACGAGGAGCTCGCCGCCGCCTACGCCGCGGCCCACGAGGACTACCTCGCGCGCCGCGCCGAGCTGGGCGAGGTCCCCGAGATCGCCGGCGTCTCCGCCGGTGGGATGCCCACCCGGGTCAAGTGCCTGCACGTCCTCGTCGGTCACGCCCTCGCCGCCGGACCCGGCGTCAACCCGCTCGGGGACGAGGCGCTGGAGCTCATCCGTCCCCGCTGGCGGGCCGACCGGTGCAGCTGCACCGAGGGGAGCGAGCGATGACGCGCGTCGCCGCCATCGACTGCGGGACGAACTCCATCCGCCTCCTCATCGCCGACGTCTCGCGCCGCGGCCCGCTCGTCGAGGTGACGCGACGGATGGAGGTCGTGCGCCTCGGGCAGGGCGTGGACCGCACCGGCATGCTCGACCCCGCCGCGCTCGAGCGCACCCTCACCGCGGTGCGTCGCTACGCCGAGATCTGTGCCGAGCACCGCGTCGAGGCGACCCGCTTCGTCGCCACGTCCGCCACGCGCGACGCCGGCAACCGCCACACCTTCGTCGACGGCGTCCGCACGCTCCTCGGCGTCGAGCCCGAGGTCGTCAGCGGGCAGGAGGAGGCCGCGCTGTCCTTCGCGGGTGCCGCGAGCGTCATCGGCGCCGAGCAGCCGCGCCCGCTCCTCGTCGTCGACATCGGCGGCGGGTCGACCGAGCTCGTCGTCGGGGACGACGTGCCCCGCGCCGGGATCTCCCTCGACATGGGCAGCGTCCGCCTCACCGAGCGGCACCTGCGCGCCGACCCGCCCACCGGCAAGCAGGTGAAGGCGGCCCGCCAGGACGTCCGGGACGCACTCGCCGAGGCTGCCGCGGAGGTCCCGCTCGGTGAGGTGCGCACCGTCGTCGGCGTCGCCGGCTCCGTCACGACCGTCACCGCCCACGCCCTGGGCCTGCCCGAGTACGACCGCGCCCGCATCGACGGCGCCGAGCTGCCGACCCCCGCCGTGCTGGCCTCCTGCGAGGCGCTCCTCCAGGCCACCCGCGCGGAGCGGGCGGCGATGGGGTTCATGCACCCGGGGCGGGTCGACGTCATCGGCGCCGGCGCGCTCATCTGGGCCGAGGTCGTCGGAGCGGTCCAACGTGCCACCGGCCACCTGCCGACGGTCCGCACGAGCGAGCACGACATCCTCGACGGGATCGCGCTCAGCCTCCGCTGACCCCGCCCCGCCGGATCGGCCATGATGACGCCATGAGCCATGTCCCACCGGGAAGCGGCTGGCCCGGCGACCGGGCCACGCCGCAGACGCCCGTGGCGCGGTCCGCAGCAGGGGTGCGCCGGCTCGCCGCGGGCAGCCGGGACCTCCTCACCCTCGACGCCCGTTCCACCGTCTGCCGCGCCTGCCCGCGGCTGGTCGAGTGGCGTGAGCACGTCGCCGACGTCAAGCGCCGGGCCTTCGCCGAGGAGACCTACTGGGGCCGGCCGGCGGCAGGCTTCGGGGACCCGGCCGCGCACCTGCTCGTCGTCGGGCTCGCACCCGCCGCGCACGGGGCCAACCGCACCGGCCGGCTCTTCACCGGGGACCGCTCCGGGGACTGGATCTTCGCGGCGCTCCACCGCGCCGGCTACGCCAACCAGGCCACCTCCGTCGCTGCCGACGACGGCCTGGAGCTCACCGGCGCGCGCATCGTCCCCGCCGTGCGCTGCGCCCCGCCCGACAACCGCCCCACCCCGGACGAGCGGGCCGCCTGCGCCGGCTGGCTGCACCGGGAGATCACCCTCCTCGAGCCGACGACGACGGCGGTGCTCGCCCTGGGCGCCATCGCCTGGCAGGCCACGCTCTCGGCGCTCGTCGCGCTCGGCTGGCGGGTCCCGCGGCCGCGGCCCGCCTTCGGGCACGGCGCCGAGGCGGACGTGACCTCCCCGGAGGGGCGGACCGTCCGGCTCGTCGGCTCCTACCACGTGTCCCAGCAGAACACCTTCACCGGCCGGCTGACCGAGGCCATGCTCGACGACGTCCTGGCCCGTTGCCGCGCGACGGCGTGAGGCCGGCGCCCGCCTAGGATGTTCGGGCGTCGCCCCCATAGCCCAATCGGCAGAGGCAGCCGACTTAAAATCGGCTCAGTGCGGGTTCGAGTCCCGCTGGGGGCACCGGTGGCGGGACGGAGTCGTCCTTTGGTCCACGCGGAGCCGTTCTCGCGGCGGATGCCCGTGCGGGGGGACTGGCGGAGACTGGGTGCACCAGCTCGGGCGGGCGGCTCGAGGAACGGAGCGCACGATGGACGTGACAGCGGTGCTCGACGGCACCCTGCAGGAGGAGCAGGACGGCACGGACAACGACGTCCGTCCTACCATCTGGCGCCACGACGACGGCGTCGAGGAGTTCATCTAGCCGAGAGCGTGAGATGCGGGACAATACGCGCCCGCATCGCGCGAAGCGGACATCGGCGACCTACGATCGACGTATGACTGCCTCGACCGGAACGGCCCCTGCCAGCACGCCGCGCCCGCGCCGCACCAAGCGGATCCTCATTCTCGGCGGCGGGTACATCGGCCTGTACACCGCGCTCGGCCTGCGGAAGCGGATGAGCCGCGACGAGGTCGAGATCGCGATCGTCGACCCGCGCTCCTACATGACCTACCAGCCGTTCCTGCCGGAGGCCGCCGCCGGTGCCCTCGAGCCGCGCCACGTCGTCGCGCCGCTGCGCCGGGTGCTGCGCGGCTGCACGCTCGTCACGGGCAGCGTCTCGGAGATCCGGCACGCCGAGCGCCGCGTCGTCGTCGAGCCGGTCGAGGAGGGCGAGCCCTACGAGCTGTCCTACGACGAGCTCGTCGTCGGTCTCGGCGCCGTGGCCCGCACCCTGCCGATCCCCGGCCTTGCGGACTTCGCCGTCGGGTTCAAGTGGGTCGAGGAGGCCACGGCGCTGCGCAACCAGGTGCTCGGCAAGATGGACGTCGCCTCGTCCACCTGGGATCCCGCGATGCGCCGCCGCAAGCTCACCTTCGTCTTCGTCGGCGGCGGCTTCGCCGGTGTCGAGGCGCTGGGGGAGATCGAGGACATGGCCCGCGCCGCCGCCAAGAACTTCGACGGCATCCGCCGCGAGGACATGCGCTTCGTCCTCGTCGAGGGCGCCGGCCGCATCCTGCCCGAGGTGGGCGAGGAGCTCGGCGGCTACGCCCTCGAGCAGCTGCGGGCCCGCGGCATCGAGATCCACCTCAACACCTTCCTCAACTCCTGCGTCGACGGGAACATCGTCCTGTCGACAGGCGAGGAGTTCGAGGCGGACACCGTCGTGTGGACCGCCGGCGTCAAGGCCAACCCCGTCCTGGGCAGCTCCGACCTCCCGCTCGACGAGCGCGGCCGCGTGCGTGCGCTGCCCACCCTCCAGGTGGTCGACGACGACGGCGTGGTCGAGGGTGCGTGGGTCGCGGGCGACTGCGCCGCCGTGCCTGACCTCACCGGCGAGCACGGCGCCACGACCGGCCCCACCGCTCAGCACGCCGTGCGCCAGGCCAAGCACCTGGCGCAGAACCTCGTGCGGGCCCTGCGCGGGGAGCCGCTCGAGGACTACAAGCACAAGAACATCGGGACCGTCGCGTCCCTCGGGCTGGGCAAGGGCGTGGCGAACGTCGGCGGGCTCAAGCTCCGCGGCCCGATCGCCTGGTTCATGCACCGCAGCTACCACATGTGGGCGATGCCGACCTTCAACCGCAAGGTGCGCATCGTCCTCGACTGGACCACCGCGCTCTTCTTCCGCCGCGAGCTCGTCGCGCTGGGCTCCCTGCAGAGCCCGCGCGCGTCCTTCGTCGCTGCGGCCACGGGCAACCAGAAGAAGCAGCCGTCGCCCTCCGCGGCGAAGGAGTGACCCTCCTCGGACCCCGCTGCTGAAACGGAACTGCGCGCCTGATCTATCAGGCGCGCAGTTCCGTTTCAGCAGCGAGGACCGCCGAGGTGGCCGGCCGGGCGGCCGCGGTGCTCAGGCGTCCCGGCGACGCAGGAGCACCGCCGCGGCCAGCAGGGCGACGACGACGTAGATCATGAAGACGCCGTAGCCGACCCACGGGTCGAGCAGCTCCGGCAGGCCCGGCATCCCCGACATGGCCTCGCCGGGTCCGCCGGCGGTGATGATCCGGTCCCCGGCCGTCGTCGGCAGGTAGGGGTAGATGTCGCGGAGCCAGTCCAGTCCGTTCATCGCGAGCTGCAGGACCGTCGGCAGGATGAGCAGGACGCCGACGACGACGGCGATCGCTCCCGCCGAGTGGCGCACGAGCGTCCCGATCGCCAGGCCGAAGAGCCCGACGGCGGCGAGGTAGAGCCCGGTGCCCCAGAACATCCGCAGGGTGTCGGGGTCGCCGAGGTCCGCAGGGCCGCCGGCGTCGGCGAGCATGGGCATCGTGGCGACGTACGCGAGCGCGATCCCGACGACGCCGACGACGAAGGACACGACCGCGACGAGGACCGCCTTGGCGACGAGCACCGGGAGCCGGGTGGGCACCGCGGTGAGCGAGGAACGGATCATCCCGGTGGAGTACTCGCCGGTGACGACGAGGACGCCGAGGACGGCGATGACGAGCTGCGCCATCCCGTAGGCCGTCCCGAGCACGGTGAGCCCGTCCAGGCCGACCTCGTCGGGGGTGAAGCCCTCCGACGCCACGGCGCCGGCGGCGAAGGCCATGAGGACCGCGAGCATGAGCATCGCGAGCAGCGTCAGGGCGATGGTCCAGTAGGTCGAGCGCAGCGACCAGAGCTTGACCCACTCCGAGCGCAGGACGCGGCCCAGGCCCACCGGCCGGACGGGGACGGTGGGCGCGGCGGTGGACGTGGTGGCGCTCATCGCGCGGCTCCTTCGGTACGGGTGGAGGTGCCGTTGCCGTGCTGGGGCTCGGAGCGGTACTCGACCTCGTCCTGGGTGAGGGTCATGTACGCGTCCTCGAGGGAGGCACGGACCGGCGTGAGCTCGTGCAGGGGGATGCCGGACGCCGCGGCGAGGTCGCCGATCTCCTCGGCGGTGCGGCCGTTGACCTCCACGAGGCCCGGCTCGACGGGCCGCAGGGAGGCGCCCGCGCGGGTGAGGAGGTCACCGAGCTCGCCCGCACGCGGCGAGCGGACCCGGACGGTGACACCCCGGGTGGCGTCGATGATCTCCTGCACCGGCCCGGCCGCGATGATGCGGCCGCGCCCGATGACGAGGAGCTGGTCGGCCGTCTGGGCCATCTCGCTCATGAGGTGGGAGGAGAGGAAGACCGTGCGGCCCTCGGCGGCGAGCTGACGCACCATCGTGCGCACCCACTTGACGCCCTCGGGGTCCAGGCCGTTGACGGGCTCGTCGAGGATGAGGGTCCGCGGGTCACCGAGCATGGCGGCGGCGATCCCCAGGCGCTGCCCCATGCCGAGGGAGAAGCCGCCGACCCGCTTGCGGGCGACCGCCTGCAGGCCGGTCATCTCGATGACCTCGTGCACGCGGGCCGTCGGGATGCCGTGCGTGGCGGCGAGGGCGCGCAGGTGCTGGTAGGCCGAACGGCCGGTGTGGACGGCCTTGGCGTCCAGGAGCACGCCGACCTCTCGCAGCGGGGTGCGGTGCTCGGCGTAGGGGCGACCGTTGACGGTCACCGTGCCCGACGTCGGGCGGTCGAGTCCGACGACCATGCGCATGGTCGTCGACTTCCCGGCGCCGTTGGGGCCGAGGAAGCCGGTGACGGTGCCCGGCCGCACGGTGAAGGTCACCCGGTCGACGGCGGTCTTGGCCCCGTACCGCTTGGTGAGCTCGTGGGCTTCGATCATGTGTGCCTCCTTGTCGGCTCCCACCGTAGAGGCCGGCAGGGGTCCGCCGCGACGACCCGAGGGCGGAAAGCGCGGCGCGGGGGTTCCCGCTCGCGGGGGAGAGCGGCCTCCGCCCCGCGCACGAGGCGGGAACACGGCGGGGCAGGGGCGCGTTGTGCAGGTGCGGGCCGTTCCACGGCACCCCCGTAGGATGGGCCGCGACAGACCATGGCGTCGGCCCCGGCCCGCGCTGCGACCAGGAGGCACTGAGTGAGCAATCCAGTCTTCGAGAACAGCCCGTACTTCGGCGAGCGCCGGCAGCAGCGGGCGACGACCCCGAACGGCTACCCCTCCCACCCTGGCTACGCGCCGCAGGCGGGAACCACCTACCAGCAGGCGCCGGCGGTGGACCAGGTGCAGCACCTCGAGCAGGCCTACCAGCAGCCGTCCGCCGGCCCGGCGCAGACCGGCCGGATGACCTACGACGACGTCATCATCAAGACGGGTGGCCTGCTCGCGCTCGTCGTGGCCATGGGCGCCCTCAACTGGTTCGTCCTCGGCGGCCACCCGCTGGCGACGTTCGGCGGCCTCGCCGTCGGCCTCGTCCTCGGTCTGGTCAACGCGTTCAAGCGGGAGCCCAGCCCGGCGCTCATCGTCGGCTACGCCGCCGCCGAGGGCCTGTTCCTCGGTGGCATCTCGATGGTCTTCGAGTCCCTCTACCCGGGCATCGTGCTCCAGGCGGTCCTCGCGACCGGCGCCACCTTCGTCGCGACCCTCCTGCTCTTCTCGAGCGGCGCGGTCCGCGTGACCCCGAAGCTCACCCGCTTCGTCCTCATCGCGCTGGTCGGCTACGCGCTGTTCTCCCTGGTCAACCTCGGCATCATGCTGTTCGGCTCCGGTGACGCCGCCTTCGGTCTGCGCACGAGCGTCGAGATCATGGGCATCCCGCTGGGCGTCATCGTCGGCGTCTTCGCCGTCGGCCTGGCCGCCATCTGCCTCATCATGGACTTCGACGCCATCAAGCGGGGCGTCGAGGGCGGGATCCCCTCGCGCTTCGCGTGGTCGGCCGCCTTCGGCCTCCTCGTCACGCTCGTGTGGCTCTACCTCGAGTTCCTCCGCCTGCTCGCGATCCTCCGCGGCGGCGACTGAGCACCTGCCACCCGCCGAGAGCCGGATTCCTCCCCGAGGGATCCGGCTCTCGGCGTCTGTGCGAGGGGGTGGGGGCTGGCGAGCGGGTGCCGGGGGCGGGGCTAGGCTGCGGGTCGTGCCCCTCTTCGACATCGACGCCGCCGAGCTGCCCCACTACCGCCCGGAGGTCGCCGAGCCGGCCGACTTCGACGCCTTCTGGGCCCGGACCCTGGCCGAGACCCGCGGCCACGACCTCGCCGTCGAGGTCACGCCCGTGGACGCCCACCTCACCGTGATCGAGGCCCACGACCTCACCTTCTCCGGCTTCGCGGGCCACCGCGTCAAGGGCTGGTACCTGCGGCCCGCCGGACGCGCCGACGAGGAGCTGCCCGCCGTCGTCGAGTACCTCGGCTACGGGGGCGGACGCGGCTTCGCCCACACCCGCCTCACCTGGGCCGCCGCCGGCTACGCGTACGTCGTCATGGACACCCGTGGGCAGGGCACCGCGCCGACGAACGGCTTCGGTGCCACCCCCGACCCGGTGGGCGCCGGCGTCGCCGCGCCCGGCACGCTCACCCGCGGCATCGAGGACCCCCACGACCACTACTACCGGCGCGTCTACACCGACGGCGTGCGCGCCGTCGAGGCAGTGCGCGAGCTGCCCGGCGTCGACCCCGCCCGGGTGGCCGTCACCGGGGTGAGCCAGGGCGGGGCGATCACCACCGCCGTCGCCGGCCTCATCGACGTCGCCGCCGCGATGCCCGACGTGCCGTGGCTGTCCCACATCCGCCGCGGCGTCGAGACCGCACCCGCCGGTCCCTTCGCCGAGGTGCGCACCTACCTGTCGGCGCACCGGGACCGGGTGGAGGACGCCTTCGGCACGCTGTCCTACGTCGACGGCGCCAACTTCGCCACGCGGGCCCAGGCCCCCGCTCTCTTCTCCGTCGCCCTCATGGACCCGGTCTGCCCGCCGTCCACGGTCTATGCCGCGGCGAACCGGTGGGGAGGGGACGTCGACATCGAGGTCTACCCGTTCAACGAGCACGAGGGCGGCACCGAGTTCCAGCGCGAGCGTCAGCTCGGCTGGCTCGCCGAGCGTCTCGGCTGAGGACGGCGAGAGCCGGGCACCTGTGCGGTGCCCGGCTCTCGCGGGGGTCAGGCGCCCACGGGCGCCACGAGGTCCGGCTGCTTCTCGGCCCGCCTCGCCCGCTGCTTCTCCAGGCGCCGCTCGACGAGCAGGTAGAGCACCGGGACGAGCAGGAGCGTGAGCGCCGTCGAGGTGATGAGGCCGCCGATGACGACGAGCGCGAGCGGCTGGGAGACGAAGGCGCTCCCGCCGGTGATGCCGATCGCCATGGGGACGAGCGCGGCGATCGTCGCCGCCGCCGTCATGAGGATCGGCGCGAGACGGTGACGACCACCCTCGACGATCCCCTCCACGAGCCCCATGCCCTGCTTGCGGTACTGGTTGGTGAGGTCGATGAGGACGATCGCGTTCGTGACGACCACACCGACGAGCATGAGCGCCCCGATGAGGCCCGGCACGTCGAGCTGGCTGCCGGTGACGACGAGCATCCCGACGGCGCCGGTGGCCGCGAAGGGCACCGACACGAGGAGGATGAGCGGCTGCACGAGGGAGTTGAAGGTCGCGACCATCACGAGGTAGACGATGGCGATCGACAGCGCCAGGGCGAGCCCGAGGTTGGCGAAGGCCTC
The DNA here is from genome assembly GCF_009193135.1 of Georgenia satyanarayanai. Taxonomy (GTDB): domain Bacteria; phylum Actinomycetota; class Actinomycetes; order Actinomycetales; family Actinomycetaceae; genus Oceanitalea; species Oceanitalea satyanarayanai. The sequence goes on from NZ_VUKC01000010.1 coordinate 99,178, forward strand.
CTCCTGCTCGGCGCTCACTCCGGCGACCTCGGCGACCACGCCGTCGGGCAGGTCGAGGGAGTCGACGGCGGACCGCAGCTCGCTCGTCACGCTCCCGAGGTCGGAGGCGGTGGACGTCGCGGTGATCGTCGCGCTGCGCAGCCCGTCGGCGCGGGTGATGGAGACCGGCTGCTCGACCTCGCGGACCTCGGCCACCTCCGAGAGCGGCACCGGGCCGAGCGGCGTGGTGAGCGGCAGGGTCTGGAGCTCCTCGCGGGTGCTCGGCGTCTCCCCGACATCCATGACGACGTCGCTGCGCCCGTACTCGGTGTTGATCGACGCGACCGTGGTGCCCTGGAGGGCGGTCGACACCGTCTGCCCGACCTGGGCCTCGCTGAGCCCGAGCGCGGCGGCGGCCTCGCGGTCCACCTCGACGAGCAGCGTGGGCAGCTCGGCGGCGAGGTTGGAGGCGACGTCGGCCGTCCCGTCGATGTCCTGGACCGCGGCGAGCACGTCGGCGGCGGCGGACTCCACGTCCTCGCCGTCGGCGCCGCTGACGACGACCTCGAGGCTGCCGGAGAAGCCGGCCATGCCGGTGGCGACGGTGAGCTGACCGGCGGTGTCGAGCTCGGCGAGGCGGGAGCGCAGCTCCTCCTCGGCGGCCACGGCGTCGGCGTCGAGGTCGAGGGTGATCGAGAAGGTCGTCTCCCCGCCCGAGCCGAAGAAGGCCATGGCCGAGTCACCGGACCCGCCCGTCACCTGGTAGGTGTCGACGCCGTCGAGCCCGGTGACGACGGCCTCGACGTCCTGCGCGGCCGCGTCGGCGGCCTCGAGCGAGGTGCCCGGCGGGAGCGCCTGGGTGACCGACAGCGTGTTCTGGCCGGTGTCGCCGATGAACTGCGTCTCCAGCTGCGTGGCCAGGCCCACCGTGCCGCCGAGGACGGCGACGGCGAGGAGCACCGCGGCCCACGGCCGGGCGAGCGCGCTGCGCAGGGTGCGGACGTAGGTCCGCTGGAGGGCGCCGGAGCGCTCCTTGGCCTCGGCGGCCGCGCGGACGGCGGCGGCGTCCTCCCCGGGCCTGGGCCCGCGGACGAACCAGTACGCGAGCACCGGCACGATCGTCAGCGCGACGAAGAGCGAGGCGAGGAGCGCGAGCGCGGCGGTGAAGGCGAAGGGCCGGAAGAGCTCACCGACCATGCCCCCCACGAGACCGATCGGCACGAAGACCGCCGCGGTCGCGATGGTCGCGGACGTGATGGCCCCGGCCACCTCGCGCACCGCGTCGAGGATCGCGGTCCGGCGGTCCTTGCCGTAGGACAGGTGCCGGTTGATGTTCTCGATGACGACGATGGAGTCGTCGACGACGCGCCCGACCGACACCGTGAGGGCGGCGAGCGTGAAGAGGTTGAGGGTGTAGCCCACCGTCCGCAGGCCGATGAGGGCGACGATGAGGGACAGCGGGATGGACAGCGCGGTCACGCCGGTGGGGCGCCACTTGCGCAGGAAGAGCAGGATGACGACGACGGCGAAGACCAGACCGAGCAGGCCCTCCGTCGCGAGGTCCTTGATCGAGTCCTGGATGAAGGGCGCCTGGTCGAAGACGACGGTGATCTCGGCGCCGTCGCCCAGGGCCGTCTCGAACTCGGGGAGGAGGTCCTGGACCTCCTGGGAGACGTCGACCGTGTTCCCGTCGGGCGTCTTGGTGACCGCCAGGCCGAAGCTCGGATTGCCGTCGGTGCGGTTGAAGGAGGTCGCCTCGGCCCGCTCGTCGCTGACCTCGGCCACGTCGCCGACGGCGACCGGTCCGGCCTCGGTCGCGACGGGCAGCGCGGCGACGTCCTGGGCGGAGGTGAGCCGGGTGCCGGTCTCCACCGACAGCGTCCGGTCCTCCTCGGTGATCGTGCCGCCCGGCACGACGGCGCCGTTGGCGCGCAGCGTGTCGGCGATCGCGGTGGGGTCCACACCCGCCTCGGCGAGGGCGGCGAGGTCGACGTCGATGCGGACAAGGCGGTCCTGGACGCCGCTGAGCTGGACGTCCCGCACGCCCTCGAGCCGCTCGAGCTCGGGCACGACGACGGTGCGGAGCACCTCGGCGGCCTGCTCCTGGTCCCCGCTCGTCGCGGCCGCGAGCTGGATGACCGGCAGGTCGTCGATGCCGCCGCTGATGACCTGGGTGTCGGCGGACTCGGGCAGCACGGGATCCAGCCGCGTGATCGCCGCCTGCAGCTCCTGCTGGGCGTTGGTGACGTCCGTGCCGTAGGCGAGCTCGAGGAGGACGACGGAGGAGCCGGAGCTCGACGTCGACGTCGTGCCCTCCAGGCCAGCGACGACGCCTGCGGCCTGCTCGACGACGTCGCTCACCTGCTGCTCGACGACCTCGGGCGAGGCGCCCGGGTAGGTGGTGACCGCACCGACGATCGGCAGGTCGAGCGGCGGGATGAGCTCCTGCTTGAGCGTCGTCGTCGCCCACAGGCCACCGAGGACGGCGAGGACCGTGGCGAGGGCGACGAGGGCGCGGTTGGCGAGGCTGAACCGGGCGAGTGACGACACGGGGTCTCCGTCTGACGGCGTGGAGTAGAGTGACGGGCAGGCGAGATACTTAGGCAAACCCGAAGTAAGGTAACACGCGTGAGCGAGCACCGCCCGAGCGAGCACGACCGCCTCATCGACGAGGTGAGGACGGTCGGGGAGATGGTCGCGAAGTTCTTCGTGCACGAGCAGCTCGGCCCGATCCTCGGCTCGACGCTGACGATGCAGCAGCTCAAGCTCGTGGCCCTGCTCGCCACGCACGGGCCCCTCGGGGGGCACGACCTGGCCCGCCACCTCGACGTCTCGATGCCGACGGTCTCCGGCCTCGTCGACCGGCTCGTCGAGCGGGGCATGGTCGAGCGCCGGGCGGACCCGCGCGACCGACGGGTGCGGCTGACCGCGCTGAGCCCGGCGGGCGAGGCCTTCATCGCCGAGCACGACGCCGCCGGGTGGCGGGTGGGGATGGAGATCCTCCAGACCATGGACCCGGAGGACCTGCGTGCCCTCGCCCGTGGCCTGTCAGCCATGTGGGCGGCGGTGGAGGCGAAGGTGGCCCGCGATGGCGGGTGCCTGCCGGACGGCTGCGCGGCCGGGCCGCCGCTCGCCCCGTAGGCTGGTGCGATGAGCGCAAACCTCCCCATCGCGTCCGGCTCCTTCGGCGACGACCCCACTCTCAGCTTCCCGGGCACCCCGGCACCCGACGGCCTGCAGGTCGCGGTCCTCGAGGCCGGTGACGGCACCGCCGTCGAGGCGGGCGACACCATCGTCGTCAACTACCACGGCCAGGTCTGGGACGGCAAGGTCTTCGACAGCTCCTTCTCCCGCGGCTCGACCATCTCCTTCCCCATCGGGATGGGCATGGTCATCGGCGGCTGGGACGACGGCCTCGTCGGCAAGGCGATCGGCTCGCGCGTCCTGCTGTCGATCCCGCCGGAGCACGGCTACGGCTCGCGCGGCGTCCCGCAGGCGGGCATCGGCGGTGAGGACACCCTCGTGTTCGTCGTCGACATCGTCGGCGTGGAGTAGCCGCCCGGCTCGTTCCCGCGACTGTGCGCCCGCTGGGTGCACCGTGCGCCCGGTAGACCGGGAGCACGGTGCCCCAGCGGGCGCACAGTGCGTTGGGGCCGGGCCGGGCGCCCGGGCGCCCGGATCAGGCCGGGGGCAGGACGTCCTGCTGGGCCGGCACCTCGTCCTGGCGCACGAGGCCGACGGGGCAGCTGTAGCCGTTGGGGCCGTGGTTGCAGTACCCGCCCGGGTTCTTGTGCAGGTACTGCTGGTGGTAGTCCTCGGCGTAGTAGAACGTACCGGCGGGCGCGAGCTCGGTGGCGATGGGGCGGTGGCCGGCGGCGGCCAGGACCTGCCCGAAGGCCTCCGTGGTGAGCTCGGCGGCGCGCTGCTGCTCCGGCGTCGTCCAGTAGATCGCCGAGCGGTACTGGGTGCCGACGTCGTTGCCCTGCCGGTTCGGGGTCGTGGGGTCGTGGTTCTCCCAGAACGCCTTGAGGAGGAGCTCGGGGTCGGTGCGCGCCGGGTCGTAGGCGACGAGCACGGCCTCGGTGTGGCCGGTGCGCCCCGTGCACACCTCCTCGTAGGTCGGGTAGGGCGTGAAGCCGCCCATGTACCCGGCCGCCGTCGTCACGACACCGTCGAGCTTCCAGAAGATCCGTTCGGCGCCCCAGAAGCAGCCCATGGCGACGTAGAGGACCTCGGTGCCCTCCGGCCAGGGGCCACGCAGCGGCGTGCCGAGGACCCCGTGGCGCTCGGGCACCGTGTAGCCGGGGACCTGACGCCCGGGCAGCGCCTCCTCGGCGGTGACCATGCGGGGCTCGGGACGGAAGAACATGTGACCTCCAGCGGTGAGGGACGCCGACTGCCGCGGGGGGACGGCAGCCGGCGCCCATCTACAACACCACGGCACCCTGGGTATTCCCTGGGAGCCCGCTACTGGTCCTCTAGGCTGTGCTCGGCTCGTCCACCACGTCGATTGCGGGGCACATGTCCGAGAACACGCCGCCCGGGTGGCTCACCCGCCTGATCCCCGCCCGGCGCAGCGACCCTCGTGAGCAGGTCGTCGCGCGCGTCGTCCACGAGTCGCGCCTCGGTGAGGACGACTCCGCCGAGCTCGCCGTCCCGCTGCCCGTCCGCGCCGCCGCCGCCTGGTCCTGGCGCCTCCTCGCGATCGCTGCCGCGACCGCGCTCCTCGGCTATCTCGTCATCGTGTTCAAGACGGTCGTCGTCGCGTTCGTCGTCGCGATCCTGCTCGCGGTGCTCCTCGACCCGGTCTCGGCGTGGCTGCGCAAGCGGCTGCGCTTCCCGCGCACGCTCGCCTCGATGGTCACCCTGCTCGGCACGCTCGTCCTCGTCGTCGGCCTGCTCACCCTGGCCGGCCGCTCGGTCATCGCCGGGTTCGCCGACCTCGCCGACCAGGCGACCCAGGGCTTCGGGGAGCTCGTGAGCTGGCTCTCCGACGGCCCGCTCGGCATCGACGAGGCCCAGCTGCAGGCCTGGCTCGACGAGGGGATGGCGGCGCTGGAGTCCAACTCGAGCGCGCTCGTGTCCGGGGCACTGGCCGCGACGACCTCGGTGACCCAGGTCGCGGCGGGTGCGGTCATCTCCCTCTTCTGCCTCTTCTTCTTCCTCAGGGAGGGGCGACGCATCTGGCAGTGGTTCGTCCGCCTCGCGCCGGCGCGCGCACGCAACCGGGTCAACGAGGCCGGGATCCGGGGATGGATCACCCTGGGGGGCTACGCCCGCACCCAGATCCTCGTCGCCCTCGTCGACGCCGTCGGCATCGGCATCGGCGCCGCGATCCTCGGCCTGCCGCTCGTCCTGCCGCTGGCGATCCTCGTCTTCCTCGGCTCCTTCATCCCGATCGTCGGTGCCCTGGTCACCGGGTCGGTCGCGGTGCTCGTCGCCCTCGTCGACCAGGACGTCCAGACCGCCGTCATCATGCTGGCCATCGTGCTGCTCGTGCAGCAGATCGAGGGCAACGTCCTGCAGCCCTGGCTCATGGGCAACGCCGTCTCCCTCCACCCCGTGGCCGTGCTGCTCGCCGTCACCGCGGGCACCGGCGTGGCCGGCATCCTCGGCGCCCTGCTCGCCGTCCCGGTCGCGGCCGTCATCAACACCGTCGTCCTGTACTTCCACGGCCACGACAAGCACCCGAGGGCTGCCACCGACTGGCACCGCCCCGGCGGTCCGCCGGGGACGCTGTTCCGGTCGATCGCCGACTCCTTCGCCCCCGAGGAGGACGAGGAGGAGGACGACGAGGCCACCGCCACCGCCTCCGTCCACGTCGGGGACCCCGAGGACGACGACGAGCGTCCGACAGGTCCGCCGTCGCCGTGAGCGAGATCAGCCTCGCCGACGTCGAGGACGCCGCCGCGCTGCTCAGCGGCGTCACCACCCGCACCCCCGTGGAGAGGAGCGGCGCGCTCAGTGGCCTGGCCGGGACGCCGGTGCTCCTCAAGTGCGAGAACCTGCAGCGCACGGGCTCGTTCAAGCTGCGCGGCGCCTACGTCCGGCTCTCCCGGCTCACGGCGGAGGAGCGGGCCCGCGGCGTCGTCGCCGCCAGTGCCGGCAACCACGCGCAGGGTGTGGCGCTCGCCGCCCGTGAGCTCGGCATCTCCGCCGTCGTCTACATGCCGCGCGGCGCCGCCCTGCCCAAGCTCGCCGCCACCCGCGGCTACGGCGCCGAGGTGCGCCAGGAGGGGGCCGACATCACCGGCGCGCTCGCCGCCGCCCAGCGGGAGGCGGCAGCGACCGGGCGGGTCTTCATCCCGCCCTTCGACCACCGCGACGTCGTCCTGGGGCAGGCGACGATCGGCCTGGAGGTCCTCGACCAGGTGCCGGACGTCCGCACGATTCTCGTGCCGACCGGGGGAGGGGGCCTGCTCGCCGGGATCGTTGCCGCCGTCCACGCGCGCGGCGCGGACGTGCGGGTCGTCGGGGTCCAGGCGGCCGAGGCCGCGGCGTTCCCCGCCTCGCTCGTCGCCGGCCGGCCGGTGCCGCTCGAGCGGATGAGCACGATCGCCGACGGCATCGCCGTCCCGCTCCCCAGCGAGCTCACGCTGGGGATCGTGCGCCGTCACCTCGCGGACGTGCGGACCGTGAGCGAGGAGTCGATCTCGCGGGCGCTGCTCCTGCTCAGCGAGCGCGCCAAGCTCGTCGTCGAGCCGTCCGGAGCGGTGGGGGTCGCCGCCCTGCTCGACGGGCCCACCGGCCTCGAGGGGCCCGTGGTCGTCGTCCTGTCCGGCGGGAACGTCGACACCCTCGTGCTCCACCGCATCCTGCGGCACGGTCTCGTGGCCGCCGGGCGGTACCTCCAGATGGAGGTCCGCGTCCCCGACCAGCCCGGCTCCCTCGCCGGCCTCCTCGGGGTCCTCGCCGCCACGGGCAGCAACGTCGTGAGCATCCGGCACGACCGCACGGCCGCCGACCTCGGTGTGGCCGAGGTGCGGATCGGCGTCGAGGTCGAGACGAAGGGCACGGCGCACTGCCACGAGGTCGTCACGGCCCTGCAAGAGGCGGGCTACGGCGTCCTGGTCCGGTCCGCCGAGTAGACGCGGGAGCGGGGTGCCGGTGGCCGCAGCCACCCGCACCCCGCTCCCTGGCGTCGGTCAGCCGGTGAAGGGCTTGACCTCGACGATCTCGACGGCGATCGACTTGCCGTTCGGCGCCGTGTAGGAGACCGAGTCGCCGGCCTTCTTGCCGACGATCGCCGCCCCGAGCGGGGAGTGCTCGGAGAGCACCTCGACGTCGACGTCCTGGGCCGCCTCGCGGGAGCCGAGGAGGAAGACCTCCTGCTCACCGGCGACCTTGGCGGTCACGACCATGCCGGACTCGACGACACCGTCGTCGGCCGGGGCCTCCCCGACCTGCGCGTTGCGCAGCAGCTCGGTGAGCTGGACGATCCGGCCCTCCATCTTGCCCTGCTCCTCGCGAGCGGCGTGGTACCCGCCGTTCTCCTTGAGGTCACCCTCGGCGCGGGCCGCCTCGATGCGCTCGGTGATCTCGGCGCGGCCGGGCCCCGTGAGGTGCTCGAGCTCTGCCTTGAGGCGGTTGTACGCCTCGGCGGTCAGCCAGGTGGTCGCTGTCTCGGCCACGTCTCCTCCTTCATCCAACACAAAAAATCATGAGCCCCGGCCGCTGGTCGGGCCGAGGCTTTCGGGTGCGCGCGCACGCCGCGACGGGCGACGCTGCGCTGCTCGCCGCGCGGGGCGATGTCCCCAGGATAGCAAAACCCCCAGATGGACACCGGAGGTGCGCGATCTCGCGGCTCAGGGGCTCGTCTCGCGGCAGCCGGACACACGCGCGCCGGTCGCCGGCTCGGTCGTGGCGACGCGGGCGGTGACGATCGTCGTGCGCTCCTCCGAGGGGCCGACCGGCACGCGTGCCACCCCGACCTGCGCGAAGGACGCGTTGAGGGCGAGGACCGTGCACTCCGCCGTCGTGCCGGGAGCCGCGTGGGCGACGAAGGTGACCTCGACGGCGGAGTCGTCGATGACCGCGAAGGCGGCCTCCTCGGTGCGCACCGCCTCGTCGGTGGAGACGACGGCGAGGACGACGAAGGCGACGACCGCGAGGACGCCGACGACCGCGAGCAGGACCCGACGGCGGCGGCGCGTCACGGCGTCGGGCGCCGTCCCGTACCGCTCCTCGAGGGCGGCGCGCTGCTCGTCGTCAGGGGTGCTCACGGTCCCATTGTCGTCCATGGCGCACGTCACCTGCGTTGCCCCGGGGTGCCGCGGCGGGCGAGAATCGATGCCGGCCTGCGATCAGGAGGAACACAGTGAGCGAGCAGCTGCGGCTCATGGCGGTGCACGCGCACCCCGACGACGAGTCGAGCAAGGGTGCCGCGACGATGGCGCGGTACGTGGCCGAGGGCCACCGGGTGCGGGTGGTGACGTGCACCGGGGGTGAGCGCGGCGACATCCTCAACCCCAAGCTCGCCCACGACTCGACGATCCTCGCGGACATGCCCGCCTACCGCCGTCGGGAGATGGCGGCGGCCGCCGAGGCGCTGGGGATCGAGCACGTGTGGCTCGGCTTCGTCGACTCCGGGCTGCCCGAGGGCGACCCGCTGCCGCCGCTGCCCGAGGGCTGCTTCGCGCTCGAGCCGCTGGAGGTGCCGGTCGCGGCGCTCGTGCGGGAGATCCGCACGTTCCGCCCCCACGTCATGACGACGTACAACGAGGAGGGGGGCTACCCCCACCCGGACCACATCCGTACCCACGAGATCTCCGTCGCGGCCTTCCGCGCGGCGGCCGACCCCGAGCAGTTCCCCGACGCCGGCCCCGCGTGGGAGGTGTCCAAGCTCTACTACGACGTCGGCTTCTCCCTCGACCGGATCAAGGCGATCTCCGAGGCCATGCACGAGCGCGGGCTCGTCTCGCCGTTCGAGGACTGGCTCGAGCGTGCGGCCACCCGCCCCCAGCGCACCGTCACCACCCGGGTGCGCTGCGAGGAGTACTTCGACCGCCGCGACGAGGCCCTGCGGGCGCACGCGACGCAGATCGACCCGGACGGCTTCTTCTTCGAGGTGCCACGGGACGTGGAGCGGGAGGTCTGGCCGGTGGAGCAGTTCGAGCTGGCGGAGTCCCGTGTGCCGGTCGACATTCCCGAGGACGACCTCTTCGCGGGGCTGCGTAGGCTGAGCGCGTGACCCCCGCCCTCCTCGCGCCGCTCGTCGCGCTCCGCGCGCAGACCCCGACGCCGCCCGCCCCCGACCCGGAGATGACGATCTACACCGTCACGCCGGGCATCGCCGGGTTCATCGCCTTCTTCGTGCTCGCCCTCATCGGGTGGCTGCTCTTCCGCTCGCTCACCAGGCACGTGCGCAAGGTCGAGCACGAGCGCCGGCGCCGTGAGGAGAGTGACGTCGAGGGGCCGGGGGCCGGCCCGGGTCGCTGACTCAGCCGACCGCGGCGACGGCGAGCGCGACGGCGGCGTAGTGGCACCAGTAGCCGCCCACCGTGCCGACGTGGAAGATCTCGTGGAAACCGAACCAGCGCGGGCTCGGGTTGGGCCGCTTGGTGCCGTAGACGACGGCGCCGAGGGTGTAGCAGGCGCCGCCGGCGATGACGAGCCACATGATCGTCGGGCTGCCCGCGCGGGAGAAGTCGGGCAGGAACCACACGGCCACCCAGCCGAGGGCGACGTAGATCGGCACGTACAGCCAGCGCGGGGCGCCGAGCCACAGCACCCTCATGAGGATGCCCGCGACGGCGCCCACCCACACGACCGTGAGGAGTACCCGCGCGGTGGTGGACGGCAGCAGGAGGACCGCCAGCGGGGTGTAGGTGCCGGCGATGAGCAGGAAGATGTTCGAGTGGTCCAGGCGCCGCAGCAGCGCGGCGGCGCGCGGGGACCAGGTGCCGCGGTGGTAGATCGCGCTCGTGCCGAAGAGGAGGACGGCGGAGACGCCGAACACCGCCGTCGAGACGGTGGCCGCGCCGGCGGGTGCGAGTGCGACGAGGAGGACGCTCGCCGCGAGGGCCAGCGGCGCCGTGCCGGCGTGGATCCAGCCACGCAGCCGCGGCTTGACGGCCTCGGCGACCGACTCGGCCGCGTTCGCGACGCCCTCGGCGGCGCGCCGGGCGGGGGGAGTGTCGGGTGCCAACCGGCACCTCCTTCCGATGGGACGGAGCGACAACCTACGCTGCCGTAACTTACGCCAGCGTAATGGACGGGACCACCGTGCAGGACCCGCCGTCGGAGTAGCCTGACCCCGTCGTCCCACCCCGTCGTCAGGAGTGCCCCAGGACATGCGGCCCCACCGCCTGCTGTACGGACTGTACGAGCGCCGTCTCGCCCGTCGCCTCGACCGGTCCGCCACCCCGCGGCACGTCGGGGTGATCCTCGACGGCAACCGCCGCTGGGCCCGCGCGCTGGGCAACCCCGCCTCCCACGGCCACCGCAGGGGCGCCGACAAGATCACCGAGGTGCTCGGCTGGTCGGAGGACGCCGGGGTGCAGATCGTCACCCTGTGGATGCTGTCCACGGACAACCTCCAGCGCGACGCCGACGAGGTCGCCGAGCTGCTCGAGATCATCGCCTCCGCCGTCGACACGCTCGCCGACTCCGGCCGCTGGCGGCTGCGCGTCGTGGGGGCGCTCGAGCTGCTGCCCCAGGCCGTCGCCGAGCGACTGGCCCGCGCCGTCGACCGCACCGCCCACGTCACGGGGATGCACGTCAACGTCGCCGTCGGCTACGGGGGGCGGTACGAGATCACCGCCGCCGTGCGCTCGCTGCTCCACTCCTACGCCGAGCAGGGGCTCAGCCTCGAGGAGGCCGCCGAGGCGCTGAGCGTCGAGGGCATCGCCGAGCACCTGTACACCAAGGGCCAGCCCGACCCCGAGCTCGTCATCCGGACCTCCGGCGAGCAGCGGCTGGGCGGCTTCCTCCTGTGGCAGAGCGTGCACAGCGAGTACTACTTCTGCGAGGCCTACTGGCCCGACTTCCGCCGCGTCGACTTCCTGCGCGGCCTGCGCGACTACACCCAGCGCGAACGCCGCCTCGGCCGCTGACCCCCGTCCGCCAACGTCGCAATTGGTCGGTCGGGTGACGCGGTAAACGGTTGCTGCCGTCGTCGAGGTGACCAATTGCGACGTTGGCGAACGTTGGCGGACGGTGGCGGACGGGGCGGGGCGGGGATGGGGTGGGTGACGTTCGGGTGAACACTTGCTGCTCTGGGGTGTGTCGCCGCTCGTTCGGGGGCCGGCGGGCCTAGCGTCTGGTGTGACGGGCGGCACACCCGCTGCCCTCCGGGAGGCCACCGATGGACGCGACGTTCGCAGGGGCCGCCGGCCCCGCCGGCAGGCCGCTCGCCCTACTCACCGCGCCCGGCACGGTCACCGCCGGTGCGCCGGAGGGAACCGTCATGACCCTGACCCACCCGGACCCGCTCGCCGACCTCGCCCAGGCGCAGCTGTCCGACACCGCCGTGCGCCTCACCTACGTGCTCGACACCTCCGTCCTGCTCTCCGACCCGCACGCGATCGGGCGGTTCGCCGAGCACGACGTCGTGCTCCCGGTCGTCGTCGTCACCGAGCTCGAGGGCAAGCGGCACCACCCGGAGCTGGGCTACTTCGCGCGCACCGCGCTGCGCATCCTCGACGACCTGCGGGTGCGCCACGGCCGCCTCGACGTCCCCGTCGCCGTCGGCACCTCCGGCGGCACGCTGCGCGTCGAGCTCAACCACTCCGACCCCGAGGTGCTGCCCTCGGGCCTGCGCCTGGGCGACAACGACACCCGTATCCTGTCGGTCGCGGCCAGCCTCGCCGCCGAGGGGCACGAGGTCGCCGTCGTGTCCAAGGACCTGCCGATGCGGGTGAAGGCCTCCGCGCTGGGAATCCCGGCCCAGGAGTACCGGGCCCAGCAGGTCGCCGCCTCGGGGTGGACCGGGATGACGACGGCGGACCTCACCGACGAGGAGATGGCCACCCTGTGGGGGGAGGAGCAGCTGGACACCTCCGGGCTCGCCATGGCGGGGCAGCTCACCGAGGAGCTGTGCCACACGGGCGTCGTCCTCCACTCCGGCCGCGGCTCGGCGCTGGGCCGGGTGACGGCGGACGGGCGCCTGCGTCTCGTCCGCGGGGACCGGGAGGTCTTCGGGGTCCACGGCCGCAGCGCCGAGCAGCGTGTCGCGATCGACCTGCTCACCGACCCGGACGTCGGGATCGTCTCCCTCGGTGGTCGCGCGGGCACCGGCAAGTCCGCCCTCGCCCTGTGCGCCGGCCTCGAGGCGGTGCTCGAGCGGCGCGAGCACCGCAGGGTCGTCGTCTTCCGCCCGCTCTACGCGGTCGGCGGGCAGGAGCTCGGCTACCTGCCCGGCACCGAGGCCGAGAAGATGGGGCCGTGGGCCGAGGCCGTGTTCGACACCCTCGGCGCGCTGGTGGACCGCAACGTCCTCGAGGAGGTGCTCGGCCGCGGGATGCTCGAGGTGCTCCCGCTCACCCACATCCGCGGACGCTCGCTGCACGACGCCTTCGTCATCGTCGACGAGGCCCAGTCCCTGGAGCGCAATGTCCTCCTCACGGTGCTCTCCCGCATCGGGCAGAACTCCAAGGTGGTCCTCACCCACGACGTCGCCCAGCGTGACAACCTCCGGGTGGGGCGGCACGACGGCGTCGCGGCCGTCGTCGAGATGCTCAAGGGCAACCCGCTGTTCGCGCACGTCACCCTCACCCGCTCCGAGCGCTCGGCGATCGCCGCACTCGTCACCGAGGTCCTCGAGGAGGGCCCGCCAGTCATCTGACCCCTGGGCCCCACCCTCCCCGCCGACAGCCGACTTACCGCCGAGAGCCGACTTACCGGCGAGAGCCGACTTACCGGCGAGAGCCGACTTATCGGCGAGAGCCGACTTACCGGCGCCGCGTCGCCGTCGGTAAGTCGGCTGTCGGCGGGGTGGGGGGTGGGTAAGTCGGCTGTCGGCGGGGTGGGTGTGGGTAAGTCGGCTGTCGGCGGGGAGGGTGGGGTGTGGGTACGTCGGCGGTCGGCGCGGGGGGGGTGTGGGCGG
>NZ_VUKC01000011.1 GCF_009193135.1 Georgenia satyanarayanai
CCCCGCGCCGACAGTCGAGTTACCGACGCGCACCCAGCGGTCGGTAACTCAACTGTCGGCGGGAAGTCGGCTGTCGGCGGGAACTCGGCTGTCGGCGGGAACTCGGCTGTCGGCGGAAAGTCGGCTGTCGGCGGGAAGTCGACTGTCGGCGCGGAGGGGACGGTCAGGGGGCCAGGACCGTGAGGTCGGGGACGACGGCGTCGGCGCCGGCCTCGGTGAGCGTCTCGGCGTCGAGGCTGGTCGTCACGCCGATCGCGAGCCCGACCCCGGCGGCACGCACGGAGGCGAGGCCGGCCACGGAGTCCTCGGCGGCGAGACAGTCGGCCGGGTCCACGCCCAGCCGCTGCGCCCCGAGGAGGAACGGGTCCGGCGCCGGCTTGCCCACCGGGGTGTCCTCCGCGGTGACGAGCCGCACACCGAGATCGGCGACGCCGAGCAGCTCGAGCGCCTCTTCGGCCCAGCTGCGGAACGCGGACGTCACGAGCGACACGGGCAGGCCCTGCTCACGCCAGTCCCGGATGGCCTCGGCCGCGCCCGCGACGGCGACGGGCGGGTGCGTGAGGGGGTCGGTCATCGCGATGACCGCGTCGGTGAGGGCGACGGGGTCCTCCCCGGCCCACGGTCCCTCGATCGCCGCGAAGGACTCCCGGCCGCGCCGGCCCATGAACTGCCGCACGACGGCGTCGGGCACCTCCCAGCCGCGGGAGGCGAAGTAGGCGGCGAAGGCGGCCCGCTGCATGGGCTCGGAGTCGACGAGCGTGCCGTCGAGGTCGAGGAGCACGGCGGCCCCGGGCCGGCGCAGGAACGCGCCGGCCCGGAACCGTAGCTCGTGGGTGGGGGTCACTCCCACGCGAAGAGCTCGTCGCCGGCGGCGACCTGGGCCCCCGGCTCGACGGCGAGCGTGAGCGACTCCTGCTTGCCCTCGAGGGCGACGACGGGGCTGACGGGCGAGCGCCCACCGGCCCTGACCTCGGCCGGGTTCCAGCTGACCAGCCGCTGGCCCGCGGTCACCGTGTCCTTCTCCTGGGCGTGGAGCGTGAAGCCCTCCCCCTCGAGCTGGACGGTGTCCAGACCGAGGTGGACGAGCACCCCGCGACCCTGCTCGGTCACGAGGACGAAGGCGTGCGGGTGGAGCTTGGCCACGGTGCCGTCGACGGGCGCGACGACGTGGACCTCACCCTCGCCGTCGGGCTCGATCGCGATGCCCGGACCCACGATCGCCCCCGCGAAGACGGGGTCGGGGACGTCGGTCATCGCGACGACGGTGCCGTCGACGGGCGCGAGGACCCGCAGGCTCACCGAAGGTCCTCGATGTCCTCGACGATGTTGTCCGCCTCGGGGCCCACGACGACCTGCACGGCCGTGCCCTGCTGGACGACGCCGAAGGCGCCCGCCGCACGCAGCGCGGCCTCGTCGACCTTGCTCGAGTCCTCGACCTCGACACGGATACGGGTGATGCACGCCTCGAGGTCGACGATGTTCCCGTCGCCGCCGAGGGCCGCGAGGATGGACTCTGCCTTGCTCATGTTCTGCTCCTCATCCACGGCCGCGGCCGCTGGTCGGTGACGGACGGCGCCGTCTCGTACCGAAACCTTAACTGGTCCAGACGTGCTCGGCGTGACGGGCCTACGCGTCGTCGGCGCGCCTCCACGTCTCCTCGCTCAGCTCACCGAGCAGCGCGTCGAGCTCGGGCCCGACGACGACCTGGACGACGTTGCCGCGCTGGACCGAGCCGTGGGCCCCCGCGGCGCGCAGCGCGGCGGCGTCGACCTGCCCCGGGTCCTCGACCTCGACACGCAGCCGCGTGACGCAGGGCTCGATCTCGCGGATGTTCTCGACGCCGCCGAGTCCGGCGAGGATCGCGTGGATGTCCTTCACGCCAGTCCTTCCTCACGTGGGGAGTGCCCGCTCGCCGTCGCCTCGAGAGGGCGGCGGGAGGGGACGAGTGTCGGTCCGGGGGCGCTGACCGGCACCCAGAGGGTGTAGCGGTCGGCGCGGTAGATCGAGACGGCGTAGTCGACGGCGAGGTCGCCGCTGAAGGTCCGACGGCGGATCTGCAGGCCCGCCGTCGCCTCGGTCAGGCCCAGGTGCCCGGCGACCTCCGCCTCGAGGAGGACCGCCTCGATGACGTCCTCGCCCCACGTGGGCGCGAGGCCGCGGGCGGTCAGTGCGTCGTAGACGCTGGGTGCGGGTTCGGTCCCGAGCAGCTCGGGGGCGAGCATGGCGGGGACCCAGTTCTCCTCCACCGCCATCGGCAGCCCGTCGGCCAGCCGCAGGCGCCGCAGGTAGTGGACCTCCGCGCCGGGAGGGAGGTCGAGCGCGTCGGCGATGTGCGGCGGCGCGGGCACGCTCTCGGCGGCCAGCACCCGCAGCGAGGGCTCCATGCCGCGCCGGCGCATCTCCTCCGGGAAGGACACGAGCCGCAGCTGGAGGTCGACCTTCGGCTGGGCGACGAAGGTGCCCCGGCCCTGGACCCGCTCGAGGAGCCCCTCGACGACCAGCGCGTCGACCGCCTGGCGCACCGTCATGCGCGACACCCCGAACTGCTCGCACAGCTCACGCTCGGAGGGGATCGCCTGACCGACACCCAGCCCGTCGTCGATGAGGGCCCGCAGATGGTCGCGGACGGTGAGGTACTTCAATGCTCCACCCTCCCGTCACCGAACCGTGACCGATGCACCCGCGGCCACGCCCGGGTGATGCTTGACACGCACGATCATATGGCGGTCTAGTATGCGCAACTGGTCCAGACATCCTGCACGGGACGTTCACACCAGCCTGCCCGGCCGGTACCTCCGGGCCGGACCACCACGCGACGGTCCTCCACCGTTGCCCTCGACGAGGAGCCTGACGTGACAGCAGCCACCGCCGGCGCGGCCCCGGCCAAGAAGGAAAAGAAGCCGATCCCCGGCTTCGCCCAGCTTCAGCGTGTGGGCCGTTCCCTCATGCTGCCCATCGCCTCCCTGCCGGCCGCCGCGCTCCTGCTGCGCCTCGGCCAGCCTGACATGCTCGGCGCCGACGGCGTGGCCGGTTGGTCGGGCATGGGGTGGATGGAGCCCGTCGCCGCCGTCATCGGTGCGGCCGGTGACGCGCTGTTCGCCAACCTGCCCCTCCTGTTCGCCGTCGGTGTCGCCGTCGGCTTCGCCCGCAAGTCCGACGGCTCGACGGCCCTGGCCGCCGTCATCGGCTACCTCGTCCTCACGCGGGTCCTCGGCGCCATCGCCCCGATGACCGCGCCCTGGGGCGGGACCTTCGGTGTGGAGGCGGACAGCGGGACGGTCGCCGCGGACAGCGGGGAGCCGATCCTCACGCACACCATCAACTACGGGGTCCTCGGCGGCATCATCATCGGCATCATCGCCGCGGTGCTCTACCAGAAGTACTACCGGATCAAGCTGCCCACGTACCTCGCGTTCTTCGGCGGGCGCCGCTTCGTCCCGATCATCACGGCGGTCACGGCCATCGTCCTCGGCGTGGTCCTCGCCTTCATCTACCCGGTCTTCGACACCGTCATCACCGGTTTCGGCAACTGGGTGACCGACCCGGGCAACTCGGTGCTCGGCGGCTTCGTCTTCGGTACGGTCAACCGCCTGCTCATCCCCTTCGGGCTGCACCACCTGCTCAACAACCTGCCGTGGTTCCAGTTCGGCTCGTTCGAGACCGCCAGCGGCGAGGTCGTCAACGGCGACATCGCCCGGTTCCTCAACGGCGACCCGACCGCCGGCGTCTTCATGACCGGCTTCTTCCCGATCATGATGTTCGCCCTCCCGGCCGCGGCGCTCGCCATCTGGCACACCGCCAAGCCGGCCCGCCGCAAGATCACCGGCGGCATCATGGTGTCGGTCGCCTTCACGGCCTTCCTCACCGGCATCACCGAGCCGCTCGAGTTCGCCTTCGCCTACGTCGCCTTCCCGCTGTACGTCGTGCACGCGCTGCTCACCGGTAGCTCGCTGGCCCTGATGAACTTGCTCGAGTACCGCAGCGGCTTCGGCTTCTCGGCGGGTGCGATCGACTTCCTGCTCAACTTCCGCATCGCCGAGCAGCCGCTGATGATCATCGTCTTCGGTCTGATCTACGCGGTCATCTACTACTTCCTCTTCCGCTTCGCCATCACGAAGTTCAACCTCAAGACCCCCGGTCGCGAGGACGACACCGTGGACGGCGTGCCCACCCCGTCGGTCTTCGACGAGGCGCAGGAGGCCGCCGCCGTCTCCACCGGCAAGCGCGCCGCCGAGGAGGAGGCCGCGGGCGAGGGCCGCAAGCGCTAGCACCCACCGCGCCCGCAGAGCAGTCCTGCGGGCATGACGTGAGGGCCCGGCACCGCGAGGTGCCGGGCCCTCACGCGTTCCGCTCCGGGTCACACCGCCCGGGTGGGACCGGGGCTGTGCTCAGTCGTCGATCTCGAACCGCAGAATCTCACCGGCCCCGGCCAGGACGCTCTTGTTCGACAGGTACACCGTGTCCCGGTCGACGGCCAGGCCGCCGGGTGCGAAGAGCAGCGGGCCGCCGGCCTCGTCGGTGAGCGGCTCGCCTGCGTCGTCGACGAACAGCTCGTGCTTCTCGTCCGGGTCGTCCTCCGGGACGAGGTAGAGGGCGCCGGTCCAGTCGCCCTCCGTGAACGCGTAGAGGAGCGAGCGGCGGGTGATCTGCAGGACGAGCAGGTCGCCGTCGTCGGTGAACGCGAGGTCGATGATGTGGGTGAAGCCATCGGCGTAGACCTCGGGGTCCCTGCCGGGCACCCAGCGCCAGACCGTTGCGGCGCCCTCACCGAACGGCGCGCCGGTCAGCTGACCGATGTAGTAGGCGCCGTCCGGCCCGCGCACGACGGCGTTCGGCACCGCCTGCGCCGGCGCCTGCGCGGCGCCGTCCCCACCGGCCGGTGGCGGCACGGTGACGAGCTCGTCCGGGAAGACGTACTCGGCCTCGACCGAGCCGTCCCTGCGGACCTTGAGCAGCGCGTTGGCACCCGCGTCGGCGACCACGTGACCGCGCCGGCCCGACACCAGGGCGTACGGGTTCGTGTCGACCGTCCCGCCCGCGGGGTTCTCCTCGGCCTCGAAGTCGCCGAGGTCGGCGACCTCGCGGAGCGTGCCGCGCCGCAGGTCGACCCGATTGAGCGTGGCGAGCTGCTCGGCACCGTCGGCGTCCGCCAGGACGGTCTCCCGCAGGGCCGGGTCGCCGCCGAGCCCGACCGTCGCGAACAGCCGACCGCGGCGGTCGAGCGAGACGTCGGTGACCCCGATCGCGTTGCCGCCGCCCGGGGAGGCGAGCGACGGGAGCCCGTCGACCACCGTGCGGAAGCGTGTGACCGGGTGGCCGTGCCGATGCCGGCGGTGTGTGTCGAGCCGGCCGATGGCGCCGGTGTCGCCGAGACATGTCAGGCCCTCCGGGCCCGGGAAGCAGGGCAGGCCGAGGGCGGCGGCCTCCTCGGCCGTCATCCCGGCCGTCGCGGCGTCGTGCCCTCGCCCGGACAGCGCGACGTAGAGGACGCCGTCGCGGCCGGCGACCAGGCCGCGCGGGTTGTCGAGACCGGACGCGACGGTCCGGAGGTCGTCGATCTCGTAGCCGTGGCCGTGCCCATGACCGTGGCCGTGTCCACCGCCGTAGCGGGCGGAGTCCGCCGTGCTCGTGGTGACACCGAGCAGGGGGACGAGGAGCAGTGCCGCCGTCGAGCCGGCGACCAGGAGTCGAGTTCTGCGCACAGGACACCTCCTACCGCCGGTCGACCCGGGCTGGCGGGCCGGGTTCGGGTCTGGAGGACAGGGGGCTCGCGTCAACGCGGCCTGCGGTGCCCGTCAACGTACGCCGCTCCCCGGCGCTGGTCAACGGTCCCGGTCGGGGAGGTGCCGCGTCGCGCCGGCGGACGGGCGCGGCCCGGCTCACCCGCCGCGCTCGTTGCGGACCACGCACCACCCTCCGGACAGGGGGCGTCAGTCGCGGAGGGACTCCTCCACGACGGCGACGAGGGAGCGCAGGCGGGCGATGTCGGACAGGTCCTCGACGAGGACCACCTTCTCCGAGCCGTCCGCCAGCGGCAGCTTCCAGTTCGGGTACTGGGTGTCTGTCCCCGGCTGGTTCTGGGCGCGCCGCTCCCCCACGGCGTCGACGAGCGCGACGCCCACGAGCCGCGACGGCGTGCGGGCGACGTAGGCGTGCAGCGCCTCGACGAGCTGACGCTCGGTAGGGCTGTCGGGCAGCAGCCCGTACTCCCGCAGCCGGGCGACCATCTTCTCCCGCTCGCGCCGCGCCTCGGCACGGACGACGGGCACGGGGTCGGTGAGCAGGCCGAGGCGCTCGCGCAGGTCGACGTGCTCCTCGGCGAGGTAGCCCGCCGTCGGCGGCAGGTCGTGGGTGTTGACGGTGGCGAGCACGAGCTCGCGGTACTCCTCCGGACGCAGCGGTCCGCCGTCGTCGTCCTTCTCGAACCACAGCACGGAGGTGCCGAGGACGCCGCGGGACGCGAGGTAGTCGCGCACCCACGGCTCGACGGTACCGAGGTCCTCACCGATGACGACGGCGCCCACGCGCTGCGCCTCGAGAAGCAGCACGCCGACCATCGCCTCGTGGTCGTAACGCACGTAGCAGCCCTCGTCGGCGCCGTGGCCGTCGGGGATCCACCACAGGCGGAACAGTCCGAGGATGTGGTCCATGCGCAGCGCGCCGGCGTGCCGGAGCACGGTGCGGAGCATGTCGCGGAAGGGCGCGTAGCCGGACCGCGCGAGCGCGTCGGGCCGCATGGGCGGCTGGGACCAGTTCTGCCCCTGCTGGTTGTACATGTCCGGCGGGGCCCCGACGCCGATACCGCGGGCCAGGACGTCGCCCATGCTCCACGCGTCCGCGCCGCTCGGGTGCACCCCGACGGCGAGGTCGTGCATGATGCCCATCGCCATGCCCGCCTCGCGGGCGGCGCGCTGGGCGGTGTCGAGCTGGGTGTCGGCCACCCACTGGAGCCACACGTAGTAGTCGACGCGGTCCGCGAGCTCCACGCGGGCGCGGTACACGGCCGGCGAGGAGACGTCGTCGAGCTCGGCGGGCCACTGCTGCCCCTCGTACTTCTCGCTGAGCGCGCACCACAGCGCGAAGTCCTCCAGCCCCTGCCCCTCCTCGGCGCGGAAGGCGTCGAGCTGACGCTGGCGCGCCGGGGAGCGACCCGCCTTGTGAATGACCTCGAGGGCCTGGCGCTTGGCCGCCCACGCGGCGTCGCGGTCGATGGGGCTCGGGTCGGTGGCCGCGGCGCGGACCTCCTCGGCGGCCCACTCCACCAGGGCACGCTGCGGCCCCGGCAGGTAGGCGCACTCCCGGATGTCCTCGGGACGGATGTAGAGCGGGTTGTGGAACCGGCGGGTGACCGGCAGGTACGGCGAGGGCGTCATCGGGCCGACCGGCTCGGCGGCGTGGAGCGGGTTGATGAGGAGGAAGTCGGCCCCCTGCTGCCCGAAGAAGCTGCCGAGCTCGGCGAGGTCGGCGAGGTCACCGACGCCCCAGGACGTGCGCGAGCGCACGGAGTACAGCTGGGCCATGAGGCCCCAGGCGCGCTCGGGGACGTCGGTGGGGACGCCGAGCACGTCCGGGGTCACCGCCAGGGTGCACCGGACCGGCTCCTGCCCCTCGACGACGGCGACGAGCTCGTGCCAGCCCAGCGGCAGGTCGGCCGGCACGCC
The DNA here is from genome assembly GCF_009193135.1 of Georgenia satyanarayanai. Lineage (GTDB taxonomy): Bacteria > Actinomycetota > Actinomycetes > Actinomycetales > Actinomycetaceae > Oceanitalea > Oceanitalea satyanarayanai. Next base: position 7,662 of record NZ_VUKC01000011.1, read on the forward strand.
GAAGGTCGCACGGCCGGTGCGCACGCCGTCGACGTCGCGGGGGTCCACCCACACGGGCAGCTGCTCGAGCACCCGTTCGCCGCCGTCCTCGAGGGCCACGTGGACCGTCACCGTGCTGCCGTGGGGCAGGTGCACCGGCACCTGCTCCGCGCTGCCCTGCCGCACGACGAGGCTGGGCGGCAGCACCGAGCGCCACGGCGCGAGCTCGACGGCGACGAGCGCCTCCTCGACGTCGTCCTCGCTCTCGACGGCGACGCCCAGCGCCGCCAGGACCGCCCGGATCGTGCTGGCGGGGACGGTCCGGTGGTTGCCGGTGTAGTCCCAGAAGTCCGTCGCCACCCCGTACGCCGCTGCCAGTCGCTGGAGGGCCTCGCTCGGGAGCCCGGCGTCCTGCTCGGACGGCGATGTGGTGTTCACGTGCTCTGTCGCTCCTCGGCTCGCGGTCATGGCTGCCTCAGCACCCAGGTCTCCGCGTGATCTTGCCAGACCTGCCCGGCCCCGGCGCGAGCGGGCGGTGCCTGCTCGGGCCCGCCGGACGATAGGGTCGACGGGCAGCGGCCCGGCGCGGGTGACCGCAGGGCGGCGCCACGAGGGGCCCCCGACTCGCCGGACCGACACGAGCAGCGCTGGTCAGGGCGCACAATAGGCACAGCATGGCACCACGTGACGGGAGCACCCACTTGAGCACTGAGCACGCACGCCGCACCAACGTCCGCGGCATCGGCGTCAGCCCCGGTCGGGCCGCGGGCCCGGTAGCCCAGCTCGCCGGTGCCGTCCCCGCTCCCTCCCCGCACGAACGGCTCGCCGCAGGCGACGACGTCGAGGCGTCCGCCGCCTCCGTGGCCGAGCACGCGGCGACGGTCGCCGAGGGGCTGAGCACCGCAGCGGAGAGCGCCGAGGGCGAGGCCGCGGAGATCCTCGCGACCACCGCCCAGATGGCCGCCGACCCCACGCTCGTCCAGTCCGCCCAGGCGAAGGTCCGCGAGGAGGGCAAGACGCCCGCGCTGGCCGTGTGGGAGGCCGCCGACGCCGTCGCCGAGCAGCTCAGCGCCCTCGGCGGGTACATGGCCGAGCGGGCACGGGACGTGCGTGACGTGCGCGACCGCGTCGTGGCGAGCCTCCTCGGTGTGCCGATGCCGGGCATCCCGCAGCTCGATGACCCCTTCGTCCTCGTCGCCCTCGACCTCGCCCCGGCCGACACCGCGCTGCTCGACCCGAGCAAGGTCCGCGCGATCGTCACCGCCGAGGGCGGACCGACCTCGCACACCGCGATCCTCGCCCGCTCGCTCGGCATCCCTGCCGTCGTCGGGGCGCCGGACGCCCTGGAGGTCCTCGAGGAGGGCCGCACCGTCCTCGTCGACGGAGCCGCCGGCACCGCCGTCCTGGACCCCAGCGCGGAGGACGTCGCCGCCGCCGAGGCGCTCGCCTCCCACGTGCGCACCTTCGACGGCGAGGGCCGTACCAGCGACGGCCACCGGGTCAACCTGCTCGCCAACGTCGGGGAGCCCGCCGGCGCCGCCAAGGCCGCCGCCGCCGGCGCCGAGGGCGTGGGCCTGTTCCGCACCGAGTTCTGCTTCCTCGACCGCGCCGAGGAGCCCACCGTCGCCGAGCAGGTCAAGGCCTACCGCACCGTGCTGGCCGCCTTCCCCGGCAAGAAGGTCGTCGTGCGCACGCTCGACGCCGGCGCGGACAAGCCGATGCCCTTCCTCACCGACACCGCCGAGCCGAACCCGGCCCTCGGCGTGCGCGGCCTGCGGACCTCCTGGCGCAACCCCCGGATCCTGGACAACCAGCTGACCGCCATCGCCGAGGCGGCGGCCGCCGAGAGCGCCGACGTGTGGGTGATGGCGCCGATGGTCGCCACCGTGGACGAGACCGAGGAGTTCGTCGCCGCCTGTGCCAAGCACGGGCTGACCACCGCGGGCGTCATGGTCGAGGTGCCCAGCGCGGCCCTCATGTCCGGGCCCATCCTCGCCCGGGCCGCCTTCGCGTCGATCGGCACCAACGACCTCACCCAGTACACGATGGCCGCCGACCGCCTCCTCGGCTCGCTCGCCTCCCTCTCCGACGCCTTCCACCCGGCCGTGCTCCGGATGATCGAGGAGACGTGCCGCGGCGGCGCCCAGCAGAGCCGGCCGGTGGGTGTGTGCGGCGAGGCGGCCGCGGACCCGGCCACCGCCGTCGTCCTCGTCGGCCTGGGCGTGTCCTCCCTGTCGATGTCTCCGCGCTCCCTGCCGGACGTCGCCGCCGTGCTCGCGGCCACGTCCCTGCAGCGCTGCCAGGAGCTCGCCCAGCTCGCGCTCGGAGCGGAGTCCGCCGAGCAGGCCCGCGCCCTCGTGCGCGGCCAGCTGCCCGTCCTCGACGAGCTCGGCCTGTGACGGCGAGCCCCGACGAGGTCACCGCGTACCAGGCGCTCGGCGGCCGGGCGACCTTCGAGCGCCTCGTCCGCCGCTTCTACGAGGGCGTGCGCACCGACGACGTCCTCGCCCCGATGTACCCGGAGGACGACGTCGAGGGCGCCGTCGAGCGCCTGACGATGTTCCTCGAGCAGTACTGGGGTGGCCCGACGACGTACTCCGAGACCCGCGGCCACCCGCGGCTGCGGATGCGGCACGCCGCCTACCGCGTCGGCCCGCTGGCCCGGGACCGCTGGCTCCAGCACATGCGCGCGGGCGTCGACGAGCTCGGCCTGCCCGAGGACCTCGAGACGATGCTGTGGACCTACCTCGAGCGGGCCGCGTTCTCGCTCGTCAACACGATGGAGGAGCCGTGACCGTGGCCGACGCCGATGAGCGGAGCGAGGCGCTGACCTCGGTCCTGGAGCTCCTGCGCCTGGAGCGGACCGGGCACGACAGCTGCACGGGCACCTCCCTGGAGCACCTGAGCGGTCGCGTCTACGGCGGTCAGGTGCTCGCACAGTCCCTCATCGCGGCCGCCGAGACGGTCGCCGACGCCGGGCTGCCCGCGGAGCGGCTGCCCCACTCCGTGCACGGCTACTTCCTGCGCCCGGGCAAGCTCGACCGGCCGATCACCTTCGAGGTCGAGCGCATGCGCGACGGCGGCTCCTTCAGCGCCCGCCGCACCCACGCGATCCAGGACGGCGAGCCGATCCTCTCGATGATCACCTCCTTCCAGGAGAAGCAGCCGGGCCTCGACCACGCCGAGGAGCCGCCCGAGGTGCCCGGCCCCGAGGGCCTGGAGAGCTCGGCGGACCTCTTCTCCCGCTACGACCACCCGGCCGCGAAGTTCTACGCCCGCACCGGGGCCTTCGACATCCGTCACGTCGAGGGCTCGATCTACGTGCCGCGCGGCCGTTCCCCGCTGAGCCGGCAGGCGCTGTGGATGCGCTCCCGTGGCCGGGTGGAGGCCGACCAGCTGACCCACCGGGCGCTGCTCGCCTACGCCTGCGACCAGGTGATGCTCGAGCCGGTGCTGCGGCGCCACGAGCTCGTGTGGACCTCCCCCGGCCTGTCGGTCGCGAGCCTGGACCACGCCATGTGGTGGCACCGCGACGTGCGGGTCGACGAGTGGCTGCTCTACGTCCAGGACGCCCCGAGCGCGCAGGGCGGGCGCGGGCTGGGCATCGGGAAGGTCTACAACCGCGCCGGTGAGCTCGTCGCCACCCTTGCCCAGGAAGGCATGATCCGGGTCCCTGCCGGGTCTTGACGCCGGTCGTAGCATGACGGCGTCACTCGCGGTGGGGCGGGCTGAGCACGTCCCTCGTGGTCACCAGCCTGGGGGAGCCTGCCATGAGCGTCGCCGCGCCCGACCCGTCGTCCACCGCCCGCCGACGGCGCCGGACCTGCGGCAGCGCCGTGGCCGCAGCGCTGCTGCTCCCGCTCACGCTGCTCGGCCTCCCGGCCGCCGCGCAGAACGGGCCCGCCACCGCGCCCGGCGGTGGCACCCTGGGGGCCATGGCTCCCGTGGACCCGCCCGCCTCGTCGCCGACGCTCGTGCCCCGTCCCGTCTCGGTCGAGCACGACGCCGACGCCGAGCCGTTCCTCCTCACCCCAGACGCGCGGATCGTCGCGGCCGGTGAGGCGGCGGGCGCCGGTGACTTCCTCGCGAGCGTCCTGCGCCCGTCCACCGGCTACGACCTCCCGGTCGTCGCGGAGGGCGACGACGGCGCCGACATCACGCTGCGGGTCGGGCCGGAGCACGCCGTCGAGGGCTACGAGGACTCCGCCGAGGCGTACACCCTCGTCGCCGGTGGCGACGGCGTGGTCGTCTCGGCGGCGAGCGCCCAGGGCGTGTTCAACGGCGTCCAGACGCTGCGCCAGCTCTTCCCGACGTTCGTCGAGTACGACGAGGTGACGGCGGGTCCGTGGACGGTGCCCGCGGTGAGCGTCCTGGACTCCCCGCGCTTCGAGTACCGCGGCATCATGCTCGACGTCGCGCGCAGCTTCCAGACCGTGGACGAGGTCAAGCAGCTCATCGACTCCCTCGTCCAGCTCAAGGTGAACCACCTGCACCTGCACCTGGCGGACGACCAGGGCTGGCGCATCGAGATCACCAACGAGGGCCGCGTCGAGGGCGACGACATCGACTACACGCGGCTGACCTCGGTCTCCGGCCAGACGGCGATGACCGAGCAGGGGTACCGGGACGAGCCCGGGCGCACCGGCTCCTACACCCAGGAGGACTACGCCGAGATCGTCGCCTACGCGGCCCAGCGGCACGTCGTCGTCGTCCCGGAGATCGACACGCCCGGTCACACGCAGGCGGCCCTCCACGCGATCCCGCAGCTCAACACCGAGGGCGCCGCACCCGAGCCGGACCCGGAGACCGGTGTCCCGCCCGCGCACGGCACCGGCGAGGTCGGCCACTCGACCCTCGACACCCGCAACGAGGTGACGTACACGTTCCTCGAGCACGTGTGGACGCAGATCGCCGGGCTCACCCCCGGGCCCTACCTCCACATCGGCGGCGACGAGTCGCACGTGACCGAGGAGGAGGACTACATCTACTTCATGGACCGGATGATCGACGTCGTCGAGAACCTGGGTAAGGAGCCCTTCGGCTGGAACGAGCTCGCCCTCGCCGACGTCCACGAGGGCAACGTCCTGCAGATGTGGAGCGCGAACACCGCCGGGGCGGCCATCGCCCCCGAGCGGGTCAACGAGAACGGCGCCCGCATGGTCGTCTCCGACGCCCCGCACGCCTACCTCGACCAGCGGTACGACGGCGACGACCCCGAGGACCCGGACGACCCCGTGTCCCCCATCGGGCTGTCGTGGGCGTGCCCGGACGACTGCACCGTCGAGCGGTACTACGACTGGGACCCGCAGGAGCTCTTCCCCGACGTCACCACCGAGGGCTTCCTCGGCGTCGAGGGGCCGCTGTGGTCGGAGACCGTCCGCGGCATCGCCCAGGCGCAGTGGCTCGTGCTCCCGCGGGCAGCGGCGGTCCTCGAGATCGGGTGGACCCCGCGGGAGGACCGCGGCCTGGAGGACTTCCTCGGTCGGCTGGCGACGCTCGGCGGCCGCCTCACCCTCCAGGACCACAACTTCTACGCCACACCCGAGGTCGGGTGGACGGTGGACGCGGCCGGCATCGACCAGCGTCTGGAGGCCCCCGGGGTCGCCGACCTCACGGTCGGTGTCGTGACGGCGCCGGGGACCTCCGCGGAGGACGTCTCGGCGACCGTCGACCTCGGCGACGGGAACGGGCCGGTGGCGGCGACGGTCGTCGCGACCCGCGAGGGGGACGAGCTGACCGTCAACGGGGAGTACCTGGTGGAGCTCGAGCACACCTTCGCCGAGCCGGGCACCTACAGCGCCGTCCTCAGCGTCACCGCGCCCAACGGCACGGCGACGGCGCCGCTCACCGTCACCGTGCTGGGTGAGGAGCCGTCCCCCACGCCGACGCCGACGACGCCGGCTCCCACGCCGACGACGCCCGCGCCCGGGACCGGCGGCGGGCAGCTGCCCCCGACCGGCGCCCCGGTCATGCTCCTGCTGCTCGGTGTCGCCGCGCTCGTCGGGTCCGGCGCGGGTCTCCGGCGGCGCCGTCGCTCGCGCGGTTGAGGCAGCGCCCGGGCGGGACCACCCCGCCCGGGCTGCCTCTCGGCGCGCGAACTCGGCGCGCACCTTCCAAACTTGGGCCCGTGAGGGAAACCAGGTGAGGCTGCGCAAGGTCCGCGTCGACTCCCCCGGTCTGACCCGCCGTCGTGCCGGCAAGGGGTACACGTACCTCGACGCCGACGGCCGGCGGGTGACCGACCCCGACATCGTCGAGCGGTGCCGGTCCCTCGTCATCCCGCCCGCCTGGCGCGACGTGTGGATCTGCCCCGACCCCGCCGGGCACATCCAGGCCGTCGGCATCGACGACGCCGGGCGGCGCCAGTACCTCTACCACGACGTGTGGCGCGCTCGCCGGGAGCGGGCGAAGTACCGGCACGTGCTCGACGTCGCCACGCACCTGCCCGAGGCGCGCGCCCAGGTGGCCGAGCACCTGGCCCTGCCCCGCCTCACCCGCGAGCAGTCGCTGGCGATCGCCTTCCGGCTCCTCGACCGCGGCGCCTTCCGCATCGGCGGGGAGACCTACGCCGCGCGCCACGAGACCTACGGGCTGGCCACGCTGCGCAAGGACCACCTGCGGGTCCGCGCCGACGGCACGCTGAGCTTCCAGTACACGGCGAAGTCCGGGCTGCCCCGCTCCCTGGAGCTGCGCGACCCCGAGCTGACCGGCCCGCTCACCACCCTGCGACGCCGGCGCGGCGGCGGCGTCGAGCTGCTCGCCTACCGCAACGGCAGCCGCTGGGTGGACCTGTCGACGGCGGACATCAACGCCTACCTCAAGGACCTCCTCGGCCCCGACGCGAGCGCCAAGGACTTCCGCACGTGGCGCGGGACGGTGATGGCCGCCGTCCACCTCGCCCGGGCGGAGGACGTCTCGACCGTGCGCAAGCGGCAGGCGGCGGTCCGGGAGGCGGTCAAGCGGGTGGCCGAGGACCTGGGCAACACCCCGGCGGTGAGCCGCGCCTCGTACATCGACCCGCAGGTCGTCGACAGCTTCGAGCGCGGCACCACGATCCCGCCCGACGCGGCGGCGCCCGGTGAGGTCGATGTCCGCACCGGCCTGGCCCCCGCCGAGCAGGCGGTCATCGACCTCCTCTCCTGAGCCCCCCGGGCCCGGCCCCCTGCGGCGGGAGCGCCGGTACGCGGCCGGCCCGCGGCGGGAGGTCAGCGCCTGACCCGGCCTCGCCGGCGGCGGCGGGTCAGGACGACGACGGCCCCGGTGCCGAGGGCGAGCACGAGCAGCCAGGGCACGGCGACCGCACCCGGGACTCCCGACGCCGCGGGCGCGGCGGACCGCGGGTCGGTGCCCGCGCCGTCGTCGTCCGTGACGACGTGGCTCGTGCCGGCAGGCGGGGTGGCGACGGCACCCTCGAGGGCGTCGAGGGCGAGCACGGTGAGTGACGCGGTCCAGCCGAGGGTGGAGACCGCCGCCGGGTTCCCGTCCGGGCCGACCTTCTCCGGGTAGGCGCCCACCTCGGTGCGGTGGGCGTCCATCCACTCGACGACGCGCTCGGCCTTGGTGTCCTGCCCGTCGGCGGCCCAGGCAAGCGCGAAGAACATCGTCTCCGGGGTCCAGGTCATGTCGTCGCCCCAGCGCTCGCCGGGCTGCACCCCGCCGGTGTCCTGGACCAGCGCGTGCCACGTCGTGTCGAGCTCGGCGCGGACGGCCGGGGTGGCGGGGTTGAACGGCGGCACGAGCCAGGTGACGGCGGAGTCCTTGCCGCTGCCCCTGACGACGGTGCGCTGGTACCCGATCGCCCCGAAGGAGAGGTCGATCCCCCGCTGGAGACGGTCGGCGGCGACGAACCAGCGCGCGGCGTCCTCCTCCTGCCCGGCGAGCTCGGCAATGGCGGCGGCGGAGCGCAGGCCCGCCAGCAGCGGCGCGGCCGTACCGAGGTTCGGCGCCGGGTAGTCGCTCTCCCAGTAGTCCGGCCGGGCCGGCGGGATGCCGTTCTCGTCGAGGCTGCCGGCCGCGTAGTCGGCGGCAGCCTGGACGGTCGGGTAGAGCTCGGCGAGTGCTGCGTCCCGGTCGGCGGCGGAGGCGGTCTGGAGGTACTGCCAGGTCGCCCAGGGGACCCAGCCGTTGGCGTCGAGCTGCCAGCCACGGGCGTCCGGCGGGCCGGAGCCGTCGAGCAGGGTGCGGGCCTCCCACGTGCCGTCCGGACGCTGGGTGCTCGCGTTGTACCGCAGGATCCGCAGCGCCTCCTCGGTGAAGCCGGCACGGGCGAAGGCCACCGCGGTGAAGGCCGAGTCCCGCGGCCAGGAGTATCGCCAGATCGTGTGCCACGCCGCGGCGACGGCACCGTTGTCCTGGAGCAGCAGGCGCATGTCGAGGAGCGCCCGCTCGGCCATCTCACGCTCCCGGTCCGTACGCCCGGGTACGTCCCCGGAGGCGAGCCAGGCGCGGCTCTCCTCCACCTGCGCGCGGGCGTCGGGGTGCCCCGCCGGCACGACGACGGGCGCGTCGGCCCCCTCGGGGAGGTAGAGCCAGCTCCCCTCGGCCAGCTCGAGGACGCTGGAGCCGGGGACGAAGCGCGCGCCCGCCGTCTCGAAGGCCGACAGCGCGTAGGGGTCGCCCGGCGTGCCGAGGATGCCGGCGGGCTGCACGTTGAGCTGCTCACCGCCCAGGTGCCGCCAGCAGGAGTTGACGGCCGCGCAGCCGCCGTGGGCGTCGTCGACGTAGAAGGCGAGGTCCCAGCCGGCGTAGCGGGCGGCGGCACCCGCACCCTGCTGTACCCACCCGCCCCAGTGGTCGCGGTCGTAGTTCCAGCTCGGCGGGGTCCCCGGCGCGGCGGACCGCGAGCCCCACCACTCCACGGCGCCGTCGGTGCCGGTGGCCTGGAGGACGAGCGCGTACTCCTCCCCCGGCGTGACCGGGACGCCGCCGAGGTCGAGCTCGAGCCAGCCGCGACCGGTGCCGGCGAGCTCGACCTGCGCCGCGGCGACCTCCGTGCCGGCGTCGGTGGCGTCCGTGCGCACCGAGGCGGTGACCTGTCCGCTCGTGGCGCGGCTGACGAGCCACGCGGCCACGGTGTGCAGCTCCCCGTCCTCCGGGACGAAGGACTGGGCACCCGCGTGGACCGGACCGTGGATCGCGACGTTGGCGTAGGAGTGGTCGAGCTGCGCCGTGTAGCCGCCGGGGGCGGGCGCGGCGGCCCCCGTGAGGGCGAGGGCGGCGCTCGCCACGGCTGCGAGGAGCCTGCCTCTCATCGTCGTCCCTGCTCGTCGTCGTCCCCGGCCACGTACCGGTCCACCCTACGTGGCGCCACCTCTCCGGCGGTGGCCCCGCACGCCGACGGCCCGGCCCCCGGCGCCGAGGACTCCAGCGCTCAGCCGGAAGCCGCCGACGGCCTGGTCTGACCGTCAGCGGGTGAGGCTGCGGCGGAAGGTGACCGGCTCCTCGACGAGCTCGGCCCACGCCGCCCGCTCCTCCTCGGTGATGCGTCGCGGCCGGCCGGTGGCGCGGTCGACGAGCACGAGCGTCGTCATGGCTCGGACGGCGACGCCGTCGGGGCCGGGCACCTCGTAGCAGACGTCGATGCTCGCCCCACCCATGCGGGCGAGCCACATCTCCACCTGGAGCGGCGCCGTCGAGTACTCCAGCGGCGCGAGGTACTCGATCTCCTGGTGGGCGATGAAGGTGGCTGTCTGGGCGCCGTCACCGGCGGCGAGGATCCTGCCGCCGGTGACGTCCTCCGGGCTCGCCCAGAATGCGGCGATCCGCGCCTCCTCAAGGAGGGTGAGCATCGCCGCGTTGTTGACGTGCCCGTACCCGTCGATGTCCGACCAGCGGAGCTTGACGGGAACGGTCAGTCGGGTCATCAGTCGCGGGTGAGCTTGCGGTAGGTCATCCGGCTGGGCCGCGCGGCGTCGGGGCCCAGCCGAGCGACCTTGTTCTCCTCGTAGGCGGCGAAGTTGCCCTCGAACCAGTACCAGCTCGCCGGGTTCTCCTCGGTGCCCTCCCAGGCGAGGATGTGGGTGGCCACGCGGTCGAGGAACCACCGGTCGTGGGAGACGACGACGGCGCAGCCCGGGAACTCGAGCAGGGCGTTCTCCAGCGAGCCGAGGGTCTCGACGTCGAGGTCGTTCGTCGGCTCGTCGAGGAGCAGGAGGTTGCCGCCCTGCTTGAGCGTGAGCGCGAGGTTGAGCCGGTTGCGCTCACCGCCGGACAGCACGCCGGCCGGCTTCTGCTGGTCCGCGCCCTTGAAGCCGAACTGGGAGACGTAGGCCCGCGAGGGGATCTCGACCTTGCCGACCTGGATGAAGTCCAGCCCGTCGGAGACCACCTCCCACAGCGTCTTCTTGGGGTCCAGGCCCTCACGGGACTGGTCGACGTAGGAGATCTTCACGGTCTCCCCGACCTTGAGGTCACCACCGTCGAGGGGCTCGAGGCCGACGATCGTCTTGAAGAGGGTCGTCTTGCCGACGCCGTTGGGGCCGATGACACCGACGATGCCGTTCGGCGGCAGGGAGAAGGACAGCCCGTCGATGAGCGTGCGGCCGTCGTAGCCCTTCTCAAGCTTCGTGGCGTCGATGACGACCGAGCCCAGGCGCGGGCCCGGCGGGATCTGGATCTCCTCGAAGTCGAGCTTGCGCATCCGGTCGGCCTCGGCGGCCATCTCCTCGTAGCGGGCCAGGCGCGCCTTGGACTTGGCCTGGCGACCCTTGGCCGAGGAGCGGACCCACTCGAGCTCGTCCTTGAGGCGCTTCTGCAGCTTGGCGTCCTTCTTGCCCTGGATCTCCAGGCGGGAGGCCTTCTTCTCGAGGTAGGTCGAGTAGTTGCCCTCGTAGGGGTAGAGGCGCCCGCGGTCGACCTCGGCGATCCACTCCGCGACGTGGTCGAGGAAGTACCGGTCGTGGGTGACGGCGATGACCGCGCCGGCGTACTTGGCAAGGTGCTGCTCGAGCCAGAGCACCGACTCCGCGTCGAGGTGGTTGGTGGGCTCGTCGAGGAGCAGGAGGTCGGGAGCCTCGAGGAGCAGCTTGCACAGCGCCACGCGGCGCCGCTCGCCACCGGACAGGACGGAGACGTCGGCGTCGGGCGGGGGCAGGCGCAGCGCGTCCATCGCCTGCTCGAGCTGGGAGTCGAGGTCCCACGCGTTGGCCGCGTCGATCTCACCCTGGAGGGTGCCCATCTCGGCCATGAGGGCGTCGAAGTCCGCGTCGGGGTTGGCCATCTCCTCACCGATCGCGTTGAACCGGTCGAGCTTGGCCTTGATCTCCGAGACGCCGTCCTGGACGTTCTCCAGCACGTTCTTGGTCTCGTCGAGCGGCGGCTCCTGGAGGAGGATCCCGACGGTGTAGCCCGGGCTCAGCCGTGCCTCACCGTTCGAGGGCTGCTCGAGCCCCGCCATGATCTTGAGGATCGTCGACTTGCCCGCGCCGTTCGGACCGACCATGCCGATCTTGGCGCCGGGCAGGAAGGACATCGAGACGTCGTCGAGGATGACCTTGTCGCCGTGCGCCTTGCGTGCCCTGACCATCGAGTAGATGTACTCGGCCACAACTCTCCCAGTGCTCGAGGATGCGGGCCGGACCCCCGGCCACTTGCGTCCTCCAGGGTAGGCCACGGTCGAGCCGGAGTCGTGCGCCGTCGCCTCCGAGGCGAGTCACACCTCGGCGGGCGCCTTCTCCCACGGGTCGGGGTCGAGGCCGCCCATCGGCGCGCCGTCGTCCTCCGGCTCACGGTCCCCGTCCGGCACGGTGCCCGGCTCCTCCGTGGCCTGGTCCTCCACCGGCGCCTGGCGCACGACCTTCGCGTACGTGACGAGGCCGTACTTGATGTCGACGGCGATGACGCCGGCGGTGATGACGTTGGTGTGGCTCGTGCGCTCCGGCCCCGCCCACTCCTCGGAGCTGAAGGTCCCCTGGACGAGGACCGGCATGCCGCGGCGGATCGACCGCTGCACGACCGCGCCGCCCGGCCCCCACGTCTTGACGGTGAACCACTCGGTGCCGGTCTCCCGCCACTCCCCGCTGGCTGGGTCCCGGTAGCTGCGCGTGCACGCGAGCCGGAACCTCGTCACCTCCTTCTCGTTCGTCGTGACGACGATCTCCGGGTCGGTGCCGACACGTCCGCGGACGGTGATCTGGTTGGTGTCGCTCATCGCGGTGCTCCCTGGCTCGGGCCGGCCGGGTGCCGGCGCCCGGGCACGACGATGCCGTCCGGCGCCGTCATCCGGCCGCGCCGAGGACGTCTGCTGTGGACGGGGCTGCCGGTCAGCCGTCCTGTGCAGCAGCCGCGTCGAGCGCATGCCGCAACGTTCGGTGCCGCTCGAGGACGGCGACCGTCGGGGCGGCGAGCTCGCGGCGCACGACCTCACCGACCCGCTCCTCCACCTCCTGGCGGTAGTGCGCCGCTGCCCGCTCCGCCTGAGAGCCGCGGGCCACCCGTGCCCCCACCACGCCCGCGGCACCGAGCACGAGGAGACCGGTACCGACGCCGAGCAGGACCCCGCCGGGCAGGTCGGCGGAGTCGAGGGCACCGACGACGCCGAGGACGAGCGCGATCAGGCCGAGCGTGACCAGCGCGACACCGGCGCTGTGCAGGGCGAGGAGTCCCGGCCGGCGCACCTGCGGGAGCGGTACGCCCTCGACGGCGGAGGAGACGGACTCGCGCAGCGGCTCCGCGCCGGGCACGGCCTGTGTCACGGCCAGCGCCCACCGCTCGGGCAGCCCGGCGGTCGCGGCGGCGAGCCAACGGCCCCGCACGGCCTCGACGGCGCCCGTCGCCGGCGGCTCGGGCCGCGCCAGCGCGCTGGACCGCACCCTGACGCCGGCGGCGCGTACCGAGTCGGCGACGGAGGCGACGCCCGCGGCGCGGCTCAGCTCGGCGGCGGCCGCACCGACCTGGGTGGTGCCGAGCACCGGTTCGTCGGGACCGACGGCGGTGCGCAGCCGGCGCGCGACGGCACCGATCTCCGCCTCGGCGGTCCGCGCGGCGGTCGAGGACCGCGCCACCGCGAGCGCGAGGATCTCGCGCACGTCGGCGACGCCCTGCCCGGTGACGGCCGAGGTGGTGATGACCTCGACGCCGTCCAGACCGTCGGCGCGCAGGAGCTCGCGGACCGACTCGACCACCCGGGGCACGGCGGCTCCCGGGATAGTGTCGACCTGGTTGACGAGGACGAGCATCGCCTCCTGGCGGTCGGCCAGGGCACGCAGGTAGCGGTCGTGGAGGGCGTGGTCGGCGTACTTCTGCGGGTCGACCACCCAGACGAGCATGTCGACGAGCGGCAGCAGCCGGTCGACCTGGTCGGCGTGCGCCTCGGCGACGGAGTCGTGGTCGGGCATGTCGAGGAGCACGAGGCCGTGCAGCGCCTGCTCCTCGTCGGCGTCCAGGACGCTCTCGCGGCCGATGCGGCGGTGCTCGGAGACCCCGAGGAAGTCGAGGAGCTCGGTGGCCGGCCCGCCCCACACGCACGCGGCGGCCCGGTCGGTCGTCGGCCGGATAGCGCCGACGTCGGCAAAACGCAGCCGGGAGATCGCGTTGAACAGCGAGGACTTGCCCGAGCCGGTGCCACCGACGAGCGCGACGACCGTGCGGTCCACCCCGAGCACCAGCCGCTTCTCGACCTGCGCGATGTCGGCGAGGGACGCGGAGACGAGCTCGGGAGCGACCTCGTCCCCGGCCTGTTCCAGCGCCGTGGCGATCCGCTCGACGTGTGCGCTGAGCCGCTCGTCGTCGTGGGTGGGGGCGGCGTGGGCGCCGTGGTGGCTCATCGGTGTCCTCTCAGCTCGCTGGCCCGCAACCGCAGACCGGCACCGGCCTCGCTGCGCAGCCCGAGCGCGGCGAGACGGTCCAGGGCGGGCCCCGCCTCGTCACGGACGACCGCGGCCGCGGTCTTGTGGAGGTCCTCGGCGACGGCGGTGACGAGGTCCTCCCCCGGGACGAGCGCCCGGACGGCCCGCGCGGCGCCCTCGAGCCCGACGGCTGCCGCCTGGAGCAGTCCGCTGAGCCCGGCGGCGTCGAGCACGCGGTCGGAGTCGCCGAGCGCCCGCCCGGCGAGCGCGTCGGTCCGCGCCGCCCAGGCTGCGACGGCGGAGTCGACGCGGGCGTCGCGTGCGCCGTCGTCGGCCACGAGCAGGCCGGCGCCGCCGCGGCCGGGCTCGGACCACGCGCGGCGCAGCTCCGCGGCGGCGTCGGACGCGGCGTCGCCGAGGAGCGGGGCGAGCGCCTGGCGCGTCTCGGCGCCGATGGCGACGGCGGCGCGGCTGCGGTCGCGCACGCCGCTGCCCCGCCAGCCCTTGCGGATGCGGGAGACGTCCCCGGCGAGCGGGGCGAGCACGCCGCCCGTGCTGGCCGCGGACAGCCAGCGGGTGGTGGGCGCGCCCTGCGTCGCGACCCCGGTGCGCAGCCGGGCGACGAGCGAGTCGGCGGCCGCCTCGACGGCCTGCTCGGCCCGCGAGCGGAGCGTTCCGGCGGCCATGGCCTGCTCGGTGACGCCGTCGGCAAGGCGCAGGAGCTCCTCGCGCAACGTCCCCCACACGCCCTCGGTGGTGCGGCGCACGACGCCCCGGGCGGTGTTGCGCCCGCCCAGGAGCGCGAGCCAGGCGCGGACGGGCTCGACGACGTCGGCCGGGAGTAGGCCCTCGTGCGGTCCGACGTCCGGGACGACGAACAGCGGCGCCTCACCCAGTCCGAGCTCGGTCATCCGGCGCATGAGGTCGGCGCGGACCTCGCGCAGCACGCGCCGCGGGACCCGGTTGAGGACGACGGCCACCGTGATCCCGCGCTCCTGCGCCTGGCGCAGCACCCGCCACGGCACGGCGTCGCCGTAACGCGCGGCCGTGGTGACGAAGAGCCACAGGTCGGCGGTCTCGAGGAGGAGGTTGGCCAGGGTGCGGTTGCCCTCGAGCACGGAGTCGAGGTCGGGCGCGTCGAGGAGCGCGAGGCCGGCGGGGACGCCGTCGTCGGGGACGACCTCGGCGAGCCCGGTGATCGGGTGCTCGGCGACGAGCCACGTGTCCTCGCTACGGACGGCGAGGACGGGGCTGACGGTCGTCGGCCGGATGACGCCGGCAGGCGAGATGTCACGGCCGACGACGGAGTTGACGAGCGTCGACTTCCCCGCTCCGGTCGAGCCGCCGAGGACGACGACGGCGGGTCCCGCCTCGCGCTTGAGGCGCGGCAGCAGGTGGGCACCGATCTGCGTCTCGACCCTGTCACGCAGCTCGCGCAGCGCGTCGGTGCCGGGCAGGTCGAGGGGGAAGCGGGCGGTGGTCACGTCGTCGAGGAGGTCGGTGACGACGTCGAGAATCGGGGACCGGCCCCTCACGTGGCGCGCCGAGGAGGCAGCGCGAGGGTCGGGGGCAGCGGTCACTCCCTCATCCTCCCTGGTCAGCGCGGGCTGACCAAGCCTCGACGTCACGTGTCGGCGTGCGTGTCGCTGCGAGGCACTACCGTTGTCCGTGGCCCGTGCGCCAGGCCCCCGTAGCTCAATGGATAGAGCAACGGCCTTCTAATCCGTAGGTTGCAGGTTCGAGTCCTGCCGGGGGCGCCGCCGCGGACCGCCGCGTGCCCGTCCCTTGACGGCGCCCGTGTGACGCAGGACCCTGGAGCCCCGTCCGCCGGAGGCACCCATGGGCAGGCTCGTCTACGCCGCCAACATCTCCCTCGACGGCTACCTCGAGGACGAGGCCGGGGCCCTCGACTGGTCCGAGCCCGACGACGAGGTGCACGCGTTCTGGAACGAGCACGAGCGGCACATCGGCACCTCCCTCTACGGCCGGCGCATGTACGAGACGATGAGCGTCTGGGAGGACGACGACTGGCTCGTGGGCGAGCCGGCCGTCGTCCAGGAGTACGCGGGCATCTGGCGTGACACCGACAAGGTCGTCTACTCCTCGACGCTCGAGGAGGTGACGACGGCGCGCACGCGGATCGAGCGGCTGTTCGACCCCGAGGCGGTGCGTGAGCTCAAGGAGTCCTCCACCTCCGACCTGAGCATCGGCGGTGCCGCGCTCGCGGCCGAGGCGTTCCGGCGCGGGCTGGTCGACGAGTGCGTGCTCCTCCTCTACCCCGTGGTCGTCGGCGGCGGGAAGCCCGCCCTGCCGCGCGGTGTCCGGCTCGACCTCGAGCTGCTGGACCACCGCCGGTTCGGCAACGGCGTCGTCCACGTGCGCCATGCCGTCGTGCACTAGCGCTCGACGGACGCCAGCACCTCGGCGAGCTCCGCCGGTCGGCTGACCATCGGCCAGTGCCACGTGGGGAGCTCGACGTAGCTCCAGTCGCCGTCGACCATGAGCGCGAACACCGGCGCCAGCTGCCGCACCTGCTCGAGGCCGAAGCTGCACAGCACGCCCGTCCGCGGCAGCCGCTCCCACGCGCCGGTGAGCGCGACCGGCTCGGTGGCGGTGCGCCAGGGCTGCGGCCGTGAGTCGGCGACCAGGGCGGCGACGGCGGCCTCGTCCACCCCGTCCACGCCGTCGGCGAGGACGGTCCAGGGCGGCGGCGCGAGCTTCCAGCCCTCACCGTGCGTCCTGACAAGCTCCGTGTTGGCCGCGCGCGCCTCGGGTCCTTCGAAGTCTGCCTGCGCCATGCCCTGCGGCAGTGGCCCGGCGTCGACGTAGACGAGGCGGCTCACACGCTCGGGCACGCGGTCCGCCGCACCGGTCGTCACGAGGGCGCCGTAGCTGTGCCCGACGAGGACGACGTCGTGCAGGTCCCGCTCCTCGAGGAGGGTGACGACGTCCTCGACGTGAGTCGTCAGGTCCGTCTCCGGGGTGGCGAGGTGGGCGCGCTCGCCCATGCCCGGGAGGTCGACGGCGTGGACGGTGTGGCCGCGCTCGCGCAGCGCGTCCGCGACGGGGCGCCAGACCGAGGCGCCGAGCCAGAAGCCGGGCACGAGGACGTAGGTGGTGGTGTCGGTGCTCATGACGACGACGTTAGGGTGGATTGTGGACACTATCCGCCCGGTATTCCGGTGCGACTTTCTCGGCGCGCACCAGGGGCGGCCGTGACCCGTCCGACCGCCCGTGTGCTCGCCATGCTCGAGCTGCTCCAGACGGGTGGGCAGCGCACCGTCGGCGAGCTCGCCGACCGGCTCGGCGTCGACGAGCGCACGGTGCGGCGCTACGCGGAGCACCTCGCCGACCTCGGCATCCCGGTCCGGGCGCAGCGGGGCAGGTACGGCGGCTACCGGCTGCTGCCGGGCTACAAGCTGCCGCCGCTCATGCTCACCGACGACGAGGCCGTCGCCGTCGTCCTCGGCCTCAGCGCCGCGGAGCGCACGGGGCTCGCCACCACCGCCCACGCGGCGACGGCGAGCGCGCTGGCCAAGGTGTCACGTGTGCTGCCGCAGGCGCTCGGCCAGCGGCTCGACAGCCTGCTCGCGAGCGCACAGTTCACCGGCAGCCCGTCACGGGCCGTCGCCCCGGCCGGCGCCGACACCCTGCTCGCCCTCGCCGCCGCCGCCCAGGCACGGCGCACCGTGGCGGTCGCGTACACCGCGTGGGACGGGCGGGAGTCACAACGTGAGCTCGACGTCTACGGCCTCGTCTTCCACTCCGGCCGGTGGTACGTCACCGGGCACGACCACGGCCGTGATGACGTGCGGACCTTCCGCCTGGACCGCATCGCCTCGGTCGCACAGGGCGAGGGTTCCTACGACGTGCCCGCCGACTTCGACGCCCGGACGCAGGTCACCTCGGGCATCGCGGCGGTCCGTTGGGCGCACGAGGTCCGTGTCCTCCTGCGGACGACCCGCGCGGAGGCGGCCGAGCGGCTGCCCCCGAGCGTGGGACGCCTGAGCGAGCACACCGACGGCGTGCTCCTCGAGACGCGCGCCGAGCACCTCGACGGCATGGCCCGCATGCTCGCCGGGCTCGGCTGGGACTTCGAGGTCCTCACGCCCGACGCCCTGCGCGAGGAGGTCCTCGCCCTCGCCGACCGCCTCCGGGCGAGCGCGGCGCGCGGCTCCGCCGGCCCGGCCACGGACGCGCCGCGGGGCCCGTGAGCGGCGCCGCCGGCTAGCTAGCAGGTGGCGAGCAGCCGCTCGAGGACGGTGGTCGACAGGTAGTCCGCGTAACCCTCGGGCCACGGCGGCACGTCGGTGCCGGCCAGGACGACGCCGGACAGGACCGCGACACTGCTCGGCGCACCTCGACACCGTGCCACAGCGCGCCCACCGGGATGCCGCTTTCGTGAAGCACAACCCGACTCAGCGGCGGCGGCCCCGCTGTGCCTGCCGCTTGCTCGGCTTCCGCCCGCGGCGGGTGCGCACGCGCAGCGCCTGCTGCGGGACGGGTGGCTCCAGCATGAGTGCGCGGAGCTCGTCGGGGAGCAGGTCCCAGGTGGGGCGGTCCAGCCACACGCCGCCGACCGCCCGCGCCCACACGGGGTCCCGCCGGCAGCGGTCGGCGATCGCTGCCACGTACCGGTCGGGGTGCACCTTCATGACGTCCTCGATCGCGTCGGCAGCGACGTACGACTCGAGCCCTTCGTCTGCGGCAGCAGGTGCAGCAACGCGTCGATGAGCTCGACCGGCAGGGTGCCGTCCATCGAGGCGTCCATGACAGCCTCGGCGGCCCAGAAGTACCGCTCCGCCTTGATGAGACGGTCCTGCCTGTCGCCCTTGCTCAGCACGTAGTTGGTGCGGTAGGCGTGCGCGACCTCCGCGATCGTCTCCGGGCTCCACTGCACGGCTCATCATGGACCAGGACCCCGGTGCGATGATGTCCTTTTTCGCCGGACACGTCCCCCGCGTCACGTAGCGGGCGGGCGGGCGGCTCAGTCGTCCTCCGCCGTCGTGCACGGGCCGACACACTGGTCGATCTCGTGCACGGTGACGCCGGTCTCCGTCAGCCCTTCCAACGCCGCGGCGGTTCCGTCGAGGAGGAAGCCGCAGCCGTCGACCGGCCACTGCGGCCACACAGCCCGGCCCTCGCCGTCGACGAGGAAGATCACCGGCTTCATCTCCATCTTCGCCATGCACGCGCCCGTGCTCGGCGGCGCCGAGTCGCGGGCCAGCACGGCGAGGAGCGGGCCCAGGTCACCGGTCAGCGTGACCTCCTCGACGGTGAGCCGCTGGACCACGTCCGGCTCCCCCGCCGCGCCGGGACCAGTCGGATCGAGGTCGTCGAGCCGCGGGACGAGCGTGGGCGGGGCCGGCTCCTGGACCAACTCGGCGAACGGGACCCTGCACTCCACGACGGCGGCCGGCACGAAGTCCGGCGGGACCGTGCCCGGCGCGGGGCCGGGGCGGCCGGCGCCGTGCGGGAGCAGCGACATGCCCGCGACGACGTCGTCGGCGAGGCAGTCGGGACCGGTCTCGAGCACCTCCGCCCGGCCGGCGGCGCTCGTCCCGGGGGCGGGCGCGCCCGGGTCGACCGGCGCGGACTGCGTCCCGCATGCGGCGAGGGCGCACAGTCCGGTGGCGGCGGCGAGGACGACGGCCCGTCGGAGCGGCCGTCGTCGGCCTGCAGGAGGGTGGGGTGCCATGTCCCGATTGTGTCGGCGGGCGGCGTGACCTTTCAGGGCTTCGTGCCGTCATCACCGAGCCGGGGATGAGGCCGCAACGCCGGCAAGGAGGACATCGCCCCGAGGACGAGGAGTACAGCCCCCGAGACACCCGGGCGCACCGCGCCGAGTCTTCGTCGCCGGCTCGGGGCGACGACTCGGATCAGGGGTCGCTGAGATCGGCGCGGCCAGCGGCCTCCTCGAGCGCGGCGACGGCAGCCGCCTGGTCCAGGCCGGTGATGCGCAGGACGTCGACCGCTGCCGAGCGGATCTGACCCACGAGGACCGCGGAGGCCTGGGTCCGGGGCCGGCCGCCGGACGCCGTCGCGGCCGCCCGCAGCGCGAGCTCCCGCACCGGCTCGGTGCCGCTCGTGCCGTCCAGCCACTCGCGCAGCTGGTCGATCGCCCCGGCGAGGTCGTCGAGCGCCGCGGCCAGCACCGCGCGCGTCCCGGAGTCGGCCGCGTCGTCGTGCCGGACGAGGTTGGCACTGGCACGGCACAGGCCCCGCCCCGTGGACACGAGGATGAGGACCCGGGCCGCCACCGCCTCGACCACCTCCAGGGAGCGGCGCCGCTCGGCCCGGCCACGCCGCGCGAGGACCTCCCGTGTCGCCGCCATCGCCTCGTCGATCTCGCCCCGCGCGCCGTCGAGCGCGTCCATGCCCACGAGGGCCTCCTCGGCCTCCGCGAGGGATCCGGTCCCCACGGCGCCGCGCAGACGACGGACGACCGCCGCGTACCCCGACAGCGTCTCGGACGCCGCGGCCCGGGCGGCCCGGTACGGGTCGGGCGCGACGACGGCGTTGAGGACGACGGCGACCGTCCCGCCGACGAGAGCGTCGGCCAGCCGCACCCACGGCCCGGCGTCCAGGTAGGGAACGAGCGCGACGACGACGACGGCCGCGACGGCCGCCTGGTTCGCCATGAGGCCGCTCGGCCGGATCGCGACCGCCGCGGTCATCGCGAGCAGCACGGCGACGGCCAGCTGCAGGGGCCCGACGCCGAGCGCCCGTGACAGCAGGTCGGCCGCCACGATACCGAGGACGACACCGGCCGAGATCTCCGCTGCGCGACGCACGCGCTGCCCCGCGGACAGTCCTGTCGCGACGACGGCGGCGATCGGCGCGAACACCGCGTTCTGCGGGCCCACGAGCAGGCTCGCGGCGAGGTAGGCGGTGCCCGCTGCCGTGGCAGCCAGGACCAGGGACTGGGCGTTGGCGTGGACCCGGCGGCCTGCCGCCGCCACCGCCTGACGGAGCCGTGCGGCTCCGCGACGCGGCGCCGGGCCGGCGGCGGACCGGACCATCACCCGTCCCCGGGCAGTCCCGTGGTGACCGTGACGCCCAGCTCGGCCTGGCGCGTGTCGACGTGCCGGAGCTGGACGACGACGGGCACGTCGCTGACCACCGTGAGGCCGTAGGGAACACCGAGCGGCACGGCCTCGGGGGCGATGAGGTCGTTGACCCTCACGTGACGGACCCGCCGGGCGGGCACCTCCACCCGGTAGGGCCCCACCGGTTCCTGGTCGTCGTGGTAGACGGTGAGCTCGACGCACGCCTCGGAGTCGGACGTGTTGAGCAGGCACAGCTCGTCGCGGCTCGTGAAGTCCGGTTCCGGGCCGGTGGAGCCGTCGGGCATGTATCCCGCGGCGAAGGCCCACCGTGTGCGCCCGATCGGGGTGAGGTCACTGCTCATCGGTCGCGGCCCTCCTCGCCCAGGAGCGTGCGCAGGTAGTCGTTGAGGAACACACCGCCGGGATCGAGACGACGGCGGATGTCCCGGAAGCGGTCCCAGTCCGGGTACATGCGGCTGAGGTGCTCGGCCGTCCGGGTGTGCTTCTTCCCCCAGTGCGGGCGCCCGTCGTGGCCGAGGAAGATCGGCTCGACGTCCTCGAAGTACGCCTTGTAGTCGAGCGTGGCGTTCTGCAGCAGCGCGATCGTCATGGTGGGCCGGTCCTGGGCGTTGGACAGCATCGCCCGGTCCGGGGCGATGGTCCTCACCAGCACCCGCCAGGCGACGCGGGCGCGGTGGCGAGCCTTGACCCGCTCGCGCACCTCGCGGAACGTCGCCAGGCCCGCCTCGCGGGGCAGCATGTACTCCATCTCGTCGAACTCGATCTCCCGGTGGTTGGGGATCACCTCGTAGGACGGACCGCTCGACTCACGCTTGAGGCGGCCAGGCACCCGCAGCCCGTCGAGCCGACCGGGCTCGTCGAGGACGCGGACCTGGGCGAGGTCGCTGCGCGGGTACCAGTAGAAGTCCACGTGCCGGTAGGTCGCGGCCAGCTCGTCGAAGTGGTCCAGGACCCAGTCGATGTGGGTCATGACGTTGCGCCGGTGCAGGTGGTGAGCGGGTCGCACACGCAGTGTCAGGGAGGTCAGGACGCCGAGGGCCCCGAGGGAGACCTGAGCGGCGCGCGTGAGGTCGGAGTCAGGAGGGTCGCCGGCGTCGTGGCCGAAGGGCACGACCTCGCCCGCCGCCGTGACCAGACGCCCGCCGACAAGTGCCGACGACAGGTTGCCGAGGCTCTCGCCGGTCCCGTGGGTGCCGGTGCCGATGGCGCCGGCGATCGCCTGGTAGTCGACGTCTCCGAGGTTCTCCATGGCCAGTCCGGCGTCGGCGAGCTGGGCGCCGAGGTCCTCGATCCCCGTCCCGGGCAGCACGGTGGCCAGGCCGGCCTCGGCGTCGTGGTCGACGACGCCGCTGAGGTTGTCGAGCGAGAGCAGCACGTCTCTCGTCGCCATCACGGGGGTCGAGGAGTGGCAGGAGCCGACCGGGCGCACCCCGAGACCGTGCTCGGTGGCGCGCCGCACGAGGCCGACCACCTCCTCCTCCGTGCGAGGCCACACTCGCCAGCCTGCCGTGAAGGACAAGCTGCCCGACCAGTTGGTGACGTGGACGTCACGCTCGGACGGCGCGTGTGTCAGGGCGCGGACCATCTCTGGTGGCGTCATGCTCACCACACTCTCCGGTGTCCGTACGGATCGCCACCGGAGCCCGGTCCAGCCAGCCGTTCGGTGACGTCCGTGCGTAGGTGGGCCCTCATGAGCGGGGGTCGTGGACGCTGCCCAGGAACAGCACGACGCCGGTCTCCCGGTCGCTCACGGTGAAGGCGAACGGTCGGTCGACCCGGAAGGCCGGCGGGCCCGCCGACTCGATCATGACCCCGCCCGTGACGGCGGCCGCCGCGGTGCCCTCCTCGTCGACACGGATGTAGGTCTTCTGGACGACGACGTCGAGGTCGGGGTCGCCGGATGACATCGGGACGAAGTCCTCGCCGCCGAAGGCGGACACCATCCCGAGCGACTGCAGCGCGTCGTCGAGCTCGGCGTCCGACTCGAGCTCGAAGCGCGGCAGCGCGATCTCCGACACCGCCGCCGGCTGCAGCTCGGCCACGGCGGCCGCCCAGGTCTCGGCGTCGAGGTCGTCGAGCAGCTCGTCGAGACGGACGCCCTCGTCCGGCAGCAGCACCTCCATGCCGAACCTCTCCTCCTCCCCGTAGGGCAGGCGCAGCACCTGGAAACCCTCGCCGGTGGCGAGCTCCACGTCCGCGGCGCCGCGGTGCATCGTGGTCACGTCCACCACCTCCCCGTCTGCGAGGGTGAAGGGCGAGTCCCGGGTGCTGCCCTCCTCGAAGGTCGTCGTCCACGTGCCGTGGAAGTACACGGCGTTGAGGAGTACCAGCACGGCCGCGGGGCTCGGCAGCCCGAGGTCGGCGGCGATCGCGTCGATCAGCCCCTCGGTGCGCTGCTCGACCCAGTCGTCGATCGCGACGGCGGTGTCCGGCGAGCCCAGATCCACCTCGTCGAGCGTCGCGCCGTAGGTGTCCTGGACGAACGAGACGTAGTCGGGCTCGAGGTCCTTCGCCACGGCGGTGTGCAGGTCGAAGCCGAAGGCGTTGACGCCGTCGGCCGCCGCAGCGGCATCCGCCGGCGACAGCGTGCCCGCCAGCGCCGCCCCGACCCCGTCCCCCGCTCGCTCGTCGGGCATGGGAGCGTCGCCGCAGGCGGCGAGCATGAGCGCGAGTGATGTCACCGCCGCCGCGACGGTGCTGGTCCTCCGACGGTCTGCCACGGCTCGCCCTCCCTCGGGCTTCGGGACCCCCGTTCCTACCGTGTCCATGTCGGCTGACCGGGCGTTCTTGCGGCCGATGGGACCAACGAAAAGCAACAGCTGTCGCGACGGCCTGGGTAGGCTGACAGTCGCCCGCCACCGATCGGCGCGCGCAGCCGCCTGCCTGGGCGACCACGGCCTCGCCAGCAGGCGGCGGCCGACCACGGCCGCACCGCTCTCTGACCCCCGAGGAGCCCCATGGAACTCGCCGGCACCGCCCTGATCGTCGTCGTGGCGGTCGTTGCCCTCATCGTCCTCGTCATCGTCGGCTTCATCTACGCCAAGGTGCGCTTCAAGATCGCCACCCCGGACGAGGCGCTCATCATCACCGGCCGCAAGAGCGGCAAGCCCGTCATCAACCCCGAGACCGGCGACGAGACCACCGACCTGTCCGGCCAGCGCGTCGTCATCGGGGGCGGCACGTTCGTCAAGCCGGTCTTCGAGCAGGTCGTGCGGCTGTCGCTCGCCTCCCAGAGCTTCTCCGTCGCCGCCGAGGACGCGACGACCAAGAGCGGTGTCGGTGTCACGCTGCGCTCGATCGCCGTCGTCAAGGTCGGCGGCACCGAGCGCATGGTGCGCGCCGCCGCCCAGCGCTTCGCGGGCCGCAGCCAGGAACAGGTCATCGAGCAGCAGACCAGCGAGGTCCTCGTCGGTGTGCTCCGCACCATCGCCGGCACGCTCACCGTCGAGTCGATCCTCTACGAGCGCCAGGAGTTCTCGAAGGAGGTCAAGGACATCGCCGTGCCGATGCTCGCCGAGCGCGGCCTGGTCCTGGAGAACTTCGAGATCCAGACCGTCGAGGACTCCGGGGACTACATCCGCAACCTCGGGCGTCCCCGGGCCGCCGCCGTCGCCCGTGACGCCGAGATCGCCGAGGCGCAGGCCCGCCAGGAGAGCACCGAGCGGTCCAACGAGTCCGCCGTCCAGATCGCCGAGTCGAACAAGGCCCTGGCGCTGCGCAACGCGCAGATCGCCCAGCAGACCGCCCAGGCCCAGGCCGAGGCGGAGGCCGCGCAGGAACGAGCCGAGGCCGAGGCCCAGCAGGCCGTCCTCATCGAGCAGGAGCAGGTCGCCCAACGCCGCGCCGCGCTGCGCGAGCAGGAGCTGCAGACCGAGGTCCGCAAGCCCGCCGAGGCGCGCAAGTACGAGGCCGCGCAGGAGGCCGACGCCCGCAAGTACGCCGCCGAGCAGGAGGCGGAGGCCTCCAAGACCGCCGCGATCCGCAAGGCGGAGGCCGAGGCGCAGCGGACCATGGCCCAGGCCGACGCCGAGGCCTCCGCGGCCCGTGCCCGCGCCGAGGCCGACCTCGTCGAGCAGCAGCGCCGCGCCGAGGGTGCCCTCGCCCTCGCCCGCGCCGAGGCCGACGGCGTCCAGGCCCGGGGTGAGGCCGAGGCGGCCGCGGAGCGCGCCAAGGGTGAGGCCCGCGGTGCCGCGATCAAGGCGGAGGCCGACGCCTACGAGGCCTTCCCCGAGTCGGCCCGCCTCCAGATGGTCCTCGACGCCCTGCCCCGCATGGCCCAGCCCTACGCCGACGCTCTCGGCAGCATCGACGACATCACCGTCATCGACAAGGACGGTGCCTCGCGGCTCACCGACCAGGTGTCCGTCGGTGTCCAGGAGCTCGCCACCCTGCTCAAGGCGCAGACCGGGATCGACCTGCTCGAGCTGGTCCGCGGCCGCACGAGCGGTGGGCAGCAGCCCGAGCCCGTGGGCGTGGGTCGCCGCACGTCGGACGACGACGGCTCGAGCGAGGCCCCGACGAGCTGACCTCCCGCCGTGCCGTCGTCGCGCACCCGCCGCTGCGCGGCGACGGCACGCCGGCCGGGCTAGCGGCCCTCGCCGGCCCGCTCGTCGAGCCGCCGGATGAAGGACTCAGCGGCGGCCAGCTGCTTTCGCAGCCGGTCGCGGCGGGTCGCGGCCGAGGCACGGATGGTCGCCAGGTGCTCGACGAGCTCGGCCCGCCGGCCCGGCGCGGCCTCGCGGTCGAGCTCACCGAGGACCTCGAGGACCTCACTCATCTCGTCGAGGGTGTAGCCGAGGGGCTTCATCGTCTTGATGAGCTCGAGCGTGGCGACGTCGCCGTCGGTGTAGAGGCGGAAGCCGCCCTCGGTCCGGCCCGAAGGCGCGACGAGACCCACCTCGCCGTAGTAGCGGATGGTCCGCAGGGACAGCCCGGTCCGCTCGGCGACCTCACCGATCTGCATGCGACCCATCGCGGACGTCCTCTCCTGCGTTCGAGCCCCGACCCTATCGAGGCCGCGCGAGCCGGCGGACGCGTGGTGAGCGAGATCATGTGGGCCACACTCTGACGTTACGTTAGGGTTGCCCGCGGAGCATCGCATGTGGGGGCACTGACTAGCGCCCTGGCACCCGCCGCTCACCGACCTGGCCCGACGGCGCGCCACCCGACCCTGACCACCGGGCGTGCGCGCCTTCGACCACGGGAGACCTCGTGACCTCACCCTTCGCCGGCCTGCGCCGAGCCGACCGCAGCCCGATGGCACGCCGGATGGTCCGCACCCAGGACGTCACCTCCGTGCTCGGTGCCCTGCGTGACCCTCGGCGGCTGCGCACCGAGGTCCTCGCCGGCTTGGTCGTGGCGCTGGCGCTCATCCCGGAGGCCATCTCGTTCTCGATCATCGCCGGCGTGGATCCCCGCGTAGGCCTCTTCGCGTCCTTCACGATGGCCGTCTCGATCGCCTTCCTCGGTGGCCGTCCGGCCATGATCTCGGCGGCGACCGGCGCGGTCGCGCTCGTCATCGCACCCGTCATGCGCGAGTACGGGATGGACTACCTCATCGCCACCGTCATCCTCGCCGGTGTCATCCAGGTGCTCTTCGGGGTGCTCGGCGTCGCGCGGCTCATGCGGTTCATCCCGCGCAGCGTCATGGTCGGCTTCGTCAACGCGCTGGCCATCCTCATCTTCACCGCCCAGCTGCCCTACCTCACCGACGTGCCGTGGGCGGTGTACGTCATGGTCGCGGTGGGCATCGCCGTCATGGTCCTCCTGCCCCGGCTCACCACCGTGGTCCCCGCCCCGCTCGTGGCGATCGTCGTGCTCACCGCGGTGACGGTGGCCTTCGCCGTCAACGTCCCGAACGTCGGTGACCAGGGTGAGCTGCCCGACTCCCTGCCCTCGCTGTTCCTCCCGGACGTCCCGCTCACCCTCGAGACGCTGCAGATCATCGGGCCCTTCGCCGTGGCGATGGCCCTGGTCGGCCTGCTGGAGTCGCTCATGACCGCCAAGCTCGTCGACGACGTCACCGACACCCACTCCGACAAGACCCGCGAGGCCTGGGGCCAGGGCGCCGCGAACGTCATCACCGGCTTCTTCGGCGGCATGGGTGGCTGCGCGATGATCGGCCAGACGATGATCAACGTCAAGGCCTCCCGTGCCCGCACGCGGATCTCGACCTTCCTCGCCGGCCTCTTCCTGCTCATCCTCGTCGTCGGCTTCGGGGACGTCATCGCCCAGATCCCCATGGCGGCCCTCGTGGCGGTCATGGTCATGGTCTCGGTCGCCACCTTCGACTGGCACTCCGTGCAGCCCGCCACGCTGCGCCGCATGCCCAAGAGCGAGACGACCGTCATGCTCGCGACCGTCCTCGTCACGGTCGTGACCCACAACCTCGCCTACGGCGTCCTCACCGGCGTCGTCGTCGCGGCCGTCATGTTCGTCAACCGCGTCGCGCACTTCACCGAGGTCGTCGAGGTGGCCCACCCGGACGAGGACACCCGCGTGTACGCCGTCGTGGGTGAGCTGCTGTGGGCCTCGTCCAACGACCTCGTCTACCAGTTCGACTACACCGGCGACCCGAAGAACGTCGTCATCGACCTCTCCCGCTCCCACATCTGGGACGCCTCGACCGTCGCGACGCTCGACGCGATCACGACGAAGTACGCCGCCAAGGGCAAGAACGTCACCATCACCGGGCTCAACAACGCCAGCGCCGAGCGTCACGCGCGCCTTGCCGGGCACCTCGCCGGGGAGTCCTAGGACGCCGGCGACGCCCCCCGCCGTACGTCGACGACCGCGATGACGAGCGTGACGAGGAGCAGTCCCGCCGTCGTCGCGAACCCGGCGGTGACGGCGAGGGGCCACCCGCCGGTGTCGAGGACGGCAAAGGCGACCGCGGTGATGATCCCCAGCCCCATCGCGGTCCCGATGCGCTGGCCGGTCTGGAGCACGCCACCGGCGCTGCCCGCGTACTCGAGGGGCACCTCCCCCAGCGTGATCGTCTGGTTCGGGGTGATGACCAGACCCTGGGCGCCGCCGATGAAGGCGAGCGTGAGGAGCATCCACCACACGCTCGCCTGGCCGGCCTCGACGAGCTGGACGACGGCGATGCTCAGCCCCAGCCCGACGATCGCGCTGACGATCCCGCCGGCGACGATCCGACGGCCGTGGCGGGTCACCCGCCTGCCGGACCAGTTCGCGGTGAACGCGGACAGGACGGCGGCGGGCATGCCGATGAGCCC
This sequence comes from Georgenia satyanarayanai, assembly GCF_009193135.1. GTDB lineage: Bacteria > Actinomycetota > Actinomycetes > Actinomycetales > Actinomycetaceae > Oceanitalea > Oceanitalea satyanarayanai. Next base: position 35,733 of record NZ_VUKC01000011.1, read on the forward strand.
CGCCTCGAGGGCGCTGCGGCCCAGGCCGTCCTGGACGTACAGCGCGACGAGCACCCACACGCTCGTCACACCCATGAAGTACAGGCCGGCGATGAGAGTACCGGTGGTGAAGCTGCGGACCCGGAACAGTGCGAGGTCGACCATCGGCGCGTGGCCGCGGTCCCGGTAGCGCCGCTCCCACCACCCCCACAGGGCGAGGAGTGCCAGACCCAGGGGGAGGACGAGCCAGCCGCCCGGTCCGAGGGTGCGCTCGACGAAGGGCAGGAGCAGCGCGAGGACCGCGAGGCCGAGGAGGACGGCGCCCACCGGGTCGAGGTCGCGCACGACCGAGCGGGAGCCCGGCTGGCGCGGGTTGCGCAGCGGGCGAGGCAGCCAGCGCAGCGCGAGGACGATGGCGGCGACGCCGACGGGCACGTTGACGAGAAAGGTCCACCGCCAGCCCTGCGCCTCACCGGCGAGCTGGACGATGAGCCCGCCGATGACCGGGCCGATGGCGACCGACACCCCGATGGCGCTGCCGAGCGCGCCATAGGCCCGGCCCCGCTCGGGCCCGCGGAAGTACTGCTGGATCATCCCGACCGCCTGCGGGTTGAGCAGGCCCGAGCCCAGCCCCTGCACGACGCGGGCGATGTTGAGGCTGAGCGGGTCCGGCGCCAGCCCACCGGCGATGGAGGAGAGGGTGAAGAGGGCGACGCCCACGATGAACAGCGGCCCGCGCCCGAGGATGTCCCCCGCCCGGCCGGCGGCGACGAGGACGACGCCGAAGGTGAGGGCGTAGCCGGTGAGCACCCACTGGAGCTCGGAGTCCGAGGCCCCCAGTCCCCGCTGGATCGAGGGCAGGACGACGTTGATGATGCTCACGCCCACGAGGGACATGAAGATCGCGACGAGGAGCACCGAGAGGATGCGCCAGCGCCGCGGGTCCGGGGTGGTGCTGTCGTCCGCCGGGCTCAGGGTGGCCGCCTCTCGTTCGTTTGTGCTCACCGATGCTACGACCGCCACGGTCGAGTGGGATCATGGACCATCGTGACCACGCCTCTCTCCCGCTTCGGTGACCGCGCACGACGGTCGGCGTGGGCCGTGTGGCTGACCGGGGGCGGGGTCTACTTCCTCGCCCTCCTCCACCGCGCCTCGCTCGGCGTCGCCGGCCCGGACGCGGTTGACCGCCTCGGCATCACGGCCACCCAGCTCGGCTCCTTCGTCATGGTCCAGCTCGGCCTGTACGCCGCCATGCAGGTGCCCGCCGGCGTCGCGATCGACCGGTTCGGCCCGCGCCGGGTGCTGTTCGTCGCCACGCTCGTGCTCGGGACGGCGCAGCTGGGCTTCGCGTTCGCCACGAGCTACCCCCTCGCGCTCGCCGCCCGGGGGCTGCTCGGCATCGGGGACGCCGCCGTCTTCATCGCCGTCCTGCGACTGGCTGCCATGTGGTTCCCCCACCACCGGTACGCCGTCCTCACGATGCTCACCGGGCTCATCGGCATGGCCGGCAACCTCGCCGCCACCGTCCCGCTGGTCGCCGCACTCGGCTGGCTGGGCTGGACGCGCACCTTCGCCATCACCGCCGGCGCCTCGCTCGTCTACGCGCTCCTCCTGCTGCGGCCCGCGGTGGCGGCGCCCTACCGTGCCGTTCCCGCCACGAACGTCCCGACCGTGCCCCGGCGGGCGCTCGCGGAGGTCCGCGAGGCGTGGTCACGGCGCGAGACCCGGCTGGGCTTCTGGACCCACCAGGCCACGATGGCGCCCGGCGTCGTCATCTCGCTCGTGTGGGGCTACCCGTACCTCACCGCGGGGCTCGGGTACTCCGACGCCGCCGCCGCCTCCCAGCTGTCGATCTTCGTCCTCGGCACGCTCGCGATGAGCTTCGTCGTCGGGCCCCTCGCCGGACGGCGGCCGACCTGGCGCTCTCCCATGGCGATCGCCGTCGCGGTCCTCGGGATCGCCGCCGTCGCCCTGCTCGTCCTGTGGCCGGGTGGCCAGCCGCCCCACGCCGTCGTGACGGTTGCCTTCGTCATGCTCGCGGTCGGTGGCCCCGGCTCGCAGATCGGCTTCCACATCGCCCGCGACTACAACGCCCCGGTGCGGATCTCGACGGCCACCGGCCTGGTCAACGCGGGCGGCTTCGTCGGGGCGATGCTCGCGGCCATCGTCGTCGGGCGGGTGCTCGACCTGCGCTCGGGCGTCGCGGACCCCAGCCTGCTCGACTACCGCTGGGCGGTGGCCTCCATCGGTGTGATCGCCATCGTGTCCACGTTCTCACTCGTCCTCACGCTCCTCGGCGTGCGCGCCGACATCCTCGACCGGATGGCCCGCGGGGACCACGTCGTCGTTCCGCAGACCGAGCACTGGTGGGACCGCGCCTACCGGCGGGTCACCCGCCGTCCGCGCCCGTCCTCCTGAGCCGGCCCGCCCGCTGCGCGACGGCGCGGTACCCCACCCCGGCGGCGAGGACGACGGCGCCGCCCGCCACCGCCGTCGACGGCAGGGTCACGACGAGCGCGAGGCAGCCCACCACGCCGAGGACCTGGAGCGCCCGCGGGAACCGGCGCCACTCCCGCGGCTGGGTGAAGGCCGCCGCGTTCGCCACGGTGTAGTAGAGCAGCACCCCGAAGGACGAGAAGCCGATCGCCTCCCGCAGGTCGACGAGGAGCACGAGGACGGCGACGGCGATCGCGAGCACCACCTCCGCGCGGTGCGGGACCCGGAAGCGCGGGTGCACCGCGGCGAGCCACCGGGGCAGGTCGCCGTGGCGCGCCATGGCGAGGCTCGTGCGGCCGATGCCGGCGAGCAGGGCGAGGAGTGCGCCGAGGGCCGCGAGCGCCGCCGCGACCCGGACCAGCGGCGCGAGCCACGTCCCGGTGACGGCCTCTGCCACCGGGGCGGTGGACACCGCCAGGCGCTCGGGACCGAGGGCGAGCAGCAGCATGACGGCGACGAGCGCGTAGAGCACGAGCGCCAGGCCCAGCGCCGTGAGGACCGCGCGGGGGATCGTCCGCTGCGGGTCACGGACCTCCTCCCCGAGCGTCGCGACACGCGCGTAGCCGGCGAAGGCGAAGAAGAGCAGGCCGGCGGCCTGCAGGACGCCGGTCCAGGACAGGTCGGGCGGCACGAGCTGCTCCCCGCCGTCCGACGCGGCGGTCCCGATCCCCACGGCGAGCAGCAGCACCACGACGACGACGGCCACGATCGCGCGGGCGAGCGCAGCAGTGCGGGTGACGCCGGCGTAGTTGACGGCGGCAAGGGCGAGCACCGCGAACGCCGCCAGCGGCCTCTCCCACCCGGGCGGGGCGGCGTAGGTGGCGAAGGTGAGCGCCATGGCCGCGCAGCTCGCGGTCTTGCCGATGACGAAGGACCACCCGGCGAGGAAGCCGGCCCACGGGCCGAGCCGCTCCCGACCGTAGACGTAGGTTCCACCCGAGGTGGGGTACTGCGCGGCGAGCTGGGCCGACGCCGTCGCGTTGCAGGACGCGACGAGCGCGGCGATCGCGAGGCCGAGGAGGAGGCCGGCACCGGCCGCGGCGGCCGCGGGTGCGAAGGCCGCGAAGACACCGGCCCCGACCATCGAGGAGAGCCCGATGACGACGGCATCACCCGTGCCCAACCGTCGGGCGAGGTGTGCCTCACCGGCGCTGCTCATGCCGTCGTCCTCCAGCCGGGGCGCGGGGTGCGGCCCTGGCGGCACACGGTACGTCCGCCGGGTGTCCGGGCGGTGAACGGGCGCCGGCCGGGTCAGGCGGTCCCGACGTCGCGGCGGCGCAGCCCGAGCATGCCGACGAGCAGGAGCAAGACGCCCAGCCCGGCCATGACGACCAGCGGGGCGACCGCGAGGTCCGCGTCGGGCACCGCCGGGGTGTGGGCGAGCGGTGAGAGGTCGCTGGCCCAGTCCGGCAGGCCGAGGAGCCCCCCGAGGAAGGCGACGATCGCCGCCCACACCACCACCGCCCACGCCAGCGAGGCCAGCTGGGGCCGCACGCCGTACAGCGCCACGGCGAGGCCCCCGACGAGCAGGATCGCGGGCAGGTGGACGAGCGCGGCGAGCGTGAGCTCACCGACCCAGCCGGCCTCGCCGGTGACCATCGCGACGCCGGCTCCCACGCCGAGGCCGACGAGCACCTGGACGAGGATGGTCGCGACGAGCACGACGGCGACCCACCGGACGAGCACGGCGGTGCGCGAGCTGCCCGAGACGAGCAGTCCCTCGAGCCGGCCCGCCCGCTCCTCCCCCCGCAGCTGCAGCACGCCGGAGACGACGAGGGCGGCGGGTCCGACCGCGAGGAAGCCGAGCATCACCGCGGCGAAGGAGCGGGTGAGGTCGCTGAGGTCGAGATCGATCCACTCCCCCACCGCCGGGATGTCGGCGACCATGCCCTCGAGGGAGTTCGCGAGCGTCCCGAACGCGAGGGCGAAGAGGAACAGGGCGACGGCCCAGCCGATGAAGGTGCCGGACACGAGGCGCCGGACGAGCCCGGTGGGCGCGAGCAGCGACCGGGACGCCGCCGGCGGACCGGGGCGGGCGGGCCGCAGCCCGGCACCGAGGTCCCGCTGCCGGGCGAGGGAGACCGCCAGCCCGAGGAGCAGGACGGTCACGAGCGCCGACACCGCCAGCGGCCACCAGCGCAGGTCGACGTACAGGCGGGTCTGCTGCGCCCACGCGAAGGGCGAGAGCCATGACAGCCAGGAGCCCTCGGCCTCGATGACGTCGCCGAGCCCGCGGACGAGGAACGCGACGGCCACCGCGCCCAGCGCCATGCCCGAGGCCGCGCGGGCGTGCTCGGTGAGCTGCGCCGCGACCGCGGCGACCGCGCCGAAGACGAGGCCGGTCAGGGCGGTCGCCACGCCGAGGGCCAGTGAGTCCGTCGCGGCCATCCCGGTCCCCACGAGCGCGCCCGTGACGGCGGCCCCGACGGCGAGGTTGGCGACGGTGACGGTGAGCACGGCGGCGAGCGCCGGGGCGAAACGGCCCACGGGGAGCGAGCGCAGCATCTCCAGGCGGCCGGACTCCTCCTCGCCGCGGGTGTGACGCACGACGAGGAGCACGCTCATGATCGCGGCGGGGAGGAACACCCACAGGGAGAGCTCGTTGGCGAGCATGGCGCCGAAGGTGTAGTTGTCCAGCGCGAAGGCGGGCCCGGTCATCATGACGGCGGCCGGGCTGTCCATGAGGGCGGCTCGCGCCTGCAGAGCCTGCGCGTCGGGGTAGGTGTCCTCGAGGGTGGCCACCGAGGCGGCGACGAGGGCGGCGAAGGCGAGCGTCCACACGAGGATCTGCCGGCGGGAGACCCGCAGGAAGAGGCGCAGCAGCCGGCCCGTGCCGGTGAGGGGCTCACCGCCGTCGGTCACCGTGCGGGCGGCGGCAGACCGGGCGGTGCTCGTCGTCGTCATCGCGCGGCCCTCCGCCCCGCGCTCTCGGGCGCCGGCTCGTCGCCGTAGTGGCGCAGGAACAGGTCCTCGAGCGACGGCGGGGTGATGGTGAGGTTGTGCACCCCGAGCTCCGCGAGCACGGGGAGCAGCTGCGGGACGGCGGTGTCGTCGACGTCGAAGCGGAGACGGCCGTCCTCGACGGCGAGGTCGTGGACCCCCGGTGCCTGCCTGACGCGGGCGACGTCCGCCGTCGTCGTGCCGGTGACGGTGGAGCGGGTGAGGTGGCGGAGCTCGGCCAGGGTGCCGCTCTCGACGTCGCGGCCCGCGCGGATGATCGTCACGGTGTCGCAGAGCTTCTCAACCTCGGCGAGGATGTGGCTGGAGAGCAGCACGGTGCGCCCCCGGTCCCGCAGGCGGCGGACCTCCTCGGTGAAGACGGCCTCCATGAGGGGGTCCAGGCCGGAGGTCGGCTCGTCGAGCAGGTAGAGCTCGGCGTCGCGGGACAGTGCCGCGACGAGGGCGACCTTCTGGCGGTTGCCCTTGGAGTAGGTCCGGGTCCGCTTGGTGGGGTCGAGCTCGAAGCGCTCGAGCAGCTCGGCGCGCCGACGGCGGTGCGCGGTACCCGTCTCGTGGCGGGTGAGGACGTCGATCGCCTCGCCACCGGTGAGGCCCGGCCAGAGGCTCGTGTCGCCCGGGACGTAGGCGAGGCGCCGGTGGACGGCGACGGCGTCGCTCCACGGGTCCCGGCCGAGGACCTGCGCGCTGCCCGAGTCGGCTCGGAGCATGCCGAGCAGGACGCGGATGGTCGTCGACTTGCCCGACCCGTTGGGCCCGAGGAAGCCGGTGACCTGACCCGCCGGGACGTGAAGTGAGAAGCCGTCGAGGGCACGGGTGGGACCGAAGGTCTTGACGAGGTCCCGCGCGAGGATGGCGGTGTCCGACATCGTGTCTCCTGTCAGCGTTCGGATGTGTGGCCGGTGCGGCTCTCGACGTACGAGTCGAGCAGGGACCGGTCGGTGAGCAGGGGCTCGGTGTAGACCTCGAGGAGCGGGCCGACGATGCGCTCGGAGTAGGCGCGCAACCAGCCGGGCAGCTCGTCGAGGTCGAGGTGCTCCTGCTGGGCGGGCAGCTGGAGGAGCAGAGCGCCGAGCGCCTGCTCGGTGAGGACCCGCGCACGGGCCTCGGGATACCTGCTGGGCCGCACGACGCCGGCCGCCTCCCCCTGCCGGAGGTACTCGACGGCGTCCCGGACGAAGCCGTCGACGAGCTGGGTGGCCAGGGGGCCGCCCGCCTGCAGCCGCCGCAGCACGTACCCGACGACCGGCGCATACCCCTCGACCTGCGCCAGCTGCGTGAGCATCGCCCCCGCGCCGCCACCACCGAGCACGGGGGCCTTGTTCTCGCGGGTCACTGCCAGGACGTGGGCGTCGCAGGCCTCCCGCAGTCCGTCGCGCGAGCCGAAGTGGTGGATGATCAGTCCCGCGCTGACGCCGGCGTCGGCCGCCACGGCGCGCAAGGGCGCCGCCATGCCGTCCGCGGCGAAGCGGCGGACGGCTGCCAGGAGGATCCGGGCGCGGGCGGTGAGCTCGTCGCCAGTGGCTGAACTCATGTTCAACATAATAAACGCTTGTTCAACGCGGGTCGAGGGGCTGGCTTCCGGAGCCCTCCACCTAGAGTGGGACGGTGCCTGCAACCATCAAGGACCCGATCGTCTGGATCGACTGCGAGATGACCGGGCTGGACCTCAGCCGTGACGCGCTCATCGAGGTCGCCGTCGTCGTCACCGACTCCGAGCTGCGGCCGGTGGACGCGGGGATCGACCTCGTCATCGCGCCGCCCCCCGGGGCCGTGGAGCAGATGGGGGACGTCGTGCGCGAGATGCACACGACCTCCGGGCTCCTCGAGGAGCTCGACGCCGGGCTCACCATGGCCGACGCGCAGGAGCAGGTCCTCGCCTACGTCCGCCGCTGGGTGCCCGAGCCGCGCAAGGCCCCGCTGGCGGGCAACTCGGTCGGGACCGACCGGACCTTCCTCGAGCGGGACATGCCCGCGCTCGTCGAGCACCTCCACTACCGGATCATCGACGTGTCCTCGGTCAAGGAGCTGGCCCGCCGCTGGTACCCGCGTGCCTACTTCCACTCCCCGCAGAAGCACGGCGGGCACCGGGCGCTGGCCGACATCCTCGAGAGCATCGACGAGCTGCGGTACTACCGCGCCGCGCTGTGGCCCGGGGACGACGGGCCGGACACGCCCACCGTCAAGGCCGTCGCCGAATCCGTCACCTCCAGTCCGACCGCGGCCGAGATCGAGCGCCTCGCCGCGAGGGCCGCCGCCAGGGCCGGCGGTGAGACACGCGTCACCGGCTCCTGAGCCGCACGGATTCCACACCGCGGGGGTCCACCGGCTACAGTGGGTGACTGCTGCGCCTCACTGGGGCGCGCATGGTGGGTGTAGCTCAGCTGGTAGAGCGCCGCGTTGTGGTCGCGGATGTCGCGGGTTCAAGTCCCGTCACTCACCCCGACAGCGAGGCCCGGACCGACTGGTCCGGGCCTCGCTCGTTCCCCGCCTCCGATCGCCCGAGCCGCCCCGCCTCTCGCGGTCCGCGCTGCAGCAGCGGATCCGCGCGGTCGAGATGTCGGCCGCGCGGTCCGGTATCAGCAGCGAGGTCCACGGGACCCCGATCCCGCCCGAGCCCCACCCCGTGGATGCCTCGCCCGTAGGATCGCGGGGTGGACAACGAGCCCCGCGCGGCACGCGCCCTCCTGAGCACCCGACAGCTCGTCGTGCTCGACCTCGACGGACCTCTCACCCGGCTCCTGCCCGGCGAGGAGTACGTCCGCGTCACGGCCGGCGCCCTCGAGCTCGCCCTCTCGCTGGGGCTCGAGCCCGACGACGAGCTCGCCACCCAGACCGACCACGTCCAGCTCCTGCGCCGCGTCGCCGAGCTGAACCCGCAGGCCGGGCGCACCGTCGAGCAGTGGTGCACGGAGCGTGAGGTCGCGGCGGCGGCCACCGCTCCGCTCGCCCCCGGCGCCGAGGCCTTCGTCGCCGCGTGCCTCGGCCGGGGCGCCGCGGTCGCCGTCGTCACGAACAACGCCCCGGCCGCGGCAACCGCCGTCCTCTCCCGTGGCGGGGCGGCCCTCGCGGAGCTGCCCGTGCACGGTCGCGACCCCGAGCGGCCGGACCGGCTCAAGCCCTCCCCGCACGCCCTGCTGGCCGCGGCGGGGGCCGCGGTGGTGGCGCCCGCGGACGCCGTCATGGTCGGCGACTCGCCCAGCGACGTCCACGCGGCGACGGCGGCCGGGATGGCCTGCATCGGTCTGTCCCCCGAGCCGGAGCGGCGCGCCGAGCTGCTCGCCGCGGGAGCGGCCGCCGCGGCGCCGAGTCTCGTCGATCTCGGACCCGGCCCCGTCTAGAGTGGCGATGTCGCCCGACCGGTGAAGGAAGGACCCGCCTGATGTCCCAGCTCGAGGAGCGCGCCGACCCCCTGGCCGCGCAGCCGCCCGCCGCCGTCGGGCGCGAGGTCGAGACCGTCCTGCCGACCCGGCACGGTGCCTTCCGGATGCTGGGCTTCCGCGACGTCACCGGCACCGAGCACGTCGCCCTCGTCATGGGCCTGACCGACCCCGACCCACTCGCCGCACCCCTCGTCCGGGTCCACTCCGAGTGCCTCACCGGTGACGCCTTCGGCTCCTGGCGCTGCGACTGCGGGGAGCAGCTGGACGCCGCCCTGGCCGCGGTGGCCGCCGAGGGCGAGGGCGCCGTCGTCTACGTCCGCGGGCACGAGGGCCGCGGCATCGGCCTGCTCGAGAAGCTGCGCGCCTACGCCCTGCAGGACCTCGGTGCCGACACCGTGGACGCGAACCTCGCCCTCGGGCACAGCGCCGACGCCCGCAGCTACGACCAGTCCGCCGCCATCCTCCACGACCTCGGGGTGCGCCGGATCCGGCTCCTGTCGTCCAACCCGGCGAAGGAGGAGGCCCTCACCGCGCTGGGCGTCGACGTCGTCGAGCGTGTCAGCCTCATCGTCCCGGCCCACCCGGAGAACGAGGCCTACCTCGCGACCAAGCGCGAGCGCATGCGGCACGACCGGCCGCGTGCGGAGGACGCCTGGCACGCGCTGCTGAGCGGGGCGGTCCCGGTGGTCGGGCCGGAGGACGCGGCCCACGAGCTGGTGGACCGTTACGGCCCCCTCGTCGCGCTGGGCTCCCACGCCGTCGTCGCGCAGCTCGGCCAGAGCCTGGACGGCTTCATCGCCTCGCGGACCGGTGACGCGGAGTTCGTCACCGGCGCGGAGGACCGCGAGCACCTGCACCGGCTGCGGGCCCTCGTCGACGCCGTCGTCGTCGGGGTCGGGACGGTCACCGCGGACGACTGCCGCCTCACGGTGCGCGCCGTCCCCGGCCACCACCCCGTGCGCGTCGTCCTCGACCCGCGGGGGCGCACCCCCCTCGGCTCGCACGTGCTCACCGACGGTGCGGCGCCCACCCTGTGGCTCGTCGGGCCCGGTGCCGTCGTGCCCGGGGACCTTCGCAGCCACGTCCACGTCGTGCGCCTGGACGACGACGGCCCGGCCGACCCGGCCCGCGTGCTCCAGCTGCTCCGCGAGCGCGGCCTGGGACGGGTGCTCGTCGAGGGCGGCGGCCGCGCGGTCTCCGCCTTCCTCGACGCCGGTGTGCTCGACCGCCTGTTCCTCACGACGGCGCCGGTGCTCATCGGCGACGGCGTCCCCGGGGTCCGCTTCACCGGCTCCGACCTCCTCGCCGACGCCGTGCGCGCCCGCACGCGCCGCTTCGTCCTCGGTGAGGACGTGTGCACCGAGCTGGACCTGCGGGCACCGCGCTCAGCCGAGCCCCAGCCCGCGCCGTAGGTCCGCCGCGGTGTCGGCCCACGTGCGCAGCTGCGCCCGGCGCGCGAGGGCGCCCGCGCGCCACGCGGCACGCTGCTCGGTGTCCGTGAGCCAGCGGCGCAGCGCCTGCGCCCACGCGCGGTGGTCGGTGGGCGGTGCCGCGGTCCCGGGCGCGTCGCCGGGGAGCGGGCCGGGCCGACCGGTGAGCGCCTCGACGGCACCGGTGCCCGTGGCCACGACCCCGGGCACCCCGCGGGCCAGTGCCTCGGTGACGACGAGCCCGTAGGTCTCCACGAGCGAGGGCACGAGCAGCAGGTCGGTGCGCCCCCACAGCGCCTCGAGCGCGACTCCGGTGACGACGCCGGGCAGCGTCACCCGGCTCCCCAGGCCCGCCGCGGCGAGCGCGCCGATGAGCTCCTCGGCGACGGCGGGCTGGGCGGTGCGCGGTCCGGCGAAGGTCACCTGCCACGGCAGGTCGCGCACAGCGTCCAGCGCCGGGACGAGGACGGCGTGGTTCTTCACGCGGGTGAGCGCGCCGAGGACGAGCAGGTGCGGCGGGCTGCTGCCGGCAGCGACGGGGCCACGCTCGGCGCCGGGCTCCGCGACGAGGACGCGGTCGCGCCCGTAGCGGCGGGTGAGGTCACCGGCCGCCCAGCGGCTCGTCGTGACGACGTCCGAGGCGGCGCGGACGGCACGGGACTCGAGGGCGGCGAGCCGGTCCGCCTCCTCCGGCGGCAGGCCGGTCTCCGCGGGCAGCGGCAGGTGGACGAGCAGGACCACCCGCGCACCGGCGGCGACGGCGGTGGCCACCTCCTCGGGACAGGCGCTGCCCACGAGGCCGTCGACGACGACCGTTCCGGTCGTGCCCAGCGCCCGGCGCAGCCCGGCGCGCTCCCCGGGCCCGGGCCGCGGCCAGGGTCCCGGCAGGGCGAGCACCTCCACCGGCCCGTGTTCGGCCTGCCAAGCACGGGCCAGCCGCGCGTCGTAGACGTCCCCGCCGCTCGGTCCGGCCCCGCGGGCCGGGACGACGAGCCGCAGCGCCGTCACCGGCTAGCTCCGGGCGAGCTCGAGACGGTAGGTCGCCCACGCGTCGGGATGCTCGCGCAGCGTGACCTCGAGGGCGGTGTACGGCGTCATGTCCAGGCCCTCGGCGAGGCGGTGGGCGACGTGCCGGGCGACCACCTCGGTGGTCGTGACGACCCCGGCGAAGACCTCGAGGTCGTCGAGGTTGCGGTAGCGCAGCTCGCCGGTCACCTCGCCGAGCCGCTCGGTCGCCGCGCCGATGTCGATGACCACCCCGTGCTCGTCGAGCTCGGGGCGGAACCACGTGGCCTCGACGACGTACGTGACGCCGTGCAGCCCCTGGGCGGGGCCGAAGAACGGGTCGGGCAGGCTGTGGGCGACCATCATGTGGTCGCGGACCGTCACGCTGAACACTCAGCTCTCCTCGGGGTAGTGGATGACGTGGCACAGGGCAGGAAGGCGGCCGGAGGCGATGTCGGCCATCGTCTCGGGCAGGTCGGCGAAGTCGCTGGCACCGGTGAGGAGGGCGTCGAAGCGCGGGTCGCGCAGCGCGTCCAGGGCCACGCCCAGCCGGTCGGTGGTGGTGCGGCGGGCCCGGCGGGCGGCGCTGACCGCGCCGACCTGGCTGGCGCGCAGGGTCAGCCGCCGCGCGTGGAACGCCTCCCCCAGCGGGGCCTTCGGCGCGTCGGTGCCGTACCAGGACAGCTCGACGACCTCCGCCTCCTCACCGGCCAGCCGCAGGGCGGTGGCGAGACCGGCCTCGGTCGCCGAGCAGTGCAGGACGATGTCGCAGTCCCCGGCGGCGTCCTCCGGCCCCACGAGGTGCAGGCCGAGGCGCCCGGCGAGCTCCTCCCGGCGCGGGTCGACGTCGACCACCTGGAGCCGACCCAGGGGGAAGCCGGTGAGGAGGGCGGCGACGGACGCGCCGATCATCCCGAGCCCGACGACGGCGACCCTGTCCCCCAGGCGTGGGGCGGCGTCCCACAGGGCGTTGACGGCCGTCTCCACGGCCCCCGCGAGCAGGGCACGCTCGGTCGGCACGTCGTCGGGAACGGGGACGACGGCGGTGGTGGGCACGACGTAGCGGGTCTGGTGGGGGTGGAGGCAGAACACCCGCCGGCCGAAGAGCTCGTCGGGGCCGACCTCGACGACGCCGACGGAGAGGTAGCCGTACTTGACCGGGCCGGGCAGGTCGCCCTCCTGGAAGGGGGCGCGCATGAGCGGGCGGACGGACTCGGGCACGGCGTGGTGGTGGACGAGCGTCTCGGTGCCCCGGCTGATCGCCGAGGACAGGGTCCGGACGAGGACGTCACCGGGGGTGGGCGGGTCGAGGGGGGCCAGCCGGATCTCTCCCCGCCCGGGCCCGACCGTCCAGTACGCCTCTGCCATCACGTGCCCATCCTGCCCACTGGGCGCCGGTCCGCGCGAAACGGCACGCAGCGCCGACCGGTCCGGCAGCGCCTATGCTCTCGCTGACCAGCGGCACGGGAGGCACGTGCCCACGTGAACGGAAGTGAGATCCCATGGCCGGTGGCCTTGCAGCCCTCCTCGACGACATCGCCGCCCTCGCCAGGATCGCCGCGGCCTCGGTCGACGACATCGGGGCCGCAGCGGGTCGCGCCAGCGCCAAGGCCGCGGGGGTCGTCATCGACGACACCGCGGTGACCCCGCGCTACGTCCACGGCTTCACCGCGAACCGCGAGCTGCCGATGATCCGGAAGATCGCGACCGGCTCGCTGCGCAACAAGCTCCTCTTCATCCTCCCGGCGATCCTGCTCCTCAGCCAGTTCCTCCCCTGGTTGCTCACCCCGATCCTCATGGTGGGCGGCCTGTACCTCAGCTACGAGGGCGCGGAGAAGCTCTACGAGTACGTCACCGGGCACCACAAGGAGAAGAAGACGGCGACGCCGGCGGCAGCCAAGGGGGCGGACCACGAGAAGACGATGGTGAGCGGCGCGATCCGCACCGACTTCATCCTCTCCGCCGAGATCATGGTCATCGCGCTCAACGAGGTCGCCGACGAGCCACTCCTCAACCGGGCGATCATCCTCGTCGTCGTGGCCCTGGGCATCACCGCGCTCGTCTACGGGGTCGTCGCGCTCATCGTCAAGATGGACGACATCGGGCTGAGCCTGGCGAAGCGGGACTCCGCCTCCTCGCAGAAGGTGGGCCGGCTCCTCGTCAAGGCGATGCCCAAGGTGCTCGCGGTCCTCTCCGTCGTCGGGGTCGTCGCGATGCTGTGGGTCGGTGGCCACATCCTCCTCGTCGGTGTCGACGACCTCGGCTGGCACGCGCCGTACGACCTCGTCCACCACCTCGAGGAGGCCGTGGCCGGCGGGCTCGGTGCGCTGAGCGGCTTCGTCACCTGGCTCATCAACACGCTGTCCTCGGCGGTCGTCGGGCTCGTCGTGGGTGCCGTCGTCGTCGCCGTCATGCATGTCGTCCCTCGCAGGAAGAAGGACGCCGCGGCCCACTGAGGCCAGGACCAGCCCAGCTCTCGGCGCCATGGCCCGGTCGCCGGGAGCTGGGCTGTCGCCGGACGGGTGTCAGGGGCGGCCGAGGTAGCCGTCCGGCGTGACCGGCAGCGCCCGCTTGTGACCGGTGCGTCGGTACCAGCCGACGATGGTCGCCTCGTCCTCGGCAGAGACCTCGCGGCCCTCGAGGTAGTCGTCGACGGCGTCGTAGCGCACGCCGAGCGCCTCCTCGTCGGCCAGCAGCGGCTTGTCGGACTCGAGGTCGGCGGTGGGGATCTTGTTGACGAGGTCGTCCGGCGTGCCGAGGTGGCGCCCGATGTCCCGCACGCGGCGCTTGGGCAGCCCGAACAGCGGGGTGAGGTCCGCGGCGCCGTCGCCGTGCTTGGTGAAGAAGCCGACGCACGCCTCGGCCGCCTGGTCGGTCCCGACGACGAGCATCCCCCGCGCGCCGGCGATCGCGTACTGGCTGACCATCCGCATCCGCGCCTTGACGTTGCCCTTGTGGTAGTCGTCCTTGGCGTCGGTGACCGGCGTGCGCGAGGCGAGGACCTGGTCCCACAGCGCGTCGGCGGCCGGCCCGATGTCGATGGTCTCGACCAAGTCGGCGTCGATGAACTCGATCGCGGCCACGGCGTCGTGCTCGTCCTTCTGCACGCGGTAGGGCAGGCGCACGGCGACGAACTGGGCCTCCCCGCCGGCCTCGCGCACCCGCTCGCAGGCGAGCTGGCACAGGCGCCCGGCGACCGTCGAGTCGACACCGCCGCTGATACCCAGGACGAGGCCCTTCGCCCCGGTGTCCTGGAGGTAGCGGGTGAGGAACTCGATCCGGCGTTCCGCCTCGGCGGCGGCGTCGAAGGTGTCGGGGTCGATGACCTCGAGCGCGGCGATGATGTCCGACTGCAGCTGAGTGTCCATTCCCGTGAATCTACTGGCGCAATGTTTCGTCGTCATTCCGTAGGCGCGGCGACGCTCCCGCCGGGAGGGTGGCTGCCGCTGCGGGGAGGTGCTGTCCCCTCTAGCGTGGGCGGATGAGCTCACGCCCGTCCTCGCCGCTCGACCTGTCCCTGCCCGAGGGCCACGGCCGACGGGTCCTCGTCACCGGTGCCAGCGGGTACGTGGGCGGGCGTCTGGTGCCCGAGCTCGTCGCTGCCGGCTTCACCGTGCGCGCCGGGGCACGGGACCCGCGCAAGCTCGAGGACCGCCCCTGGGCCGCCGACGTCGAGCTCGTCGCCGCGGACCTCGAGGACGCCGAGCAGGTGCGCGCGGCGATGACCGACGTCCACACGGTGCTCTACCTCGTGCACTCGATGGGTGGCGGCGGGGACTTCGTCGAGCGGGAGTCACGGATCGCGCGGACGGTGGCCGAGGCGGCCGCGGCTCAGGGCGTGCAGCAGATCGTCTACCTCGGTGGCCTGCACCCCGACAAGGAGCTCGACGAGCTGTCCGACCACATGCGCTCCCGCGAGCAGGTGGGCCGCATCCTGCTCCAGTCCACCGTCCCGACGATGGTCCTGCGGGCGGGGGTCGTCATCGGCTCGGGCTCGGCGTCCTTCGAGATGATCCGTCACCTCACCGAGCGGTTGCCCGTCATGCCCGGGCCGCGCTGGCTGGACAACCTCGTCGAGCCGATCGCGATCCGCGACGTCCTGTACTACCTCGCCCACGCGTGCGCGCTGGACGAGCCCGTCAACCACACCTACGACATCGGCTCGGGGCGTCCCCAGCCGTTCAAGGAGCTGCTCTCCGGCTACGCCCGGGTGGCCGGCCTGCGCCCCCGCCGGATCTGGGCCCTGCCGATCCCCGCGCCCAGGCTGTCGGGCTTCTGGATCGGGATGACGACGCCGATCCCCCGCGGGCTGGCGATGCCGCTGGCCGCGTCGATGGCCGAGGACGCCGTCGCCGGGGACCACGACGTCGCCACCGTCATCCCCGACCCTCCCGGCGGGCTCACCGCGTACCCCGACGCCTGCCGGTTGGCGATCGAGCGGCAGGTCTCCGGACGGGTGACGGCCAGCTGGGACGACGACGTCACCTCCTCCGCCGGTCCCGCCGACCCGCTGCCCTCGGACCCCCAGTGGGCCGGCCACACCGTGTACACCGATGTCCGTGAACGCGACGGCAGGGCGGCCCCGGAGTCGGTGTGGCGGGTGGTCCAGGGCATCGGCGGCGAGAACGGCTGGTACTCCCCGGCGTTCCTGTGGCGGCTGCGCGGGTTCCTCGACAAGCTCGTCGGCGGTCCCGGCATGGCCCGGGGGCGGCGCCACCCGCACCGGCTGCAGGTCGGGGACCACGTGGACTTCTGGCGGGTGGAGTCGGTGGAGCCCGGGCAGCGCCTCACGCTGCGCGCCGAGATGCGAGCCTCGGGCCGGGCGTGGCTCGAGCTGTCCGTCGACGCCCTCCCGGGCGGCGGTGCCCGCTACCGCCAGCGCGCGATCTTCTTCCCCCGCGGCATCCCCGGCCGGCTGTACTGGCTCGCGGTGCTGCCTTTCCACGCGCTGATCTTCCCGACGATGGCGCGCAACATCCTCCACGAGGCCGAGCGGCACCCGGTGACCGGGAGCCCGTCCTGACCCCGGGGTGTCAGCGGTAGAAGCCCTCGCGCAGGGTGATGCCGTGCTCGACCCATGCCTTCATCGCGCCGAGCATGCTCGTCCACCCCTCGCAGTTGTCGAAGGCCCGACGCGCGCCGTCCGGGGTCGCCTGCCACGAGGACTCCGTGATGGTGACGAGGGTGCGGGAGTCGTCGTCGAGCGGCTCGAACTCGAAGACGACCGTCGTCGTGCCCCGCGTACTCGTCGTCGCCTCCCCGTCCCACTCGATGACGATCCGCCGCGGCCTGTCGGCCTCGAGGACGCGCACGGGGAAGGCGCCGGGGAAGTCTTGGAAGTTCCAGATGACCTCGGCGCCGGACTCGAGACGACCCTGCGCGCCCCCGGTCGTGAAGTACCTCGAGAGCCGCTCGGGGTCCGCGACCGCCTCGTACACCTCGGCGCACGGCCGCGAGACGCGGCCCGACACGGTGAAGCTCAGCTCGTCCAGCCGCTCAGATGCGTTCATGTGATATTTTTACAACATGTCATCTCGCGAGGTCAATGGCTCCGACCAGGACGACCTCGTGTTCAAGGCCCTCGCCTCCCCCGTCCGCCGCCGGATCCTCGACCTCCTGAGGTCGGCCCCCCGGACGACCGGCGAGCTGGCTGCCCAGGTCCCCGAGCTCGATCGCACGACCGTCCTCCAGCACCTGCGGGTCCTCGAGCGCGCCGAGCTGGTCACCGGGCGCAAGGTCGGGCGCGAGCGCCACCTCTCCCTCGCCCCTGTGCCGATCAAGCGCATCCACGACCGCTGGATCGGCGAGTACGCCCGTGCCGCCGTCGAGCTCCTCGAGGACCTCGACCGGGACTGACCTGCACCCGCCCCCGCCGTGTCGAACAATGGCGTGATGCCTCTGCTCACCGTCGGCCACGGCTCGCTCGAGCGCGCCGGGCTGGCCTCGCTTCTCACCGGCCGGCGGGTCGCCGCCGTCGTCGACATCCGCCGGTTCCCGGGCAGCCGCCGCAATCCCGACGTCGCACGGGACGCGTTGGCCGAGTGGCTGCCTTTGGCGGGGGTCGCCTACCGCTGGGAGCCGCGCCTGGGCGGACGCCGTCACCTGCGTAAGGCCGAGGACGCCGCCTCCCCGGACACGTGGTGGCAGGTGGACGCCTTCCGTGCCTACGCCGGCCACACCCGCACCGAGGAGTTCACCGCCGCGCTCGCCGAGGTGGCCGAGGACGCTCGTGGGGACGCCCGCGTCGCCGTCATGTGCTCGGAGGCGGTGTGGTGGCGGTGCCACCGCCGCCTCGTCGCCGACGTCGCCACCCTCCTCCTCGACCTCCCGGTGCACCACCTCATGCACGGCGGCGAGGTGCGGGTCCACGAGCCGTCCGACGGCGCGAGGGTGCGCGACGGCGTCGTCGTGTGGGACGCCGCCCCATCCGGCGCACACGACACCTGATCAAGAACGCATGATGCGCCAGCACTGGCACCCGGGTGAGTCAGCGCCCGTCGTCGGCGGGCGCGACGTTCCCTCTCGTCCGTCGGTGCGCGGTCATCCTCCCCACCACGTGCCGGGAGTCCGCGAGCGACCGAGCGTCCCGTCGGCCGAGGTGAGCCTGTGCTCCAGCGGCCGAGCCCGCGTCGCTGGAGCGCGCCGGTCACCAGAAGGCGCGGGAGGCGATGGCGTCGGCGAAGCCGTCGAGGGCACCGTCGACAGCACCGAGGTAGAGGGAGGCGTCGACGAGGGAGACCTCCATGACGCAGGGCTCACCGTTGTCACCCTCGACCATGTCGATGCGGCTGAACAGGAGCTGGGCGTCGCGGCCCATCCGGGACTTGATGTAGCCGTGGATCGCGGAGCGGGCCCGCTCCCCCACCCGGAGCTCGGCCTCGGTGGCGTACCGGGAGACGGCAACCTCGTCGCCCGTCTCGTCGGCGGCGGCCTGCTCGCCGAGGAGCATGGGCTCCTTCTCCACGACGTGGGAGAGCACGCCGTTGAGGTAGATCAGCGCCGTCTCGCCGCGCTCGTCCACCGACTCGACGTACCGCTGCACCATGACGGCGCGGCCGTCCTGCAGGAGCCGGTAGGCGTGCTGGATCGCGTGCATGCGCGACGTCGCGTCCCGCGCGGTGTACCTGCCGGTGTCCCTGGACCCGGAGGACACCGCCGGCTTGACGACGAAGTCACCCAGCGACGGGAAGCGGGTGTGCACCTGGTGCTTGGACAGGTTCCTCTCCGGCTCCAGCCACACGGTGTCGATCGTGGGCATGCCACGCCGGCCGAGCTCCTGGAGGTAGTGCTTGTCGGTGTTCCACTCGACGGTGTCCGCGCTGTTGAGGAGCTTGCGGATGCTCTTGGTCCACGCGAGGAAGTCCTGCCGACGTGTCGCATAGTTGTGGACGGAACGCAGGACGACGATGCCCGCCTCGGACCAGTCCACGGACTCGTCGTCCCACGCGGCGACGCGCGGGTCGATGCCCCGTTCGGCCAAGGCGTCGGGCAGCCCCTCCTCACCCGGGTCCAGCTCAGGGTGGTCCAGGCAGGTCGCGAGAGTGACACGAGGCTTCGACACGGGCTCAACCTATCCGAAACCCCGGTATGTCGCGGCTTGCTCGGAAGGGCCGGTGATCCTCATCACGAGGGGCTCTCCGGGCTGGGCAGCGCCCGACGCCGGTGGTAACGTTTAGGACTGCCGCAAGGGCACCAGCAAGCGCCATTAGCTCAATTGGCAGAGCAACTGACTCTTAATCAGTGGGTTCTAGGTTCAAGTCCTAGATGGCGCACCAGCCGAAGGCCGTCTCCCCCGGGAGGCGGCCTTCGTCGTTGTCACTCCCGGGCGCGGCCCACCACTAGGCTCGCCTTCGTGTCGACCCTGACGGATGCGTGGGAGCGCAGGCTCAATCTTCCGCTGACCGTGAGCACTGTGCTGTTCCTCGTCGCCTACGCCTGGCCCATTCTCGAGCCCGACTTAGGGCCCGCCTGGCGACAAGCGTGCTCGCTCACTGTGTGGACCACCTGGGCGCTGCTCGGCGTGGACTTCGTCGTTCGACTGTGGCTGGCCACTGACCGGTGGCAGTTTCTGCGTCGCAACCCTCTCGACCTCGCGACTCTTCTACTGCCGCTCCTGCGTCCGCTGCGACTTCTACGTCTGGTGACACTGCTGACCGCCCTCAATCGGTATGCCGGGTCCTCCCTTCGCGGCAAGGTCGGTGTCTACCTCGTCGGCTCCGTCTCGCTGCTGTGCTTCGTCGCGGCACTGGCGGTACTCGACGCTGAGCGCGGGGGCGAAGGACCGATCCAGACCTTCGGCGACGCCCTGTGGTGGTCAGCGACGACGGTCACCACGGTCGGCTACGGCGACATGTTCCCGATCACCGCAACCGGTCGTCTCGTCGCGGTCGCCCTCATGGTTGGTGGCATCGCAACGGTTGGTGTCGTCACCGCCTCTCTGGCGTCGTGGCTCATCGATGCGATCCGCGAGGAACGGGAACAGACCTCGCCACAGGTTCCCTGACCACCGGCGATTCGAGCGCCTCCGCGTTCCTGACTACCCGAGTACGAGCACCTGACCGTTCTCCGGGAAGTCCGGCAGCGCCGTCGGGCGGCGCTTACCGGTACTCCACCGCGCGTCGCACTCACCGTCGGCAGCGAGCCCCCGCCAGCGCATGGGCACACCCGCCGCCGCGGTCGGCCGGGCCCGGTCCGTGACCTGGACGTGCAGGTGCGGCTCGGAGGTGTTGCCGGTGTTGCCCACCTCCGCGAGCCGCTGCCCTGCCGCAACCCGCTCCCCCTCGGCGACCGTGACCGAGCCCCGACGCAGGTGCGCGTACGTGGCGTAGGCGCCGTCGTCGTGGCGGACGACGACGTGGTTGCCGAGGATGCGTCCCACACCGGCGAGGTCACGGAGGAAGCCCTCGGCCGTCATCATCCACACGAGCAGGGGCCAGGTGTCACGGGCGCCGTGGTCGCGCTGGGAGTCGTGGGCCCGGACGACCACGCCGGCGGCCATCGCGAGCACCGGCTCCCCGAAGGACGGGTAGGTCTGCGGGCGACGCGCCCGCAGGCCCCAGCCGACCGACGTCGGGGCGTCGTGTGCGGGCTGGAGGACGTCGACGGCGTAGGCCTGGCCGTAGGCCTTGACACCGTGGCTCGGCACGGCCGTCCCGGGGCCGTTGACGACGACCCACCGCCCCCGCAGCGGAGGGTCGAGCTCGACCGGGTCGAGCGTCGTCGCCGGTGGCCGGACGAGGGAGAGGAGGAAGGCGACGACCGCGACGACGAGCCCCCACGGTCGTGGTACCGGCAGGAGCACGGCGGCGAGGACGGCGAGGACGAACAGCCGCGTCCACCACGTCTGCCAGCGGGCGACGGCCCGCCTCATCGCCGCGCTCCCAGGACGACGGCGAGCAGGGGCACGACCCGCGCGACGGGCACCTCGTACCGGCCCCCGCCGACAGCACGCAGCCAGCCCGCCGCTGTGAGCTGGCGCAGGTGGTGGTAGACCTGCCCGCTCGTGCCGACGCCGTCGGTGTCGACGAGCTCCGCGACGGTGGCGGCGCCGCCGAGAACCCGCTGGAGCAGGCGCAGGCGGACCGGGTGGCCGAGGGCGACGAGCACGTCCGCCTCCTCCGTCCAGTCGGCGCCGAGGAGGTCGTCGGTGACCGCACCGAGCTGCCACTGGGCGCGCCGCCCGTCCGGTAGCCGGACGTGGCCGACGAGGAGCACGGCGCCGGGGTCCTCCACCCGCGCCTGAAGGCCCCCGAGCGCCCACAGCGGGTTGTCGGTGGTCACGTCGTCGGGCACGGCGGCGAGCCGTGACTCGAGCACGGCGACGCGCTCCTCGAGCGCGGTGAGGCGGTCTGCTGACATGCCTCCACGCTATTACGAAGTTCCGTACTCACATAGTGGCGCGCGGGTCGGGCCGTGCGATGCTGGGACCGACCGCCCACGACCGACGGAGGACCTCGTGCCCCAGCTCTCCCCCGGCGAGACCGCCCCGGACTTCACCCTGCCGACCGCCGACGGCTTCACGGTGAGCCTCGCGGAGCTGCGTGCCACGGCCGACAAGGGCGTCGTCGTCTACTTCTACCCCGCCGCGTCCACGCCCGGTTGCACCACCCAGGCCTGCGACTTCCGCGACAGCCTCGCCGCCCTCCAGGGCCATGGCTACGCCGTCGTCGGCGTCTCGCCCGACGGCACCGACAAGCTCGCCCGCTTCGCCGAGGCCGAGTCCCTCACCTTCCCGCTCGCCTCCGACACCGACCACGAGGTCATCGAGGCCTGGGGAGCGTGGGGCGAGAAGAAGAACTACGGGCGCACGTACACCGGCCTCATCCGCTCGACCGTCGTCGTCGACCCGGCCGGCACGGTGACGCTGGCGAAGTACAACGTCAAGGCGACCGGCCACGTCGCCCGGCTGCGCAAGGACCTGGGCGTCGACTGACACCGTAGGCTGGTCCCGCGCGCGAGTGGCGTAACTGGCAGCCGCGCCAGGTTTAGGTCCTGGTGTCCTCGGACGTGCGGGTTCGAGTCCCGCCTCGCGCACGATGTACTCGCCCGCGCGGGCACCCACGCAACACGGAAGAGAAGCACCATGAGCGGACTGGCCTCTGACGACATCACCCCCTGGCTGCCGCCGGAGGACCTCGACAGGGTTCGCCGTCAGGTCCCGATGCTCTACGTCGACGTCCTGCCCGTACGGGTGGACGCCACCGGCCAGGTCCAGCAGGTGGGTCTGCTGCTGCGCGCGACCGGTGGCCGCCTCCAGCGCGCGCTGGTCTCGGGCCGCGTGCTCTTCCACGAGACGCTGCGTGAGGCGCTGACCCGTCACCTCGAGAAGGATCTCGGCTCGCTGTGCCTGCCGCGCGTGCCGCTCTCCCCCCAGCCCTTCACGGTCGGTGAGTACTTCCCGACGCCGGGACAGGGTTTCCACGACCCGCGCCAGCACGCGGTGTCACTCGCCTACGTCGTCCCCGTCGATGGCGACTGCCACCCCCAGCAGGACACCCTCGAGGTCGGCTGGTTCACCCCCCGTGAGGCCCTGCTGCCCGAGGTGCAGGCCGAGCTCGTCGACGGGCACAGCACCCTCCTGCAGCAGGCGTTGGCGCACGTCGGCCGCCTCCCGTGAGCATCCAGCCCGGGACCGGCCCGCAGGGGCTGGACGTCGGCCGGGCGTCCCGGGCCGCCGGGACGTGGCGGCAGCGCGGGGCGGCGATGCTGCTCGACATGGCAGCCGTCACGCTCTTCGCCTACCTCGGGCGCGGCGCGCACGAGGGCGGCCGGTCGGCCACCGATGTCCTCGAGGTGGCCCTGCCCTTCCTCCTCGCGCGGCTCCTCGTCACCGTGCTCGTCCAGCACGGGTCGCTGCGGCTGTGGCCCGGCGGCGTCGTCGCCTGGCTCGCCACGTGGGCCGGTGGCCTGGCGCTGCGCGCCGCACTGGGCGACGGCACGGCGCTGCCCTTCGTCCTCGTGGCGCTCGGGGTGCTCGGCGCGCTGTTCCTCGGCTGGCGCGCCGTCTGGCTCCTGGCAACCCGCGTCGGCCGCAACTAGCGGTACCACCCCTCCCTCTCCCCCTCGCGCCGAGCACGCACCCACCGTCACCTGGGGGCCCCGGCGAGGCGTCCAGGTGACCGGCTGTGCGTGCTCGCGGGGTGGGGCGTCAGCCGGCGAAGACCCGGACGACGTGCGGGGCGAGGGCGCGGAACGCCTTGCCCCGGTGGGACACGGCGTTCTTCTCCTCGGCGCTGAGCTCAGCGGCGGACCGGTCCTCGCCGTCGGGCTGGAGGATGGGGTCGTAGCCGAAGCCGCCGCTGCCGCGAGGCGCGGTGAGCAGCCGCCCGGGCATCTCGCCGGTCTCGACGACCTCCTCGCCGCCCGGCGTGACGAGCGCCGCGGCGCAGACGAACCGCGCTCTGCGGTGCTCGGCGGGGACGTCGGAGAGCTGGGCGAGCAGAAGCTCGAGGTTGGCACGGTCGTCCCCGTGCCGGCCGGCCCAGCGGGCGGAGAAGATCCCGGGCGCGCCGCCGAGGACGTCGACGGCGAGGCCGGAGTCGTCCGCGACGGCGGGCAGCCCGGTAGCCGCGGCGAGCGCCCGCGCCTTGATGAGCGCGTTCTCGGCAAAGGTGACGCCGTCCTCGACGGGCTCGGGCGCACCGACGTCGGCGGCACCGACCACGGACGCGGGGTCGAGGTCAGGCAGGAGCGGGGCGAGGATGGCGCGCAGCTCGCCGATCTTATGGGCGTTGTGCGTGGCGAGGACGAGCCGCGCCGCGGTGGCGCTCACCGGCCGGCGAGCGGCGCGGCGAGCGCCGTGCGCTGGAGCTCGGTGAGCTTGGCGGTGCCGGTGACGGCCAGGTCGAGGAGCTCGTCGAGCTCGTGGCGTTCGAAGGGCTTGCGCTCGGCCGTCCCCTGGACCTCGACGAAGCCGCCCGAGCCGGTGACCACGACGTTCATGTCCGTCTCGGCGGCGACGTCCTCGACGTAGGGCAGGTCGAGGACGGGCTGCCCGTCGACGATCCCCACGGAGACGGCGGCGACGGAGTCGGTGAGCACCGGCGTCGAGCGCGTCGCGATGGCGCCCTGGGCGACGCCCCAGGCGACGGCGTCGGCGAGGGCCACGTAGGCGCCGGTGATGGCGGCCGTGCGGGTGCCGCCGTCGGCCTGCAGGACGTCGCAGTCGAGGACGATGGTGTTCTCGCCGAGCGCGCTCACGTCGATGATCGCGCGCAGGGACCGGCCGATGAGGCGGGAGATCTCGTGGGTGCGGCCCCCGACACGGCCCTTGATGGACTCCCGGTCGCTGCGGGTGTTGGTGGAGCGGGGCAGCATCGCGTACTCCGCGGTGACCCAGCCCTGGCCCGAGCCCTTGCGCCAGCGCGGCACGCCCTGGGTGAAGGACGCGGCGCAGAGCACCCGGGTGGCGCCGAACTCGACGAGTACGCTGCCCTCGGCACTGTCGAGCCAGCCTCGGGTGAACCGGACCTCGCGGAGCTCGTCGGGAGCGCGGCCGTCGGCGCGCGGAACGATGGTGCTCGCGGAGGTGTTGGTCATCGGGCCAGGCTAGCGACTACCCCGTCGTCGGGGCGAGGCGCGAGCGTCCGAGGTGACCTTCCTCGCCCCTGCCCCCTCTCGTCACCCTCGCGCGGCCAGCCCGCTCACCGGCCGGCCCGCCACCCACGCGTGCCCTCGTGACCCGCGGTGCTCGACGTCGGATTCCACCGCGAGGAGCGGTCAGGCGACCGGGCCCTGGACCCGCTCCAGCGCGTCGAGGGCGACGAGGACGCCGACGATCCCGACGATCCACGAGGTCGTCTCCGCTCCGGTGCGCTCCATCCACCCCGCGAGGCGCTCGAGGGGTGGCTGCACCAGACGTCCGGAGACGAGTCGGGCACCGAGCAGGAGGAGCGCGGGCAGCACCATGACGACGCAGTACGCGGCGAGGACGCCCACCCGGAGGGGAAGCGTGAGCCCGGACGCCGCGATGATGCCCGTCGCCGCGAGGTAGGGCAGCATCGTCGCGACCTCGAGGACGGCGGCGGCCAGCGCCAGTGCCATGAGTCCACCCGACCCCGCCTCCGAGCCCATCGCGCGGGTCCGCCACCGCAGCAGCCGCCCGGACCGCTCGCCTTCGCGCCTGCGCCCGACGACGAAGCTCGCCACCACCAGGGCGACGCCGAGGGCGAGCTGGAGGCGCGCGACGACGGGGTTGTCGAGCAGCCCGCCCATGTTCTCCAGGAGCGCCCCGGCACCGGCCACGAGCACGATCCCGAGCAGCAGGTAGAACCCCGTCACCGTGCCGAGGAAGACGAGGATCCGGCCCACGCGAACCCGCCCGGGGGTGAGGAGGAGCCAGATCGGGATGAGGAGGGTGCCGAAGCTCGTCGAGTCGACGAGCGCGAGCACGGCGAGGGTCGCCACCGTTGCCAGGGTCATGCCACGACGGTGGCGCCGGCTCGCCCGTCCCGTCGTCGGCCGACGGGACGAGCGTCGCGTACATCCTTCGACGGACCGACCGGGAACGGTGCCTGTGCTGGGATAGGGGCGTGCGCGAGCAGGTCGGGTTGTGGCGTGAGAGGACGAGCGGGACGGACAGTGCCCGCGTCGTCCGCGACGCCGTCGCGACCTTCGCCGCCGGACTCGCGCTGCTCGGCGTGGGCCTCGTCGGCACGTGGGGCGGCGGCCCGTCCCTCGCAGGCACCCGGTGGTGGTTCGTCCTCACGCTCGCCGCCATGTGCGCGCTCCTTCTCGGCAAGGCACGTCGCCCCCTCGTGACGCTCACGGGCGGCACGCTCGTCTTCGCCGTCGACCTCGCCCTGGGCGGCAGCATGGGCGTGGCGATCGGCCTGCTCGACCTCATCTACTCCGCCGCGCTGCGGGTGGGCGCACCGGCGCTGAGACGGCTCGGGACGGGCGTGGCCGCGTGCGTCATCGGCGCGACGGTGGCGGCGTTCGCCGCCACCGGTGACCTGCGGGAGACCGCAAACGTCGCGCTGCTCACCTTCGCGGTGCTCGGCACGCCGCTGTGGTGGGGACGCTCGGTCCGCCAGCAGGCCGAGCTCGCCGCGCTCGCCTCCGCCCGTGCCCGCGACCTGGCCCGCATCGGGGAGCTGCGCGAGCAGGAGGTCGTCCACGCCGAGCGCACGCGGATGGCCGGGGACCTGCACGACGCGCTCGCCAGTCACCTCTCGGCCGTCGCGATCCACTCCGAGGCCGCCCTCGCGGCACCGCGCCGCTCGGACGACGTGCACGCGGCCCACCGCGACCGCGAGGCCCTGTCCGCGATCCGGGCATCCAGCGTCGCAGCGCTGCGTGAGATGCGGGCGATGATCGACCTCCTGCGCGCCGGGGAGGAGACCCGGACCAGCCCGGCCAGACTCGACGAGCTCGACGCCCTCGTTGCGGGGTTCCGCGGCCAGGGCATGGCCGTGTCGGTGCGCCGTGCCGTGCCGGCCGAGCTGCCCGCCGCCGTCGACCAGGCCGCCTACCGCATCGTGCAGGAGTCCCTCGCCAACGCGCTGCGCCACGGCCGTGGCGGCCCGGTGGACATCGCCGTCGACCGTGCCGACGGTGCCCTCCGCGTCGACGTCGTGAACCAGCTCGCCCGGACCGACGGCGGACGTGCCGCGCGGCCCGGGTCGGGGGTCGGGCTCCTCACGATGCGCGAGCGCGCCGAAGCCCTCGGCGGCACCTTCCGGGCCGGGGCCGACACCGGCAGCTGGCGCGTACACGCCACGATCCCCGTCGAGGAGGGCCCATGACCATCCGCGTCATCGTCGCCGACGACCACGCCGCCATCCGGTCGGGCCTGCGGCTCATCCTCGAGTCCGCCGACGACGTCACGGTCGTCGCCGAGGCGGCCGACGGCACCAGCGCCGTCACCAACGCTCGGGCGCTGCGACCGGACGTCGTGCTCATGGACGTCCGCATGCCGGGAACAGACGGCATCGCCGCCACCCGAACCGTCGTCGCCGACGGGCTGGCCGACGTCCTTGTCCTCACCACCTTCGACCTCGACGAGTACGTCTTCGGGGCGTTGCGGGCGGGGGCGGCCGGGTTCCTCCTCAAGACCGTCGACGCCGCCACCCTCCTGGACGCCGTGCGCCGTGTCGCGGCCGGGGAGGGCGTCGTGGCCCCGGAGGTGACCCGCCGGCTGCTCCACGCCTTCGCCGGGACACCGGAGCCGGCGGCCCCGCCCGCCGACGTCTCCTCGCTTACCGAGCGCGAGCGCGAGGTGCTCACCGGCCTCGGGCAGGGGCTGTCCAACGCGGGGCTCGCCACCTCGCTCCGCATCAGCGAGGCGACCGCCAAGACGCACGTGTCCCGCGTCCTCGCCAAGCTGGGCTGCACCTCGCGCGTGCAGGCGGCGATCCGGGCCCGCGAGGCGGGCCTCACCTGAGTCGCACCACCACCACCACCCGACGACGCACGTGGTGAGCTGAACGACCCGACGCCGCGGGCTGCCCGGCGTGCGTGCACCACGTGCGACGTTGGGGGCGCGGACGGACGTCTGCCTCAGGCCTCCTGGGCCGCGATGAGGTCGGCGTACCAGTGGGCGCTGGCCTTCTTCGTGCGCTCCTGGGTCTCGTAGTCCACGTGGACGATGCCGAAGCGCTTGGAGTAGCCGTAGCCCCACTCGAAGTTGTCCAGCAGTGACCACACGTAGTACCCGCGCACGGGTGCACCGGCGGCGACGGCGTCGCTGACGGCCTGGACGTGGTCGCGCAGGTACTCGATGCGGTCGAGGTCCTGGATGCTGCCGTCGGACCGGACGTGGTCGGGGAAGGCGGCGCCGTTCTCCGTCACCATGAGCTGCAGGCCCGGGTGCTCGCGGTGCATCCGCACGAGGAGCTCGGTGAGGCCGCGCGCGTCGATGGACCAGCCCATCTCGGTGTACGGGCCGGGCTGCTGCGGGAACTCGATGTCGTCGCATGCGGGCCAGGGGCTGGCCGTGCTCGCACCGTGACCGTCGGCCTCCTCGCGCTCCCCCACGCCGTCGTACGCGCGCACGACCGTGGGGCTGTAGTAGTTCACGCCGAGGACGTCGAGGGGCTGGTGGATGAGCTCGAGGTCGCCCTCCTGGACGAAGGACCAGTCGGTGACCGAGGCCGTCGCCGCGATGATGTCCTGCGGGTAGGAACCGCTGAGCACCGGGTCGAGGAAGACGCGGTTCTGCAGGCCGTCGATCCGCCGCGCGGCGGCGACGTCGGCCGGTGCGTCGGTGGCGGGGTTCACCCAGGCGAGGTTGAGGGTGAGCCCGACCGTCGCGTCGGGGCGCTCGGCGCGGATCGCCGCTGTCGCCAGGCCGTGGGCCAGGTTGAGGTGGTGGACGGCGGCGAGGACGTCGGCGTGGTTCGTGCGGCCCGGGGCGTGGACGCCGCTGCCGTAGCCGAGGTAGGACGAGCACCACGGCTCGTTGAGGGTGATGAAGGTGCGCAGGCGGTCCCCGAGACGGGCGGCGACGACGCCCGCGTACTCGGCGAAGCGCTCCGCCGTCGCCCGGGCCGGCCAGCCGCCGGCATCCTCGAGGGCCTGGGGCAGGTCCCAGTGGTAGAGCGTCGCGGCCGGGGTGATACCGGCGGCGAGGAGCTCGTCGATGAGGCTCGAGTAGAAGTCGATCCCCGCCTCGTTCACCGGGCCGAGGCTGTCGGCGGTGACCTGCGGGGTGATCCGGGGCCAGGCGATGGAGAAGCGGTAGGTCTGCAGACCGAGCTCCTTCATGGTCGCGACGTCCTCGCGGAAGCGGTTGTAGTGGTCGTCCGCGACGTCGCCGGTGTCCCCGTTCTGCACCTTGCCGGGGGTGTGGCTATAGGTGTCCCAGATGGACGGCGTGCGGCCGCCCGCGTCGGCGGCGCCCTCGATCTGGTAGGCGGCGGTGGCGGCGCCCCAGACGAAGCTCTTGGGAAGGTCGAGGCGGAGCGTGTCGGGCGCGGTGGTGGTCTGGATGCTCATGGTGGTGAATCAGGGCGCTGGCGCCCTGCTCCCTTCTTCGTGGGTGAGAGGTGGCGTCAGCCCTTGACGGCGCCGGCCATGATGCCGCTGACGATCTGGCGGCCGAGCAGGATGAAGACGACGACGACGGGCAGCGTGCCGATGAGCGTGCCGGCCATGATGATGGCGGTGTCCGGCACGTAGCCGCTGCCCAGGTTGTTGAGAGCGACCTGGACGGTCGGGTTGGACGAGTTGAGCGTGATGACCGGCCAGAAGAAGTCGTTCCAGGCCGTCATGAACGTGAGCATGCCGAGCACCGCCATGCCCGGGCGGGCGATCGGGAGCACGATGCTCCAGAAGGTGCGCAGCGAGGTCGCCCCGTCCACCCGAGCCGCCTCGATGAGCTCGTCCGGCAGGGACTGCATGAGGTACTGGCGCATGAAGAAGACGCCGAAGGCCGAGACGAGCGTCGGCAGGATGACCGAGGACAGGCGTCCCGCGAGGTCGAGCTCGGACATGACCATGTAGAGGGGCACGACGCCGAGGGTCGGCGGGATCATCATCGTCCCCAGCGTCATGCCGAACAGCGCCTTCTTGCCCTTGAAGCGCAGCTTGGCGAAGGCGAAGCCGGCGAGGGTGCAGAAGAGCAGCGTGGCGACGGTGACCGTGCCCGAGACGATGACCGAGTTGGTGATCGCCAGCGCGATGTTCTGCTGGTCGAGCGCCGTCTGGATGTTCGCCCACAGGTTCGGGCCGGGGGTGAGCGGGGGCGGTGACTGGACCATCTCCGACATCGGCCGGCTCGCCGCGACGACCATGTAGTAGAAGGGCGCAACGAAGAGGAAGGCCGTGACGCCGAGGACGACGTAGGTCAGCCAGCCGGCGCCGTGGTTGTCGCGCTTGCGCGAACGGCGCGGCGCGGCCAGCGGCGTGCCGGGGATGGCGGGCGGGCGGGTGATCGTCGTCATCAGTCTCCCCCGTCGGTGAGGCGCTGGCGGGTACGCAGGCGCACGAGTGCGGTGTTGAGCAGGACGAGGACGATGATGAGCAGGAAGGTCACCCACGCGACGGCGGCCGCCCGGCCGAGGCTGCCGAACTGCCAGCCCTGCTGGTACATGAACAGACCCAGCGTCTGGTACTGGTTGACGGCGCCTCCGTTGGGTGTGCCGCCGCCGAAGAGCAGCGGTTCACCGAAGAGCTGGGTGGCACCGATCGTCGAGACGACGACGGTGAACACGATCGTGGGGCGCAGGCCCGGGAGCGTGATGTGGCGGAACTGCTGCCACCGGCTCGCGCCGTCGAGCGACGCGGCCTCGTACAGGTCGAAGGGGATCGACTGCATGCCGGCGAGGTAGATGAGGGCGTTGTACCCCGTCCACCGCCACGTCACGATGACGGCGATGGCGATCTGCGCGCTGAGGTTGCCGTTGCGCCAGTCGATGGCGTCCATGCCGATGAGGGACAGGATCCAGTTCGCGAAGCCGCCGTCGCGCCCGAAGATCTGCGCGAAGACCAGTGTCGACGCGGCGACGGAGGTCGCGTACGGCATGATCATCGAGATCCGGAAGAAGTTCCGGGCCCGCATCTTGTAGTTGAGCAGGTGCGCCAGGCCCAGGGCGAGGATCAGCTGCGGCACCGTCGAGAGGACGCCGATGGTGAAGGTCTTGAGCAGCGCGTTGTAGAACTTCGGGTTCTCGAAGAGCCAGACGAAGTTGTCCAGCCCCACCCACGTCATCTCGGAGTTGAGGCGGAAGTCGTAGAGGCTGACCCACACCGTGTAGATGAGGGGGAACAGCCCGAAGGCGGCGAAGAGCAGGAAGAACGGCGCCACGTAGACGTAGGGCGCTGTCACGGCCTCCCACCGGAAGATCCGGGACCGCAGGGTGCGGCGGGGCGGCCTCGGCGCGGGACGCGTCGGGGGCTCGGGGACCGGCGCGCTCGCTGCCGGCCGCGCGGGGACGGTGGAAGTCATGGGGGCCTCTCGGCGGGACGGGACGGGATCGCGGCGGACCGGTGGGGCGGGCGGCGCGCGCCCGCCCCACCGCGGACCGTCAGCCGACCTGGTTGAGGATCTGGGAGACGCCGTTCTCCCACGCCTCGGCCGGGTCGACGCCGTTGACCTCGACGGACAGCAGCGCCTGGACGAGGGCGTTCTTGGCCACGCCGTCGTGCGGGCCGAGGATCTGCGTCGGCGCGTTCTCGGCGGACGTCGTGAACACCTCACCGGTGGGGGCACCGTTGAAGTACTCGTCGGTCGTGTCGCCCACGAGCGCGATGGCGCCGGTGTTGGACGGGAAGTTGCCGACGTTCTCGAAGACGGCGGCCTGCTGCTCGGCGTCGGTCAGCCACGCGAGGAGCTCGGCTGCCTCCTCCTTGTTCTCGCTGGCGGCCGGGATGCCGAGGTAGGCACCGCCCCAGTTGCCGCCCTGCCCGCCGGGGAGCGTGGTGATGTTCCACTGGCCGCTCCCGGCGTCCCCGGCCTTGCCCTTGATGTAGCCGATCATCCACGAGGGGCACGCGATCGAGGCGAAGGTGCCGCTCCCGAAGCCCGCGTCCCAGCTCGGGTCGACGAACTGCTCGAGCTTGGCGGTCAGCCCGTCCTGGCCGGCCTGCGCCGCCATGTCGAAGGCCGCACGGACGGCCGGGTTGCTGTCGACGACGAGCTCGCCGGCCTCGTCGTGGTAGATCTCCGACTCGGTCGAGATGATCGCGTTGTACAGGCCACCGGCCGAGTCGTGGAAGGCCGTGCCGTCAGGCGCTCCCGCCGTGAACTCCTCCCCGAGGGCGAGGAAGTCCTCCCAGGAGCCGAGCTGCGCGGCGAGCTCGTCAGGATCCGACGGCACGCCGGCCGCCTCGAAGAGGTCGGAGCGGTAGCACAGCGCCATCGGCCCGATGTCGGTGCCCAGCCCCAGGACGCGGCCGTCCGCGGTCGTGGCGGCGTCTGCCTTCCACTGGACGTAGTCCCCGACGCGGTCGCCGGCCACGGTCTCGCTCAGGTCGGTCCACAGGTCCGCCTGGTTGGCGGTGACCTCGGAGATCCGGGCGACCTCGATGCCCTGGATGTCCGCGGTGCCGCTGCCGGAGTTGAGCTTTGTCTGCAGTGCGGGCCAGTACTTGTCCTCACCCTGGGTGGAGTCGTACTCGATGACGATGTCGGGGTTCTCCTCCATGTACTGCTCGAAGAGACCCGACTCCTCGAAGCCGAAGGTGCCGAAGAGGGAGACGGTGAGGGTGGTCTTGCCGCCGCTGCTCGAGTCGGCCGCCGCCGAGTCGGTGCTGGCGCTGTCCCCGCAGGCGGACAGCGTCAGTGCGCCCGCCGTGATGGCCGCGATCACGGCCACAGACTTCCTGGTGTGCATTGCTCCTCCTCGCGGCCGAAGCGGCCGGCTGGTGTCGGCGGGCGATCAGGCCGTCCTGATCGCCCCGTCCGGGCCCCCAGCTCTTCCTGGGCGACTCGGGAACGGATGGGCGCCGTGGAAGCGGTTCCATGACGTTCCACGTACTGTGCCGGGCGACGCCTGCCGTGTCAAGCGCCACTCATGTCACAGCACGGTCACGGCCTCGGGACCGCCTCCCCGGTGGCTTCCTCCGTCGCTGACCTGCGCACAGGTCCGGCGAGGCGGGGTCCCGCGGCACCAGGCGCGGCGTGTCGAGCGCGTGTCGCGGACGTGTGCGCAGTCCCGGGACAGCCCCCAGCGGGCGAGGTGCTCTCAGGGACACAGCCCCGGCGGGAGGGGCGGGCGGCCGGCCCGCCACCGGGCGGGACCCAGCCGGCGGCGCGACGCGAGCGCGGGGTGCGTCAGGCGGAGTCGCGCGGGACGAGGGCGACGTCGAGGGTCACCGAGGTCGCCTGGCCGCCGTCGGCGAGGTCGATGAGCATGCGCGCCATCTGGCGCCCCATCGCCTCGAGGGGCTGGCGGACCGTGGTGAGCGGCGGGTCGGAGTCGACGGCGATCGGGACGTCGTCGAAGCCGACGACGGCGACGTCGTCGGGCACGCGCAGGCCCCGCTCGCGCAGCGCACGCAGGGCGCCGACGGCGGTGAGGTCGTTGGCGGCGAAGAGGCCGTCGACCTCCTCCCCCGTGGCGAGCAGGTCCCGCATCACCCGGTAGCCGCCGCCGATCGTGAAGTCCCCCTCGACGACGCGCGACTCCGGCAGGTCTACGCCCTGGTCGGCCAGCTCGGCGCGGAAGCCGCCGAGCCGGTCGCTCGTGGCGGTCATGTCGCGCGGGCCGGTGATCGTCGCGAGCCGGCGGCAGCCGCGGGCGAGGAGCGCCTGCCCGGCGAGCCGTCCCCCGGAGAAGTTGTCCGGGCTGACGAAGGGGAAGGAGGCGCGCCGACTCGGCGGGCGGCCCGCGAGCACGACCGGCACCCCGAGACGGTGCACCCGCCCGGGGAGCGGGTCGTCGCCGTGGACGGAGAGGAACATCGCGCCGTCGACGTGGCCGCCGGCGGCGTACTCCTCGAGCCGGGCACGGTCGTCGTCGCTGCTCACGACGACGAAGAGGAGCTGGCGCCGACGCTCGGCCGCCGCGACCTGCGCCCCGCGCAGCACACCGGCGAAGAACGGGTCGGCGAAGAACTTCTCCCCCGACTCGGCGACGACGAAGGCGAGCGCGTCGCTGCGGCTCGTGGCCAGGGACCGGGCGGCCTGGCGCGGGACGTAGGAGAGCTCGGCGGCGGCGGTGCGGACCGCCTCGCGGGCACGGTCGCTGACCCGGGGGTCCCCGCTCAGCACCCGGCTGGCGGTGGCCCGGGAGACCCCGGCGCGCCGGGCGACCGTGTCGAGGGTCGGGGCCGTGTCTCTCAGCGGCGTGACCATGAGGTCCTCCCTCCGGCAGGTGGTCGTGGTGGACAGTATGCACACCGCTTCCACGGGGCGGGAGCACCGCCCAGGCGTGCAGCGTCCCCCAGCGGGGTGTTCCATGGGGCGCGGGAGGGCAGCGGTGGACTGGTTCGTCGCGGAGGACTACGGGCTCGCACGGGTCGTGCTGCAGCGCGGTGTCGCCGCGCTGTACGTCGTCGCCTTCGTCGCCGTGCTGCGGCAGTTCCCGGCCCTGCTCGGGGAGCGCGGCCTGCTGCCCGTCCCCCGCTTCACCGCCCGGGTCCCGGCGCGCGCGACGCCGAGCCTCTTCCACCGGCGGTACTCCGACCGGCTGCTGCGCGTCGTCGCGTGGACCGGGATCCTGCTGGCCCTCGCCGTCGTCGTCGGGCTGCCCCAGCAGGGGCCGCCGTGGGTGCCGATGCTCGTCTTCCTCGTCCTGTACGGGCTGTACCTCTCGGTGGTCAACGTCGGGCAGGTCTTCTACGGCTTCGGCTGGGAGTCCCTTCTCCTCGAGGCCGGCTTTCTCGCCGCGTTCCTCGGCTCGGACGAGGTCGGCACCCCGTGGGTCACGCTCGTCGCCTTCCGCTGGCTGCTCTTCCGCGTGGAGTTCGGCGCCGGCCTCATCAAGCTGCGGGGCGACCGGGCCTGGCGCGATCTCACGGCCCTGCACTACCACCACGAGACCCAGCCGATGCCCGGCCCGCTCAGCTGGTTCTTCCACCACCTGCCCGGCCCGCTGCACAGGGTCGAGGTGGCCGCGAACCACGTCACCCAGCTCCTCGTCCCCTTCTTCCTGTTCGCGCCGCAGCCGGTCGCGACGTGGGCGGCCGCCGTCGTCGTCGTCACCCAGCTGTGGCTCGTCGCGTCGGGGAACTTCGCCTGGCTCAACTGGGTCACCATCGTCATCGCGTTCTCGGCGGTGCACGACGACGTCGTGGCGGGTCTGGTCCCGGCCCTCGCCCCGGGCCGGGCGTACGGTCCGACGCCGCTGTGGTTCGCCGTCGTCGTCGTCGGGGTGGGGGCGGTCCTCCTCGTCCTCAGCTGGTGGCCGGCCCGCAACCTCCTGTCGCGCCGGCAGCGGATGAACGCCTCCTTCAACGTCTTCCACCTCATGGGCGCGTACGGGGCGTTCGGGTCGATCACGCGGCGCCGCGACGAGATCGTCGTCGAGGGCACGCGGGCCGCAGACCCGGGTGAGGACGACTGGGAGGAGTACGTCTTCCGCGGGAAGCCGGGACCGCCGGGGCGGCTGCCGCGCCAGTACGCGCCCTACCACCTGCGCCTCGACTGGGGCATGTGGTTCCTCGGGCTCGGCTCCTCCGCGCAGCTGGCCTGGTTCGTCCCCTTCCTCGACCGGCTGCTCGAGGCGGACCGCGCCACGCTGCGGCTCCTCGCCCGCGACCCGTTCGACGGCGAGCGCCCGACCTGGGTACGGGCGCGGGTCTTCCGCTACCGCTACTCCACCTGGGCGGAGCTGCGCCGCGAGCGGGTGTGGTGGGTGCGGCGGGAGGTCGGGGCGCTGACCGCGCCGCGGCGGCTCGGGCCGGAACGCCCCTAGGCCCCGGGCGCCGTCAGCTTGTCCACGAGCACCGACAGGCCCTGGCGAGCCGACTGCTCGGCGAGGCGGACCCGCTCCTCCGTGGCACGGGCCTCCTCCAGGTCGGCGACGGCGCGGTCCACGGCTGCCCGGCAGGCCTCGACGCCGTGCTCGCGCTCGTGCTCAGCGGCCGCGCGGTCGTCGTGGAGGCCCTGGACCTCGCTGGCGGCCAGCTCGACGGCCCGGTCGAGGAGGAAGCGGTAGGCGGCGCGGCCCTTCTTCCCGGTCGTCTTGCGCTCCAGCGCCTCGACGTCCTCCGTCACCGTCTCGCGCATGAAGACGCGCGGGTCGGAGCGGTAGGGCTGCGCCGCCGCTGCGTCCTCCGCCTGGGCGAGCCGCTCCCGCGCCTGGGTCAGGCGCCGCTCGGCGTCACGCACGGCCGCCGCGGCGGCCTCACGGTGCGGGGCGAAGCGCCCCTCGAGCGCGGCGACGAGCCGCTCACGCTCGCCGGCGGCGAGCCCGTCGCCCGCCTCAGGCTGCTCGGAGATGGCGCTCCCCCTCCCTCAGTGTCGTGGTGCCCACTCTGTCACCTCGCGGGTGGCGCCGTCAGCACGTCCAGGGCACGGGAGAGCACGTCCTCCAGGGAGGCGCGCGGGACCGGTGCCCGGGACCACGCCCGCAGCGCCGCGAGGAGCGCTCCCGCCTGCGCCGTGCCGACGACCTCGGCGGCGAGCTCCTCCACCCCCCGGCGCCGCAGGTGCGCGGCGAGGACGCGTCCCGCGCGGACCTGGCGCCGGGCCGCCGACTCCTCGAGCTCCTCGGCCACACCCATCGGCTCGGCGTTCGCGAACGCGAGGACCACGGTCCCCGGCTCGAGGGCGGACGCCACCCGGAGCAGCGCGGCGCGGGTCTCGGCGACGGGGTCGACCGTGGCGTCGTCGTCCGCCAGCTGCGCGGCGAGCGCCTCGAGGGCGTCGTCGACGGATGCCCACAGCAGGTCGCTCTTGGCGGGGATGTAGTTGAAGAAGGTGGCCCGGCTCACGCCGGCGCGGCGGGTGATGTCCGCCACGGAGGTGGCGGCGTAGCCCTGCTCAAGGAACAGCTCGCAGGCCGCTTCCTCCAGCATCTCGCGGCTCGCCGACCGTGGCCGGCCCACCCGGCGCCCTTCGTTCACGCCCCGATCCTACGGCCCCCGGCCGTCCGGGCGGGGATATTGTTGGACGCGGACCAAGAACCTGTCGAGTGAAACGGTGCGCCCCCATGGCTCAGGCCTCCCGCCTCACCGCCGCGGCCCTCGCGGCGGCCCTGCTCCTCACCGCGTGCGGAGGTGGGGACGACGGCGGCACGGCGACGGGCGAGCCGGTCGAGGGTGGCACGCTCGTCTACGCCACCGGCGACGCCGAGCCCACCTGCCTGGACCCCCACGTGGGCGGCAACTACCCCCAGGCGCTCATCAGCACCCAGTACCTCGAGCCGCTCGTCGGCCGCGACGCCGAGGGGCAGATCCAGCCGTGGCTCGCCACCGGGTGGGAGGTCAGCGGGGACGGGCTGACCTGGGACCTCACCCTCGCCGACGGCATCACCTTCACCGACGGCACGCCCCTGGACGCCGAGGCGGTCAAGGTGAACATCGAGCACCTGCAGGACCCGGACACCGCCTCGTCCACCGGCTACCTCGGGGTGCGGAAGATCGAGGAGGTCGAGCCCGTGGACGCCACCCACGTGCGCTTCCACCTCTCCGAGCCGGACTCCGCGCTGCTCGAGTCGCTGTCGATGCAGTGGACGGCCATGCAGTCCCCCGCCGGCATCGCCCGCGGCCAGGACGAGAACTGCGCCGCCCCGATCGGCACCGGGCCCTTCGTCGTCACCGAGTGGGTGCCCCAGCAGCACGTCGTCCTCGAGCGCAACGAGGACTACGCGACCCCCGGCCCGGAGGCCGACCACGACGGCCCCGCCCACCTCGAGCGCCTCGAGTGGCGCTTCCTCCCCGACCCCGCCACCCGCTGGGCGGCCCTGCAGTCCGGGGAGGTCCACGTCATCGACAACCCCGAGCCGGAGGCCATCGTCTCCGCCGAGGCCGGTGAGGACATCACCCACATCGACGCGCCGCGCCCCGGCTCGGTCAACCGCATCGAGCTCAACTCCTCCCAGCCGCCCTTCGACGACGAGCGCGTGCGGCAGGCCTTCGTCTACTCCGCCGACGTCGACCCCGGCATCGAGACGCTCTACCGGGGCGTGGCCACCCGCTCCCACTCCCCACTCTCCAGCGTCGAGCCGATGGGCTACAGCGACCCCTCGCTGTTCGTCACCGACCTCGAGGAGGCTGAGCGGCTGCTCGACGAGGCCGGCTGGACCGAGGTCGACGACGAGGGCTACCGCGTCCGGGACGGCGAGCGGCTCACCGTCCGGTTCCCGGTGAGCACGAACCAGTCCGTCGCCGCCGAGCAGGCGCTCTTCGAGCAGGTCCAGGCCAACACCGGGAGGGTGGGTTTCGCGGTCGTCCTCACCCCGCTCGACCTGTCCGCCTGGTACGGCGCGCTCGCCGCCCCGGAGGACGGCGGGGAGAACACCTACGAGGCGGTCAGCGCCCCGTACACGAAGGTCGGGCCGGACGTGCTGCGCACCCTCTACCACTCCGACGGCACCGTCCCCGCGCCCAGCGGCTACTTCGCCAACCTCTCCCAGGTGACCGACCCGGAGATCGACGCCCTCCTCGAGGAGGCCGCCCGGATCACCGACCCGGACCAGCGCGCCGACCTCTACGAGCGGGCCCAGCGCCGCGTGCTCGAGGGCTACTACATCCTGCCGCTGTACGACCAGCAGAACCACTTCCTCACCCGCGGGGTGGAGGGCGTGACGACGCTCGGCACGGTGTCCACCCCGACCTTCGTCAACGCCCGCCTCACCTCCTGAGGCCCGCTCGATGACCGTGCTGCGCTGGCTGCTCGGGCGCCTCGCCGCGGCGGCGCTCGTGGCCTGGGTCGTGGCCACCGTCGTCTTCTTCGCACTGCGCTCGGCGGGCGGGGACCCCTCCGAGGCGATCCTCGGCGGGCCCGGCTCCCAGGCCGGCCCGGAGGCGGTGGCCCGGGTCCGCGAGGAGTACTCCCTGGACGAGCCGCTCCTGGTCCAGTACCTCCTCCAGCTCGCGCGCACCGTCACCTTCCAGCTCGGGGACTCCTACGCCCGACGGCGGCCGGTCTCCGAGCTCATCGGCGACCAGCTCACCGGCACCCTGGTGCTCGCAGCGCTGGGCCTGCTGCTCGCCTGGGTCATCGCGCTGGCGGTGGCGACGGCGGCGGTCCTCGCCCGCGGCCGGCTCGCGCGCCGGGCGGTGGGGCTGCTGCGCGGGGCGGAGGTCGTCGCCTCGGTGACACCGCACTTCTGGCTGGGGGCCGTCCTCATCGCCGTCTTCGCCGGCGCCCTGGGCTGGTTGCCGGCCACGAGCAGCGACAGCTCGCTGCGCTCCCTCCTGCTGCCCGCCGTCACCCTCGCGGTGCCGGTGGCGGGCTTCCTCGGGCAGGTGATGCGCGACGGGCTCGAGGAGGCGCACGCGGCGCCGTTCGCGACCACCTCCCGCGCCCGGGGCGCCGCGGAGGGCCGGGTGCTGTGGCGGCACTCCCTGCGGCACGCGGCCCTGCCTGCGATCGCGCTGTCCGGCTGGGCCTTCGGCTCGCTGCTCTCCGGAGCCGTCGTCGTCGAGACGCTCTTCGGGCGGCCGGGGCTGGGCCGGCTCCTCATCGACGCGACGCACTCCCGCGACGTCCCCGTCGTCATCGGCGTCGTCCTCGTCATCGCGCTCGGCTACGTCGTCGTCATGTCGGTGGCCGACGTCCTCGAGCGGGTCGTCGACCCGCGGCTGCGGGGGCGGGTCGAGGCCGTGCGCAGCGCCCCGCAGGGGCAGGTGGTCTCGTGACCCTCGACCTGGGGCGCGCGTCGCGCGCGTGGAGGGCACGGGCGTGGCAGGTGCTGGGCCCGGGCGGGGTGGTGAGTGCCGCCGTCGTCGTCCTCGTGCTGGTGGCCGCGCTGTGGCCGCAGCTGCTCGCCCCCGGTGACCCGACCGCCGTCGCCCCGGCGGAGGCCTACCGGCCGCCGGGGGCCGGGGCGCTGCTCGGGACGGACGCCTCGGGGCGGGACGTCTACACGCGCGTGGTCCACGGCGCCGGGCAGTCCCTCGGCGTGGGCGCCCTGGCGACGGCGATCGGGCTCACCCTCGGGGTCGTGCTCGGCTTCGGCGCCGCGCTGGGGCCGCGGTGGCTCGATGGCCTGCTCGGCCGGGTCATCGAGGTGCTCTTCTCGCTGCCCAGCCTCGTGCTCGCGCTGCTGCTCGTCGCGGTGCTCGGCGCCGGCGTGGGGCCCTCGGTCATCTCGGTGGGCCTGGCGACGGCGCCCGGCTACGCCCGGATCCTGCGGGCGCGGGCCCAGGCGGTGGCGCAGAGCGCCTACGTCGGCGCGGCGCGGCTCGAGGGCGTCTCGGCGCCTGCCGCGTTCGTCCGCCACGTCCTGCCCAACACGGTGTGGCCGCTCGTGGCGGTGGCCACGCTCGGCATCGGCCAGGCGATCGTGTGGGTCTCCGCGCTGAGCTACCTCGGCCTCGGCGCCCTGCCGCCCTCCCCCGAGTGGGGCGCGATGCTCAACGCCGGCCGCCTCCACATCACGAGCTCGTGGTGGCTCACCGTGGCGCCCGGGCTGGCGATCACGGTGACGGCGGCTGCCCTGACGATGCTCGGGCGGCGGCTGGGCGCGGTGGCGCCGTCGTGAGCCCGGTCCTCGACGTCGCCGGCCTCACCGTCACCTTCCCCGGGGTCGGGGAGGTGCTGCGCGGTGTGGACCTGCGCCTGGAGGCGGGACGGTGCCTCGCCGTCGTCGGGGAGTCCGGCGCCGGGAAGTCGGTGCTGGCGCGCAGCCTCGTCGGGCTGGCCGGGGAGGGCGGTGCCCCCGCGCGGGTGAGCGCGAAGCGACTCGCCGTGGCGGGGCGGGACGTGCTCGGCGCCAGCGCGCGGCAGTGGCGGGAGCTGCGCGGAGAGCGGGTCGGGCTCGTCCTCCAGGACGCGCTGCAGTCCCTCGACCCGCTCCGCACCGTCGGTGCGGAGGTGGGCGAGTCCCTCGCGGTGCGCGGGGTGGGGCGCGTCGAGCGGCACGAGCGGGTGCTCGCCGCCCTCGCCGCCGCCGGGCTCGACGAGCCGGCGGTGCGCGCGGCGCAGCGCTCCGGCGAGCTGTCCGGCGGGATGCGCCAACGGGCGCTCATCGCCTCGGCCATCGTGTCCGAGCCGGCACTCCTGGTGGCCGACGAGCCGACCACCGCCCTCGACGCGACCGTCGCGCAGGGCGTGCTCGAGCTCCTCGGCCGGCTGCGCGACGCCGGGACCGCGATCCTCCTCGTCAGTCACGACCTCGGTGCCGTCGCGCGGCTGGCCGACGACGTCGTCGTGCTCGACGGCGGCCGCGTGGTCGAGTGCGGACCGGCCGACGTCGTCCTCACCGGCCCGTCCCACGAGGTGACCCGCGCGCTCCTCGGCGCCGTCCCCCGCGGCTCGCGGCGGCCCGCGGCCGCCGGGCCGGGGCCGGAGGTGCTGCGTGCAGCAGGCCTGCACCGCCGCTACCGGCTGCCCGGCGGAGGCACGGTCGACGCGCTCGACGACGTCTCGCTCGTCGTGCGTCGCGGCGAGGCCGTGGGGGTGGTCGGGGAGTCCGGGAGCGGGAAGTCGACGCTCGCGCGGGTGCTCGTCGCCGCCGAGCAGCCCGACGCCGGACGGGTGGAGCTGGCCGGAGAGCCGTGGAGCGAGCTCCCCGAGCGTCGGCGCCGGCCGCGGCGCCACCTCGTACGGCTGGTCCCTCAGGACCCGCTGGGCTCCTTCGACCCGCGCTGGAGCGCGGGCCAGGTGCTGCGCGCGGCGGTCCGGGCGTCGGGCAGCAGCCGCACGCCGGAGGAGCTGCTCGAGCTCGTCCGGCTGCCCGCCGCGACCCTGCGCCGCCGCCCGAGGGCGCTGTCCGGCGGCCAGCGGCAGCGGCTCGCCATCGCCCGCGCCCTGGCGGCCGACCCCGAGGTGCTCGTCCTCGACGAGCCCGTCTCCGCGCTCGACGTCACCGTCCAGGCGGCGATCCTCGAGCTGCTCGTCGACCTGCAGGAGCGCACCGGGACCGCCCTCGTGCTGGTGTCGCACGACCTCGCCGTCGTGCGGCAGGTGTGCGAACGCGTCGTCGTCATGCAGGGCGGCCGCGTGGTGGAGGAAGGCCCGGTCGAGCAGGTCTGGCAGCATCCCCAGGCCACCCTGACGCGCGCCCTCCTGTCGGCAGCCACCCCCCTGCCCTAACCCCGCGCCCCACCCCAACTACGCAATTGGTGAGTTGACCGACGCCCTGGCGATCCTGGGCGTCGGTCAACTCACCAATTGGCCGATAACCGGGGGTCGGGTCAGCCGGTGTTCTGGAGGCCTGCGGCGATGCCGTTGACCGACAGCAGGAGGAGACGCTTGATCTCCGCCAGCTCCTCCTCGGTGCGGGCCTCGCCGTTCTCCGTGCGCAGCGCGCGCAGGGCACGCAGCTGGATGAGCGAGAGCGCGTCGACGTACGGGTTGCGCAGCTGGACCGCGCGGCCCAGCACCCGGCGTCCCTCGAGCGGGTACTCGTGGCCGGTGATCTTCAGGACCCACTCGGTGGTGAGGTCGAGCTCCTCGAGCACGAGACCGGCGAGGTCCTCGCGGTCCCCGAGGGCGAGGTACTGGCGGGCGATGCGCCGGTCCGTCTTGGCCAGCGACATCTCGACGTTGTCGATGAGCGTGTTGAACAGCGGCCACTCGCGGTAGGCGGTGCGCAGCTGCTCGAGATCACCGACCGCGGCGAGCGCGGTGCCCAGACCGAACCAGCCGGTGAGGTTGATGCGCGCCTGGGTCCAGGCGAACACCCACGGGATGGCGCGCAGGTCCTCGAGGGACTCCACCGACAGGCCGCGGCGGGCCGGACGGGAGCCGAGCGGCAGCAGGCCGACCTCCTCCTGCGGGGTGACCTGCGCGAACCACGGCGCGAAACCCTCGGCGTGGATGAGGCCGAAGAAGCGCTCGCGCGAGCGCTCGTCCAGCGTGCGGGCGAGGTCCGCGAAACGCGCGGCGGCCTCGGCGTTGCGCTTCTCGGTCGACGGCGCGGACGCGAGGAGCGTGGCGGCAGCCACCTGGTCGATGTGCCGGGCGGCGATCGCGCGGTCCCCGTAGCGGGCGGTGATGACCTCGCCCTGCTCGGTGAGCTTGAAGCGGCCGTCCACCGAGTGCGGCGGCTGGGCGAGGATCGCGCGGTTCGCCGGGCCGCCACCGCGGCCCAGGGCCCCGCCCTTGCCGTGGAAGAGCGTGAGGCGGATGTCGCGGCGCTGCGCCCAGGCGGCGATCTCCTCCTGCGCGGTGTAGATCGCCAGGGTCGCGGAGACCGGCCCGACGTCCTTGGCCGAGTCGGAGTAGCCGAGCATGACCTCCAGGCGGCGGCCGGTCTGCTCGAGGCGGGCCTGCACCTGCGGGACCTCGAGCATCTCCTCGAGGATCCGCGGGGCGTTCTGGAGGTCGTCGAAGGTCTCGAACAGCGGCACGACGTCGAGCACCGGCGCGGCCTCCGCCGAGCCGAGCGCGTGCTCGGCGAGGCGGTAGACGGCGATGAGGTCCTCGCTGCTGCGGGTGAAGGAGACCGTGTAGCGGCGGCAGGCGTCGACGCCGTGACGGCGCTGGATAGCGGCGATCGAGCGGAAGGTCTCGAGGACCTCCTCCGGGTCGACGCTCGGCTCGGACATCGAGTCGGGGTCGGCGATCCACGCCAAGGTCTGGGCGTGCACCTTGGAGTGCTGGCGCACCTCGAGCTCGGTGAGGTGGAAGCCGAAGGACTCCACCTGCCAGATGAGGTTCTGCAGGTCGCCGTGGGCCTTGCGCAGCGCGCCGGCCTGACGCAGGGAGTCCTGGACCACCCGCAGGTCCTCGAGCAGCTCGTCGGCACCCGAGTAGGCGAGGTCGGCGTCGCGCTCACGCGTGGCGGCGAGGCGGGCCGCGGCCACGAGCATGACCCGGCGGTGCGGCTCGCGCGGGGACCGGGCGGCCACCTGCGCGGTGACGTCCTCAGAGAGCTGGCGCTGGGTGGCCCACAGGGCGGTGAGCTCGGCGGACGGCGGGGTGGTCTTCTCGTCGAGGGTCATCGCCAGGCCCACGCGGGCGGTCTCCCGCTCGAGGGCGGTGAGGATGTGCTCGGCGGCGATCGCGGCGGCCTGCCGGGTGACCTTGGCGGTGACGTTCGGGTTGCCGTCACGGTCCGCGCCGATCCAGCTGCCCAGCCGCACGAAGGGCGTCGCGCGGGGTGCGGCGAGGCCGCGCTCCTCGCCGAGCAGCCAGTCGTCGGTCTGGCGGTAGACCTGCGGCAGCACCTCGAAGAGGGTCGCCTCGAAGACGGACATCGCCGTGAAGACCTCGTCGACCGGCGAGGGCTTCGACTCACGCAGGTGAGCGGTGCGCCACATCGTGTCGATCTCCGCGAGCAGGCGGCGCTCGATGCGCAGCCGGCCGTTGGCGCCCAGCCGGGGGTCGTCCGCCTCGGCGACGAGCTCGGAGATCCGGCGGATCGAGCCGGAGACGGCGCGCCGACGGGCCTCGGTCGGGTGGGCAGTGAGGACGGGGTGGAACTCGATCTCGCGCAGGCGCCGGGCGGCCTCCTCCGCAGACGTCTCGGCGGCCAGCTGCTCGTAGGCGCCGGCGAGGGCGTCGGGGCGCGGGGTGGCGTCCTCCCGGGCGCGCAGGGCGCGGACCCGGTGGTACTCCTCGGCGAGGTTGACGAGGTGGAAGTAGCAGGTGAAGGCACGGGCGACCTGGTCGGCGCGCTCGACGCTGAAGGAGTCGATGAGCGCCTGGGCCTCCGCGAGGCGGCCGTCGCCGTCGGTGTCCTCGACGGCGCCGATCGCCAGCTCGCGGAGGCGCTCGACGTCGGAGAAGAGCTCCTCCCCGCCGTCCTCGCGCAGGACCCGCCCGAGGAGCGCACCGAGGGTGCGGACGTCGGCGCGCAGGTCGTCGGGCATGTCGAGGCGGGCGTTGCTCCGTGCTTCGTCCGGTGAGGAGGTCTGCATCATGGGCTCAGGTTAACGACACCCGGCGGAGGGCCGTGCCTCGCGTCCACCCAGTGCAGGCGTGCGCGGTCACCGTCGCCGTGCTACCCCTTCCCCACCCTCCCGCCGACAGCCGACTTACCACCGCCAGCCGAGTTACCGCCGACAGCCGAGTTACCGACCGCTGAGAAGCTCGAGAAGCTCCCTCTCCTCCGCCGGCGTCAGCCCCGACCGGCGCTCCCGCCCCACGCCGCGCACCATTTCGTCGCCCAGGACCCGCTCGACGGTCTCGCCCAGCGGGCGGACGGCGCCACCGGCGGTGAGGTAGGCCGCGTTGCTCCGCCGAGAGTGGCCGACGTGGCTCGCGGGGAGCCACAGCGGCAGCGAGCGTGGGCCCGCCCAGTAGTGGACGTCGTGCGCGAGCAGCCAGGCCTCCTCGGCCGGCACGAGCTCACCGGCGAAACCGGCCGCCTCACCGACCACGGCGAGCAC
This sequence comes from Georgenia satyanarayanai, assembly GCF_009193135.1. Taxonomy (GTDB): domain Bacteria; phylum Actinomycetota; class Actinomycetes; order Actinomycetales; family Actinomycetaceae; genus Oceanitalea; species Oceanitalea satyanarayanai. Next base: position 80,314 of record NZ_VUKC01000011.1, read on the forward strand.
GTCACCGAGCGGGTGGCTGTGCCCGACGGCGTCGACGGTCCCGCCCCGTCCCGTCCGCGCCGCCCGGACGATCCAGGCGGCGAGGTCACCGACGTCGATCATCTGGACGAACTGGCCCGCGGGCTCCGGAGTGAGGACACGGCCGCCGCGCCGGAGGCGGGCGGGCCAGTAGCCGAAGCGGTCGCTCGGGTCACCCGGCCCGGCGATGAGCCCCGGCCGCACGATGTGCAGCCGCCCGTCGAGGCGGTCAGTTGTCGCGCGCTCCGCGGCAACCTTGGCGTGGGCGTAGTCGGTGAGGTCGGTCGGCTCGACGACGGCGGCCGACTCGTCCGCGCCCGGCTCGTCGTGGCCCGCGTACACCGAGATGCTCGACACGAGGGTCCAGTGGGCGGCCCGGTCGGCGAGCGCGTCGAGGGCCGGACCGACCAGCTCGGGCTGGTAGGCGAGCTCGACGACGGCGTCCCACTCGCCGTCGAGATGGTCGTACGCGCCGGGGTGGGCGCGGTCCGCGCGGACCAGCCGCGCGCCGTCGGGCACGTCGCCCGACGTGCCACGCGCGAGGCAGACCACCTCGGCGCCGTCCACCACGGCGGCCCTGGCCACCTCGCGGCCGAGCCAGGCCGTGCCGCCGAGGACGAGGATGCGTCGCATCCCTGTAGCCAACCGCGCGAGGCGGCGCCGTGGAAGGGGGCCGGTGGAATTCAGCTCTCGGCGACAAGTCAGCCCTCGGCGACAAGTCAGCCCTCGGCGACAAGTCAGCCCTCGGCGACAAGTCAGCCCTCGGCGACAAGTCAACTGTCGGCGGGAACTCGGCTGTGGGCGGAGGGGGGCTGCTACAGGTGCCAGGTGGCGCCCGGGGCGGCGAGCTCGATAGGGCCGCCGTAGACCTCGGCGGCCTCGGCGCGGACGACCTCAGCATCGGTCCACGGCGGCAGGTGGGTGAGGACGAGGTGCCGGGCGGCGGCGAGCGTCGCGGCCTGTCCCGCCCGCCGGCCGGTGAGGTGGATGCCGCGCACGGAGTCCCGTCCCTCCTGGAACGCCGCCTCGCAGAGGAACAGGTCGGCGTCCCGGGCGAGCTCGACCAGCCCGTCGCACGTGTCGGTGTCCCCGGAGTAGGCGAGCACCACCTCGCCGCGGCCGTCCTCCGACGGCCCGGTCACCCGGATCCCGAAGGCCGGCACGGGGTGGTCGACGGCGACGGACTCGAGGCGCAGCGGCCCCACGGTCACCGCGTCGCCGGGGGTGTGCGCGGCGAACGTGAAGGAGGTGTCCAGCGCGCTGAGGTCCTCCTCCATCGTCAGCGCGCCGATCCGCTCCGGGGTGTCGGCCGGTCCCAGGACCCGCACCGGCCCGAGGGCGCCGGCCGGGTGGTAACGCCGGTAGACCTCCAGGCCGGTCATGTCGACGACGTGGTCGGCGTGGAGGTGGCTGAGGACGACGGCGTCGAGGCGAGCCGGGTCGAGGTGGCGCAGCAGCGCTCCGAAGGCGCCCGAACCGAGGTCGAGGACGATGCTCCAGGTCCGCGTGGTGCCGTCCTCGTCGGGCGCGTCGGCCTGGACGAGGTAGCACGAGGCGGCGGACTCCGGGCCGGACATCGACCCGGAGCAGCCCACGACCGTCAGCCTCATGCGGTGACCTCCAGCTCGGCGTCGCTGTCGACGCGGTCGACCTCGGGCCCGAGGAACCGGCGGGCGAGCCGGGAGAAGCTCGCGCCGTCGCCCGTCGCGAGGAAGCGGTGTTCCGGTGGTGGGGCGGCGGGGTCCCGCTCGAGGTCGTGGGCCACGAGCATCCGGTAGGTGTCCTTAGCCGTCTCCTCGGCGCTCGAGACGAGCGTGACCTCCTCGCCCATGACGTAGGAGATGACGCCGGTGAGCAGCGGGTAGTGGGTGCAGCCGAGGACCAGGGTGTCCACGCCGGCCGCCCGGACCGGCTCGAGGTACTCGCGCGCGGCCTGGAGGACCTCCGGGCCCGAGGTGACGCCCCGCTCGACGAACTCGACGAAGCGCGGGGCGGCGTTCATCGTCAGCTCCAGGTGTGGCGCTGCGGCGAAGGCGTCGCGGTAGGCGCCCGACTCGATGGTCGCGCGGGTCCCGATGACCCCGACCTTCCCGCTGCGGGTCGCGGCGACGGCGCGGCGCACCGCGGGCTGGATGACCTCGACGACGGGCACGCCACCTCCCACCGAGTAGCGCTCCCGCGCGTCGCGCAGGACGGCGGAGGAGGCGGAGTTGCACGCGATGACGAGGGCCTTGACCCCGGAGGCGACGAGCCGGTCCATGACGTCGAGCGCGAGCGCCCGGACATCGGCGATCGGCTTGGGCCCGTAGGGCGTGTGCGCGGTGTCCCCGATGTAGAGCATCGACTCGTGGGGCAGCTGGTCAAGGATGGCGCGCGCGACCGTGAGGCCTCCGACACCGGAGTCGAAGACACCGATCGGTGCGTCGTTCACGCTGCCCGAGCGTAGTGTCACGACGCCCCGCCCGACATGGCCTCCAGGAGTGACTCCTGCCACCACGTGAGGGCGGCGTAGAGGCTGGTGAGCGCGGCGTCGAGCTCGTCGGCGGCGGTCTGCGGCTCCCGCGCGCCGGCACGCTCGTGAACCCGCTCGGCGTCCTCGTCGGTCTCGATGCCCAGGCGGGCCGCGAGCACGAGGCGCAGGTCGGTCAGCGCCGACAGCCAGGCCCGCTCCTCCCCCGCCCGCACGACGACGATGCCGGAGCTCGCGTCGAGGGCGTCGTGCACCACCCGCAGCTGCTCGGCCTTGGTCGCGCGCAGCGAGCCCTCGGTGAGGCGGCGCATCTCGGCGGCGAGCTCGTCGTCGTCGGTGCTCGCGGGGGGCAGCAGCCGGGCCAGCGCCGGGTCCCGCGGGGGCTGCCCGGCGGCGGGGTCCCAGTCGAGGGCGGCGAGGACCTGCTCGTCGGTCGACGACGCGGGCGAGCCGCCGTCGTCGTCGTGCGTGTCCGTGCCGAGGGGCAGGCCGAGGAGCTCGCAGGTGTCGGCGGTCACCCGCGCGATGATCCGCAGCTCCGCCCGCTCGAGCTCGCAGGCCCAGCCGCCGGGGACGGCGGTGAAGGCGCGCATTCAGCCCTCTCCCTCGGGGGCGAGGGTGGCCCACAGGCCGTAGGAGTGCATGGCCGTCACGTGGACCTCCATCGTCTCGCGGGCCCCCTCGGCGACGACGGCGTGGCCGTCGTGGTGGACCTGGAGCATGAGCTCGTGGGCCCGCTCCCGCGAGTACCCGAAGTAGGTGCGGAACACGTAGGTCACGTAGCTCATGAGGTTGACCGGGTCGTTCCACACGATGGTGCGCCACGGACGCGCAGGACGTCGTTCCTCCTGCTGCGTCTCCTCCGGCACGGTGACCGGGCGGGGTGTCGTGACCGTCATGCTCCCAGCCTAGGCACGAGCGGGGACGTGCGCGTCCAGGTTCCTGGACGCGGCGAGGCCCGGCAGGAGCGTTCCTGCCGGGCCTCGGACAACGTGTGACGGCGGTCGAAGGACCGCCGACCGGGCGCTACACCCTGTTCTTGCCGCGTCCCACCAGCGAGAGGATGAGCGAGATCACGAGGATGGCGACACCGATCCAGATGAGGATCTGCGCGGCCTCCACAGCCACACCGATGATGAGCATGATCACGCCGACAATGATGAGGATCAGCCACAAGGACATACCGAGCTCCCTTCGTTCCGGTACCTGTCCGGCACCGCAGTGACCCCAATCGTTGCGGAACCTGTTCACCTCGGCATCTTGAAACGGAAAGTTCGCTCAGCCGAGGACGTGCCGGGTGGCGATCGCCGGCTCGCCCTCGCTCAGCCGCCAGCCCTCGTAGGGCAGGGCGGCACGCGAGGCGACGTGCCGCTCGGCCGCCGCCCGCACGGCATCCGGGCCGCGGTGCTCGTCGGCGATGACGCCCTGGGTGACAAGAGGCACCTGGAGCGGGCGGGCACCGTGCTCGGCCAGCAGCCGCGCGCCGGCCTCCTCGTCGTCGCAGCCGACGACGAGTTCCTCCTGGGCCACCCCGTTCTCGAAGACGCGGCCGGCCACCTTGAAGCCGCCGACCGTCGCCTTCGCCGCGGAGGCCTTGGCGACGTCGACCATCCGCCCGTCCGGGCCCTCGCGCTCGACGAGCTTGTAGACGAGCTCCGCCGTCGGGAGCCCGGAGCCGGTGACGAGCTTGGTGCCCACCCCGTAGGAGTCGACCGGGGCGGCGCCGAGGGCGGCGATGGCGTACTCGTCGAGGTCGGAGGTGACCGTGATCTTCGTCGTCGTCGCGCCGAGCGCGTCGAGCTGGCGGCGCACCGTGAAGGCCTGCGCGACGAGGTCGCCGGAGTCCAGGCGCACCGCGCCGAGCTCCCCGCCGTGGCGGCGGGCGGCCGCGACGGCGAGCTCGACCCCGCGCTCGACGTCGTAGGTGTCGACGAGGAGCGTGGTGCCCGGGCCCATCGTGCGCAGCTGCGCGTCGAAGGCGGCCTCCTCGTCGTCGTGGACGAGGGTGAAGGAGTGGGCGGCGGTCCCGATCGTCGGGATCCCGTAGGAGCGCCCGGCCTCGAGCACGCTCGTCGCGGCGAAGCCACCGACGACGGCGGCCCGGGCGGCGGCGACGGCGGCCTCCTCGTGGGTGCGCCGGGCCCCCATCTCCAGGCACGGGCGCCCGTGGGCGGCGGTCGTCATGCGGGAGGCGGCCGCGGCGACGGCGGAGTCGTGGTTGAGGACGGAGAGGACGACCGTCTCCAGGAGCAGCGCCTCGGCGAAGGTGCCGCGGATGGTAAGGATCGGCGAACCGGGGAAGAAGCACTCCCCCTCCCCGTAGCCGAGGACGTCCCCACCGAAGCGGTACCCGGCGAGATAGTCGAGCGTCTCACCGCTGACGACCCCCTGCTCGCGCAGCCAGTCGACCTCCGCACCCGAGAAGGTGAAGTCGGCGATGGCGTCCAGGACGCGGCCGGTGCCCGCGACGACGCCGTAGCGCCGTCCGCCGGACAGGCGCCGGGAGAAGACCTCGAACACGCTGCGCCGGTGCGCGGCACCGGACTGGAGGGAGGCCTCGAGCATCGTCAGCTCGTAGCGGTCGGTGAGGAAGGCGGTCGTCGCGCGGGGCATGGCGTCCAACCTAGCGACGTCACCCGTGGGCTGCTGGCCGTGCCGTCCCGTGGAGCACCCGCATGCCCGAGAGCCGCGGCGAAGGCCGGGCCGGCCGGCCCCCGGGGGGTCCGTCGTCGCCGCCCCAACGTCGCAACTGGTCGATCCGGCGACGCCTTGGCGCCCGGAGCCGTCGGTCACTCGACCAATTGCGAAGTTGTGGGGGGTGGTGGGGGCGGGTTACTTGCGGCCGACGAACCACTTGCGCAGGAGGGCGATACGCGCCTCGAGCTCCTCGATGCTCGCCAGAGGCACCTCGGGGCCGCCGCAGGACTTGCGCAGCTCGGTGTGGACGAGGGCGTGCGTCATGGTGCTGCGCCGCGACCAGGCGGACACGAGGCTGGAGAGCTCCTTGCGCAGCGCGGCGCGCCGCTTGTGGTCGGAGACGCCGGAGTTCTCGTCCCGCTGCGCACGGGCGGCCGCCTGCCGCTTCTGCTGCTTGACCTGCTCGGCCTGCCGCTGGCGCAGCAACGAGTGGACCTGCTCCGGCTCGAGGAGCCCGGGGAGCCCGAGGTACTCCTCCTCCTCGATCGACCCGACCTCCGCGCCGGCGCCGAACTCACCGCCGTCGAACAGCACCCGGTCGAAGGACGCCTGCGCGTCCAGGGCCTCGAAGCCCGGGAGCATGAGCTCGTCGCTCGCCTTCTCCTCCCGGTTGGCCGCCGCGACGAGGGCGTCCTCCGGGGTGAAGAAGTCCCCCTTCTCCTCGGAGGTGAGGACCCGGTCCAGCGCGTGGTCGCGCTCCACCTCCAGCTGGGCCGCGAGCTCGAGGAGCACGGGCACGCTGGGGAGGAACACCGAGGCGGTCTCCCCGCGCCGGCGGGCGCGCACGAAGCGGCCGATCGCCTGGGCGAAGAAGAGCGGGGTCGCCGCGGAGGTCGCGTAGACGCCGACGGCGAGGCGCGGCACGTCCACGCCCTCGGACACCATCCGCACGGCGATCATCCACCGCTGCTCGCCGGCCGCGAACTCGTCGATGCCGGCGGAGGCGCCGTCGTCGTCGGACAGGACGACCGTCGGCTTCTCCCCGGTGATCTCGGTGAGGACGCGCGCGTAGGCGCGGGCCTTGGTCTGGTCGGTGGCGATGACGAGGCCACCGGCGTCGGGGACGCCCCGGCGGACCTCGGTGAGGCGGCGGTCGGCGGCGGCGAGGACAGCCGGGACCCAGTCGCCCGTCGGGTCCAGCGCGGTGCGCCAGGCCTGCGCGACGAGGTCCTTGGTCAGCGGCTCCCCCAGGGCGGCGCTCACCTCGTCACCGGCGCGGGTGCGCCAGCGCATCTGCCCGGAGTAGGACAGGAAGATGACCGGCCGCACCACGCCGTCGCGCAGCGCGTCGGCGTAGCCGTAGGAGTAGTCCGCCCGGGAGCGGCGCACGCCGTCGGCGTCGCGCTCGTAGGTGACGAAGGGGATCGCGGCGGTGTCCGAGCGGAACGGCGTCCCGGTGAGGGCCAGGCGCCGGCGGGCCGGCTCGAAGGCGAGCCGGATGCCGTCGCCCCAGCTCAGCGCGTCCCCGCCGTGGTGCACCTCGTCGAGGATGACGAGGGTGCGCTCGGTGGTCGTCCGCCGCCGGTGCAGGTCGGGGTTCGCCGCGACCTGGGCGTAGGTGAGCGCGACGCCGTCGAAGCTCGCGCCGTGCCGCTCCTGGGCGTTGCGGAACGCCGGGTCGAGCTGGATGCCCACGCGGGCCGCGGCCTCGGCCCACTGTCCCTTGAGGTGCTCGGTCGGGGCGACGACGGTCACCGCCGTCACCTCCCCGCGGGAGAGCAGCTCGGTGGCCACCCGCAGCGCGAAGGTCGTCTTGCCGGCGCCGGGGGTGGCGACGGCGAGGAAGTCACGCGGGTCGTCGGCGAGGTACCTCTCCAACGCCTCGGCCTGCCAGGCGCGCAGGCGTGACGCCGTGCCCCACGCCGCCCGCGCCGGGTAGGCGGGGGGCAGGTGCTCGGCGGCAGCGGTCGAGACGGCCGCAGGCGTACCCTGCGTCGTCGTCGTGACCGGCCTGCGCGAAGGGGCGGCGCTCACTCTCCGCTTCCGCCGCGGCCGCCGCGGCCGAAGCCGCCGAAGCGTCCGCCGCCGCCCGAGCCCGAGCCGCCGCCCTGGATGCCCTCGTAGATCTCCTTGCAGGTGGGGCACACCGGGTACTTCTTGGGGTCGCGACCCGGGGTCCACACCTTGCCGCACAGCGCGACGACCGGCTGGCCCGACAGCGCGGAGGACATGATCTTGTCCTTCTTCACGTAGTGGGCGTAGCGGTCGTTGTCACCGGCCTCGTGCTCGCGCAGCTCCTCGCGCTCGAGGACGCTCGTTCCCGACGACGTCGACGGCTCGCTCGGGCTGCTGGGGGGCTCGGTGGAACTCATGGTGCCCAGTCTAGGACGAGCCGCGGACCGTCTCCCGGTGACGCACGCGACGTTCCACGAGAGCAGCCACGCCGTCGAGGATGCGGTCGAGGGCGAAGGTCCGGAGGTAGGCGTCGGTCCCCTCCGGCAGCACGTGCGAGGGCACCTCGAGGAGCTCTCCGGTGCTCGCCATCTCGTGCAGGCGCGGGAACCGCCCCTCGGTGAGGGCAACCATCGCCCCCTCGTACACCGGCCCCTCGTCCGCGGGCCCGATCCCCTGCGCGGCGTACGCGCGGGCGAGGTTGACGGCGAGCGTGGCCTCGCTGCGGGCGTGCCCGGAGAGGAGCTGGAGGACCGCGAGCTTCTCCGCCCCGGTGAGCGGCAGGCCGTCCATCGCCTCCATCGCCGCCTCCATCCAGGCCAGCGAGTTCGGCATGAGGGGTGGGCCGGTGATGGGGATCTCGAGGTGCCACGGCCGGCGGACCGCCGCGTCGATCTGCTCCTCCGTCCAGCGCTGGAGCCCGGCACGCCACTCCCCGGGGCCCGCGAGCGGGCCGCTGGGAGCGGGGATCGCCGCGTCCTGCATGTGGGCGAGGAGCTCGTCCTTGCTCCCGACGTGGCGGTACAGCGACATCGTCGTGAACTCGAGCCGGGCGGCGACCCGCGCCATCGAGACGGCCGCGAGGCCCTCCTCGTCCGCGATGGCGACCGCCGCCGCGACGATGCGGTCGAGGCTGAGCCCTGGCCTGCCCGACGGCGCCCGCCCACCCATGCCGTGCGCCGCGCGGACGGCGGGGTCGAGACGGGCATCCCCGCCCGCCGCTGCTCGCTCGTCCCTGGCGCTCATCGGTCCGAGCATAGTCGTTGTGTACGTCCTACACGCGGTGTACTCTGCACACTACTGGTGTACGCCATACACAGAGGAGAGCCGGATGAGCGACGACCTGCCCGCCATCGAGGTGACCGGCCTGCGCAAGTCCTTCGGCCCCACCCGAGTCCTCGACGGCATCTCCTTCTCCGTGGCGCGGGGAGAGGTCTTCGCCCTTCTCGGCCCGAACGGCGCCGGGAAGACGACGACCGTCAACGTCCTCTCGACCCTCGTGCGGCCGGACGCGGGCCGGGTCGTCGTCGGCGGCCATGACGTCGTCCGCCATCCGCGGGCGGTGCACCGGACGATCTCGCTCACCGGTCAGTTCGCCGCGGTCGACGAGCTGCTCACCGGGAGGGAGAACCTGCGGATGATGGGCCGGCTCGGGCACCTGGACCGCGCGGACCTCAGCCCTCGCGTCAACGGGCTGCTCGCCCGGTTCGGGCTCACCGACGCCGCGGACCGCCGCGTGAGCACGTACTCCGGGGGCATGCGCCGGCGGCTGGACATCGCGATCAGCCTGCTGCCCCGTCCGGCCGTGCTCGTCCTCGACGAACCGACGACGGGTCTGGACCCGCGCAGCCGGCAGGCGGTGTGGCGGCTCGTCGGCGAGCTCAGCGCCGAGGGCGTCACCGTCGTCCTCACCACCCAGTACCTCGAGGAGGCCGACGCGCTCGCCGACCGCGTCGCCGTCCTGCACGGCGGGCGCGTCGTCGGCGCCGGCTCGCCGGCCGAGCTCAAGCGACTCGTCGGCGAGGACGTCGTCGAGATCCACTACGCCGACGGCCGTCTCGCGTCGGTCCCGACCACCGGCTCCCTGGCCGACGTGCGGCGCATCCTCGACGGCGTCGCGGGCGAGGGGCACGCCGTCGAGCGCCTCGCGATGCGCGAGCCGAGCCTCGACGACGTCTTCCTCCGCCTCACCGACACCCCTGCCGAGGTCCACCCATGAGTGCCACGACCCCGCCCCCGACCCGCCTCGCCACCGCGGTGTCCGACTCCCTCGTCATGGTCGGGCGCAGCCTGCGTCATGCCGTCCGCCAGCCCGAGATCATCATGCTCGGAGCCGCGCTGCCCGTGGGGATCATGCTCCTCATGACCGTCGTCTTCGGCGGTGCCCTCGACACCGGCGGTGGCCCGTACATCGACTACGTCGTCCCGGGCGTCCTCCTCCTCGTGTCCGGGTACGGTGCCGCGCAGACGGCCGTGAGCGTCACCTCCGACATGAGCCTGGGCATCGTCGCGCGCTACCGGACGATGCCGATGGTGCCGTCCGCCGTCCTCACCGGGCACGTCGTGGGCAGCGTGCTGCGCAACCTCGTGTCGATCGCGCTGGCGCTGGCCACGGCGTTCGCCGTCGGCTTCCGGCCGACCGCCGGGCTCGCCGGGTGGGCGGCGGCGCTCGGGCTCCTCACCCTCTACGTGCTTGCCGTGTCATGGCTCTCGGCGGCGGCCGGCCTCCTGGCACGCACCGTCGAGGGCGCGTCCGCCGTGAGCTTCGCGCTGCTCTTCCTGCCCTACCTGTCGAGCGCCTTCGTCCCGATCGACACGCTGCCCACGTGGCTCCGCGGGTTCGCCGCGCACACGCCGTTCACCCCGCTCATCGAGGCGGTCCGGGCGCTCCTCTTCGAGCGCCCGGCCGGCCCGCACGCCGGTCCCGCGCTGGCCTGGCTCCTGGGCCTGCTCGCCGCCGGGGTCGTCGCGAGCTCGCTGCTGTGGCGGCGCGGCCGGCGGTGACTCAGAGGCCCTGCCACTCCGGCTTGGCGGCGTAGGCCTCACGGTAGAAGTCGGCCCGCTCGAGCTCGGAGGCGGCGGCCTCGTCGAGGAGGACGGTGGCGTGCGGGTGGTGCTGCATGACCGTGGCCGGCCACGACGCGCTGACGGCGCCCTCGACGAGCTGGCGCACCGCGGGCGCCTTGCCCTCCCCGGTGGCGATGAGCACGAGGTGGCGGGCCTCCATGATGGTGCCCAGGCCCTGGGTGAAGCACAGACGCGGCACGGCCTCGACGTCGCCGTCGAAGAAGCGGGCGTTGTCCTTGCGGGTCTGCGGCGCGAGCGGCTGGACCCGCGTGCGGGAGGCGAGGGAGGAGCCGGGCTCGTTGAAGGCGATGTGCCCGTTCGTCCCGATGCCGAGGATCTGGAGGTCCACCCCGCCGGCCTCGACGATCGCCCGCTCGTAGGCCGCGGCGGCCTCCTGCAGGTCCTCGGCCAGCCCGTCGGGCCCGGAGACGGCGTCGGGAGCGAAGTCGACCCGGCCGACGAGCTCGTGCTCGATGACGTTGCGGTAGCGCTGGGGATGGTCGGCGGGCAGGCCGATGTACTCGTCGAGGGTGAAGCCGCGGGCGCGCGCGAAGCTGATCCGTCCCGCCTCCTGGCGGCGGACGAGCTCGTCGTACGTGGGCAGCGGGGTCGAGCCGGTGGCGAGGCCGAGGACGGCGTCGGGCTTGCGGCCGAGCAGCTGCTCGACGGCGTCCGCCGCGAGCCGGGCGCTCTCCTCCGCACCGGACGTGATGACGACCTCCACCGGGCACCTCTTTCTCTCCGTGCGACGTGGTGCGGGCGCACCACGCTCCAGCCTAGGTGACGCCACTGCCCGCGGCAGGGACACCCGGCCCGTGGACGCGGGGAGGTCGACGCACGGCGTGGCCGGCCGGACGCAGCAAGGCGGGCGGGACGATAACTCGTCCCGCCCGCCTTGCGGTGATGTCGCTAGGACGTCACTTGTTGGAGACGGCCTTCTTGAGGGCGCTGCCTGCGGAGATCTTGACGCCGTAGCCGGCGGGGATCTGGATCTCGGCGCCGGTCTGCGGGTTACGGCCGGTGCGCGCGGCGCGCTCGACACGCTCGACGGCGAGGAGGCCGGTGATCTTGACGGCCTCGCCCTTGCTGACGGACTCGACGAGCACGTCCTGCAGCGCCGACAGAGCGGCGTCGGCCTGGGACTTGGTGAGCGAGGAGCGCTCGGCCACGGCGGCGACGAGCTCGGTGCGGTTGACGGACATGAAATCCCTCTCTCAGTCGGCGTGCGCACCCTTGTGGGTGCGACGGGGCAGACATTACGGCGTCGGAGCGCCCGTTGTCGCCCTCACTCGCCGAGATTTCGGCGTGTCCCCGCGGATCTGGCCCGGCGGTGGGGCCCGTGGGATGGATGTGACGGGCGGCGGCGGCCTCAGACGAAGCCCGGAGGGCGCTCCAGCGCGCTCGTCGCGGTCCAGTCGGCGTCCGTCCCGGAATCACGCGGCTGCCAGCGGGTCTCGTCGCCGTCCCGGCCCGTCTGCTCCCCCTGCTGCTCCCCGAGCTCCTCGTCGGGCGCCCGGAGCAGGTGCATCGCGGCGTCCATCCGCACGAGGGCGTCCATGATGAGCTCCATCCCCTCGACCATCCCCGTGGAGGCTTCGAGGGTGCCCTCGCGGACGGCGGCCTCGGTGACGAAGGGCACGACGACCATCTCGCGCACCGGGTACATCTGCAGGGCACCGAGCACCGGGCGCAGCGCCTCGGCCCCGCGCAGCCCGCCGGACATCCCCGAGCCGTAACTGACGATCCCGACCGGCTTGAAAGCCCACTCCTGGACGAGGTAGTCGAGCGCGTTCTTGAGCAGCGCGGAGTAGCCACGGTTGTACTCGGGGCTGACGACGACGAAGGCGTCGGCCGCGTCGATGCGCCGTGCCCACCGACGGGTGTGCTCGTGGCGGTGACGGCCGTAGCGGGGCAGGTCCGGCTCGTCGAAGAGCGGCAGGCCGACGTCGCGCAGGTCGATGCGGTCGATGACGAAGGCGCGGTTGGTGCCGAGGCGGTCGATGACCCAGTCGGTGATGTGGTTGCCGAGCCGGTTCGGGCTCGTCGCGGCGTTGAGGACGGCGAGGCGGATCATCGGTGCTCCTAGACCTGGGACAGCGGCCACGGTATCCGGCCGGCGGCGCCCACGACCGGGACCTCCGGCCCTGGCCAGGGGTCGCGCCGCGGGGCCGGTTCCTGCAGGGTGTGGCGCATGAACACCGTGCGCGGCACCGCGGCAGACCTCGACGACCACCCCGTCCTCACCACCGGCGCCCGGCTGGGCTATGCGGCCAGCGGGGTCCTCCACCTGGTCCTCGGCTGGCTCGCGGTGAGCCTCGCGTGGGGAACCGGCTCCTCGGGCGAGGCCGCCGACCAGTCCGGCGCCCTCGAGCAGCTCGGCTCGACCCCGGTGGGCGCGGTCCTCCTGTGGGTGATCGTCGTCGGTTTCGCGCTCCTCACGCTGTGGCAGGTGGCCACCGCGGTGGCCACGGGCGAGACGAAGGACCGGCTCAAGTCCGTCGGCAAGGCGGTGACGTACCTCGTCCTCACCGGGCTGGCCGCGCAGGCCGCCACCGGCCAGGGCTCGGGCGGGGGCGGGGGCGGGGACGAGCAGACCGCGAGTCTCACCGCGCGGGTCATGGAGCACCCCCTCGGGCAGGTGGCCGTCGGGCTCGTCGGCGTGGGCGTCGTCGTCGTGGGCGGCTACCACGTGGTCAAGGGCTGGCGGCGGAAGTTCCTTGCCGACCTGCGGGAGAACCCGGGGCGCGGGGTCACCGTCGCGGGGAGGGTCGGGTACGTCGCCAAGGGTGTGGCCCTCGGCATCGTCGGCGCCCTCTTCGTCGTCGCGGCCGTGCAGAACGACCCCGAGGAGGCGAAGGGCCTCGACGGCGCCCTGCGCAGCCTCCTCGAGCTGCCCCTGGGCACGGCGCTGCTCACCGCCGTCGGTCTGGGCATCGCGGCGTACGGCGTGTACTCCTTCGGCCGCGCGCGCTACGCGCGGGTCTGACCTCGGCGGGCAGGGGCGCCTGCTACCCCGCCGTCACCGCCTCGTGGAACCAGCTGGTGATCGTCGTCGGGTGGGTGATCGCCGTGCCGACGACGACGGCGAAGGCACCGCGGTCGATCGCGTCCCTCGCCTGGGCGGGGGTGTGGACCCGGCCCTCGACGACGACCGGCCGGGTGCAGCGGGCGACCATCTGGTCGATGAGCTCGACGTCGGGCCCGGCGGTCTTCTCCCGCTCGCCGGAGTAGCCGGCGAGCGTGGTGCCGACGACGTCGGCACCGGCGTCCTCCGCGGCGAGCGCGTCGTCCAGGCTGCCGCAGTCGGCCATGACGAGGACGCCGGGGTGCCGCTCGCGCAGCCCGTCGACCGTCTGGGCGAGGGTCCGGCCGTCGGGGCGGGCGCGGCGGGTTCCGTCGAGGGCGACGATGTCCGCGCCGGCCTCGGCCACCGCGAGGGCGTGCTCGAGGGTGGGGGTGATGAAGACGTCGTCCTCCCCGTCCTTCCACAGCCCGGTGAGGGGGACGTCGGTGGACGCGGCGATGAGCCGGATGTCCTCCAGGCCCTGGGCACGCAGGCCGGCCGCTCCCCCGGCGACGACCGCCTGGGCCATGCGCTCCATGATCTCCGGCACGCGCAGGGGCTCTCCCGGGTAGGCCTGGCAGGAGACGATGAGCCGCCCGCGGAGGCGCTCGAGGATCGGGGACACGGGGACTCCTTGGGGTCAGCGGCGCGCGGTGAGGGCGGTGCGGGCGGCGCCGAGGACGGCGGCCACCGGTCCCAGCGCGGAGGGGCGGACGGGGATGTCGGCGAGCGGCTCGATGAGCTCCTCGCGCAGGGCGGCGTCCATGGGCTGCCACCACAGCGGCCCGGCCTGGCTCATCCCGCCGCCGACGACGACGGCGGCCGGGTCGAGCACCGTGACGACACCGGCGATCGAGCGGCCCACGGCGCGGGCGGACTCGCGCACGGCGCGCCCGGCGACGTCGTCCCCCGCGGCGGCCCGGGCGCACACCTCACGGGTGTCCGCGACGGCCGTGTCGCCGCCGAGGCGAAGGTAGTGGCGGTGGAGCGCGGGCCCGGAGCCCAGCGCCTCGAGGTGGCCGGGACGCCCGCAGCCGCAGCGCAGCCCGGCGGCGTCGGGGCTGGGCTGGTGGCCCATCTCCCCCGCCACGTGGTGGGCGCCACGCAGCGGCCGGCCGTCGAGGACCACGCTCGCCCCCACCCCGGTGCCGACGGCGACCATGAGGACGCTGTCCGCCCCGGCCGCCGCGCCGAGCCAGACCTCCCCGCCCGCGTGGGCGTCGACGTCGTTCTCCACGGTGACGGGTGCGCCGCCCACGACGTCGTCGAGGCGGGCCCGCAGCCCGCCGCGCACGTCGGTGCCGGCCCACCCGCGGATGGCGTCGGTGGCCGAGACGATGGTGCCGGTGGTCGTGTCGACGACGCCGGCGGTCCCGACCCCGAGGCCGGTCACCGCGGCGGGCCCGGTGAGCTCCGTCGTCGTGCCGTCGGGTGCCGTGAGGGTGCCGCCGTGGGCGACGACCTCCCGGACGAGGGCCGCGACGGCGTCGAGCACCGCCCCCGGTCCGGCGGTGGCGGGGGTGGCGACGGACCGGACGGGGCCGACGGCGCCGCCCGCGCTCACCAGGGCGGCGGCCGTCTTCGTCCCCCCGAGGTCGACCCCGACGACGACGTCACTCACGTGCGCTCCTCACAATCGTGGCGTGGACAGCTCGGCTGTCGGCGGACAGGGTACCCGGGGGTCCGGGATCATCAGACGCGGGCCGGCATGGTGGCGTCGACGATCGCGGCGATGCGGGCGACCGTCGCCTCGTCCAGCGGCTCGACCGGGAAGGCCATCCGCGCACTCGGGATGAGACCGAGGTGGTGCATGGCCGCCTTGAAGGCGCCGACGCCTGCGGCGTCGCCCGAGCGGCCCTGCGCCTGGAAGACGATCTCGAAGAGGGCGGCGATGCGGTCCTGCTCCTCGCGGGCGCGGGCCCAGTCGCCGGCCTGGGCGGCCTGCCACAGGCGGGCGTAGCCGCCCGGGTCGACGTTCCCGAGGCCGGGGACCACACCGTCGGCGCCGAGCAGGAGCATGCCGTCGACGACGACCTCGTGGCCGGTGAGGACGGCGAGCGGGCGGCCCGCGGCCGCGTTGGCAGCCACGAGGCGGCGGAAGCCGACGTCGTCGCCCGAGGAGTCCTTGACGCCGGCGAGGACGCCGTCGGTGCCAAGACGCACGAGGAGCGCGGCGGGCAGCTTGGTGCGCACGCGCACCGGGATGTCGTAGGCGAACAGCGGCAGCTCGGTGGCCGCGGCGACGGCGCGGAAGTGGCCCTCGACCTCGGCCATGTCGTTGATGGCGTAGAGCGGCGCGGTGGCGACGATCGCGTCGGCGCCGGCCGCGGCGGCCCGGCGGGCGGCCTGGGCGACGCGCCCGCTCGTCGTGTCGATCGCGCCGACGAGCACGGGGACGCGGCCCGCGACGGCGGCGACGACGGTGCGGACGACGACGTCGCGCTGGGCGTCGTCGAGGTAGGCCACCTCACCGGTGGAGCCGAGGGCGAAGACGCCGTCGACCCCCTCGGTGACGAGGTGCTCGACGACCGAGGTGAGGGTCGCGGTGTCGACGTCACCGCCGGTCGTCAGCGGGGTGATGACAGGGGGGATGATGCCGCGGAAGCTGGTGGTGGTCACGAAGAGGCTCCATTCGGGGGCGGCGCGCGGCCGCGGGTGGTTCGGTGCTGTCGTCGGGTGTGGCTGGGAGGTGCCGCTCACCCCGCAAGGAGGGACGGTGCGGCGCCCAGCAGCGTCCGCGTGTACGCGTCCTCCGGGTGGGTGAAGACCTCCTCCGCGGGGCCGAGCTCGACGAGCCCGCCACGGTTCATGACGGCGATGTCGTCCGAGACGTACCGCACCGTCTGGATGTCGTGGGAGATGAAGACCATCGCCAGGCCCAGCTCGGACTTGATGTCGGCGAGCAGGTTGAGGATCTGGGCGCGGACGGAGACGTCGAGCGCCGACGTCGGTTCGTCCGCGACGATGACGTCCGGGTCCAGGACGAGGGCGCGGGCGATCGCGACGCGCTGCCGCTGCCCGCCGGACAGCTGGGTGGGCAGCATGTCGAGCGCCGACGTCGGCAGCCCGACGAGCTGGATGAGCTCGCGGACCTTCGCCACACGCTCCGTGCCGCTGCCGATGCCGTGGACGTCGAGCGGGTCGCGCAGCGCGTCGCGGATGACCATCCGGGGGTTGAGCGCCGTCGCGGGGTCCTGGAAGACCGCGGACACGACCCGGCCGATCTCCTTGCGCTGGCGGGCTTTGCGCCTGCCGGTGAGGTGGCCCTTGAACCACACCTCCCCGGAGGTGGGCTGCTCGAGGCCGAGGAGGATGCGCGCCGTCGTCGTCTTCCCGCTGCCCGACTCACCCACGATGCCGAGGGTGCGGCCGGGCATGACGCTCAGGCTCACGCCGTCGACGGCGTTGACCTTGACCGGCGTGAAGAGGGTGCCGGTGCGGGCGGAGTACACGACGCGGACGTCGCGCAGCTCGATGACCGGCGTGGCACCGGTGGTCTGGCTCATCGCAGGGCTCCTGTCGGGAGGACCGGCGCGTCGTCGACGTGCGCGGCGTAGTAGTGCTCGGTGCCCTCGATGCGGCGGAGCACGGGCGTCTCCTCCAGGCCGACGTCCGGCCGCGAGGAGCGCGGTGCGAACCGGTCTCCCGCGGGGAAGTCCCGCGGGGAGGGCACCGTGCCGGGCACCTGGTGGAGGCGGTCGGCACCGGACTCGATGGACAGCACCGACCCGAGCAGACCGCGGGTGTACTCGTGGACGGGCTCGGTGAGCAGGTCCCGGGTGGGGGCCTGCTCGACGACCTGGCCGGCGTACATGACGGTGATGCGGTGGGCGAGCTCGGCGACGAGCGCGAGGTCGTGGCTGATGAAGACCATCGCGAAACCGAGCTTCTCGCGCAGCTCGTTGAGCAGGTCGATGACCTGGGCCTGGACGGTGACGTCCAGGGCGGTGGTCGGCTCGTCGGCGATGATGAGGCTCGGGTCGCGGGTCAGCGCCATGGCGATGAGCACGCGCTGGCGCTGGCCGCCGGAGAGCTCGTGCGGGTAGCTGCCCAGGGTCCGCTCGGGGTCCAGGCCGACGAGCTCGAGGAGCTCCTCCGCCGTGCGGGTCCCGCCGCGCCTGGTCAGCTGCCTCATCTGGGTGCGGATGAGCATCGAGGGGTTGAGCGAGCTGAGGGCGTCCTGGTAGACCATCGCGACGTGGTGGCCGCGCAGCGCGCCCCGCTCCTTGGCCGACATCGTGAGCAGGTCGCGGCCCTTGTAGAGGATCTCGCCGCTCACCTCGGCGGCGCGGTCGACGAGACCCATGATCGTCAGGCCGGTGATCGACTTCCCGCAGCCGGACTCCCCGACCAGGGCCATCGTCTCGCCCGGGCGGACCGTGAAGGAGACGTTGTCGACGATGTTGACGTCGCCGTGGCGCTCGGGGAAGCGGATGCACAGGTTGCGGACCTCGAGCAGCGGCGGCTCGTCGCGGTCGTAGACGAGGCGGTCACCGCGGGCGAGCTCGACGTCGCGGAGCTGGGCGAGCTGCTCCTCCAGCGAGGTGCCGGGCGCGGGGGCGTGGATCGCGGCGGCGGCGCGGGCCGGGGCGGCGACCTCGTCGCGGGCGGTGAGGCCCTTGCCGGCCGGCTTGGGCGCGACCATCGCGTCGGTGAGTCCCTCGGAGAAGATGTTGAGGCACAGGACGGTGATCATGATCGCCAGGCCGGGGAAGAAGGTCGCCCACCAGTAGCCGCTCATGACGAGGTCGCGGCCGGCGGCGATGATGTTGCCCCACGAGGGGTCCGGGTCGGGCACGCCGGCCTGGATGAAGGACAGCGAGGCCTCGAAGATGATCGCGTCGGCGACGAGGACGGTCGCGAAGACCATGACCGGCGCGATGGTGTTCCGGGCGACGTGCTTGACGACGATCCACGGCGTCGAGGCGCCCATGACCTTCGTCGCGGCGACGTAGTCCTCCCCGTAGGCGGCCAGCACGTTGGCGCGGACCACGCGGGTGAGCTGCGGGGTGTAGAGGAAGGCGATCGTCAGGACGAGCACCGGCAGCGAGCGGCCGAGGACGCTGACGAAGACGGCGGCGAGGGCGATGCCGGGGAAGGACATGACGATGTCCATGACCCGCATGATGACCTCGGAGACCCTCTTGCCGGCGGTCGCGGCGATCGAGCCGAAGATCGCCGCGGCGGCGAGGGCGACGAGCGTGGCACCGAGGCCGATGACGAGGGAGTAGCGGGCGCCGTAGACGACGCGGGAGAAGATGTCGCGCCCCTGGCGGTCGGTGCCGAACCAGTTCTCGCCGCTGGGCGGCTGCACCGGGGCGCCGCTGGCGAGCGGGCCGTGGGTGGCCACGAGCGGCGCGAACACGGCCGCGAGCGCGACGAGGAGGACGACGCCGAGGGAGATCTTGGCGCCCAGGGGCAGCGAGCCGAGCCGCAGCCCGGGCGTGGAGAGACGTTCGGTGAGCTTGCGTCGCACGGTCACACCGTCCTGATCCGCGGGTTGACGAGCAGGTAGAGCATGTCGACCACGATGTTGATGATGACGAAGGCGAGCGCCACGGTCAGGGTCACGCCCTGGACGATGTTGGGCTCGTTGGCCGTGACACCGGAGAGGATGAGCGTGCCCATGCCGGGCAGCGCGAAGATGACCTCGATGACGACGGCACCGCCCATGGCGTAGCCGATGCGCAGGCCGAGGACGGTGATGGGCGTGATGAGGGCGTTGCGCAGGACGTTGCGGCCGACGACCTCGACGCGGCTGACGCCGCCGCCGATCGCCGTGCGCACGTAGTCCTTGTCGAGCTCCTCGACGACCGCGGTCCGCACCACGCGGGTGAGCGAGCCGGACAGCGGCAGGCCGACGGCGAACGCCGGCAGCGCCATCCGGGCGAGGTAGCCGCCGGGGTCCTCGGTGAAGGCGGGCAGCGGCCCGGAGCCGGGCAGCCACCCGAGGCCGAGGGTGAAGCCCTGGATGAGGAGGACGGCCAGCCAGAACGAGGGGGTGGCCAGCGAGACGATCGAGATGAGCCGGATCGCCTGGTCGGGCCAGCGGTCGCGGTAGAGCGCGGCGACGACACCGAGGACGAAGGCGGCGACGATGCCGATCGACAGGCCGAGGAAGGTCAGCTGGAGGGTGATCGGGAAGGCGCGGACGATCTCGTCGACGACGGGGACCTGACGGGCGCTGTAGGTGCCGAAGTCCCCCTGGAGCAGCCCCCCGAGGAACAGCAGGTAGCGGGTCCAGAGCGGCTCGTTGAGTCCGTTCGCCTCCCGGTACGCCTCGCGCGCCTCGACGGAGGCGCCCTCGCCGAGGGCGTTGATGGCGGGGTCCACCGGGGAGAAGGACATCACGACGAAGACGAGGAGGGTGATCCCCAGGATCATGACGGGCAGCTGGAGGAGGCGCCGACCCGTCAGGCGCAGCAGTGCGGTCACGCTCTGGGCTCCTTAGGTAGGGGTGGGGCGGTGCGGCGGCCGGGGTGCCGGCCGCCGCACCGGCTGATCACTCGGCGACGACGCCGACGTCGAGGAAGGAGAGCCCGGTCAGCGGCACGGGGGCGAAGCCGACGAGCTCGTCGCCGCTCCACGCGGTGGGCAGTTGGCGGTGGAACAGCGGGTAGAGCACGGCCTGCTCCGCGATGAGGTCGAAGGCCTGGTTCCACAGCTCCTGCTGCTCCTCACCCTCGGTGCGCACGGCCTCGTCGAGGATCGAGGTGAGCTCGGCGTACTCGGGCGTGTCGTCCCAGCGGTAGCGGTCCTTGGGCCACACGTTGTCACCGAACCACCAGCGCATGAGGAGGTCGGGGTCGTTGCCGAAGACCGAGGGGTCCCCGGGGGCGACCATCACCTCGAGCTCGCCGTTGTCCACCTTGGTGTACTGACCACCGGACTGGCCGATGTCGAGGGTGGTGTTGATCCCGACGGCGTCGAGGTCCTCCTTGATGAGCGGGGCGACGTCGGCCACCCAGCCGGTGTCGGTCGTGAGCAGCGTGATGTCGAGGGAGTCGACGCCCGCCTCGGCGAGCAGCTCCTGGGCGCGCTCCGGGTCGTAGGAGTAGACGGTCGAGGCCTCGGTGTAGTTCGGGTGGTCCTCGGGCAGGAAGCTCGTCGCGGCGGTGGCGTTGCCGAGCATGCCGGTCTCGATGATCGACTCGACGTCGAGGGCGTGGTGGAAGGCCTGGCGCACGCGGACGTCGTCGAAGGGCTCGAGGTCGGTGTTGAACATCATGAAGAGCAGGCCGAAGGACTGGACCGACTCGATGTCGACCTGCCCCTCGAGGGCCGGCACGTCGATGTAGGGGACGTCCTCGATGGCGTGGACGGTGCCCGAGCTCATCGCGGTGACGCGGGCTGCGGCGTCGGCGAGGAGGTTCCAGTTCATGCCGGCGGCCTGGGCCGGGCGCGGGCCGGTGTAGTCGTCGAAGCGCTCGAAGGTGATCGAGTCGTCCGGGGTGGCGGAGGTGAGGACGTAGGGGCCGGTGCCGGTGGGCAGGGCGTTGAACGCCTCGTAGTCGGCCTCGACGACGGCCTGCGGGACGATCTTGACGACCGAGAGGCGCTCGGGGGTGAGGCTGAAGGGGTGCTCGAGGTTGATCTGCACCGTGGTCTCGTCCACGGCCTCGACCGACTCGACGAAGTCGATGAAGGAGACGTACAGCGAGGTGTTCGCCGGGTCCATCACGCGCTCGAAGCTGTAGACGACGTCGTCGGCGGTGACGGGGTCGCCGTTGTGGAACACCGCGCCCTCGCGCAGCGTCACCTGCCACGTCGTGTCGTCGATCTGCTCGGGGAGCTCGGCGCCGAGGGCGGCGTAGACCTCACGGGTTACCGGGTCGAGCTCGGTGAGTCCCTCGAGGGTGTGCCAGTTGGCCGCCACGGTGACCGCACCGGACGTGGTCATCGGGTCGAAGCCGCCGCTGAGCGGGTACGAGATGCCCGCCTCGATGACGGCGTCGGGGTCGATCTCGCCCGCCGGGGTGGACGAGCCGGTGGCGTCGCCCGCCGGCTCCTCGGCGTCACCGCCACCGCAGGCGCTGAGCGCGAGCGCTCCGACGAGGACGGCGGCCGTGAGGCCGGCGGCCCGGCGGGGGCGGGTGAAGGACAATGTCCGCATGAGCTCTCCTATGAGACAGATGACGTCTGATGTCTGACGTAGTAGGCTGACCCTAGTCTCCCCATCAGCGAAAGGTCAAGGCATGGCGATCACGGCACGGTCACAGGCGACCGGCGGCGGCCACGCATCCGCTGGACGACGGCCCACGACGGCCGACCAGATCAAGGAGTACATCCTCGCGAACGGGCTCAAACCGGGCGACAGCCTGCCCACCGAGTCCGAGCTGTGCGACCTCCTCGGCGTCTCCCGCTCCAACGTGCGGGAGGCCGTCCGCACCCTGACGACGCTCAACATCGTCTCCGTGCGGCACGGCCACGGGACCTTCGTCGGCGACATGAGCCTGGACGCGCTCGTCGAGTCGCTCGTCTTCCGCGGCGTGCTCATCCCCGGCGACGACCTGCGCGCCCTGCGGGACATCGTCGAGGTGCGCCAGGCCCTCGACACGGCGATGGCACAGCAGGTCGCGACCACCATGCGCGGCACCTACAACAAGGACCTCCACGACCTCGTCGACGAGATGGTCGCCCTCGCCGAGCGCGGAGGGGTGTTCCCCGCCCAGGACCGCGCGTTCCACACCTCCCTGCTCGCGCGCATCGACAACGAGCTCGTCGGTCAGCTCGTCGGTGCCTTCTGGGACGTCCACACCGCCGTCATGCCGAGCCTCGGTGTGGCCCCGTCCACCGACATGGTCCAGACGGCCATGGCCCACGGGGACATGCTGCGCGCCGCCGAGGAGGGCGACGCCGACGCCTTCATCGCCTCCGTCGGGCGGCACTACGAGCCGATCGTGCGGACACTGGAGGGAGTGCGCCCCCAGCGCACCTCCGCCACCGCCGGACTGGAGGACCAGGAATGACGGCACTCGTCACCGTCGTCGGGACGGGCGCCTTCGCCCGCGAGCACCTTCTCGCGCTGCGGCAGGTGCCACGGCTGCGCGTCGCGTGGGTCGCCGGCACCGACCTCGACCGCGCCGAGGAGCTCGCCAGCCTGGCGGGGGCACGCGCCACGACGGACATCGAGGCCGCCGTCACCGACCCGGCGGTCCACGCCGTCGACGTCGTCAACGCGACGCCCGGCCACGCACCCTGGACGATCACCGCGGGACGCGCGGGCAAGCACGTGCACGTCGACAAGCCGGCCGCCCTGTCCCTCGGCCAGCTCGACGCGATGGTCGCCGCGACCGCGGGCACGAGCCTCATGGTGGGGCAGACGGTGCGCTTCCAGCCCGCCGTGCGCCGCCTGGCCCAGGCCGTCCGCGACGGACGCGTCGGGGACCCCCGGCTCCTCCACATCAGCTGGTACACCGGCCACGCCTGGCCCGGCGGCTGGCGCAGCTGGCAGCTGGACCCCGCCCTGTCCGGTGGCCACCCGGTGCACAACGGCACGCACATCCTCGACGCCGCCACCTGGCTGCTGGGGTCGGCCCCCACCGAGGTCTTCGCCCGCGGGATGCGGACCTTCTCCCCCGACATGGAGTCCCCGGACTCCTTCCAGGTGCAGCTCCGGACGGCCGACGGCGGGCTCGCCACCCTCGAGCTGTGCTACGCCCTGCGCCAGCGCGGGGACATGCTGCGCCGCGTCGTGCTCGTCGGCTCCGGGGGCACGCTGAGCCACACGACCGAGAACGAGCCCGGCCTCACGTCCGACGCCGCCCGCCCGGCGCCGCTGTCCCTCGACGGTGCGCTGCGCGACCAGCTCGAGCACTGGGCCGACGTCGTCACCGGTGAGGCCGAGTGCCTCGTGCGGCCCGAGGAGGTCCGCGCGGCGCTGGCGGGCGCGCTCGCCGCCCAGCGCTCGCTCGTCACCGGGCGGCGGGTCCACGTCACCGAGATCGAGGGCGACCCCGAGGTCGGGGCGCACGTCAACGCCGAGGAGGTCCTGTGATGGTGCTGCGGATCGGTGTCCTCTCCG
Source organism: Georgenia satyanarayanai (assembly GCF_009193135.1). Taxonomy (GTDB): domain Bacteria; phylum Actinomycetota; class Actinomycetes; order Actinomycetales; family Actinomycetaceae; genus Oceanitalea; species Oceanitalea satyanarayanai. The sequence continues at coordinate 103,546 of NZ_VUKC01000011.1, forward strand.
CGGTGCGGCACGCCGCGGACTACCTGCGCATCCTCAAGCAGGACGAGCGCGTCGAGCTCGTCGCCGTGGCCGAGGAACCCTCCGCACCCGAGTGGGTGCGCGGCGACTCCCGTGCCACAGCCGAGCGCGCCGGCGTGCGCTACACCGAGGACGTCGAGGAGATCCTCGACCCCGCGCGCGTCGACCTCGTCGTCGTGTGCGGGGCGCCGACCCGGCACGCCCGGCTCGCGCTCGCCGCGCTGCTCGCCGGCGTCGACGTCCTCGTCGACAAGCCGGTGGCGACGACCCTCGACGACGCCGACGCCCTCGTCGCCGCGGCCGAGCGGACCGGACGGCTGTGCGCCGTCGTCAACCGCACCCACGCCCCCGCCCTGCGCCGCACGCGCGCCTGGGTGGACGCCGGCCACGTGGGCCTGCCGCGGCACGTCGACATGGAGTTCTTCGCCTCCGGTGCCCACTTCGCGACCTCTGTGGAGCGTCCGGAGCTCGTCGTCGACCCGGCCCTGTCCGGCGGCGGGGAGGTGCTCAACTTCCTCGGCTACTGCGTCGACGCCATCGGGTACCTCACGGGCCTGCCGGTCCGCGAGGTGCACGCCTTCACCGGCAGCCTGTTCTCCGAGCTGCACGCCGCCCACGACGTCGAGGACAGTGCCGTCGTCAGCCTGCTGCTCGACCGCGGGGTCACCGCCACGGTGACGTTGGGACGCGTCCCCTTCGCCCCGGGCACGACCCCGACGACGAGCTCCCTGCGCCTGCTCGGGTCGCACGGCCACGCGGTCGCCGACGACGACAAGCCGGCCATCGGCGTGTTCGGGCCCGACGGCGCGGACGCCCTCGCCGCCGACGCCGGGCAGGTGGCCCTGGAGCGCTACCTCCGTCACGTCGTCGACTCGCTGCTCGCCGGCACGTCGCCGGACTACACGGTGCACGAGGCCCGGGACTCGATCGCCGTCATCGACGCCGCCTACCGCTCGGCGAACAGCGGCGACGTCGTCGCCCTCCTGCCGGCACCGCCGCTCAGCGAGGGTCCGCACCTGGCCGGCTGAGCGACCGGCGCGAGCACGCTCAGTGCGGGCGTGCCTCGCGCCGGGAGCCGCCGTACCTCTTGTGCACCGCCTGCTTGGACACGCCGAGCAGGACGGCGATCTCGGCCCAGGTCAGCCCGCGGGCGCGGGCGCGCCTGACGAGCAGGGCCTCCCGGCGGTCGGCCTGCCTGCGCAGCACGGAGAGGGCGTGGAGAGCGGCGACGACGTCACCGTCGTCGTCGACGGACTGGGCGAGTGCGCTCATCGGGACCTCCTCGGTGCCGGCCATGGCGTCAACCTACGTTGACACGTCTGTGCCGTCAAGGTTGACGGCACCGCCCCCACGGGTTGACAACACATGTTGGTCGTATAACGTCTGATGTCAGGTGTCTACCCACACCTCGTACTGGTCACGGCGCAACGGTGAGTCCAACCCGCACGACGCACCGGGCGCCTCTCTCGGGCGATGTCGCCCGGAAAGGTCCACATGTCACTGATGACGAGACGACGCGTGGCGGCCGGCCTGGCCGCTGCGCTGACCACCGGACTGCTGGGCACCGCCCCGGTCCACGCTGCGACCGAGGATGCACGCGACTACGACGCCGCCTGGGGAGGGGAGCCCTTCTACGAGGAGCAGCAGCTCGCGACGAACGGTGAGGGCTTCGCCAACTACCGCATCGCCGCGCTCGCCGTCGCCAACAACGGCGACGTCCTCGCCTCCTACGACGGGCGACCCACGGCCGCGGACTCCCCCGGCCCCAACTCCATCCTCCAGCGGCGCAGCACCGACAACGGGGAGACGTGGGGCGAGCAGACCGTCGTCGCCCAGGGCGAGGAGGAGGCGCCGATCCACGGCTACTCCGACCCGAGCTACATCGTGGACCGGGAGACCGGCACGATCTTCAACTTCCACGTGTACTCGCTGGACCGCGGCTTCGGCAACAGCCAGCCCGGCGTGGACCCGGCCGACCGCAACGTCATCCACGCCAACGTCGCCCGGTCCGAGGACGACGGCGAGACGTGGACGCACCGGACGATCACCGCCGACATCACGGCGGACGTGGAGACCTGGCGCAGCCGCTTCGCCGCGTCCGGCCAGGGCATCCAGCTCAGGTACGGCCCGCACGCCGGCCGCCTCATCCAGCAGTACACGATCATCAACACCGCGCTCGACACCTACCAGGCCGTGAGCGTCTACTCCGACGACCACGGCGAGACCTGGCAGGTCGGTGAGCCCGTGGGCACCGGGATGGACGAGAACAAGACCGTCGAGCTGTCCGACGGCCGGGTCATGCTCAACTCCCGCGACTCCCAGCGCTCCGGCTACCGCAAGGTCGCGATCTCGCAGGACGGTGGGCACTCCTACGGCGAGGTCACCATCGAGCGGCAGCTGCCGGACCCGGCGAACAACGCCTCGATCGTGCGGGCGTTCCCGAACGCCGAGCAGGGCTCCGCCGAGGCCAAGGTCCTCCTCTTCTCCAACTCCGCCAGCTCGAGCACCCGGAGCAACGGCACCATCCGGATGTCGTGCGACGACGGCCGGACCTGGCCCGTCGCCCGAACCTTCCAGCCCGGCGGGATGGCGTACTCGACGCTCGCCACCCAGCCCGACGGCAGCATCGGCCTCCTCTACGAGCCCGACGCCGGGAACGGCGGCATCCGCTACGCCAAGCTCAACCTCGCCTGGCTCGGTGGTGTGTGCGCCGCCGTCGCCGCCGACGACGTCACGGCGGGCGCGGGCACGACGGCGGACGTCGCCGTGACCGTCACCAACCAGACCTCCGACGCGCTCACCGGCGGGACGCTGTCCCTCGGCCTGCCCGACGGCTGGGGTGAGGCCGGCGCCGACGTGCCCGACGTGGCCGCCGGCGGCACCGCGACCGTCACGGTCCCGGTCGACGTCCCCGCGGACGCGTTCGCGGGCAGCTACCCGGTCGAGGTCACGCTGACGACGGACCAGGGGACGTCCTCCGGCTCCCTCACCGTCACGGTCGACGCCGCCGAGGGCGAGGTCATCACCGTCGTCCCGAGCGTGACGAACGCGAGCGGGAGCGGTGAGTACCTGCCCGGGGAGCGCCTGTCCTTCTCCTACCGGGTCACCAACATCACCGACGAGGTCGTCTCGGTCGTCCCCCGGTCCTCCAACCTCGCGGGCTTCAACCCGCCGGAGGCCCCGAACTGCCGGTTCCAGAACCTCCAGCCGGGCGCGAGCTACACGTGCACGACCGCCTACCGCGTCCTCACCCCGGAGGACCTGGACGCCGGCTCCTTCACCCCGCAGACGACGTGGACGGCGCACCGCGGCAGCTACGCCGGCCCGGAGATCGGGACGATCGAGCGCACGGCTCCCGAGGTCCCGGTCCGCGCGCCCGAGAACCTCCTCCCGCAGGACCAGCTCTCGGTCGCCGACGTCTCGAGCGAGGAGACCGAGGAGGCGCAGACACCCGCCGCCAACGCGATCGACGGCGACCCGGCGACGATCTGGCACACCGAGTGGGACGACGTCATGGGCCCGCACCACATCACCCTCGACCTCGGCGGCGACTACACGGTGCAGACCCTGCGCTACCTGCCCCGGCAGTCGGGCGGCACCAACGGGATGCTGCGCGACTACGCCGTGCGGGTCTCGGCCGACGGTCAGACCTGGGGCGAGCCGGTCGCCGAGGGCATGCTGCCCCAGTCGACCGCACCGCAGACCATCGGGCTCGAGCCCACCGTGGGTCGCTACCTGCGGCTGGACTTCCTCACGTCCTACAGCGACTGGAGCAACCACTTCGCCTCGGCCGCCGAGCTCAACGTCCAGGCCGCGGCCGTGGAGGAGCCGGGCGAGCCCCAGCCCGGGCCGCAGCGGTACGGGTTCTTCCTCAACGACGGCTGGGACGGCACGCCCGAGCACGTCTTCCAGTACGGCCGGCACACCGACGAGGTCCTCATCGGTGACTGGGACGGCGACGGGCGCG
>NZ_VUKC01000012.1 GCF_009193135.1 Georgenia satyanarayanai
TGCCCCAGGGCATCCTGTCCCTGCTGCGCTGACCGCCACCGGGCCCGGCCCGGTAGCACCGCACCACCGGCCGGTGGCCCGCTCCTTGCGGGCGGGCCGCCGGCCGCACACCATCACCCACACCCACGGGAGGACGCCGGGATGACCATCGGCATCGACGGCATGGCCAGCGGCCTGGACACGGGCGCGATCATCGACGGTCTCGTCAAGATCCAGGCCAACCAGCAGGTCCTGCTCAAGCAGAAGTCGACGGCGGCGTCCAGCCTCGTCACGGCGCTCCAGGGCCTCAACAGCCGGGTCTCCTCCCTCGCGACCGCGGCGAAGAAGGTCGCCGACGCCGACTCGTGGGCCGTGACGAAGGGGTCCTCCTCCTCCGACGCGGTCACCGTCTCCTCCTCTCCCGACGCAAAGCCGGGGAGCGTGGAACTCTCCGTCACCCGCCTCGCGTCCGGCCAGGTCTCGCTGCTCAAGCCTGCCGACCTCCCCTCCTCCTTCACGATCGCAGTGGGCGGCGAGAGTCACGAGGTCGTCCCGTCCAGCACGCACGCCGACGACATCGCCGCCGCCGTCAACGAGCTCACCGCCAAGACCGGCGTGAGCGCGACCAGGGTGCGGACCGGCACCGATGCCGACGGCAACGCCACCTACCACCTCCAGCTCACGGGCCGGACGGGGGAGGCCAACGCCTTCTCCGTCCATCCGGGTACGGACACGTCCGACGGAACCGCCGTCGCCTCTGCGACGAACGCCGTCGTCAAGGCGCAGGATGCCGCCATCAAGCTGTGGCCCTCCGCCGCTGAGCCGCTGGAGCTGACCAGCGCGACGAACACGTTCGACGGCGTCATCGACGGCGTCAACCTCACCGTCAGCAAGGTCTCCGCAGATCCCGTCACCGTCACGGTCACCTCCGACGCCGAGGCACAGCGCAAGCTGGCTGAGGAGCTCGTGAGCAACGTGACGGTCGTGCTGTCCGAGATCGCGTCGAGGTCCCGGACGACAACGGAGACCAACAGTGCCGGCAACACGGTCGTCACCGGCGGGCTCTTCTCCGGCGACTCCGCGATCCGATTCCTCACCAGCGACGTCCAGTCCACCCTGACGAACCCGGTGGGCGGCAAGTCGCCGTCGGACATCGGCATCAGCATGGACCGCTACGGGAAGGTCTCCCTCGACAAGGCGACCTTCGACAAGGCGATGAGCGAGGACGCCGAGGGGACGATGGCCATGATGCAGACCGTCGCGGCTCGTGTCGGCGAGGTCGCCGCGCGAGCCTCCAACGCGAAGGACGGGACGCTGACCACGAAGATCACCTCGCAGGAGTCCGTGGTCAAGGACCTCGGGAGCCAGGTCACCAAGTGGGACGAGCGGCTCGCCGCCAGACGCGCCCAGCTCGTCGCCCAGTTCAGCTCCATGGAGGTGCGGCTCTCACAGCTCCAGTCCACCCAGAGCTGGCTGTCCAACCAGATGGCCGGCCTCAGCGCCAGCAGGCAGTAGGAGAACCGATGAACCAGGCCGCACTGCTCGCCAAGTTCCGCCGGGAGTCCCTGGCCACGGCCTCACCGGCACAGCTGCTCACCATGCTCTACGACCGCCTGCTCCTCGACCTCGACCGCGCCGTCGCGGCGCTCGAGTCGGGGGACCGCGCGGCCGCCAACGAGCAGCTCGGGCACGCCCAGCAGATCGTCCACGAGCTGCGTTGCAGCCTGGACGTCAGTGTCTGGGACGGCGGCCCCCAGCTCCTCGAGATCTATACGTACCTGTACTCGGAGCTCGTCAGCGCGAACGTGGCGCACGACGCCGCCAGGGTCGCCGCCTGCCGCGCCCTCGTCAGCCCGCTCCGCGACGCCTGGCACCAGGCTGCCGCCATGCCCGGTACCGGCACGCCTGCCGTGGCTGTCGGCTGATGGACGTCTCTGCCGCGGCACCGGACACCTTCCGCGCCCGCTGGGAGGCCGCCCTCGCCGAGCTCGAGCTCGACGTCGCCGAGACCGAGGCGATGCTCGCCGGGGACCACGTCACCCCGCCCGCCCCACCCTGGGTGCCGCCCTCGGACCTCGGGCCGCTGCCCGAGCCGCTGCGCGAGCGCGCCCAGGTGCTCCTCGACCGTCAGACCGAGGTCGCCCAGCGACTCAGCGAGGCGCTCGTCCTCAGCCGACGCCAGGCCCGGCTCACCGAGGTGCTCCGGGCCGGCGGACCGCGCCGCCCGGTGTACGTCGACGCCGCCGGCTGACCACCCTTCACGACACACCGTGTGTCGTCCGAGTCCTCGGCGGGCTCGGACGGCACACGGTGTTCGTGCGTGTCCGCCGGCGGGCACGACAGAAGCGCCGACAGCCGGGCCCGGGGGCAGCGGGTATCCAGCCGTCGGCGTTCCGGGGGTGTCCCCAGTCAGCCAGACCGCCCGGCTCCGCTCAATGGGGAGAACTCCCCATCAACTCCTCACACGCCCCCGACGGATGCCGATCAGGGATGGGTGAGCACGGATAGCTCGCCACCAGGCCACGGATCGGCCGCACGTCCCGCAGTTTCACTAAGGGGTTCGACCCACGTGTTCGATTCAGTGACCTCCGTGGCGATGAAGAGCGCTCTCGACTCGCTCTCGCTGCGCCAGCGTGTCATCGCCGACAACATCGCCAACGTCAACACCCCCGGCTTCCTCGCCGGGCGGGTGCAGTTCGAGGACGCCCTCGCCAAGGCGGTCCGCACCGGCCGCGAGGGCGGCGTCGAGGCGACTGTCGAGCGCTCGCTCGAGCCCACGCGCGAGAACGGCAACAACGTCAACCTCGACACCGAGACGCTGGCGAACATCGACGCGAACCTGCGCTATCAGGTGGCGACCCGCTCCATCGACGGCGGGTTCACCGCCATCCGTACCGCGATCAGGAGCGCCTGATGACCTTCGACGCGATCGGCATCGCCTCGACCGGTATGACCGTCCACCGCAAGTGGCTGGACGCCGTCAGCGACAACCTCGCCAACGCCAACAACGCCAGCTCGACCGACGGCGCCGCCTTCCAGGCCCGATACGTCGTCGCCACCGCGATGAGCTACGGCGAGCCCGCCGGCGCGCAGGTGGCCGGCATCGAGCTCGGCAACGCGGAGGGCCGCATGGTGCACGAGCCCGACCACCCCCTCGCCGACGAGGAGGGCTACGTGCGCTACCCCGACGTCGACATGTCCAGCCAGATGACCCAGCTCATCATGGCCCAGCGCGGCTACCAGGCCAGCGCCGCGGTCGTGGACCGAGCCCGGGAGAGCTACCAGTCCGCACTCCAGATCGGGAGAAGCTGATGTCCGTCCCCGCGATCGAAGCCCTTTCCAGCGTCGCGCCCACCGGCTACCTCGACGGCCTCGAGGCCCCGGGCCCGGCCGCCACCGACGGCAGCGCCTTCGGCGCCGTGCTGGCCTCCGCCATCGACGGCGTCAGCCAGAAGCAGGAGGTCTCCTCCGACCTCGCGCTCAAGGCCGTCACCGGTGACCTCGAGGACGTCCACGACTACACGATCGCCGCCACCGAGGCGGCGGTCGCCCTCGAGCTCACCGTCGCGCTGCGCAACAAGGCGGTCGACGCGTTCAGCGAGATCATGCGGATGCAGGCCTGATGCCCGCCGCCGTCACCGGTGCGTTCACCCGCCTGAGGGAGCGGGTGGGGGAGTTCAGCCTGCCCCAGAAGACGTTCGCCCTCATCGGGATCGCCGCGCTCGTCCTCGGCGTCGTCGTCGCGACGTCGTGGGCCAACCGCCCGACGATGAGCCCGCTCTTCAGCGGCCTGTCCGGCGAGGACGCCTCCGCCGTCGTCGACCAGCTCAGGGCCGCCGGCATCACCTACGAGCTCACCGACGGCGGCGCCACGGTCCTCGTGCCCGCCGAGGCGGTCTACGACCAGCGCATCGCGCTCGCCGCCGAGGGGCTGCCCACCGAGGAGGGCGGTTACAGCCTTCTCGACGACATGGGCATGACGAGCTCGGACTTCCAGCAGCAGGTCAGCTACCAGCGTGCCCTCGAGGGCGAGCTCGCCAAGACGGTGCGCGCGCTCGACGGCGTGTCCTCCGCGACCGTCCACCTCGCCCTGCCCGAGGAGAGCGTCTTCACCGACACGGCCCCCGAGCCCACCGCCTCCGTCTTCGTCCAGGCGGAGAGGGGCAAGACCATCGACTCCGGCTCGGTGCAGGCGGTCGTCAACCTCGTCTCCTCCGCCGTCGCCGGCATGGACCCGATGAACGTGTCGGTCGTCGACTCCGAGGGCGCTGTCCTCACCGCCTCCCCGGGCGGCGGCGGCCCCGACGGCGCCACCGACTACGAGGAGCGCGTCGCCGGTCAGGTGCAGACCATGCTCAACCGGGTGCTCGGCGCGGGCAACGCCGTCGTGTCGGTCAGCGCCGAGCTCGGCCGTGACGCGACCCAGCGCACGAGCGAGACCTTCACCCCCGCGGAGGGCACCCCGCCGCTCAGCGAGACCCGCAGCACCGAGGAGTACGAGGGCGGCGGCCAGGCGGTCGGCGGCGTGCTCGGCCCGGACAACATCGCCGTGCCCAACGGGGGCGAGGCCGGCACCTACACCCGCGAGGACTCGACGACGAACAACGCCGTCAACAAGGTCACCGAGCTGACGACCGTCAACCCCGGCGGTGTCACCCGCCAGTCCGTGTCCGTCGTCGTCGACTCGGTCGCCGCCGCCGGGATCACCGTGGAGGAGCTCGAGGACATCGTCGCGGTCGCCGCGGGCGTCGACGTGGCGCGGGGCGACCAGGTGGCCGTCGCGCAGATGGCCTTCGACACCTCGACGGCGGACGCCGCCCAGCAGGCGCTCGACGCCCAGGCGGCCGCCGACGCCGCGGCCGCTGCCGCGGCCCAGCGTGACGCCCTCATCCGCGGCGGCATCATCGCCGTCGTCCTGCTCGCCATCCTGCTCGCCGTCCTGCGCCGCGCACGGCGTGGCCGGGACCGCGAGGACATCGACCTCGGCGAGCTCGAGGTCAGCCAGCTGCCCGCCCCGGAGCCCCTCGAGCCGGACACCAGCTTTCTCGAGCCCGTCCCGGAGATGCGCGTCATCGAGCCGGACGCGACCGAGACGGCCCGCATGGGCGTCGTCGCGATGGCCGACGAGGACCCGAGCGCGGTCGCCGACCGCCTGCGCGAGTGGATGGCGGTCAAGCAGTGAACCTCACCAGCCCGCAGAAGGCCGCCGTCGTGCTGCTCCAGCTCGGCCACGAGCGCGCCACCAAGGTGCTCGCCCTTCTCGACGAGCCGGAGGTCGAGGAGATCTCCGCCGAGATCGCCCGGATGGAGACGGTGCCCACCGCGATCGCCGACCAGGTCCTCGTCGAGTTCTACGACCAGGCCACCGGCGGGGCACCCGTCGCCGGCCACGGCGGCCTCGAGTACGCCCAGCGGCTCCTCGAGGACTCCCTGGGCGCCGAGCGCGCCAGCCTCGTCATGGGGCGGCTCACCACGCTGCTCGCCGGCCAGCCCTTCGACTTCCTCCAGCAGGCCGAGGCCCGCCAGGTCCTGTCCCTCATCAACGGGGAGCACCCCCAGACGATGGCCGTGGTCCTCGCCCACCTGCGTCCTGAGCGCGCCTCGGCCATCATGGCCGGCCTGCCGCCGGCCGAGCGGGCCGACGTCGCGATGCGCATCGGCACGATGGAGCAGGCCAGCCCGGAGGCCGTGGCGACCATCGCCGACAGCCTCCAGCGGCGGGCCGGTCACGTCCTCACCGCCGGCGAGACGACGACGGCGGTGGGCGGCATCCAGCCCCTCGTCGAGATCCTCAACCGCGCCGACCCCAGCACCGAGAAGCAGATCCTCGAGGAGCTCGGACAGCGCGACGAGGCCCTCGCCGAGCAGGTCCGCAGCCTCATGTTCACCTTCGAGGACGTCATCCACCTCGACGACCGCGCCGTCCAGCTCGTCCTGCGCCAGACCGAGACGAGCGGTCTCGCGCTCGCGCTCAAGGGCACGTCCGTCGAGCTCACCGAGAAGATCAAGCGCAACCTGTCCGAGCGTGCCCGCCTCGACCTCGTGGACGAGATGGAGATCGCCGGTGCGGTGCGCCTCTCGGAGGTCCACGACGCCCGCGGGGCCATCGTCAAGGTGATCCGCGCCCTCGAGGAGTCCGGCCAGATCGTCGTGCGCCGGGACGGAGATGACGAGTATGTCTCGTGAGCCCACCCGCACGGCCCCCGTGTTCGCCCCGCTCCACGCCTCCCGCCCCGAGGCCGCCTCCGTGGCGGCCGGCTACTCCAGCGGGTACACCGCCGGCTGGTCCGCCGGCGCCCGGGCCGCGGCCCAGGACGCCGAGGAGCAGCGCCGCCGTGCCGCCGAGGAGCTGGCCGACCTCGCCCAGCAGGCCGCGACCGCGGCGCAGGAGGCGCTCGGCGTGCTCGCACAGGCCGCCGAGGCCGCCCGGCGCCGCTCCGCGCCCGTCCTCTCTGAGGCCCAGGACGCGCTGACCCGCGCGGCCGTCGACCTCGCCGAGACCGTGCTGGGCGCCGAGCTCCGCGACGGTGAGGCCTCCGCGCAGTCCGCGCTGCGCCGCGCGCTGTCCGTGCGCGACGAGGGCCTGGTGCGCGTCCGCCTCAACCCCGAGGACCTCGCCCACGTCACCGCGACCCTCTCCTCCCTCCCGGGCGAGCTCCACGTCCCCGCCGGCGTCGAGCTCGTCGCCGACCACGACCTCGGACGCGGTGACGCGGTGAGCGAGCTGGAGGAGGGCTACCTCGACGCGCGCGTCGGCGCCGCCCTCTCCCGCGTCCGCGACGCCCTGGGGGTCACGGAGTGACCATCGAGCTGGCGGCGCCCACCGCTCGGCCCACCGGCCGGTGGCAGCGCGCCCTCACCGTCGCCCAACCCCAGCGGGTGGGCGTGGTCCGCTCCGTCGTCGGGCTCACCGTCGAGGTGACCGGCCTGCCCCTCGCGGTCGGCGACCTCGTCGACATCGACGCAGGTGGGTGGACGGTGGGTGCGGAGGTCGTCGGGCTCGGCCGCGACTCCAGCCGCTGCATGCCGCTCGGACCGGTCGACGGGCTGCGCATCGGCGCCCCCGCCCGCTCCACCGGCCACCCGCTCACCATCGGCGTGGGCCAGGGTCTGCTCGGGCGCGTGCTCGACGGTCTCGGCCGGCCCATCGACGGCAAGGGACCGCTCCGCGCCGACGACTCCGTGCCCGTCACCGCGCAGGCCCCCTCCGCGCTGGAGCGCGCCCGCGTGGACCAGCCGCTCTCCCTGGGGGTGCGCGTCCTCGACACGCTCGTCACCGCCGGCCGCGGCCAGCGGCTGGGCCTGTTCGCGGGCTCCGGGGTGGGCAAGTCCTCCCTCCTGTCGATGATCGCCCGCGGCACCGACGCGACCGTCAACGTCATCGGCCTCGTCGGCGAGCGCGGCCGCGAGGTGCGCGAGTTCCTCGAGGACGACCTCGGCCCCGAGGGGCTGGCGCGCTCCGTCGTCATCGTCGCAACCTCCGACGAGCCGCCGGTGGTGCGCCTGCGCGCCGCGTTCACCGCCACCCGCGTGGCCGAGTACTTCCGCGACCAGGGCACCGACGTCGTCCTCATGATGGACTCCCTCACCCGCGCGGCCATGGCCCAGCGCGAGATCGGGCTGTCCGTCGGCGAGCCGCCCGCGACGCGCGGCTACCCGCCGTCGACCTTCTCCATGCTCGCCCAGCTCCTCGAGCGCGCGGGCACGGGCTCGACCGGCTCGGTCACGGGCATCTACACCGTCCTCGTCGACGGTGACGACCACAACGAGCCGATCGCCGACGCCGCGCGCTCCATCCTCGACGGGCACGTCGTGCTGGACCGCAAGCTCGCCGTCACCGGCCACTTCCCCAGCGTGGACGCCATCGCCTCCATCTCGCGCGTGGCCTCCCGGGTGACGACGGCGGAGCAGCGGGCGGCGGCCACCGCCCTGCGTTCCGTGCTGGCCGCCCGGCGCCAGGCGCAGGACCTCATCGATGTCGGCGCCTACGTCGCCGGCTCCAACCCCAGGGTCGACGCCGCGGTGGCGCACGCCGACGCGATCGACGCCTTCCTCCGCCAGGACGTCGCCGAGACGGTCGACGCGAACCAGTCCTGGGCCCACCTGAGCGCGCTCGTCGCGGGAATGGGAGTGATGCCATGAGGCCGTTCCGGCTGCAGAGCGTGGCCCGGCTGCGCCAGCTCGAGGAGGACCGCGCCACGGCCGCCCTCGTGCAGCGCCGCGAGTTCCGGCGCACCGCCGACTCCCGCACCGCCCAGGCCCTGGCGGCCCTCGACAGCTCGAGCCTGCCCACCCAGGTGGACGTCCTCGGCTGGCAGGCGGCCGTCGCCGCGCGCGCCGCGGCCAGCGCCTCTGCCGTCGAGGCTGCCACCGTCGCCGAGCTCGCGCAGGCCGACGAGCAGGCCGCACAGGGGGAGTGGTCGGCGGCCCGCCGTCGCAGCACGACCATCGCCAAGCTCGCCGAGCGCCACCGCCTGGCCGAGGCGGCCGAGGAGAACCACGCCGAGCAGGTCACCCTCGACGAGGTCGCCTCCCAGCGCGTGCGCTCGCGGGAGGCCACCCGATGAGCATCGCCGCCGTCCAGGCCCGGATGGTCGAGCTGCAGAGCGCGATCAGCGCCGTCACCCAGCCCGCTGCCGCGCCCGCACCGACGACCACCACCGACTTCGGCGGCGCGCTCGCCGCCGCGCTCACGAGCGAGTCCACGACCGGTGTCTCCGCCTCGTCGGTCGCCTCCGCCCTCACCGGCGGGACGACGCCGGCGGCCGTCGCCGCGGACGGTGCCACCGCCGCGCCGGGGACGGGTGCTGCCCTCGTGGAGTCGGCCAAGAAGTACCTCGGGGTGCCGTACGTGTGGGGCGGGGAGAGCCTGTCCGAGGGCGGCCTCGACTGTTCCGGGCTCGTCCAGCTCGCGATGAAGGACCTCGGCGTGGACGTGCCCCGCGTGGCCCGCGACCAGATGAAGATCGGCACCGAGGTGCCCTCGATCGACCAGGCGCGGCCCGGTGACCTCGTCGTCACCCGCGGCGGTGGCCACATCGGTATCTACGCCGGTGACAACATGTGGATCCACGCCCCCTACCCGGGGGAGAAGGTCAAGCTCGCCGAGATGACGACGCCGCCCACCACCATCCGCCGCGTCCTGCCGACGGGGGCCTGATGAGCATCGTCATCCCCGCCGCGCCCGCCCCGGCCACGCCGGCCGGCGGCCGTCCCGCGGCCGGCCGCGCCGGCAGCGGCGACGCCTTCGCCGCCAGTCTCGCGGCGGCCACCCTGCCCGCTGACGCCGCCGGCCCCGCCGCTGCCCGTACCGGGCCGGTCACCGGTGAGGGCGCCGAGGGCAACGAGGGAGCCACCGGGACCCCGGAGCTCGAGCTCCCCGCCGTCCCGGGCCTGACCGTCGGCACCTGGCAGCAGGACGGTGCCGACGTCGTGCCAGGCAGGACCGCCACGGTGCCCACGACCGAGCCGGGCGAGGTGGCTCCCGGAACAGCGGGCGCGGACCTCTCGTCCACCTCCGCCGTGGCCCTCACCGCCCAGGTGGCCGCCGACGGGTCGCTCACCGAGCCGGCGCGCGCTGACCAGGCACCCGCCGGCCGGGCACCCGCCGGTCCGCCGTCCGCTCCCGACGCGGCCGCCGAGCCCGCACCCGCCCCGCGTCTCGTGGACGCCCTCCCGGCTGCACCGGCAGCCGAGCCGCTCGCCCCCGCCACCGGCGCGCCCGGGACGGACCCGCGACCCGCCCCGGGCGGGGCACCGGCGGCTGCCGTCGTCACCGAGCCCGCTCCCGCGGCGGCCGTCCCCGCTCCCGCCGGCGCGACGGCGGCCACCGCACCCCGCGGAGCCCTCGAGCAGCCGCGTCCGGCGGCTGAGGCACCGACGCTGGCCGTCGAGGGCGCCGTGCGCGTCGACCAGCCGGCCCGTGCGGACGGCGTCACCCGCACCGAGCAGCCCGCCGCGCCCGCGCCCGCCGCTCCGCCGCAGCAGCCGCTCGGCACTCAGCTGGCCTCGGCCCTGTCCCGTCTGCGGACGGCACCCGAGGGCCACCACACCCTCCACGTGCGCGTCGACCCGGAGGACCTCGGGCCCGTCAAGGTCTCGGCCCACATCGGGGCCGACGGCGTGCGCATCGAGCTCCACGGCATGACCGACGCCGCCAAGGACGCGCTGCGCGGCGCCCTGCACGACCTGCGCCGCGAGCTGGCCGCCACCGGTCTGCGCGCGGAGCTCGACCTCGGGTCCGGGAACGACCAGCGCGGTGCCGCCGAGAGGCCCGCGCCCGCGCGGGACGGCGAGCGTCCCACCACCACGGCCGCCCCGGCCCCCACCCCGACCACACCCGCCCGCCACGGCGGCCTGGACCTCCTCGCCTAAGGAGCACGACCATGCCCATCGACCCCGTCTCCGCGGGCTACACCCCCACCCCGACGAGCGCGGCCGCGGCCGCGCCGGCGGCGAGCGGCCTGAAGAAGGACGACTTCCTCCAGCTGCTCGTCACCTCCCTGCGCTACCAGGACCCCTCCGAGCCGCTCTCGACGAGCGAGCTCATGGCGCAGACGACCCAGCTGTCGACCATGGAGCAGCTCACCGAGCTCACCACGCTCACGCAGGAGGCCTTCCACCTGCAGATGCGTAGCTCGGCCACCGAGCTCGTCGGCAAGGACGTCAGCTACCTCGACGCCGACGGCGTGCGTCACAGCGGCGTCGTCAGCGCCGTCGACTTCTCCGTCACCCCTCCCGGCGCCGTCATCGGTGACGCCGTCGTCCCGATGAACCTGCTCGCCACGGTCGGTGCCCTGCCGTCCGCCACCCCGCCCGCCGGCGGGGCCCCCACCGACCCCGCCGCCTGACCCGAAGGACACCCGACCATGCTTCGTTCCCTCTTCTCCGGCATCTCCAGCCTGCGCTCCCACCAGACGATGCTCGACGTCACCGGCAACAACATCGCCAACGCCAACACGACGGGCTTCAAGGCCTCCCAGACGCGCTTCGAGGACACCCTGTCCCAGATGCTCAACGCGCCCGGCGCCCCGCAGGGCGCCAACGGCGGCACGAACCCGGCGCAGGTCGGCCTCGGTGTGCGCGTGGCCGGCATCAGCACGAACTTCACGCCCGGTGCCGCGCAGCAGACGGGCCGCAGCCTCGACATGATGATCGACGGCGACGGCTTCTTCGTCGTCAACTCCGGCGGGGAGCAGCTGTACACGCGTTCCGGGGCCTTCACCCTCGACGGCCTCGGCCGGCTCGTCACCTCCTCCGGGGCCCAGGTCATGGGCTGGGCGGCCGACGCGAACGGTGTCGTCAACGCGAACGGGCCGCTGAGCAACCTCTCGCTGCCCGTGTCGACGACGATGGGCGCCCGTGCGACGAGCACCGTCACCTTCGCGGGCAACCTGCCCTCCGACGCGGAGGTCGGCGGCACGAGCCTCGTGCGGAGCATCGACGTCCACGCCGCCGACGGCACCGCCACCTCCCTCGACGTGCGCTTCACGCTGCGCTCGAGCACGCCCGGCGCGACATGGGACGTGCAGCTCCTCGACGGCGACACCCCGCTCGGCACCGGCAGCATCGCCTTCGACGCCCGCGGCGGGCTGCAGAACGTCACGATCCCGCGCGTGACCGTCGCCGGCGCGCCGATCGACCTCGACATGAACGGCCTCACCGGCTTCGCGTCCCTCACCACGGTCGAGGCCGCCGGCCAGGACGGTCAGGGCGCCGGCGTCCTGCAGTCCTTCTCGATGAACGCCGACGGCACCCTCATGGGCTCCTTCTCCAACGGCCTCAAGCGCGCCGTCGGCATGGTCGCCGTGGGCAGCTTCGCCAACGCCGAGGGCCTGGAGAAGGTCGGCGGCTCGATGCTCCGCGCCAGCGTCAACTCCGGTGACGTCACCGTGGGCGCCGCCGGCGAGGGCGGCCGGGGCGCGCTCACCGGTGGCGCGCTGGAGATGTCGAACGTCGACCTCTCCCAGGAGTTCACCAACCTCATCATCGCCCAGCGTGGCTTCCAGGCCGGCTCGCGCATCATCACCACCTCCGACGAGCTCCTCCAGGAGCTCGTCAACCTCAAGCGCTGACGTCCGACGGGCCCGGACCCCTCAAGGTCCGGGCCCGGCGGACGATAGGCAGTGTGCAGGGCTCATGGACGGGCCCGAAGCAACCAGGATGGAACCGACCCGTGATCACCGTGACCCGCCTCACCGGCCAACCGTTCGCGATCAACCCTGATCTCATCGAGCGGATCGAGTGCACTCCCGACACGATCCTCGTGCTCATGGACGGCACGCGCTACCTCGTCGCCGAGACCATGCCGGACGTCGTCGCGATGGTCCAGGAGTACCGCGCAGGTGTCATCTCCCGCGCGCTGCAGCCGGCGGCGGAGGCCCCCGCGGCCCGCCCGGAGCTGAGCCCCGTCGTTCCGCTGCCGACTCGACCCCAGGGGGACTGATGGATCCGGCAACTCTTCTCGGGCTCGCCATCGCGTTCGGCGGCGTGTTCGTCCTCATGAACGCCGAGGGGGTCCACCTCTCGGCCATCCTGCTGCCCGGACCGCTCGCGATCGTGTTCGTCGGCAGCCTCGGCGCCGGGATCGCCGGCGGCGCGCTGCGCGATGCCGTCCACGCCTTCAAGACGCTGCCCAAGGCCTTCACCGCCAGGGCGCCCAAGCGGGGCGCCACCATCGCCGCTGTCGTCGCCCTGTCCGACAGGGCGCGCCGCGAGGGGCTGCTGGCCCTGGAGGACGCGGCTCAGGAGGTCGAGGACGAGTTCCTCCGCGACGGGCTGATGGCTGCCATCGACGGCGCCGACCCCGAGGACCTGCGCACGATGCTCGAGGACCGCATCGACACGAAGCGTGCCCAGGACCGCGTCGCCTCCGGCTTCTTCAACTCCCTGGGCGGCTACGCGCCGACCATCGGGATCATCGGCACGGTCATCTCCCTCGTCCACGTGCTCGAGAACCTCTCCGACCCGAGCCACCTGGGCCCGATGATCGCGGCGGCCTTCGTCGCCACCCTGTGGGGCATCCTCTCCGCGAACCTCATCTTCCTGCCCATCGGCAGCCGCCTCAAGCGCATCTCCGACCTCGAGTGCGCCCAGATGGAGATCAGCCTCGAGGGGCTCCTCGCCCTCCAGGCGGGGGCGAACCCGCGCACCGTCGGTGAGCGGCTGCGCAGCATGGTCCCGGCCGGCGAGCTGGTCGACGACGACGCCGGGCAGGCGGCGTGAGCTCCCAGCGGCGCCGCCGGGGCGGCCACGAGGAGGAGGAGGAGAACTCCGAGCGCTGGACGGTCAGCTACATGGACATGGTCACGGTGATGATGTGTCTCTTCATCGTCCTGTTCGCCATCAGCCAGGTCGACCAGGTGAAGTTCAACGAGCTCCGGGAGTCCCTCGCCGCCGGGTTCGGGGACGCATCGGCCTCCGTCTCCGTCGTCGACGGCTCGAGCGGGGTGCTCGACGGTGGTGACGCCCCGTCGCTGGACATCGCCCCGGTCGACGGCGCTGCCGGCATCTCTCCGCTGGACGGCAACCCCCAGGAGCTGGCGCAGGCGGAGGCCCGGAACCTCGACGCGGTGCGGGAGAGCATCCGCACCGAGCTGGAGGAGGCGGGGCTGGAGGACGAGGTCCGCTTCGCGATCACCGAGCGTGGGCTCGTCATCGGCCTCGTCAGCGAGAACACCTTCTTCTCCCCGGCGAGCGCCGCGATGCCGCGCACGTCGCTCGAGGTGGTCGACACGATCGCCGCGACCCTGCGACCGCTCGACAACGACATCCTGCTCGAGGGCCACGCCAACCCCCTGCCCTACACCGAGCCCTACGAGACCAACTGGGAGCTCTCCGCCGACCGCGCGACCAAGGTGCTGCGCCGCATGGTCGAGCACGAGGGGATCGCGCCCACCCGGGTGCGGGCCATCGGCTACGGCGACGCGTACCCGGCCGCCGAGGGCCCCGACGCCCTCGACCTCAACCGGCGCGTCGACGTCGTCGTCCTGAGCACCCAGCCCGAGTCGGTCCGCACCCTGCTGCCCGAGGCCGCCCACGACATGGAAGGAGCCTGACATGCCCGAGAAGCGCGTGATCGGGGCCCAGTCCCGCAAGATCGGGGGTGGGCAGGCCGCACCGGCGCCCGCACCCCCGCAGCCCGAGGCCACGCCGCGCAGCGGCCGCGGCCGCCTGCTCGTCGTCCTCGCCGCCGTCCTCGCCGTCGTGGCCGTCGGAGCCTTCGTCTTCCTGCGCCCCTCCGAGCCGGCCGCCCCCGAGGAGCCCGAGGTGGGTGACACGGTGACCATCGAGCCCCGCAACATCAACCTCGCCGACGGCCACTACCTGCGGCTCGGTTTCGCGATCGAGCTCGTCGCGGAGGTCGAGGAGATCGCGACGGCGCAGGCGACGGACATCGCCATCGCCCTGTTCACCGGCCGGACCGTCGCCGAGGTCAACGACCCGGTGCGGCGCGAGGAGCTGAAGGCCGAGCTGTCCGAGCGGCTCGTCGAGGCCTACGACGGAGAGGTGCTGACGGTCTACTTCACCGACTTCGTCACGCAGTGACGCGGCGCCTGCCCGGCGGCTGAGGCCGGGCGGGCGGCGACTCCTCAACAACACCGCGGCGCCGCCGATGGGGACCCATGTGACGGTTCCCCCCTCTCCCGGTGCTGACGGCACGGTCGTGTACGACTTCCGTCGGCCGATGACCCTGGCGCGCGAGCACGCCCGCACCCTCGAGGTCGCGCTCGGCACCTTCGCGCGCCAGTGGTCCAACCAGCTGATGGCGCGCCTGCGCGTGCCCACCCAGGTCTCCCTCGAGACGGTGAACCTGGGCACCTACGACGACTACATCAGCGGCCTGCCCTCGCCCACGACGCTCGTCGTGTGCGCCGTCGGGCCCAACCGCCGTCCGGCGATCATGCAGTTCCCGCTGGAGTCCGCGCTCACCTGGGTCGACCAGATGCTCGGCGGCCCCGGTAAGCCCGGCGCGGTCCCCGACCGGGAGCTCACCGAGATCGAGCAGGCGCTCCTCGGCGAGCTCATGACCCGGGTGCTGGGCGACCTCAACTACGCCTTCGCCGGCATCCTCGCCGTGGACGTCGAGCTGCGCCGCTTCCAGCACTCCCCGCAGGTCCTCCAGCTCATGACGGCGACGACGGCCGTCATCAGCGCGACCTTCTCCATCGCCGCCGGTGAGCACCGCGCCACGGCCTCCCTCATGTGCCCCGCCGAGGGCCTCATCGCGGTGCTCCGCGAGAACGGTGCACCCGACCAGCGCAGCGCCTCCCAGGAGGCCGCCGAGAAGGAGCAGCGCGAGCTCCTCGACCGCGCCGTGCAGAACGCCCCCGTCGAGGTCGCCGTCCGGCTGGCCCCCGTGCCCGTCCACCCCAGGGAGGTCGTCAGCCTCGCCGTGGGTGACCTCCTCCCGCTTCACCACCCCCGCTCCCAGCCCATGGACGTCGTGGTCGGTGACCGCGTCCTCGCCCAGGCCGTCGCCGGGACCAACGGGTCCCGCCTCGCCGGGCTGGTCGTCAACGTCAAGGAGAACTCATGAGCACGACCACCGTCGACACCCACGCCGTCGTCGCCGAGGAGCTCGCACGGCTGCTGCCGTCGTCCCAGCCCCTCGTCGCCCGCCCCGCCGAGCCCGGTGAGCGCCCGGCCCCCGAGGCCGTCGCGGTCGTCGCGAGCTTCGTCGGGCAGGGCAGCGCCGAGCTCGTCGTCATCGCCGAGGAGGCCGTCGCGGAGGCGATGGCCGGCGCCGCGGCGCTCACCCTCGCCGAGGCGCTGCGCCCCGCCCTCGAGGCCGCGTCCCAGCGCCTCGGCGCCGGCGTGCTCAGCGCCGCCGAGGAGCGGCCCGCCGGGGACGCGCTCACCGGCCGCGACGTCCAGCTCTTCGCCCTCACCGCCGGCAGCGGCGTCCAGGCCTGGTTCGGCATCCGCACCGTCGCCACCGCCGCCCCGGTGAGCAGCGCCCCGCTCACGCCGGGCAGCATGCGCGTCCTGTACGACGTCGAGCTCACCCTCACCACCGAGATCGGCCGCACCCGCATGCCCCTGCGTGACGTCCTGGCCCTCACCCCCGGGACCGTCCTCGAGCTCGACCGCGCCGCCGGCAGCCCCGCCGACGTCATGGTCAACGGCCGCCTCGTCGCCCGCGGTGACGTCGTCGTCGTCGACGAGGACTACGCCGTGCGCATCACCGAGATCGTGTCGGAGACCTCGGCCCAGTGAGCGACACGCTCGAGCTCGCGCTGCGGGTGACGTTCTCGCTGGGGCTCGTCCTCGCGCTGCTGTGGTTCCTCGCCCGCCGGCTGGGTGCCGGCGGGGGCGCCGCCCGGCGGCTGCCGATCACCGTCCTCGGCCGGCAGAGCCTGGGACGCCGCTCCGGCATCACCGTCGTCGACGTCGCCGGGCGGACCCTCGTCCTCGGCGTCAGCGACACCGAGGTCCGTCTCCTCACCGAGCTCGAGTCCGCTCCCTTCGTGCTCCAGGACGACGGCACGCAGGGCCCGGAGTCCACCGTGCCCGCCCCGATCTCCACCCCGCCCTCCGCCCTCGGCGGCTCGGTCCTGTCCCCGTCGACGTGGCGCACCTCGTGGCAGGTCCTGCAGAGCCGGGTGCGCCGGTGAGCGCGGCGACCGCCCGCCCCCGTGCGGCCTGGCTGCCCCGCGTCCTCACGGTCCTCCTCCTCACCGCGGCCGTGCTCGTCGTGGGCGCGACCCTCGCGCACGGCGCCCCGGTGCCCCCCGAGGACCCGACCGCGCCGACCGCACCGGCCGAGCCGGGCCTGGGCATCGACGTCGACGTCGCCGGGAGCACCCCCTCGACGTCGATCATCGCGCTCCTCGCGCTCACCCTCCTCGGTGTCGCGCCGTCGCTGCTCCTCATGATGACGAGCTTCACGAAGATCTTCGTCGTCCTCGCCCTCACCCGGAACGCGCTGGGGCTCCAGGGCGTGCCGCCGAACCAGGTGCTCGCCGGGCTCGCGCTGTTCCTCTCGATCTTCATCATGTCGCCCGTGCTCGGTGACGTGAACGGTGCCGCCGTCCAGCCCTACCTCGACGGGCAGATCGACTTCGCCGCCGCCCTCGACGCTGCCCAGGGCCCGCTGCGGGAGTTCATGGTCGGCCTCACCCGGGAGGAGGACCTCGCGCTGCTGACCCGCGCCGCGGGGATGCCCAACCCGGAGAGCCCCGAGACCGTGCCGATGCAGACGCTCATCCCGGCGTTCATGCTCTCCGAGCTGCGCGCCGCCTTCATCATCGGCTTCGTCGTCTTCGTGCCCTTCCTCGTCATCGACCTCGTCGTCGCCTCCGCGCTCATGGCGATGGGCATGATGATGCTCCCGCCCTCGATGATCTCGCTGCCCTTCAAGATCCTGCTGTTCGTCCTCGTCGACGGCTGGGGCCTCATCATCACGCAGCTGGTGGGGAGCTACTGATGGACACCGCGAACGTCATCGACATCGCCACCCTGGCGCTGGGGCTGGCCGCCAAGCTCGCCGCCCCCCTCCTCGTCACCGCGCTCGTCGTCGGCTTCGCCGTCTCCCTCCTCCAGTCGGTCACCCAGATCCAGGAGGTCACGCTCAGCTTCGTCCCCAAGGCGATCGGTGTCGCCGTCGCGATCGTCGTGTGCGGCAACTGGATGATCTCCGAGCTGGTCGTCACCACCCACGAGCTCTTCGACCGGATCCCCGGTCTGCTGGGCGGCTGAGGCGTGGACGCGGCCCTCGTGGTGCTCCCCGTCATCCTCGCGGCCGTGCGGGTGACCGTGTTCCTCGTCATCGCCCCTCCCTTCAACCACCGGGCGATCCCCGCGACCGTCAAGGCGATGCTCGGCGTGGGTCTGGCGCTCGCGCTGGCCTCCTCCATGACCGTGCCGGTCGAGGTGACGGCCGCGACGCTCATCGCGATGGCACTGTCGGAGGCCGTCACCGGCGCCGGCCTCGGTGTCCTCGTCTCCCTGGTCTTCTCGGCGGTCCAGTCCGCCGGGCGGCTCATCGACATGCTCGGCGGTTTCGAGCTCGGCCAGGCGCTGGACCCGATGACGATGACGAACAGCGGCCCCTTCGGCCGCTTCTACCAGCTCATCGCCGTCGTCCTGCTCTTCGTCTCCGACGGGTACCAGCTCGTCGTCGGCGGGCTGGCCCGCAGCTTCGACGCGCT
Organism: Georgenia satyanarayanai; assembly: GCF_009193135.1. Lineage (GTDB taxonomy): Bacteria > Actinomycetota > Actinomycetes > Actinomycetales > Actinomycetaceae > Oceanitalea > Oceanitalea satyanarayanai. The sequence continues at coordinate 18,132 of NZ_VUKC01000012.1, forward strand.
CCCCCTCGGTGCCATGCTCGACCTCGGCGCCCTCGCCGGGCAGCTCACCGAGGGCGTGAGCCAGCTCTTCCTCGCCGCCATCCAGGTCGCCGGGCCGCTCATCGCCGTCCTCTTCCTCGCCGACGTCGGACTTGGCCTGCTCACCCGCGTGGCCCCCGCCCTCAACGCCTTCGCCCTCGGCTTCCCGCTCAAGATCCTCATCACCCTCACCCTGGGCTCCATCACGCTCGCGGCGCTGCCCGGCGTCGTCGACTGGCTTACCGACCAGGCCATCCGGGGCATCGGGGAGGTCGTGCGATGAGCAAGAGCGCGGGGGAGAAGAGCGAGAAGGCCACCCCGGAACGGATGAGGAAGGCCCGCAAGGACGGGAGCCTGGGCAAGTCCCAGGACCTCACCGCGTGGGTCGTCGTCGGGGCGGGCGTCCTCACCCTGCCGATGGTCGTCACGCGTGGCTCCGACGCCGCCGCGGGCCACGTGCTCGGGCTGCGCGAGGTCATCGCGGCGCCCGAGCCGGCCCTCGCCGTGCGCGCCCTGGGGGACGGGCTGCTCAGCGCGATCATGGCCGTCGCGCCGCTCCTCGCCGTCGCCGCGCTCGCCGCCGTCGTCGCGGGTGTCGCGCAGGGCGGGGTCCACATCTCCACGAAGAAGCTCAAGCCCCGCTTCGAGCAGTTCAACCTCGGCAAGGGGGCCAAGCGGCTCTTCGGACCGCAGGCGTGGTGGCAGGGCGCCAAGGCGTTCCTCAAGACGGCCGTCGTCGGCGCCGTCCTGTACTCCGCCGTCGTCGGTCTCATCCCCATCGTCGCGCAGTCCGGCCAGCTGTCGGTCATGCAGATCCTCGGGGAGGTCGGCTCGCGCATCCGGACCCTCCTCACCTGGGGTGTGGTCGCCGGCCTCGCGCTCGCCGCCGTCGACCTCCTCGTCGTCATGCGCCGCAACCGCAAGACCACGCGCATGTCCAAGCAGGAGGTCAAGGAGGAGCACAAGCGCTCCGAGGGCGACCCGATGGTCAAGGGCCAGCGCCTGGCGAAGGCCCGCGCGATGAGCCGCAACCGCATGCTCGCCGCGGTGGCCGACGCCGACGTCGTCGTCGTCAACCCCACGCACGTGGCCGTCGCGCTGCGCTACGAGCCCGGCAAGGGCGCACCGCGCGTCGTCGCCAAGGGCCAGGGCCACGTCGCCGCCAAGATCCGCGAACGCGCGGCCCAGCACCGGGTCGCCGTCGTCCAGGACATCACGCTGGCCCGCACGCTCCACGCGATGTGCGAGGTCGGCCACGAGGTCCCCGACTACCTCTACGAGACAGTCGCCCGCGTCCTCGCCTTCGTCATGTCCCTGCGCCGCCGCGGCGCCGCCACCGGGACCCACCGCATGCCCCAGCCCAGGAAGGACAGCCGATGAAGAACGGCAAGGTCACCCAGTTCGCCGCCCCGGCCGCCGTCGTCGGGATCATCATGCTGCTCGTCATCCCGCTGCCGGCGCCGCTCCTCGACGTCCTCATCGCGGTCAACATCATGGGCGCGATGCTCGTGCTGCTCACGACGATGTACATCAAGAAGTCCCTCGACTTCTCGATCTTCCCGGCGCTCGTGCTCGTCATGACGCTGTTCCGGCTCGGACTCAACGTCGCCTCCACCCGCCTCGTGCTGCGTGACGGCTACGCGGGGGAGGTCATCAACGCCTTCGGGCACATCATCGTCGGTGGCTCGATCGTCATCGGCCTCGTCATCTTCCTCATCCTCGTCGTCATCCAGTTCGTCGTCATCACGAACGGTGCCGGGCGCGCGGCGGAGGTCGGCGCCCGCTTCACCCTCGACGCCATGCCGGGCAAGCAGATGGCGATCGACGCCGACCTCAACGCCGGCGCCATCGACGACGACGAGGCCCGTCGCCGCCGTGCGGAGGTGGCGTCCGAGGCCGACTTCTACGGAGCGATGGACGGTTCCGCGAAGTTCGTCAAGGGTGACGCCATCGCCGGCATCATCACCACGGTCATCAACCTCGTCGGTGGCTTCGTCATCGGCATGGTCCAGCTCGGCATGAGCGCGGGCGAGGCGATCGAGACCTACTCCCTCCTCACGGTGGGTGATGGCCTCGTCACCCAGATCCCGGCACTCCTCATGTCCGTGGCCACCGGTCTGGTCGTCACGCGGGCGACGTCGGACTCCGACATGGGCACGATGGCCACCTCCCAGCTCTCGCAGTCGCGCACGGCGCTGATGATCGCCGGGTGCGCCGCCGTCGTCCTCGCGCTCGTCCCCGGCATCCCCAAGATGCCCTTCATCCTCGTCGGCATCGTCCTCCTCGTCGTCGCCCAGCGGATCAAGGCCAACGAGACGGAGGTCGCCGACGCGGAGGCGGCGACCGAGACCGCTGCGGCGCTGCAGCCCGCGGCCGAGACCCCGGAGGCGCTCATCGAGCAGATGCGGGTCCACGCGCTCGAGGTGCTCCTGGCCCCCGACCTCGTCGACATGGTGGGCGGCTCCGCCGACCAGGACCTCCTCGGACGGGTGCGGGCGCTGCGCCGCAAGACGGCCCTGGAGATGGGCTACGTGCTGCCCCCGGTCCGCACCCGCGACTCGGTCGACCTGCCCGCCGGCACCTACGCGATCCGGCTCTCTGGTGTCGAGGTGGCGCGCGGCACCGCGCCGCGCGGACGCGTCCTCGCGCTCGGCGAGGGGCTCGAGGGACTGCCCGGCAGCACCGTCGTCGAGCCGGTCTTCGGACTGCCCGGCAAGTGGATCCCCACCGAGCTGCGGCACAGCGCGGAGATGGCCGGGGCGACCGTCGTCGACCGCGTCTCCGTCCTCATCACCCACCTCTCCTCGGTCGCCTCCACCCACGCCGACCGGCTGCTCGGCCGCGAGGACGTCCGGGTGCTCGTCGAGGGGCTCAAGCAGACCAACCCGTCGGTCGTCGAGGAGCTGGTCCCGGCGGTCCTCAGCCTCGGCGAGGTGCAGCGGGTCCTCCAGGGGCTGCTCGTCGAGCAGGTCCCGATCCTCGACCTGGGCCGCATCCTCGAGGCGCTGACCCTGCGGGCGAAGGTCTCGACCGACGCGGAGGGTCTCATCGAGGCCGCGCGCCAGGCGGTTGCGGACATCATCGTCGACCGCCAGCGGGAGGGGGCGGTGCTGCGGGTGCTCACCCTCGAGCCGGCCACCGAGCAGCTGCTCCTCGAGTCGCTGCGGCCCGGGGAGAACGGCACGCAGATCTCGCTCGCACCGGACCGGGTCGAGGGCCTGCTCGCCTCGCTCCGTGCCCAGGTCGAGACGCTCGAGGCGAGCGGTCGCCAGGCGGTGCTCGTGTGCTCCCCGGCGATCCGCCCGGCGCTGCGCCGCGTGGCGGGACTGGCGGTCCCGCGCCTCCCCGTGCTGTCCTACACGGAGGTGACGGGCACGTCGCTGACCATCGAGACCGTGGGAGCCGTGGGTGTCGGACAGGCGATTGCTGCTTGACGGTCCCGACCTGACCGCGCTGCTCGCCCGCGCCGAGGAGCTCGGCGGCCGGGTGGTGCGCGCCCAGCGGCTGCGCAAGGGCCTGCTCATGCGTCAGTGGTACGAGGTGACCGTCGACGTGCCCGACCCGGCGACGGCTCGGTTCGCCCGCCTGCCCGTCCGTCGGGCCCCCGCGCAGCAGCGGCCGGTGGCTCCTCCCGCGGGCATCGGTGACCTCCTCGGCGCCGCCGAGGCCGCCGAGCGGATGGAGTCCGAGGCGAGCAGGGCGGCACGCGCGGCGGGTGCACGGTCGGCCAAGAGCCGGGGCGGACGGTAGGGTCGACCGCGTGTTGGTATTGAGCCGCAAGGTCGGCGAGCAGATCGTCATCGGCGAGGACATCGTCCTCACCGTCGTCGATGTGCGCGGCGACACGGTGCGGCTGGGCATCGCAGCCCCGCGGCACGTGACCGTCAACCGCGCCGAGGTGCTCCGCGCCGTCGAGGAGGCCAACCGCGACGCGGCCCGCGCCGACGACGCCGACCTCGACGCCCTGCGCAACCTGCGCCCGCCCACGCCCGAGGACTGAGCGCCGGGGCGGCCCGGCGGTCACGACGAGAATCGTGGCCGGGAACCGCTCAGCGCCAGACATCTCCTGCCGAAGTTCTCGGGTGTGCGCAGGAAGCGCACGAAGCGCTGCTTGGCGCCGGCGAGATCATCAGGACGGGCACTGGTCGGGGATGCGGACCAGGTCGGCGAGGTCGCCGACGTCGTCCTGACGGGTCCTCGGTGGCGCCGGGCCGCCCGGACGCAAGGACACTCGCATGGTCGCGTTGGCTCCAGAACGCTCGAGCACTCCCCACGTGCGCGCCACCCCGGACCCCTCGGTGCCGGTGGCGCCGATGCCCCGGCGGCGCCGCCGCTTCGCTGACACGCGCATCGGCACCAAGTTCACCGTGCTCGTCGGGGTGGTCGTCCTCTCCCTCGGCGGGCTCCTCACCGCGACGGTGGTCGGCAACGCCAGCGTCGAGCGCGCCAGCGCCCGGGTGGCCCTCGAGGAACACCTCCAGGAGAGCGTGCTGCTGCTCGACACCCGCGCCAGCGAGCTCAAGGTGAGCGCGTACATGGTCCTGGTCCGTGACGACCCCGAGGAGCAGGTCGTCGCCCTCGAGGAGGACACCGCCACGGTCGAGCAGCTCCTCGGTCAGCTGACGGCACTGCCGCTCGAGGGAGCGCGTGCGGCGGCGGTGGAGGACCTGGAGACCGCCTTCCGTGAGTACCTCGCGACGACGGCAGCGTTCATCGACGACGCCATCGCCGACCCGGAGGGCGCGACTTCGCGCTGGGAGGAGATCCAGGAGGCCAACGAGCTGACCGACGCCGCCGTGTCAGCCGTGGCCGACGGGGCCACGGCTGACACGGCCGCCGCGGGGGGGGGCCGCTCCGGCGCGATGGCGACGGCCCAGGCCGGCAGC
>NZ_VUKC01000013.1 GCF_009193135.1 Georgenia satyanarayanai
CCCCCCCCCGCCGCCCCCCCCGCGCCCCCCCGCCCCGTCGCCCCCCGGGGGGGGGGGGCCCCCCCCCCCCCCGGCCGCCGCGGGGGAGGACCTCTCCGACGCGATGGCGACGTCCCAGTCCGTCAGCCTCGCCGTCGCACTCGTCGGCCTGACCCTCGTGCTCGGGATCAGCTGGCTCACCCAGCGCTCGGTGACCCGTCCCGTGAGCCGGATGCGCACGGCGCTCCAGGCGATGGCGGCCGGGGACCTGACCGTGCGCGCGGACGTCGACAGCGCCGACGAGGTCGGCCAGATGGCGCAGGCACTGGACACCGCACAGACGAACCTCCGGGCACTCGTCGGTGAGGTCTCCGGGACGGCGCAGGCGGTGGCCGCGGCCGCGGAGGAGCTGTCGGCCGGCGGGAGCCAGCTCGGCTCGACGTCGGAGGAGACCTCGACGCAGGCGAGTGTGGTGGCAACCGCCGCCGGGCAGGTGTCGAGCAACGTGCAGACGGTCGCGGCCGGGGCAGAGCAGATGGGAGCCTCCATCCGGGAGATCGCGCAGAGCTCGAACGACGCGGCCCGGGTCGCCCACCAGGCGACCGGGGTGGCGGCGGCCACGAACGAGACGGTGGCCAAGCTGGGAGTGAGCTCCCAGGAGATCGGGGACGTCGTCAAGGTCATCACGTCGATCGCCGAGCAGACCAACCTGCTGGCGCTCAACGCCACGATCGAGGCCGCGCGCGCCGGCGAGGCCGGCAAGGGCTTCGCGGTGGTGGCCGGGGAGGTCAAGGACCTCGCGCAGGAGACCGCCAAGGCCACCGAGGACATCGCCCGTCGCGTGGCGGCGATCCAGGTCGACACCGCGGGCGCGGTGGACGCGATCGGGGAGATCTCGCGCATCGTGGGCCAGATCAACGACTACCAGCTGACCATCGCCTCGGCGGTGGAGGAGCAGACGGCGACGACCAACGAGATGGCGCGCAGCGTGACCGAGGCCGCGACCGGGTCGCAGGAGATCGCGTCGAACATCACGGGGGTGGCCACCGCCGCGGCCTCGACCACCGAGGTGCTCGGCCAGCTCAACGGAGCGGCCGACGAGCTGGCCCGGATGTCTGCCGACCTGCAGGCCCGCGTCGCGCAGTTCACCCACTGAGCCCTCGACGGACGTCTCACAACGCCGGCGTCACTGCCGACGAGTGGGGTGTGCGCAGGATGCGCACGGCCGTCCTGCGTCCCCGCGGACTGCCCGACGCGGTGGGGTGGACCCACGGAGCGCCGGTGCCCGCTGCAGGACGACCACCGACCCACAAGGAAGACCGATGTCGGCAGAACCTCTCGCCAGTGCCCCCTCCCGCCGTTCGCTCCGCGATGTCTCTGTCCGGGTGAAGATCGCCGCCACCGTGGGTGTCGTCGCGCTCGTCGCCCTCGTCATCGGGGTGGTCGGCATCATCGAGGTCCGCGGCCTCGCACGGGACCAGGAGGACATGTTCAACCAGCGCGTCACCCCGATCGTCGAGCTGGCCGAAGCCCAGGAAGTGTTCTACGGAGCACGCCTCCGCGCGAACGCCCTGCCGGTGCGCCCGGCGGCAGAGCTCGACGCCTACCTCGCCGACGTCGACGACCGCGAGACGGAGGTCGTCGCGATCCTCGAGGACTACCGTGAGCACGCCACGAACGAAGCAGCGCTCGACTCCCTCGTCGCCGCGGTCCAGGGCTGGCACGAGGAGGTCCGGGGGCCGTGGGCGGATGTGGTCCGCTCGGGCGACCTCGAGGCCATGGAGGCGTACTACAACGAGACGCTCGCCGCCGTCGGTCAGGAGGCTGCTGAGATCCTCACGGCGGGCATCGACAACCAGGTGCGGTCCGCCACGGCGGACTTCGAGACGGCGAAGGCCGAGGCCGCGAGCACGCAGGTGCTCCTCATCGTTGTCCTGCTCGTCGGGCTCGCTGTCGGCATCGTCGTCGCTCTCGTCGTCATCCGGCAGATCATGCGGACCGTCGAGACCGTGCGGGCCGCCGTCGAGGCGCTCGGCAACGGTGACCTCACCGCGGAGCCCCAGGTGACCAGCAGGGACGAGCTCGGCCTGATGGCCGAGCACCTGGGGCGCTCGATGCGCCAGCTGCGCGGGACGGTCGGCGCGGTCAACGAGGCCGCCGTGACGATCGCCTCCGGTGCGGAGGAGCTCGCTGCCTCGACCACGCAGGTCGTCGCCGCGAGCGAGGAGACCTCCGCCCAGTCCGGTGTCGTCGCCTCCGCCGCCGAGCAGGTCAGCCAGAACGTCCAGACCGTGGCGGCGGGCGCCGAGCAGATGGGCGCCTCGATCCGTGAGATCGCCCAGAGCTCCAGCGAGGCGGCGGCCGTGGCCGCCCGCGCCACCACGCAGGCGGCCGTGACGAACGAGACGGTGCAGAAGCTCGGCGCCTCGTCGATCGAGATCGGCAACGTCATCAAGGTCATCACGACCATCGCCGAGCAGACCAACCTCCTTGCCCTCAACGCGACCATCGAGGCCGCTCGCGCCGGGGAGGCCGGCAAGGGCTTCGCCGTCGTCGCCAGCGAGGTCAAGGACCTCGCCCAGGAGACCGCCCGGGCCACCGACGACATCGCCCGCCGCATCGAGGCGATCCAGCAGGACACCGAGGGGGCCGTCGGCGCCATCGGGGAGATCACCGAGATCATCGGGCAGATCAACGACTACCAGATGACGATCGCCTCGGCCGTCGAGGAGCAGACCGCGACGACCAACGAGATGTCGCGCAGCGTGACCGAGGCGGCGACCGGGTCGACCGAGATCGCGGGCAACATCACGGGGATCGCCTCCGCCGCGGCGGACAACAGCGCGACGATGACCCAGATGAGCAGCGCCGTCGCGGAGCTCGCGGGCATCTCCGAGGGCCTGCGCGCCCAGGTGTCCCAGTTCCGCGTCTGAGCCACCACTCCGCCACGGGCGGGTCCGCCACCGGCGGGCCCGCCCGTGGTGTGTTCACCCCGACGTCTCACAAACACCGCGCGGGCACCGATGAGCAGGGAGTGCGCAGGAAGCGCACAGACCGACACGGATGCATGGAGGTCCGCCGGTGGATGGCATGGATGAGATCGTCCACGAGTTCCTCGTCGAGAGCTACGAGAACCTCGACCAGCTCGATCAGGACCTCGTCGCGCTCGAGAGCGCCCCGACCTCGCGCGAGCTGCTGAGCAGCATCTTCCGCACGGTCCACACGATCAAGGGAACGAGCGGCTTCCTCGGCTACTCGAACCTCGAGAGGGTCTCCCACACCGGGGAGAGCCTCCTCGCCGAGCTTCGTGACGGCGCCCGCCGGATGGACCAGGCGACCACCGACGTGCTCCTCGCGCTCGTCGACACCCTCCGCGCGATCCTCGCCTCCATCGAGGCCGGCCGCGGCGACGACCACGACGTCGAGCCCACGATCGCGCGCATCGTCGCCGTCCAGGAGGGCGCGGTCCCGCCGGAGCCCGCCGCCGTCCCCGAGTCGGCGCCGAGCCCCGAGCCGGAGCCGGCCGCCGAGCCCGCTCCCGAGCCGGCTCGCAAGGTCATCGGCAAGCGCCGCGCCACCGAGGCGCCCGCCGCCCCCACCCCTGCGGCTCCGGTCGCCGAGCAGCCCGAGCCCGAGCACCACCGCAACGCGGCCGAGAGCTCCATCCGCGTTGACGTCGAGCTGCTCGACAGCCTCATGCGCCAGGTCGGTGAGCTCGTCCTCGTCCGCAACCAGTTCGACCGCCTGTCCGACCGCGGGGAGGACGCCGAGCTCGCCCGCTCCGCGCAACGCCTGAGCCTCATCGCCACCGAGCTGCAGGAGGGCGTCATGAAGACGCGCATGCAGCCCATCGAGCACGTGTGGAACAAGATGCCGCGCGTCGTGCGCGACCTCGCCTCCATGCTCGGTCGCAAGGTCTCGCTGTCGATGCTCGGCGGGGAGACCGAGCTCGACCGCTCCCTCCTCGAGGCCGTCAAGGACCCGCTCACCCACCTCGTGCGCAACGCCGTGGACCACGGCATCGAGGCGCCCGCCGAGCGCGTCGCGGCCGGCAAGCCCGAGCAGGGCCAGGTCACCCTGCGCGCCTACCACGCCGGTGGGCAGGTCATCGTCGAGATCGCCGACGACGGCCACGGGATCGACCCCGACGCCGTCGCGGCCAGCGCCGTGAACAAGGGGCTGCGCACCGAGGAGCAGGTGCGGGCGATGACCCCGCAGGAGATCTACGAGCTGCTCTTCCTGCCCGGCTTCTCCACCGCGAAGGCGGTGACCAACGTGTCCGGCCGCGGCGTCGGCATGGACGTCGTGCGGACGAAGATCGAGGCGATCGGCGGGTCCGTCGACGTCGACTCCCAGCCCGGGGCCGGCACGACGTGGCGCCTGCGCATCCCGCTCACCCTGGCGATCATGCCGGCGCTCACCGTCACCTGCGGTGCCCGGACCTTCGCCATCGCCCAGACGAACCTCCTCGAGCTCGTCGCCGTCGACTCGAGCCAGCTCGAGTACGTCGGCACCGCCCCCGTCTACCGGTTGCGTGGCGCACTCCTGCCGCTCCTCTCGCTCGCCGAGGTGCTCGGCATGGAGCCGCAGCAGCAGGCCTCGCACACGATCGCCGTCCTCCAGGCCGATGAGCAGCGCTTCGGTCTGCTCGTGGACCGCGTCCTCAACAACGAGGAGATCGTCGTCAAGGCGCTGTCCTCACGGATCAAGCAGATCGGCCTCTACTCCGGTGCCACGGTGCTGGGTGACGGCGACATCGCCCTCATCCTCGACGTCCAGGCCATCGCCCGCCGCGCCCTCATCGGCGAGCTCGGCCAGCTCGTGCGCTCGAGCAGGGCGCCCGAGCTCCGCACGAGCGGCACGGAGCAGCAGCTGCTCGTCGTCGCCATCGGCGAGGACCGGCGCGTGGCCATCCCGCTCGCCGACGTCACCCGCCTCGAGCGGATGCCCGCGGACCGCCTCGAGCGCGTCGGCAGCCGGGAGGTCGTCCAGTACCGCGGCGACCTGCTGCCCGTCGCCCGTCTCGACCGGGTGCTCGGCGCCATGAGCTATGAGCAGCCCGAGGAGCTCCTCGTCATCGTGCTCACCTCCGGCGGCGTGACGGTCGCCGTCGTCGTCGGGGAGATCGTCGACATCGTCACCGACGACCCCGCCAGCCGCAGCGGGCTCGAGGACACCGGGCTCACCGGCTCGACCGTCATCAAGGACCGCGTCACCGAGCTCCTCGACGTCGGTGACCTGCTCCACGCGGTGGGCATCGCGCCCTTCGACACCTCCGCTCTCGACGAGGAACTGGTGAGGATCTGATGAGCACCCAGTACGTGACCTTCACCCTGGGGGACAACCTCTACGGCATCGGCGTCGGGCAGGTGCAGGAGGTGCTGCCGTACCGGGCCACCGCCAGCGTGCCGCTGGCGTCTGCGGAGGTCGCGGGCCTCGTCAACCTCCGGGGGCAGGTGGTCCTCGCCCTGGACCTGCGCACCCGCCTGAGCCTGCCGCCCCGCGAGTCGAGCGAGCCGATGATGGTCGTCGTCAAGCTCGGTGGGGAGCCCGTCTCGCTCCTCGTCGACGCGATCGGTGACGTCGCCGAGGTCGACGACGCCCAGTTCGAGGCCCCGCCCCAGACCCTCACCTCCGAGCTCCGCGAGGTAATCCGCGGCGCGTACAAGCTCGACGGCCGCCTCCTGCTCGCCCTCGACGTCGACGCCGTCACCGCGGCCTGACCCCGACCTCCCCACCCCTGGAGAACCCCATGGCCGTCCTCGCCCCCGAGCGGACGCGACCCGCACCGGCTCCGTCGCCGGTCCGGCCCTCCGCGGCACCCACCCCGTCCCGCAGGCGCCGCATCGGCGACGTCTCGCTGCGCACGAAGATCATCGGCAGCTCGCTCGGAGCGGCCGCGCTCGTCCTCGGCATGTCCGGCGTCGCCGTCTGGGGCACGCTCAGCGCCGCTGACTTCGCGACCGAGACCCTCGAGCGGGACGTCCGTTCCGAGCAGGTCATCGGACAGATGCGCGTGGCCTTCTCGCAGGCCCAGTTCCTCGGGGCGGCGAGCCTCCTCGTGGCCACCCCGCAGGAGGCCCAGTCCGTTCTGGAGGAGCGCGGTGCGCACCTCGCCGAGCTCACCGCCCTCGCCGAGGAGTACCGGGCGGAGCTCGCCCCGAACGCCGAGGCGGCCACCCTCGTGGCCGACGTCGAGACCGCGGTCGATGACTACCTCGCGGCGGCAGCCGCCACGGGTGAGCTCATCAGCAGCGGCAACGCCGCCGGCCCCGAGGTCGGTGAGCTGGTGGCCGAGATGGACGCGCAGGCCGCGCTCATCGCGGAGGACCTCACCGCCGTCGCCGGGATCCACGAGGCGACGGCCACGGAGGGGCTCGCGCAGATGGAGGCCACGGCGACGACGGCGATCGTCTCCGCCGTCCTGTGGTCGGTCGTCGGTGCCGTCGTCATGATCGGCGGCGGCATCCTCATCGGCCGCCGCGTCTCCCGCAACGCCCTCCGGCTCGTGCGGACGACGACGGCGATGGCGTCCGGCGACCTCACGACAACGACCGACGTCACCGACCGGGACGAGCTCGGCCAGGTCGCCGAGGCGCTCGACGCGGCGCAGCGCAACCTGCGCGAGCTCGTCGCCGAGGCCTCCGGGACGGCGCAGGCGGTCGCAGCGGCCGCGGAGCAGCTCTCGGCGAGCGGCGGCTCGCTGCGGGCCACGACCGAGGGGACCTCCACGCAGGCCGGCGTCGTCGCCGCCGCGGCGGAGCAGGTCTCCGGCAACGTCCGGACGGTCGCCGCGGGCGCGGACGAGATGGGCGCCTCCATCCGGGAGATCGCGCAGAACGCCGCCGAGGCCGCCGAGGTCGCCGCCCAGGCCACCGGGGTGGCCGAGACGACGAACGAGACGGTCGCCAAGCTCGGGACGTCATCCCGCGAGATCGGCGAGGTCGTCAAGGTCATCACCACCATCGCGGAGCAGACGAACCTCCTCGCGCTCAACGCGACCATCGAGGCCGCCCGGGCCGGTGAGGCGGGCAAGGGTTTCGCCGTCGTCGCGGGGGAGGTCAAGGAGCTCGCGCAGGAGACCGCGCGGGCCACCGAGGACATCGCCAGCCGCGTCGACGCGATCCAGGTCGACACGGCCGGGGCCGTCGCCGCCATCGCCGAGATCTCCCGCATCATCGGCGCGATCAACGACTACCAGCTGACGATCGCCTCCGCCGTCGAGGAGCAGAACGCGACGACCGACGAGATGTCGCGCAGCATCGCCGAGGCCGCCACCGGCTCGGGGGAGATTGCGGGCAACATCACCGCCGTCGCCAGCTCCAGCGCCGCGGCCGACGACACCCTCGTCCAGCTCACGGCCGCGGCCCAGGAGCTCGCGGGCATGTCGGCCAACCTCCAGAACCGCCTCGCGCAGTTCCGCTTCTGATCGGACCCCCATGCCCACCGCCCCCGTGTCTCCCGTGCGGCTGCGTCGCACCGGTGTCGCGACCCGGCTCTACGTCGCCTTCGGTGTCGTCGCGCTGTTCGTCCTCATCGCTGCCGGCATCGGCTTCGGTGCCGTCTCGCAGCAGCGCGAGCAGTCCGAGGAGCTCGCGCGCGCCCAGGCGCTCGCCCGGCTCGCCGAGGAGGCGCGCTTCCAGATCGCCGACGCGACGGGTTGGCAGGGGCTCTACCTCAGCGACGTGGCGGTGCTCGGCACCGACGTCGGCCTCGCCGCCGACTCCTACAACAGGGCGGGCATGGCCGAGACACGCCGCGACGTCGAGGCCTGGCTCGACGAGCTCGACACCGTGGACCTGAGCCCGGCGGAGGAAGAGATCTTCGCCAGGCTCCGCCCGGCGTGGGAGGACTTCTTCACCTGGGACGCCCAGGTGGTCGAGTGGCTCGCCCTCGACACGCAGGAGGGCCGTGAGACAGCGCTCGAGTCGATCAACGGAGGGGAGGCGGGCGAGTCGTACTTCACCGTCCTCACCATCGCCGACGAGGCGCAGGCACTCGCCGCCGAGGAGGTTGCCGCGGCTGAGACCGCCCAGGCCGACGGTCAGGCGACCGCGATCACGCGGCTGGTGATCACCGGTTCCCTCGGCACCGTCGTCGCCGCACTCTTCGCCGGCCGGACCACCCGCCTCCTGCTGCGCCGGATCACCCGCCTGCAGCACCTCGCCGAGCGGCTGCGCGCGGGGGACCTCACCGCGCGCAGCGAGCTCACGCGCACCGACGAGCTCGGCGACGTCGGTACCGCCCTCGACGAGGGGGTGGCCGCGGTCCGTGCCCTCGTCGGCGCGGTCGGAGACTCCGCGGACCGGGTCTCCGGGTCCACCGGGGAGCTGGAGGCGCGCACCCAGCGCGTGTCCGCCGAGGTCGCCCAGACCTCCGCCCAGAGCGCCGCCGCGGCGGCCGCCGCGGAGCAGGTCTCGGCCAGCGTGCAGACCGTCGCGGCCGGGGCGGAGCAGATGGGCGCCTCGATCCGCGAGATCGCCCGCACGGCGGAGGAGGCGGCCGCGGTCGCCTCCCGCGCCAGCACCGTGGCGCGGTCGACGAACGACACCGTGGCGAAGCTCGGCACCTCCTCCCAGGAGATCGGCGACGTCGTCAAGGTCATCACCTCGATCGCGGAGCAGACGAACCTCCTCGCGCTCAACGCGACCATCGAGGCCGCGCGGGCCGGTGAGGCGGGCAAGGGCTTCGCCGTCGTCGCGGGGGAGGTCAAAGAGCTCGCGCAGGAGACGGCGCGGGCCACCGAGGACATCGCCCGCCGGATCGAGACGATCCAGGGGGACGCGGGCGCCGCCGTCGGCGAGATCGACGAGATCACCCGCATCGTCGGGTCCATCAACGACCTCCAGCTCACCATCGCCTCCGCGGTGGAGGAGCAGACGGCGACGACGAACGAGATGAGCCGCGGGCTCTCCGAGGCCGCCACCGGCTCCGGCGAGATCGCCCAGAACGTCACCGTCCTCGCCTCGGCCGCCGAGACCCTCGACTCCGTCCTCGGCGGGATGAGCGCCGAGGTCGGCGACCTCACCGGGATGTCCACCGAACTGCGCGGCCGCGTCGCCCGGTTCGCCTACTGAGCGCCGACCCGCCGTGCACACCTGCCCAGACCGCGTCCCCGCCCCGGCGACGCTCCCGATGACCGGAAGGGGGAACCCCGCATGAGCGTGCGAGTCCTCGTCGTCGACGACTCCGTCGTCATCCGCCGCCTCGTCACCCAGGCGCTGGGCGCCGACCCCACGATCGAGGTCGTCGGCGTCGCCGCGAACGGCCGCCTGGCCCTCGGCAAGGTCGAGCAGCTGGCACCCGACCTCGTCACCATGGACATCGAGATGCCCGAGCTCGACGGCATCTCCACCGTCCGCGCGCTGCGGGCCGCAGGCCACCGGATGCCGGTCATCATGTTCTCCACGCTGACCGAGCGCGGGGCGGCCGCCACGCTGGAGGCGCTGTCGGCCGGCGCGACGGACTACGTCGCCAAGCCCTCCGGCGCCGGCGGCCTGCAGGAGGGCCTGCGGCGGGTGGCCGGGGAGCTGGTCCCCAAGATCCATGCTCTCGTCCCCGGTCGCCGCCGCGCCGAGCAGCTCGCCACGGCGCGGACGACGACGGCGTCGGCGCCGGCGCCGGCGCCCCCCACGCTCACCGGCCGCGGTCCCGTCCGGCTGCGCGCCCTCACGCCGCGGGCCGCGCCGGTGCGCGCCGTCGTCCTCGGGTCGTCCACGGGAGGCCCGGCCGCGCTGGCCGAGCTCGTCGGCGGCCTGGCGGAGGCACCGCCGGTGCCGGTGGCGATCGTCCAGCACATGCCCGCCGTCTTCACCCGTCAGCTCGCCGACCGGCTCGACCGGATCGGTCCCGCGACGGTCGTCGAGGCCACCGACGGTGAGGCACTGCTGCCGGGGCACGTGTACGTCGCCCCCGGTGGTCGCCACCTCCTCGTCGCGGGCGACCGGGGCGCCCTTCAGGCCCGGCTCGCCGACACCGCGCCCGTCAACTACAGCCGTCCCTCCGTGGACGTGCTGTTCCGCTCCGCCGTCGCCGCGCTGGGCGGGGAGCTGCTCGCCGTCGTCCTCACCGGGATGGGGGCGGACGGCGCGGCCGGGGCGGGCCAGGTCGCCGACGCCGGCGGCACCGTCCTCGTCCAGGACGAGACGACGTCCGTGGTGTGGGGGATGCCCGGTGCGACCGCCGCTGCCGGCAACGCCCACGCCGTCCTTCCACTACCGGAGATCGCCAGCGCCATGACTCGAGTCATCGGGGAGGCACGCCGATGAGCGTGTCAGCAGAGACATTCGGGTACGTCGCGGACCTCGTGCGCACCCACAGCGCGATCCAGCTCGCGCCGGGCAAGGAGTACCTCGTCGAGAGCCGGCTGCTGCCGCTCGCGCGGGAGAAGGGGCTGACCGGACCTGCGGCCGTGGACAGCTACGTGCGCGGCATGCGCCACGGCTCCGACCGCAGCGAGGTCACGCGCGTCGTCGAGGCCCTCACGACCAACGAGACCTCGTGGTTCCGGGACTCCTCGCCGTTCGCGGCGCTGCGTCAGCACATCGCCCCGGCAGCACGGGCGCAGACCACCGGGCCCCTGCGGATCTGGTCGGCGGCGTGCTCCACCGGCCAGGAGCCCTACAGCATCGCGATGACCCTGCTCGAGAGCGGCGAGCGTCGCTTCTCGGTGCTCGCGACGGACCTGTCGACGGCCGTCCTCGCCCAGGCGCAGAGCGGGCGCTACAGCCAGCTCGAGATGAACCGCGGCCTGCCCGCGGCGATGCTCGTGCGCTACTTCGAGCGGGCGGGTGCCGGCTGGGGCGTCAAGGACGAGCTCCGGCGCGCCATCACCTTCGCCCAGCACAACCTGCTCCAGCCACCCCCCGCCGGGGGGCCCTTCGACGTCGTCTTCCTCCGCAACGTGCTCATCTACTTCGACGCCGCCACCAAGCGGGACATCCTCTTCCGCATCCGCCGGGCCATGCGGCCCGGCGCCTTCCTCGTGCTCGGTGCCGCCGAGTCCATGGTGGGCATCGACGACGCGTGGGAGCGCGTCCCGACCGCTCAAGGTTCCGTCTACCGAGTGCCAGGAGGCACCCCATGAGAGCTCTTGTCATCGACGACTCGCGCGCGATGCGCCGGATCGTCTCCCGCCTGCTGCAGGACCTCGGCTACACCACCGACGAGGCGGGCGACGGTGAGGAGGCGCTGACCCTGCTCGAGGCCGACAGCGGCTACGACCTCGCCTGCGTCGACTGGAACATGCCGGTCATGGACGGCCTGACCTTCGTCTACGCCGTCCGCCAGCGGCGCGAGTGGCGCGGGATCACGCTCATGATGGTGACGACCGAGTCCGAGCACGGCCAGATCGTGCGGGCGCTCGCCGCCGGCGCCCACGAGTACCTCATCAAGCCGTTCACCCCCGACGCCCTCAGGGCCAAGCTCGAGATGCTCGGGCTCCTGCCCGTCGAGGAGAACGCATGAGCGCCACGATGGCCGACCACGTCGTCGCGATCGCGCAGGACATGTTCACCGCGATGATCGACGGCGAGCCGGGCCTGCTCACCGACCGGGCGGGTGACGTCGTCCTCGCCGCCCCCGTCCGCGCCTGGGTGGAGATCCAGGGCGAGCCCGCCGTGCGCACCGTCGTGGCCACCGGCCGCGAGACCGCCGACCGGATCGCCCGCGCCCTGCTCGCCCTCGGACCCGCCGAGCCCGTCACGGTCGAGGACCTGCGCGACGCCCTCGGGGAGGTCGCCAACGTCATCGGCGGCAACCTCAAGGGACTCATGGAGGGCACCGACGGGCTGAGCCTGCCCGTCGTCAGCCTCGACGACACCCAGCCGGGCGGTGACCTCGTGTGGGAGCGCGCGCTCCAGTGGCACGACGCGCCCCTCGTCATCTCCGCCTGGCACCCCGACACCACCACCGACGCAAAGGAGGACACGCAGTGAGCCTGCGAGTCATCGTCGCCGACGACAGCAAGGTCATGCGGCAGATCGTCATCCGCACCCTCCGGCAGGCCGGGTACGGCGACTGGGAGGTGACCGAGGCGAGCAACGGCGCCGAGGCGCTGGAGCTCGCGCTCGCCCAGCAGCCCGATCTCGTGCTGTCGGACTGGAACATGCCCGAGATGACCGGCATCGAGCTGCTCCGCGGGCTCAACGCCTCCGGGAGCGAGGTCCCGCTCGGGTTCGTCACCTCCGAGGGCTCCCCGCAGATGCGCGAGCTGGCCGAGAGCGAGGGCGCACTGTTCCTCATCGCCAAGCCGTTCACGCCGGACGCGTTCCGCTCGACCATCGACCCCCTCCTCGCATGAGCGCCACGACCCCGCTCCCCCCGCTCAAGGAGCTCCGTGACCTCCTCACCATGCTCGTGGGACGCGACTGTGAGATCGCCCTGGCCGAGGAGTCGGTGACGCCGGCGACCGAGCCGGGCGTCGTCGTCGGCGTGTACGTCACCGAGTTCCTCCGCGGTGAGGCGCTCGTGGCCGTGGACACGCACCTGGCCGCGGCCCTCGGCGGCGCGATCGCGCTCATCCCCGCGGGCGCGGCGCGCGCGTCTCTCGGCCCACTCCAGGAGACGCTGCTCGAGAACGTCACCGAGGTGCTCAACGTGACCTCGGCGCTGTTCAACGTCGGCGACGCCCCGCACCTGCGCCTGGAGTCGGTCCACGACTCCGGCGCCGGGCCGCTCCCCGCCGACGTCGCCACCTGGCTGCGCAGCTACGGCCCCCGCCTCGACACCACCGTCGACGTGCAGGGCTACGGCAGCGGCCTGCTGTCGGTGGTGCTGCGCTAGGCGGTCTCGACGGTGACCGGCTCCGGGTACTTCGCCCGGCGCAG
The DNA here is from genome assembly GCF_009193135.1 of Georgenia satyanarayanai. GTDB lineage: Bacteria > Actinomycetota > Actinomycetes > Actinomycetales > Actinomycetaceae > Oceanitalea > Oceanitalea satyanarayanai. The sequence continues at coordinate 12,807 of NZ_VUKC01000013.1, forward strand.
GTCACCGGAGGACCGCCGGCGCAGGCGGCGCTGCACCCAGGGCAGGGCGTAGGCCTGCGCCCAGCGGGCGTTGCCGCGCCAGCGGTCGGCCCGCGCCTCGGGCGGCAGGGGCGCGAGCGGGTCGTCCCACGCGTCGAGGTCCGGGGCGAGCCCGAGACCCACCAGGGCCGCCTGCGCCACCCGCTCGTGACCCGCCGTCGAGAGGTGGATGCGGTCCTCGGCCCACATCCGCCAGTCCTGGACCGCGCGCATGCCCCACAGGTCGAGCACGTGCGCGCCGTGGCGGTGAGCGATCGACCACAGCCCGGTGTTGAAGACGGCCACCTTGGACCGGGTGAGGCGGATGACCGGTGCCCCCGCCGGGTCCGAACCGGTGACGAGGAGGACGTCCGCGCCCGCCGCCCGCAGCCCCGCGACGGCGTCCTCCAGTGACTGGAGGAGGGCGTCGACGTCCGCGCCCGGCCGGAGGATGTCGTTGCCGCCCCCGGTGACCGAGACGAGGTCCGGGCGCAGGTCACGCGCGGTCGGCAGCTGCTCACGGAGGATCTGCCGCAGCAGACGGCCGCGGACCGCGAGGTTCGCGTACTCCAGCGGCGGCTGGCCGGCCGCGGTGCGGCGACGCGAGAGTGCGCTCGCGAGGAGGTCGGCCCAGCCGCGGTGGCGGGCAGGGTCGGTGGGGTCGGGGTCGACCATGCCCTCGGTGAGGGAGTCCCCGATGGCGACGTAGCGGCCCCACGGCGGGGCGGTGGTGTCCGGCGTGCTCACGGGACGATCCTGCCACCGCCGGTGGAGGGGAGGGCTCCCGGTGAGGGGGTGGTGTGCCGGGCCGGTGTCAGGGAAGCGCCCAGCGGACCGGGCGACCCCCCTGCTCCTCGAGCAGCGCGTTGGCGCGGGAGAAGGGGCGGGAGCCGAAGAAGCCGCGCGACGCCGACAGGGGGCTCGGGTGCGCCGAGGCGACGACGGGGACGTCCCCGAGCAGCGGCCGCAGCGTCTGCGCCTGGTTGCCCCAGAGGATCGCGACGAGCGGTGCGTTCCGCGCGACGAGCGCGCGGATGGCGTGCTCGGTCACCTCCTCCCAGCCCTTGCCGCGGTGGGACGCGGGTTGTCCCGGCTGCACGGTGAGGACCCGGTTGAGGAGGAGGACGCCGTCGTCCGCCCATGGCGAGAGGTCACCCGTCGACGGCGGGTGGGCACCGACGTCGTCGGCCAGCTCCCGGAACACGTTGACCAGGCTGCGCGGGATCGGACGGACGTCGGGCTGGACGGAGAAGGACAGGCCCATCGGGTGGCCGGGGGTGGGGTAGGGGTCCTGGCCGACGACGATCACCCGGACGTCCGCGAAGGGCCGGGTGAAGGCGCGGAGCACGTCCGAGCCTGCCGGGAGATAGCCGCGCCCGGCGGAGACCTCCGCGCGGAGGAAGTCGCCCATGGCGTGGACCCGGTCCTCCACGGGCGCCAGCGCCCGGGCCCAGCCGGGGTCGAGGATGTCGGCGAGCGAGGTCACCCGGGAAGCCTAGCCGCGGTCTCCCGCGCCGCCACGCGGAGTAATGACATCGCTGTCATTCCCCCCTAGCATGGGGTGGTCGCGGCGCCGACACGACGCGCCGGGCAGGAGGAGGAGACATGGACACCGCTTACGCGCTGGGTCCGCAGGCCGCGCTCGGGGACACCGAGCGCGAGATCCTCGCCTTCGAGCGGCAGTGGTGGAAGTACGGCGGCGCCAAGGAGACGGCGATCCGCGACCTCTTCGGCATGAGCGCCACCCGCTACTACCAGGTGCTCAACTCCCTCATCGACACCGAGGCCGCCCTGGCGACCGACCCGATGCTCGTCAAGCGCCTTCGGCGGATGCGCGACGCGCGCCAGCGCGAGCGTTCGGGGCGCCGCCTCACCCCCTCGAGCTGAGCGTCGCGCCGCGGGGCGGGTGCGCTAACGGTTAGCCTGCTCGCGTGAGTCAGTATCCCGAGGACGAGTTCGACGTCGCCGGCCGTGACCGCGGCCCCCAGGGCGTGCACCGCGAGCCGCGGTCCCTCCTGCGTGCCCTGGCGCCCTTCCTCGCCGTCATCATCATCGTCCCGCTCCTCGCGTGGGGTGCCGTGAGCCTGCTCAACGGGGCCGACGACGACCCCGGCGCCGACCCCGCGCCGGTCGAGACCACCACTGCGCCCGCCGACCCTGAGCCCGCCGAGCCGACCGAGGACCCCGAGGGCGAGCCCACCGACGAGGAGCCGGCGGAGGAGGAGACGACACCGGAGGAGGAGACGACCGAGCCCGTGGACGAGCCCGTCCTCACGGCGTCGATCTCCGTGCTCAACGGCGCGGGGATCAACGGGCTGGCCGGGGACGTCGCCGCCGAGCTGGGGGAGGCCGGCTTCACGACGGTGGGCGCTGCCGACTACGGCTCCGGCTCCCCGGACGTCACGACCCTCTACTACCGCAACGCGGACCTCGCCGCGACGGCCGAGGCCATCGGTGAGCTCCTCGACATCGACAACCTCGTCGAGGCGCCGTCGGCCACGCAGAACGTCGAGATCGCCATCGTGCTGCGCGGGGACTTCGCCGCTCGTTGACCTGCGTTGAACCGGACATTGACCGTGAGGAGACTCACACCTAAGGTGGGGGCCGTCCCTCCACAACGCCGTGGGGATCGCCGGGCCGGCAGTCCACGCGACCGCCGGCCCGGCCTACCTCGTCCACCGGCTCCCGGTGCTTGCACTCTCGGGTGGAGAGTGCCAAGATCGAGTTAGCACTCTCGTGCTGAGAGTGACAACAGACTCGGGCCGCTCAGTGAGGTCTGCGAGCCGGCGGGACGTGACCGCCCGGCGCGCAGGCCGTCCGTCGCGGGCACTGGCCGACCCAGCCACGCTACAAGCGGAGGATCTATCCCCATGGCAAAGATGATTGCCTTTGACGAGGAGGCCCGTCGCGGTATGGAGCGCGGGCTCAACCAGCTCGCCGACACCGTGAAGGTCACGCTCGGCCCCAAGGGCCGCAACGTCGTCCTCGAGAAGAAGTGGGGCGCCCCCACGATCACCAACGACGGCGTGTCCATCGCCAAGGAGATCGAGCTCGAGGACCCCTACGAGAAGATCGGCGCCGAGCTGGTCAAGGAGGTCGCCAAGAAGACCGACGACGTCGCCGGTGACGGCACGACGACGGCGACCGTCCTCGCCCAGGCGCTCGTCCGCGAGGGCCTGCGCAACGTGGCCGCCGGTGCGAACCCCATCGCCCTGCGCCGTGGCATCGACAAGGCCGTCCAGGCCGTGACCGAGAAGCTCTTCGCCCAGGCGAAGCCGGTCGACTCCAAGGAGCAGATCGCCGCCACCGCCGCGATCTCCGCCGGTGACCAGGCGATCGGTGAGCTCATCGCCGAGGCCATCGACAAGGTGGGCGCCGAGGGCGTCATCACCGTCGAGGAGTCCCAGACCTTCGGCCTCGAGCTCGAGCTCACCGAGGGCATGCGCTTCGACAAGGGCTACATCTCGCCCTACTTCGTCACCGACGCCGAGCGCCAGGAGGCCGTCCTCGAGGACGCCTACGTCCTGCTCGTCGAGTCGAAGATCTCCAACGTCAAGGACCTGCTGCCCCTGCTGGAGAAGGTCATCCAGTCCGGCAAGCCGCTCGCGATCATCTCCGAGGACGTCGAGGGCGAGGCCCTGGCCACGCTCGTCGTCAACAAGATCCGCGGCACCTTCAAGTCCGTCGCCGTCAAGGCCCCGGGCTTCGGCGACCGCCGCAAGGCGATGCTCCAGGACATGGCGATCCTCACCGGTGGCCAGGTCATCTCCGAGACCGTCGGCCTCAAGCTCGAGACCGCCGACCTCGACCTCCTGGGCCAGGCCCGCAAGGTCGTCGTCACCAAGGACGAGACGACCATCGTCGAGGGCGCCGGCAACCCCGAGCAGATCGAGGGCCGCGTCGCGCAGATCCGCGCCGAGATCGAGAACTCCGACTCGGACTACGACCGCGAGAAGCTCCAGGAGCGCCTCGCCAAGCTCGCCGGCGGCGTCGCCGTCCTCAAGGCGGGCGCGGCCACCGAGGTCGAGCTCAAGGAGCGCAAGCACCGCATCGAGGACGCGGTGCGCAACGCCAAGGCCGCCCAGGAGGAGGGGATCGTCGCCGGTGGTGGCGTCGCCCTCATCCAGGCCGCTGCCGACGCGTTCGAGACCCTCGACCTCGAGGGTGACGAGGCGACCGGCGCGAACATCGTCAAGGTCGCGGCCGACGCCCCGCTCAAGCAGATCGCCATCAACGCCGGCCTCGAGGGCGGCGTCGTGGCGGAGAAGGTCCGCAACCTCCCCGCGGGCCAGGGCCTCAACGCCGCCTCCGGCGAGTACGAGGACCTGCTGGCCGCCGGCATCGCCGACCCGGTCAAGGTGACGCGCTCCGCGCTGGAGAACGCCGCCTCGATCGCGGGCCTGTTCCTCACCACCGAGGCCATCGTGGCCGACAAGCCCGAGAAGGCGTCCGCCGCTCCGGCCGGTGGCGACGACATGGGCGGCATGGGCGGGTTCTGACCCGACCCGGAGACTGACCGGCAGCGGCCGGTCCTCCAGCCCGGCCGAGGGGCGGCACCCGCACAGGGTGCCGCCCCTCGGCACGTGCGGGCGGGTCCCGCCGGCGAGTGCCTGCGGGGGCCGCCCCCGGCGAGGACAATCAGGGCCGTGGACAGCGACGGACGGGGAGGTGGGCGCCGATGTGGGAGCTGACGCCCGAGGTCGTCCGCGCGCTCCAGATGCTCGCCCTGACCTTCCTCCTGTCGGCCGTCGTCGGTGCCGAGCGGGAGTACCGGCACAAGGACGCCGGGCTGCGCACCCACGTCCTCGTCGGCGTCGGCTCGGCGCTCTTCACCGTCGTCTCCGCCTACGGGTTCCCCGAGCTCGCCGGTGACCGCCCCCAGGACCCCGGACGCATCGCCGCGCAGGTCGTCACCGGCATCGGGTTCCTCGGCGCGGGCGTCATCTTCACCCGCAGCTCCGTCGTCCACGGACTGACGACCGCCGCCACGATCTGGCTCGTCGCCGCCGTCGGGGTGGCCTGTGGAGCGGGCCTGCCGCTCGTCGCCGTCGCGGTGACAGTGGTCTACCTCCTCCTCATCCCCCTGCTCGGTGCGGCGACCGCGCGGATGCCGCGGGCAGGCGGGCCGGACGTCCTGCGGGTGCGCTACCGCGACGGTGAGGGCGTGCTGCGCTCGGTGCTCACCACGGCGACCGACCTGGGCTTCCGCGCGGCCGTGCTCGGGGTGTCGCCGGCCGAGGGGCGCACCGTGGAGGTGCGGGCCGAGTTCACCGGCAAGCTCGCCCGCCACGAGCTCGTCGCCGCCCTCGGATCCGTCGACGGCGTCGTCGAGGTCGCCGTCGAGGACGAGGGGCGGTAGTCGTGGTGATCCTCCTCGACAGCCCGCGGTGGCCCGCGCACGGGACCCTGTGGGCGCACCTCGTCTCCGACACGAGCCTCGCCGAGCTGCACGCCTTCGCCGCGCGCTGCGGCGTGCCCCGGCGTTCGTTCGACCTCGACCACTACGACGTCCCCGCCGCCCGCCACGCCGAGCTCGTGGCCGCCGGCGCGCGGCATGTCGAGGGCCGCGAGCTCGTTCGCCGCCTGCGGGCCAGCGGGCTGCGCGTGCGCCCCACCGAGCGGCCCGCCCGCACCGAGCTGGCCCGCCGCTGGGCCGGGCTGCTCCCGTCCCGCCCCGAGGTCGGGGAGGAGCTCGCCGTGCGCTGGAGCGAGCCGCACCGCGTGTACCACGGGGTGGACCACCTGCTCGACGTGCTCGACCGGCTCCGGCTCCTCGCCGACGGCGGCGAGCGTGTCGGCCGCGCCGTCGTGCTGGCGGCGTGGTGCCACGACGCCGTCCACGACGGTGCCACCCCCGCCGACGAGGAGGCCTCCGCCGCGCTCGCCGCCACGCTGCTCGGCCCCGTGGTCGGTGAGGGTGAGTCGGCCGAGGTAGCCCGCCTCGTCCGGGTGACCGCGACGCACGCCCCCGCGCCCGACGACGCACCCGGCCAGGTCCTGTGCGACGCCGACCTCGGGGTGCTCGGCGGCACGCCCGAGGCCTACGGCCGCTACGCCGCGCAGGTGCGCGCCGAGTACGGCCACGTGCCCGAGCCGGACTTCCGGCGCGGGCGCACGGCCGTGCTGACCCGCCTGCTCAGCCGCCCCCGCCTCTTCGCCACGCCCACCGGGGAGCGGCTGTGGGAGGCGGCCGCACGTCGCAACGTCGCGGCCGAGCTCGCCGGCCTCCGCGCGGGCTGAGCGTCCCCGGGGAGTGATCCGGCTGTCGGCGCGACGGGGGAGCGTTGGGAGCCGGTTCAGCGTGCGAAGAGGCCGTGCGCGCTCGTCTCGGCGTCCGCGTACGTGCGGGCCGCCAGGTCCAGCGCCTCGGTGATCTGGGCGAGCGACTGCTCGACCACCTGCTGGGTGGCCCGCCACTCCTGGGCCACCCCGGCGAAGCTCTCCGCGGCGGCGCCGCTCCACGTGCTCTGCAGGTCGAGCAGCTGCGTCATCATCCCCGCGACCTCCGCGTGGATGGTGCCGGCGCTGCTCCGGGCACGGGCGGCCGCCGCCTCGACCTCGACGCTGTCGACCTCGAACCGGGTCATGGTGATCTCCCTCCGTCGGCCCCACCCCGGTGGTGCGGCTCTCGAGGGCGACGCTAGGAGCGCGGCAGCTTCGGCGGCGGACGGAACAGCGCGCTTGGGGACGGCGCTTCCTCGTCCCGGCGCTGTGCGGCAGCACGCTCGCGCCGCTTGCGCCGCCGGCGCCGCAGCTCGAAGTCGGGCTCCCGCTCGATGCCCGAGAGGGCCCGGTCCTCGTCCTCCGGCTCGTCCGGCGTCACGGCCGTCCTGGACGCGGCCTCCGGGGTCGGCGCGGTGGCCGGCGCCGAGGCGGAGGGCTGGGCAGGGGCGGGCGGCCCCGCTGGTGGCGGCGCGGGTGGCGACGGCTCCGCCGGGCGAGTCGCGGCGGCCGGCGGGACCGGCGCGGCGGGGCCGCGGCTCGGCCAGACCGTCGCGGCTCCCGGGCGGGCGGTGCACTCCTCGGCAGGGTGCTCCGTGCCGCCGAGCTCGACGAGCCGGGCGCGCAGGTGGCTGAGCTCGGCGGTGAGGTTCTCCCGGGCGGGCTCCTCCCAGGACAGGCTGAAGGGGCTGACGAAGAGCCGTCGTCGCTGCAGCAGCTTGGTGAGGATCGCCAGGCGCGAGGCGACGTAGTCGGGCTCAGGGATGTGGGCGTACTCCTCGCGGATGGCGCGCTTGTAGGCGTAGTAGCGCTGCGGCTCCACCGCGAGCGTCGCGAGGTCCGCGTCGCACAGGGCGAGGGCGTCGACGTCGTGCTCGTCGGCGTCGTGCCGTGCGAGGGTCGAGATGAGCTCCTGGACGCGCTCGGTCACGGCGTCGGGGACACCCAGCTCGGCCAGCTGCTCCCGGGCGAGCGCGGCGCTCGCCACCTCGTCCTCCCCGCCGCGGCGGGCGTAGGCGACCTGGGCGGAGCTGTTGAAGACCGCGCCGTGGTACCAGGCCGCCAGGCGGACGACGTCGGGCACGTGCGTCTCCTCGGCGAGCTCGTCGACCCGGGCGAGGACGTCGATGAGGTGGCGGAGGTTGTGGAAACGGCGCTCCGGCTCCTGCCAGCGCTCCACGAGCTCACGCGCGGTGCGCTGGATCTGCTCGCGCGGGGCTGTCGCACCGACGGCGACAGCACTGCGCACGAACGCGGAGACGAGCCACTGTGGCGCGTCGGCGAGGCTCACCCGGCCCTCCCCTCATCGACTGGCCATCGTAGACCCGTCAGCGAGGCGCGTCAGCCGGGACGCCGGTACGGGTGCCGACGGAGGGTGATCACGTAGCCTGGCGGCATGCTGGACAACGTGCCCGCGGCGGTCCTCACCGTCTCCACCCGGTGCAGCCGGGGGGAGCGCGCGGACGAGTCCGGCCCCCTCGCGGTGCGGCTGCTGGCCGACCTGGGCTGTGCCGTCGCGCCCGCGCGTGTCGTCCCGGACGGGGAGGAACCGGTCCGCGAGGCCCTGCGCGCGGCGCTCGCCGACGGCGCCCGCGTCGTCCTCACCACCGGCGGCACGGGCGTGAGCCCCACCGACCGCACCCCCGAGGCCACCGGCCCCCTTCTCGAGCGCGAGCTCACCGGTGTCGCGGAGGCCGTGCGCCGTCACGGGACCGCCCCCGGCTCCGTCCTCAGCCGCGGGCTCGTCGGAACCGTGGGCGCCGCCGTCGTCGTCAACGCGCCGGGCAGCACGGGCGGCGTGACGGACACGGTCGCCGTCGTCGGCCCGCTCCTCGGCCACATCCTCGACCAGCTGGACGGCGGCGACCACTGATGGGTGAGGTCGTGCTCACCGCGCTGAGCGAGGAGCCCCTCGACCTGGCCACGCACCTCGCCGCCGTGTCCACCTCGGCCACGGGCGCCGTCGCCACCTTCACCGGGCAGGTCCGCGACCACAGCCCCGACGCCGCCGGGCCCGTCGTCCGGCTCGAGTACAGCGCCCACCCGGACGCTGCCCGCGCCCTCGAGGAGATCGCCGCCGAGGTCGTCGCCGCGCACGCCGACGTCCGGGTCGCCGTCAGCCACCGCGTCGGTGTCCTCGCCGTCGGGGACGTCGCCATCCTCGCGTGCGCCGCCAGCTCCCACCGCGACCTCGCCTTCACCGTGTGCCGCGAGATCGTCGAGCGGGTCAAGGAGCGCCTGCCGGTGTGGAAGAAGCAAGTCCTCGACGACGGCAGCCACACCTGGGTGGGGTCGGCATGAGCGTGTCGATCTCTCCCGGGCTGCGCCGGCCGCTCGTCGACCGCTTCGGCCGCGTCCACACCGACCTGCGCATCTCCCTCACCGACAAGTGCTCGCTGCGCTGCACGTACTGCATGCCGGCCGAGGGGGTGCCGTGGCTGCACCGCGACTCGATCCTCACCACCGACGAGCTCGTCCGGGTGGCCGAGGTCGCTGCCGCGCTCGGGATCGGCACGGTCCGGCTCACCGGAGGGGAACCGCTGCTGCGCCAGGACGTCGTCGACGTCGTCTCCCGGCTGGCGGGGGTCGCCGGACCCGACGGACCGCTCGAGCTGTCGATGACGACGAACGGGCTGCTGCTGCCCAAGCTCGCCCGGGCCCTGGCCGACGCCGGTCTGCGGCGCGTCAACATCAGCCTCGACACCCTCCGCGCCGAGCGCTTCCACGAGCTGACCCGGCGCGACCGCTACACCGACGTCCTCGACGGCATCGAGGCCGCCCGTGACGCCGGCCTGGCACCGATCAAGGTCAACACGGTCGCGATGCGCGACGTCAACGACGACGAGATCGTCGACCTCGTGCGCTTCGCCACCGAGCGCGACCTCGAGCTGCGTTTCATCGAGCAGATGCCGCTGGACGCCGGGCACGTGTGGTCACGCGTGCGGATGGTGAGCGGGGAGGAGATCCTCGACAAGCTCGCTACGGAGTTCACCCTCACCCCGCTGCCCGGACGGTCCTCCGCGCCCGCCGAGCGCTTCCTCGTCGACGACGGCCCCACGACCGTGGGCGTCATCCGCTCGGTGACCAAGCCCTTCTGCGGCACCTGCGACCGCGTGCGGATCACCGCCGACGGCCAGCTGCGCAACTGCCTGTTCTCCCGCGAGGAGTCCGACCTCCTCACCCCGCTGCGGGGCGGCGGCACCGATGACGACCTCGCGAGCGTGCTGCACCGCTGCATCGCCGGCAAGCTCCCCGGCCACGGGATCAACGACCCCGGCTTCCTCCAGCCGGACCGCCCCATGAGCGCCATCGGCGGCTGAGCCCGGCCCCCCACAACGTCGCAATTGGTCGCTCTGCTGACGCTTTGCGCGCTCGCGGCGTCCCCCAGTCCACCAATTGCGAAGTTGGGGGGCGGGGGCGGGGGGCGGGGGCGGGGGTCAGCCGCCGGCGAAGGGGGGGAGGACGTCCACCACGTCGCCCGCGGTGACCGGGGCGTCGTTGTCGCTGCGCACGCCGTTGACGAGCACCGAGCAGCGCTCCAGCACCCGCGCCAGGCGTTCGCCGTGCCGCTCGGACAGCACCGCCCGCAGCTCGCCCACGGTCGCCGGCTCGACCGGCTCCTGCTCGCGCCCGGCCGCCTCGGCGGCCGCCGCGAAGTACCGCACCGTGCTCATCGCCCGTCCTCCTCCCGGCGCCACTGGCCCGAGCGGCCACCGGACTTCGCCACGAGCCGGACGTCGGTGATCGTCACCGAGCGGTCCAGTCCCTTGACCATGTCGACGACGTTGAGCGCCGCGACGCTCACCGCCGTCAGCGCCTCCATCTCCACCCCGGTGCGGTCCGCGGTGCGGACGGTGGCGGTGATCGCCACGCCGTCGTCGTCGACCTCGACGTCCACCGTGACGCCGTGGACGCCGATGACGTGGGCCAGCGGCAGCAGCTCGGGGGTGCGCTTGGCGGCCGCGATGCCGGCGACCCGCGCGACGGCGAGGACGTCGCCCTTGGGGACGTCGCCCTCGCGCAGGGTGGCGACCAGCGCCGGGGAGCAACGGACCCGACCCGCCGCCGTGGCGGCGCGGACCGTCGGGCTCTTCTCGGTGACGTCGACCATCCGCGCGTGACCCCGCGCGTCGAGGTGGGTGAGGCTCATGGCGCCCAGCGTCTCACCGTTCCCCGCCGGAGGGCAGGGGACGTTCGGGGCTCCCCCTCGCGGCGCCCCTCCTACAGTGGGCGCATGCCCCTTCCGCCGCTCGTCCCGCCGGGCCCGCCGCTGGAGCGCGAGCAGGTGCTGCGCTACTCGCGCCACCTGCTCCTCGAGCAGCTCGGTGAGCTCGGGCAGCGCCGCCTGGGGGCCGCGCGCGTCCTCGTCATCGGCGCCGGCGGGCTCGGCTCGCCGATCCTCCACTACCTGGCCGCCGCGGGTGTCGGGCACATCGGGATCGTCGACGACGACGTCGTGGACGCCACCAACCTCCAGCGCCAGGTCCTCCACACGACGGCGGACGTCGGGCGCCCGAAGGTCGAGTCGGCCGCCGCCCACGTCCGCGCCCTCAACGACGACGTCGCCGTGACGCGCCACCACCTGCGGCTGGACGCGACGAACGCCCGCGACGTCATCGGCGGCTACGACCTCGTGCTCGACGGCACCGACAACTTCCCCACCCGCTACCTCGTCGCCGACGTCTGCGCCGACCTCGGTCTCCCGCTCGTGTGGGGCTCGATCCTGCGCTTCGACGCCCAGGTGGCGGTCTTCTGGTCGCGCCCGCCGCGTGAGGCCGGCTACCCCGCGGTGACGCTGCGCGACCTGTTCCCGGCCCCGCCCCCGCCGGGGGCGACCCCCTCCTGCGGGCAGGCGGGCGTGCTCGGTGCGATGTGCGGTCAGGTCGGCTCGCTCATGGCGGCGGAGGCGGTCAAGCTCCTCACCGGGGTCGGTGAACCGCTGCTGGGGCGGGTCGCGGTGCTCGACGTCCTCGCCGCCCGCTGGAGCGAGCTGCCGCTGCGCCCGCAGCCGCGCGCCGTCGCCCCCACCTCCCGCGCCGAGCTCGGCTACGACCCGCTCGGGCTGCCCATCACCACCCACGCCGCCGCCGTCCTCGCCGCCGAGCCCGAGCCGGCCCCCGGCGACGACGGCCCCACCCTCACCGCCCGGCAGCTCGGCGAGCGGCTCGCCGCCCGTGAGCGCGGGGAGGACCACTTCGTCCTCCTCGACGTCCGCGAGCCGACCGAGCGCGCGATCGTCCAGATCCCCGGCGCGGTCGCCGTCCCCCTCGAGCGGCTCGTCGCCGACCCCCTCGCGGCGGTGGGCGCCGGGGTCGAGCCGGGGACCGCCGTCGTCGTCCACTGCCTGTCGGGGGGACGCGCCGCGCAGGCCCAGCGCATCCTGCGCGGGGCCGGGTACAGCGACGTCACCAACCTCGCCGGCGGCGTGCGCGCCTGGGTGGCGGACGTCGACCCGAGCCTGCCGGTCTACTGAGGGGACTGCCCGTGATCACCGTCGAGGAGTACCAGGAGCACGTGCTCGGCCAGGTCCATCCGCTCGTCCCGCGGCGTGTGGCCGTCACCGAGGCGCACGGGCTGCGCCTGGCGGAGGACGTCGCCGCCGTGCTCGCGGTCCCACCCTTCGACAACTCCGCGATGGACGGCTTCGCCGTGCGGGCCGCCGACCTCGCCGGCGCGGGCGAGGACGCGCCGGTCGCGCTCCCGGTCGACGGCGACGTCCCCGCGGGCACGACCCGGCCGACCGCCGTCGAGCCCGGACGGGCCGTGCGGATCATGACCGGCGCGCCGCTCCCGCCCGGCGCGGACGCCGTCGTGCCCGTCGAGCTCAGCGACCAGCCGCCGGGCGCCACCGCCCTCCCCAGCCGGGTGCTGCTCCGCCGCGCGCCCGCTGTCGGTGCGCACGTGCGCCGCCGGGGGGAGGACGTGCGCCCGGGTGACGTCGTGCTGCGGGCGGGCACGGTCCTCGGCGCCACCCACGTGTCCGCCGCTGTCTCCGCCGGCCACGGCGACCTCCTCGTCCTGCCGCGCCCCCGGGTCGGGGTGCTGGCCACCGGCGACGAGCTGTGCCCGCCGGGCGTCGACCCGGGACCGGGCCGGATCCCCGACTCCAACAGCGTGCTCGTCGCCGGCCTCGTGCGGGAGGCGGGCGGCGAGCCGGTGCCGCTGGGCTCGGTGGGTGACGACCCCGAGGAGCTGCGCGCCGTGGTCGCCGGTGCGCTGCCCCACCTCGACGCGCTCGTCACCTCCGGCGGCGTCAGCGTGGGCACCAAGGACGTCGTCAAGGCGGCCCTGTCCGGTGAGCTCGCCTTCACCACCGTGGCGATGCAGCCGGGCAAGCCGCAGGGTTTCGGGCTCCTCGAGGGACGCGTGCCCGCGTTCGCCCTGCCGGGCAACCCGGTGAGCGTCATGGTCTCCTTCCACGTCCACGTGGCCCCTGCGCTGCGCCGCCTCCTGGGGCAGCCCGCGCGCGTGCCGCTCGCCACCGCCCGCGCCGCCGTGGCCTGGCGCTGCCCGCCCCGCCGGCGCCAGTACCTGCCGGTCACGGTCGACGACGGACCCGTGCCCTCCGTCCACCCCGCCTCCGCGGGCGGGTCGGGCTCCCACCTCGTCGCCTCCCTCGCCGCGGCGCAGGCGCTCGCGGTCGTGCCCGAGGACGTCGGCGCCGTCGCGCCCGGTGACGAGGTCGGGCTGCTGCGGTGGCCCTAGCGCACGACGCCGTCGTCCTGGCCGGAGGGACCGGCCGGCGGCTCGGCGGCGTGCTCAAACCGCAGGTCGAGGTCGGCGGACGGCGCCTGCTCGACCACGTGCTCGACGCGACGGCGGGAGCGAGCCGCGTCGTCGTCGTCGCCCCGGGGACGGTGCCCGTCCCCGACGGCGTGACCCGCACCCTGGAGGACCCGCCCCACGGCGGGCCGGTCGCCGGGATCGTCGCCGGGCTGCGGGCGCTGGGGCGGGGGGAGGCGCTCGTCCTCGTCCTCGCGTGCGACCTGCCCGGGGTCGCCGCCGCCGTGCCGCGTCTGCTCACCGAGGCGCCGGGGCTTCTCGAGGCGGGGGCCGACGGCGTGGTGCTGAGCGACGGCGCCGGCCGCGAGCAGTGGTTGCTCGGGCTCTACTCGAGGCCGGCACTCGAGGCGTCGGTCGCCTCCCTCTCCGCCGGGGACGGCCCGCGCGGCGCCTCGGTCCGGGCCCTCGTCCGGCCGCTGCGGCTCGGCGCTGTCGCGGCGCGGCACGGTGAGGTGCGCGACATCGACACGTGGGCGGACCGGGACGCCTACCTCCGGGACGAGACCGGGAGGAGCACCGGCGACAGCTAGCTGGACCGTGGCGGTGGGCAGGACCGCTCCCACGCCATCGCCACCGACTCGGTTCCGCAGGCGCGGTGCTAATCTCGGTTTTGTGCCGCAGTTCCGGATCGGGTCCGCCGCCGCGCTTCTCGGGGTCAGCGACGACACGGTGCGCCGCTGGGTGGATGACGGGCACCTGGCCGCCGGCACCGACGACGCCGGGCGCAAGGTCGTCGACGGCGCCGAGCTGGCCCGTTACGCCCAGGAGCTCGCCGAGCGACGCCAGCACCCGGAGGTCGGCGGGGTGTCCAGCTCCGCCCGCAACCGTTTCACCGGGCTCGTCACCCGGGTCCAGGCCGACGGTGTCATGGCCCAGGTCGACCTCCAGTGCGGGCCCTTCCGCGTCGTCTCGCTCATGAGCGCCGAGGCGGTCGAGGAGCTCGGGCTCGAGCCCGGCTCGCTCGCCTCCGCCGTCGTCAAGGCGACGACCGTCATCGTCGACGCACCCCGGGAGAACCGGTGAGGCGGCGGGCCGCCCTCGCCGCCGTCGTCGTCCTCGCGCTGGCCGCCTGCGGGGGTCGGGCCGGTACGGCGACCACGACGGACGGGCCGGGCGGCGACCTCACCGTCCTGGCCGCGGCGTCCCTCAACGTCGTCTTCGCGGACCTCGCCGAGCGCTTCACCGCGGAGTACGGGGTCGAGGTCGCCTTCTCCTTCGCCGGCTCCTCCGACCTCGTCGCCCAGCTCGACGCCGGCGCTCCGGCGGACGTCCTGGCCACCGCGGACGAGGCGACGATGGGGCGAGCCCTCGCGTCCGGGACGGTCGCCGGCGAGCCGCAGGTCTTCGCGCGCAACACCCTCACGCTCGTCGTCCCGGCGGGCAATCCCGCCGGCGTCACCGGGCTGGACGCGAGCCTGGACGGAGCCGACCTCGTCGTCTGCGCCCCCCAGGTGCCCTGCGGCGCCGCGACGTCCGCGCTCGCGGACCTGCTCGGTGCCGTCATCACGCCGGTGAGCGAGGAGGGCAGCGTCACCGACGTCCTCGGCAAGGTGACCAGCGGCCAGGCGGACGCCGGGCTCGTCTACGCGACGGACACCGCCGCCGCGGGGGACGCCGTCGAGACGGTCGACGTCCCCCGCGCGGACGAGGTCGTCAACGACTACCCGATCGCCGTCACCGCGGACGCCACCCACCCGGACCTGGCCGCCGCCTGGGTCGACCTCGTCCTCGGTCCCGAGGGCCGGCGCGTCCTCGGCGACGCCGGGTTCGGCACGCCGTGACGACGGCGCCCGCCCGACGGGCCGCCGGCGAGCTCGTCGGTGGCCTGCCGCGCTGGGTGCTCGTGCCGGCCGCCGCCGGCGTCCTCCTCGTCGCCGTGCCCGTGCTCGGCATGGTGCTGCGCGTGCCGTGGGGGGAGCTGCCGGCTCTCCTCGGCTCCGAGGCCTCGCTCGCCGCGCTCGGCCTCAGCCTGCGCACCTCGGCCGCCGCCACCCTCCTCGCCGTCGTCCTCGGTGTGCCGCTCGCCCTCGTGCTGGCCTGGTCCCGGCTGCCCGGTGCCCGGGTGGTGCGGACCGCCGTCCTCCTGCCGCTCGTCCTGCCGCCCGTGGTCTCCGGGCTCGCGCTGCTCACGACCTTCGGCCGCCGCGGGCTGCTCGGGCAGCGGCTCGAGGTGCTCGGCCTCGACATCGCCTTCTCGACGACGGCGGTGGTGCTCGCCCAGGCATTCGTCGCCCTGCCCTTCCTCGTCATCTCCGTCGAGGGTGCCGCGCGGACGGCCGGCCGCCGGCACGAGGTCGTCGCCGCCACCCTCGGCGCCCGTCCCACGACCGTGCTGCGCCGCGTGACGATCCCGCTGCTCGCGCCGGCCCTCGGCTCGGGCACCGCGCTCGCCTTCGCGCGCTGCCTCGGCGAGTTCGGGGCCACCCTCACCTTCGCCGGGTCCCTCCAGGGCGTCACCCGCACCCTGCCGCTGGAGATCTACCTCCAGCGCGAGACCGACCCGGATGCCGCGATCGCGCTGTCCCTCGTGCTCGTCGTCGTCGCGGCGGGCATCGTCCTGCTCACGCAGCGGCCGCGGCGCAGCGGGGTCGGGGGATGAGCGCCCCCGCGCTCAGCGTCCGCGCCGCCGTGCCGGAGCGGGACGTGGAGGTCGACCTCGACGTGCCCGAGGGCCGGGTCCTCGCGCTGCTCGGCCCCAACGGGGCGGGCAAGTCCACGGTGCTCGGGCTCGCGGCCGGCACGGTGCGGCCGGGCGGCGGCGAGGTGCAGGTCGCCGGGCGGCGGGTGGCGGGGGAGCGCACCTGGGTGCCGCCCCACGAGCGGCGGATCTCGCTCCTCGCCCAGGAACCGCTCCTCCTGCCGCACCTCGACGTCCTCTCCAACGTCGCCTTCGGGCCGCGCGCCCGGGGAGCGGGACGCCGCGGGGCGGAGCAGGTGGCGCGAGCCCGGCTGGCGGAGGTCGGCGTCGAGGAGCTGGCCGCCCGGCGGGTGCACCGGCTCTCCGGGGGGCAGGCCCAGCGTGTGGCCCTCGCTCGGGCGCTGGCTCCCGAGCCGCACCTCCTCCTCCTCGACGAGCCCCTGTCGGCCCTCGACGTCGACGCCGCGGCCCAGCTGCGCCAGGTGCTGCGGGCCACGCTGCGGGGTACTGGGCGGTCCGCCATCGTCGTCACCCACGACCTGCTCGACGTCCTCGCCCTCGCCGACGACGTCGTCGTCCTCGACGGTGGGCGGGTCGTCGAGCGGGGAACGACGGCGGAGGTGCTCAGCCGGCCGCGGTCCGCGTTCGGTGCGCGGCTCGCGGGGGTCAACCTGGTCCTCGGGGAGCGGGTTGCGGCGGACGCCGTGCGCGCCGGTGCCGACGAGGTCCACGGGCTGGCGAGCGGTCCGCCGCTCACGCCCGGGCGTGCCGCGGCCACCTTCTCCCCGCGGGCGGTCGCCGTCCACCGGGCGGCGCCGGGCGGCAGTCCCCGCAACGTCCTCCCGGTGCGGGTGACAGGCCTCGAGCAGCAGGGCGCCCTCGTCCGGGTGCGCGGTGAGACGGCGTCCGGATGCCGCCTGGCGGCAGACGTGACCCCGACGTCGCTGAGCACCCTGCGGGTCGGGGTGGGTGACGACGTCGTCTTCGTCGTCAAGGCCGCCGAGGTCGACGTCTACGCCGCGTGACCCTGACGGCGGGACGTCCTCCCGGGTGAACCGCTGGGCGGGATCCGAGCGGCGGAGCCGTCAGGCCGGGGCGGACCCGGCCGCCGGAAGGGTGACGCGCACGGTCGTCCCGCCCCCGGGCGTCGGGAGCACGCGCGCGGTGCCGCCGTGGGCGGCGACGAGCGCGGAGACGATCGCCAGGCCGAGGCCGGACCCGCCCGAGGAGCGGGCACGGGAGTCGTCGAGGCGGTAGAAGCGCTCGAAGACGCGCTCCGCGTGCTCGGGGGAGATGCCCGGACCGTGGTCGCGGACCTCGACGACGACGTCCGCGCCGAGCCGCCCGGCCGCCACCTCGACGGGCGTCCCGGAGGGGGTGTGGCGCACGACGTTCCCGGTGAGGTTGGACAACACCTGGCGCAGGGCGTTCTCGTCGCCGACGACGACCATCGCCTCGGGGCCCGTGATGCCCTCCGCGAGCGGCAGGAAGGTCGCCGTGCGCTCGGGGTCGAGGGCGCGCAGGTCGGCGACGGCGTCGTGGGCGAGCACGGCGAGGTCGACGGGCTCGCGGGCGAGACGGCGGCCCTCGTCGAGCCGGGCCAGCTGGAGGAGGTCGGTGACGAGACCGCCCATGCGGCGTGCCTCGCCCTCGATCCGGGCCATCGCCGCGGGCAGCTCGGCCTCGGGGATGGCGCCCATCCGGTAGAGCTCGCCGTAGCCGCGGACGGTGGCGAGCGGGGTGCGCAGCTCGTGGCTCGCGTCGGAGACGAAGCGGCGCATCCGGCCCTCCGAGGCGGCCTGCGCGGCGAAGGCCTGCTCGATCTGCGCGAGCATCGTGTTGAGGGAGTGCGCCAGCCGCCCGACCTCCGTGCGCGGGTTGTTCGCCGGCACCCGCCGGGAGAGGTCCCCGGCGGCGATGGCCCCGGCCGTCTGCTCGATCTGTCGCAGCGGGCGCAGGGCCCGCTCGACGGCGAACCAGCTGAGCGCGGCACCGAGGAGGATGATGAGCACCCCCGAGACGACGATCGTCCGGGCGACCTGGTAGGCGGTCTCGTCGGCACCCTCGAGGGGGAGGGCGACGGTGAGCGTCGTGCCGGTCGGGGCGTCCTGCACGCCGTAGGTGACGGCGCGCCAGCGCTGTCCGGTGAGGTCGCTGCCCACGGTGTAGGCCTCGCCGAGGTTCGTCACCGCAGCGGGAAGGTCGGGTCTGCCGAAGCGGGGCAGGGTCCACTCGGCGACGATCTCCCGGGGGGTGGTACCGGGGGACCGCAGGCTGAGGAAGTAGTCGGACGGCATGACGGAGTTGGAGTCGGGATCGGCGATGAGCTGCTGGAGAGTGTCGATGTTGACGTTCCGTGCCGCCGTCGCGATCTGGTCGTCGGTCTGCTCGAGCAGGTAGGCGCGCAGCAGGGTGCCGGTGGTCGCCCCCGCCACGGTGAGCCCGAGCCCGAGGACGACGACGACGATGAGCACGAGCCGGTGGCGGATCGGGACCGCGCTGAGACGCTCGTGCAGGGTCATCCGCTGGGCTCGCGGAGCATGTACCCAACCCCGCGGCGGGTCTGGATGAGCGGGACGGGCTTCTCGCCGTCGCTGCCGCGGCCGTCGACCTTGCGCCGGAGGTAGGAGATGTAGGACTCGACGATCGCGCCGTCACCGCCCCAGTCGTACTCCCACACGTGGTCGAGGATCTGTGCCTTGGACAGCACCCGGCCGGCGTTGACCATGAGGTAGCGCAGCAGCTTGAACTCGGTGGGCGACAGGTCGATGACCCGTCCGGCGCGGCGGACCTCGTGGGCGTCCTCGTCGAGCTCGAGGTCGGCGTAGCGCAGCACGCCCTCGTCCGGCTCCTGCTGCTGGGTGCGGCGCAGGATCGCGCGGATGCGGGCGACGACCTCCTCCAGGCTGAAGGGCTTGGTCACGTAGTCGTCGCCGCCCACGGTGAGACCGGTGACCTTGTCCGACATGTCGTCCCGGGCCGTGAGGAAGAGGACGGGGGTGTGGTGGCCGCGCTCGCGCAGGCGGCGGGTGACGGTGAAGCCGTCCATGTCGGGGAGCATGACGTCCAGGACGATGAGGTCCGGCTCGGCCTCGACGGCCAGGTGGATCGCCTCGTTGCCGTCCGCGGCGGCGAGGACCTCGAAGCCGGCGAAGCGCAGGGAGGTGGTGAGGAGCTCACGGATGTTCGGCTCGTCGTCGACGACGAGCAGGCGCGCCTGGTCCCCGGTCATGGGACCAGTGTGCCGCCCCTACCTGGAACTTTCCTGGACGCCCGCTCCATGCGTGAGGCGCCCGGCGAGGAGGGTGGCGGCGACGGGGACGGTGCGCAGGTCCGTCCCGGGCGCCAGCGGGTCGGCGTCGAGGAGGACGAGGTCGCCGGGGTGCCCGGGCGCCACCGTGCCCCAGCCGTCGGTGCTCGCGGCCAGCGCCTCGGCGGGCGTGAGCCGCTGGGCGGGCGTCCACGCCGGACGCTCGTCGGCCGTGCGGGTGACGGCGGCGGCCATGGCGAGCCACGGGTCGAGCCGCGCCACCGGCGCGTCGGAGCCGAAGCGCAGCTCCGCGCCGGCGTCGAGCAGGTCGCGCAGGGGGAAGGTGCGCTCGGCGCGCCCCGGCCACGCCGCCTCGACGAGGTCGCGGTCGTCGAGCAGGTGCGCCGGCTGCACGCTCGCCACGACCCCGAGGGCCGCGAACCGCGGCACGTCCGCCGCGGCCACGAGCTGGGCGTGCTCGACGGTGCCGCGCGCACCCGTCGCCTCGTACGCGTCGAGGACGATGGTGACGGCGGCGTCACCGATGGCGTGCACCGCCGTGGTGAGGCCCGCTCCGGAGGCGCTCTCCATGAGCGCACGCAGCTCGCCCGCCGGGACCGTCTGCTCCCCGTGGCCCGCCCCGGTGCCGGCGTCGGCGCCGACGGCGGTGTAGGGCTCGTGGCAGAAGGCGGTGCGGGTGTTGAGCGCGCCGTCGGAGATCACCTTGAGCGGACCCATGGTGAGCAGCCCGTCCCCGCCGCGGAGCGGGTCGCCGGTGCGCAGGCCGGCGGTGAGGACGTCGTCGAGGTCGTCGGTGTAGACGCCGGTGCGCACCCGCAGCGTGTCCAGTCCCGCGGCCACCCGCTCGGGCCACACGCGGTGGTTGGCCGCGAACTCCATGTCGACGACACCGACCACCCCGCGGGACGCCGCCGCGGCCATCGCCGCGCGCAGTCCGGCGTCGGTGGACTGCGGCAGGCGGCCGATCGCGGCGAGGACGTCGAACCACTCGTGCTCGCGGATGAGCCCGTCGCGGGGTGGGACCCCGAGCCGCTGCATCGCGGCGCCGCTCAGCCAGCCGCAGTGGACATCACCCGAGACGAGGACGACGGGGACACCCGGGGCCGCCCGGTCCAGCGCCCTCGTCGTCGGCAGGTCCGGCCACAGCGCGTCACGGAAGCCGTAGCCCTCGACGAGGGCACCGCGGGCCGGGGGGTGGGCGGCGACGGCGGCCCGCACCGTCTCGACGGCGTCGGCCGCGCTGCGCGCCGTCGTGAGGTCGATGCGGGTGAAGGACCGCGCCCACTGGGCGCTGTGGACGTGCTGGTCCCACAGCCCCGGGACGAGCCACCGGCCGTCCGCGTCGAGCTCGTCGCCGCCGCGGGCGAGCGCGGGACCGACCTCCACGACCCGCCCGCCCGAGACGCGCACGTCGACAACGGCGCCACCCGGGTGGCCCGAGACCACACCGCGACGGGCGGCGACGGGCACGAGCCGTGCCCGCCGCACGAGCAGGCTCGTCACGGTCAGAGGTAGCGGCTGGGGTCGAAGCTCGCGAGCGGGATGATCCGCACGCGGGGCAGCGGGGTCTGGAAGGCCCCGAGGTCGTCCTCGAGGTCGAAGATGCGCAGGCCGCGCGAGGTGAGCTCGGTGAGCTGGTGGTTGACGAACTCGCGGAAGCAGATGACGCCGACCTGGCGGCCGGCGTCGACGAGCCGCTCCACCTGGGGGAGGAAGTCGCCGTCGTGGCTGGCGAGGAGGACGTCCCCGTCGGGGAGGTCGGCGATCGCCTCGAGGGTGCGCTGGATACCGATGTCGACGACCTTCTCCGAGGAGAGGCCGGACAGCGGGATCGGGTGGAAGCTCATCGCGAGCAGCGCCTGGACGAAGCTCATCGGCATCTGCCCCGAGCTCGCGTTGAGGAAGAACAGGCCCTTGGCCGGCTGGTCGAAGGCGGCGTGGGCGAAGTCGAGGATGCGGTCCCAGCGCGGGCGCTCCTCGGGCGCGGGGCGTCGGCCGAGGACGCTCATCCCCAGGGTGGCGTCGATGTTCTCACCGTCGATGAGCAAGTACGTGCGCGGCGCGTCGGGCATGGGCTCACCTTAGCGACGAGTGGACGACGACGGCGCCTGCCGGGCCGCGGCGTCGCCGGATGGACGGTGTGGGGTCCGGGCCCGTCACGGACCCGAACCCCACCCGGTGACGCGGCTGGTGCCTCAGGCCTCGATCTGGCCGGGGGTCTTGCCCTGCTTGAGGGCGGCGAGGCGCAGCTCGACCTCGCTCGTGGTGCCGTAGTTCTCGAGCTCGGCGAACTGCGACTCGAGGGAGCCGGCGTTGAGCTCCGCGCGGCCGGCGACGCGCGCCTCCTCCTTGCGGACCTGCTCCTCGAAGCGGGAGATCTCGGTCGTGGGGTCCAGGACGTTGATCGAAGAGATCGCGCTCTGCACCTTGCCCTGCGCCTCGGCCGTCTTGGCACGGGCGACGAGCTGGTCGCGCTTGGACTTCAGCTCCTCGAGCTTGGAGCGCATCTGGGTGAGGCCGGTCTTGAGCTTGTCGACGACCTCGTTCTGCGAGGCGATCATCGGCTCGGCGTCGCGCGCCTCCTGCTCGGCGGCGATCTGCTTGGTGAGGGCGATCTTCGCGAGGTCGTCGAAGCGCTGCGCCTCGGCGGTGTTGCCGGCCGTGCGCATCTCCTCGGCCTTGTTCGACGCGGCGAGGGCCTTGTTGCCCCAGTCGCGGGCCTCCTCGAGGTCGGCGGCGTGGTCCTGCTCGGCGAGGCGCAGGTTGCCGATCGTCACGGCCACCGCCTCCTCGGCCTCGACGATCGAGTTCGTGAAGTCGCGCACGAGCTGGTCGAGCATCTTCTGCGGGTCCTCCGCGCGGTCGAGGATCGCGTTGATGTTCGCCCGCGTCAGCTGCGCGATGCGACCCAGGATGCTCTGCTTCTCGGTCATGGTGCTGCCCTTCGTCGTGTGGTGCTCGTGGATTCCTTGCAAAAGCCTGTCGTGGGGCGGGTGGAGGCGGTCAGAAGCGTCCGCCGCCCCCGCCGAAGCCTCCACCGAAGCCGCCTCCGCCGCCGCCGAAGCCGCCTCCGCCGCCGAAGCCGCCCCCGCCGAAACCGCCGCCGCCCCAGCCGCTGTGCCGGTTGCCGCCGCCGAGGAGGATGCCGCCGAGGATGAGGGACCCGACGTCGACGCCGCCGCGCTGCCCGCCGGAGCCGCCGCCGAAGCCCCCACCGAACCCGCCGAAGGAGTTGATGTCGCGCTCGGCGAGCTGCTGCGCGGCCGCGACGCGCTGCTCCGCCTGCTGGACGAGGGCGAGGGCGCGCTCGGGGTCGCTGCCGGCGAGGGAGGCCGCCTGCTCGGCGAGCCGGGTGGCCTCGGACAGCCGGGTGCGGGCCTCGGTGCCGACGGCGCCACGGCGCGTGCGGATGAGCTCGGACACCGCGGAGATCCGGGCGTTGACGGCGTCGAGCCGGTGGGTGAGCTGCAGGCGTGCGCGCTCCCGGCGCTCCTCGAGCTGGCGGGACGGCGCGAGCGCGGCGTCGAGGGCGTCCTCGGCGGCGGTGAGCCGCTCGAGGGCGGCGAGCGGGTCGCCGCCCTGCCGGGCCTGGTTGCCCTGCTCGATCGCCGCGCGGGCCTCCGCCACGCGGGGTGCGACGACGGCGTCGTCCGCCGCGAGGCGCGCGGCGTCGCGGATGTCGGAGCCGATGGACGCGAGGGCGGCGTCGAGCCGCTGCCCCGCCTGGGCGAGGTCGTCGCCGGCGCGGTCGACGGCGTCGAGGAGGGAGGCGGCCTGGCCGATCGCCTCCTGCGCGGTGTAGGCGGCGGCGACGGCGGCCGCCCGGTCATCTGCCTCGACGTGCCGGCGCCCCTCGGCGATGGCTTCCCGTGCGCCCTCGAGCAGGCCGGTGGCCTGCTGCGGGTTCTGGGAGATCGAGGCGAGTGCCGAGGCCGGGTAGCGGGCGGCGAGGCCGTCGAGGACGACGCGCGCGGTGGGCAGGCGTCCCTCGACCTCCCCGGCGCGGATCTCCATCTCCCCGAGCACCTGCGGCGCCCGGGACTGCATGTCGCGCAGCTCGGCGAAGTGGGCGGCCTGCTCCTGGAGGGTGGTGGCGACGTCGTCGCACAGGGTGAGGATCTCGGCCATCATCGTCCGGGCCTGCGGCTCGGTCTCGGGCTGGTCGTCGTCGAGGAGCTGGCGGACGTGGAAGGCGCGGGCGGCCTTCGTCCTCGCCTCCGCGAGCGCGTTGCTGAAGGGGTCGGTCGCCTGCAGCCCGAACTGGGCACGGGCGAAGCCGAGCTCCTCCTCCGAGGAGCGGATGGCGTCGTCGACGGCGACGAGTGCGGAGCCGGCCCGCTTGTTGAGCTCCTCGGTGGGCAGCCGCAGCGGGTGGTCGGGGGGCAGCTCCTGGCCGCGCGGGCCGCGCGGCGCCGCGTCCTTCCTGCTCCGGCCGCGCACCCAGGAGAAGAGCGAGATCGCCGCGATGCCGAGCAGGCCGATGAGGAAGATCGTGCCGAACCCGATCCCGCCGCCGCTCGCGCCCGGCGCACCCGCGCCGCTGCCGTCCCACTCACGCAGTCCCTCGGCGGCCGCGACGGCGGCCGCGCCCCAGTTGTCCTCCCGCAGCTCCGGCTCGACGTACTGGGTGCTCACCTCCTGCAGGCCCTGCTCGGAGATCGTCGTCGTGTCCCCGCACAGGCAGTAGTTGCGGTCCTCGACGGCGACGGCGAGCACGACGTCGTCGGTGCCGAGGTCAGAGGTGCGGATCGTCTCCTGCGCCCAGCTCTCGCGGTCCATCCCGTCGAAGGTGTCGACGTAGACGACGAAGAGGTCGACGCCGCGGTCCTCCTGCAGCTCGGTGATCGCGTCCTCGATGTCCGAGGTCTCCCCGCCGTCGAGCACGCCCGCCTCGTCGGTCACCCGGTCCCCGAGGAAGAGCGGTGGCTCGGCGGCCGCCGGCCCCGCGACGAGGCCGAGCAGGACGAGGAGAGGGGCGACGAGGGCGGCGCGCAGGCGCCGGGTGGAGGTCTGGCTCACCCTGCGATCTTCGCGTCACCGTCGGCGCAGCGCAATGCGCCTACCGCGGCCGGGCGATGGGCAGCTTGGTCCCCACGGCCTCCCGCTCGTCCAGGACGGCGCGGCGGAAGCGGACGAGCTTGGCGGGGCGGCCGCCGGTGGAGGTGTCCACCTCACCGGTCTCCTCGACGAGCTCCTGCTGCTCGACGAGCCGGCGGAAGTTCTGCTTGTGCAGCGGCTGCCCCGCCACGGCCTCGACCGTCGTCTGCAGCCGGCCGAGCGTGAAGCTCTCCGGGAGCATCTCGAAGACGACCGGCCGGTACTGGATCTTGGCGCGCAGGCGGCTGATACCCGTGGCGAGGATCCGCCGGTGGTCACGCTGCATGGGCAGGCCCGGCGCGCCCGCGCCACCGTCCGCCTCGGGGACGAGGCCCGCCTCGTAGAGGAGCTCGTAGCGCTGGAGGGCGAGCTCGGGCAGCCACGGGTTGTCCTCGAGCCCGAAGGTCACCGCCGCGCGGAGGCGGCGCCGCTGGGCCAGCTCGTCGTCCGCCGTCGTCGCGGCCCACCGCTCGAGGGCGGGGGCGAGGACCTGCCCGACCACGCCGTCGTCGCCGCGCTGGTCCTCCCAGGGGAAGTACTCGAGCCAGCTGCGCCACCCGGGCGTCACCGCGGAGACGGTGGTGAGACCGAGGTAGGAGATCTCCAGGACGGTGCTGGGCCCGCTGCTGCGGCCGGTGAACGTGTAGAGCTGCTCGACGTAGCCCAGCTCGTAGCCGGTCTGGCGCGTCACCCACGAGCGCATGCCCGCCTGCATGGACCCGCCGCCGGGCTGGAGCGGGCCGGAGGGCAGGAGCTGGCCGTCGGCGGTCGTGAGGACGAGCGGGACGTCGTTCTGGACCGCCGTGATGACGGCGACGAGCTCGGCGCTCACGCGCTCCTCGTCCACCTGGCCTCCCGTCGTCGTCATGTCGGGCCCCATCATGCCGGGTCGCGGACGGACGACGCCGGTCGGGCGGGCCCGTCGGTGCCTCGCGCTAGCCTGGCGGCAGCCCGCGACAGGAGGAGGAGCTCGATGGTGGACGTGGTGCGGTGGGGCGTGCTCGGAGCGGCCCGGATCGCCGAGAAGGCCGTCATCCCCGCGATCCGACGAGCCGGCGCGGGGGAGGTCGTGGCGGTGAGCTCGGCCAGCGGCCGGGCGCAGGGCTACGCCGAACGGCTCGACATCGCGCGGCCCTACGGCAGCCACGAGGAGCTCCTCGCCGACCCCGACGTCGACGCCGTCTACGTGCCGCTGCCCAACACCGAGCACGCGCGGTGGACGGTCGCGGCGGTGGAGGCGGGCAAGCACGTGCTGTGCGAGAAGCCGATCGTCCAGGGCGTGGCCGAGCTCGACACGGTCGAGGAGGCGGCCCGGCGGGCCGGTGTGCAGGTCACCGAGGCCTTCATGTACCGCTACCACCCGCAGCTGCGGCGGGTGCGCTCGCTGCTGGAGGCCGGGGAGATCGGTGACCTGGTCACGGTCGAGTCCTCCTTCCACTTCGTCCAGGCGCGCACCGAGCCCCTCGACATCCGGTTGCGCCGCGACCTGGGCGGCGGCGCCCACAACGACATCGGCTGCTACCCGATCGACCTGCTCGGCTGGCTCACCGGTGCCGAGCCCGACGACCTCGGCGTGGTCGCGCGCGTCGAGGAGCCGGGCGGGGCGGCCACCCGTGTCTCGGTCGCGGCCCGCTACGGGACGGTGACGGCGAACCTCCACTGCTCCTTCGACGCGGCCTTCCGCGCCGAGGCACGGCTCATCGGCAGCGCGGGCACCATCCACCTGCCCGACGCGTTCCGGGCCGACCGGCGGGGAGGGGTCGCGCGGGTCGTCGTCGAGCGTGACGGCGAGGAGACCGCCGTCGTCGAGGTCGAGGGGGACCAGTACGGCGCGGAGGTGACGCGCTTCGCGGAGCGGGTCCGCACCGGCGCACCGGACCCCGAGGACGCCGCCCTCACCCGCCGCACCGCCGCGACCCTCGAGCGCATCACCCGGCTCGCCTACGCCTGACGTGCGACCCGCCGGGTCCGACCCCTGCCGCCGACAGCTGGATCCCGTCGGCGGAGAGCCCGTGGTCAGCCCTCGGCGGGGAGAGCGCGGTCGGTGAGGTCCTCGGCGTCCACGATCCGGT
Source organism: Georgenia satyanarayanai (assembly GCF_009193135.1). GTDB lineage: Bacteria > Actinomycetota > Actinomycetes > Actinomycetales > Actinomycetaceae > Oceanitalea > Oceanitalea satyanarayanai. The sequence continues at coordinate 39,127 of NZ_VUKC01000013.1, forward strand.
AGGCGTAGCCCTGCTCCGCGAGGAAGCGCTGCCGGTGGGCAGCGAACTCCTGGTCCACGGTGTCGCGGGTGACGACGGTGTAGAAGTGGGCGGTCTTGCCGTCGGCCTTGGGTCGCAGCAGCCGGCCGAGTCGCTGCGCCTCCTCCTGCCGGGAGCCGAAGGAGCCGGACACCTGAACGGCGACCGAGGCCTCGGGCAGGTCGATGGAGAAGTTCGCGACCTTCGAGACGACGAGCACCGGCAGCTCACCGGCGCGGAACTGCGCGAACAGCTGCTCACGCTGGTTCACGCTCGTCGCGCCGGTGATGACCGGGGCGTCCAGGCGCGCGGACAGGTTCTCGAGCTGGTCGAGGTACTGGCCGATGACGAGCACCTGCTCGCCCGGGTGGCGGCGCACGATGTCCTCCACGACCCGCTCCTTGCCGCCGGCGGTCGCGGCCAGCCGGTAGCGGTCCTCCGCCTCGGCGGTCGCGTAGACCATCCGGTCGCTGTCGGGCAGGGTGAGGCGCACCTCGGTGCACTCCGCCGGCGCGATGTAGCCCTGCGCCTCGATGTCCTTCCACGGCGCGTCGTAGCGCTTGGGGCCGATGAGGGAGAAGACCTCGTCCTCGCGGCCGTCCTCGCGCACGAGCGTGGCGGTGAGCCCGAGCCGGCGGCGGGCCTGGAGGTCCGCCGTCATCCGGAAGATCGGCGCCGGCAGGAGGTGTACCTCGTCGTAGAGGATGAGGCCCCAGTCGCGGGCGTCGAGCAGCTCGAGGTGCGGGTAGAGGCCCTTCCGCTTCGTCGTCAGCACCTGGTAGGTCGCGATCGTCACCGGTCGCACCTCCTTCCGGGCGCCGGAGTACTCCCCGATCTCGTCCTCGGTCAGGGTCGTGCGGCGGAGCAGCTCGTCGCGCCACTGACGGGCGGAGACGGTGTTGGTGACGAGGATGAGCGTCGTCGTCGCCGAGCGGGCCATGGCCCCCGCGCCGACGAGCGTCTTGCCGGCCCCGCAGGGCAGGACGACGACGCCGGAGCCGCCGTGCCAGAAGGTGTCGACCGCCTCCTCCTGGTAGGGCCGCAACGACCAGCCGTCCTGCGCGAGGGCGATCGGGTGCGCCTCCCCGTCGACGTACCCGGCGAGGTCCTCCGCCGGCCAGCCGAGCTTGACGAGGACCTGCTTGACCTGGCCGCGCTCGCTCGCGTGGACGACGACGGTGCTCGGGTCGAGCCGCTCACCGACGAGGCCGGCCATCTTCCGTGAGCGGAGGACCTCCTCGAGCACGGCGACGTCCGTCGCCTCGAGGACGAGCCCGTGCGCCGGGTGCGCGACGAGGCGCAGGCGCCCGTAGCGGTCCATCGTCTCGGCGACGTCGACGAGCAGGGAGTGGGGGACGGGATAGCGCGAGAAGTCGATGAGCGCGCTCACGACCTGCTCGGCGTCGTGCCCCGCGGCGCGGGCGTTCCACAGCCCGAGCGGTGTGAGCCGGTAGGTGTGGATGTGCTCGGGGGCGCGCTCGAGCTCGGCGAAGGGGGCGATCGCGCGGCGGGCGTCCCGGGAGCGCGGGTGGTCGACCTCGAGGAGCAGGGTCTTGTCGGACTGGACGATGAGCGGGCCATCAGGCATCCGACAATTGTCCCGCGCCGGCGGCCACCCGTCACCCGGCCACGTGGTGAGTTGACCGACGTTCTGGCAGCCCGACCCGTCGCCGAGTCGACCAGTTGCGACGGTGGGGGAGGGGGCGCGTCAGTCGGCGACGGCGCTGATGCGGTGGATGGCGACGACGAGCTCGGCCTCGCGGTCGAGGTCGACCATCCGCACGCGACCGCCCTCGACGCTCACCGGCCGGACCCGCCTGCGCTCCGGCTTGCCGCTCGCGCCGATGAGCACGACGCGGACCGCGCTGCCGGCGCTCGCGGCCTCCCGCAGCGCCGCGACGGTGTGGACCGGGTCGGTCGCCGGGAGGTCGTCGCGCTGGTCGGCGCGCTCCTGACCGGCGCGCATCCGTCCCACGAGCCGCTCCAGCGCGACGTCGTCGGGGCCCTGGACCTGGACCTCACCGGCCCGCCGCACGCGCGGGACCGTCCGGACACCGCGTCGCGCCTCCGGCCGGCCGCCCACAGCGGCGCCGGGCCCCTCGAGCACCGGGGCCGCCCCGGTGCGCCGCAGGGTCTCGAGCAGCTCCCCGGGCAGGGCGCGGCTCACGAGCGCCGTCGGGGCGATCTCGCGCAGCCCCAGACCGGCCAGCCGCGGGTCGGCCAGGAGGGCGCGGGTCGTGGCCTCGTCCGGTGTGCGCAGGTAGCTGCCGGCGCCGCCGACGCGCAGCCGGCCGTGCCGTCGCGCGGTGTCGCCCACGAGGTACTCCAGCGCTTGCGGCAGCGGGGTCCGTGAGACGGCGGCCAGCCGCTCGAGCAGCGGCTGCGCCTCCGTGCCGGCATCCAGCGCCCGCCGCACCGACTCCGCGGTGAACCGCACCGTCAGGGCCGCGCCGCGGCTCTCGACGTCGGCCACCTGGTCGAGCAGCTCGGCGAGCTCACGGGTGGGCCGCCCCGGGACGACGGCGGTGAGGTCGCCCTGGACGAGGATCTCGTCGACCGGTTCCGGCAGGTCGCGGGCGAGGGCCGCCGCGGCGTCCTCCGTCCCGGTGGCGAGCGCCCGGCCGGCCGAGCCGAGCGCGCCCGCGCCGGTGAGCCCGAGCAGCTCCGCCTCGGCGAGGACGGCCGCGACGCTCGCCTCGGGCGGCGTCGCGCGCGGGGCCTGCCAGCGCAGCACCGCGTGGACAGCGGTGGCGGCCGGTGCCGTCCCGGCGGGCAGGGAGGCGAGCACGGCGAGCACCCGGCGGCGCAAGCGCGCCGCCCAGCCGCGCTCCAGGCCCGGCCCGAGCGCAGCGCGCAACGTGCCGCGGTCGTCGCGCGTGCCCACGAGCCACGGCATGCGCGTCGAGGCGAGCCAGCCCTCGGCGAGGGCCACCCACCGGTCGGCCAGCTCGTCCTCTGCCCAGTCCGCCGCGGGGGCGGCCGGCCCGAGAACGGGACGCTCGCCGTCGTCGTCGGGACCGACGAGGCCCGCCATGGCGGCGATCTCGACGATCTCCGCGGCCTGCTCCGGGGTGGTGCCCAGGTCACCGGCGAGCCGGCGCAGCTCCCGGACACCCAGCCCCCCGCTGCGCAGCGCGGGCGCCGGCTCCTGCGTCCACTCCCGCACGACGACGCCCACGAGCCGGACGAGCTCCTCCGCGGCGCGCGTGGACTCGGCGGCGACGACGGCGGCCGGCCGGGTGGGTGCCTCCACCGGCGGCGGCTGGGGGTGCGGCTGAGGATGGGTGCGTCCGTGGCGCGCGGCCAGGCCGGTCTCCAGCGGCAGCACCACCTGGGTGGCGCCGAGCCGCTGGAGCACGCCGTGGTCGAGGAGCCACCGGATGGCACCGGACGGCTCGCCGCTCGTCACCCCGACCGGGGTCCCGGTGACGAGCGCGTCGAGGACGCGGTGGGCGGCCGGGGGCGCGTCGGCGAGCACGGCGCCGAGCGCCTCGGGGGTGGTGACGGGCGCGTCGGCGACGTCGAGTGCTGCCAGCGGGGGACCGAGCCGCGCCGGGTAGGGGCCGAGCGCCTCGTGCAGCGCGAGGACGGGCAGGCCGCCGACGACGAGCAGCAGGCGCTCCAGACGTCCGTAGGCCTCGTCCACGCTCACCGCCGCCGCCGCCGGGGCGCCGGCGCCCGTCGCGGCCTGCACGGCCGCCACGTCGACCGGACCCAGGCCCCCGAGCGCGCACACCGCCTCGGCGACCTCGAGGACGTGCTGGTCCAGGCCGGCGAGCACCCGCTCGACCGAGGGCCGGGAGCAGGCGCGGGCGGCGAGGGCCGTGAGCGTCGTGGGCGGTGGCACGGGCAGGTCGGGGCGCTCGCGGAGGAGCGCGACGACGTCCGCGTCCGGCCGTCGCGCGAGCTCGGCGACGACGTCGGCCAGCCGGGCCGTCCCGCCGCTGGTCACGGGGTGGTGCCCTCGCCCTCGCCGGCGCCCGTCCCGTTGCCGTCGCCCGTGCCGCCGTCGCCCGTGCCTGCGGGGGCCGGGGGGAGCTCGGGGTTGCCGAGCGCGTGCCACACCTGCGCGAGCGGAAGCACGCCCTGGGGACCGGACGGGTTGATGACGAGCGCCTTGGCGCGGTTGGCCACGACCAGCTGGAGCAGAGCCCCGGCCGGGAGTCGGCGGGCGCCGAAGTCGGGGTTGTAGGCGGCCACCTCGACCGGCGAGGTGAAGGCGAGGAGCACCGGCTTGCCGTCGGTGCGGTCGCGCACGAGCACGGGCCCGGCACGTCCGTCGGTCTCGGTGTGCCCGATGAACAGCTGGGTCCCCGGCTCGCCGAGCGCGGTGACCAGCTCCTGGGCGGTGTGCGGCCCGGTGAGCAGGTCCTTGACGGCGCTCGCGCTCGGCGCGGCGAGCGCGAGCTCGACCTCCTTGCGGCCGATCGCGCACGAGGGGCCGCCCGGGTCGATGAGGAACCAGCCGAGCTCCTCGGCCTTGCGGAAGGTCTCGAGGAGCGCCGCGCCGGACTGGGCGATGCCGGTGACCCGCTCCTCGGCCGTGGCAGCCTTGGCGCGGAACTCCGCGAGCGCCGCGTTGCTCGTGAACGCCGCCAGCGCACGGCTGCCGTCCGGCGCCGTCAGCGTGGTGAGACGCAGCTCGGGGGCCGGCGTGCCGGGCGCGGGCAGCTCCGAGCCGGTCGCGTCGACGACGAGCTTCCCGCCGAGGGCCTGGCGCAGGACGTGGAGCATGCGCCTGGGGCCGGGGTCGGCAGCGAACTCGGCGACGGCGGCGCGCACGAGCGCGTTGTCCGGCGGCGTGGCAGGCGCGGGCGGTGGGACGACCTCCCCGAGACGGGCGCTGTCGAGGACGACCTCCAGCTCCCCCGGCACCGAGCAGTAGTAGAGGGGCAGCCGCCCGTCCTCGTCGATGAGGTCCGCGGGCTGCGCCTCGGTGAGGACGTGGACGCGCGCGTCGGGGACCGTGCCGGTCGAGGCGCCCGGACCCTGCTCGACGACGGCGAGGATCTGGCCCGCGTCGCGGGACTCGCCCAGCCGCACGATCCACGTGCCGCGGTCGTCGACGAAGGCGAGCGGGACGCCCACGGTCTCCAGGACGTCGAGGAGCCGCAGCGAGCCACCCAGGCGCAGGCGGCGCCGCCCGGGGCGGGTGCCGTCGGCGAGCACCGGGCCGTCGCGGTCGACGACGATGTCGAGGACCTCCGGCCGGGGGCGGTCACCGGGCGCGGCGATGCTCGCGACCGCCGCCCCCTCGGGCTCCACCGCGGCGGCTCCCGGGCGCGCCGTCGTCTCCTCCGCGCCGCGCGGTCCCGGGACGGCGAGACCGGCGGCGGTGATGCGCCGGGTCATCCAGCCGGGGACGGCGTCGGCGCGTCGCGGGTAGCGGGTGAGGTGGTGAACGAGGTCGGTCGCGTCGAGCGGCTCCTCGCCGTCGCGCCAGGGGCCGGGCTCGGCGTCGCGGTTGAAACGCCCGGTCACCGTGAAGCTCGGCTCGGGCCAGCCGGCGGCGCTCAGCGTGAGCGCGCCCTCGATCCACGTGCCCTGCTCCGGACGGGCGCTGAGGTCCTGCAGGCGCCGGGCCAGGGTGTAGGGCGGCTGGTCGGCGGTGAGACGGCCGAGGCGGGCGGTGCGGTCCTCACCGCGGACCTCGACGACCCGGAAGGACACGACGTCGCGCAGCGGCCGCAGCTGCAGGTGCAGCTCGTCCCAGCCGGGCTCGGCCGGGAAGCTGTCGACCATCCAGCGGGCCAGCGCGCTGAGGACCTCCTGCTGGACAGGGTCCGGGGACTGCTGCGTCATCTCTCGCCCTTCGCTCGCTCGGTGGGACCTCCCGGCCCCGTCGTCCACGGTATAGCGCGGCGGCGCCCCACGATCGCCGGAAGCGGATCGGGCCCTCAGGGCGTCCCCGGGCCGGTAAACTGGTGGTTCCCTCCGGCGGCACCCTGCCGCCCCCCGCTCCCCGTACCGCCCAGAGAGGTCCCATGCCCACCGGCAAGGTCAAGTGGTTCGACGTCGACCGTGGTTTCGGCTTCATCACCGCCGACGACGGCACCCAGGTCTTCCTCCACGCCTCGGCACTGCCGGCGGACAACCCGAATCCCAAGCCCGGGACGAAGGTCGACTTCGGTCTCGCCGACGGCCGCAAGGGCCCCTCCGCGCTGTCGGTGCGGCTGCTCGACCCGCCGCCGTCGGTCGCCAAGGCGCACCGCCGCCCGGCCGAGGACATGGTGCCGATCGTCGAGGACCTCATCCGTGAGCTCGACCGTGCCTCCGGTGAGCTGCGCCGCGGCCGGTACCCGGAGAAGGGGCGCGGCACGAAGCTCGCCCAGGTGCTCCGCGTCCTCGCCGACCAGTTCGACGCCTGAGCCCTGGCAACTAGGATCAAGTCGTGACTGCACCCGCCGTGCTCGTGCCCCGCACCGCCCCACCCGCCAAGGAGGCGGTGCTGGCGGGGGCCGTCGACCTCGCTCGCGAGGCCGTCGTCGGCGATGTCGGCGAGGCGCAGGTGGGGGAGCACGCGGGCTACGTCGTCGAGGACGCCCGGCTCCTCACCCACGTCTTCGCCTCGCTCCTCCCCGGCTACCGCGGGTGGTACTGGGCGGTGACGCTGGCCCGGCCACCGCGTGCCCGCCGCGCCACCGTCGTCGAGGTCAACCACCTGCCCGGCTCGGAGGCGGTGCTCGCGCCCGGCTGGGTGCCGTGGTCGGAGCGGCTGCAGCCCAGGGACGTCGGGCCCACCGACGAGCTGCCCTACGTCGGGGACGACGAACGGCTCGACGCCGGGTACGAGGCCACCGGCCGCGACGCCGACGTCCTGGGGCCCGAGCTCGCCTACGAGGTGGGTCTGGGCCGCGAGCGGGTGCTGTCCGCCGAGGGCCGCCGCCAGGCCGCGACCCGCTGGTACGAGGGGGAGCGTGGCCCCACCTCCCGCGGCGCCCGCGCCGCCGGGGCCCCGTGCTCGACCTGCGCCTTCTTCCTGCCCCTGGCGGGCTCCCTGCGTCAGGTCTTCGGCGTGTGCGGCAACGAGTGGTCACCCGACGACGGCGGCGTCGTCAGCCTCGACCACGGCTGCGGCTCCCACTCCGAGACGGGCGAGCGGAAGCGGCCCAGCGACTGGAACCCGGCCGCGCCCGTCGTCGACGAGTTCGACCTCGACATCGTCTCCGTGGGCACCCCCCACGACCCCCCGGCCGGCGAGCCGCAGACCGGGACCACGCCCGACAACTCGTGACTGCGCGGGCGGCCGGGGCCCGGGAGCCGATGTTCCCCCTGCGCCCGGTGGTGCTGGGCGCGTTCGTGCCCTCCCTCGTCTTCGAGATCGGGATCGGCGCGATGCTGCCGATCGTCCCGCTCACCGCGACGGGCCTGGACGCGTCCCTCGCCGTCGCCGGCTTCATGGCCGCCCTCCTGCCCATCGGCCAGCTGCTCGCCGACGTCCCCGCCGGGGCGCTGTCCGCCCGGCTCGGTGACCGCGGCGCCATGCTGCTCGCGGGGCTCGTCGCCTCGCTCGGCTTCGTCGGTCTGGCGCTCGCGCCGAACCTCGCGCTCCTCGCCGTCAGCGTCCTCGTCATCGGCGCGGCGAACGCCGTGTTCAACCTCGCCCGGCACGCCTACCTCACCGAGATCACCCCGCCGCTGCGCCGCGCCCGGGTGCTGTCGACCCTCGCCGGGGTGCACCGGATCGGCCTGTTCATCGGCCCCTTCGCGGGGGCCGCCGTCATCCACGGTGCCGACGTCCGCGCGGGCTACTGGCTCGCCCTGGGGACCTCGCTCGCGGCGACCGCCGTCATCGCGGCGGTCCGCCCCGAGCGGTCCGACGCCGCGGGCACGCGCCCGCGGCGTGACGCGCCGCCGCGGCGGTCGATGCGCTCCGTCCTCGTCGAGCACCGCCGGGTCTTCGCGACGCTCGGGGTGGCGGTGCTCCTCGTCGGCGCCGTCCGCGGGGCACGTCAGACGGTGCTGCCGCTGTGGACCGAGCACCTGGGCCTGGACCCGGCGGTCACGAGCGTCGTGTTCGGGATCGCCGGCGCCGCGGACATGCTGCTGTTCTACCCGGCCGGGAAGGTCATGGACTCCCTCGGCAGGCTGTGGATCGGGGTGCCCGCCATGCTCACCATGGGCGTGGCGATGGCCCTGCTCCCGCTGACGACGACGCTCGGCCCGGTCGTCGCCGTCGCGATCCTGCTCGGCCTGGGCAACGGGATGAGCTCGGGCATCCTCATGACGCTCGGCGCGGACACCGCGCCGCCGGGCGAGCGGGCCCAGTTCCTCGGGATCTGGCGCGTCTTCCAGGACGGTGGGGCGGCGCTCGGCCCGCTCGTCGTCTCCGGCGGCGCCGCGATCGGCTCCCTCGCGGCCGGGATCTGGGTCATGTCCGGGGGCGGTGGCCTCGCGACCGCCGCGCTGGCCCGGTGGGTCCCGCGCTGGTCGGTCCACGCCACCCGCACCACCCGCCGCCGCGCCGGCCTCCTGTAGCCCCGACCGCGCCGAGTCGCCCCGCTCTCGGCGCTGGACCCGGCCGGGGGCAGGGCTCGGGGGCTGTGCGGCTAGCGGGTGACCTCGGTGCGGGTGAGGCGGGGGTCCTGCGGGCGGACCTCGTGGACCCCGCCGACGAGCTCGACCGAGGACTCGGTCTCCCGCTCCGCGCAGCTGGGCCCGACCCACAGCTCGACGGTCCCCGGCTCCACGACGCGCACCATCCGCCGGTCGCTGAAGGCCAGACGCGTCGTCGGCACGGTGAGGTGGACGGTGACCTCCTCGCCCGGCTCGAGGTCGACGCGGCAGTACCCGAGGAGCTGGGCGACCGGCCGGGTGACGGTGCCGACGACGTCGCGCCCGTACAGCTGGACGACGTCGGTCCCCGCCCGCCCACCGGTGTTGCGCACCCGCACGGACACCTCGATGCTGCCGTCGGTCGCCACCTCGGGGAGCGCTGCCTCCAGCCCGGTCCGGGCGAAGGTCGTGTACCCGAGCCCGTGCCCGAAGGGGAGCGCCGGCGTGGGGTCGAGGTTCGTCGTCGAGGACGGGCCGGTGAGCGAGGGGTGCAGGTAGGAGTAGGGCTGGGAGCCCGCCGACCGCGGCATGCTCACCGGGAGCCGCCCGGAGGGGTTGACCCGGCCGGTGAGGACGCCGGCCAGCGCGGCGCCGCCCGCCTCGCCCGGGAAGAAGCTCTGGACGACGGCGGCACACCGCTCCAGCGCCCAGTCCACCGCGTAGGGGCGGCCGGTGAGCAGGACGAGCACGACCGGGGTGCCCGTGGCGAGCACCGCCTCGACGAGCTCCCGCTGCACACCGGGCAGCTCGAGGTCGTCACGGTCGCAGCCCTCCCCGACGGTCCCGCGACCGAAGAGCCCGGACTGGTCACCGACGACGACGACCGCGACCTCCGCGTCGGCGGCGAGCGCCACCGCCTCGGGGATGCCCGAGCGGTCGTCGTCGTCCACGGCGCAGCCGGCGGCGTAGGTGGCCGCGACACCCTCGGTGCGCAGCGCCTCGAGCACGGTGGGAGCGGCGATGCCGTCCTCCGTGCCGGGGTGCTGGGGGATGACGTGGTTGACGAAGGAGTAGCAGCCGAAGAGCGCAGGGACGCGGTGCGCGTTCGGGCCGACGACGGCGACACGCACCGGGGAGCGCAGCGGGAGGGTGCCGTCGTTGCTCAGCAGGACGACGGACTCCTCGGCCAGCCGCTGCGCGATGGTACGGTGGTGCGGCGGGTCGAGCTCGATATCGCCCTCGGGGGCGTCCGCCGAGAAGTCCGCGTCGAGGAGGCCGAGCTCCTCCTTCTGGCGCAGGACACGGAGCACCGCCCGGTCGACGAGCTCGACCGGTGTGCGCCCGTCCTCGATGCGCTCGCGCAGCGGTGCGAGGTAGGTGTTGCCCGTGGGCAGCTCGACGTCGATCCCGGCCGCGAGGGCGAGCTGCGCCGCGTGGCCCGGGTTGGCCGCCACGCCGTGCAGGAGGTGGAGGAAGGCGACACCGAAGTAGTCGGCGACCACGGTCCCGTCGAAGCCCCAGCGCTCGCGGAGCAGGCCGGTGAGGATCTCCGGGTCGGCCGCGACGGGCACGCCGTCGATCTCCGTGTAGGCGTGCATGACCGAGCGGGCGCCGCCGTCGCGCACCGCCATCTCGAAGGGCGGCAGGAGGACGTCGGCGATCTCGCGGGGCCCGGCGTGGACGGGGGCGAGGTTGCGCCCGGCGCGGGAGGCGGAGTAGCCGACGAGGTGCTTGAGGGTGGCGTGGATGCCGGTGCTCTGCAGCCCGCGCACGTAGGCGGTGCCGACCGTGCCGACGAGGTAGGGGTCCTCACCGATGCACTCCTCGACCCGGCCCCAGCGCGCGTCGCGGACGACGTCGAGCACGGGCGACAGTCCCTGGTGCACGCCGAGCGCGGCCATCGACTCACCGATCGCTGCCGCCATCTCCTCCACGAGCGCGGGGTTGAAGGCCGCGCCCCACGCCAGCGGCGTCGGGAAGGTCGCGGCCCGCCAGGCGGCCACGCCGGTGAGGCACTCCTCGTGGGCGATCGCGGGGATGCCGAGGCGGGTGTTCTCGACCAGCCAGCGCTGGGACTCCAGGAGGGCGCGGCGGCCGACGGCCGGCTCGACCGGGCGGGTGCCGAAGACCCGCGTGAGGTGGCCGAGGCCGTGACGGGCGAACTCGGTGAAGCGCGGCGCCTCGTCGAGCATGGCGTCCTGGAGCGGGGCCACGACCTCCCCGTCCGAGCCGGCGCCCACCCACAGGCCGACGATCTGCGCGAGCTTCTCGTCGAGGGTCATGGAGCCGAGGAGCTCGCGCACACGGGCGCTCGCGGGCTCCTGGTGGGCGCCCGGAGCCAGGGTGTCCGGCTGGGCGGGGACGGTGTCAGTCACGGGTGGTCCTTCGTTCGGGCCCGGCTCGGCCGGGACGGGGTGGTGCTGGCCTCAGCCCTTGACGGCGCCCTGGAGGCCGTTGACGATGCGCTTCTCCGCCGCGAGGAAGAAGACGAGAGCGGGGATCATCGCCAGGGAGGTGAAGGCGAGGACACCGGCGGTGTCCTGCGCGTGCTCGGTCGAGAAGCTCGCCACGCCGAGCGGCAGGGTCTGCGCCGTGGGGTTGTTGAGGACGAGGAGCGGCAGGAGGTAGGCGTTCCAGGAGGCGACGAAGGCGAGGACGCCGACGGTCACCATGCCCGGGCCGGACAGCGGCAGGAGGATGCGCCAGAAGAACCCGATGCGGCTGGCGCCGTCGAGCAGCGCGGCCTCCTCCAGCTCCTTGGGCAGCGCCATGAGGAACGGGCGCAGGATGACGACGGTCATCGGCAGCGCGAAGGCCGCCTGCGGCAGCGCCACGCCCCACACGCTGTTGGTCAGGCCCAGGTCCCGGACCATGAGGAAGAGCGGGATGATCGCGACCGTCAGCGGGAAGAGCAGGCCGAGGACGAAGACGAGGAAGAGCGCCTCACGGCCCTTGAAGGTGTACCGGGCCAGCGGGTAGGCCGCCATGATCCCGAAGACCGCGACGACCGCCGTCGTGATGAGCGAGACGATCGTGGAGTTGAGGGCGAAGCGCCAGAAGCTCGCCGACGTGATGACGCCTGCGTAGTTCGAGAAGACCCAGGGATCGGGCAGGCTCACCGGGTCGGCGGCGAGCTGGGCGTTGCTGCGGAAGCCACCGAGCACGGCGTAGATGACGGGCGCGAGCGTGGCGGCGACGACGACGAGCGCGATCGCGTACACGAGCGGGTTGCCGCCCGCGAACGCGTTGCTGCTCCGGCGACGCTTCGGGTCCGGCTCGGTGGTCTCCTCCGGCGGGGAGACGGGGACCACGGCGGTCATCGGGTCACCTTCTTCCGGCTGGTGCGGGGCGCGTCGGTGTCGCGGCGCAGGATGAAGCGCTGGTAGGTGAGCGCGAGGACGAGGGAGATGAGGAAGAGGAGGACGGCGACCGCCGAGGCGTAGCCGTACAGGCTCCGGTTGGTCCCCTGGTTGATGAGGTAGATCGCCATCGTGATCGTCGAGTTCGCCGGCCCGCCCTTGGTGAGGATCCAGACCATGTCGAAGAGCTGGAGCGAGCCGATCATCGACAGGAAGCCCCACGTGCGGATGGTCGGCCCGAGCAGGGGGATGGTGATCCGTCGCTGGACCTGCCACCACGAGGCGCCGTCGATCTGGGCGGCTTCGTAGAGCTCGGGCGGCACGCCCTGGAGGCCCGCGAGGAAGAGGATGACGGCCAGGCCGAGGTACTTCCAGGTGAGGACGACCATGACGGTGTACAGGGCGACCTGGGGGTCACCGAGCCACACCTGGACGACGCTTCCGAGGCCGACGGCCTCGAGGGCGGCGTCCACCGGGCCGTTGGGCTGCAGCAGCATGAACCACACGACACCGGCGACGACCTCCGCCAGGACGTAGGGGACGAAGATGACGACGCGGAGGAAGGAGCGCCCCCACATCTCGCGGTTGAGCAGGAGCGCAACACCCAGGCCCAGGGGCAGCTGGATGAGGATCGACAGGACGACGATCGTGAGGTTGTGCATCACCGCGCTGGTGAAGATCTGGTCCTGGAGGGCGCGGGTGTAGTTCGAGAGGCCGACGAAGTTGTCGAGCGGGCCCAGGCCGTTCCAGCTGAAGACGGAGTAGCGCACCGCCTGGAGGACCGGGACGACGACGAACAGGCCGAACAGCACCAGTGCCGGTCCGACGAAGAAGGCGATCTCCAGGCGCTTGCGCCACTGGCCGGAGAGTCGGGACGGGCCGCGCCCGTCCGGCCGTCCCGCCGGCCGTGCGGGGGCACGGCCGGCGGAACGGGGCTCCGACAGCGTGGCAGCAACGGCACCCGGGCGGGTCACGTCATCTGCCACGTCACTCATCCCAGGTCTGCCGCGGCCTGGGTGGCGTCGACGATGCCCTGCGCGGAGGACTGGCCGGCGAAGACGAGGGCGATCTCGTCGTTCATCGCACCACCGACGTTCTCCCCGAAGGCGGTGTCGAAGTAGAGCTGGACGAAGGGGGCCTCGTCACGGAAGGCGAGGAGGTCCGCCAGGGCCGGGTCGGACACGGAGTCGATCGCGGCCGGGTTGGTCGGCAGGCCCATGTCGTTCTCGGCGAAGGTCTGCTGGACCTCGTCGCTGAGGAGGTAGGTGATGAAGTCGACGCAGGCGTCGGGGGCGTCGTTGGAGCAGGCCCACGCGTCACCGCCGCCGAGTGCGGCGGCAGGGTCGCCCTGCCCGCCCTCGACCGAGGGGAAGGGGAACCAACCGGTCTTCTCGCCGAGGCCCTCGTTGTCCTCGGTGAGGCCTTGCATGACGCCGGGCTCCCAGTGGCCGGCCAGCTCCATGGCGACCTGCTCGGTGGCGAGGAGGCCGGAGGCGGAGGTGGGGCCGGTCTGGGCGGGGGTGGCGAGGAAGCCGGTGTTGAAGGGCTCCGTGGCGACGAGCGCCTCGAGGTCCTCGCCGGCCGCGACGAAGCACGGGTCGGAGAAGTCGAGGGTGTTGACCGCCTCGGTCAGCACGTCCTGGCTGCACTGGCGCAGCGCGAAGTAGTACCAGTAGTGCGCGGCGGGCCACTTGTCGCCGGCGCCCACGGAGACCGGCTGGATGCCGGCGGCCTTGAGGGCGTCGACGGCCGCGTTGAACTCCTCCATCGTCGCGGGCGGCTCGGTGATCCCGGCCTGCTCGAAGAGGTCCGTGTTGTACCAGAAGCCGACGACGCCCACGGAGAAGGGCAGGGCGTAGACGCGGTCCTCGTTGGTCCAGCCGTCGACCGAGGAGCCGAGCTTCTCGATCGTGTCGGCCGCGACGTCGGTGAGGTCCATCGTCAGCCCGGCCTCGACGTGCGAGGCCAGCTCGCCGCCGCCGCGCTCCATGTAGATGTCGGGGGTGTCGCCGGTCTGGAAGGCGGCGTCGAGACGGGTGAGCATGTCCTCGTGCGCGAGGGGGGTGATCTCGATCGTGACGCCGGGGTTGGCGTCCTCGAAGTCCGCGGCGACCTGCTCGTAGACGCTGACGCCGGGCTCGTTGTTGGAGTTGTGCCACCACGTGAGGGTGACCGAGTCGCCGTCGCCGCCGGTCGAGCTGGCGTCGGGTTCCTCGCTGTCGCCGCAGGCGGCGAGGAGGAGCGCGGCGCTCAGGCCCAGCGCCGTGATGCTGACTGCTCTTCTGCGAAGCATGTCGGTTGTCCTTCAGTCGTCGTCGACAGGGGGTGGCGTCAGCGTGTCAGGGGTGCGGCGCGCGTGTCAATCGTTATCGATAACGTTTTCGTAGCGGTAGAGTCGACCGGGTGAGCGAACGGGTGACCATCACGGACGTGGCGCGCAGTGCCGGCGTCTCGGTCGCGACCGTGTCCAAGGTCATCAACGGCCGGTACGGGGTCGCCGCCGCGACGAGCGAGCGGGTGCAGGAGGTCATCTCGCGCCTCGGCTACGAGTCCTCGCTGGTCGCGCGGAGCCTGCGCAGCCGCCGGACCAACGTCATCGGCATCCTCGTCGCCGAGTTCGAGCCCTTCAGCGCCGAGATCCTCAAGGGCGCCTCCGCCGCCGTCGCTGCCACCGGCTACGACCTCCTCGCCTACTCCGGGACCGCCCACGCCGGCAGCGACGTCGGCTGGGAGCGGCGCTCCCTGTCCCGGCTCAGCGGCACCCTCATCGACGGTGCCGTCATCGTCACCCCCACCGTCGTCGAGGTCCGGGACGACGTGCCCGTCGTCGCGATCGACCCGCACGAGGGCCCCACGGGGATCGCGACCGTCGACGCCGACAACGACGCCGGAGCGGTCCTCGCCACCGAGCACCTCATCTCCCTGGGGCACCGCCGTATCGCCTTCCTCGGGGGCCGCACGGACCTCGAGAGCTCGCGGCTGCGCGAGGAGGGCTTCCGCAGCGCGATGGCGGCTGCCGGGCTGCCGGTCGACCCACGTCTGGTCCGGGTGGGTGGCTACCGGCGCGAGACCGCCGACCGGCCCGCGCACGAGATCCTCGGCCTGGCCGACCGTCCCACCGCCGTCTTCGCGGCCAACGACCTCATGGCGATCGCGACGATCGACGCGGCCCGGGACCTGGGTCTGCGCGTCCCGCAGGACCTGTCCGTCGTCGGCTTCGACGACGTCCCCGAGGCCGTCGCCGCCACGCCGCCCCTCACGACCGTCGCCCAGCCGATCCAGCGCATGGGTGCGGAGGCCGTCGGCCTGCTCGTGCGCCTCATCGCCGGCGACGACACCGCCCGGGCTCACGTGCGCCTGCCCACCCGGCTCGTCGAGCGTGGGAGCACCGCGCCCGCCCCGTAGTCAGGAGCGCTGCTTCTCGCGGCGGGCGGCGCGGCGTCGCACGCTCGCCCCCCAGAGCATGCCCAGGAGGCCGACGACGATGCCGGTGAGGCAGATGGCGACGACGCCGTCGAGCTCGCGGCCGGTCGCCTCGAGGACGAGCACGACGACGAGCGCGACCACCCAGGCGACCGTGCCGACGAGGAACATCGTCACCGTGTTGACGCGCATCGGCGGCAGGTCCTGCGAACGGGTCTCCGGGATGCGCATGGCTCGATGGTAGGGGACCGGGTCGCGCTCACCGGGCGCCGCGCAGACGCTGCTCGCGCCGTCGTCGCTGTCGAGGAGTGAGCACCCGCGACGCGGGTTCGCGCGGTTCTGGCACCATGCGGCCCATGTCCACACCGGCGCCGGCGCGCACGCAGAACCTCAGCTGGATCGACCGATACTTCCGCATCTCCGAGCGTGGCTCGACGATCGGGCAGGAGATCCGGGGAGGCATCGTCACCTTCTTCGCGATGTCCTACATCCTCGTCCTCAACCCCCTCATCCTCTCCACCCCCGACTCCACCGGCGCCTACCTCGGCGGCGGGACCGACGGGCCCAACTTCGCCGCGGTCGCGGCGGGCACCGCGCTCGTCGCGGGTCTCATGTCGATCCTCATGGGTTCGGTGGCGAAGTTCCCCCTCGCCGTCGCGGCGGGCCTCGGCATCAACGCCCTCCTCGCCTACACCGTCGTCGGCATGCCCGGGATGACGTGGGCCGACGCGATGGGCCTCATCGTCCTCGAGGGCATCCTCATCCTCGTGCTCGTCCTCACCGGTCTGCGCGAGGCGGTGTTCCGGGCCGTCCCGCAGCAGCTCAAGGTCGCGATCTCCGTCGGCATCGGCCTGTTCATCGCGCTCGTCGGGCTCGTCAACGCCGGCATCGTGCGCCCCGGCGGCACGCCCCTCCAGCTCGGTATCGACGGCTCGCTCGTCGGCTGGCCCGCCGTCGTCTTCGTCGTCGGCCTCTTCCTCATCATCGTCCTCATGGCGCGGGGCGTGCGCGGCGCGATGCTCATCGGCATCGTCACCGCCACCGTGCTCGCCGGCATCATCGAGGCCGTCGCGCACGTCGGGACGCAGGCCGAGGGCGCCCCCGGCGGGTGGGGGCTGACGGTCCCCGCGATCGAGGGCTCCGTCATCGCCACGCCGGACTTCGGCACGCTCGGCCAGTTCTCCCTCTTCGGGGCCTTCGGCAAGATCGGCGTCGTCGCGGCGCTGCTCCTCATCTTCTCGATCCTGCTCGCCGACTTCTTCGACACGATGGGCACGATGGTCGCCATCGGCGCCGAGGCCGACCTGCTCGACGAGGACGGCAACCCGCCCAGCACGCGACAGATCCTCGTCGTCGACTCGGTGGCCGCCGTCGCCGGTGGCGCCGCGGGCGTCTCGTCCAACACGAGCTTCATCGAGTCCGCCGCGGGTGTGGGCGACGGAGCGCGCACCGGTCTCGCCTCGGTGGTCACCGGCCTCGCGTTCCTGCTCGCGGTGTTCCTCGCGCCGCTCGCCGAGTTCGTCCCCTACGAGGCGGCGACGCCGGCGCTCGTCATCGTCGGCTTCCTCATGATGCAGCAGGTCACCGAGATCAGCTGGCGCGACATCGCGATCGCCATCCCGGCCTTCCTCACCATCGTCCTCATGCCCTTCGCCTACTCGATCACCGTGGGCATCGGCGCGGGCTTCGTCGCCTACGTCGTCCTCGCGGCGGCGCGCAAGGGCGGGGCCCGCACGGTGCACTGGCTCATGTGGGTGGTCGCGGCGCTCTTCGTCGTCTACTTCGCGCTCGGCCCGATCCAGCAGGTCCTCGACATCTGAGTCGTCCCTCCTCCCCACGGTGCGCCCCTCGCGCCGCTGTGCCCCGTGCCGGGCGCACGGCGGCCCGAGGGGCGCACATGCGTCACGGGCCGCCCGTCGCGACCCACGTCACGCCTGTGCGCCCGCCGGTGCCACCGTGCTGCCGGTAGACCGGGAGCGTGGTGGACCAGCGGGCGCACGGTGCGGCGAGGGGGCCTCAGCCCCAGAGGCGGTGGGTGGCGATCTCCGCGCCGGCCGCGAGGGTCTCGAGCTTGGCCCAGGCGATCTGCGGGTGGATCCGTCCGCCCAGCCCGCAGTCCGTGGAGGCGATGACGCGCTCGCGGCCCACTCCGGCGGCGAAGCGCTCGATGCGGTCGGCCACCAACTCGGGGTGCTCGACGACGTTCGTCGCGTGGGACACGACGCCGGGCAGGATCAGCTTGCCCTCGGGCAGCTCGACGTCCTGCCAGACCTTCCACTCGTGCTCGTGGCGCACGTTGCCCGCCTCGAAGGAGTAGGCGCCCGCGTTGATGTCGAGCATGGTCCGGACGATGTCGGCCATCGCGATGTCCGTGGTGTGCGGGCCGTGCCAGCTGCCCCAGCACAGGTGGAAACGGATGCGGTCCTCGGGCAGGTCACGCAGCGCGTAGTTGAGCGCCTCGACCCGCAGCCGGGTGAAGGCGACGTAGTCCTCGACGCTCGGCTCGGGAGTGATCTGGTCGAAGTTCTCCGCGATCGAGGGGTCGTCGATCTGCAGGACGAGCCCGGCGTCGATGATCGCGCGGTACTCCTCGCGCAGGACGTCGGCCCACGCCCAGACGAACTCCTCCTCGCTCGCGTAGTGGCGGTTGGTGATCCGCGAGGCGCTGCCGGGGGACAGGGCGGTGAGGAACCCCTCCTGCGCGCCGGTGCGCTCCAGCGCCGCACGGAGGTTGGCGATGTCGGCCGCGATCGCGTCCTGGCCGGTGTAGCTCAGCGGACCGGTGCACGAGGGGAAGGGGCTGGCCTTGGGGTCTCCGGTGAAGATGCCGGACGTCGGGTCGGCGTAGGCCTCGGCGAAGCGCGCGCGGTCGCGGCGCTGGAGGAAGCCGGTGAGACGGGTGTCCCCGGGCGCGGACTGGACGTCGGCGGTGGCCCAGGAGGCGTCGTCGATGATCTCCAGACCGCCGGTGCGCTGGAAGGAGTAGGACCACCACGCGCCGTAGTCGACCGGGGAGCTCATCGACTTGCCGTACTCGCCGTCGCCCACGACGTCGACGCCCGCGGCCACCTGCCGCTCGACGAGCGCGGTCACCTCCGTGGCGAGGAGCTCACCGAAGCCCTCCGGGCCCTCCCCGGCCTGCCGGGCCGCGTTGGCCTCGAGCAGGGCGTCGGTGCGCGGCAGGCTGCCGGCGTGGGTGGTGAGAATGCGGTCGGCGCTGGAACGCACGGGTACCTCCGGGTCGTGGACGGGCGCCCCCATGCTCGCACCCGGCCCGGGGAAGGGGCCCGCTGTCCGCGAGTCGGGCGCCGTCGTCCTCGCTGTCTTGGCAGACGAGAACGACGGGGTGGGTGACCTCACCGCCGCCACTCTTTCGTTCGCACAACTAACGATCTAGAATCGGTCGTATGACGAAATCCTCGCCCTCGACGCCGACGGCGAGCCGCACCCGCCAGCACCCCGACCTCGCCACGGAGCTGCGCGTGACGGTCCTGCGACTGTCCCGCAGGATCCGTTCCGCCGCCGTCGTGGGGGAGCTGAGCGAGGCCCAGTACTGCGTGCTCGCCGGCCTGACCCACCACGGACCCTCGACCCCACGCGCCCTCGCCGAGCGCGACGGCGTCCAGCCGCCGACCATGACCCGCACCATCGCCGCGCTCGAGTCGGCCGGTCTCGTCGCGCGCAGCGCCCACCCCACGGACGGGCGCCAGGTCCACATCGAGCTCACCGACGCGGGTGTCGCCGTCGTCGACGAGACCCGCCGCCGCCGGACGGAGTGGATGGAGGAGATGCTGCGCCACCTCACCGCCGAGGAGCGCGCCACCGTGGAGGAGGCCGTCGCGATCCTGCGGCAGGTGGCCGACGTATGAGGCCCACCTTTGACTCCCTGAAGTTCTTCAACTACCGGATGTGGTTCGCCGGTGCCCTCGTCGCGAACGTCGGCACGTGGATGCAGCGCGTGGCGCAGGACTGGCTCGTGCTCACCGTCCTGTCGGACGACTCCGGCCTGGCCGTCGGTATCGTCACCGGCCTGCAGTTCCTGCCGATGCTCCTGCTCAGCCCCTTCGGCGGCCTGCTCGCCGACCGTCTCCCGCGGCGCAAGCTCCTCATCGGCACCCAGACGGCGCTGGGCGTGCTCGCGGCCGGCCTCGGTGTGCTGGTGCTCAGTGGCCACGCGGAGCTGTGGCACGTCTACGTGTTCGCGCTCATGCTCGGCATCGTCACGGCCCTGGACAACCCGGTGCGCCAGACCTTCGTCGCCGAGATGGTCCCGCCCGCCAGCCTGCCCAACGCGGTGGGCCTCAACTCCGCGTCCTTCAACGCCGCCCGCCTCATCGGCCCGGGCATCTCCGGCCTGCTCATCGCCGTCGTCGGCCCGGGGTGGATCTTCATCATCAACGCGGTGAGCTTCGCCGCGACGATCCTCTCCCTCACGCTCATGCGCCGCCACGAGCTCAACGAGATGCCCCACACCTCACGGGGCAGGGGGCAGATCCGCGAGGGCCTGCGCTACGTGAGGGGGCGCAGCGACATCCTCACGATCATGGTGGTCGTCGGCGTCGTGGGTGCGCTGGGACTGAACTTCCAGCTCACCAGCGCCGTCATGGCTCGCGAGACCTTCGACAAGGGTGCCGGCGAGTACGGCGTGCTCGGCTCGATCATGGCGATCGGCTCGCTCGGCGGCGCCCTGCTCGCGGCCCGGCGCAAGCAGCCACGCGTGCGCCTCGTGCTCGGGGCCGCCTTCGCCTTCGGTGTCGCGTCCGGCCTCATGGCGATCATGCCGACCTACGAGCTGTACGCCCTCATGACCATCCCGGTGGGCTTCGCCTCGCTCACGATGATGACGGCCGCCAACGCCACCGTGCAGATGTCGACCGACCCCGTCATGCGCGGGCGCGTGATGAGCCTGTACATGATGGTGTTCCTCGGGACGACGCCGATCGGCGCGCCCTTCGTCGGCTGGGTGGCGGAGCACTTCGGCGCCCGCTGGTCCGTGGGGGTCGGGGCGATCTCCGCGATGCTCGTCTCGGTCGCCGCGGCGGTGTGGGTCAAGCGGCACTGGGAGGTCGAGGTGACCTACCGGCTGCGTCACCGCCCGCACCTGCGGATGGTCGGCCCCACCGAGCGCGCCCGCTCCCGCGAGGAGGCCAAGGCGAGGCTAGGGGCGAGCGACGCCCAAAACGCAACCGGCCTCGCCTGACCCCCGCCCCCGCCCCCGCCCCCGCCCCCGCCCCCCGAAACGTCGCAACTGGTGAGTCGTCCGACGCGGCAAGCGCTTGCTGCCGTCGTCGGACCCACCAATTGCGAAGTTGGGGGGCGGTGGGGGCGGTTAGGACTTGTGGGCGCCTTGCCAGACCGACGCGAAGGGGGTCCTGGCGCTGACTCTTGCGTGGATGCCCGCGGTCACCAGGGCCTTGGCGGTGCGGACGGCCTCGGGGACGGTGGCGCCCTTGGCGAGCTCGGCGGCGGTCGCGGCGGCGAGGGTGCAGCCGGCGCCGGAGACGCGCTCCCGGCCCACCTTGGGCTCGGACAGCACGGTCACCTCCTCACCGTCGAACAGGACGTCGACGGCGTCGTCCCCGGGCAGCTCGACCCCGCCCTTGGCGAGCACGTACCGCGGGCCGAGCGCGTGGATGCGGCGGGCGGCCTCGACGAGGTCCTCGACCGAGGTGATCTCGTCCATGCCGGACAGGGTGCGCGCCTCGAACATGTTCGGGGTGACGACGGTGGCCAGCGGCAGCACCTGCTCGCGCAGCGCGGTGTCGGTGTCGAGCGCCGCGCCGGGCTCCTGGCCCTTGCAGATGAGCACCGGGTCCAGGACGACGTGGCGCCACGGCTGCGCGCGCAGCGCGCGGGCGACGACGTCGATCGTCGCCGGCGTGCCGAGCATGCCGATCTTCACGACGTCGAGCTCGTGGGTGGAGGTCGCGGCCTCGATCTGGTCGGCGATCACCTGGGGGTCGACGGGCACGAAGCGGTGCGCCCAGTCGTTCTTCGGGTCGAAGGAGACGACGCAGGTGATCGTCCCGACCCCGTAGACGCCGAGCTGCTGGTACGTCCGGATGTCAGCCTGGATGCCTGCACCGCCGGTGGCCTCGGAACCGGCGATGACGAGGGCGAGCTGGGTCACGATCTGCTCCCGTGCGTGGGGACATGGACGCACCCAGCGTATGCCGCCGCGCGACGGAGGGGCACCTCCGTGTCAGGCTCGCGCGCGGTACCGCCGCAGGGCCAGCCCGGAGCCGAGGAGGGTGAGCGCCGCGAGGACGGCGACACCCACGGGCGCCCCGGTGCTCGGCAGGCGGCCGGAGTCCGGTGCCGCGGTCGGGCCGGGCCGGGGGGTCTCCTCGTCGACGGTCCCACCCGTGCCGTCGCCGGGGGTGGGTGACCCGGAGGGCTCGGGCGTGGGCGTCGGCTCGGGCTCCTCGGTCGGGTCCGGCGTGGGCGTCGGCTCGGGGTCCGGCGTGGGCTCGGGCTCGTCGGTCATGACCGTCCCGTCCTCCGCCAGGGCGAGGACGACCTCGTCGTCGTAGGTGCGCCGCTCCGTCCCGAGCAGGGACAGGTCCTCGTCGAGCAGTGGGAAGGAGTAGACGGGGGTGAGAGTCATCGTCGCCGCGACCCCCGGCTCCTCGCTGCGCTCGAGGTTGACCTCGAGGTGGCCGTAGTGCTTGCCGCCGTCGACGAGCCGCTCGCCGTCCCAGACCTCCGGCTCGGACTGGTCGGCCGACCAGACCCGGAAGGGGTTGTAGCCGAGCAGCGGCTCGGACAGCAGGTTGCCGTTCTCATGGCGCTCACCGCGCAGGCCGTCCCCGGCGACGCCGACGTCGTAGTAGTGGATGCCGCGGCCGTCGCCGTCGACGTCGACCCACGAGCGCTCGAACATCTCCGAGTGGCCCGAGATGACGGCGGCGACGCCGTACTCCTCGAGCATCTCGCTGTAGACCCTCATGGGCGTGCCGCCCTGCCCGGAGGACTCCGCGTGGTTCATCGGCAGCCCGTGCTCCCCGGAGGAGTACGGGGCGTGGTGGAACTGGACGACGACGACCTGGCCACGTTCGCGCGCGTCCGCGAGCTGCTCCTGCGCCCAGTCCCACTGGACCTCACCGGGGTTGTAGGGCGACAGGTCGGTCCCACCGCCCGCCTCGTAGGCGGTGGAGGTGTAGCTCGACTGGGTGTCCGCCCCCGGCCCGGTGTACTCGCGGCCGGTCAGGCGCTCCTCCTCGGGGTAGTTGTCCGGGTGGTCGTCGGGCAGGCCCTTGGTGGAGTCGAGGGTGAGCACGGTGAGCGGGCCGTAGTCGAGGCGGTGGTAGTTGCTCTGGTGCTCCGGGGTCCCGTTGGCGGGCGGCGTGAAGTAGCTGCGGTAGGACGCCCGGCCGTCGATGACGGCCGGGATGGTGTACCCGCCGTCGGAGGCCCCGTAGGGCTCCCAGTTGCCGAGGGAGGTGACGACCGGTCGGCTCTGGGCGGCCTGGCCGGCGTCGCCGCTGAGGTGGCGGAACCACTCGTCCCAGGCGGGCTGGAAGCCGCCGCCCTGGACGAGGTCACCGGCGAAGAGCATGAGGTCGGGGTCGCGCTCGGCGACGATCCTCATGTTGTGCGCGAAGCCCTCGTCCTCGGTGAGGGCGTAGCGCAGGATCCGCTCGCCCTGACGGTCCTCGGCGCCGAAGGTCTGCGCCCACCGGGAGTCGGTGGCCGAGGGCCGCTCGCTGCCCTCGGCGACGGCGCCGGGAACCCACTCGCGGTGGGTCGCCCGCCCCGCGGGCTCGGTCTCCGAGTCCGACATCGCGGTGAAGCGGATGTGGTCCCAGTCCTCCCGGGCGGGCGCCGTGGTCAGGCTGCTCCGGACCTCGGAGCCGCCCTGCCGCACGGTGTACTCGTACTCGGTGCCCGGCTCCAGGCCCTCGACGAGCACCTGGTGGCGGTAGTTGCGGCCCTCGCGGAACCAGTCCCCCCACTCGGGGTGGTCAACCGCCTGCTGCCTGTTGTTGTCGGTCCAGTCGAGGTGCTCCTGGAGCCGGGGCGTCGAGGCGACGGGCTCGCGGCCCGCCAGCTGCAGCTCCCCGGCCTCCTCCTCCCAGGAGAACCAGGTGACGAGCATCGAGCTCGTCGTCGGGTTCTGGAGGTAGGGCTGGACGCGGAAGTCGTCGGTGGCGGCGCTCGCGGGAACGCCGGCGAGGGCCGACACCGCGAGGGCGGCGACGGCGCCGAGGGCGCAGGTGCGGGCAAGGCGGGACGGTCGGACTGTGGCCATGGACACACATGGAAGCAGACGGAACCCACATCCACGCGTCGGGGCGGTGAACACCGGGTGTCGCGCGGTCGCCGCGGGAGATCTTGAGGGAGTCCTGAGGTGGCCAGGAGCGGAGCGCGCGGGTCCGCTGAGGTCGGCGCCGGAGAGTTGCCTCGGCGCCGGAGGGACCGGCGCCCAGCCCGAGAGGACACCACCATGGCCCGCAGCTCCACGACCACCTCCCGCTTCAGCTCGACCACGTGGAAGGCCGTCGCGGCCACCGCCGCCGGTGTCGTCCTGCTCGGTGCGGGCGGCGCGACCTTCGCCGAGTGGTCGGACGCCGAGGCCGCCGCGACCGACACCGCGATCACCTCCGGTGTCCTCGACCTCGCCGCCGGGGAGGGCCGCTGGACGAATGTCGTCGGCACCGACGTCACGGCTGCCGTCGCGGACGGCAGCTACCTCGTCGTCCCGGGCGACGCCCTCACCTACCGCGAGACGATGACCGTCGACGCCCGGGGTGACCTCCTGCGCGGCACCGTCGCCCACAACCTCACGGGCCTCACCGGGGACGCGGAGCTGCTCGCGCAGCTCGACGCGAACGCCACGATGAGCCTCAACGGCAGGGCCGTCGAGGGCGACTCCACGACCGTCGTCGCCGACGACGAGAAGCAGGACCTCGACGTCGCCGTCACCGTCACCTTCGACCGGAGCACCGCCGGCCTCGTCGGCCAGGGCAAGAGCGTCACGCTCGGCGGCCTCGACATCACCCTGACCCAGGCGCGCGTCACCGGCGAGTGACCTGGCTCGACCACCGACCACCACGAGCAGCGACCAGGAGACCCCGATGAGCACCGCCACCGCCACCCCCGCCCGGCACCGCGTCGAGCAGGCACCGCGCCGCCCCGGCGTCGTGCGCACGCTGTTCGCCCGCGTGCTGCCCGGCGTGCTGCTCGTGGCGCTGCTCGCCCTCCTCGGGGCGCTCATCCTCGTCCCCCGCCTCCTCGGCTGGGCCCCGCTCACCGTCCTCAGCGGCTCGATGGAGCCGACCATCCCGACCGGCAGCCAGATCGTCATCTCCCCGGTCACCGACGCCGGGTCGCTCGAGGTGGGTGACGTCGTCACCGTCATGCCCTACCCGGACGACCCCACCCTCGTCACGCACCGCATCGTCGAGCGGGCCGAGACCCCGGCGGGCCCGACCTTCACCACCCAGGGCGACGCGAACGACGTCGTCGACCCGTGGGAGGTCACCGAGACGCAGCTGCGCGGCGAGGTCCGCTACTGGGTGCCCGCCGCCGGCTACCTCGCCACCGCCCTGTCCGCCCACACCAAGGCGATCGGCACGGCCGTCGTCGCCGCCGCCCTGTTCGGCTACGCCGCCCTGCAGGTCGTGCGGGCCGGGCGGGAGCGCCGCGACGAGGACGTCGTCGGCGGCTCCGTCGTCGACCACGAGCGTCTCACCCGCCTGGAGGACGAGGTCGGCCACGAGGCCGCCGCCGGGATGGTCGAGCGCTTCGTCGACCTGCTCCCCTCCCGCGTGGCCCGCCTCCACGAGGCCGTCACGGCCGGGGAGGCCCCCGAGCTGCGCGACGCCTCCCTCAGCCTGGGCGGCACGGCGTCGATGCTCGGTGCCGACCGCCTCGCCGACATCGCGGCCGCCTGCCGGGCCGCGGAGGCCGCCCAGGCCCGCGAGCTGCTCACCGAGCTCGACCGGCTCGCCGACGCCACCGGGCGCGAGCTCGTCGCCGCCCAGCAGGTCTAGCGCCGGGCGAGGATGATCGGCGCCGCCGTGCGCGGGTGCGGCAGCACCTCCACGGCGTGCTGGTAGACGCCCGAGAGCAGGTCCGGCCGGAGCACCTCGCCCGGCGCACCGACCGCGGCCACCCGACCGCGGTCGAGCACGGCCACCCGGTCGGCGTAGCCCGCCGCCAGGTTGAGGTCGTGGAGGACGACGACGACGGCGTCGCCCGCCGCCGCCCGGTCCCTCGCCAGGCCCAGGACGAGCTCTTGGTGGTGGAGGTCGAGCGCGGCGGTCGGCTCGTCGAGGAGGACGACGCCCGCGGACTGGGCGAGCACGCGGGCCAGCGAGACGCGGGCCTGCTCGCCGCCGGACAGCGAGCTGAAGGTGCGCCCGGCGAGGGACGTCGTCTCGGTCAGCTCCATCGCGCGGGCGACGGCGGCGTCGTCGTCGTCCTCCCGCGGGGTGTGCGACCACGGGGAGCGACCCATCCCCACCACCTGCCGGCAGGTGAAGGGGAACGTGAGGGTGACCCGCTGGACGAGGACGGCGCGGCGCATGGCCGCCTCCGTCGTCGACCACTGCGCGAGCGGACGGCCCGCGAGCGTGACGGCGCCACCGGCGGGGACGTCGCCGCTGAGCACGCCGAGCAGCGTCGACTTGCCGGCACCGTTGGGGCCGACGAGGGCGACGACCTCGCCCGCGTGGACGTCGAGGCTCACGTCGTCGAGGATCGTCGCGCCGCCGAGGACGACGCGGGCGCCGGCGACGGCGAGGGCGACCTCGCCCCGCTCCAGCGGCTCGGGCAGGCGCGGGCGGCGCGGCAGCAGCCTCATGCCCAGCCTCCCTGGGTGCTGCGCATGCGGCGCATGAGCCACAGGAAGAACGGTCCGCCGACCACCGAGGTGAGCATGCCGAGAGGAAGGTCGGCGAAGGGCACGGCGGTGCGCGCGACGAGGTCCGCGACCGTGAGGAGGAGCGCGCCACCGAGGGCGCTGGCCGGCAGCAGCAGCCGGTGGCCCGGCCCCGCGACGAGCCGCACGAGGTGCGGGACGACGAGCCCGACGAAGGCGATGACGCCGGCGAAGGCGACACCCGCCCCGACGAGGAGCGCGATGACGACGATCGCCACGACCCGCAGCCGCTCGACGTTGACCCCGAGGTGCCGCGCCGAGCGGTCCCCGAGGGAGAGCAGGTCGAGCTGCCGCGCGAGGAGCAGCGAGACGACGATGCCGACGGCGACGAAGGGCGTGACGACGGCGACGGCCTGCCAGCGGGCGCCGTTGAGGCTCCCGAGCTGCCAGAAGACGATCTGCTCCCGGGCGGTCGGGCTGGCGATGAAGGTGTTGAAGGCGACGATGGCCGAGGCGATCGCGGTGACGGCCACACCGGTGAGGATGAGGGTGATGGCCTCGGTGCGCCCGCCGGAGCGGGACAGGGAGTAGACGAGGAGGGTGGTGACCAGGGCGGCGAGGAAGGCCGCGAGGGGCACCGTCCACGTGCCGAGGACGTCGAGCCCGGTGACGATCGCGAGGCTCGCACCGACGGCCGCGCCGGGGGAGACGCCGATGATCGCCGGCTCGGCCAGCGGGTTGCCGAAGACGCCCTGCATGAGAGCGCCGGCCACCGCGAGCGCCGCCCCGACGACGACGGCGAGCGCGATGCGCGGGAAGCGCACCTGCCACAGCGCGGCGTCACCCTGCGGGTGACGCGGGGCGGTGACGGAGTCGAGCGGGAGGTCCACGTGCAGGCCGATGCCGCCGAGGACCCACTCGAGGGCACCGTCGAGCCGGTGGAGCACCGACCCGGCGACCTCGCCCGGCGGGATGGCGAGCTGTCCGGCCCCGGCCGCGACGACGCACACGGCCGCGAGCGCGAGGGCGGTCCCGGTGAGCAGCCACCAGCCCCGGCCACGCCGCGCGGGAGCGGCGGCGGCGGCGGGCGCGGTGAGGACCGTGCTCACTCGTAGACCGCCTCGGCCAGGGCGGTGACGACCCGGCCGGTGCGCGGTCCGAAGCTGAGGAGCACGGTGTCGTCCATGTCGACGACGCGGCCGTCGGCCACCGCCTCCGTCTGGGCCAGGCCCGGGACGAGCGAGAGGCCCTCGGGGCCGCCCACGGACTCCAGGCCGGCACTCATGAGGAGGAGGACGTCGGGCTGGACACTGATCAGGGTCTCGGCGCTGATCTGGGTGAAGGGCTGCTCCAGGCCCACCTCGGTGCCGACGTCGCGGGCGCCGATGGCACGGATGAGGGAGTCGGCGCCGGAACCCGGCCCGCCGAGGAGCTGGACCATGCCGCCGCGCAGGTAGAGGAAGGCGACGGCGGGGGCCTGGGCGCCGGTCGGGGCGCCGTCGAGCGCGGCGGTGATCTCCTGCTGGGTGCGCGCGAGGAGCTCCTCGCCGGCGTCGGGCACGCCGAGCGCCCCCGCGACCGCGCGGATATGGGTCGGGATCGTGTCCATCGACCGGGTGTCGTCGAAGAAGATCACCGGGATGCCGGCGTCGCGCAGCTGGAGCTGGACGTCGGTGGGACCGATGGTCGCGTCGGTGAGGACGACGCTCGGGTCGAGCGCGAGGATCGCCTCGGCGTTGAGGTCGTGCGCACCGGGCGTGACGACGGGCAGGTCGGCCGCCTCGGGGAAGCCGGTGGAGGTGTCGCGCCCGATGACGCTGTCCCCGAGCCCGAGGGAGAAGACGATCTCGGCGAGCGTGCCGTAGAGGTCGACGGCGAGGATCCGGCTCGTGTCCGTCACCTCGACGACGGCGCCGTCGCAGGACTCGACGGTGACGGGCAGCCGCGGGGCGGTCTGCGTGGACACCGGGTCGATGGTGTCGTCGGCCACGACGGCGGTGGTCGGCTCCGTGAGCAGGCTCGCCTCACCGCTGCCGGTGCGCTCGGGCAGCGGCTCGCCGTCGTGGTCGTGGGTGACGGCAAAGCCCTCGACCGGGTCGCCGCACGCCGGGACCGTCCCGCCGGCGGGCGCCGCGCTCGCCGGCGGCCCTGTGACCTCGCTCACGGGTGTCCCCCCGGTCGGCTGCCCCCCGCAGGCCGTCAAAACCAGTGCGGCGGCGGCAACGGCGAGCGCGAGGCGCGCGGGAAGGCGAGTCATGTGGTTCCTCGGGAAGGCGTGTGGCACGGCTGCGGTGAAGCGCTGGTGGACAATTTACGTGACGCACCCGTAGCGTAATCGCTCGTTAGGCTTACCTAACCAGAGTGTGCCATGAGGAGAGAGATGTCACGGACCCCTGAACGTGCTGGCCACGGCCGGACCAAGGGCCGCGCACGCGGCCGTCTGCTTGCCGTGCTGACTGCCGGCGTCGCCCTCGTCGGAGGCCTGTTCGTCGCCTCGCCGGCCGTCGCCGCCACCGCCAGCGGCCCCGACGGCCAGCAGGTGTCCGCGGAGCCCGCGAGCGGCCTGGATCCGAACGGTCAGCGGGTCACCGTGCGCGGTTCCGGGTTCGACACGTCCAAGGGCGTCTACGTCGCGCTGTGCGTGGACAACGGCGCCGGCCGGGCGCCCGGGCCCTGCCTCGGCGGCGTCGACATGGAGGGCGCCGGCGGCGCCTCGGCGTGGATCTCCTCCAACCCGCCCGCCTACGGCGAGGGGCTTGCCCAGCCCTTCACCGAGTCCGGGGGGCGCGGTTCCTTCTCCGTGACCCTCACCGTGTCCGCCGCCGACTCCTTCACCGACTGCCTCGACACTGCCGTCGCCCCCAACGGCTGCGTCATCGGCACGCGCGCTGACCACACGCGCGGCGGTGACCGCTCCGCCGACGTCCGCATCCCGGTGACCTTCGCCACGGGTGGCGCGGACGCGGGCGACGACGGCGCCTCGGGTGCCGGTGACGACGGCGCCTCGGGCGCCGGCGACGCGTCCGGCTCGGGCGGCGGCGGCGCCGCCGGGGCCGGCTCCGACGGCCCCCTCGCCACCACCGGCGTCACGGTCGGCATCGTCGCCGGCACCGCCGCGCTCCTCCTCGCCGCGGGTGTCGCGGCACTCCGCCTCCGTCGTCGTCACTCCGCCTAGACAGGACCCTGATGAGCACCACGACCTGGCGCGCCCGCGCGCGCCGCACCCTTGCCGCCGTCACGACGACGGCGCTCGCCGCCGGCGCCGTCGTCGTCGGCACCGGGACGACGGCGCTCGCCGCCGAGCCCGCCGCGACCGTCGAGTCCGGCAGCGCCCAGTGGGGCGTCAAGGAGTCCTTCCGCCGGTACGTCCAGTCCCCGATCGCCCACGGCTCGGTGACCCCCGTCGCGCCGGCCACGCAGCTCGACGACGGCCGCCTCGGCTTCGTCGCGGACAGTGGCACCGTCGAGGGCACGACGGCGCGGATCGACCTCGCCGGCGGCGTCTCCTTCGCCGGCCACGACTCGGGCGAGGGCCCGGTCCTCGAGGTCCACCTCTCCGACGTCCGGGTGGTCATCGACGGTGACGCCGGCTCGTTGGTCGCGGACGTCACCTCCCGTGCGTTCGTGGACACGACGACCCTCGGTGAGCTCGTCGAGTACCCGGGCGTCGAGGTCGGCGCGATCGACCTCAGCGCCACGCCGCTGACCGTCACGGACGGAGTTGCCTCCCTCGTGGACGCTCCCGTCACGCTCACCGCGGACGGCGTTCCCGCGTTCGCCGGCTTCTACGAGGCCGGTGACGCGCTCGACCCGCTGAGCTTCAGCGTCGAGCTCGCGCCCACCACCGTGGCCCCGCAGGTCACGCTCCAGCCGCAGGACGTCTCGGTCGACCAGGGTGGCGACGCCGTCTTCAGCGCCGCGGCCACCGGCACGCCCGAGCCCACGGTCCAGTGGCAGACCCGCCCCGGCGGGGACACCGAGTGGCAGGACGTCGCGGACGCGACCGCCGCCGACCTCACCCTGCCCGCCGTCACCCGGGGGCAGGACGGCACGCAGGTGCGCGCCGTGTTCAGCAACGGCACCGAGCCGGACGCCGTCTCCGAGACCGCCACCCTCACGGTTGCCGCCACACCCGTGGAGCCAGAGGAGCCGACGGGGTGGGAGCCGGCGATCGAGGTCTTCGCCGCCGACGGCGTCACCCCCGTCGGTGACGCCCAGCTGACCGACGGGGACACCGTCGTCGTCAGGGGCACGGGCTTCGACCCGGCCGCGAACGTCGGTGGTCGGGGCGTGCCGATCCCGAGCACGCTGCCGCAGGGCACCTACGTCGTGCTCGGCAAGTTCGCCGAGCGGTGGCAGCCCTCGCAGGACGCACCGTCCTCCGCGCGCGTGGTCGGCGCCCAGAAGTGGGCGCTGGCCGAGGGCGTGCTGGACCAGGTGCCGGCGAGCTTCCAGGACGCGATCCGCCGCCAGTGGGTGAACATCGCCGAGGACGGCTCCTTCACCGCCGAGCTCACGGTCACCGAGCCGGCGGCCGGCTGGCCCGAGGACGGCGCGTTCGGTGTCTACACCTACGCCGCGGGCGGCGTGACGAACCCCGCCCAGGAGCTGTCGGTGCCGCTCACCGTCGTCGAGGAGCCCACCGAGCCGGAGCAGCCCGTGGAGTGGACCCCGGCGATCGAGGTCCTCGCCGCCGACGGCGTCACACCGGTCGGCGACGCCCCGCTCACCTACGGGGACACAATCGTCGTCAGGGGCACGGGCTTCGACCCGGCCGGGAACGTCGGTGGGCGCGGCGTGCCGATCCCGAGCACCCTGCCGCAGGGCACCTACGTCGTCTTCGGGAGCTTCACCGACCAGTGGCGTCCCTCGCAGGACGCGCCGAGCTCCAACCGGGTGATCGGCGCTCAGAAGTGGGCACTGGCCGAGGGTGTGCTGGACCAGGTCCCGCCGAGCTTCCAGGGAGCGATCCGCGGCCAGTGGGTCGACATCGCGGAGGACGGCTCCTTCACGGCCGAGCTGACCCTGGGCGGCCTGGGCAAGGCATGGCCCCAGGACGGCACCTTCGGCGTCTACACCTATGGCGCCGGCGGCGTGAAGAACCCCGCCCAGGAGCTCAGCGCCCCGCTCAACTTCCTGCCCGGGCCGCAGATCGAGGTCCTCACGGCCGCGGGCACGCCCGTCGGTGACTCGCAGCTGGTCGAGGGAGACACGGTCGTCGTCAAGGGCACCGGGTTCGACCCGGCCGGCAACGTCGGTGGTCGGGGCGTGCCGATCCCGAGCACGCTGCCGCAGGGCACGTACGTCGTGCTCGGCAAGTTCGCCGAGCAGTGGCAGCCCTCGCTGGACGCGCCGTCCTCGGCGCGGGCGGTCGGCGACCAGCGCTGGGCGCTGGCCGAGGACGTGCTGGACCAGGTGCCGGCGAGCTTCCAGGGGGCGATCCGTCAGCAGTGGGTCGACATCGCCGAGGACGGCTCCTTCACCGCCGAGCTCACGGTCACCGAGCCGGCGGCCGGCTGGCCCGAGGACGGCGCGTTCGGTGTCTACACCTATGCCGCGGGCGGCGTGAAGAACCCCGCCCAGGAGCTGTCGGTGCCGCTCACCGTCGTCGAGGAGCGCGCCCCTCGGCTCGCGGTCACGCCCACCGAGGACCTCGCCGTCGGCACGGTGGTCTCCGTCGAGGGCACGGGCTACGCCCCGAACCGCACCATCTCCGTCGCCTTCACCCCCAACGAGGTGAAGAACGAGGAGTTCGGCTGGCCCGAGGGGTGGTTGCAGCACGAGACGGTCGAGACCGACGCGCTCGGCAGCTTCAGCCACGAGGTCACCGTCCACGGCTGGGTCACCGGCACCGGCGACGACTGCAGCGTGGTCCAGTGCTTCGTTGCGACGTTCAGCTCCGCGCAGCTCGCGGACGCCACGCCCGTCGACCACCGCGCCGACCGCAGCCAGGACGTCTTCGTCCCGGTCACCTTCGTCGGCGGCACCGCCGAGCCGACCCCGGAGCCCGGGGAGCCGACCGTCGTCGCGAACCCCGGCCAGGTCGAGCAGGGCGGCACCGTGGACATCAGCGGCAGCAACCTGCCGGCCGGTGACGTCACGGTCCAGGTCGCGCCGCGCACCTCCCCGGCCACGGGGCACCTCGACTGGGGGGTCAAGGAGTCCTTCCGCTCCTACGTCGCCAGCCCCATCGCGCACGGCGAGATCACGACAGGTGACGGCGTCACGGTGAACGACGACGGGACCTTCCGGTTCCGGGTGACGTCCGCGTCGCAGGACCCGGCCGCGGGGACGTCGCTGGTGAGCTTCGCCGGCAGCGTCCGCTTCGAGGGGCACGAGATCGACGGTGTCCCCGCCCTCGACATCCGCCTCGAGAACCTGCGGGTCCAGGTCACCCCCGAGTCCGCCGTCCTCGTCGCCGACGCGACCTCCCGCGAGTTCGCCGGCACGACGAGCACCGGTGAGCCCGTCGAGTACCCCGGCGTCGTCCTCGCCACCCTCGACCCCGAGGCGTTCGCCGTCGAGGGGGACACACTCCGCGCGTCGGGCGCCGCGGCCACCCTGACGGCCGCGGGCGAGCCCGCGTTCGGGACCTTCTACGACGCCGGTGAGGAGCTGGACCCGGTGAGCGTCGAGGTCACCGTCGGTGGCACCGTGCCCGCCGCCCTGGCGCTCGTCACCGAGGAACCGATCGAGATCGCCGTCCTCCCGGTCGGCGAGGACGGGCTCCTCGACACGTCGTGGACCGTCCCGCAGACCTTCCCGGTGGGTGGCTACGCCGTCGTCCTGCGCGACGACGCCGGTGCGGTGCTCGCGAGCGACGCCCTCACCGTCGTCGCCGCGGTGCCGGGTGAGCCCGGTGAGCCGGGCGGGCCCGGGGTGCCCGCCCCGGAGCCCGAGCCCACGCGCGGGACCGTCGTCGTCGACCCCGACCCGGTGACCCGCGGCACCACCGCCACGCTCACCGGCAGCGGCCTGGAGCCCGGCACCCGCGTGGGCGCCGTCATCGACGCCGCCGGCGCCCCCGGCAGCCTCGAGTGGGGCGTCAAGGAGTCCTTCCGCTCCTACATCACCGGCGCCATCGCCCACGGCTCGGTGACCGTCACGGCACCCGCCGCCGAGACCGGGGACGGCTTCGTCTTCGGTGACGGCCGGGGCAACGGGGACGCGAGCGACGGCACCGCCCACTTCGGCGGTCAGGTCACCTTCGCGGGCCACGAGATCGGCGGGATCACCCGGCTGCAGATGACGATCACCGACCCGTCCGTCGTCATCGAGGGCGGCGCGGGCTACCTCGTCGCGGACGTCACCAGCCGCTCGCTCGAGGGAGTCGACGTGGTCGACTACCCGCGCGTCCGGCTCGCCGAGCTCGACCTCGACGGCGTCCGGGTGGCCGACGGTCGTCTCGTCGGCACCGACGTGCCCGCGACGCTGACCGCCGAGGGGGTGCCCGCCTTCGCCGACTTCTACGAGGCCGGTGACGCGCTCGACCCGCTCACCTTCAGCGTCCCGGTCGCGGAGGGCCAGCTCGACCTCAGCGAGCTCGACGTCGCCGAGGCGGTCGTCGGGCAGGACGGCACGGTCGAGCTCACCTGGACCGCGCCCGCGGACATCGCCCTCGGCTCGCACCGCGTCGACCTCGTGACCGACGGGAAGTCCGTCGCGGACACGACCTTCACGGTCGTCGCCGTCGCGGGCCCCGGGGACGACGACGGCGCGGGCACCGGCACCGCCGCCCGGGGCGGGGGCGACCTCGCCCAGACGGGCGCCGACGTCGCGGCCCTGGCAGCCCTGGCCGCCGCCGTCGTGCTCGCCGGCGCGGTCATCGCCACCCGCCGCCAGCGGGCCTGACGGACCCGAGCACGACGAAGCCCCGCGTGGACGACCACGCGGGGCTACGTCGTCGGCACGGTCCTAGGCGGAGTGCCGCTCGCCGAGGGCGGCGAAGAGGGCGGTGCTCAGCTCGAAGGCGACGTTCGCCTCGTCCACGGCCGTCTCCGTCTCGAGGGCGCTGAGGTCGAGGGCGTCGAGCTGGGAGCGGTACTCGTCCTTGAAGACCTTCGGCTTGGCGATCCCGGCGAAGGTGTAGAAGGCCACGCCCTCCTCGCCCAGGCCGTAGTGGCGCTGGACGAGCCGCTTGATGGCCTGGCCGCCGGAGAGGTCGCCGAGGTAGCGGGTGTAGGCGTGCGCGGCGTAGCGCGGCAGGTCCCCGGCGACCTGCGCGATGCGCTCGGCGTAGGCGCGGGCCGCGGGGAGCACCTCGATGCGCTCGCGCCAGTCCTGCCCGTAGAGGTAGGCGAGATCGGCCTCGATGGAGGGGGCGCGGGTGAGGTCGGCGAAGACGAGGGTGGCGCCGCGCGGGGCGCCGACGAGCTCGGCGCTGGCGGCCTCGAGCGCGACGTAGATGCCGTGCTGCTGGGCGGCGAGGTCCGCGTAGGCGGCCCGGTCGAGGCGCCCGTGCATGAGGTCGGTGATGAAGGGGACGGACTCCGCACGCTCGTGAGCGGCACGCGTGCGCTCACGGAGCTGGGCGGAGAGCGGGGCAGTGGCGATGGCGGGCGCGCTCATGGGGGCTCCTTCGATGGTCGCGCGGTGAGGTGAGCCTTACCTTAGCGGAGTTTCGTGACGCTCATGTTGCGCAATTCGTCTGATGAAGGTAGTGCGCGGTGGCGTGCGACCGGTCAGGGCGTCAGAGGGCGGCGACGACGTGGTCGACGCATGCGGTCAGCGCGCGCACGTCGTCCGGGTCGACGGCGGGGAACATGCCCACGCGCAGCTGGTTGCGGCCGAGCTTGCGGTAGGGCTCCACGTCGACGACGCCGTTCTCCCGCAGCACCGTGGCGACCCGCGCGGCGTCCACCTGCTCCGCGAGGTCGATCGTGCCGACGACGGGGGAGCGGTGCTCGGGCGCCGTGACGAAGGGGGTGGCCCAGTCCCGCTCGGCGGCCCAGCCGTAGAGGATCTCGGCCGACTCCGCGCTCCGGCCGGCGGCCCACTCGAGCCCGCCCTGGTCGCGCATCCAGTCGAGCTGCTCGGCCATGAGCACCAGTGTCGCGATCGCCGGGGTGTTGAGCGTCTGGTCCTTGCGCGAGCTCTCGACAGCCGCTGGGAGCGAGAGGAACTCAGGGACCCAGCGGCCGGTCGCCGCCACCTCCTCCACCCGGGCCAGGGCCGCGGGGGACATGACGGCGAACCACAGCCCGCCGTCGGAGCCGAAGCTCTTCTGCGGGGCGAAGTAGTAGACGTCGGTCCGGCTCAGGTCGACCCGGACCCCGCCGGCGGCGGAGGTGGCGTCGACGCAGACGAGCGCGCCGTCGTCGGGCACCCGCTCGACGGGGGCGACGACGCCGGTGGAGGTCTCGTTCTGCGGCCACGCGTACAGGTCGACGCCCTCGACGGGGCTGAGGGAGGCGAGCGTGCCGGGCTCCGCGGTCACGACGTGCGGGTCGGCGAGGAAGGGGGCGCGGCGGGTGACGGTGGCGAACTTGGCGCCGAACTCCCCGAAGCTCGCGTGCGCGGAGCGCTCGCGGACGAGGCCGAGGCTGGCGGCGTCCCAGAAGGCGCTCGAGCCGCCGTTGCCGAGGATCACCTCGTAGCCGTCCGGCGCCCCGAGCAGGTCGGCCACACCCTCGCGGACCCGGCCGACGAGCGAGCGCACCGGGGCCTGCCGGTGGGAGGTGCCCAGCAGCGTCTCGCCCACGGCGGCGAGCGCCGCGACGTGGGAGGGGCGGACCTTGCTCGGACCGCAGCCGAAGCGGCCGTCCGCGGGCAGGAGCTCGGCGGGGATCTGGATCGTCATGCCCAGATCCTCCCACCGCGCGCCCCGGCACCGCCGCCGTCGTCCACCCCACCCCCACCCCC
>NZ_VUKC01000014.1 GCF_009193135.1 Georgenia satyanarayanai
CTGGAGGCCCAGCCACCGGTGACCGGACGGGGAGGTGCGGACCATGATGTCTTCTCGCACGTGCACGGCCGCCGTCGTCGGCGCCCTCGCGCTGGCGGTGGGCTGCACCTCCCCGGACCCGCTCGACCAGCCGTGCCCGCCGTCCCAGCACAACGGCCGTGCCCTCTTCGACGGCACGCAGGAGAGCCTGGACCGGTGGCGCATGGCGGGACCTGGCAGCTTCGAGCTGCAGGAGGACTGCTCCCTGCGCACCGTCGGCGGGATGGGCCTGCTGTGGTTCCCCGAGGAGCTCGAGAGCTACCGGCTCATCCTGGACTGGAAGGTCGCCGGGGACGACAACTCCGGGGTCTTCGTCGGCTTCCCCGAGCCGGGTGACGACCCCTGGGTGGCGGTGAACGACGGCTACGAGGTCCAGATCGACGCCACGGACGCCCCCGACCGCACGACCGGCGCGATCTACCTCCACCAGGGGGCCGACCAGGCAGCCGTGGCACGCGCGCTCGAACCACCGGGGGCGTGGAACACCTACGAGATCACCGTCGAGGGACGGACCGTCACGGTCCATCTCAACGGCACGCTCGTCAACAGCTTTGACTCAGACCGCCCCGACGGTGACCTGTCCGGTCACGTCGGCCTCCAGAACCACGGTGAGGACGATGATGTGTACTTCCGCGACATCCGCGTCGCCGGGCTGGACGGCCGCTGACCGGGTCTCAGGACCGGGCGAGGAGCTGGTCGATCGCCGGTGCCGAGAGCACCTGCTGCGAGACCATCTGCGAGGCCCCCAGCACGCCCGCGCGCCCCTCGGTCTGCGAGGCGACGATGCGCAGGTGCTGGGTGGCCAACGGCAGCGACCGGCTGTAGACGACCTCGCGGATGCCGGCGAGCAGGTGCTCGCCCACCTCCGAGACGATCCCGCCGATGACGATGACCGACGGGTTGAGCAGGTTGACGCACCCGGCGACGACGTCGCCGATGTCCCGCCCCGCCTGGCGCACCGTCTGGCTGGCGGTGATGTTGCCCGAGCGGACGAGGTCGACGATCTGCGCGGTGCGCTGGATGTCCACCCCCTGCGCGCGCAGGGACTCCACCACGGCCAGACCGCTCGCCAGCGCCTCCAGGCAGCCCACGTTGCCGCAGCGGCACGGGATCTGGCGGCCGCGCGGCACGGCGATGTGGCCGAGGTCGCCGGCGGCGCCCAGGGCGCCGCGCCGCAGCTCGCCGTCGGAGATGATCCCCGCGCCGATGCCCGTCGCGATCTTGATGAACATCAGGTCCTTGACGTCGCGCCACCGAGCGGCGTGCTCACCGAGCGCCATGATGTTGACGTCGTTGTCGACGAGCACCGGCGTCGGCAGGGTCTTCGCCACGTGGCCCGGGACGTCGAAGCCGTCCCAGCCGGGCATGATCGGCGGGCTGATCGCGCGGCCGAGGCGGTGCTCGACGGGGCCGGGCAGACCGATGCCCACGCCGGCGACGTCGGACACCGGGCGCCCGAGCTCCTCGACCATCTCGCACAGCGCCGTCGTCACGGCGTCCAGGACCACCTGCGGTCCGTCGCCGATGGCGATCTCCAGCGACCGCTCGCTCAGGACTGTCGACGCGAGGTCGGTGATCGCCAGACGGCCGTGGCTGACGCCGAGGTCGGCGGCCAGGATGATGCGTGCGCCCGGGTTGAACGCGAACGTGGCGGGAGGCCGGCCGCCCGTCGAGGACGCCTCGCCCGCGGGCACGATGAGACCGGAGCTGAGCAGCTCGTCGATGCGCGCGGCCACCGTTGGGCGCGCGAAACCAGTGACGGCAGCGAGGTCCGCTCGGGTCCTGGGCCGCCCGTCGCGGATGAGCTGGAACAGGGTCCCGGCCGACCGGGGGTCGGCCTCTCGCCGGATGTCACCCCGCTCCTCGAGGCCTGTCGGAAGTATGACCATGCACAGAGTAAACCACCGATGCTTCGACAGGTCACGCTCACGTAACTATCTTCCCTCTGCCCGACTTTTGATTGACGGACAACAGAATGCCCCCATACAGTGTCGCCATGGTCACAGCAGACCCCACACCCCCCCTCCTGCACATCACTGACATCGTCAAGCACTTCCCAGGCGCGAAGGCCCTTGACGGCGTGGACCTCGAGGTCCGCGCCGGAGAGGTGCACTGCCTCCTGGGCCAGAACGGCGCGGGCAAGTCGACCCTCATCAAGGTCCTCGCCGGTGCGCACCAGCCCGACTCCGGAGAGATCCGGTGGAACGGCGAGGTCGTCAAGATCGGCTCGCCGACCGCAGCGATCGAGCTCGGCATCGCCACGATGTACCAGGAGCTCGACGTCGTCGACGGCCTGAGCGTGGCGGAGAACATCTTCCTCGGCCACGAGCTGTCGCGCGGCGGCATGCTCAGGCAGGCCGAGGCGCACCGGCGCACCCGGGAGCTGCTCACCCGCCTCGGCCACGGGGACATCTCCCCGGGCCGCGAGGTGGGGCGGCTGTCCGCTGCCGGCAAGCAGCTCGTGTCCATGGCCAGGGCGCTGTCGCACAACGCGCGCGTCATCGTCATGGACGAGCCGTCCGCCGTGCTGGACCCCGAGGAGGTGGACAACCTCTTCCGCGTCGTGCGCGCCCTCCAGGCCGACGGCGTCGCGGTCATCTACATCTCCCACCGCCTGGAGGAGATCCGCCAGATCGGCGACCGCATCACCGTCCTCAAGGACGGGCGCACGGTCGCGGAGAACCTCGCGGTCGCCGACACCCCCACCCCCGAGCTCATCAAGCTCATGACGGGGCGCGCGGTCAGCGGCGACTTCGGCGGCGGAGCGGGTACCCACGAGCGCGGCGACGCCCTGCTCGAGGTGGAGAACCTCTCCCTCGCCGGTGTCTTCGAGGACGTGAGCTTCACCGTCCGTGCGGGCCAGATCGTCGGTCTCGCCGGGCTCGTCGGCGCCGGCCGGTCGGAGATCCTCGAGACCGTGTACGGCGCGCGCAAGGCCACGGGCGGCACCGTCCGGGTCAAGGGCAAGAAGCTGCGCCCGGGCTCGGTGACCGCCGCGGTCAACGCCGGCATCGGGCTCGCGCCCGAGGAGCGCAAGAGCCAGGGCCTCCTCCTCGACGAGCCGGTCTACCGCAACATCACCCTGTCCACCTTCGCGCGCTTCGCCCGCTCGGGCTTCCTCAACGAGCGCGGCGAGCGTCGCGCGGCCGAGGAGCAGATCAAGGACCTCCAGGTGGCGCCCGCGGACGGGGAGCGGCGGATCCGCACGCTGTCCGGCGGCAACCAGCAGAAGGCCATGCTCGCGCGCTGGCTCGTCCACGGCTGCGACGTCCTCGTCCTCGACGAGCCCACCCGCGGCGTCGACGTCGGGGCACGTGCGGAGATCTACTCCCTCATCCGACGCCTCGCCGCCCAGGGGGCTGCGGTGCTCATGGTCTCCAGTGAGATCGAGGAGGTCCTCGGCCTGGCCGACGACGTCCTCGTGGTCGCCGAAGGCCGCGTGGTCCACCAGGGCCCCGCTGACCAGATCGACGAGCACGGCGTGCTCGACCTCGTCATGGAAGGAACTCACGCATGAGTGAGAACACTGCGGCAGGCACCTCCGCCGCTGCGGCCGAGTCCGCAGCCCTGCCGCCCACCAACCGCGACCTCGTCCCGGACGACGGCGCGGCCAAGCCCACGGCCCGCCGCGGCCGCGGCTCGGGACTCGTGCGGAACCTCGGTCTCGTCGTCGCGCTCGTGCTCCTGTGCGTCGCCGGGTTCGTCACGGCGGGGGACCGCTTCCTCAGCGGGTCCAACGTCGCGACGATCCTCGCGCTCGCCGCGACCGTCGGCATCCTCAGCATCGGGATGACCTTCGTCATCACCGGTGGTGGCATCGACCTGTCCGTCGGGTCGGTCATGGGGCTGTCCACGGTGTGGGCGACCACGCTCGCCACGCAGACGATGGCCGAGGACACGCACTGGCTCATCATCGCCGTCACCGCGATGCTCGTCGGCACGGCCGCGGGCCTGGTCAACGGCGTCGTCGTCGCCTACGGCAAGGTCGTCGCCTTCATCGCGACCCTGGCCATGCTCGTCGCGGCACGCGGGCTCGCCGAGATCATCTCCGACCGCAAGACCCAGATCCTCGACGTCCAGGCGTTCAAGGACTTCTTCGGCGCCAGCTTCCTCGGCCTTCGGATCACGGTGTGGATGTTCGTCCTCGTCGCGGTCCTCGGCTGGATCGTCCTCAACCGGACGACCTTCGGCCGCCGGACCATCGCCGTCGGTGGCAACCCCGAGGCGGCTCGACTGGCCGGCATCAACGTCCAGCGCCACACGATGTACCTCTTCGCGATCGCCGGCCTCACCGCCGGCATCGCCGCGGTCACGATGCTCGGCCGCACCGGTGCGGGCACCTCGACGCACGGCGTGCTCCTCGAGCTCGACGTCATCGCCGCGGTGGTCGTCGGTGGCACGCTGCTCATCGGTGGCCGCGGCACGATCGTCGGCACCGTCCTGGGCGTGCTCATCTTCTCCACCCTCACCAACGTGTTCATCCTCAACAACCTGTCCA
The DNA here is from genome assembly GCF_009193135.1 of Georgenia satyanarayanai. Lineage (GTDB taxonomy): Bacteria > Actinomycetota > Actinomycetes > Actinomycetales > Actinomycetaceae > Oceanitalea > Oceanitalea satyanarayanai. Next base: position 4,538 of record NZ_VUKC01000014.1, read on the forward strand.
CGTCGGTGCAGCAGGTCGCCAAGGGCGCCATCATCGTCGGCGCCGTCCTGCTCCAGCAGCGTCTCGCGGCACGCGGGACCAAGTAGACCCCAGACCCCATCCATCCCTGTCAGCAGTACCCGTTCAAGGAGGAACCACCCATGTCCGCACGTACCACCCGCCGCTTCGCGGTCGCCGCAGGCGTCTCCGTCCTGCTCCTCGCCGGCTGCACCGGTAACACCGAGGAGCCGGAGGAGACCGACAACGGCGGCACGACCACCGACGCCGGCTCCAACGCCGGCTCGAGCAACGACGAGCCCGGCGACACCGTCACCATCGGCTTCTCCGCCCCCGCCGCCGACCACGGCTGGATGGGCGCCATCACGGAGCAGGCCGTCGAGGAGGCCGAGAAGTACGAGGACGTCGAGCTGCGCCTCGCCGAGGGCACCAACGACGTCTCGCTCCAGATCAGCCAGATGGAGACCTTCATCAACGACGGCGTCGACGCCATCGTGCTGCTGCCCTTCGACGGCGCGGCGCTCACCGACATCGCCCTCGAGGCGATGGCGGCCGGCATCCCGGTCATCAACGTCGACCGTGAGTTCTCCGACCCGAACGCCGCGCGCGTCACGGTCCTCGGTGACAACTACGGCATGGGCGTGAGCGCCGGCTCGTACATCTGCGAGCAGCTCGGCGACCAGTCGGACGCCGTCATCGCCGAGATCGCCGGTATCGACAACCTGCCGCTGACCCAGGACCGCAGCCAGGGCTTCGCCGACGCGCTCGGCGAGTGCGGGCTCGAGGTCTCCAACCGCGTGGCCGCGGACTTCACCGTCCAGGGCGGGGAGTCCGCCACGGCGAACCTCCTCCAGGCCGCGCCGGAGATCGACGCCATCTGGAACCACGACGACGACCAGGGTGTCGGCGTCATGGCCGCCATCGAGAACGCCGGCCGTGACGAGTTCTTCGTCGTCGGCGGCGCCGGCTCGGCGAACATGATGCGTGAGATCGAGGGCGGCGACTCGCTCGTCCAGGCCACGGTCATCTACCCGGCCAGCCAGGCCGCCGACGGCATCCGCCTCGCGCGTCTGCTCGCGCAGGACAAGGGCATGAGCGACCTCGTGCAGGTCGAGGTCCCGCGCCTCGTCCAGCTCTTCGCCCCCGTCGTGACCTCCGAGAACGTCGACCAGTACATCGACTCGGCCTTCGAGTCCTGAGTCACCCGAGGATCCGGGGGCGCCGGCTGGTCCGGCGCCCCCGGTCCCACATGTGAAGGAGCATGATGAGCGAGGACAAGCCACGGATCGGTGTGGCGATGATCGGGTACGCCTTCATGGGGCGTGCCCACTCCCAGGCGTGGCGTAACGCGCACCGCTTCTTCGACCTGCCGCTCGAGCCGCACATGGCGGTGCTCGTGGGACGGGACGAGCAGCGCGCCACCAGCGCCGCCCGCCAGCTCGGGTGGGACGCCGTGGAGACGGACTGGCGCCGGGCGATCGCCCGTGACGACGTCGACGTCGTCGACATCTGCACGCCGGGAGACACTCACGCCGAGATCGCGGTCGCCGCGCTCGAGGCCGGCAAGCACGTGCTGGTCGAGAAGCCCATGGCCAACACCGTCGCCGAGGCCGAGACCATGGCGGCCGCCGCGAGCGCCGCCCGTGGCCGCGGCGTCCGATCGATGGTCGGCTTCACCTACCGCCGGGTGCCGGCCGTCCAGCTGGCCCGCCAGATGGTCGCCGAGGGGCGCATCGGTGAGGTGCGCCAGGTGCGCGCCCAGTACCTCCAGGACTGGCTCGCCGACGCCGACGCGCCGCTGTCCTGGCGCCTCGACAAGGAGAAGGCCGGGTCCGGTGCGCTGGGCGACATCGGTGCCCACATCATCGACCTCACCCAGTTCGTCACCGGGCAGCGCATCGCCGGGGTGGCGGGCATGCTCGACACCTTCGTCACCGAGCGGCCGATCGCCGAGAGCTTCAGCGGCCTGCACGGCACCGGCGGCAGCGAGCGCGGCCCGGTCACCGTCGACGACGCCGCGATGTTCCTCGGCCGGCTCTCGAGCGGCGCACCGGCGGTCTTCGAGGCGACGCGCTTCGCCTGGGGCCGCAAGAACGCCGTCCGCATCGAGGTCAACGGCTCGACGGGGTCCCTCGCCTTCGACTTCGAGGACATGAACGTCCTCCACTACTACGACGCCACCGAGCCGGCGGCGACCGCCGGCTTCCGGCGCATCCTCGTCACCGAGCCGGAGCACCCCTACATCGAGGCCTGGTGGCCCGCCGGCCACGGCCTGGGCTACGAGCACGGCTTCGTCCACCAGGCCGTCGACCTCGTCCGCGCCCTCGGCGCCGGTGAGGACCCCACGCCCTCCTTCGAGGACGGCCTGCACGTCCAGCGCGTGCTCGACGCGGTGGAGCGGTCCAGCGCGCAGCACAGCACCTACACGGAGATTGGAGACTGACCATGGCTCGACCGATCACTCTCTTCACCGGCCAGTGGGCCGACCTGCCCTTCGAGGAGGTGGCCCGCCTCGCCGGCGAGTGGGGCTACGACGGCCTCGAGATCGCCTCGTGGGGCGACCACCTCGACCCGTGGCGTGCCGCGGAGGACGACGCCTACGTCCAGGACCGCCTCGACATCCTCGAGAAGAACGGCCTGAAGGTCTACGCGATCTCCAACCACCTCAAGGGCCAGGCCGTCTGCGACGACCCGATCGACCAGCGCCACCGCGACATCCTCCCGGACCGCATCTGGGGCGACGGCGAGCCCGAGGGCGTCCGCCAGCGCGCCGCCGAGGAGATGAAGGTGACGGCGCGGGCCGCGGCCCGCCTCGGCGTCAAGACGGTCACCGGCTTCACCGGCTCCTCGATCTGGAAGTACGTCGCGATGTTCCCGCCGGCGTCCGAGGAGCTCGTCGAGGCCGGCTACCGGGACTTCGCCGACCGGTGGAACCCGATCCTCGACGTCTTCGACGAGGTCGGCGTGCGTTTCGCGCTCGAGCCGCACCCCTCGGAGATCGCCTACGACTACTGGACCACCCAGCGCACCCTCGAGGCCATCGGCCACCGGGAGGCCTTCGGCCTCAACTGGGACCCCAGCCACTTCACGTGGCAGGACCTGGACCCGGTCGCCTTCCTCCTCGACTTCCGGGACAAGATCTTCCACGTCCACTGCAAGGACTCCAAGCGCCGCCTCAACGGGCGCAACGGGCGCCTGGGCTCCCACCTGCCGTGGGCCGACCCGCGCCGTGGCTGGGACTTCATCAGCACCGGCCGCGGCGACGTGCCGTGGGAGGACGCCATGCGGATGCTCAACCACATCGGCTACGAGGGTCCGCTCTCGGTCGAGTGGGAGGACGCCGGGATGGACCGGCTCGTCGGTGCGCCCGAGGCCCTGGAGTTCGTCCGCAAGCTCTCCTTCCGCCCGTCCGAGGCCGCCTTCGACGCCGCCTTCTCCACGCGCTGACCACCGCTGCCGACGCCGGCAGCCGGCACCGATCGCCTCGGTGCGGGCTGCCGGCGTCGGCGCGTCCGCGTGTGGCGAACGTCAAATTGTCACGGTCCGATCACGGACCTACCGTTGACAGTCGACGACGACACCCTGGGGGGATCGACATGACGGTACGACGTACGCTCGCGGCCGGGCTCACGCTCGGCCTGCTGCTGGTCGCGGCGCCCGCCGCCGCCAAGGGCGGGTCCATCGACGGTGAGGGCGACAGGTACCACCTGACGAACGGCTGGGCGGGCGTCACCCACCTGTCCTTCTCCTACGGGCGGGACACCGACACCGTCTACGTGGGCAACTGGAACGGGAGGGGCACCGACTCTCTGGCGGTGCGCCGCGGCGCGACCTACCACTTCCGCAACAGCCTCTCCGGCGGTGCGGCGGACACCGTCGTCACCTACGGCCGCGCCGGGGACGACGTGCTCATGGGGGACTGGGACGGCGACGGCGTCGACACGCCGGTCGTCCGGCGCGGGAACGTCTACCACGTGAAGAACAGCCTGCGGGGCGGTGACGCCGACCGCGTCATCACCTACGGCCGCCCCGACGACGTCGTCCTCATCGGCGACTGGGACGGTGACGGCACCGACACCCTGGGGGTGCGGCGCGGCAACGTCTACCACCTGAAGAACTCCATCCGCGGCGGCGACGCGGACGCCGTCGTCACCTACGGCCGCGCGGACGACGAGGTGCTCGTCGGCGACTGGGACGGCCGGCGCGGTGACACCCTCGCCATCCGCCGCGGGGACGTCTTCCACGTCAAGAACTCCATCGGCGGCGGCGACGCCGACGTCGTCATGGCCTACGGGAACGCCGACGACGCCCCGTTCGTCGGCGACTGGGACGGCAACGGCACCGACACCATCGGCCTGCGCAGCTCCACCAGCTATCCCACCGCCCCGCCGGTGGGCAGCATGCGGGAGTACGACGAGCGGATGATCGAGATGATCAACGCGGAGCGCCTCTCCCGCGGGATCGGCCCGGTCCGCGCCTGGCCCCAGCTGCGCGCCGCGGCCGTGCGCCAGTCGCAGGCGATGGTGGCGCTGGGCCGGATCCAGCACGCCTCGTGGGACACGATCAGCTCCGAGGCCCGTGCGGCCGGCTGCTCACCGGCGTCCGAGCACATCGTGCGGACCTGGCAGCAGCGTGGGCAGACCCCCGACCCGCGCGCCGCGATGGACTGGTACATGGGCTCGGAGGTCCACCGCGGCGGCATCCTCAACCCCGAGTACCAGTACGTCGCCACGGGCTCGGTCGAGGCCGGCAACTACGCGTACAACACCCAGCGGTTCTCCCGCGCCTGCTCCTGACGTCGCGCCCCTGACCGGGGGCGCGGCCCGGCGCGGCTAGGGTGGGCACCGTGGAGGGAGCGCGCGTGGGCAGGTCGCTGCACGTCGTCGTCGCCACCCGCATCTTCGCCCCCGAGCCGGCCGCCGCCTCGCTGCGGCTCGGTGCGCTCGTGCGGGAGCTGGCGGCCGCCGGCCACCGCGTCACCGTCCTCACGACGACGACCCCCGACGACGTTACCTACGTGCCGCCCGCCGGCGTGCGGGTGCTGCGCCGCCCGGTGCTGCGGGACCGCGACGGGTACGTCCGTGGCTACGTCCAGTACCTCAGCTTCGACGTCCCGCTCGCGCTGCGGCTGCTGCTCACCCGGCGTCCTGACGTCGTCGTCGTCGAGCCGCCGCCGACGACGGGACTCGTCTGCGCCGTCGTCTCCCGGCTGCGGCGGGTGCCGGTCGTGTACTACGCGGCCGACGTGTGGTCCGACGCCGTCGTCACCGCGGGCATGCCCGGGCTCGTGGCCACGGTGCTGCGCGGGCTCGAGCGCGTGGTGCTGCGCTCGGCGCGGGCGGTCCTCGCGACGTCCGCGGGCGTCGTCGAGCGGGTGCGGGCGCTGGGGGCCGAGGCGACCGTCGTGGGCAACGGGGTGGACACGACCGTCTTCCACCCCGACGGGCCCGCCGTGGAGCGCGAGCGCCCCTACGTCGTCTACACCGGCACCGCCTCGGAGGTGCACGGCGCCGACGTCTTCACCCGCGCCATGGGGCGGGTGCTCACCGAGCGGCCCGACGCCTCGCTCGTCTTCATCGGGCAGGGGAGCGACCTCGCGGCCATGCGCCGCCAGGCCGAGGAGCTCGCCCCCGGCGCGGTGACCTTCCTGCCCCGGATGCCCCCGGAGGAGGTCGCGCGGTGGATCCGGGGAGCCCGCGCGTCCCTCGCCTCCGTGCTGGCCGGGGCCTACGCCTTCGCCTTCCCCTCCAAGCTCTACGCCGCGGCCGCGTGCGGGACGCCGGTGCTCTTCGCCGGCGTCGGGCCCGCGCGCGAGCTCGTCGCCGAGGGGCGGCTCGGGCAGGCCGTCGAGCACGACGTCGAGGCGGTGGCTGCCGCCATGGTCGCCGCCCTCGACGACGCCGGCGGTGACTCCGCACCGGCGTCCCCCGAGCGTCACCGGCGGGCCGCCTGGGCCGCCGCCCACGTCTCCGCCGCGGCCGCCGCCCGCCGCGCGGTCGACGTCGTCGAGCGGGCGGCGAGGAGACCGCGGTGACCGACCTTCCCCGGCGCGACGGGCGGGCCACCCGGGTGGCGCTGCTGGTCTACAACGACGCCCACGCCGACTCCCGCGTCCTCAAGACCGCGCACTCGCTGCGGGAGGCGGGTGCCGAGGTGACGATCCTCGCCGTCGCCCGTGCGCACCTGGGCTACCCGCCCACCACCGAACGCCTGCCCGACGGCGTCGAGCTCGTCCGCGTCCCCGAGCCCGGCTTCATCACCTGGGTCCCGCGCCTCAAGCGCACCCTCGCCCGCGCGAGAACTCGGCTCTCGGCGAGGAGGGCGCCCGCCCCTCCCGCCGACAGCCGAGTTGTCGCCGACAGCCGAGTTGTCGCCGACAGCCGAGTTGTCGACACGGCCTCCCCGCGGCCGGCGGTGCGGAGCGCCGTCCTCGCCAGGGCCCTCGACCCGGTCGACCGGCTCGCCCGCACGGCGATCCTCGTCCACTACTGGGTGATGGCTGCGCGCGAGGGACGCCGCCGCCTGCCCGACGTCGTCCACGCCAACGACGGCAACACCCTCCTGCCGGGCCGGCTCATCGCCCGGACCACCGGCGCGCGCCTCGTCTACGACTCCCACGAGCTGTGGCGCCACCGCAACGTCCGCCACCGTCCCGTGGGCACGCGCGTCGAGGCCCTCATCGAGCGGGTGGTCGTCCGCCGTGCCGACGGCGTCATCACCGTCTCCCCGTCCATCGCCCGCTGGCTGCAGCGCACCTACCGGCTGCCGGTGCTGCCCACCCTGGTGCGGAACATCCCCGCGGCCGGGGAGCCGACCGACCCGGCGCAGGGGCGGCTGCGCCGGCTCGCGGGCCTCGCGCCGAACGACCAGGTCATCGCCTACGGTGGGCGCATCACGACGAGCCGCGGGCTCGAGGAGACCATCGCGGCGCTCGCGCTGCTGCCCGCCCACGTCCACCTCGTCGTCCTGGGCTACGGGGACACCGGCTACCTCGCGCAGCTGGACCGGTGCGTCGAGCGGGCCGGCGTGCGCGGCCGGGTGCACCTCGTCGGCAAGGTCGCCCCCCACGAGGTGGCCGGGGCGCTCGCCGACGCCGACCTGTCCGTCGTCTTCGTCCGCCCCACGTGCCTGTCCTACGAGTACTCCCTGCCGAACAAGCTCTTCGAGGCGATCCACGCCGGCCTGCCCATCGCCGCCGCGGACCTGCCCGACACCCGGGAGATCGTCGAGCGCTACGGCGTCGGGGAGATCTTCGGCCTCGCCCGCCCCGACGACGACGGCGAGGTCCCGCCGTCGTCCACCGACGCGGAGGCCGCGGCGATGGCGGGCACGATGGCCCGCATCCTCGCCGACCCGGACGCCTACCGACGCGCGGCGCGAGCGGCGGCGACCGAGCTGACCTGGCAGCGCGAGGAGGAGTCGCTCCTCGCGCTGTACCGCCGCGTCCTCGGCGCGGCCGCGGCCCGCCCGTAGACTCCGAGCGTGAAGAACGTCCTGAGCATCGTCCGCCCGCTGCTCAGGGTGCTCCCGCCCGGGAGCCGGCGCTTCCTGCTCACCTACGGGATCCTCACCGCCGCGCTCGCGCTGCTCGACCTCGTCGCGCTCGGACTCGTCGGGACCATGCTGCAGACCGTCCTCAGCGACGGCCAGGCGTCCCTGCCGCTCATCGGCGACCTCACGACGACGGCCGGCCAGGTGACGGCCCTGGTCACCGTGTGCGGCGTCATCGTCCTCAAGGGTGTCTTCGCCGTCGCCCTCCTGCGCGCGGCCACGCGCCGCTTCGCCAGCCACGAGGTCGCCATCGGTGACCGGCTCTTCGCCGCCTACCTCGCCTCCCCGTGGGCCGACCGGCTCTCGAAGAACACCTCCGAGCTCGTGCGGACGGTCGACGTCGGGGTCGGGGTCACGGTGGCAGGCGTCCTCATCCCGACGATGACGCTCTTCGGGGAGATCGGCACGATGCTCGCCGTCGTCGTGGCCATCGTCGTGTTCGACCCGCTCATCGCCGCGGTGACGATCGTCTACCTCGCGCTGGTCGCGCTGCTGCTCGCCGGGATCATCTCCCCGCGGGCGGTCGCCGCCGGCCGGGAGAACCGGGACTGGTCCCAGCGCACCGTCCGCGTGCTGTCCGAGGCGCTCGGCGCGCTCAAGGAGGTCACCCTCGCGGGGCGCACCCCCGACGTCCAGGCCCGCGTCCACGAGACCCGCGGCCACTCCTCCCGGGCGCGGGCCGAGGCGAACTTCCTCGGCCAGGTGCCGCGCTACGTGCTCGAGACGGCGCTCATCCTCGGCTTCGCGCTCATCGCCGGCGTCGGGTACCTCACGGGCGGGCCGGAGGGGGCCGTTGCCGCCGTCGGGATGTTCGGCGTCGCCGGCTTCCGGCTCGTGCCCTCCCTCACCCGGATGCAGACGGTCCAGTCGACGGTGAACTCCAACGCCGCCTACGCGCGGCAGGTGGTCGCCGACATCGACAGCTCCGAGGCGCTCCTCGAGCGGCGCTCCGCCGAGCGCCCCCAGCACGAGCTCACCGTCGAGCACCCCGACATCGTGCTCGACGCCGTCACCTTCACCTACCCGGGCGCCGAGACGCCCGCGCTGGACCGGGTGAGCCTGCGCATCCCCGCCGGCGCGCACGTCGCCTTCGTCGGTTCCTCGGGCGCGGGCAAGTCGACGATGGTCGACATCCTCCTCGGGCTGCTCGAACCCACCGGCGGACACCTCGAGGTGGGCGGGGAGCGCCTCGAGCTCGTGCTGGACTCCTGGCGCCGGCGCATCGGCTACGTCCCGCAGGACGTCTCGCTCTTCGACGCGACGGTGGCCGAGAACGTCGCCCTGACCTGGGAGCGGGAGAAGGTCGAGGACGACAAGGTGCGCCGCGCCCTGCAGCGCGCCCAGCTCCTCGACACCGTCGAGGCCCGCGAGGGGGGCATCGACGCCCGCATCGGCGAGCGCGGGCTCGCCTTCTCCGGCGGGCAGCGCCAGCGCCTGGGGATCGCGCGCGGCCTGTACAACGACCCGCGCGTCCTCGTCATGGACGAGGCGACCAGCGCCCTGGACACCACGACCGAGGCGGCTGTCACCCGAGCGATCCGCGACCTCCACGGGGAGGTCACCGTCATCACCGTCGCCCACCGGCTCGCGACGATCCGTGACTCCGACATCGTGTTCTTCCTCCGCGACGGCCGGCTCGTGGCGCAGGGCAGCTTCGCCGAGGTCGTCGCCCAGGTGCCCGACTTCGCCGAGCAGGCGGCGCTCGCCGGGCTCTCCCGCACCGACTGAGGCAGGCCCGTGCTCCAGTCGGTGCGGGGCCCGGTCAGCGGATGCCGCGGAGCACGCCCGCGACGGGCCGCTGCTGCTCGCCCTGCTGGGCCGAGAGCACGACGATCGTCCCGGTGAGCGCGGGCAGCGCCCACTGCGTGATGCGGAGCTTGCGCTGGGCTCGCTTGAGCTTGCGCGAGGCGCCGGGGCGCGGCTCGGTGGCGCCGACGGCACCCTCGTCGGAGTGCTTGGCCACCTTCGCGCCCAGCACCCCGCTGTAGGCGGCGGTGAGCATGGCGGCCAGCGTCACCGCGGTCTTGACGGCGGTGTTCGCCTGCACCTCCGGCTGCTTGGCGAGCCGGCCCTTGTTGCCCTCGAGCAGCATGATGCCGCCCACGGCGTGCGCGCCGATGGCGAGGGCGTTGACCGGCGCCCACCGCATCCAGCCGGCCGCGGACAGCTCCAGCCGCTCCCGCGGGTCGCGGGCCTCGGCCGCTGCGCCGTTGAGGCCGATCGCGCCCATGAGGGAGCCGCCGAACCAGGCGGCGAGGCCGAGGTCGTGCATGCTGCGGGCAAGGGTGTTGCGCTGAGACATGAGTGGTCCTGACGTCGTCGGGTTGGTGAGACGTCGTCCAGTGTGCGCCGCGTCACACGCGCGTGCACGGGGAGGGCGCTCAGCGCAGCAGGCGGTCCAGGACGTCGTCGGCGACCGCCGCCTCGGTGGCGAAGCTCAGCTCACGGCTCGCCGCGTGCGCGGCGGCCTTGAACCCGGTGACCTGCTCGCGGGACAGCCGGGCGAGGGAGGCGGCAGCCGCCCCCGCCGAGAAGTCCCCGGCCACGACCCCGAGGCCGTGGTCGCTGACGACGCGGGCCATCTCGGGGCTCGGTCCCACCGCGACGGCCAGGCGCGCCTGGACGAAGTCGAAGAGCTTGTTGGGCAGCGTGCGGGCGGCGTTGGCGTTGAAGGGCGGGATCCAGAAGACCCCGACGTCGTAGCGGTTGAGCGTCGCCGGCAGCGCCTCGGGGGCGACCGGGGCGTGGAAGGTCACGCCCGGCAGCCCGGCCGCGCGGTCCTGCAGGCTGCGCAGGTAGCGGCCCCCGTCGCCGCCGGGCATGAGGTACAGGTCCAGGGACCACCCCTCACCGAGCTCGCCGACGACGTCGAGCATCGTCTCGAGGCTGCGGCCGGGGATGGCCCCGCCGGAGTGCACGAGGCGGATCGTGGGCCCGTCGACGGCGGTGGGGGACAGGTCCGCCCACGGCGCCGCGTTGCGCATGACCCGGGGACGCACGCCGTAGCGCTCGGCGTAGAGGTCGGCGATGGAGGCGGCGACCGTCGTCGTCGCTGCGCAGCGGGGCAGGTAGGTGCGGCACAGGTGGTCCATGAGCGGGGCGACGAGCAGGCGCCAGGAGGTGACGTGGCTGCGTTCCTCCGGTGCCCACTCGTGCAGGTCGGCCCACACGGGCGCCCCGGCCGCGAGGCGGTGCGCCACCGGCAGCGCGCGCGCGTCGTTGGCGACGACGGCGTCCCACCGGCCGCCCGCCCCGAGCCGCAGCGCGTGCCGGGACGCCGGGGCGGCGAGCTCGGCGGCGCCCCACCGCCGCGCAGCCAGCAGCGCGACGCCGCGGGCCGTCTGGGGCAGGGAGGGGACGCCGTCGGGAAGGCGGAGGTGCTCGTCGGAACCGGCCGGCCGCGGCCCGTACCCGATCGTCGTCACGTGGGCTCGGCGGGCGACGACGGACAGCTGGCGCAGCACGCGGGCGTCGGTGTGGATCGGGGAGAAGGAGACCACGAGGACGCGGGGACGGTCGGCCACCCGGCGATGCTACCGGCGGGCGGTGTCGCGCCGGCCATGCCCACGTGCGCGTGCCCGGCCCGGGTGGCGGGCGCTCAGTCGTCGAGCAGCACGGCCAGCGTCCGCAGCGTGCGGTGCATCCGGTGCGCGTTGGCCGCCTCGCTGCCCCTCCTCAGCGCCTTCGTCCGCCGGTAGCGCCAGCCGCGCAGGAACAGGACGACGGCGGTGGCCACCTGCCGGCGCCAGGGCATGGCGTGGCTGGCGGCGCCCAGCCGCGGTGCGGGGAGGGAGGCGGCGAGGGCGGCGGGGTCCGGTGCGGACAGGAGCACCTTCATGACGTCGTGCGCGAGGTGGCCGTGGCCGGCGTACTCCCAGTCGACGAGCCCGAGCCGGCCGTCCTCGAGCCGCAGCAGGTTGCCCACCCCCGGGTCCCCGTGCCTCACGCCGGTCGTCATGGGGCGGGTGTCCTCGAGCAGGGCGGTGACCCTGCCTGCCAGGGCCCGCCGGTCGAGGTCGGCGGGCCAGGTGCCGTCGGGCGGGTCCTGCGCCAGCGCGGTGAACGCGGTGACGGCGCGGGATCGTTCCTCGTCGTCCAACGCCGCGTGCTCGGCACCGAACCGCTTCCAGACCTCCGGCAGCTGATGGAGCAGCTCGAGCGCCGCGCTCGCGTGGGCGTCGGGGGTGATGGGCGCACCGGCGAGAGCCTCCTCGAGGAGCCAGTCAGCCCTGCGGGGCCCGTGGTGACCGCTGTCCACGATCCGCGGCACGACGAACGGCGTGCGCCCCGCCACCAGCGCCTGCACCCGGCTCCCGGTCATGAGCGCCGACGGCTCGGTGCCCGCTCGTCGCTGGACGGCGAGCGAGAGCGCCGGCTTCATGTAGAACGAGCGGAAGCGCAGCTGCCCATTGGTTCGCAACGCCCCGGCGATCACGACGTCGGCTCGGGCGGTGGAGTGCACACGCGGGGCCTCGGCCGGGTCGACGAGGAGCGACGACTCCGTCGCGGGGTCCACGAACAGTGGCGCGCCACGGAAACCGATGACAACGGCGGAGCGGTCCCCACAGGCGTACTCGCGCTGCCTGCGAGGGCGGAACCACGGCCGCCGGATCGCGTGGGTGGACTGTTCGATCTCCGCCGTCCACGCCAGCGAGCGGGCGGCGTCGGAGCTCGGAGCGTCGGCGCCGTGGCGAAGGTCCATACGGCACCGTAGCGGGGAGCGCGCCGGGGACCTGTCACCACCGCGGCGTGGCGCGCCCCGGGTGACGCCTGCTCCGGTGACACGATGGTCCGGTCGGACGGAAGGACTGTGGTGGACCCTCGGATCAGCGTCGTCACCCTGGCGGTGCGCGACCTCGCCGCGAGCCGGCGGTTCTACCTCGACGGCCTCGGGTGGACGGCCGTCGTCGATGTGCCCGGCGAGGTCGTCATGGTGCGGGTCGGTGAGCACATCGTGCTCTCGCTGTGGGACGAGGCCGCCTTCGTCGCGGAGGTCGGCCCGGTCTCCCGCGGCGACGGCGTCGTGCCGGTCACCCTCGCCCACAACGTCGCCACCGTCGAGGAGGTCGACGTCGTGCTCGCTGCCGCCAGGGCCGCCGGCGCGTCCGAGGCGAGCCGGGGTGAGCGCCGCGAGTGGGGCGGGTACTCGGGCTACTTCGCCGACCCTGACGGCTTCCGGTGGGAGGTCGCCTACAACCCCGGCCCCGTGGGGCGGCTGCTCCTGCCCTGAGACCGTGCCCGCGGTCAGGTCCCGGCCAGCTCCTCGACGACCGGCACGAGCTCGCGGCTGAGCACCGGTGTCAGCGACCGGACGTAGGTGTCGGTGAGGTGCGAGCCCTGCCGGTAGACGAGGACGTCGCCGATGACGGGCACGCACTCCTCGGCGGGGCACACGTGCTCGGTGAGGTCGACGACGCGGGCCGTCGGGACCCGCTCCGCAGCAGCACGCTGGGTGGGGGCGGCACTCTCCGCGATGCCGGTCTCCCGGTCGAAGGCACACGTCTCGAGCGACTGGAGGTTCTCGGCCACGCACTCGTACACGCTGATCTCCGGCGCGGGGTTGTCGAGGAGGACGGCGACGGGGATGCCGAGCTCGGCGATCTCTTCCCACCGCTCGACGAGCCCGTCCGCCATCACCTGCGCGGACCTGCTCCCGAGGTCGTCACCGCTCTGCGGGGCGTCGCCGCTGCGCTGGGAGGTGAGCACGGCGTCCGGCTGCAGCCGGGTGACGGTCTCGAGGGCCTCCTCGTTCCAGGTGCGGCAGGAGTCGTTGACCTTCCCGTCGACCACCGTGAGGGCCGCGGCGAAGGGGCACCCGGACTTGATGACGTAGACGAGGCGCCAGCCCTGCTCCTCGGCGACGGCGTCGAGCGCGGACTGCCACTGGTAGATCTTCGAGTCGCCGACGACGGCGACGGTCACCTCGCCGTCGGGGTCGCCGTACTCGCACACGAGAAGGTCCTCCTCGGTGACGTCGACGTCGCACCCGTCCGCGTAGCCGGCCGGGACGTCGTCGGGAGCGTCCACGGGCGCGGGGACGACGGCCTTCACGTCGGCGAGCGAGGCGAGCGAGCCCGGTCCCGCCGTCGTCGTCCCCGAGGGGGCCTCCAGGGCCGCCGCGCCGCTGACAGACCCGCTCGCGGCGGGCGCCGCGCTCGGCACCGCGAGGACGAGCGCGAGGCCGGCTGCCACGCCGACGAGCGAGAAGTTCGCGCCGACCGACAGCGCCAGGCCGTCCGACCGCGAGACGCTGCCGGAGAAGCGGATCGGGTTCTCGACGAACCGGTGGCTGAGGTAGGCGGGCACGACGGCCGCCGCCATGACGAGGAGCCCGCGCCCGCCGCCGAGCTCGCCCCACACGGCGGTGGCCGCGACGACGAGCGGCCAGTGCCACAGGTACAGCGAGTAGGACAGGGCGCCGACCCACACGGCCGGCTGCCACGCGAGCAGGCGGGCCGGGCCGCGGTTGCCGTCGACGAACCCCGCGACGATGACCGCGGCCGTGCCCAGCGTGGGCAGCAGCGCGGCCGAGCCGGGCCACGTGGTCCCGGCGGTGAGGAGGAAGCCGCTGAGGACGACCGCGGCCAGCCCGGCCCACCCGAGCACGGTGGCCAGCGCCCGGGGCAGGCGGCCCCACTGCGTGGCGCCGATGGCGACGAAGGCGCCGATCCCCAGCTCCCACAGGCGCGTGGTCGTGACGAAGAAGGCGGCGTTCGGGCTGGTCGCGGAGTAGTGGACCGACCAGAGGAAGGAGGGCACGACGATGAGGAGGATCGCGACCACCATGACGGGCCGCACGCGCAGCCGTCCGTCGCGGCGCACCAGCCAGCCGACGAGGACGAGCAGCAGCGGCCAGACGATGTAGAACTGCTCCTCGACCGCCAGGGACCAGAAGTGCTGGACGGGGGAGGCCCCGACGTCCTCGGCGAGGTAGTCGACCGAGCGGCCGGCGAGCACCCAGTTGACGACGTACAGCGCCGCGCCGACGACGTCCCAGCCGAAGGCGCGCCAGTCGACGACGGGCAGGGTCCAGACGGTGAGCGCCGCGGTGACGACGAGGACGAGCCCGGCCGCGGGGAGCAGCCGCTTGGCCCGGCGTGCGTAGAAGCGGCGCAGCGACACCCGGCCGTCGCGCTCGATCTCGCGGATGAGCAGGCCGGTGATGAGGAAGCCGGAGATGACGAAGAAGACGTCCACGCCGACGAACCCGCCCGGCAGCTGCCGCACACCGGCGTGGTAGACGAGAACGAGGCCGATGGCGACGGCGCGCAGCCCCTCGATGTCCGGGCGGAAGGCCGAGGAGCGGGCCGCCGGCGCCGGCCGTGCCATCTGCGTGTCGGTACTCGTCACCCGGGGCTCCTTCTTCGCACCGCGCGTGGATGAAGGGGGAGCGCGCGACGTGCCGGGTGAGCGTAGCCGCGCGGCTGACGCGGGCTCAACAGCCACCCTGCCCATGCCGGTCGCGCGCCGCCGATATCGTGGCACCCGGGTCCGGACCGGCTGGACCGGGAGGTGAGGGACGCCATGCGGATCGCCGTGGTCGCACTGGGCAAGATCGGGCTGCCGCTGGCGGTGCAGTTCGCCGACGCGGGCCACGAGGTCGTGGGTGTGGACGTCCAGCAGTCGGTGGTGGACCTCGTCAACGCCGGGACCGAGCCGTTCCCGGGGGAGGCGCACCTGCAGGAGAAGCTCGCCGAGCTGGTGCCCGCCGGGCGGCTGCGGGCGACGACGGACTACGCGCAGGCCGTGCCGGGCGCTGACGCCGTCGTGCTCGTGGTGCCGCTGTTCGTGGACGAGGCGACGGGCCGGCCGGACTTCGGGTGGATGGACGCGGCGACGCGCTCGCTGGGCGAGCACCTGACGCCCGGGACGCTCGTGTCCTACGAGACGACGCTGCCGGTGGGGACGACCCGGGGCCGGTGGAGGCCGATGCTCGAGGAGGTCTCGGGCCTGACCGAGGGGGAGGACTTCCACCTCGTCTTCTCCCCGGAGCGGGTGCTCACCGGGCGGGTGTTCGCCGACCTGCGCCGCTACCCCAAGCTCGTGGGCGGGCTCAGCGAGGCCGGTGCGGCGCGCGCCGCGGAGTTCTACGAGGCGGTGCTGAGCTTCGACGAGCGCCCGGACCTGGCCCGCGCCAACGGGGTGTGGGACATGGGCAGCGCGGAGGCGGCGGAGATGGCCAAGCTCGCCGAGACCACCTACCGGGACGTCAACATCGGGCTGGCCAACCAGTTCGCGGTCTTCGCCGACAAGGCCGGCATCGACGTGTACGCGGTCATCGAGGCGTGCAACTCCCAGCCCTACTCCCACATTCACCGGCCCGGGATCGCGGTGGGCGGGCACTGCATCCCGGTCTACCCGCGCCTGTACCTGTCCACCGACCCCGACGCCTCGATCGTGCGGACCGCGCGGGAGCACAACGCCGCCATGCCGGGCTACGCGGTGGACCGGGCCGCGGAGCTGCTCGGGGACCTGTCGGGCCTGCGCGCGGTCGTGCTGGGTGCCGCCTACCGCGGCGGGGTCAAGGAGACGGCGTTCTCCGGGGTGTTCGCCACCGTGGCGGCGCTGCGCGAGCGGGGGGCGGCGGTCTCGGTGCACGACCCCATGTACACCGACGCCGAGCTCACCGCGCTGGGCTGGGAGCCCTACCACCTGGGCGAGCCGGCCGACGTCGCCATCCTCCAGGCCGACCACGCCGACTACCGCGGCCTCACCCCCGCCGACCTGCCCGGGCTCCGCCTGCTCGTGGACGGGCGCCACATCACCGACCCCGCCGCCTGGGCCGGCACCCCCCGCATCGCCATCGGCGCCGGCCGCTGAGCACCGCATGAGCTGGTGGGCCCTGGTGCCGGACGCGCTCGCCCTGGCACTGCTCGCCGTCGTGCCGGGCGCGCTCGCGCTCCGGCTCCTCGGCGTCCGCGGCCTCGCGGCGCTGGCCGCCGCGCCGCCGGTGACCGTCGCGGCGCTGGGCGTGCTCAGCGTGCTGCTCGCCCGGCTCGGCGTCGCGTGGCGGCTGCCGGCGGTGCTCGCCTGCCTCGCCCTCATGCTCGCCGTCCTCGGCGGGCTCGCGTGGCTCGTCACCCGCCGTCGGGCCGCCGACGACGGCGCGTGGCAGCCCGGTCCGCTCGGCACCCGCCGCGGGCTCGCCGTGGCGGCCGGCACGGTGGCGGGCGCCGTCCTCCTGGCCGTGCCCTTCGTCGCCACCCTGCCCGGCCCCGACGCGCCGCTCCAGCAGTGGGACGCGGTCTTCCACCTCAACGCGCTCGTCACCGCGCGGGAGACCGGGGTCGTCACCCCGCTCGGGGGCCTGGCCCCGCTCTACGGCAACGGCACGCTGGCGCCGTACTACCCGACGGGCTGGCACGCGCTCCTCGCCCTCGCCCCCGGCGCCTCGGTGCCGGCGGTCACCAACGCCGGGGTGCTCGTCCTCGGCACCGGGGTCTGGGTGCTCGGTCTCGCCGGCCTGGCGCGCGAGGTCTTCCCCCGTCGCGCCCTGCCGGCCGTGCTGGCCCCGCTGCTCGCCGCCGGCTTCGTCGCCTACCCCGCCGTCCAGCTCACCGTGCTCGCCCAGCTCGCCAACGGTCTGTCCACCGCCCTGCTGCCCGGCGCGGTCCTCCTCGTGCTCCGCGCCGTGCGCGCCGTCCAGGGGCGGGCCGGGGCGCCGGCCGTCGCCGGGAGCGTCGTCGCCGCGGCCGCCGGGGTGGGCGGCGTCGTCGTCGCGCACGCGAGCGGGCTGTTCTCCCTCGCGCTCGTCGCCGGCCCGCTCGTCGTCGGGGCGCTGGGCGGCTGGGCGGTGCGGCTCCTTCGTCGGGGACGCCGCGCCGCCGGCGGCGCGGTGCTCGCGGCGCTCGCGACCGCCGTCGTCGGCGTCCCGGTGGTGCTGGCGAACGTCGACGCGCTGTCCTCCGTCGTCGGCTTCGAGCGCGCCAGCGGCCGCAGCCACGCCGCCGCGCTGCGCGAGGTCCTCCTCGACCAGACGCTCGCCCACGGCTACCCGGGCGACGGTCGTGGCCACCTCGCCGTCACGGCAGCCACGGTCGTCGGGGCGGTCCTGCTCGTCCTGCACCGCCGCCACCGGTGGCTGGTCGCCGCCCTCGTCCTCCCGGTGGCGCTCGCGGTCCTCGCCGCCGGGCCGGCCGACCACCCGCTGCGCTGGCTCGCGTCCTTCTGGTACACCCAGGCCGGCCGCATCGCCCCGGTCGCGGTCGTCCCCGCGGTCCTCCTCGCCGCGTACGCGCTCACGACGGCGGTCGACGCCGTCCGGCGGCGTGTCCCGGCCCGCGCGGCGGGGCACCTCGCCCTCGCGGCGGTGCTCGCCGTCGTCGTCGGGACGGCGGTGGCGCGCCTGCCCCTGCAGGCCCGGGTGGTCGCCAGCGCCTACGTCCCGGGCGAGCTGGCCTGGGGGACGATGGCGACGGCGGAGGAGCTGGCGATGATGCGGGAGCTGGACCTGCCGGCCGGCGCGGTCGTCGTCGGGGACCCGTTCAACGGCTCCGCGCTGCTGCCCGCCGTGGCGGGGGTGGACGTCGTCTTCCCCCAGCTGGGGGCCAGCGGGATGTCCCCGGCGCAGCGCGTCCTCCAGGAGGGGCTCGCCGCCGTCCACGAGGACCCGGCCGTGTGCGCGGCCCTCACCGACGTCGGTGCCACCCACCTCTACCAGGACACCGCCACGGTCGAGGACGGCGCCAAGCTCGACGACCGCACCGCCGCGATGCGCGGCGTCGACGTGAGCGAGGGCTTCACCGAGGTCGCCCGCGCGGGAGAAGCCGCCGTCTACAGCATCGACACCTGCGGCTGACGTCCCCGGGGGCGGGGTGGTGGCAGGATGTGGGGACCATGAGCACCACCAGCCGCGAGGTCGACGTCCTCATCATCTCCGACCTCCGTTTCCCCGGCGGGACCTCCCACAGCATCGCCACGGAGATCGAGGCCCAGCACGCCGCCGGCTACACCACCGGCCTGCTCCAGCTCAACGGCCCGCTCGTGCGCAAGGCGCGGGGCGTCAACCCGGCCGTCGCCGCGCTCGTGCGTGAGGGCAAGGCCCGGCTCCTCGTCGGGCCGCGGCCGGTCGCCGCGCGCCTGGTCGTCGTCCGCCACCCCGGGGTGCTCCAGGCCGCGGCCGCGCAGCTGCCGCCGGTCACGGCCGCGCACGTCGTCGTGCTCGCCAACGCCGGGCCGCGGGACACCGACGGCACGGTCGTCTACGACGTCGCCGCTGCGGACCGCGCGGCGCGCGAGCGGCTGGGCCGGGAGCCGCTGTGGGCGCCGATCGGCCCGCTCGTGCGCGAGGAGATCCGGGCCGAGGTGCCCGCGGACCGGCTGATGACCGAGGACTGGGTCAACGTCATCGACGTCGACTCCTGGGCGCGGCCCCGCACCGCGTGGGCCGCGGACCGCCCCGTCGTGGGCCGCCACAGCCGGCCGTCGGCGCAGAAGTGGCCGCGTGACGCCGACACGCTCACGGCCGTCTACCCCGTCGACGGCTCGTGGACCGTGCGGGTCCTCGGCGGCGCCGACCCCGTCGAGCGGGTCCTCGGCCGCGTCCCGAAGGCGTGGGAGGTGCTGCCCTTCGGGGCGATGACCCCGCAGGACTTCCTCGCCGGCCTCGACTTCTTCGTCTACTACCACGACCCCCGGTGGGTGGAGGCCTTCGGCCGCACCATCCTCGAGGCGCTGGCCAGCGGCGTGCCGGCGGTCCTGCCCCCGCACTTCCGCGCCCTGTTCGGGGACGCGGCCATCTACGCCGAGCCCGGGGAGGTGCGCGGCGTCGTCGAGCGGCTGCGCGCGGACCGGGCCGCCTACGAGGAGCACGCCCGCCGCGCCGGGCAGGTGACCCGCGAGCGCTTCAGCTACCAGACGCACGTGCGCCGGGTGGAGGCCCTGGCCGGCCCGCCCGCCGCCGACGGGCCCCGGGCGCCCGCGCCCGCGGCACCGGCCCCCGCGGCCGGCACGCCGCTCGTCCGCCCCCGCGCCGACGACGACGCCCCCCGCGTCCTGCTCATGTCGAGCAACGGTGCCGGGATGGGCCACCTCACCCGCCTGTTCTCCTACGCCCGCCGCCTCGACGGTGACGCCCGCACCTACCTCCTGTCGATGTCCCAGGCCGTCCCGGTCGCCGCGCGGCTCGGCCACCCCTACGAGTACCTGCCCTCGGCGAAGGCGCTGGGGATGCCGCCGGGCCGGTGGCGCGGGATGTTCGTCGACCGGGTGAGCGAGACGATCCGGCGGGTCCGCCCCGACGTCGTCGTCTTCGACGGCACGTGGCCCTACCAGGGCGTGGACGAGATCCGTGACAAGAACCCCCACGCCCGGTGGGTGTGGTCCCGGCGCGGGATGTGGCGCGCGGGCCTCAACACCGAGCAGATCGCCAAGGCGGCGTGGTTCGACCGGGTCCTCGAGCCGGGTGACCTCGCCGCGGAGTACGACGCCGGGGCGACCGTCGGTGAGCCCGCGCACCGCGTCGGACCGGTCACCCTCCTCGACGTCGCCGACCTCGAGAGCCGCGAGGAGGCCCGGTCCGCGCTCGGCCTGCCGCCGGAGGGCCCGCTCGCTCTCGTCTCGCTCGGTGCGGGCAACATCAACGACACCTCCGGGGACCTCGGAGCGGCCGCCGCCGCCCTGGCGGCGCTGGGCGTGGGGGTGTGCGTGACGGTCCCGGAGATCGCGGCGTCCGGCGGCCCCGCGGGAGGCGACGTGCACCTCGTGCGCGACTACCCGCTCTCCCGGCGCTACCGGGCCTTCGACCTCGTCATCAGCGCGTCGGGGTACAACTCCTTCCACGAGCTCCTCCGGCTCGGCGTTCCCGCGCTCCTCGTCCCGAACACGGCCACCTCGCTGGACGACCAGGAGGGCCGCGCCCGGTACGCCGCCGAGCACGGCTGGGCGCACACGCTGCCCGCGCTCAGCGTCGCCGAGGCCCAGCCGCTCCTGGCGGACCTCCTCGCCAACGGCGCGCAGATGGCCGCCCGCGCCCAGGCCGCCGACCCCGGCAACGGGGCGCCGGAGGCGGCCCGGCTCCTGCTCGACCTCGCGACGGGAGAGACCCGATGAGCCCGCTCCCCGCCCGCGCCGCCCGCCTCGCCCAGGGCCTGGTCCGCCGCGTGCGGGCCAACCCCACCGCCGAGCGGCTCGGCGGCCGCGTCGCCGGGCGCGTCCGCGACAGCCGCACCGCCCGCGAGGTGGTCTCCCGCGTCTTCGACCTCGACGTCACCGTGGGCGGCTCCGTCTTCCTCTCCGCCGGCCGGCTCCTCGGGGGGCAGGGCCTGGACAACCTGCCCGTCGTCCTCGTCCTCCTCGTCGGGGCCGCCGACGACGACGTCCCCGAGCTCCTCGAGAAGGTCGCCCAGGAACAGGTGCTCACCGGCGGGTTCCGTCCGGTCGTCGTCCTCGACTCCGACCACTTCGGTGCGGTCCGTCAGTACGGCTGGCCGGTGGACTTCGTCGTGCCGCGGAGCGCCTGGACCGACCCCGAGGTGGCGTGGCGCGACTACCTGCGCGAGCGCCTGCGGGCCATGCGCCGCGGGTACGGCGCCGTCGCGCTCGTCGAGCTCGGCGAGCCCGACGGCCTCGGGCTCGACGTGCTGGCGAGCATGGGCGCGGCCGGCTAGAGCTCCCGGGTGGGCCCGGGGTGGACGACGCGCGCGCCGTCGCTCACCGCGCCACCGGCACGCCCCGCCGGGCGCGGAGCTCGGCCACGGCCTCCGTCAGCCGGGCGGCGCGTGCGTCGAAGGTGTGCTCGCCACGGACCCGGACCCCGAGCTCCCGGCGCGCCTCGGCGCGTTCGGGCGTCTCGCTGAGCTGGCTGCGGATGGCGGTGGCGATGTCGCGCTCCCCGCCGTAGGTGAGCACGACGTCACCGAAGACGTCCGCGATCTCCGGGAGGTCGTCGCTGACGACGCGGGCGTCGCAGGCGGCGAGGTCGAAGAGCCGGTTGGAGAGCAGCCCCATGTCCCGCATGTCGTCCCAGTGGTCGTTGAGGACGACACCGGCGGCGCTGTAGACCGCGGGCAGCTCGGCGTTGGGGATGTAGGTGCCCTTCCAGGCGCCGTCGGGCAGCTGGCCGTCCCAGCGCAACCCGTAGACCGCCGGCACGATGCCGGCCTGGAGAGCGGCCGCCACGCTGGGGCGCACCCCGCGGGCGTTGGCGACGACGAGGACGTCGTGCGCACGGTGGCGGTCGGGCTCCACCGGGTGGAAGCGGTGCTGGTCGGTGCACTGGAGGAGCGGCTCGACCGGGCGGCCCAGACGCCGCCCCATGGTGTGGCACCAGCGCGGGGACGCGCCGAAGGCGAGGTCGTAGCCGGCCAGCTCGCCGGCGCTCACCCGGTCGGGGTGGCTGATCACCCAGGCGACGTTGGTGTGCCCCGGGTTGGCCTCGTAGGTCGCGACACCGCGCAGCTGGAGCACGACGTCGTCGAGGTGGGACGTCGGCCGGTACCAGGAGTCCTTGCAGTCGATGGACACCTCGTGCCCGAGGCGCTCGAGGGAGTCGCGCAGCGA
The DNA here is from genome assembly GCF_009193135.1 of Georgenia satyanarayanai. Lineage (GTDB taxonomy): Bacteria > Actinomycetota > Actinomycetes > Actinomycetales > Actinomycetaceae > Oceanitalea > Oceanitalea satyanarayanai. Next base: position 26,585 of record NZ_VUKC01000014.1, read on the forward strand.
CTCGGCGAAGTGCCAGTCGCCCCAGTTCGTGCGGCGCTCGACGGTGGGCGCCCCGATCTTGATCGCCCAGCGCAGCGGGCGCTCGGGACGGTCGTGGACGAGGAGCGGCCGGGGGGCGACCTGGGTGTTGCGGGCCCGGTCGAAGCCGACGAGCCGGTAGCCGGGCAGTGTCGTCGCCGGGTCCGAGGCGGGCCGGCCGGCCTCGAGGAGCAGCTCGCGCTCGCGGCGCTGGTTGTCCCGGGCACGTCGGAGCCCGGTCTCCGTCGTGGAGTCGGTCACCGGTCTGAGCCACGCGACGCGGCTCGAGGGCACGCACACCGCCGACCTGCCGGTCACCTGCCGCACCCGCGCGGAGAGCTCCCCGCCGTAGATGTCGTCGCGCACCAGCGGGTCGAAGCCGCCGGCCGCTGCGACGTCGGCCCCGCGGACGGCGACGGCGGCGGCGCTCACCGCGGCGACCTCACGCTCACCGCGCAGCTCCGGGGCGTCGCCCCCGAAGCCGGACCAGGGCAGGTACCAGTCGCCGCTGGCGAGGTACTCCACCCCGGCCGACCAGACCTCACCGCCGGGGGAGAGGACGAGGGGCTGGGCGACGGCGTGGACCCGCAGCGCCTCGCGGAGCGGGGCGTCCCACCCCGGCTCGGTCCACAGGCCGTGGTGGAGGAAGACGACGTCCCGCCCCCGTGTGCGCCCGAGCCCGGCGTTCCGAGCGAGCTCCATCGGCAGCGGCTGGGAGAGGCGCACGAGCACCACCTCGGGGTGCGCGCCGAGCCGGGCGTGCAGCTCGACGAAGACGCCGGGCTCGGACGTCGCGTCGACGACGACGACCTCGACGGGGCCGTCGGCCGTGGCGAGGAGGCGCCGGACCGAGGTGAGGACCGTGTCGGCCGTGGCGGTCCGGGGCACGGTGACGACGACGCTGAGCAGCTCCTCGTCGCGGGCAGGGGCGTCCCGGACCACCGCGTCGAGGTCGACGAGCGTCTTGTGCAGCACGGCGTACCGGTAGGCCATGGGCTCGTGGGTGGTGATCCGCTCGCCCTCCTCGGTCCACACGTCGTACTCGGTGGCGATGATGGGGAGGAAGGTGAAGTCGGTGCGCTCGGCGAGCCGGACGAGCAGGTCCCAGTCGACGTAGCGACGCAGCGACTCGTCGAAGCCGCCGACCTCGTCGATGAGGGAGCGCTCGTGGACGAACACGATCCCGTCGATGTAGTTGCGCTCGCGCAGGTGCGCCCGGTTGAAGGGCAGGCCGCGGTACAGACGCCGGCCCTCCCCGCCCTGCTCGACGAGAGCCGTCACGGCGTAGGCGACGCGGTCCCCGGAGTGGACGAGGTGACGCACCATGAGCTCGAGGAAGTCGGGCACCCAGGTGTTGTCGGAGCCGAGGTAGGCGACGTACCGGCCGGTCGCACGCTGCACACCGGAGTTGTGGGCCGCCGCGACCCCCCGGTTGACGTCGTGGCGGACGACCTCGATCCGCTCGTCCGAGGCGTACCGTTCGAGCAGGGCCGGGGTGTCGTCCTCGCTCCCGTCGTCGACGACGACGAGCTGCCAGTGCGGGTAGGTCTGCGCGAGCACCGAGTCGATCGTCGCCCCGAGCAGGTGGGCGCGGTCCTTGGTCGGCACGACGACGCTGACCGTCGGCGGGTCGGGCGGCAGCGGCCGCGAGCGCAGCTCGGCCTTGACCCGGGCCTCCAGCTCGGTGTCGAAGGACGCCCGGTCCCGCTCGACGTGCTCGAAGCCCCGGGTGTCGAGGAGGACCTGCGCGGCGGCCCGGGCGGCGGCGAGAAGCTCGGCCGGCTGGTCCCAGGGCTCGCCGGTGGCACCGTCGGAGGAGCCGAGGGCCCGCCCCGCGGACAGGAAGTGGGCCAGGGGGCCGCCGGGTGCGGTGCCCGACTCGGGGTGGCCGGCCAGGTAGGACGCCGCGTCGAAGAGCGGGTGGGGGGAGCGTCCCGCCTCGGCTCCGAGGTCGAGGTAGTGGAGGAAGGGCCGGCGCGCGACCTGGACCTGCTCCTTGGCGGTGCGGGCGGGCTGGGAGGCGTAGTGCCCGGGGACGAACGCCGGGTGCGGGGAGAGCCCGCGAGCGTCGCCGTGGTCGACGAGGTGGGCCGCGGGATCGGCAGCCGCGTCGGTCCTCGCGGCCGGCTCGAGCTGCGCGAGGTACCAGTCGGGGTCGAACAGCCCGCTCTCCTGCACCAGCCGCACGGCGCGTGCCCGGGAGGGCGGGATCCAGCCGGGCCGAGGGCGCCGGGCGGACTCGCGCAGCTCACGGTTCTCCCGGCGCAGCTCCCCGCGAGCGTCCTGCAGCCGGCGCACGTCCTCGAGCAGCGCACGACGCTGCTCGCGCAGCTCGTCGGCCTTCTGCTCGCGCTGCTTCGCCGCGCGCCGTAGCTCGTGGATCTGCGCGTCACGCTGCGCGATCGGCGGGAGCCGTCGCATCCATGCCTTCACCGCCATGCCATCCCATCCCTCCGCGGACCGGTCACCCGCGATGCTACGTGGGTCGGCCGACCCGCTGGGCCCAGGCAGGGGCGACCGGTGCCACGGTCGTGGGCGGCATGGGGGCCGTCACGGTGGGGTCGTGGTGTCCGCGGAGGACGGAGAAGGGGCGCCCCTCGGAGAGGTCGAGCTGGAGCCGGGCCTCGGCCCGGTCGTAACGGGTGCCGAGCTCCTCGTCCCACCGCCGGGTGAAGGTCTGCGAGTCGCCCGGGAGCGGGGTGAGCTCACCGAGCACGACGCCCTCGCCGGCGGCGTACAGGTCGACCCGGACGACGGGCAGGGGAACGGCGAGGGAGAGGGCGGAGGCGATCTCCGTCATGAGCGGGAGCTGGGCGGGCACCCCGAGGGAGGTGTCGTACGTCCGTCCCTGCTGCACCGTGCCGAGGTCCGTGCCGTCGGGCCCGACCATGCGCACGCGCGCCACCGACGTGTCGGCGTGGACGGGCATCCGGCGGAGGAGGACGAGCGCGACCTCGCCGTAGAAGGCATAGATCTTGACGTCGTCGGGCAGCTGCTCCTCGGAACCGGGGAGGAGGGTCTCGGCGAAGAACGGCGCCCGGGCACCACGGGCGGCGGTGTAGTGCGCCACGATCCCCTCGCGGGTGTACTGCGCGCTCCCGTCGAGGAGCTCGAACCCGGTGCCGGTGCGCCGCAGGGGCAGCACACCGCGTCCGGTGGAGCCGCCGTTGCTCTTGAGGACGAACTGCGCGGGCAGGGAGTCCCAGTCGATGTCCGCGGGCGTGGGCCACACGCCGAGCACCTGCGGGGTGCTCACCCCGTGGCTGCGCGCCACCTCGTAGTTGTGCAGCTTGAGGAAGAGGTTGTGGCGCGCGTGGGTGTGCGCCCGGTCGTCCCGTGCGACGACGTCCTGGACCCGCTGCTGCTCGAGGATCCGCGTGTGCCACGACGCGACGCGAGGGCGGTACCGGGGTGGGGGTGGGGGCGGGGGTGGCGGGGGCGGGGGGACGGCGAGGCGACGCTCGAGCTTGTCCACCTGCCGGCGCAGCTGCCTGATCTGCGCATCGCGCCTCGCCACGGGCGGGAAGCGGCGAAGCAGGTGACGAAGGGTCATGAGGGGATTGTGTCAGGTGTCGGCGTGGCGATCGGTGACGCGTCACCGGTCCGGGCGCCGGGCGACCTGACGACCGACCGGGGCCGCTGTGTAACCTGAGGCGGTCGTCGAGAGGGGTTCTTCGTGAAAAAGCTCGCCGTTGCCGCACTGGTGATCCTGGTGCTCGTCATCGGTGCCGCGGTCGCCTACGACCGAGGGGCCGGCGTGCTGACGATCGGCCTTCTCGGCCTCGTCGCAGGAGCGGGGACGCTCGCCGCGATCGACGCCAACCAGAAGGTCCGGCGCCAGCAGCGTCACTTCAGCCGGTGGCAGAAGGCCTCGGAGCGGCGGATGAGCGTCGTCGAGGAGGAGCTCCTGCGGCGCGGCGCGCACGTGGAGGCGGCCACCCAGGACGACGTGCTCGGCACCGTCAGGCTCATGCAGGAGCAGTACCTCGGGCGGCTGGACCGGGCGCGGGGCGAGCTCGAGCAGGCCGCTGCGGCACTCCGCGGGGCCGCCGGCACCACGCGCCCGGAGTGAGACCGTGAGCCGTGACGTCGTCGGCGCGTACGCGACGGCCGCCGCCGCGAGCCCGAGGACCCTGGCCCGGGCACTGGTCCGGACGAAGTCGCGCGCCGGGCGCGACGTCCTCGCCGCGCTCGCCGCGGACCGTCGGCTGACCTCGACCCAGCTCGAGGACCTGGGCCGCCGGTACCTCGAGGGGACGCCTCCGGGGCTCCCGCTCGACCCGCGGCGCGTGCTGGACCTCGCCCGTGTCGTTGCGCTCCAGACCGACGAGCCCGACGACCGGTCCGCGGCGCTCGGCCTCCTGTCGTGGGTGAGCGACGAGCACGCTCACCTCCTCGGGGAGCGGGAGGCGACCCTGCTGCTCCAGCTCGCCGTCAAGGAGCGCCGCTTCCCGCGGGCCGACGCGGTCCTCGCGAACGTGCCCGTGGCCACCGGCGCCGGTCGCCTGGCCGCGGCCGACCTCGCCAACCCGTGGCTGCGTCCCGGTGCCGAGGAGGCTTCCTGGCTCGCGGCGCTCAACGCCGCCCTCTTCGGCCCCGACGCCGTCCAGGCCGGTCTCCTGCCCGACGGCGACACGCCCTTCGACCGGCTGACGACGACGAGCGCGCAGCGGGTCGCGCACGAGAAGAAGATCACCGTCGTCATCAGCTGCTTCAACCCCGACCGCCACCTCCTCACCGCGGTGCGTTCCGTCCTCGAGCAGACGTGGCAGAACATCGAGCTCTTCGTCGTCGACGACGCCTCGCCGTCGCCCGCCCCGGGCGTCCTCGAGGAGGTCGAGCGCATGGACGCGCGCGTGACGGTCGTCCGCAAGGCCGTCAACGGGGGCACCTACCGCGCGCGCAACACCGCCCTGCGCCTGGCGACGGGCGACTTCTTCACCTGCCTCGACTCCGACGACTGGGCCCACCCCCAGCGGCTCGAGCTCGGGGTGCGGCCGATGCTCGAGGACGAGAGCCTCGTCGCGACGCGGAGCCTGGGCGTGCGGGCCACCGAGCAGATGGAGCTGGGCCGGGTCGGCTACGGCGGGCGTTTCAAGGCCGCCTCCTCGCTCATGATCAGGGTCTTCCCGGTCGTCAACCGGGTCGGGTTCTTCGACCCGGTGCGCAAGGCCGCCGACAACGAGTACGCGCTGCGCGTCGAGTCGGCCTTCGACGGCAAGGTCGTCGACGTCCCGACCCACGCGCTCACCGTGCTGCTCGCCGATGCCGGCTCGCTCTCCGCGTCCGACTACTCCTCGGGGTGGCGCCACCCCGCGCGCTCGGAGTACCTCGAGGCGTACTCCGAGTGGCACCGCCAGGTGGGCCGGCGGGAGGCCGCGAGGTTCCTCGCGCCGCACGGACCGCGGCCCTTCCCGGCGCCGCGCCGCTGGGAGCGCCACCCGCAGGACGGGGAGGCGGGGCGGGAGCTGGACGTCGTCGTCCTGGCCGACTGGCGGGAGGACTGGCTGCAGCCCGGCACCCTCGACCGGCTGCACGCCTACGTGGCCGGCGGTCGGCGGGTGGGCCTCGTCCACCACGAGTCGCTGGTCGAGCCGGTGGCCGAGGAGCGCCCCCTGGCGCGACCGGTCCGTGAGCTCGTGCAGCGGGGCGTGGTCGAGCGTGTCTACCTCGACGACGCCCGGCACGCGGTCCTCACCGTCGTCGCCGACCCCCGCGTCCTCCAGTTCCCCCCGCTCCTCTCGCCGCGTCTCACGAGCGGCCGCGTCGTCGTCGTCGAGCAGGCCGCGGACCACTACACGACGGCCGACGTCGAGCGCCATGTGCGCGAGCTCCTCGGCGCCGACCCCGAGTGGGGTGCGTGGCCGGCGGCCCCGGACCCGGCGGAGCTCGTCGCGGGCGTCCCGGCTGCCGCGGGGACCGTCGACCTCGGCGACACCCCCGAGGCGACGGGCGACCTCACCGTCGGCTCCTGGCTGCTGCGTGAGCCCGCCGACGCGGAGCGGGGCGCCCGCCTCAGCGTCGTCCGCCGCGTCGGCGTGCCGGGGGGTGGCCCCGAGACGCGCGAGCTGAGCGACGCGTGGGCAGCCGGGGCGGCTCCCTGGGAGGAGACCGCCACCGACTGGCTCGACCGCTCCCCGGGTGCCGTCGCCGTCGCGGTGCGGACGGCGAGCGCGCTGCGTGTCGTCGTCGCGGCCGGGCTCCGCGCGGAGGCGACGGGGGCCCACGGGATCCGGATCGTGCCTGACGGCGCCGGCTCCCGCCTGCTCGTGCTGCACGGCTGACGAGCGGCCGGGGGTGTCAGCGGCGGGCGGTGAGCTTGCGCCTGACCCGGCCGAGCAGGCGGCGGAGGCGGGCGCGCGCGGGGACCGGCCTGGTCGCCGGCGAGGCCTTCAGTGTCGGGGCCGGCTTCTCGCCGAGCGCGATCATCCCCTGCGCGGTCACGTGGAAGACGGCCGCACGCACCCCCAGCGACTCCGGGCTCACGGCCTCGGGCTCCGGCACGGTGCCCTCACCGGTGGCGTGGGCGCGCCGGAGGACCGAGCGCGTGGTCTCCACGGTGAGGTGGCGGCCGGGAGCGACCTCGGCGCGGACACCGCCGCCCTCGGTGATCTTCTCCAGCGCCCGGCCCACCGTCTCCCGGTCCAGCACGAGGCCGGCCGTCACGCGGGCGGTCACGGGAGAGGGGTACCCGGACCCCGGGGCCGCCTCGGTGAAGGAGACCCGGGCGTCGGCGGCGAAGTAGTCGTGGAGCCAGCGGGGCAGCGTGGCGGAGCCGGGCAGCGTGACCGTGAGGTCGGTGTGCCCGGAGGCGAGCAGGCTGTCGGTGGTGACCTGGACGTCCTCGGGTGCCGCGCCGTCGGTCTCGACGACGACGTGCACGCCCGGCACCGTCCACTGCCGACCGGTGTTCTGCGGGCGGAACAGCGGGATGGGGAGGAGGTTCGCCGCCAGGCCGGTGCGCTCACGCTTGATCTCGTCCCCGCGGGAGACGAAGTTGCGGGCGCCCTGGTGGTAGGCCGTCGTCTTCCAGTCCGGGATGATGACGCCGCCGGAGGTGAGGGCGCGGTACCCGAACTCCGTGTCCACGATCCCCCGCAGACCGAGCGGGGCGAACCCCCCGGTGCGGAGGTAGAGGTCTCGCCGCACGGAGACATCGGCTCCGACGACCGCGACGAACGAGTCCGCGACGTCCTGCGTGAGGTACCGCCGCTCCTTGACGAACGCCTCCTGCCAGCCGTGGCGCTTGCGCTCCCGTCCCTCGAGCAGCTCACCGAGCGCGTCCCCGGACACGGCCCGCGCGACGTCGTCGGGGGTGATGCCGTCGAAGTCGACGAACCACTTGCGGCCCAGGACGACGGCGTGCGGCGTCACGTGGTGCCAGCGGGCGTGCGACTCGAGGTGCGCGGCGCTCACGACCATGTCGGCGTCGAGGAAGACGATGACGTCCGCGTCGGTGCTGCGCGCCCCGCGTTCCCTGGCGCGTCCGGAGCCGTGCTCCTGGGCCTCCTCCACCCGCAGCACGCGGGTGCCGGCCGGAGCGAGCCCGTGGACGGTCAGCGGGAGGGGGGAGGCGTCGTCGACGACGACGACCTCGGTGAGCTCCGCGGGGTAGGTCTGCCGGCCGAGCGCGGCGAGTGTCCGGTCGAGGTCCTCCTGGCAGTCGCGGGCCGGGATGACGACACAGACCCGCAGGGTCGGCTCGAGCTCGCCGAGGGCGGGCACGGGCAGGTCCCCCCACTGCTGACCGGTCACGGTGTGCTGGGTCGTCATGCGCGCTCCTTCCGCAGCTCGGCCACCTGCTCGGCGATCTGCCGGGCGCGGGCGTCGAACGTGTGCTCCCGCCGGACGAGCTCGCCGAGCGCGCGGCGTGCCTGCTGCCGCTCGGGGCTGTCGGCGAGGACGTCGCGGACGAGGTCGGGCAGCTCGGCGGGGTCCCGGTAGGTGGGGACCGCGTCGCCGAGCACCTCGGGGATCTCGGGCAGGTGGTCGCTGACGAACCGGGCCTCGCAGGCGGCGAGGTCGAACAGGCGGTTGGACAGCAGCCCGTCGCGGCGCATGTCCTCCCAGTGGTCGTTGAGGACGACCCCGGCGGCCCGGTACACGCCCGGGAGCTCGTCGTTGGGCACGTTCTCGCCCCGCCACGCGCCGGCCGGGAGCAGCCCCTTCCAGCGGTAGCCGTAGACGGCGGGCACGATCCCGCCCTCGAGCGCGGCGGCCACGGCGGGGCGGGGCCCGCGGGCGTTGGCGACGGCGAGCACCTCGTGGACGCGCTCGGTGTCGGGCGGGCCGGGCGCGAAGCGGCGGTGGTCGGTGCACTGGAGGAGCGGCACGGCGGGCTGGTCGAGCTTGCGGCTCACCCGCTCGCACCAGCGGGGGGAGGCGCCGAAGACGGCGTCGAACTCGCGGAGCTCGGAGACGGTGACCTCGTCGGGGTGGCTGATGACCCAGATGAGGTTCACGTGCGCCGGGTTGACCCGGTAGGGGCCGCGGCCGCGCAGGACGAGCGTGACGTCGTCGAGGTGGGCGGTGTCGCGGTACCAGGCGTCGCGGCAGTCGATCGTCACCTCGTGGCCCAGGCGCTCCAGGGAGTCGCGCAGCGCGACGGCGAAGTGCCAGTCACCCCAGCGCGCGCGCCGCGGCACGTCCGGCGCACCGATCTTGATGGCCCAGCGCAGCGGGCGCTCGGGACGGTCGTGGACGAGGAGGGCGCGCAGCCGCTCGTCGGCGTCGCGGGCGAAGCCGGCGACGGCGTAACCGGCGAGATCCGCCGGCTCGGCACCGTCCCACCCCTGCGCGAGGCGGTGCTCGTTGTCGGCGGCCGAGACGAACCGGGAGGCGCGGGTGCGGGGCAGCTCGTCGCTCGTGAGGGCGACGACACTGGTGCCGGCGAGCCCGCCGGGCCGCCCGGTCCGGCGCGCGAGCCGCACGGACAGGTCCGGGCCGACGTGGTCCTGGACGAAGAGCGGGTCGAAGCCCTCGACGGCGAGGAAGTCGGCGGCCCGCACCGCGACGGCGAGCGGGGTGACGGCGGGGACCTCGCGGGTGCGGCGCAGCTCGGGGGCGTCCCCGGCCAGGCCGGCGAGGAGCGGTGCGGCGTTGCCGTCCCGTGTGCGCATCGCGCCGGCCGACCACACGGTGCCCTCGCGGGCGAGCACGAGCGGCTGGACGGCGCTGTGCCGCTCGAGCGCGTGGACGAGCGGGCCGTCCCAGCCGGGCTCCGGCCACAGCGCCTCGGGCAGGAAGACGAGCACGCCGCCGCGGGCGGTGCAGGCTCCGACGTTGCGGGCCACCTCCATCGGCAGCTCCTGGCTCAGCCGCACCACCCGGGCCCGCGGCTCGGACCACAGCGCGAGCTGGAGCTGGGTGGCGTCCCCGGCCTCGAGGCGGCTGTCGACGACGACGACCTCGACCGCCCGCTCCGCGGTGCGCAGCAGCCGGCGCACCGTCGTCAGGACCGTCGCGAGCTCCTCGTTGGCGACGACGACGACCGAGGTGAGGCCCGGGTCGCGCTCCGCGGCGCGCGCGGCGTCCCAGTCGACGAGGCTGCGCTGGCGGATGAGGTAGCGGTAGCTGGCGAGCTCGTCGGTGGTGATGCGGTCGGTGCCCGTCTCCCACAGGTCGTAGCGCGTGGCGATGAAGGGTGCGAAGCCGAAGTCGGTGACCCGGGCGAGGCGGATGAGGTAGTCCCAGTCGACGTTTCGGCGCAGCGACTCGTCGAAGACGCCGACCTCCTCGAGCAGGCTGCGCTCGTGGAGGATGACGATGCAGTCGATGTAGTTGCGCTCGAGCAGTGCCTCCCGGGAGTAGGGCATCCCGCGGAAGCGACGCCGCTCCTTGCCGCCCTGCTCCTCGAGCCCCGACATCGCGTAGGCGGCACGCAGCCCCTCACGCTGGACGAAGCGCACCATGAGCTCGAGGAAGTCCGGTTCCCAGGTGTTGTCGGAGTCGAGGAAGGCGACGTACTCCCCGGTCGCGGCGGCCAGGCCGGTGTTCCGTGCCGCCGCCACCCCGCGGTTCGTCTCGTGGGTGACGAGGCGGACCCTCGGGTCGCGCAGGAAGGGGACGAGGGCCTCGGGCGTGCCGTCCCGGCTGCCGTCGTCGACGACGACGAGCTCCCACCGCGCGTAGGTCTGGTCGAGGACCGACTGGAGCGCCGTCGGCAGGACCGTGGCGCGGTCCTTGCTCGGCACGATGACGCTGACCAGCGGCTCCTCGCCGAGCGGCGTGGCGCGCAGCCCCGCCTTGAAGGCCGCCTCGGCCTCGGTGTCGAAGGCGCCGGTCTCGCGCCGCAGGTGCTCGTACCCGCGGGTGGCGAGGATGCTGCGCGAGGCCTCCCGCGCCGCCTCGAGGAAGGCCGCGGGCGAGGTGAGCCCGGGGAGGTCCCGGACCGCGACGGGAGGCGCCTCGTGCCCGGCGAGGAAGTGGCCGAGCGGGCCGCCCGGGTGACGCACGGCCTCGGCGTGCGCCTTGGCGTAGTGGTCGGCCCGGAAGCCGGGGTGCGGTGAGACCCGCGCCCGGGCGCCGACGCGGAGGTAGTGGACGAGTGCCGGCCCGCGGAGCTTGTCCGGGGTCTGCGGCTGCTCGACGTACCAGTCGGCGTCGAAGCAGGGGTGGGGGGAACGGCCCGCGCGGTGCCCCTCGGTGAGGTAGTGCTCGAGGGCGTCGGCCGCCCCGGGCACCTGCTCGCGGTACCAGGCCTCGTCGAAGAGACCGCTGGCGCGCACGAGCTCGGCCTGGGCGGTGGTGCTGCCGTAGTCCAGCCCGTCCGGCTCCGGGTTGTCCGCCCGGGGGACGCGGCCCCCCAGCTTGGCGACCTCCTGCTGCAGCGTGCGGTTGCGGCGCTTGAGCTCCTTGAGCTGGGCGTCGCGCCGGGCGATCGGTGGGATCCGGCGAACCAGGCTCGTGAGCCGCACGTGGGGACCTCCGTAGACGACGGGTGATGACGGGCGGGACGCCTGGCACGACTCTACCGGGCGCCCAGATCCCGGCCCGGCGCGGCCCGGGCGGAGGCCGGAGGTTATGCTTCCGACCCGTACGAGGACGCGCGGGTCGCTGCGGCGGCACGCTCCCGGGGAAGGACACCGCGATCAGCGCCACCGGCGAGTCACGGGCAGACGACGCCACGACCGACGCACCCGAGCTCGCCGAGGACGCGCGTTCTGGGCAGGTCGTCGAGCGGCACCGCCGGGCGGTGCGGACCCGCACGCGCCGTCGTCTCGTGCTGCAGCTCGGCTCCCTCGTCGTCGTGCTCGCCGCGTGGTGGGCGGTGACGGCGGCGGGCGTCGTGCGCCCGCTGTACCTGCCGGGGCCCGGCGCCGTGTGGGACGCGTTCGTGCGGGCGAACTCCTGCTACGAGGCGGGCACGCGCGTGCTGTGCGGCGAGCAGGGCTACTTCATGTGGGAGCACCTGCTCGCGTCCTTCCGCCGGATCGGGGTGGGTGTGGGCGCCGCCATCGTCCTGGGCCCCCTGCTCGGCTTCCTCATGGGAGCGAGCCGGTGGTTCAACGCGGTGAGCGAGCCCTACCTCAACTTCCTGCGCGCGCTCCCTCCGCTGGGCTACATCGGTCTGCTCATCGTGTGGTTCGGCATCGGTGACCTCTCGAAGTACTGGCTGCTGTTCCTCGCCGCGTTCCCGCCGATCGCGATCGCCACGATCAACGGGATGCGCGGCATCCAGACCGACCGCGTCCACGCCGCGGAGTCGATGGGCGCCAGCCGGTGGCAGGTGGTCACGCAGGTCATGCTCCCCTCGACCCTGCCCGAGATCCTCTCGGGCATCCGGATCGCCGTGGGCTTCGCCTGGACCACCGTCGTGGCAGCCGAGCTCAACAACGGCATCCCCGGCATCGGTGGTCTCGCCTACATCGCGGGCACCCAGCTGCAGACGGCGCTGACGATCGCCTGCATCATCGTCATCGGACTGTGCGCGGTGGCGCTCGACACCGCGTTGAAGTACCTGACCCGAGCGCTCGTCCCCTGGTACGGAAAGGCGGCCTGACATGGCCCCCCAGCTCATCCGCCGCTCGGCCGGCGCCCTGGCCGCGGCCGGCGTCCTGGCCCTGGGAGCCTGCGCGACCGCGCAGGAGGCCGCCCAGGACGCCGCCACCGAGACCGCCTCCGGGCAGCCGCAGGAGGCGTGCCCCGTCGAGGTCGACGAGAGTGTCACCGCGGAGGTGGAGATCGCCTTCCAGCCCATCCCCAACGGTGACCTCGTCGTGCGTGACGCCGGCTGGCTGGAGGCGTGCCTCCCCGAGGCGACGATCTCGTGGAGCCAGTTCGCCTCCGGTGCGGAGGTGGTCCAGGCCTTCGGCTCGGGCAGCGTCGACATCGGGCTCGTCGGCTCCAGCCCGATGGCCAAGCTCGTCTCCCCCGAGGTGGGCATGGACGCCCAGGTGGTGTGGATCCAGGACGTCATCGGGGAGGCCGAGTCACTCGTCTCCCGCACCGGTGCCCAGTCACTCGAGGACCTCGCCGGGGCGACCGTCGCGGTGCCCTACGGCTCGACCGCGCACTTCTCCCTCCTCAACGCGCTGGGAGAGGCGGGGCTCGAGCCGGGGACCGACCTCACGCTCATCAACCTCTCCCCGGACGCCATGGTCGGTGCCTGGGAGCGAGGGGAGATCGACGCGGCCTGGGTGTGGAACCCGACGCTCGAGGTGCTCCTCGAGAGCGGCGAGATCGTCCTGTCGAGCGAGGACACGGCGGCCGCGGGCACGCCCACCTACGACCTCACCGCGGCGACCACCGAGTTCATCTCCGCCAACCCGGAGTTCATGGCCACGTGGACGGCGCTGCAGGACGAGGCCGTCCGGGTGATCCGGGAGGAGCCGGAGCGGGCCGGTGAGGCCATCGGTGCCCAGCTCGGCGTCGCGCCCGAGGAGGCGACCGAGCTGCTCGAGGGATACGTCTACCTGCGCGCATCCGAGCAGGCCGGCGAGGAGTACTTCGGTGGCAAGCTCGGGGAGGACCTCGTCCGGACGGCCGACTTCCTCCTCGCCCAGCAGGAGGTCTCCGAGATCGCGCCGCCGGGGGTGTACGAGCAGGCCGTCTACGCCGACGCCATCGACACGGTGGCGCCGTGACGCTCACGCTGGAGCAGGTGTCCCACCGCTACGTCACCGAGCGCGGGGAGGTCGTCCACGCGGTCTCCGACACGACCGTCACCATCCCCGACGGCCAGTTCGTGTGCGTCGTCGGCCCCTCCGGCTGCGGCAAGACCACGCTGCTCAAGATGCTCGCCGGGTTCCTGCGGCCCACCGGCGGGAGCGTGACGATGGACGGGCAGCCCATCACCGCACCGTCCCCCGAGCGCGGCGTCGTCTTCCAGCACCCCAACCTCTACCCGTGGCTCAGCGTGCGCAAGAACGTCGAGCTCGGGCTGAAGTTCCAGGGGGTCGCGGCGGGGGAGCGGGCCGCGCGCAGCGGCGAGCAGCTCGAGCGGGTGGGCCTGGCGCGTTTCAGCGACGCCCGCCCCTACGAGCTGTCCGGCGGGATGCAGCAGCGCGCGCAGATCGCCCGGGTCCTCACCAGCGACCCCGGCGTCATCCTCATGGACGAGCCCTTCGGTGCCCTGGACGCCCTCACCCGCGAGCAGCTCCAGGCGGACCTGCTCCGGATCGCCCGCGAGGGGGGCAAGACGATCTTCTTCATCACCCACAGCGTCGACGAGGCCATCGTCCTCGGCGACCGGGTCCTCGTCATGTCCCCGCGGCCGGGCCGGGTGGTCCTCGACGTCCCCGTCGCCATCTCCCAGGCGCACGGCCGGACCCTGGACGCGGAGGAGCTGAGGGCGACCGAGGAGTTCCGCGAGATCCGGGAACGGGTCGCCACGGCGATCGTCCGCTGAGAGGCCGCTGGAGCGTGACGACCCCCACGGCCCTGGGTACTACGGCCCGGCGGATGCCCCAGAGTGCGCGTGTACGATGCTTGACGCAGATCGGCACACGCGGGTGACCCGCCGTGTGCCACGGTGCGGGCGGCAGGTTCGCTCCGGAACGTGCGAGACGACTTGGAGTTGCACATGACCGTGGACCTTGCCGTTGTGGGGCTGGGGTACGTGGGGTTGCCGCTGGTGTTCGAGGCGGTCCACGCCGGGATGTCCGTTCGCGGGTACGACGTGAACCAGGGCGTGGTCGACGGCCTCAACGGCGGCGTCTCGCACATCGACGACCTGGCCGACGAGCAGATCGCCGACCTCGTCTCGCGCGGCTTCGCGGCCACGACCGACGCCGCGGTGCTCGCCGAGGCCAAGCACGTCGTCATCTGCGTGCCCACCCCGCTGGCCGAGGACGGCGGCCCTGACCTGGGCCCGGTGCGTGCCGCGGTGGGCGACATCGCCCGGCACCTGCAGCCCGGCCAGGTCATCGTGCTGGAGTCCACGACGTACCCGGGGACCACCGAGGAGATCGTCCAGCCGATGCTCGAGGCCGGTGGCCTCAAGGCCGGCAGCGACTTCCACCTCGCGTTCTCCCCCGAGCGCATCGACCCGGGCAACGAGAAGTTCGGCGCGAAGAACACCCCGAAGGTCGTCGGTGGGGTGAGCCCGGAGTCCACCGAGGCCGCGGCCGCGTTCTACGGGCGTGTGGTGGACACGGTGGTGCGGACCAAGGGCACCCGCGAGGCCGAGATGGCCAAGCTGCTGGAGAACACCTACCGCCACATCAACATCGCGCTCGTCAACGAGATGGCCCGGTTCTGCCACGAGCTCGGCATCGACCTGTGGGACGTCATCGACGCCGCCAAGACCAAGCCCTTCGGCTTCCAGGCCTTCTACCCCGGCCCGGGCGTGGGTGGTCACTGCATCCCGATCGACCCGAACTACCTGTCCTACAACGTGCGTGCGCGCCTGGGCTACCCGTTCCGCTTCGTCGAGCTCGCCCAGGAGATCAACGCGACGATGCCGACGTACGTCGTCAAGCGCGCGCAGGACATCCTCAACGAGGACGGCAAGGCGATGAAGGGGGCGACCGTGCTGCTGCTCGGTGTCACCTACAAGCCGAACATCGCCGACCAGCGTGAGTCGCCGGCCGTGCCGGTGGCCAAGCACCTGCGGGAGAAGGGCGCCACGGTCGTCTTCCACGACCCGCACGTCCAGCAGTGGCGGTCCAACGGCTCGGTGACCGAGCGTGTCGCGGACCTGGACGAGGCGATCGCCAGCGCGGACCTCGTCATGCTCCTGCAGCACCACCGCGACTACGACATCGAGGCCCTGGCCGGCGCGTCCAAGCGTTTCTTCGACACGCGCGGCGTCGCGGCCGAGAGCCCGACGGTCCAGCGTCTGTGACCGCACCCGCACCGGCGGCGGGGGGCGACGCCCCCCTGTCGTCGGACGCCGCGGCGCAGCTCGCCGCCAGGTACGGGCTCGAGCGGGGCGGCGTCCGGCCCCCGCTGGGGCGCTACCTCAAGGAGACGTGGGCGCAGCGCCGGTTCCTCTGGACGCTGTCCTCGGCGCAGTCCTACGCGCGCAACCAGGACAACTACCTGGGGCAGCTGTGGGGCGTCCTCAATCCGCTGCTGCTCGCCGCCGCGTACTTCCTCATCTTCGGTCAGCTGCTGGGCCTGGACGCCGGTGTGGACAACTACGTCGGGTTCCTCGTCATCGGCCTGCTCGTCTTCATGTACAGCGCCGGGACGATGACCTCGGCCTCCAAGGCCATCTCGGGGAACCTCAGCCTCGTCCGGTCCCTCCGGTTCCCGCGCGCCGTGCTCCCGCTGTCGGTGACGCTGACGGAGTTCATCGCCTTCCTGCCGTCCCTGGCCGTCATCCTCGTCCTCGTCCTCGTGACGGGGGAGCCGATCACGGCCCACTGGCTGCTCTTCCCGGTGGCGATGGGGCTCATCGTCGCGATCAACGCGGGTATCGCGCTCATCGTGGCCCGGGTCGTCCACAGCTCCCGCGACCTGCGCAACCTCATCACGCTCGTGGTGCGGCTGCTGCGCTACGTCTCGGGCGTCTTCTTCAGCATCACCACCTTCGCCGGCCACGGGCTGGTGGGGACGGTCATGCTCTACCAGCCCTTCGCGGTCATCCTCGACATCGTCCGGCAGTCGCTGCTCTCGGACACCCCCTTCAACCCGACCACGTGGTACGTGGCCCTCGGGTGGGCGATCGTGCTGCCGGTCGTCGGGTTCATCTTCTTCTGGCGGGCAGAGGCGACCTATGGCCGTAACTGACGAGCGCAAGCCCTCACTCATCTCCTCGCACGTCGACGTCATCTACCGCGTCTACGGGGCGAAGAAGATGGGCACCGTGAGCGGGGCGCCGGGCAACGCGAGCCTCAAGCGGCTGCTCAAGGGGCGAGGGTCCATCGGTGGCGTGCGCGAGGTGCACGCGGTCAAGGACGTCTCCTTCGTCGCCTACCACGGCGAGTCGATCGGCATCGTCGGGCGCAACGGCTCGGGCAAGAGCACGTTGCTGCGCGCGCTCGCCGGCCTCATCCCGCCGACCAACGGCGAGATCTACACGGCGGGCACGCCCGCCCTGCTCGGTGTCAACGCCGTGCTCATGCGCGAGCTCAGCGGCGAGCGCAACGTCATGATCGGCGGCCAGGCGCTCGGCCTCACCGCCAAGCAGGTGCGCGAGAAGATGGACGACATCGTCTCCTTCGCCGGCGTCGAGGACTACATCGACCTGCCGATGAAGGCGTACTCCTCCGGCATGGCGGCGCGCCTGCGCTTCGCGATCTCCACCGCGGCCGTCCCGGACATCCTCATGATCGACGAGGCCCTCGCCACCGGCGACGCCGAGTTCCAGGCGCGGAGCCGCGAGCGGGTGGCGGAGATCCGCGAGGCGGCGGGAACGGTGTTCCTCGTCAGCCACAGCGACTCCACGGTCCGCGCCATGTGCGACCGCGCCCTGTGGCTCGACAAGGGGCGCCTCGTCATGGACGGCCCGGCGGGCGAGGTGTGCGACGCCTACCAGGCTGCCCGGTCCAAGGGGCCGAAGAAGGCGGCCGCCAAGAAGCCGGCCGCGAAGGCCCCGAAGGCGCCGGCTCCGGTGGCCGAGAAGCCCCCGGCGGCGAAGGCCCCCGCCGCGGCACCGTCCGCACCGGCCGAGCAGCCCGCGGCCGCCGCGCCGGCACCGGCCGACCCGCCGGCACCGCGCGAGACGCGCGCACCGGACACCGGGACGACGACGGCGGAGGACGCCCCGCGATGACGCCGCAGCGGCCGTCGGTCCTGGTGGTCACGGTCGTGCACCACCCGCAGGACGCACGCATCCGCCACCGGCAGGTCCCGGCCCTCCTCGCCGCCGGGTGGGACGTCACCTACGCGGCGCCGTTCGGCGGCTACGGACTACCCGCGCCGACGGACGCGCGGCACGGCGCGGGGCGGCTGCACTGCGTCGACGTGCCGCGGGCGACCGGTCGGCGCCGGCTCGGCGCGCTCCGTCACGCCCGCCGCCTCGTCCGGGAGCTGGGCGGGCAGCACGACGTCGTCCTCGTCCACGACCCCGAGCTCCTCCTCGCCGTCCCCCGCTCCGTGCGGCCGCGCACGGTGTGGGACGTCCACGAGGACACCGCCGCCGCCGTCGTCGCCAAGCCGTGGCTGCCGCGCCCCGCGCGGGCCCTGGCCGCCGGTCTGGTCCGCGGCGTGGAGCGCTGGGCGGAGCGTCACCTCACCCTCCTGCTCGCCGAGTACGGCTACCGCGAGCGGTTCAGCCGCGAGCACGTCGTCGTGCCGAACACGGTGCCGGTGCCGGCCGACGCCCCCGCCCCCGGGACCGACCGGGTGGTCTACCTCGGCAGCATCACCCTCGAGCGCGGCGCGCGGGAGGTGGTCGAGACGGGGCGCATCCTGCGCGAGCGCACCGGTGGCGCCCTCTCCACCCACGTCGTCGGTCCCGCGCACGGCCCCGCCGAGGAGCTCGTGCGCGCGGCGCACGAACGGGGAGACGTGCACTGGCACGGCTTCGTCCCCAACGACCGCGCGGGTGAGCTGCTCGACGGCGCCCTCGCCGGCCTCTCGCTCCTCCAGGACCTCCCCAACTACCGCCACAGCATGCCGACCAAGGTGCTCGAGTACATGGCGCACGGTGTCCCCGTCGTCACCACCCCGCTGCCGCTGGCACGTGACGTCGTCACGACGGCGGGGTCCGGCGTCGTCGTGCCCTTCGCCGACCCGGACGCCGCCGCCGACGCGGTCCTCGCGCTGCGTGCCGAGCCGGGGCGCGCGGCGCGCCTCGGGGCGGCAGGGCGCCGTGCCGCGCGCGAGCGCTACGACTGGGCCACGGTGAGCGGGGCGTTCGTCGCCGCCCTGCGCACCGCATCGCCTCGCTGACCGAGCGTTCGGTCAACCCGTGGACAGAACGTTGACGCCCCACTGTCACCATCAGTAGTGTGACGAACGCAATAATGTCGTTGCGCGAAACTTAATGACGAGCCTCGGGCAGCGGCAACCCCGCCCACATGGAAGGCCTGCAATGAAGCAGCATGTCTCACGAGTACGAGCGGCGGCCCTCACCGCTGCGATCGCCCTGGGAGCAGGTGCCGTCGCTCCCGCCGCGATGGCCGACACCGCGGCGCCCGACGACGACTACCAGGTGCTGGTGGTCGGCAAGACCCTCGGGTTCCGCCACTCCCACATCGTCCCCACGACCAACGCCCTCATCGCGCTCGGTGAGGAGCACGGCTTCGACGTCGACGTCTGGGACCCCGCCCAGCCGACGCTCACCCTCGGGTCGACGCCCTTCACCTCGGCCGAGGACCTGTCGAAGTACTCCGCGATCATCTTCAACTCCCCGGTCGACGGCACGAACAACATGGACCCCAACCGCCCGCGGCTGCTCGACGACTCCGAGGTCGCCGCCTTCCAGGGGTACATCCGCAGCGGCGGCGGCTACGTCGGCCTCCACGCCGCGACCGACACCCTGCACACCGTGCCCTGGTACAGCCAGCTCACCGGTGGCGGCGCGCGCTTCCGCAACCACCCGCAGCAGCAGCAGGCGACGATGCGCGTGGAGAACCCCACGCACCCCTCGACGGCCGGTCTGCCCGTCGAGTGGTCCCGCTTCGACGAGTGGTACAACTACACCGTCAACCCCCGCCCGGACGTCCACGTCCTCATGACGCTGGACGAGTCCACCTACAACCCCGGCAACGGGCGGATGGGTGAGGACCACCCGATCGCGTGGTGCCAGAACTTCGAGGGTGGCCGCTCCTGGTACACCGGGGCGGGCCACACCGACCAGTCGTGGCAGGACCCGCTGTGGCTCGGCCACGTGCTGTCCGGCATCGAGTGGGCGGCCGGCCTCGTCTCCGGCGGCGGCGACTGCGTGACCTTCCCCGAGGTGGAGCGGATCATCGCCGCCGACACCGCCGGGGACGCCGGTGCCAAGGCGGCAGTCTCCGCGCTGCTCGCATCCGCCAAGGGTGCGGCGGCCGCGGGTGACCACGACGGCGCGCTCGCCTCGCTCCTCCAGGCCCGCACCCGGGCCGCGGACGCCGGCGTGGCCGGTCTCGAGGGCAAGGTCGCCGACCTCATCGTCTGGCAGCGTGCGCTGTCCGACAGCGGCGGTCCCAGCGACGCCGACGGCATCCCGGTCGACGTCTCGATCGTCGACAAGCCGGGCTCCCTCACGCTCACCGTCGGTGACTACGGCGACGGCGTCAAGCTCACGCCCGCGGGGGAGCGCCCCGACCGCTGGCGCTACACCGGCGACCTGCCGACGCTCACCGTGACCGACGCGCGCAACGCCGAGCAGGCCGCGGGCGGCGGGTGGGCCGCCTCCGGTCAGTCGACGGACTTCGTGTCCGACTCCGACGTCATCGGGGCCGAGTACCTCGGCTGGGTGCCGCGTGTGCTCAGCCCGCGTGACGGCGTCAGTGCCGGCCCGGCCGCGGCCACCGCGATCGACGGCGGCACCGGCCTGTCGACCCCGTCGCTGCTGGCGGCCGCCACGAACGAGGGCCGTCGCGGCACCGCCGAGCTCGACGCCCGGCTCGTCCTCGACGCCCCGGTCGGGTCCGCCGAGGGTGACTACAGCGCGCGGGTGACCGTCTCGCTGTTCCCGGTCGACTGACCTCCCGCAGGCGGGCGGGGCCGACCGCCCCGCCCGCCTGCACCCCACTCCGAGACTCCCGAGGATGACCGTGCTCCGTCTTCTCCGGTCCCTGGCCACCGGCGCGCTCGTCGTCGGCGCCGCCGCCCTGCCCGCCTCGGCCGCCCTCCCCGCGGCGACGCAGTCCGACGACGCGGCGGCCGGGACGACCTGGGCCCTCGAGCCCGCGGACGAGGCCGGGGCGGACGGCCGCGTGTCCCTGCGCCACGAGCTCGAGGACGGGACGTCCGTCTCGGACTTCGTCGTCCTGACGAACTTCAGTGTGCACGAGGCCACCTTCGCGGTCTACGCGAGCGACGGCCTCGTCGACGACGACGGGAACTTCGACCTCCTGCCCTCCGAGGCGGCCCCGGTCGACGGCGGGTCGTGGGTCGAGATCGGCGAGGTCGACGGTGCGACGCCGCGCGACGGCGGCGGCATCGTCGTCGAGGCGCCCGCGTCGTCGAGCACCGTGGTCCCGCTCGAGATCGCCGTCCCCGCCGGGGCGACCCCCGGCGACCACCCGGCGGGCGTCGTCGCCGAGCTCGTCCAGGGCGGGGACACCGCCCTGCAGATGAGCTCCCGGGTCGGCGTCCGCCTCCACCTCCGCGTCGCCGGGGAGGTCCTCGCTCAGGTGACCCCCGACGTCGTCGCGAGCTACTCCCCGTCGTGGAACCCCTTCGCCCCCGGCACGGTCACCGTCGACTACACGCTGGAGAACACCGGCAACATCCGGGTCGGGGCCGACGTCGACGCCTCGGTCACCGGCCCCTTCGGCGTCGGCGGCGCCGAGGCCTCCGCCGAGCACCGCGAGGTGCTGCCCGGGCAGAGCACCGTCGGGAGCGCGACCGTCGAGGTGTGGCCGCTGTTCCTCGGCCGTGGCGAGGTCGTCGCAACCCCCCTCGCGGTCGGTGAGGACGAGGTGCCGGCCGCCCTCCTGCCGACGACGACGGGGTTCCGGGTGTGGACGGTGCCGTGGTCCCAGCTCGTCCTGCTCGTGCTCCTCGTCGCCGCGCCGCTCCTCGTCGTCCGGGCGCGCCGTCGCTCGGCGGCACGCGTCCAGGCGCGCATCGACGCCGCCGTCGCCGCGGCCGCCGCGGGCGATGACCCGCAGGGCTCCGCGGCCGGGAGCGCTGACGGTGAGGCGCCTGCCGGTGACGCGCCGGACGTCGCCTCCGAGGGCGACACCGTCACCGCTAGATGAGGTACTTCAGGCCTGCCCGCACCGCGTAGTTCCCGAAGGCCCACAGGGCCCGGGGCAGCGGCAGCGCCTCGACGTGGCGGTAGATGTGCCAGTTGTACCGCGCCGCGACGAGCTTGTTCGCCGACAGGGAGCCGGTGCGGCCGGCCCGGTAGAGCGCGAGCGGCTCGTCCAGCCCGCGGGCGACGTGCCCGTCCCGCAGGATCGCGAGCATGAGCGCGTAGTCCTGCCGGCGCTCGATCGAGGGCAGCAGGCGCTTGCCCAGCACCCGGGTGTCGTAGACGGCGGTGAGGAAGCCGATGTAGTCCTGGCGGAGCAGGTGGCGGTACTCCAGCCGCAGCGGGGCGCGCACGACGCGCCCGTTCGGCTCGAAGCCCACCGCCTCACCGGAGAAGTCCGCGTCCACCTTGTAGTACGCGCTGTAGACGAGGGGGGCGCCGGACACCTCGAGGAGGGCGAGCTGCCGCTCGAGCTTCGTGGGCAGCCACAGGTCGTCGCTGTCGAGGAAGGCGATGTAGCGGCCACGAGCCGCGCCGATGCCCACGTTGCGCGTCGGTCCCGCCCCACCCGGCCCGTCGTTGCGCAGCACCCGCACGCGGGGGTCGGCGGCCGCGGCCCGCTCGGCGACGGCGTGGGAGCTGTCGCGCGAGGAGTCGTCGACGACGAGGAGCTCCCACTCCTGGACGGTCTGCGCCTGGACGGAGCGGATCCCCGCGCCGACGAAGGCCGCGGCGTCGTGCATCGGCATGATGACCGAGACGAGCGGCGGCGTCTCCGGGCTCAGCACCGCACGGCGGCGCGCTCGGCGGCCTGGATCGCGTCGAAACGGCTCGAGTCGACGTCCTCGCCGAGGAGCACGAGGGAACCACCGGCGCGCCAGGCGGCGACGGCGTGCGCCAGCATCTCGACGTGGTCGCGGGGCGCGCACAGGACGCGCGGGCGCTCCTCGTCGCGGTGGCAGGCGGGAGTCTGCTCGCGGCACCACTCGGCCAGCTCGCCGTAGGGCACCGGACCACCGGTGGAGCCGGCGATCTCGGGACCGGAGAGCGCGGCGTCGTCGGCGCCCGGCTCCTGGACGTGACCGAGGTGGTCCCCGTAGGTCATGAGCGCGGCCGCGGCGTCGAGCGCACCGGCGGGGATCGGCTCCTCGACGTGCATGGCGAGGGCCGGCAGGGCGACGACGAGCACGAGGCCGGCGCTCGGTGCGCCCGAGGGCTCGGAGGTCACCGCGATGTCCGGCTCCTCGGACGTCTCGTCCGGCACGAAGACCGACTCGTCGTCGTCCGCGTCGTCGTCCTCGTCGAGGTCGGCGTACTCGGGCTCACCGTCGGCGCCGTCGGCCTCGTCCTCCTCGGCGGGGAGCACGAGCTCACCGCCGGCGCACCACGTCGCCAACGCCCACACGAGCGCGCGCCAGTGCACGGGGACGTCGAGGAGCACCCGCGAGCCGGGCTCCACCTCGCCCTCCTCCACGAGGAGGTTGGTGGCCTTGGTGACCCAGTTCGCCAGGACACGGCCGGACAGCTCGACACGCTCGTCCGCGGGGCCGTACCAGGTGAGGCGGGGCTGGTTGGGCTCGTCCCCGGTGAGGAGGTCGAGCACCTTCGTCGCGATGCTCATGACCTGAGCCTAGTCCGTGGCGTGCGTGCAGTGGGAGCGCCGGCCGGCGACCGCGAGGGCCACGGAGGGGCGCGCTCCTGCCGGCGTCGTTACGCTGTGCCAACCTTGGTCGGTGGCCGGGTGGCGCACAGCGCGGGGGCTCTCGCCCACCGCGGGGTGCCCCGTGGCCGCCGGCACGACGCACGGGAGGGCCTGTCCATGAGTCCACTGAGCCGACGTTCGCGGCCCGCCGCGCCCGCCGCCGAGACCGTCGAGCCCGCGGCGGAGCCCCAGCCGGCCGAGCGGGGCGCCTCGGGGCTGTGGACCGACGGGCTCGGCCGTGTCGGCACGCGGTCACTGCAGGTGCTGGCCGTGACCGCGGTCCTCGCCGTCCTCGTCTTCGTCCTCACCCGACTCACCCTCGTCGTCATCCCGGTGCTCATCGCCCTCGTCCTCGCATCGGCGATCTCACCGCTCGTCTCGTGGCTGCGCCGCAAGGGCGTGCCGTCCATGGTCGCGACGTGGATCTCCCTGCTGACGATCGTCGCGCTGCTGGCCGCGGTCGTGTGGATGGTCACCCGCGCCGTCGCCAGCCAGTGGGACGAGCTGCGCGAGCAGGCGCTCGAGGGCTTCGCCGAGCTCCAGGCCTACCTCCAGGACCTCCCGTTCGACATCACCGAGGAGCAGATCGCCTCGGTCCAGGAGTCCGCGGCGAACCTGCTGCAGTCCGACGCGGTCGGCTCCGGCGCGATCGCGGGTGCGTCCCAGACGGTCGACTTCGTCGCCGGCTTCTTCATCATGATCGTCGTGCTGTTCTTCTTCCTCAAGGACGGCCCGAAGATCTGGGAGTTCCTCCTGCGCCCCTTCGAGGGGCACCGCTACCGCCGGGGTCAGCGGGTGGGGGAGATGACGGTCCGCACGCTCGGCGGCTACGTCCGGGGGACGGCAATCATCGCGGCCGTGGACGCGGTCGCCATCGGCATCGGTCTGGCGATCGTCGGGGTGCCGCTGGTGATCCCGCTGGCCGTGCTCGTCTTCCTGCTCGCGTTCATCCCGCTGGTCGGCGCGACCCTCGCCGGCATCCTCGCGGCCCTCGTCGCGCTCGTGGCCGTCGGGCCGGTCGAGGCGCTCATCGTGGTGGCGATCGTCATCGTCGTCAACCAGCTCGAGGGCGACTTCCTCCAGCCCGTCGTCATGGGTCGGGCCCTGCGCCTGCACCCGCTGGTCATCCTCATCGCGCTGACCGCCGGCACCGTGCTCGCCGGCATCACCGGTGCGGTGCTCGCCGTCCCGATCACGGCCTCGATCTGGCGCTCGATCCAGGTGTGGGACGGGCCCGACCTCCCCGCGCGCTTCGCGCGGAAGAAGCGGGACGAGTCGGTCTGACGCCCGCCCGGTGAGGCGCGTGGGACCCGTGGGACGCGGGGCGACGTGAACAAGCCCTCATAGCACCGGTGCGCTTGACGGAACGGGTATGACACGCGTGTAATTCACCCAGGGCAAGCGTTGGTCGACGATGGGAAGAGCAGTGTGGAACATTCTCGGTGATGGTCCGCTGAGCACCGGAGTCGCAGCGGACACCGCGCAGCAGGGTCTGTACGCGCTCGACGACGTCGCGGACGAGGGACTCCTCGGGTGGCAGGAGCGTGCGCTGTGCGCGCAGACCGACCCCGAGGCCTTCTTCCCGGAGAAGGGCGGGTCCACCCGCGAGGCGAAGCGTGTGTGCACCTCGTGCGACGTCCGCGCCGAGTGCCTGGAGTACGCCCTCGCCAACGACGAGCGCTTCGGCATCTGGGGCGGCCTCTCCGAGCGGGAGCGTCGCAAGCTCAAGCGCCGGGCTGTCTGATGCTTGATGTCGGCCGCTGACGCCGGCGCCGCCACGACCCTCGCGGTCGTGGTGAGCCCCGGCGTCTCGCCGTACCTGCCGCGGACGCTGCGGGGGCTGGCGGAGCAGACACGCCCCGTCGGGACCGTCCTCGTCGTCGACACCAGCGCCCCCGGGCGCGAGGTGGGCACCGGCGTCCCGGTCCACGAGGCGATCGACGCCGCGGGCCTGCGTGAGGTCTCCGCCGTGCGGGTGCTCCAGGTCCCCGCCCCGCGGACCTTCGGCGCGGCCGTGCGGGCCGCGCTCGCCGAGCACGCCGGCGAGGAGGCGCCCTGGCTGTGGCTGCTCCACGACGACTCCGCACCCGAGCCCCGTGCCCACGCCGAGCTCCTCCGTGCGGGGGAGTCGGGTCCCTCGGTCGCGGTCGCGGGCCCCAAGCAGCGCGACTGGGCACGCCCCGACCTCCTCCTCGAGGCGGGCGTCCGCGCGACGTCCACCGGCCGGCGCGTGCCGGACATCGAGAACGGCGAGATCGACCAGGGGCAGCACGACGCCCGCGAGGACGTCCTCGCCGTCGGGACCGCCGGTGCCCTCGTCCGGCGGACGTTCTGGGACGAGCTCGGCGGGCCGGACCCCGCCCTCGGCCCCTTCGGCGACGGCCTGGACCTGTCCCAACGCGCCTGGCTCGCCGGGCACCGTGTCGTCGTCGTCCCGGGCGCCGTCGTCCACCACGCCCGGGCCTCCTTCCAGGGCCTGCGCGACCTCTCCTCCGCGCGGCCGGACCCGCAGACCGTGCCGGACCCGCGCCGCTCCTTCGCCGCCCGACGCCGCTCCCAGCTCTTCCTGTGGCTCACCTCGACCCCGTGGTACTGGGTGCCGCTCGTCGTCCTGGCCATCCTCGCGCTCGCGCCGGTGCGGGCGCTGTGGCGCGTGGCGACCAAGGAGATCGGGCTCGTGAGCGCCGAGATGCGTGCCGCGGCCGAGGTGCTGGCCCGTCCGGCGGCCGTGTGGCGCGCCCGGCGCCGCCACCGGGCCACGCGCCGGGTGCCGCTGCGCTACCTGCGCCCGCTGCGCGCCTCCTGGCGCGACGTCGCGCGCGCCAAGCGCGACGAGCGTCGGTCCCAGGCGGCGGGCCGTTCCCACCGCGTCGCCCCGAGCGAGCTGGAGATCCGCGAGCGCGCCGCCCTCGCCCGACGGCGTCGCGGGACCCTGTCCCTCGTGCTCCTCGGCCTCGCCGCCGTCGCGCTCGTCGCCCTCGGCCCGCTGCTCACCGCGGGGGCGCTGCGCGGAGGTGCGCTCGCCCCGCTCGACGCCGCCGCACGGGAGCTGTGGCGGACCGCCACCTCGGGCTGGGTGCCCGCGGGCCTCGGTCACGCCGGCCCTGCCGACCCGCTGCTCGCCGTCCTCGCCGTCGCCGCGCTCCCGCTGGCCGGTGCGAGCGGCAGCGTCCTCACGACGGCGCTGCTCGTCCTCGCCGTGCCGGTCGCCGGCCTGGGCGCCTGGTTCGCCGCCGGCGCCGCCACCCGCTCGGTGCTCCTGCGCGCGTGGGCCGCTGTCGTGTGGGCGCTGGCCCCGGCGCTGCTCGTGGGCCTGGGCCAGGGCCGGCTCGGCGCCGTCCTCGCCCACCTCGCCCTGCCCTGGGCCGCCCTGGGCGTCGCCCGGGCGGTGGGCGTGCACCGCCGCGACGTCATCCTCTCCGGGCTCGTCGACGCCCGGCGGGCGGACGACGACGAGCCCGCGCAGCTCCCGGCCGCGGCTGCCCCGGCGGCCCCCGCGCCCACCGCCGCCGGCTCCATCGCCGCGGCAGCCGGCGGTGGCCTGGCGCTCGCCGTCGCGTGCGCGGGCGCGCCGGTGCTCCTGCCGGCGGCGGTGGTCGTCCTCGTCCTCCTCGCGCTCGTCGTACCGCGCCGACGGCGTCTCCTCGCGCTCATCGCCCTGCCCGCGCTCCTCCTCCTCGGCCCGCTGCTGACCGCGGCGCTCGACACCCTGCCCGAGGGCGGCTGGCGCGTGCTCGTCGCCGACCCCGGGGTGCCGCTCGCGTCCGACCCGGGAGCCGCCTGGCTCGCGGCCCTCGGCTGGCCCGTCGCCCTGCCCGGGCTGGCCGGTCTCGACGGGCCCTGGCTCACCGTCGTCGCGCTGGCCGGCGGCGCCGCCGCGGCCTTCGCCGCGGTCCTCGCGCTGCTGCGCGGCTCGGGTCGCGCGCGGGCCGTCCGCGCCGGCTGGGTCGCCGTCGTCGTCGGGCTGGTGACTGCGCTGCTCTCCACGCGCACGCCGGTGGCCGTCGGCCGCGACCTCGCCGGCGAGGCGCAGGTCGTCCACGGCTGGGCCGGGGCCGGGACCTCGCTCGCGCTCCTCGGGCTGCTCGTCGCGACGACGGCCGGCGGCGACGGGCTGCGGGAGTGGCTCACCGCACGCAGCTTCGGCTGGCGCCAGCTCTCCGCGGGCGTCGTCACCGCCGTCATGGTGCTCGGCCCGCTCGCGACCGCGGGCGCGTGGCTCGCCACGGTCGTCGACCAGCGCGTCGAGGAGGGGACCCTCCTCGCCCTCGAGGGGCGCGACGCACCGCCGGTCCCGGCCCTCGCCCGCGAGATCCAGACGAGCCCCGACCGCTCACGCGTGCTCGCGCTGCATGCCGAGGGCGAGACCGTCCGGCCCGAGGTGTGGCGCCACAACGGCCCCCAGCTGGGCGAGACCTCGACGGTGGTCGCGGCGCGGGGGCTCACGGCCGACGGCACCCCCGGCGAGCCCGACGACGCCACCGCCGAGCTGCACGGGCTCGTCGCCGAGCTCGCCACCGGGACGGCGGACGCGGCGGGCGAGCAGCTCGGCGACCTCGCCGTCGGCGTCGTGCTCGTCCCGCCCAGCGCGGACGCCACGACCACCCGCCAGGACCTCGTCGCGCGCCTCGACGCGACCGCCGGGCTGGAGCGGGTGACGGAGAACGCCTCCGGTGCCATCTGGCGCACGTCCCGGTCCGCGGGGACCGCCGGCGCGGCGCAGTCGGTGGGCCGTGCCCGGGTCGTGTCCGCGGCGGGGGACGTCCTCGCCACCCTCCCCGCGCGCCCGGTCGGCGCGAGCGGACGGGTCGACGCGGGGGAGGAGGGTCGTCTCCTCGTCCTCGCCGAACGGGCCGACACCGCCTGGCGGGCGACCTACAACGGCAGGTCGCTGCGTGCGACGACGGACGGGTGGAGGCAGGCCTTCGAGCTGCCCGCCCACACCGGCCGCCTCGAGATCACCTACGAGCCGGCGTGGCTCATGCCGTGGCGCGTCGCCCAGGCGGTGGGCCTGGGGCTCGTCGTGCTGCTCGCGGTGCCCGTGCGCCGCCGGCGGGAGGAGACGACATGAGCGACCCCACCAACCGCCGGGTCCTGCGCCGGGTGACCACCGCCGTCTCCGGGGCCGTCCTGCTCGCCGCGGCCGCCGGTGTCGCGCTCGCGGGCGAGACGGTGCCCGTGGACGCCGTCGCGGTCGCCGACGTCGTCGTGCCCGTGGAGGCCGCCACCCTCGTCCAGGTCTGCCCCGGGCCGCCGCGGCTCGCCACCGCCGTCGCCGGTGAGGACCTCGGCTACGACGAGTTTGACCCGGAGGGCTCGGGCACGCGCACGGTGCTCGACGCCGTCACGCTCGCCCGCAGCGACGACCAGCCGCCCGGCGCCCTCAGGGTGCGGCCGGGCCTCGATGCCCCGGCCGGGGAGGAGGTGCCTCTCGCGGCCGCCGCCCGCGTGGCGCAGCGCACCGACGTCGGCGAGACGACCGTCCTGGAGGCGGACCCGGTGCAGGACGTCGTCGCGCTCGCCGCGGGCACCAGCGTGGCCGTGACCGAGTCCGGCGACCTGCGAGGCCTGGTGGCGACGTCGTGCCAGGTCCCCGCCACGTCCGCGTGGCTCGTCGGCGGGTCCACCCAGCCCGGCGACTCCGCCCAGCTCGTCCTGTCGAACGTCGGGCAGACCCCGGCGAGCGTCACGCTCGCCGGGTGGGGCAGCACCGGCGCCCTCGACCTGTCCACCGCCGGGACGGTCCTCGTCCCGGCCGGCGGTCAGCGCATCGTCCTGCTCGAGGCCCTGGCCACCGACCCGAGGGTCGCGGTCCACGTCGCCGCGACCGGCGGTGAGGTGACCGCGCTCGTCCAGGACAGCCGGCTGCGGGGTCTCGTCCCCGGTGGGACCGACCTCGTCGCCCCCGCCGTCGCCCCCGCCGAGAGCGTCGTCGTCCCCGGGATCTTCCTCGGCCGCAGCTCGGGCGAGGAGGCCGACGCCCCCGCCGTGCGCGTCGTCAACCCCGGCGAGGAGACGGCGACCGTCACCCTCGAGCTCCTCGGGACCGAAGGGCCCGAGCCCGTGCCCGGTGCCGAGGACCTCGTGCTCGACCCCGGCGCCGTCGTCGACGTCTCCCTCACCGGGATCCCCGTGGGGGCGTGGTCGGCGGTCGTGAGCGCCGACCGTCCCGTCACCGCTGCCGCCGTGACGACGACCGTCGGCAGCGCGAGCGAGGAGGACCCCGGCACCGCGCCGCTGGACCGGGCCTGGGCGCCGGCGAGCCCCGCCCTCGGCTCCGGCGTCGCCACGGTGCCCGGGGACGCCGTCTCCTCCGCGCTGCTCGTCCTGGCCAACCCGGACGCGGACGCGGTCGACGTCGAGCTCGTCCCCGTGCTGCGTGACGGCACCCGCGGCACACCGGTGGACCGTACGCTCGACGCGCGCACGACCCTCCAGGAGGACGTGACGGCCCTCGCCGACGGGGAGGTGGCCGCGCTGGAGGTGCGGGCGGCCGGCGGCACCGTGCACGGTGGGCTCATGCTCTCGGCGGCCGCCCCCGACGGCAGCCTCATGTCCTTCGTGCCGCTCGTCGAGGACGCCCGGACGGCCACCGCCGTCCCGCTCGCCCCTGCCCCGCGCACGCTCGGCTGAGGCGGCTCAGAGGTCGTCGGGGTCGCGGCCCAGGAGGTGGGCCACCTGCTCCCGGACGACCTCCTCGACGAGCGCGTGGAGCTCGGTGGTGTCCTCGCAGCGGGACTGGATGGGCCGGCGGTAGAGGACGACCCGGTCGGTGAGGCCGGCGGCCGGGTCGGCCGGGAAGTACCGGCCCAGGGCGACGGCGTCCTGCTCCCACGGGCTGGGGTCAGACGGCGGCACCTCCTCGACGCCGAACTCGACCGCCGACAGCTGGCGCGACCAGCGCTTCTCCAACCGCTCGACGGCAGCGAGCACGGCGTCGTCGAACTCCTCGCTGCGGGTGCGCCACCCCGGGAGGGTCGGCGGCAGCAGGGGGCCGCGCAGCCCGCGGCCACGGCGGTCTCGCCGGCGCGCGAGGCGCCGGGACGGGATCACGAGGTCGTCGGGCACCCCCCGATGCTACGGCCCTGGGGCGGCTCCGGCGTGGCCGTGCCGGTGGTGTCCGCGCGACGTTGTACCGTCGGGGCGTGAGACCTTCCCGCCACTGCACGCGCGCTGCCTGCGGCCGTCCCGCCGTGGCGACCCTCACCTACGTGTACGCCGACTCCACCGCCGTCCTCGGCCCGCTCGCCACCCAGTCCGAGCCGCACTCCTACGACCTGTGCGAGGAGCACGCGCACCGGCTCACCGCCCCGCGCGGCTGGGAGGTCGTCCGGCTCGCCACCGAGTTCGTGCCGGCCCCGCCCAGTGCCGACGACATCGAGGCGCTGGCCGACGCCGTGCGGGAGGCCTCCCGGACCCCTCCCGGGCCCTCGGTGCCTGCCACCCGCCCCGGCACCGTCACCCCGGCACCGGTCACCCACCGCCTGCCCGAGCCCGAGCTCGGACGCCGCGGCCATCTCCGGGTGCTGCCCGGCGAGGCCGACTGACCCCGGCGACTACGCTGGAGGCCTGCGCACCGGGCGCAGGGAGACGGAGCGACGTGATGAGTGCGAGCGAGCAGCCGGCGACGATCGAGCCCTGGGTGCGGGACATCCTGCGCTGCCCCGTCACGGGTGCCGAGCTCGTCGAGGGCACCGCTCCGGACGGCACGCCCGAGCTGCGCTCCACCGACCCGCAGCGTCCGCTGGCCTACCCGGTCCGCGAGGGCGTGCCCGTGCTCCTCGCCGAGGAGGCCCGCGAGCTCTGACCCGGCGCTCGCGGCTCAGCGGACGAGCGGTGCCAGGGCCTCCTCCAGGTGGGGGGCCAGCGTGCGGACGTACGTCGCCGTGAGGTGGTGCGAGTCGCTGTGGGTGAGCACCCCGCCGACCACCGGCACGCAGTCCTCACGCGGGCAGACGAACTCGTTGAGGTCGACGACGTCGACCTCGGGGACGAGGGCCGCCCCCGCTCGGAGCATCGGCGTCCCCGAGCGCGCGACTGCGCTGTCCCGGTCGAGCGCGCAGGCGCTGAGGTCGTCCTGGTGCTGGGCGACGCACTCCGGGGCGTTGACGACGAGGCGTGGGGTGTCGAGTATGGCGACGACGTCGACGCCGGACTCCTCCAGCGCACGCCAGTTGGCGGCGCTGCCCTCCGCGAGCCCGGGCACGGACTCCTCCCGGCTCAGCGGAGCACCGTCCCCGGGCAGCTGGTAGGTCCCGTTGGCACTGACGACGACGACGTCGGGCTGCTGGTCGACGAGGCGTGCGCGGACGTCCGCCTGCCAGGCGTGGCAGCTGTCGTACGGCTGGTCGGAGCTGCTGTCCCACGTGAGCACGTCGGCGAAGATGCAGCTCGACTTCGTGTAGGTCTCCAGGCGCCAGCCGTTCTGCTCGGCGAGCACGTCGAGGGCGGGCTGCCAGTGCGCGGCGTGGGAGTCGCCGACGAGCGCGACCACGGTGTCGGAGTCCGGGTCGCCGTAGGTGCAGCTGGCGACCTCGGCACTGCGCTGGTCCTGGTGGCAGCCGTCGGCGTACATGTCGGCGACGTCCTCGGGGGCGTCGGCGAGCGCGGGCGTGATCGAGGCGACGCTGTCCACCGGCTCGCCGGCGTCCGCGGCGGCCGGGTCGTCGCCGAGAACCGCGGCACCGGGGGCGGGACCGTCCGTGACGCTCGCACGGTTCGTCGCCACGGTGAGCGCCCCGGCACCGGCCAGGCCCACGGCCACGCACACGAGGCCGAGCACAGCCGCCCGCCACGGCACGGCGAAGCGGGGAGAGCGGTGGAAGGGGCGCTCGACCAGCCGGTAGGTGAGCCAGGCCGGGACCACCGAGGCCGCGACGACGAGCAGGCCCGTGATGACGGGAAGCGTGCCGTCGCTGCCCCACACCGCCGTCGCGACGACGAGCAGCGGCCAGTGCCACAGGTACAGCGAGTAGGACCAGGCGCCCACGTGCTGCATGGGCGCGGCGGTCAGCGGCCCGAGCTCACCGCGTCCGTCGCCGCTGCCCGCGAGGAGGACGGCGGCGGCACCGAGGGTGGGGACGAGGGCGGCCGCGCCGGGGAACGTCGTGGCGGCGTCGAAGGTGAGGGCGGCGTAGCCGATCGCGGCCAGGCCGGCCCAGCCGAGGACGGTCCTGGCCGGGCGGGAGAGCCGGTCGGCGTGGACCACGAGGACGGCGAGGACGGCTCCGACGGCCATCTCCCACAGCCGCGTCGTGGTGACGAAGTACGCGGCGCCGGGGTCCGCCGTCGTCAGGTGCACCGACCAGAGGAAGGAGGGGACGGCGATGACGAGGAGGCCGAGCAGGAGGCGGCGGGAGGCGCTGCCGCGGCGCCAGCGCCAGAACAGCGCGACGATGAGCAGCGGCCACACGATGTAGAACTGCTCCTCGACGGCGAGGGACCAGAAGTGCTGGAGCGGGCTGGCGGCCGACTCCGCGGCGAGGTAGTCGACCGAGCGGTCCGCCAGGCGCCAGTTGACGAGGTACACCGAGCTGGCGGCGATGTCGCCCGCGATGTCACGCCAGCGCGTCACCGGGAGGAACAGCAGCGTGAGAGCCGCGACCGTGACGAAGACGACGGCGGTCGCGGGCAGCAGCCGCTTGGCGCGGCGCGCGTAGAAACGGCTCAGGCTGAGCCGCCCGGTGCGCTCCACCTCACGGACGATGAGGCCGGTGATGAGGAAGCCGGAGATCACGAAGAAGACGTCCACCCCGACGAACCCGCCGGGCAGGACGGGCACCCCCGCGTGGTAAAGCAGGACGAGCGCCACTGCCACGGCGCGCAGGCCCTGGACGTCACCGCGGAAGCGGGTCGCGGGGGAGGACGCGGGGGCCGCGACGGGTGTCGTGGCTGCGGTCATGCGAAAGCCTCTCCGTCCTGCTCGACCTGCCGGGCGAGTCCCGCCGGGTGCCACCCGGCGCCCACGGCCTCCCAACTGTACGTCGTGCGGGACGCAGCTGCCCCGGCATGACGGCGGCCCCGCCGCCCGGGTGGGGCAGCGGGGCCGTCGCGGGGCACCGGGTCGGTCAGCCGATGACGGAGTCGACGAAGTCGGGGTTCGCCTCGAGCCACTGGTCCACGGCGGCGTCGTTGTCCGAGCCGTCCAGCTCGTTGAACATGATGTTCTCGAGCTCGTGGAGCTGGTCGTCGGTCATCGTGAAGCTCGCCATCCACTCGGCGACGTCCGGGTAGGTGTCGGAGAAGCCGGCGGTGCCGTAGGTGAAGATGTCGTCCGGCTCCCCGAGGGCGCCCTCGGGGTCCTCGAGGTCCTTGATCGGGAACTCGTCGTAGGCCCAGTGCGGACGCCACAGGGTGACGGCGACGTTCTCGCCGGCGTCGACGGCCGCGCGCAGCTCGGTGAGCATCGCGGGGGTGGAGGAGACGAGGTAGTCCATGCCGTCCAGGCCGTAGGTCGGGATGACCTGCTCCTGGGTGATCTTCGTCAGCCCGGCACCGGACTCGATGCCCACGAGGCGGTTGCCGAAGAGCTCGGCGTTGTCGGCGAGCTCGGCGAGGGAGTCGATCGGGGCGTCCTCGTTGACCGCGATGGTGAGCGGGGCCTCCTGGAACCAGCTGCCGAGCTCCTCGAGGTCGTCACCGTACTGCTCGAGGTAGTGGCCGTGGGTGTTGGGCAGCCAGGTGTCGAAGTTGACGTCGTAGTCGCCCTGCGCGAGGCCGGTGAAGACCACGCCGGCGTCCGCCGTCTCCATCTCCACCTCGTAGCCCTGCTCCTCGAGGATGTGCTGCCACAGGTGGGAGACGGCGATGCCCTCCTCCCAGCCGGAGTGGATGCCGATGGTGATGGGGCCCGCGTCCGCGCCGGTGGTGGCGTCCGTGGAGCCGCCCTCGTCGGCGGACTCGCCGCCGCAGGCGGCGAGGGTGAGGGCCAGGGCGCTGGCGGAGGCGATGAGCGCTCCGCGGCGTCGGGTGTTCTTCATCGTTCGTCCTTTCGTGTGCAGGGTGAGGTTTCGTGGAGGTGCTGGTGTCGTGGGTGGGCCCGCAGGGCCGGTGGGGTCAGTCCTCGGCGGCGCGGACCTTGAGCGCCCGGGAGACGGGCGCGCGGTCGCCGAGGGCGGCGGTGACGCGGTCGAGGTACATCGCGAGGATGACGACCGAGAGCCCCGCCTCGGCGCCGAGGCCGATGTTGACGCTCTGCAGGGACTGGACGACCGGCTGCCCGAGGCCGGGGGCCCCGACCATGCCGGCGATGACGACCATCGACAGCGAGAGCATGATGAGCTGGTTGATGCCGGCCATGATCGTCGGCAGCGCGAGCGGGAGCTGGACCTGGCGCAGGATGCGGCCGGGCGTGGCGCCGAAGGCGTGACCGGCCTCGACGACCTCGCGGTCGACCTGCCGGATGCCGAGCTCGGTGAACCGGACACCGGGGGCCATCGCGAAGATGATCGTCGCGACGATGCCCGGGACCACGCCCACCCGGAAGAGGATGACGGCGGGCAGGAGGTACACGAACGCCGGCATCGTCTGCATGAAGTCGAGCACCGGACGCAGGGCCGCGGAGACGGTGCCGCTGCGCGCGGCCCAGATGCCCAGCGGGATGGCGATGACGGTGGCGATGACGGAGGCGACGACGACGAGCGCCACCGTCGCCATCGCGTTGTCCCACTGGTCCATGCCGACGATGAGCAGGAGCCCGACGACGGTCGCCAGCGCCAGCTTCCAGCTCTTGGCGAAGAAGGCGACGGCGGCGAGGACGAGCACGACGGCCCAGAACGGAGGGGTCGTGAACGCGAGCTCGGCGAGGTCGAAGAGCGCGCGGAGCCCGTCGGCGATGAGGCCGAAGAGCGCCGAGAGATTGGTCGTCAGCCAGTCGACGGCGGCGTCGGCCCAGTCGCCGACGGGGATGCGGACGTCGTTCATCGGGCCTCACCCTCCCACGGGGTCTGGACGGGGACGGCGGAGGTCGCCTCGTTGCCACCGGGGGCGGCGACGGTGGCCGCGGCGGCTGGAACCGCCTGCTGGGCGGCGGCGACGTCGGGACTGTCGTCGTCGGCGCTCGGCGGGACCATCGCCTCGAGCATCGAGACGCGGGGGACGACGCCGACGAGCCGGCCGTCGGCGTCGGTCACCGCGAGGGGCAGCCGTGCCTCGGCGGCGGGCGCGAACATGTCCGACAACGGGGTCTCGGGGGAGACGCCCGAGGTGTCCGGGCGGACGACGGACTCCAGGGTCCGGTCCCCGCGGCGCTGGGCGGCGAGGAGGTCGTGGTCGTGGACGGTGCCGTGGAGGACGCGGCGCCGGTCGACGACGTAGGCCGCCGAGCCCTGCGTGGCCTGCAGCTCGCGCAGGGCCACGCCGGGTCCCCCGCCGAGCTGGACGACGGAGATCGGGCGGCGCATGAGCGCGCCGGCCGTGATGACGCGGGAGCGGTCGACGTCGGCGATGAACTTGGCGACGTACTCGTCCGCGGGCGCTGCGAGGATCTGCTCCGCCGTGTCGATCTGGACGACGCGACCGTCACGCATGACCGCGATCCGGTCTCCGAGGAACATCGCCTCGTTGAGGTCGTGGGTGATGAAGACGATCGTCTTGCCGAGGGTGGACTGCAGCTCGACGAGCTGCTCCTGCATCTCCCGGCGGATGAGCGGGTCGAGGGCCGAGAAGGCCTCGTCCATGAGGAGGATGTCGCTGTCCGCCGCCAGGGCGCGGGCCAGGCCCACGCGCTGGCGCATGCCGCCGGACAGCTGCGCGGGCAGCGAGTCCTCCCACCCGGCCAGGCCGGTCATCGCGACGGCCTCCTCGGCCTTGGCGAGCCGCTCGGCCCTGGGCATCCCGCGGATCTCCTGCGGGTAGGCGACGTTGTCGAGAACGGTGCGGTGGGGGAGCAGCGCGAAGTGCTGGAAGACCATGGAGATCTTCGTGCGGCGGATCTGGCGCAGCTCCGCGGCGGAGACGTCGGTGACGCTCTGCTCACCGATGACGACACGACCGGCCGTGGGGGTGAGCAGGCCGTTGAGCATCCGGATGAGGGTCGACTTGCCCGAGCCCGACAGGCCCATGACGACGAAGGTCTCTCCCGGCTGCACCTCGAAGGAGGCGTCGATGACGGCGGCCGTGCCCATGGGCTTGACCTCGTCGCGGGTCGCGCCGGCTCTCAGCCGGCGGACGGCCTCCTGGGACCGGCGTCCGAAGACCTTGTACACGTTCTCTGCGCGTAGCGCGCTCACGCTCACCTCACTGCGGCTCGGGTTGGTCACGGCGTGGAGGCGCCGTGGCCGCTCACGATCACCGCACCGGCTGGTGGGCATCGCAAACTACGGATGAATGGGAACGGCCAACCACCATGCCACCGAAAGGGGCGCGAGGCCACCGTCCGACGCCGCCTCACACGCTCCTGGGGCACCCCGAGGCCGCCGACAACGCCGCGCTGACCTGCGCCTTTACCGGGCATAGGAACGTTACTGAACTGTGACAGACGTAACCGGGCGGGACTGTACCATCGCGGGTTTCCCGCGGCGATGTGAGACGGTCCGTCTCAGTTCCCGGGACGGCGGCGACGCACCACGACGGCGCCGGCGACACCCGCCGCGACGAGCCCGCCCAGACCGGCGACGGCGAGCCAGGGCGTGGAGTCGTCGTCGTCCTCGGGTGCGGGGGCCGGGCTCGAGGTGTCGAAGGTGTGCTCCCAGCGGTCCGTGGCGTCGTCGGCGAGGTGGTAGGCCGACGCGGGGTCGGCCACGGCCGTGACGACGACGCTGCCGGTGGCGGGGTAGGAGCCGGGGGACGCGGGCTCGCCGTCGACGAGGTAGGCGACGCCCGTGGTCGCAGGGATCACGACGGCGTCGTCCTCGGTGCCGGGGCGGTCGGTGAAGGTGACGTCCGCCGGGGTGACCTCCTCGGTGCGGCGCAGCCCGAAGCCGACCTCGGCGAGGACGGTGCCGTCCTCCGCGGTCACCGCGACGGGCAGCCGGCCGGTCGGGAGCTCGCGCCCGGAGACGACGGCGGCGACACCCTCGTAGTTGACGGTGGTCGCGCCGTAGCTCGCGAGGACGCTCGCCACCCGCGCCGGGACCGCCGCCAGGTCGTAGGGCGTGCCGGCCAGGACGGCGACGACGGGCGTCGGGCCTGCGGCCAGCTCCTCGAGCAGGGCCTGCTGGGCGGGGTTGGCACGCAGGTCGTCGACCGTGACGACGACGGCGTCCGCGTCGGACGCCGCGGCCACCGCCGCCGACCGGTACCCGGCACTGGGGCTGTCCCCGCTCTCGAGCCGTTCGGCGACGGTGAAGCCCTCCTCCTCGAGGAGCGGGCCCAGCCGCTCCGGCCACGCCGAGCCGGCGCCGACGACGGTGATCCGGTCGCCCGACGGGTCGAGCGGGAGCGGGAGGTCGTCGCGCAGGAGGGTCGCGGCCCGCTCGGAGATCGTCCGGGCGGTGGCCCTGTGCTCCTCGCTGCCGACGACGTCGAGGCCCGGGCCGGGCGCGCCGATCCCGCGTTCCGCCTTCCAGTCCAGGATGCGGGTGACCGACTCCTCCAGGCGCTCGCGGGTGAGCTCTCCGGACTCGAGGGCCTCCTGCACGCCGGCGATGGTGGCGTCGACGTCCGGGGAGTCCAGGAGGATGTCGGAGCCCGCCCGGATGGCGAGGACGGCGATGTCGCCGTCGTCGAGAGGGGTGCCGGGCAGCTGCTTGAGGGCGGCCATGTCGAGGGCGTCGGTGGTGACGAGGCCGGTGTAGCCGAGCTCCTCGCGGAGCAGCCCGGTGAGGACGGCGGGGGAGAGGGTGCCGGGCAGCTCGGGGTCGAGGGCCTCGACGACGATGTGCGCGGACATGACGATGTCGACGCCGGCGGCGATGGCCGCCTCGAAGGGCCGCAGGTGCTGCTCGAGCGTCTCGCGGTCGTACGTGACGACCGGCAGGCCGGTGTGGGAGTCGACGTCGGTGTCCCCGTGGCCGGGGAAGTGCTTGGCGCCGGCGGCCACGTGCTCGGACTGCATGCCCTCGACCTGCGCGGCGGTGAGCTCCGCGACGCGCTCGGGGTCGGCGCCGAGGGAGCGCAGGCCGATGACCGGGTTGGCCGGGTTGGTGTTGAGGTCGGCGACCGGCGCCCAGTCGACGTTGACACCCATGGCGGCCAGCTCGGAGCCGAGCAGCTGCCCCTGGGCGCGCGCGAGTGCGGGGTCGAAGGTCGCGCCGAGCGCCATCCCGCCGGGCAGCGCGGTGGCGGGCTCACCGATGCGCGAGACCTCCCCGCCCTCCTGGTCGACCGTGATCGCCAGCGGGACGCCCGAGCTGCGCTCAGCGGCCTCCTGCAGCCCGGCGGACAGCTCGGCGACCTGCTCGGGGGACTCGGTGTTCCCGGCCCAGGCGAAGTAGAGGACACCGCCGAGCCCGTACTTCTCCACGACCTGCGCCGGGGTGTCGACGCCGTAGCGGGTGCGGTTCTCCGCGGCCATGGAGGTGTCGTCGGCGGCGGAGCCGTAGACGTGCGCCCAGACCATCTGCCCGATGAGCTCGTCCTCGCTCATCGCCGCGACCTGCGCGGCGGGGTCCGGGGTCGCCGGCGCGGTCGCCTGGGCGGCGGGGGTGAGGAGAGCGAGCGCCGCGAGCGCGACGCCGAGGGTGGTGCGGGGGAGCGTCATGAGCCTGCCTGGGTGAGGGGTCGACCGAGCACCCCCACGCTACGCCGCCCTCCGCCGTCGCCCCTGCCCCTCCCGCCGACGGCTGGGTCCCACCCCGTCTCCCGCGCGATCCCGCGGCGCACGACAAGGGCCCCGCACCGTGGTGCGGGGCCCTTGTCGTGCCGTCCCCTGGCGAATCCAGCTCTCGCCGGGGGAGCGGGTCAGGCGGCGGGGGTGCGGCGCACGCCGATGCTGTCGCGGCCGTCGCCGTCCCAGTCGCCGACGAACACCTCGTCGCCCTCGCGGCCGTAGCGCATGACCCGCTCGGCCTCGCCACCACGCAGCGTGTTGGACACGTGGTAGTCGCGGCCGCGGCGCACGGCGAAGGTGTCGCGGCCGTCGCCGTCCCAGTCACCGGCGAGGGTGACGTCGGACTCGCGCCCGTAGGCGAAGACGACGTCCGCGTCGCCACCGGCGATCGCGTTCTTCACGTGGTACACCTTGCCGCGGCGCACGGCGAAGGTGTCGCGGCCGTCGCCGTCCCAGTCGCCGACGACGACGGCGTCGCCCTCGCGGCCGTAGACGACCACGTGGTCGGCGTCCCCGCTGCGCAGGGAGTTCTTCACGTGGTAGGTCGCCCCGCGGCGCACCGCGAGGGTGTCGGTGCCGTCACCGTTCCAGTCGCCGACGAGGACGACGTCGTCCGCCTTGCCGTAGGTGACCACGCGCTCGGCGGGGCCGCCGGTGGGGGCGTTGTTGACGAAGTACTGGTTGCCGCGGCGCACGGTGATCGAGTCACGCCCGTCCCCGTCCCAGTCACCGACGAGGACCTCGTCGGTGTGCCGGCCGTACTGGAAGGCGTAGTCGGCGTCGCCGCCCGTCCAGCCGTTGGTGAGGAAGAAGCCGTAGCGCTGCGTCGGCTGCTGCGGCTCCTCGCCCTCGTAGCCGAGGCCGAAGCCGATCGGGTGGAGCACGCCCTCACCGTCGGCGGTCGGGACGTTGACCGGCAGCTTGCCGGTCGGCTCGACGGTGCCGAGGACGACGTCGGCGACGGCCTGGAGCGAGGGGCGCTGGTAGCCGTAGGTGACGAGCTGTGCCGGCGCGGGGTTCTCCCACGCGACGTCGTACGGGTTGCGCACGGGCACGTGCACGACCGGGACGTCGGTGGCCTGGAGCGCGGTGAGGAGGTCGTGCTGCGCCTGGGTCTGGGCGGCGTTGGCCGGGGTGTGGGTCATGAGGACGATCGCGTCATGGCCCTCAGCGGCCTCGGCGGCCGCGGCGATCTGCTCGGCGTTCGGGAAGTTCGCCGTGTACAGGTGCTCGGTCTCCACGCCGCGGTCGGTGAAGGCCTGGGCGAGGTTCGGCACCCCGCTCTGGCCCCAGCCGGTGACGAAGACCGACTGGCCCTCGTCGAGCGGGAGGAGGTCGCCCTCGTTGCGGAGCAGGGTGACCGACCGGTCGGCGATCTCCTGCGCCGTCGCGGTGTGCTCGGCGTTGCCGACGATGTCCATGACCTCGTCGACGGGAACGCTCGGGTCCTCCTCCCACACCCCGCGCTCGACCTTCCACTCGAGGATGCGGGTGACCGACTCCTCCAGGCGCTCGCGGGTGATCTCGCCGGACTCGACGGCGGCGCTCACGGCCTCGAAGGTCGCCGGGACGTCGGGCGACATGAGGAGGATGTCCGAGCCCGCCTGGATGGCGAGGACGGCGATGTCGCCGTCGTCGAGCGGGTTGTCGGGCAGCTGCTTGAGTGCGGCCATGTCGAGGGCGTCGGTGGTGATGAGGCCGTCGAAGCCGAGCTCCTCGCGGAGCAGCCCGGTGAGGACCTCCGGTGACAGGGTGCCGGGCATCTCGGGGTCGAGCTCCTCGACGATGACGTGGGCCGTCATGATCATGTCGACGCCGGCCTCGATGGCCGCCTCGAAGGGCAGCAGGTGCTGGTCGAGGGTGGCGCGGTCGTAGGTGACGATCGGCAGGCCGGTGTGGGAGTCGGTCTCGGTGTCGCCGTGGCCGGGGAAGTGCTTGGCCGCGGCCCCGACGCCCTGGGACTGCAGGCCCTCGATCTGGGCGACGCCGAGCGCGGCGACGTTCTCCGGGTCCTCGCCCATCGAGCGGACGCCGATGACCGGGTTGGCGGGGTTGGTGTTGACGTCGACGACGGGGGCGAAGTCGGCGTTGATGCCGACGGCGGCCAGCTCGGAGCCCAGGACCTCGCCCTGCGCGCGGGCGAGCGCCGTGTCGAAGGTGGCGCCGAGGGCCATGTTGCCGGGCAGCACGGTCATCGGGGCACCCATGCGGGCGACGATGCCGCCCTCCTGGTCGATGGTCGTCGCCAGCGGGATGCCGGAGCCGCCCTCGCCGACGGAGACGGCCTGCAGGCCGTTGGAGAGCTCGGCGGTGAGCTCGGGGTCGCTGACGATGCCGGGGTTGGACCAGGCGAAGTAGAGGACACCACCGAGGTCGAACTTCTCGACGACCTCCCGGGGAGTGTCGACGCCGTAGCGGTCCTGGTTCTCCTCGGCCATCGAGTCGTCGTCGGCGGAGTCGCCGTAGACGTGGGTCCAGGTCATCTGGCCGATGAGCTCGTCGACCGTCATGTTGCTGACGATGTGGTCGATCGGGTTCGCCGACTCCGGCGCGGACGTGGCGCTGGCGGGGACGGCGGATGCGAGCAGCATGCCCGCCCCGAGGGCTGTGGCGACGCCCGCCCGGGCGCCGGGGGTTCTTGTGGACAACGTTCCTCCAGGGGTGTGAGTCGTCATCGATCACGCGCGAGACCTCGCGCGGCAACTCTTTTCGCGCATCCATGCGCAGGGGAAAGACCTGCCAGCGTCCACCCTACGCCAGGGCAGTGGTCCGGGTCACGTCCTGGTCTAGACCAAGGCCGAGGTCGGGCCGGACCGCGCGGGGACAGCACGGGTCGACCCCGTGGACAGGGCGCTGGGACCCGGCACGTGGCCGGGCACACCCGGAGGCCCGGGAGAGGAGCGTCAGCCCTCCAGGGCGAGCAGCTCGCGCACCGCCTTGACGCGCTTGTGCGTCTGACGGCGCAGCGGCTCCAGGCGGTCCGCCTCCCGGGCGCGCTGCATGCGCGCCTCCAGCCGCGAGAGCACGACGACGTGCGCAAGCGTCAGCTGCTCGGCCAGCGAGTAGTGACCCCGCGCGTGGCCCACCCGCCCGCCGAGGGCAGCGTCCAGCCGGTCGAGCGCCGGCCCGGCGGGGCCGGCGTTGACGTGCATCTTGGCGAGGTCGAAGGCCACGGGCCGGGTGCCGGCGTACTCCCAGTCGATGAGCACCACGCGGTCTCCGACACGCAGCACGTTGGAGGAGACGAGGTCGCCGTGGGTGAAGCTCACCTCGAGGAGGTCGTCGCGCGCGATGAGCCGGTCCACCCGGGCCGCGAGCTTCGGGGGGACGTGCCCGTCCTCGACGACACCGCGCCAGCGCTCGCGGAAGGCCGGGTTGACGACCGTGGACAGCGGTCTGGCCGTCACGCCCACGGCGCGCTGGAGGATCGCCAGCTCGGCCGCCACCACGTCCATCGCCGCCCTCACCTCGGTCGGGGTGTGGGGGGTGGCGCCCTCGACGACCTCCTCGACGAGGTAGGCGGTGCGCCCGGAGAAGAGCGTGCCGTGGTCACGCATGGCCGGGGCCAGGCCCGGCCGGTTGGCCGCGACGAGCTGCGCGGCCCGGACGCTGCGGCTGACGCCGTGCTCCCGCTCGGGGTGGCGTGAGCCCGCCTGGATGCGGGCGCACAGGCCCTCCTCGGCGTAGAAGGACCGCATGCGCACCTGACGGCCCCGGTCGAACTTGCCGATGAGGACGGCGTCGGCCGCGACGGGAGCGGTGACCGGGACGGCATCCGTCCCGGCGTCGGCGGGGACGACGCCGACGGGCAGGGCGGGGTGCGGCGGGACGCCGTGGGCGACGGAGCCCGTGGCCTCCAGGCGTCGCCAACGGGCCGCCGCGGGCAGCGCCGGGCTGCGCCGCTCGACCACGGCGAGCGCGGCCAGGGCACGCCGCCAGCGGCCCGTCGTCTTCCTCCACATGTCGTCCTCCTAGCCCCCGAGGCTAGGGCGCATCGAGAGCCGGGTGCGCATCGCCGCGCTCATCCCAGCTGGAAGGGCAGCCGGCGGAGCTCGGCGGTGGTCGTGGCGAGCGTGTCCCGGGCCCGCAGGCCCACGGCGTACTCGCGGTCGCGGCGGGCGACGAGCACCGCGGCGAGGAACCGCTCGGGGTGGGTGCCCCACGGCGGCGGCGGGGCCACGAGCGGCTCCACCCGGGCGGCGAGCTGGCGGCCCAGCTGCTCGCGGGAGGCGGGGTCGAGGGTGCCGGTGCGGTCGAGGAAACGACGGGCGGCGAGCGCGACACCGTCGGGCATGGCGCGGATGTCGGCGCCGCGGGCCCAGTCCTCGAGCTCGGGCGGCATGAGGAGCGGGGGCGCCTTGCGGTCCGCGCCCCGGGTGCGCACGGCGTAGGTCCCGGCGAGCAGGTCGCCCAGCCGCTTGCCGCGGCCGTTGAGGAGCGCGGTCATGACGGCGACCGAGCCGGCCGTCAGCCACAGCTCGCCGAACCCGGTGAGCGAGCGGGTGAAGGCGTGCCGCAGCCGGATGGGGCCGCCGTCGTCGCGGACGATGCGGATGCCGGTGGCGGCCTTGCCGAGGGACCTGCCCCGGCTCAGGGTCTCCACGACGGTGGGCGCGACGACGACGACCCCGGCGAGGGTCGCGATCGACACCGCCGTCACCCGTGCCTCGTTGAGGTCACCGAGGCTGCCGAGGACACCCACCGCGAGGGCGAGGAGCACGGCCGCGTAGGCGGCGGCGTCGATGAGCCCGCTGACCACCCGCAGGAGGAACGCGGCGGGGCGGACCTCCAGCGCCACGGCCTCCCCGGTGATGATGAGGTCGTCGGTCAGCCGTGCCGCCTGCAGCGCACGGCCTGCCGAGTGCGCCGCGTGCGTGGTCATGTGTGGCAGGGTACCCGCGTGGACATCGACGCCTTCGCGGCCGTGCACCGCCCGGAGTGGGAACGGCTGCGCGCGCTGTCCACGCGGCGCCGCCTCGCCGGCGCGGAGGCCGACGAGCTCGTCGCGCTCTACCAGGCCACGGCCGGGCACCTGTCCGCGCTGCGGACCTCGGCGCCGGACCCGCTGCTCGTCTCCGAGCTCTCCGGCCTGCTCGCCACGGCCCGCGGCCGGATCGCCGGCGCCCACGAGGCGCGGCTGTCGGACGTCGCCCGCTTCCTCCGCCTCTCGCTGCCGGCCGCGTTCTACCGGGTGCGCTGGTGGACGGTGTGGGTGGGGCTCGTGTTCGTCGCCGTCGGCGCCGCCAGCGGCTGGTGGGTGGCGACGAACCCGGCGGCGCTCGCGGCCATGGGCTCGCCCGCCGAGCTCGAGCAGTACGCGGA
The DNA here is from genome assembly GCF_009193135.1 of Georgenia satyanarayanai. GTDB lineage: Bacteria > Actinomycetota > Actinomycetes > Actinomycetales > Actinomycetaceae > Oceanitalea > Oceanitalea satyanarayanai. Next base: position 70,577 of record NZ_VUKC01000014.1, read on the forward strand.
GGAGGCCTTCGCTGCCTACTACTCCAGCTACCCCGCGGGTGACTTCGCCGGCCAGGTGTGGACGAACAACGCGTGGATCGCCGCGCAGTGCATCGCGCTCGGCATCACGGGCGTGTTCCCCGTGTACGTGCTCGCCGCCAACGCCGTGGGGGTCGGTTCCGCGGGCGGTGTCATGGCCGCCCACGGGCACCTCGACGTGTTCTTCGGCCTCATCCTGCCGCACGGGCTCATGGAGCTGACCGCGATCTTCATCGCCGCTGGCGCCGGCCTCAAGCTCTTCTGGGCGTGGGTCGCGCCGGGGCCGCGGACGCGCTCACGAGCGTTGGCCGAGGAGGGGCGCTCGCTGTTCATCGTGGCGATGGGGCTCGTCCTCGTGCTCGCCGTCTCGGGCATCGTCGAGGGCTTCGTCACGCCGTCCGGGCTTCCCGGGTGGCTCAAGATCGCCATCGGGGCGCTCGTGCTCGCGGCCTACTGGGCCTACACCCTCGTCCTCGGCGGGCGGGCGGTGCGGGCGGGGGAGACCGGTGACCTCGAGGAGGACCTCGCCGGGCACGCCCTGGCCCAGGCGGGCTGATCACCACGCCGGGACGACCGTGATGCCCTCCCGGCGCAGGGTGCGGTGGAAGGCGGGGTCGCGGAGCAGCCGCAGCTCCCACAGCCGCTTGCGGCCGTCCGCCGCGGGCAGCCGCAACGCGGCCGAGCGGGGGGCCGGGTGCACCATGAGCTCGGACGTGCCCGCCGGCAGGCGACGCAGCTGGGAGAGGACCTCGGCCCGCAGCTGGGGGTAGCTCAGCGTGAGGCGGCCCGGCAGCCAGGCGCTGACGAGCACCTCCGGCAGGCGCACCCCGAGCTCGTCGGCGTGGGCGACCGCGCCGCGGTGGGCGGCGCGCAGCCCCCGCGCGGCCAGCCCGAGCACGGGTCCCAGCCGCCGCGGCAGCCGGAAGGCGAGCCCGTGGGCGGCGCAGAAGTCGACGGCGGTGTCCGCCAACGAGCGTCCGTGCAGCCCGTAGAGGGTCCCGGAGTGGGAGTCGACAGCGGCCGGCCGCAGCCCGGCCGCGCGCATCCACTCGAGCTGGGCGCCCATCTCCCGGGCGACGTCCGCGGGGCTGGCCCGACGTTCCGCGACGCCGCCCTCGACGGGGAGCGCGCCGTCGGGCCCGACGAGGGAGTCCACCCCGGGGGCGAGGGGCCGCCAGCCGGCCCACTCGTGCCCGGTGGACAGGGCGACGTGGAGCCGTGCCTCGAGACCGGCGGCGCGGAGGCGGCTGACGGCGTCCTCTGCGGCCGGTGCGACCGGGATGAGGGTGGTGGCCGAGACGAGCCCGTCCCGCATGAGGTCGACGATGACCACGTTGATGTCGGCGTCCGCCCCGAGGTCGTCCGCCGTGATGACGAGCTGCCGCTTCACAGGCTCACGCTAAGTCGGCCCCCATCCCCCCGCACCCCGCCAAGAACTTCGCAATTGGTGACCTGACCGACGTCCCGGACGCCCGGAGCGTCGCTCGACCCACCAATTGCGAAGGTGGCGGGGGCGGGGGCGGGGGCGGGGGGACGGGGCGGGGCGGTCAGAGGCGGCCGGCGGCTTTGAGGGCGAGGTAGGTGTCGGCGAGGGTGGGCGGGAGGTCGTCCGGGGTCGCCTCGACGACCTCGACGCCGCGACGGCGCAGCCGGGCCGCCGCGGCCGCCCGCTCGAGGGCGGCGCGCTCGGCGGCGGCGGCGTCGAAGACCTCCTCGCTCGTGCCGCGCCGGCGGCGGATCTCCTCGGCCTCGGGGTCCGCGGCGGAGGCGAGCACCACCTGGTGGTCCCGGGTCATCGCGCCGACGACGGGCAGCAGGTCCGACAGCACCGCGGCGGTGTCGAGCGCGGTGAGCAGGACGACGAGGGAGCGCTGGGAGAGCGCGTCGCGCACGGTCTGCGTCACCGTCGGCCAGCTCATCTGCACGAGGGAGGCCTCGACCGGCGCGAGACCCTCGGCGAGCGCCGACATGAGGCGTGGCCCCTGCACCCCCGACACCCGTGCCCGGACGGTGGAGTCGACGGCGACGACGTCGACCCGGTCCCCGGCCCGCGAGGCGAGCGCCGCGAGCAGGAGCGCCGCCTCGATCTGGGCCTCCAGCCGGGTCGCCTCCCCGAGCCGCGCGGCGGACAGGCGCGAGGAGTCGAGGACGATGAGGACGCGCCGGTCCCGCTCGGGCCGCCACGTGCGCACGACGACGTCACCGCCGCGGGCGGTGGCACGCCAGTCGATGGAACGGACGTCGTCGCCGATGACGTACTCGCGCAGGGAGTCGAACTCGGTGCCCTCGCCGCGGACCTGGACGGCGGCGCGGCCGTCCATCTCCCGCAGCCGAGCCAGCCGGGAGGGCAGGTGGCGGCGGGAGCTGAAGGCGGGCAGCACCCGCAGCCGGGCGGGGGCGGGCAGCGAGCGCTGCCGGGCGGCCAGGCCGAGGGGCCCGTGGCAGCGCAGGGTGACGAGGTCGGCCTCCCGGTCCCCGCGCCGGGTGGGGCGCAGCCCGGTCCGCACGCGCCGCGCCTCGCCGGCGGGCACCGTGAGGCGGTGCCGGTTGCGCTCGGCGCCGGCCGAGGGCACCCACGCGTCGCGGACGAGGAGCCGTGCGGTGCGGGTGCCGGTGTTGACGACGGTGAGCGTCGACGTCGCCGGCTCACCCAGCCGCACCGAGTGCGGGACCTCCCGCGCGGGCCGCAGCGCCCGCGGCGAGGCGGCGAGGACGAGGTCGAGGACCACGGCGAGCACGAGCAGGGCCGCCCAGGCGACCACCGTCGTCGTGCGCGGCACGAGCAGCACCGGCAGCACACCCGCGGCGGCGACGAGGACGGCGCGGCGGGTCAGCGCCATGCCACCTCCTCGGGCGTGGGTCGCGTGGGGAGCGGTCGCACGGCGCTCAGCGGGGGACGGGGACGGTGCGCAGCACGCCGTCGAGGACGGTCTCGGCGGTCACGCCCTCGAGCTCGGCCTCCGCGCGGAGCTGGACGCGGTGGCGCAGGGTCGCGTGGGCCAGGGCCTTGACGTCGTCGGGGGTGACGTAGTCGCGGCCGGTGAGCCAGGCCCAGGCGCGGGCGGTGGCGAGCAGCGCCGTCGCCCCGCGCGGGGAGACCCCGAGGGACAGCGACGGCGACGTGCGCGTCGCACGGCAGATGTCGACGACGTAGCCGAGCACCTCGGGCGCGACCTGGACTCGGGCGACCTCCTCGCGGGCGGCCGCGAGGTCCGCCGGCCCGGCCACCGGCCGCACGCCGGCCCCGGCGAGGTCGCGCGGGTCGAAGGCGTGGGCGTGCCGGTTGAGCACCTCGATCTCGTCGCTGCGCTCGGGCAGCGGGACGAGGAGCTTGAGGAGGAAGCGGTCCAGCTGCGCCTCGGGCAGCGGGTAGGTGCCCTCGTACTCGACCGGGTTCTGGGTGGCGATGACCATGAAGGGGTCGGGCAGCGGGCGCGGCTGACCGTCGACGGACACCTGCCGCTCCTCCATCGCCTCGAGCAGCGAGGCCTGCGTCTTCGGCGGGGTGCGGTTGATCTCGTCGGCGAGCATGAGGTTGGTGAAGACCGGCCCCTCGCGGAACGAGAACGCCGCCGACCGCGAGTCGTAGACGAGGGAGCCCGTGACGTCCCCGGGCATGAGGTCCGGGGTGAACTGCACCCGGGTCGTGGCCATGTCGAGGCTCGCCGCGAGCGTGCGCACGAGGAGGGTCTTGGCCACCCCGGGCACCCCCTCGAGCAGGACGTGCCCGCGGCACAGCAGGCCGATGACCAGGCCGGTCACCGCGGCGTCCTGGCCGACGACCGCCTTGCCGACCTCCTGCCGGAGCGCGGCCAGCCGGGCACGCGGAGAGTCGGGCGCCGGGGCGGGGGCCGGGGGTCGGACCGGCTCTTGCGTGGGCGGCGGGGGCTCGGGGGTGTGGGTGCTCACGACGGGTGGACCTCGCTTTCCAGGGTGTCGAGCTCGCGGGTGAGTCCGGTGAGCTCGGCGTCGGACGTCGGGGGTGGGCCGTACAGGAGGGTGCCGACCGCGGCCTCCTCGCGCCCGGTGGCGCGGGCGACGGCGGCGACGAGCACCTCGGCCCGCGCCGAGGGCGGCACGCCGAGGCGGGTGGCCATCCGGGTCGCGCAGCCGGCGCGCAGCCCGGCGGCGGCATGGGCGTGGTCGCGGGCGCGGCGGTAGAGCCGCCCGCGCCCGAGGGTCGTCTCGGCGGAGCGGACGACGACGGGCATCGGCTCGGTCACCACGCGCCCGAGCCGCCGCCCGCCCCAGAGGACGACGACGACGGCGAGCACGAGCAGCTGCACGCCCAGCGCCCGGACGGTGGGCGGGACGAGTGCGGCCGTGCTGCCGTCGTCGTCGCCCACGGTGTCGCCGATGGTCGGCAGGTACCAGACGAGCTCCTCGTTGGCGCCGAGCAGGCGCAGCACGAGCGCGGCGTTGCCGGCGTCGGCGAGGTGCTCGTTGCTCATGAGGGTGGTGTCGGCGAGCAGGGCGACGTCGCGGCCGTCCTGCTCCCAGGTGGCGAGCGCGCCCGCCCCGTCCGCCGTCGGGAAGCACAGCTCGACGTCCTCGCTCAGCGGCACGACGCCGCCGACGCTGCGGGACAGGGTCCCCGCAGCGGTCGCGTCCGGGTCCGCGCACGCGGCGGGGACGGGCTCGTCGCTGCCCGCGGGGGAGGGCTCGACCCTGTCGGTCAGCGGCTCGAGGTCGGGCAGGAAGGTGGGCTGGCCGAGGACGAGGTCGGCCCCGGTGTCGCGCACGGCGGCGAGCTGGTCGTCGTCGAGCCGTCCGGTGACCGTCACGAGCAGGGTGGTGCCGGGGCCGGCCACCCGGACGGCGTCGTCGGTCGTCGAGACGGTGCGGATCCGCACGCCCTGCTCGCGCAGGATCGTCGCGGCGGCCTGCGCCCCCGCCGGCTCCGGGTTGTCCGGCGCGAGCGGCACGGCGGACGTCGACCCGCGGCCGACGACGACCGCGACCACCGCGGCGACGGCGAAGAGCGCGGCGACGACGACGAAGAGCACCGGGCGCCGTTCGCGGCGGGGCGTCTCCTGCGCGAGGACGTCCGCGCTCATCGCACCGCCGCCCACGTCGCGCCGACGGCCACCGGGCTGACCGGCCGGCTGCGGGCGACGACGGCGCCGAGCTCCCGCAGGCGGGTGTCCTCCGCCTCCCCGGGCGCGGTGGAGCCGTAGCAGACGTCGTCGAAGAGGCGGCCGGCCCAGGTGAGCCCGTCCGCGCAGTCGGGCAGCTGCCGGGCGGCGGCGGTGCTCGCCTCGTGGGCGGTGAGCCCGGGGCGGTCGTCGAGGACGGCCCGCTCGTCGAGGGAGCGGATGACGGCGCGGAAGCGCATGAGGACGGCCTGGGCCCAGTCGCGGCGGCGGGCCGCGGCGTCCGCGGCGGCCGTGAGGTCCTCGCTCGTGGCGTCGGCGTCGTCGAAGACGGCGTGGGAGGCGCCGGGACCGCCGCGGCGGCGGGCGCGGAGAGGGCCGGCGAGGTAGAGGGCGACGGCGAGCAGGACGGCGGCCCCGACGACGACGACCACCGGCACGAGGTTGGGCGGGGCGCTCACGTCGAGCTCGAGGAGCCGCTGCAGCTGCTCGAGGACCCAAGCCCAGGCTCGCTCGAGGAGGTTCGGCTCGTCGGAGTACACGCCGCGCGAGAGCTCCTCCTCAGCCCAGCGGCGCGCCTCGTCCGCGTCCGGCTCGACCGGCACACCCAGCCGCCCGCTCATCCGCCCTGCGCCGCGCGGGCGAGCTCGACGTCCAGGCCCTCCTTGCGCATCCGCACGTCGATGTAGAGGAGGGCGAGCACGGCGGCCATGACGGGGATGGAGACCGCCGAGCCGACGAGCGACCCGATCGAGGACAGGATGAGCGGCACCAGGACGTCGCCCTGGACGGCGAAGACGCTCCCGAACATCGAGAACGGCACCGACAGGATGCTCACGAGGACGGTCACGAGGACGACGGTGAGGAGCATGATCCCGAAGAGCCGCCAGAAGCTGCCCCGGGTGAGCCGCCAGGACCGGGCGATCGAGGCGAAGACGCCGGTGCCCTCGAGCATGATCACGCAGGTGGCGAGCATCAGCCGGACCGCGAAGAACGCGACGACGCCCGCGAGGAGCAGGAACAGGAGGGGCACGAGGAGGACGAGCGCGAGCACGCCGTCGTCCGAAACCTCGGCGAGCGCGACGGCGAGGAGGATGACGAGCGCGCCCGCCCCGACGACGGCCACCACACCGGCGACACCGAGGAGGAGGGACAGGGCGACGAGCCGCCACAGGCGCCCGCGCGCCCGCTGCCACACCTGCCCGAGGCTGATCTTCCGGCCCAGGACGGACTCGCTGACCGAGAGGATCGCCAGGCCCTCGAGGACGAGGGTGGCGAGGCTGACGGCGGCCGAGCTGAGGAGCACCCCGGCCATGGCGCCGACGCTGAAAAAGGCCTCGAGCTCGACGACGCCCGCCTGGGCGGCCCGCTCGATCCGGCCGACCGCCGCCGCCGTGAAGCCGAGCTGGATGACGGCCCCGATCCCGACGACGATGATCGCCAGGCCGAACATCACCAGCGGGTTGCTGCGGATGGCGCGGAAGGCGCCGTCGTAGATCTCCCCGAGGGTGAGCGGGCGCAGCGGGATGATGCCCGGCTGTGCCGCCGGCGGCACGAAGCCCGGGCCGTAGTAGCCGCCCTGCCCGGGCGGCTGGCCGTACTGGCCGTACTGGCCCGGCGGCGGCAGGGGCTGGCCCTGCTGGCCCTGGGGTGGCGGGGCCTGCTGGCCGTACTGGCCGTACTGGCCGTACTGGCCGTACTGCTCGCCCGAGGGCGCGCCCGGCGGGTGGGACGCCGGCTGTGGCTGGCCTGGTTCCTGGCTCATCGATCCCTCCGCACTCTCAGCGGTCATCGTGCCACGGACGGGCGGCGCGCCGGAGCGGTGGTGCACGACATGGCCCGAGGCTCACCGGATTCGCCGCCCCGGGTGCGACGATAGTGGGCATGAACGCTCGAATTCTCGTGGTCGACGACGACACCGCGCTCGCGGAGATGATCGGCATCGTGCTGCAGGGCGAGGGCTACGACACCGTGACGTGCCCCGACGGCTCGCAGGCGCTGGAGATGTTCCGCGCCGAGGAGCCCGACCTCGTCCTCCTCGACCTCATGCTCCCCGGCATCGACGGTATCGAGGTGTGCCGGCTCATCCGCGCGGAGTCGGGCGTCCCGGTCGTCATGCTCACGGCCAAGTCCGACACCATCGACGTCGTCGCGGGCCTCGAGGCCGGGGCGGACGACTACATCCCCAAGCCCTTCAAGCCCAAGGAGCTCGTCGCGCGGGTCAAGACGCGCCTGCGCAGCACGACCGGCCCGCAGACCGAGCGGCTGACGATCGGGGACCTCGCCATCGACGTCGCCGGCCACCAGGTCACCCGCAACGGTGAGTCCATCGCGCTCACCCCGCTCGAGTTCGACCTGCTCCTCGCGCTGGCCCGCAAGCCCTGGCAGGTCTTCAGCCGCGAGGTGCTCCTCGAGCAGGTCTGGGGCTACCGGCACGCCGCGGACACCCGGCTCGTCAACGTCCACGTCCAGCGGCTGCGCGCCAAGATCGAGAAGGACCCGGAGAACCCGGAGGTCGTCGTCACCGTCCGTGGTGTCGGGTACCGGGCGGGCAGCTCGCAGCGGTGAGCCTCCAGCCGCAGGGGGAGCCCGGCACCCGCGGGTGGGCCGGTCGCGTCGTCGACCGCTGGCGCTCCTCCCTGCGGCTGCGGGTCTCGACGACGACGGTGCTCGTCGGCGTCGCGGCCCTCGTCCTCCTCGGTGCGGTCGTCACCGTGACGATCCGCGACGGCCTCTTCGAGGCGCGCCGCGACGAGATCCTCGCCGACGCGACCGCGCGCACCCGTTCGGCGCAGCAGAGCTTCGACGCGGCGATCGCCAACACCGGGCCGCAGGTCCAGGAGCTGGCCTACAACCTCGTGGCGGGCAGCCGGGCGGGGGGCAGCGGCGTCGTCGGCAGCATGCTTTTGCGCAGCCCCGACGAGTCCGCCCAGGTGCTCATCAACGAGGCGGTCCTGCCCGAGCGGCTCCTCGACGGCGCGGTCCTCACCGAGGAGATGCGCACGGCGGTCGCCGGCGGCGGGCAGCACTGGCAGTCCATCTCCCTGCCGCTGGGCACGGGCGGAGGGCCGGGCATCATCGTCGGCTCGGAGGTCACCCTGCCGGTCGTCGGCACCCACGAGCTCTACACCGTCTACACCCTCGGCCCGGAGGAGGACACCCTCACGCTCGTCATCCAGGTGCTCGGCGCCGGGGCGGTCGTCCTCCTCATCTTCCTCGGCGCGATGACGTGGTTCATCGCCCAGCGGGTCCTCGGTCCGGTGCGGCAGGCCGCGCGGACCGCCGAGCGCCTCGCCGACGGCCTCCTGGACGAGCGGCTCGACGTCCGCGGCCACGACGAGCTCGCCACCCTGGGCCGCACCTTCAACGAGATGGCCGAGAGCCTGCAGGACCAGATCGAGCGGATGGCCGAGCTGTCGCGCCTCCAGCAGCGCTTCGTCTCCGACGTCTCCCACGAGCTGCGCACCCCGTTGACGACGATCCGGATGGCCAGCGAGGTCCTCCACGCCAGCCGCGAGGACTTCGACCCGGCCGCGCGCCGCTCCGCCGAGCTGCTCCAGACCCAGCTCGACCGCTTCGAGCAGATGCTCGCCGACCTCCTCGAGATCAGCCGCTTCGACGCGGGTGCCGCCCTCCTCGACGTCGAGGAGCGCGACCTGCAGGACGTCGTCGCCCACGCCGTCGAGCTCGCCGCCCCGCTCGCCGAGCGCACCGGGTCGTCGATCACCGTCACCGGCCCGGGGCGCCCGTGCACCGCCGACATCGACCCCCGGCGCGTGGACCGCATCGTGCGCAACCTTCTCGTCAACGCGATCGAGCACGGGGAGGGCCGGCCGATCGAGATCGCGGTGGGGGTCAACGAGGTGGCGGTGGCCGTCGTCGTCCGGGACCACGGCACCGGGATGACCCCCGAGGCCGCCAGCCGGGTCTTCGACCGCTTCTGGCGCGCCGACCCCGCCCGGGCCCGGACCACCGGCGGCACGGGTCTGGGCCTGTCGATCTCGATGGAGGACGCGCGGCTGCACGGCGGCACCCTCGAGGCGTGGGGGCGGCCCGAGGAGGGCGCCGCCTTCCGTCTCACCCTGCCGCGGCGGGCGGGCCTCGTCATCTCCTCCGCCCCGCTCCCGCTCCACCCCGGCGAGGTCGCCACCGAGCCCGTCGCCGACGACGCCGGACCCACGTCCGTGCCCGACCTCGAGAACTTGGGGGGCCGATGAGCACCGTGCCGACCCGTCGCCGGGTGGTGGCGCGTCTCGCGGCCGCCGTCACCGCCGCCGTCCTCGCCGCCGCCGGCTGCGTGAGCCTGCCCGACTCCGGCCCGGTGACGGCCGCCGACCCCGTCCCCCAGGCGGGCAGCTCGGTGGCCCTCCTCGCCTACGGGCCCACGCCGGACGCGACCGCCAACCAGATCGTCCAGGGGTTCCTCCGGGCCGTCGCCGCCGGTGGGGGCGACGAGTTCGCCGTCGCCCGCGAGTACCTCGCCGGCCCGGCCGCCGAGACGTGGAACCCGCGCGCGCAGGTCCGGGTCTACACCGCCCGGGACGTCACCTACTCCCAGGCCGAGGACGGCGCCGTCCGGGCCAGTGCCGTGGCGGCCGCGAGCGTCGACTCCCAGGGCCGCTACACCGAGGCCGCGCCCGACTCCGTCATCGAGCTCGACTTCACCCTCGCCCGCACCGCGAGCGGGCAGTGGCGCATCGTCGACCTCGACGACGGCATCCTCGTCTCCCCGGTCGTCTTCGAGGCCCAGTACGACCAGTACCAGCTCTACTTCCTCAGCCCCGACGGTGAGGCGCTCGTCCCCGAGGTGCGGTGGTACCCCGACCGCAGCGCCAGCACCCTCATCGTGCGCCACCTGCTGGAGGGCCCCTCGCCGTGGCTGGCCGGCGGCGTCACCACCGCCGTGCCCAGCGGCACCCGGCTGGCCGAGGACACCGTCACGGTGACCGACGGCGTCGCGGTCGTCGACCTCACCTCCGAGCCCCTGGCCGCCGAGCCCGCCCAGCGTGCGCTCATGGTCGCCCAGCTCCAGGAGTCGCTGCGCAGCGTCCCCGCGATCCAGTCCGTCGACGTGCGGGTGGGCTCCAGCCGTCTGCCCCTCGAGGGGGAGAGCCCCCAGCTGCTGCGCAACCCCTACGTCACGGGCAACCCCGTGGTCGTCGCGGACGGTCAGGTGCAGCGCTTCACCGGCTCCGAGCTCGTCCCGCTCCCCGCGTCCAGCATCGTCGACGACCCGCGCACACCCGCGCTCCCGTACGACGACACCTCCGGCCGGCCGGTGGTCCTCGACGGCACCGACCGCCTCGTCAGCCTCCCCACCGAGGACGACGGCGGCGCGCTGCTGCTGACGGGCCGGGACCTCGTGCCCCCGTCCGTCGACCGGCACGGCTGGGCCTGGACCTCCCCACGCGCCGGTGACGGCAGGCTCCGCGCGGTCCAGCCGAACGGTGTCGTCGCCGAGGTCGACGCGAACTGGCTCGACGGCACCCAGGTGCTCGCGGTCCGCATCTCCCGGGACGGGACCCGCGCCGTCGTCGTCCGGCGCAACGACGACGTCGCCCATGTCGAGGTCGCCGCCGTCCTGCGGGACGCCGACGCCCGGCCGCTCGCCCTGGGTGACCCGGTGCGCGTGGGGGAGTCGCTCACCGACGCGCTCACGGCCACCTGGGTGGACGAGCGGACGGTCGGGGTGCTCGGCACGAGCGGCGCGGAGCCGGCGGTGGCCGTCCACCTCGTGACGATCGGCGGGCCGAGCGCCGACCTGCCGCCCGTCGCGGACGCCACCCGGCTGACCGCCGCGACCGGTGACCGCACGATCGTCGTCGGCACCGAGGCCGGCGAGCTGTACGAGCGCAACGGCCTGGGCTGGACCCTCGCCGCCAGCGACGTCCGCGACCCCGCCTACCCCGGCTGACCGCCGCCCACCACACCCGCCCCCTGTCGCCGAGAGCCGACTTGTCGCCGACAGCCGACTTCTGGCCGAGAGCCGACTTGTCGCCGAGAGCCGACTTGTCGCCGACAGCTGACTTGTCGCCGAGAGCTGACTTGTCGCCGAGAGCCGACTTCTCGCCGAGAGCTGACTTGTCGCCGAGAGCTGACTTACCGACGCTGCTCCCCAGCCGACGCTGGGGCACGTTCGGCCACGCCGGACCTCGTGTCGTCGGCCATGGCACCGGGCCGACGTCACGCTGGGCGCATGTCGCCCGCCACCACCGGCTCCGCCCGCGCGGCGCGGACGCTCGCGGAAGCGTTGGCACTCGTGCTGCCCGCAGACTGCGCCGGCTGCGGCGCCTGGGACGTCGCAGTGTGTCCGGCCTGCCGCGAGCTGGTCTCCCTCACCCCCGTGCGCAGTGACGGGGACGCCCCGATGCTCAGCCTCCCAGGTGACGCTGGCCCGTTGCTGCCGGTGTGGTCGCTGGCCGACTACGTCGGGCCCGTTCGGGGGCTGGTCGTCGCGTGGAAGCGCACCGGCCGGGCGGACGTGGCCCGCGCGCTCCTCGAGCGTGCCGATCGCGGCGCGAGGGTGTGGGCGCACGACCCGGAGCTCGCGCTGACGGGTAGCGGCGACGTCGTCGTCGTGCCAGCTCCGTCGGGGCTGCGACGCCGGCTGCGCGGTGCGCTCGTCACCGCCGACCTCGCCGACGCCGTCGCTGCCGGGATCGCCGCCTCCGGTGCCGTCGAGCCCGGGCGCACGGTGCGCTCGGCCGACCTCCTGCGCCGGTCCGGCGGCCGACGTCACCAGTCCGGTCTGGGCGTCCGCGCCCGAGCGCGCAACCGGGTCGGCGGGGTACGGGTGCTGGCAGCGCCGGGCCCAGGCGCCGTCGTCGTCCTCGTCGACGATGTGCTCACGACGGGGTCGACGCTTGCTGCCTGCGCGCGGGCACTCGTCACCTCGGGGACCCGGGTGGCCGGAGCGCTCGTCGTGGCGGCCACCCCACCGCCCGGCCGGACGCCGGTTGCTCGCGCCTGAGCACCGGCGGTAAGTCGGCTGTCGCCGAGAAGTCGGCTGTCGGCGGTAAGTCGGCTGTCGGCGGTAAGTCGGCTGTCGCCGGTAAGTCGGCTGTCGGCGGTAAGTCGGCTGTCGGCGTTAAGGCGGCTGTCGGCGGTAAGTCGGCTGTCGGCGGGATGGCGGGGTGGGACCGGCATCCCAGGTCAGCGGAGCGAACCTCGACTAACGTTCATGTATGGACGCCCTCTCGCCCCGCCGGTCCCGGCCGGAGGTCCGCGAGCTCCCAGGAGAGGAGGTGCCAGACAGCTTCCTCACCCGCCACAGCAGGCGGGACGCACCAGGAACCGACTAGGTTCCACTCTCTCTACGGAGGTCACCATGGACATCGCCGTTGTTGCCCGTAACACCGAGGTCGCGGACCGTTTCCGCACGCACCTGGAGGACAAGCTCTCGAAGGTCGAGCAGCTCGCCCCGCGCGCGCACCGCATCGAGGTGGAGATCACCCGGGAGCAGAACCCGCGGTTGGCCGACCAGGCCGAGCGCGTGGAGCTCACGGTGATCGACCGGGGCCCGACCGTCCGCGCGGAGGCCGCCGCGGACGACCGGTACGCCGCCCTGGACATGGCGACGACGAAGCTCATGGAGCGCCTGCGCCGATCGCGCGACCGGCGCAAGAACCACCACCGTCGTGACGCCGCCAAGGTGCCGACGCCCCTGCCCGACACCCTGCCGGAGGTGGTCGAGGAGGAGGCGCCGAGCGCGCCGACCCCGCCCACCGAGCCCGGGGTCGCCGTCGAGGCGCAGCTCGGGGACTCGCCCGTCGTCGTGCGCCAGAAGCTGCACGACGCCATCCCGATGACTGTCGACCAGGCCCTCTACGAGATGGAGCTGGTCGGCCACCCGTTCTACCTCTTCATCGACGAGGAGACGAAGCAGCCCTGCGTGGTCTACCACCGCCACGGCTGGACGTACGGCATCATCCGGCTCAACCACGAGGTCCAGGTCCAGGCCTGACGAGCACGACGACGGCGGGCCGCGACACACGTCGCGGCCCGCCGTCGCGCCCGGCCGGGGAGCCGGCCCCCGGGGGGGGCCCCCCAGCCCCGCGCCGCGGCCCGCCCCCCCCGCCCCGCCCCCGCCCCCCCCCCCCCCCCTCGGGCGCCCCCCCCCCCCGCCCCCCCCCCCCCGCCGCGCCCGGCCGGGTAGCGTCACCCGGGTGACGCGCACGATGAGCCTCGCCCAGGCCCGCCGCGTGGCGATCGCGGCCCAGGGACTGGACCGGCCCCGCCCCCGGACCGTGACGATGCGCCACCTCACGGGCACCCTCGAGCGCACCGGGCTGCTCCAGATCGACTCCGTCAACGTCCTCGCCCGCGCCCACCTGCTGCCGCTGCTCGCCCGGCTCGGGCCCTACGACACGGCGCTCGTCGACCGCGCCTCCGGTCGCGCACCGCGACGGATGGTCGAGGCCTGGGCGCACGAGGCCTCCTACCTGCCGGTCGAGACCTACCCGCTCGTCGCGGGGACCCGCCGGCGATGGGCCGGTATGGACCCCGTCGACATGGAGGTCCGCCACCCCGGCCTGCTGCGGCTCGTGCTGGACGTCGTCGCCGAGCGCGGCCCGCTGACCGGGCGGGAGGTGGAGGGGCTCGTCGACACCCGCTACACGGAGCGGGGGGAGGGCTGGGGCTGGCGCTGGAGCGCCGCCAAGACCGCGCTCGAGACGCTCTTCGACACCGGCGAGATCACCGCCGCCCGCCGCAACGCCCAGTTCGAGCGGGTCTACGACCTCACCGAGCGGGTCCTGCCGCCCCACGTCCGCGACCGCCCTGCGCCCGCGCCGGAGGACGCCGTCCGCGAGCTCGTGCGCATCTCCGCCCGTGCCCACGGCCTGGGCACCCTGCGCTGCCTCGCCGACTACTTCCGCCTCGGCCAGCGCGTCACCCGCCGCGCGGTCGACGAGCTGGTGGACGCCGGTGAGCTCCTCCCGGTCACGGTGACCGGCTGGGACCGGCCCGCCTGGATGCACGCCGCCGCGCGTGTCCCCCGGCGCACCACGGCGCGCGCCCTGCTCGCGCCTTTCGACCCGCTCGTCTTCGAACGCCGGCGCCTCCTCGAGCTGTTCGGCATGCACTACCGCATCGGCATCTACACCCCGGCCGCCCAGCGCACCCACGGCTACTACGTCCTGCCCTTCCTCCTCGGGGAGCACCTCGTCGCCCGGGTCGACCTCAAGCACGACCGCGACGGCGGACGCCTCCTCGTGCGCCACGCCTTCCACGAGCAGCCCCGGGCCGGTGACGCCGTCTCCTGGCCCGCGCCCGCCGTCGTCGTCGCGCAGCTGGCGGCGGAGCTCGCGACGACGGCGCGGTGGCTCGGTGCGGACACCGTCGCCGTGGACGACGACGCGGGCGGCGACCTGGTCCGTCCGCTCGGAGCGGAACTGGACGGGGTTCGGCAGACGGACGCAGACGCTTACCATTGACGGCAGGCGTGCGCACAGACGGTGCGCCCGACGCCGTCAACGGCGCCGACTGTCGAACCGGGAGTGGAACCGCGTGGCTTCGATCCTCAGCAAGATCTTGCGCATGGGCGAGGGACGGGTGCTCAAGCAGCTCACCGCGATCGCCGACCAGGTCAATGCGCTGGAGGAGAGCGTCAGCGGTCTCACCGACGCCGAGCTGCGCGCCGAGACGGACCAGTTCCGGGAGCGGCTCGCCGCGGGGGAGACCCTCGACGACCTCCTGCCCGAGGCCTTCGCCACCGTCCGCGAGGCGGCCAGGCGGACCCTCGGCCAGCGGCACTTCGACGTCCAGGTCATGGGCGGCGCGGCCCTGCACCTGGGCAACATCGCCGAGATGAAGACCGGTGAGGGCAAGACCCTCGTCGCCACGCTGCCCGCCTACCTCAACGCGCTGACCGGCAAGGGCGTCCACGTCGTCACGGTCAACGACTACCTCGCGAGCTACCAGGCCGAGCTCATGGGCCGCGTCTACCGCTTCCTCGGGCTCACCACGGGCGTCGTCCTGTCCGGCCAGA
This sequence comes from Georgenia satyanarayanai, assembly GCF_009193135.1. Taxonomy (GTDB): domain Bacteria; phylum Actinomycetota; class Actinomycetes; order Actinomycetales; family Actinomycetaceae; genus Oceanitalea; species Oceanitalea satyanarayanai. Next base: position 85,676 of record NZ_VUKC01000014.1, read on the forward strand.
AGCCCGACGAGCGGCGCAAGCAGTACGAGGCCGACATCACCTACGGCACGAACAACGAGTTCGGCTTCGACTACCTGCGCGACAACATGGCGTGGTCCACCGCCGAGCTCGTCCAGCGCGGCCACCACTTCGCGATCGTCGACGAGGTCGACTCGATCCTCATCGACGAGGCCCGCACGCCGCTCATCATCTCCGGCCCCGCGTCCGGCGACTCCAACAAGTGGTACACCGAGTTCGCGCGCCTCGCCGCGCGCCTCAAGCGCGACGACGACTACGAGGTCGACGAGAAGAAGCGCAACGTCGGCGTGCTCGAGACCGGCATCGCCAAGGTCGAGGACCACCTGGGGATCGACAACCTCTACGAGTCGCTCAACACCCCGCTCATCGGCTTCCTCAACAACGCCCTCAAGGCCAAGGAGCTGTTCAAGCGGGACAAGGACTACATCGTCACCGACGGCGAGGTGCTCATCGTCGACGAGCACACCGGCCGCGTGCTGGCCGGGCGCCGCTACTCCGAGGGCATGCACCAGGCGATCGAGGCCAAGGAGGGCGTGCAGATCAAGGCGGAGAACCAGACGCTCGCCACGATCACCCTGCAGAACTACTTCCGTCTGTACGACAAGCTCTCGGGCATGACCGGTACCGCCGAGACCGAGGCGGCGGAGTTCTCCAGCACCTACAGCATCGGTGTCGTGCCGATCCCGACGAACCGGGGCATGCAGCGCATCGACCAGCCCGACCTCATCTACAAGAACGCCCAGGTCAAGTACAAGGCGATCGTCGAGGACATCGTCGAGCGCCACGCCGCCGGCCAGCCTGTGCTCGTCGGCACGACGAGCGTGGAGAAGTCGGAGCTGCTCTCCACGCTCCTCAAGCGCAAGGGCGTCCCGCACGAGGTCCTCAACGCGAAGAACCACGCCCGTGAGGCGGCGATCGTCGCGATGGCGGGCCGCAAGGGCGCCGTCACCGTCGCGACGAACATGGCCGGCCGCGGCACCGACATCATGCTCGGCGGCAACGCCGAGCACATCGCGATCGACACCCTCCGCCAGCGCGGCCTCGACCCCGAGGAGAGCCCCGAGGAGTACGAGGCCGCGTGGCCCGAGGCCCTCGAGGAGGCCAAGCGGTCGGTGGCGTCGGAGCACGAGGAGGTCGTCGAGCTCGGCGGTCTGTACGTCCTGGGCACCGAGCGCCACGAGTCCCGCCGCATCGACAACCAGCTGCGTGGACGCTCCGGCCGGCAGGGCGACCCGGGCGAGTCCCGGTTCTACCTGTCGATGGAGGACGACCTCATGCGGCTGTTCAACTCCGGGCTCGCCATGCGGGTCATGGACGGCTCCGCCTTCCCCGACGACATGCCCCTCGAGGCGAAGATGGTCTCCCGCGGGATCGCGTCCGCACAGGCGCAGGTCGAGGGACGCAACTTCGAGATCCGCAAGAACGTCCTCAAGTACGACGACGTCCTGTCCCGCCAGCGCACCGTCGTCTACGAGGAGCGCCGCCGGGTGCTCGAGGGCGAGGACCTGGAGGACCAGGTCCAGAGCTTCCTCGACGACGTCGTCTCCGGGCTCGTGCGTGAGTACACCGCCGCGCCGGACTCCGACACGTGGGACCTGGAGACCCTGTGGGCCGAGCTCGGTCGCGTCTACCCGGTGTCCATCACCGCCGAGGACGTCATCGAGGAGGCCGGGGGCCAGAACCGCCTCACCGCCGACATGCTCGTCGAGGAGCTGCGCTCCGACATCCACCTCGCCTTCCAGCGTCGCGAGGAGGAGCTGACCCCGGGCGTCATGCGCCAGCTCGAGCGCCGCGTCGTCCTCTCCGTGCTCGACCGCAAGTGGCGCGAGCACCTCTACGAGATGGACTACCTCAAGGAGGGCATCGGGCTGCGCGCCATGGGGCAGCGCGACCCGCTCGTGGAGTACCAGCGCGAGGGCTACCAGCTCTTCCAGGCGATGAACGAGGCCATCAAGGAGGAGGCGGTCAGCTACCTCTTCAACCTCGAGGTCACGGTCCAGCAGCCGGAGGACGCAGCGGCCGGCAACGGTCAGGGCGTCACCGCCGCTGCCGCCGCCCAGACCGCTGCCGCCGCCCGCCTGGGCGCCACCGCGGCGGGCACCGACGGCGCGGGTGACGGCAAGCCCTCCGGTCGTCGCGCGGGAGCGAAGTCCGTGACCGCCAACAGGTCCGCGGGGGCGCCCGCGGAGGCCGACGGCGGTGCCGCGGCGCCGGCCGCGTTCGGCGGGCCGCAGATCGTGGGGCTCGAGGAGCCGCAGCGGCCCACCGCGCTCACCTACACCGCCCCGTCCGCCGACGGCGACACGCGCCCCACCGTCCGCACCGACGGAGCCAAGGGCGCGGCCGCCGGGAGCGGGGACGCCGGAGCCGCGCAGGCCGCCGCCGGCGGGGGCAACCGCGAGGCGCGTCGGCGCGCCGCCAAGGCCGCCAAGAAGCGCTGACCGACCACGGACGCCCCGCACTGCCGCGCAGTGCGGGGCGTCCGCACGTCTGGGTGACGGACGCCTCACCGCCGTCGGAATAGACCACGGGCGTCGGCCGTTTCACCGGCTGTACATGCATACGCATCGAACTTGAGGGGCTGGCACATCATGCAGTTCGGGATCTTCACCGTCAGTGACGTCACGACCGACCCCACGACGGGGCGCACGCCGGACGACACGGAGCGGGTGCGGGCCATCCTCACCATCGCCGAGCACGCCGACCAGGCGGGGCTGGACGTCTTCGCCACGGGCGAGCACCACAACCCGCCGTTCGTCGCGTCCTCGCCGACGACGATGCTCGGCTACCTGGCGGGGCGGACGACGAACATCACGCTGTCCACGGCCACGACGCTCATCACGACGAACGACCCCGTGAAGATCGCCGAGGATTACGCGATGCTCCAGGTCATCAGCGAGGGCCGCATGGACCTCATGATGGGCCGCGGCAACACCGGGCCGGTCTACCCGTGGTTCGGCAAGGACATCCGCCAGGGGGTCAACCTCGCCGTGGAGAACTACGCGCTGCTCCGGCGCCTCTGGGAGGAGGAGGTGGTGGACTGGCAGGGCAGGTTCCGCACGCCGCTCCAGGGCTTCACCGCCACCCCACGCCCGCTCGACGGCGTGCCGCCCTTCGTGTGGCACGGCTCGATCCGCACGCCGGAGATCGCCGAGCAGGCCGCGTACTACGGCGACGGCTTCCTCCACAACAACATCTTCTGGCCCCTCGAGCACACCGAGCGCATGGTCCAGTACTACCGGCAGCGCTACGAGCACTACGGCCACGGCCGCGCCGACCAGGCGATCGTCGGGCTCGGCGGCCAGTTCTTCGCCCGCAAGAACTCCCAGGACGCATGGAACGAGTTCCGCCCGTACTTCGACAACGCCCCCGTCTACGGCCACGGCCCGTCGATGGAGGACTTCACCCGCGAGACCCCGCTGACCGTCGGCTCGCCCCAGCAGGTCATCGACCGCTACGCGACCATGCGTGAGCACGTCGGGGACTACCAGCGCCAGCTGTTCCTCATCGACCACGCCGGCCTGCCGCTCAAGACCGTGCTCGAGCAGATCGACATCCTCGCCGAGGACATCGTCCCCGCCCTGCGGGAGATCAACGACTCCCAGCGTCCGGCGCACGTGCCCTCCGACCCGCCCAGCCACGCCGAGCGCGTCGCCCGGGCTCGCACCGAGGGCAGGGCCGGTGACGCGCACGTCGCCGGTGAGGACCGCTGGACCGGCCGCCGCGCCGAGGACGAGGCCGCTGCCACCGCCACGCGCGGTGCCGCCTTCGGCCTGTGACCCACGAGGAGAGAACCGCCATGACCACCCGCACCATCGCCGTCGTCTCCGCCGGCCTCAGCCAGCCCTCCTCCACCCGGATGCTCGCCGACCGGCTCGCCCAGGCGACCACCGACGCGCTCCGCGAGCGCGGGGTGGCGGCCGAGGTCGTGACGATCGAGCTGCGCGACCTCGCCCACGGCATCACCGACGCCATGCTCACCGGGTTCCCCACCGGGGAGCTGCGCAGCGCCCTGGAGACCGTCACCGGCGCGGACGGGGTCATCGCCGTCACCCCGGTGTTCATGACGAGCTACTCGGGCCTGTTCAAGTCCTTCGTCGACATCATCGACAAGGACGCCCTGCGTGAGGTGCCGGTGCTCATCGGCGCCACCGGCGGGACGCCCCGGCACTCGCTCGCCACCGAGTACGCGATGCGCCCGCTCTTCGCCTACCTCCACGCCGACGTCGTCAGTACCGCGGTCTTCGCGGCCACCGACGACTGGGCCGGGCAGGGCGACGACGTCAACCCGCTGCCCGCGCGCATCCAGCGGGCCGGCCGCGAGCTCGCCGGCACGGTCGCCGCCCGCCCGGCGCGGGCCGCGGGCGCCGACGAGTTCGACGCCGTCCCCGACTTCGCCGACCTCCTCGGCCGGTAGCCGCTCACCCGATCTCCAGGGCGGTGGCCCGCCAGCGCCCGCGGTGGCACTCCACCCGGACGGCCGCCGCCCGGATGCGCACGCCGTCGTGGACGACGACGGCGGCCTCGTGGACCCCGGGCCGCACCTCGGTGCAGCGCACCCTGCGGACCCGGGCGCACAGGGCGGGGTCGGGGCGCCCGAGGATCCGCACCGCCAGCCCGGCCCGCCGCGCGAGCGACTCGTAGAGGTCGGCACTGAGCCACCGGGCCAGCTGCGCGGTGGGCCGGCTGCCGGTGAGCACCTCGACCGCGGCGCGCACGAGCGTGCCGGCCCACGGGCCGACGGGCGGCAGGCCGCTGAGCTCCGGCCCGGCCGGGGGTGGGTCCGCGGCCTCGGCCGGCGTCTGCGCGCTGAAGCGCACCCGGTCCCACGACCGGGCCACCTCGAGGCTCGGCGGGGCGGGACGCGGGGGCGCGGGCGCGGTGAGCGGTGGGGCGAGCGTCGTCATCGCTGCTCCTCGGTCTCGGGGGCCAGCAGGTGCTGGCCCGGGTGGATGAGGTGGGGGTTCGCGCCGACGACGGCGCGGTTGGTCTCGTGCCAGCGCGGCCACTCGGCCGCGACATCGGCGTCGGAGGCGCCCTCGCCCAGGTGGGACCGCGCGATCGACCACAGCGAGTCACCGGGCCGCACGACGTGCGCGGCCGCGCCGGGAGCATGGGCGGCCGGCCCGCCGCTCGGGCGGTCCGCTGCACCGCCGGCGGGTTGGCTGCCGTCCGTGACGGCCGCGACCGTGCGCGGCGCTGCGGACGCTGACGTCTCCGGGCCCGGCTCCTCCGGCAGCCCCGCCGGCGGCTCCGGCGCGGGCGCCTCGGGCTCCGGGCCGGGGTCGGACAGGGCGCCGATCCCCGGCCGCAGGTCGTGGGGGACGGTGTCGTCCGTCGCCGGGCCTGCGACCGCCGGGACGGCGGCCAGCGCCAGCCCCGCACCGACGCCGACGGCAGCAGCCCGCCGCAGCACGGGCGCACCGGCCACCGTGACGACGGCACGCAGGCCGCGGGCGAGGCGGGGTGCACGGGTGCTCAGCTCGACGAGCCGCGCCAGCACGAGGGCGGTGGCCGACAGCGCGTACCAGGCGGCGACGAGCGCGCCGCCCGCCGCCGTGCCGAGTGCGACGGCGTCGTCCACGCGCACGACCCCGCGTGCTCCGAGCTCGGCGGACCACGCACCGAGGAGTGCTGCGGCGAGCAGGGCGACGGCGGCCAGAGCGGCTGTCCGGAGCATTCGTGCCTCCGCGTGCTGACGGATGGTGGCGTTTGATGTCGTTTGGTGCTGCTTGACTCACATGTGTACGCCTTCGCGGGGCGGGTGTCCAGGGGGAGCGGGCGGGTGTGGACGGGCACTACCGTGGGCCGATGCGGTGGGAAGCCCTCTTCGACGACCTCGAGCGCCAGTTCCTCCAGGCCTCCCGGCTGGCCGAGGACGAGGAGGTCGCCGACCTCGCCGAGGCGGAGCAGGCGCAGGTGTCCCTCGCGGACCGGCTCCGTGCCCGTCACGGCCACGAGGTCGCCCTGCGCCTGCGGGACGGCAGCGACGTGCGGGGCACCGTCCTCGACGCCGCCGTGCAGTGGCTGCTCGTCGCCGAGGCAGGTCGCCGCGTCCTCGTCCCCACCTCCGCGGTGGCGGCGGCGCGGTCACTGGGCGCGGCGGCTCCGGAGGCGCCCGTCGTCGAACGTCGACTGCGGCTGACGCACGTGCTGCGCGCCGTGGCGCGTGAGCAGAGCGAGGTCGTCGTGCGGACGACCGCGGGGGACTACCGGGGCCGCCTCACGCGCGTGGCCGCGGACCACGTGGACGTCGAGGCCGAGCCGGGCACCGCCGTCGCCGTCGCGCTGGCGCACGTGCTGGCGGTGCAGACGGCCTGAGAACGGCTCAGTCGCCGAGGTCCTCCCCGCGGGCGACGGCGGAGCGCGTGCGGGCGTACTGCCGCTGGATGTACTCCTCGAGGACGACCGCCTCCACGCGCCACACGCCTCGGCCACCCACCTGGATCGCGGGGAGGTCGCCCGAGCGCACGAGGGAGCGGGCCTGCGCCACAGACACCGACAGCTCCTCGGCGACGTCCGCGAGGGTGAGGAAGCGCGCCATAGCCCCAGTCTCTCACCGGGGCGGTGCCCGGCGGAGCACCCTGTGCACAGGCGGGTCGGAGCGAACACTGTGGAGAACGCCTCCGCGCCGGGTCCTGAGCGGGCACGATAGGCCCAGACGCGCGGAGGGGAGTGCGATGAGCGACGACGACGCAGCGCAGCGGCTGAGGCGCCCCAGCTGGCGCGACCCGCGCCTGGGCGTGGGGGTCCTCCTCGTCGCCGCCTCGGTGGCGCTGGGGAGCTGGGCGGTGGCCCGCGCCGACCGCACGACCGACGTCCTCCTCGCCGTCGAGGCGCTCACTCCCGGTGACCGGCTCGTCGACGCCGAGCTGCGGCCCCACGCGGTGCGCCCGGACGGTCTTGCCGGTGCCTACGTCGCGGCCGGTGAGGATCTGCCCGACGACGCCGTCGTCACCCGGGTGGTCGGAGCCGGGGAGCTCGTGCCGGCCGCCGCCGTCGGCAGCTCGGCCGAGGTGGACCTGCGTCCGGTCGTCATCGGCCTGCCCGGCGCCGCCCCCAGCGGTGTCGTCAAGGGGGCGGCCGTCGACCTGTGGGTGACGGCGACCGCCGCCCCCGGGCTGCGGGAGGAGAGCGAGCCGGAACCGCCGCGGCTGCTCGCCGAGCAGCTCCTCGTGTCGGACCTCCTCGAGGCCGACTCGCTCTTCGCGGGCGCCGGCGGCTCGGCCGTCCAGGTCCTCGTCCCGAGGACGGAGCTGCCCGCCGTCCTCGCGGCGCAGAGCGGGGAGGCGCAGATCGTCGTCGTCCCTGTCCCGGGCGGCGGCCCGTGACGACCGGTGTGCTCCTCGCGCTCACCGGCCCGGAGGAGGCCGAGCTCGTCTCCCTGCTCGACGCCGCCGGCACCGGCCTGCAGGTCGTGCGGCGCTGCGCCGACGTGCCCGAGGTCGTCGCCGCCGCGCTGGCGGGGCTGGGCTCCCTCGCCGTGCTGTCGGCCGAGCTGCCCGGGCTGGACCGCCCCGTGCTCCGCCAGCTCGCGGGCAGCGGGGTGCGCACCGTCGTCGTCGCCGCCGAGCAGGACGCCGAGCGGTGCCGGGCACTGGGCGCGACGGCGGTCACCTGGGAGGGGGCGGGGGCCGCGGAGTGGTCGCGCGTCGTCGCCGAGGTCGCCGGCAGCGAGCCGGCACAGGTCGCCGCACCGACCCTTCCCGCCCCCGCGGGCGAGGATGCCGACGACCCGGTCGGCCGTGTCGCCGTCGTGTGGGGGCCGCGGGGCTCGCCCGGGCGCACGACCGTGGCCGTCAACCTCGCCCAGGAGCTCGCCGGCCGCGGTGAGGTGCTCCTCGTGGACGCCGACACCGAGGCGCCGAGCGTCACCCAGGTGCTCGGCGTCCTCGACGAGACGGCGGGGATCGCGGCGGCGGCGCGGCTGGCGGGTGACGGCCGGCTCGACGGCGGCGCCCTCCTCTCCCTCACCCGACGCCTGGACCGCGGACCGCGGCTGCTCACCGGCCTCACCCGGGCCGACCGGTGGCGCGAGCTGCCCGCCGCCTCCCTCGACGTCGTGTGGGAGCGCGCCCGGGAGGTGGCCGGATGGACGGTCGTGGACGTCGGGGCGGGGATCGACGACCCGGTCGGCGGCCTGACCGCCGGGATCGCCCCGCGCCGCCACCAGGCGGCGCTCTCGGCGCTGCGGGCGGCCGACGTCGTCGTCGTGGTCGGTGCCGGTGAGCCGGTGGGGATGCACCGCCTCGTCATGGCGCTGCAGGAGCTGGCGGAGTCCGGCGCCAGCGCGCCGCACGCCCAGCGCGTGGTCGTCGTCAACCGGGTCCGTGGCTCGGCGACGGGCGCGAACCCCGAGCAGGCGGTCGTCGAGTCCCTGGCCCGCTTCGCCGGGGTCAGCGCGCCGGTGCTCGTGCCGGACGACCGGCCGGCGCTCGACCGCGCCGTGCTGCGTGGCGCCACGCTCGCGGAGGTCGCCCCCGGCAGCCGGGCGCGCGTGGCCCTGCAGGAGCTGGCGGACCGGGTGGCCGGCCCGGCGGCGGGGACCCGCGCCCGCCGCAGGGGGCGGCGACCGGGTCGGGTGTTCCGGGCGGCCCGCACCGGCGCGGGATGACGGCCTTTCGTACGTCCGTGCGGGAGAATGCCGGTATGCGGATCTACCTGCCCGCCACGAGCGCGGACCTCAGCCGACCGGCCGGTGTGCCGCCGCGCTGGGCCCACGCGGTGACCGCCGAGCTGCGGCGGGCGCTGCCGGACGAGGACGACGAGGGCCTGGAGGAGAGCGCGATGCTCGCCGCCGCGGACGAGAGTGTCGTCCACCTGCGGGCGGCGTCCTCCGCGGTGCCCCGGCGGGTCGTCATCGCGGCGGACGTGGCCGAGGCCGGCGTCGTCGTGCCGGAGCGGGTCCGCTCGTGGCAGGAGGGCGACGACCAGCTGCCCAGCGCCGTCGAGGTGCGTGCGATCGTCCCGTGGACGGACGTGGTGAGCATCCACGTCGACGAGCCCGGAGCGGAGGGGGACGTCGCCGCCGCGCTGACGGACGACGCCGCCGTGGACCGTGCCGCCGAGCACGACCTCCTGTGGCACGACATCGTCGAGCGCGAGGTGCTCGCCCGCGAGCTGCGCGGCTGACCGCTCAGGCCCGCACGGTCAGCGTCGAGGCACCGGACCCCAGCCGGCGCACCTCGATGCGGTCGGCGATGCGGTCCTTGAGCTCGCTGACGTGGCTGACGATGCCGACGGCACGTCCGCCGGACTGGAGCCGGCTCAGCTCGCCGAGCACGCCGTCCAGGGTGTGCGGGTCGAGGGAGCCGAAGCCCTCGTCGATGAAGAGGGTGTCCAGGGAGATCCCGCCGGCCTCGCTGGTGACGACGTCCGCCAGGCCCAGCGCCAGGCACAGGGAGACGTAGAAGGTCTCGCCGCCGGAGAGCGTGTGCGGGTCGCGGCTGGTCTCGGTGACGTGGTCCTGCACTGCCAGCCCGAGCCCGGCCTTGCGCGAGCGTCCCTCGCGCTCGTCGATCCGGGTGAGGGAGTAGCGGCCGTCGGACATGACGGCGAGGCGGTCGTTCGCGGCGGCGACGACGTCCTCGAAGCGGCGCAGCAGCACGAAGGTCGACAGGGTGGTCGCGCGGGCGTTGCCCTCCCCGGCGGCGGCGAGCTCGCCCATCCGCAGCACCGGGGCGGCGCGCTCCGTGACGGCGCGGTGCCGGTCGAGGACGTCGGTGAGGGACCCGTGGCAGCGGCGCAGGCGGGTGAGGGAGTCCGTGGCCCGGCCCGCGGCCTCGGTCGCGGCGATGAGGGCGGCGTGCCGCTCGGCGTGGACGGCCTCCGCGTCCGCGACCCGTGGGTCCTCCTCGCCCGTGAGCGAGGCGATCGGGGCCTCGGCCAGGCACTCGCGCACCCGGGCGGTGGCGGCGCCGTGCTCGGCGACCTCCCGCTCGAGCTCGGCCATCCGGGCGGCGGGCAGCTGGGCGGCGGCGGCCTCCGCGGCGTCGGCGAAGCCCGACTCGGTGAGCGCGGACGCCAGGGCCGCGGCCGTCTCGTCCTGGCGGCGGCGGGCCGCGTGGAGCGCGTCGCGGGCCTCCACGACCCGCCGCGCCGAGCCGAGCCGGCTCTCGATCCGCCGGGCACGCGCCGCGACGGAGCCGGCCTCCGCGGCGCCGCGGCCGCAGCGCTCACGGTCGGCGGCGAGCGCGGCACGCCGGCCCCGCAGCTCCTCGGTGGCGGCGGTGAGGGCGTTCTCCTCGCGGCCCACGGTCTCCCGGAGATCCTCGGTCTGCTCGTCGAAGACGGCGAGCTCCTGCTCGCGCAGCGCCGCGAGGCGGACGGCGTCCTGCGCGTCGGTGAGCTCCTGCTGCGCTGCGACCAGGGCGCCCTCGGCGTCCGCGAGGGACGCGCCGCCCGAGGCGTCCTGCGCGGCACGGAGGCGGGCCTCGGCCTGGGCACGGGCCTCCCGGGCGGTTCCGAGGGTGTCCTCGGCCCGTGCCCGCCGCGCGGCGGCGGCGTCGACGTCCTCGGCGGTGGCGTGCTCGGGGGAGCGCGGCGCAGGGGCAGGGTGCTCGGTGGCGCCGCACACGGTGCAGGGCACCCCTGGCTCGAGCTCGGCGGCGAGGCTGCCGGACATCCCGGCGATCCACCGGCCGCGCACGGCCTGCTCCGCCTGCCCCGCCCGGGTGGCGTCGTCCGCGGCGGACGTGACGGCGCCCTCCGCCGCGACCAGCTCGGTGAGGCGCTGCTCGACGTGCCGGGCGGCGTCCCGGACCGCGCGGCAGCTCGCGACCCTGGCCTCGGCGGCGGGCACGCTCATCGCCTCGCGCTGGATGCGGGTGAGCGCCTCGGACAGCCGCTCGCGCTGCCTCGGGCGTCCGGCGAGCACCGTCCGGCGGTCCGCCAGGGCGGCGTGCCGCTCGGCGAGGGCGGCGACGTCCGCCTCGATCGCGTCCTGGCGGGCGGCCAGCCCGGCCTCGAGCTCGAGCAGCTCGACGAGGCTGCCGCGCTCCCCGGTGAGCTGGGTGATGACCTCGCGCAGGGCGGTGAGGCCGAGGTCGGTGAGATCGGCGTCGGGGCCGTCGGTGGAGGCGGCACACACCTGCGCCAGCTGCTCCTCGGCCTGCTCGGCGGCGGCCCGCGCCGCCGCCGCGGCGCGCAGCGCCCCGGCGGCCACCGCGGCTCGTCGCGCGGCCGCGAGCTCC
>NZ_VUKC01000015.1 GCF_009193135.1 Georgenia satyanarayanai
GGCGGCGCCCGCCCCGGCGGCGCCCGCCCCGGCCACGCCGGCCGCCGAGCAGTCGGCCCCTGCCCAGCAGGCGCCGGCACCCGAGGCGGCCCCGGCCACCGACCCCTCCCCGTCCGCGCAGGGAGCAGCCGCGGCCCCCGCGCAGCGCGACGCCGACGCCACGCCGCCTCCCGCGGAGCCGGGTCACCCTGCCCAGCAGGCGCCCGCACACCCGGCACCGGCCGAGCCCGCCGAGCGGACGGGCGCCCGGGCGACCGAGGAGCCGGTGTCTCGTGCTCAGCAGGTCCCCACCGGGCCGGCCCCCGCCGAGCGTCCGCAGGGCGAGCCCGCCCGCGAGGCCGAGGAGCCGCCCCGCCAGTCCTCCGCCGCCGCCCGTGGGCCGGCGGACGCTCCCGAGCGCACGGGGCGGCCGGAGCCCGCGCCGCAGTCCGACCTTGCGGCCGAGCGTCCGGCCGCGGCAGGGACCGGCGGCCGCCCGGAGGGCCGTCCGGCCGCGGCTGCGTCCGACGGTCCCCGCGAGCAGGCGCCGCCCCGACCGGACACGGGCTGGGGCAGTGCCCCGACGGACCCGCCCGCGCCGCCGAGCAGCGCCGTGCCGAGCAGCGCCGCGCCGGCCGCAGCCGCCTCGGCGGGTGCGGACGCGGACCTCATCCGGCGCCGGTGGCCCGAGGTGCTCTCCACCCTCGCGCGCTTCAAGCGCACCACCTGGGCTCTGGTCTCGCAGAACGCGCAGGTCGGGGAGGTCTCCGGTGGCGTCCTCCACCTCGCCTTCGCCACCTCCGGGCTGGCGCACACCTTCGGCAGCGGCGCCCACAGCGAGCACCTCCAGCGCGCGTTGCTCGAGACGCTCGGCGTCCAGCTGCGCATCGAGCCGGTGCTGAGCCAGGCGGCCGAGGGTGGCCGGCAGGGTGAGGCTCCCTACGCCGCGCCCGCACCCGTGCCCACCACCGGGTGGGGCGCGCCGGAGCCCGACCCCGGTACCGACGCGTGGGGGGAGCCGGCGCCCGAGCCCCCACCCTCCTCCGCCTGGGGGAGCGAGCACGCCGTGCCCACGCCCCCCGGCCCCGACACCCGTGCCCCGCGGTCCGCCGCGTCGCCCGCGTCGGCCGGGTCGCCGTCGTCGTCCGTGTCCGGGCGCGAGGGGTCGGCGCCGCAGGGGCGTGCCGCCGCCCCGCACAGCGCGCCGTCGGCCCCCGAGGCGCCCGCCGCCTCGCGGATCGCGCCCGCCGACGACGTCCCGAGCATGGACGACCCGGACGCGGAGCACTCCGGGCTCGTCGGGGCGCCGCTCATCGAGCGGATGCTCGGCGGCACGATCATCCACGAGGAGTAGCCGCGCCGGCCCCCGCCGCCCCGGTGTCACCGGGGGGACGTAGGCTGTCCAGGTGTACGAAGGCGCGGTGCAGGACCTCATCGACGAGCTCGGTCGACTCCCCGGGATCGGGCCCAAGAGCGCCCAGCGGATCGCGTTCCACGTCCTCGCGGCCGAGGCCGCGGACGTCGAGCGGCTCGCGCACGTCCTCACCGAGGTCAAGAGCAAGGTCCGTTTCTGCGAGGTGTGCGGCAACGTCTCCGAGGGGGAGCGCTGCCGGATCTGCCTCGACCCCCGCCGCAGCGACGACGTCCTGTGCGTCGTCGAGGAGGCCAAGGACGTCGTCGCCATCGAGCGCACCCGCGAGTTCCGCGGGAAGTACCACGTGCTCGGCGGCGCCATCAACCCGATCAACGGGATCGGCCCGGACAACCTCCGTATCCGCGAGCTCATGACCCGGCTCGCCGACGGCGAGGTCACCGAGGTCATCCTCGCCACCGACCCCAACATCGAGGGCGAGGCGACCGCCACGTACCTCGCGCGCATGCTCCGTGGCATGGGCATCCCGGTCTCCCGGCTCGCGTCCGGCCTGCCCGTGGGCGGGGACCTCGAGTACGCGGACGAGATCACCCTGGGCCGGGCCTTCGAGGGACGCAGGAGGATCGATGCCTGAGAACGACACCCAGACCGCGGAGGTCGCCGACCTCCACGCCCTGGCCGGCGCGATGGCCGCCGAGTCCGAGCGCTTCCTCGAGACGGTCACCCAGGTCGCCGCCGGCGCGCACCCGGACCTCGCCATCTCCCTGCTCCTCCTCGCCCTCTCCGACCTCAGCGCCGCAGGGTCCCGGCTCGGCGCCGTCACCGACGTCGTCCCGCCGCAGCGCTTCGAGCCCGACGACGGCGAGGAGCCCGACGCCGACCCCCTCCGCCTCGGCCTGGCGAACGTCTTCGACGGCCTCGACGAGTACCGCGAGGTCCCCGACCCGTTCGTCGACAACGTCTCCGTGACCGGCATGCTGTCCGCGGACGTCGCCGAGGTCGCTCTCGCGCTGCGCCGTGGGCTCATCCACCACCGCGCCGGGAACGTCATCGAGGCGCTGTGGTGGTGGCAGTTCTCCTACCTGTCCAACTGGGGTGACCGCGCGGCGGCCGCGCTGCGCGCCCTCCTGTCGGTGCTCTCCCACGTCCGCCTCGACGTGCCCGCCGACGTCGCCGCCGACGCGGAGTTCGACGCCCTCCACGGCGGCCACAGCTAGGGCGCACGTACCGCCGACGGGACACTTACCGGCAGGATGGGCGGGTGCCTCTCGAGCTGGACCTCCTCGGTCTCGTCCTCCTGCTGCTCGCCGGCTTCACGGCCGGCTGGGTGGACGCCGTCGTCGGGGGCGGTGGCCTCATCCAGCTGCCGGCGCTCCTTCTCGTCCCCGGGATCAGCCCGGTCCAGGCGCTGGCGACCAACAAGGTCGGCTCGATCATGGGCACGTCGGTCAGCGCCGTCACCTACTACCGGCGGGTGGGTCCGGATCTGCGGACGGCGGCGCCCATGGCCCTGGCCGCGCTCGCCGGTGCCTTCGGCGGGGCGGTGCTGGCCGCGCAGATCCCCTCCGAGCTCTTCACCCCGCTCATCCTCGTCGTCCTCCTCGGGGTGGCGGCCTGGACGATCGCCCGCCCGACGATCGGCGCCCAGACCGACCTGCGCTGGAGCGGCCGGGGGCACCACCTGGCCGCCGCCGGGCTCGGCCTGGGCATTGGGGCCTACGACGGGCTGCTCGGCCCGGGGACCGGCACCTTCCTCGTCATCAGCCTCGTCTCCGTGCTCGGCTACGCCTTCCTGCCGGCCTCGGCGCTGGCGAAGATCGTCAACTTCGCGACGAACGCCGGCGCCCTCATGTTCTTCGTCCCCCACGGGGCGGTGCTCTGGGGCCTGGGGCTGGCCCTCGGGGCGGCCAACCTCACTGGCGGCTACCTCGGCGCGCGGATGGCCGTGGCGCGGGGCAGCGGCTTCGTGCGGGTCGTCTTCCTCGTCGTCGTCCTCGGCCTCATCGCGCGTCTCGGCTGGGACGTGCTCGGCGGGTGACCGTTGGCACAGTCTTTCCACTCACCGGACACGCAGATGACCGGGATCTGAGATCGATCTAGACTGTGCTGCGTTCTCGGGGCCGCGCCCCCTCCCGGCCGGCTCCACCTGTACCCAACCAGCGGAGCCCTCTCGTGCCCCTTGTCGTGCAGAAGTTCGGCGGATCCTCCGTCGCCGACGCCACCGCCATCAAGCGCGTCGCGAAACGGATCGTCGAGACCAAGGAGGCCGGCAACGACGTCGTCGTGGTCGTGTCGGCCATGGGGGACACCACCGACGAGCTGCTCGACCTCGCCGCCTCGGTCACCACCACGCCGTCCGAGCGCGAGCTCGACATCCTCCTCACCGCCGGGGAGCGCATCTCGATGGCGGTCCTCGCGATGGCCATCACCGAGCTCGGCGTCCTTGCCCGCTCGTACACCGGCCAGCAGGCCGGCGTCCTCACCGACGCCGCCCACGGCAAGGCCTCGATCGTCGGCGTCGTGCCCGAGCGCATCGCCCGCACCGTCCAGGACGGCGGCGTCGCGATCGTCGCCGGCTTCCAGGGCGTCTCGGAGACCCAGGACGTCACCACCCTGGGCCGCGGCGGCTCCGACACGACCGCCGTCGCCCTCGCGGCAGCGCTGAACGCCGACGTCTGCGAGATCTACACCGACGTCGACGGCCTGTTCACCGCCGACCCGCGCATCGTCCCCTCCGCCCGCCAGATCACCTCGATCACCAGTGAGGAGACCCTGGAGATGGCGGCGCACGGCGCCAAGATCCTGCACCTGCGAGCGGTCGAGTACGCCCGCCGCTACGGGGTGCCCATCCACGTGCGATCCTCCTTCTCCTCCAAGAGGGGGACCTGGATCGGCCACGACGACTCCCAGAGCGAGGAGAGCAGCATGGAAGACCCGATCATCGCCGGGGTCGCCCACGACCGCAGCCAGGGCAAGATCACCGTCATCGGGGTCCCCGACGTCCCCGGTGCCGCCGCCCGCCTGTTCGCGGTCGTCGCCGGCGCCGGTGCCAACGTCGACATGATTGTCCAGAACGTGTCGTCCGCGGCCACCGGGCTCACCGACATCTCCTTCACGCTGCCCGAGGCCGACGGCGAGGCCACCCTCGCCGCGCTGCGCGCCGCCGCCGGGGACCTCGGCTACGCCGACCTGCGCTACGACGACCAGATCGGCAAGCTCTCGCTCGTCGGCGCGGGCATGCGCTCCCACCCGGGTGTCTCCGCCAAGCTCTTCGGCGCGCTCTTCGACGCCGGCATCAACATCGAGATGATCTCGACCTCGGAGATCCGCATCTCGGTCGTCACCCGCGCCGACGTGCTCGACGACGCCGTGCGCGCCGTCCACACCGCGTTCGACCTGGACAGCAGCGAGTCCGAGGCCGTGGTCTACGGAGGGACGGGACGATGAGCACGCCCGCAGCAGACCGCGCCGGCGTCACGCTGGCCGTCGTCGGTGCGACCGGACAGGTCGGCGCCGTCATGCGCCAGATCCTCGAGGACCGCGACTTCCCGGTTGCCACCATCCGCTACTTCGCCTCGGCCCGCTCGGCCGGCACGACGCTGCCCTGGAAGGGGCGGGACGTCGTCGTCGAGGACGTCGCGACGGCGGACCTCAGCGGCATCGACATCGCCGTGTTCTCCGCCGGCGGGGCCACCTCCAAGGAGCACGCGCCGCGCTTCGTCGCGGCCGGCGCGCTCGTCGTGGACAACTCCTCGGCGTACCGCAAGGACCCGCAGGTGCCGCTCGTCGTCTCCGAGGTCAACCCGCACGCCCTGGCGGATATCCCCACGGGGATCGTCGCCAACCCCAACTGCACGACGATGGCCGCGATGCCGACGCTCAAGGTGCTCCACGAGGAGGCCGGCCTCAAGCGGCTCGTCGTCTCGACGTACCAGGCCGTGTCCGGGTCCGGCGTCGCCGGGGTGCGTGAGCTCGACACCCAGGTGCGTGCCGCCGTCGAGCAGGACACGACGGCGCTCGCCCAGGACGGCGCGGCCGTCACCCTGCCCGAGCCGCGGACCTACGTCGCCCCGATCGCCTTCGACGTCGTCGCCCTCGCGGGCAGCATCGTCGACGACGGCAGCGAGGAGACCGACGAGGAGCAGAAGCTCCGCAACGAGTCCCGCAAGATCCTCGACCTGCCCGGGCTCGCCGTCTCCGGCACCTGCGTGCGCGTGCCGGTGTTCTCCGGCCACTCCCTGTCGATCAACGCCGAGTTCGAGCGCCCGATCTCCCCGCAGCGGGCCCGTGAGCTCCTCGCGGACGCCCCGGGCGTCGAGCTCGCCGACGTCCCGACGCCCCTGGAGGCGACGGGCAAGGACGCGACCTTCGTCGGTCGCATCCGCCAGGACCAGAGCGTCGAGGACGGCCGCGGGCTGGCCCTGTTCGTCGTCGGGGACAACCTGCGCAAGGGCGCGGCGCTCAACACCATCCAGATCGCCGAGCTCCTGGCCGAGAAGCTCCTCACCGCCCGCTGACGTCGCAATTGGTGAGCTGACCGACGCCCGCCTGCCGGGACGCGTCGGTCAGCTCACCAGTTGGTGGGTAGGGGGGCGAGGTGACGGCTCACGAAGTCGAGCTGCACCCGCATCTGGGCGAGCCGCTCGTCGGTCACGTGCGTGCCGTGGCCACCGCCGTACTGGTAGAGCTCGACGACGCCACCCCGCTCCCGGAGCGCGGTCTCGTAGCGCTGGACCTGCCGCAGCGGGCAGCGCGGGTCGTTGAGTCCGGCCAGCAGCAGCACCGGCGCCCGGACGGCGTCGACGTAGGTGATCGGGCTGGCGGCGGCATACGCCTCGGGCACCTGCTCCGGTGAGCCGCCGAGCAGCGCCCGGTCGACCGCCTGGAGGGTGGCGAGCTCGTCCTCGTAGGCCGCGACGTAGTCGGCCACCGGGACGTCGGCCAGGCCGAGCGCCCACCGGTCCGGCTGGGTCCCCAGGCCGAGCAGCGTGAGGTACCCGCCCCACGACGCCCCGGCGAGCACCGAGCGCCGCGGGTCGAGCGTCCCCGCCGCCACGAGACGGTCGTGGACGGCGGCGATGTCGGCGAGCTCGGCGCGACCGACGTCGCCCTCGATGGCGTCGCGCCACCGGCTGCCGTAGCCGGTCGAGCCGCGGAAGTTCACGCTGAGGACGGCGAAGCCGTGGTCGACCCACGCCGCGAGGGCGGGAGAGAAGGAGTCGGTGCGGTGGTCGTCCGGGCCGCCGTGGACGTCGACGACGACGGGGTGCGGCGCGCTCCCCGTGACAGGGAGCCGGAGAAGGGCGTGCACGTCCCCACCGGGCCCCGGCACGTCGACGTCGCGCACCCCGACCGACGGGCGGGGCCGCGGCCCCACCGGACGCAGGAGCACGGCCCCCGTCCGCGTCGTGCGGACGCTGGGCGGCTCGGCGGCCGACGACCACGAGTACCAGACATCACCGTCGGGGCGGGCCGTCGCGCCGTCGACCGTCCCGTCGGCCGGACCGACGAGGCTGCTGCGCCCGGTGCGCAGGTCGTGGCGGTGCAGGCGTGTGCGCGCGCGGTGGTCGACGGCGAGCAGGACGGCGTCCCCGGACGAGTACCACGTGGCGTCGGCGACCTCGCCGTCGACGTCGAGGGCGAGCTCGCGCCACGCGCCGCTGAGCACGTCCCACACCGCCGCCCGCGGGGTGCCCGTGCGCTCGTGGAGGACCAGCAGGCGGGAGTCGCCCGGGACCGGGGGGAAGTCCAGCGCCCACAGCCCGCGCCCCGGCCCGTCGCCGAGCTCCACCACCGTGGCGCCCGTGTCCGCCGACAGCACCCGCAGGGCGGGGTGGCGCGGGTCGCCGCCCTCGGCGTGGCTCACGACGAGGAGGTTCCCGTCGTCGCTCAGTGCCGCCGCCTCGGCGTCGTGGTCCCCGGCGTAGAGGAGGACGGGCGCCGACGCGGGCCAGTCGGGGAAGACCTGGTGGATCGTCGTGCCGACGTCCGGGTCGGTACGGCCGACGACGCCCGTCCCGTCCCGCGCGAGGTGCAGACCCGCCTGGTAGGCGGGCGGCAGGGGGAGGGGTGTCTCGGGCCGGCCCGGCGGGGAGCCGAAGGGCTGACGCCGCCACGTGCCCCACTCGTCGCCGTCGGTGTCGTCGAACCACCACAGCCAGCGCCCGGCCGGGTCGATCGTCGCATCGGTCGTGCCGGCCGGACGGTCCGTGGCGGCGACGAGCCGGCCCGTGCCCGTCTCCCACGAGTGCACCTGGGGGCGCCCGTCGACGGTGGCGATGACGCACGCGCGGCCCGGTGCGTCCGGTGCCCACTCGGGCACCTCGACCTCCGGCGCGCGGAATCGCTGCTCCCAGGCAGGGGGCGGCCAGCCGCCCGCCGAGCTCCGCCCGGCGCGCGTGCGCCCGTCGCGGGAGCGTGACAACCTCGACATGTGCCCAGCGTAGGTCGGCGGCGCGGGCGCGAGACGGAATAGTTGACGGCGCCACGTGTTGACCCGCAGACAACCCCGATCGACAGGAGTGAGCATGGCAACCACCGACGTGACCGCGACGACCCTCGAGCAGACCATCACGGACAACGACATCGTCCTGGTGGACTTCTGGGCCGACTGGTGCGGTCCCTGCAAGCAGTTCGCGCCGGTCTACGAGAAGGCCTCCGAGAAGCACGAGGACATCGTCTTCGCGAAGGTCGACACCGAGGCCGAGCAGCAGCTCGCCGCGCAGGCCGGCATCACGGCGATCCCCACGCTCATGGCCTTCCGTGAGGGCGTGCTCGTGTTCTCCCAGGCCGGCGCCCTGCCCGGCCCGCAGCTCGAGCAGCTCATCGACCAGGTCAAGGGCCTGGACATGGAGGAGGTCCGCGCCAAGGTCGCCGAGGCGCAGGCCCAGCAGGCCTGAGACACCCCCGGCCGCGTCCACGCCGTCGCCCCTCGCGCGGCGGCGGACGCTGCCACCGTCCCGGTGAGGTGAGATGAGACGCGTGTCGTGGGGCGTCGCGGCGCTCGCGACGGCGGCCGCCCTGCTGGGCGCCGCCCCGGCGTCCACGCCGGCGCCCGACCCAGAGCCCCGTGACGCCTGGGCAGCACTCCGGATCCACGGCGGAACCGGCGTGGTCGACGGCATCGACCGGCCTCGCGACGCCGACGGCGGCCGCGAGCGCTGGCGCCCTCCGGCCAAGACCCCCACCCTCACCTTCCTCGCCGAGCAGGGCGGGCTGTGGCGCACGGACGTCCCGCACGACGCCGGTGGGCGCCTGCGCACCGTCCCCGGTGCCACCGCGGCCCCCCACGAGGCCGATCGTGTCGTCACCGTGCGCGTGGAGGTGGAGACCGGGCTGGGGGTGGACGGGCGCGAGTTCGCTCGTCAGGTCATGGCCACGCTCAACGACCCGCGCGGCTGGGGGCACGACGGTTCCGTGGTCTTCGCCCGCACCGACGGTGAGGCGGACGTCGACCTCACGCTCGCCTCACCCGCCACCACGGACGAGCTGTGCGCGCCGGTCGACACCGGCGGCACGGTCTCGTGCGGGCGGGTGGGCTACGCCGTCCTCAACGCCGTCCGCTGGGCGCAGGGCGCCGAAACGTTCCTCGAGGCCGGCGGGACGGTCGCCGAGTACCGCCACTACCTCGTCAACCACGAGGTCGGGCACGTGATCGGCCACGGGCACGTGGCCTGCCCCGCTCCCGGCGAGCGGGCCCCGGTCATGGTCCAGCAGACCCTCGGCCTGGGCGGCTGCCTGCCCAACGGGTGGCCCGCGGGCTGATCCGCCCCATGCGCCGCGGAGACGGCGAAGGCCCGGAACCTTGCGGTCCCGGGCCTTCTACCGGTCGGGGTGGCGGGATTCGAACCCACGACCTCCTCGTCCCGAACGAGGCGCGCTACCAAGCTGCGCCACACCCCGGTAAAGCCAGATCAGGATAGCGGAGCACCTGCCCGGGAGTGAAACCGGCACCCCGCCGTGTGAGGCATGTCGCTACTCGCGCGCCACGAGCTGGAGGAGGCTGACCTCGGGCCGGCACGCGAAGCGCACGGGCGTGTACGGGGAGGTGCCCATCCCCGCCGAGACGTTGAGCCAGGCCGACCCGTGCCCGCCGGGGGCGTCCGGCCGCGGCCCGGGCCACCCGTGCAGGCCGCTCGCCCGCTCCCGGTCGAGGTCGCAGTTGGTGACCAGCGCGCCGTAGCCGGGGACGCGGAGCTGGCCGCCGTGGGTGTGACCGGCGAGGATCAGCCCGCACCCGTCGTCGGCCATCTGGTCCAGCACACGCGTGTACGGGGCGTGGGACACCCCGACGTGGAGGTCGCCGTGCTCGCCGCCGGGCGTGGGGACGCGGTCGCGCTCGAGGTGGGGGTCGTCGACGCCGACGAAGGTCAGCCGCTGCCCGGCGACGTCGAGACTCCCGCGCGCGTTGGTGAGGTCGAGCCAGCCGCCCGAGCCCAGCACGTCGACGAGCTCGTCCGTGGGCAGTGTCTGGGGTTCGTCGCTCGTCGTGCTGCGTCGCGAGGAGGGCAGGAGGTAGCGGGCCGGGTTCTTCGGCTGCGGGCCGTAGTAGTCGTTCGAGCCGAGGACGAACACGCCGGGCACGGTGAGCAGCTCACCGAGGGCGAGCTCCACGTAGGACACCGCCCGCTGGTGGGCGAGGTTGTCCCCGGTGGAGACGACGAGGTCCGGCTCCAGGTCGGCGAGCCGGCGCACCCACTCCTGCTTGAGCCGCTGGGAGGGCGTGAGGTGGAGGTCGGAGACGTGCAGGACCCGCAGCGGCCGGCTGCCGGGCGCGAGCACCGGCACCACGTGGTTGCGCACCGTGAACAGCCGCGTCTCCGTCACGGCCCAGGCGAGGCCCCCGACGGCGGACAGCGCGGCTGCCCCCGCCAGTCTTCCCAGCGCGCTCAGCCTCGACCACCGCTGGTGTAGATCGTCACCGTCTCCCCGCGTCGGGCGCTGCTGCCCGCCTCCGGGACGGTCGCCACGGCCAGGCCCTGCGGCCAGCCGGAGTTGACCGGGTAGCCCATGGTCGTGTTGAAGCCGGCGTCCTCGAGGGTCTCACGGGCGTCCTCGACGGTCTGCCCGCCGATGCTCGGGACCCTGACGAACTCTCCGCGCACGACCGTGGAATCCGCGTCCTCGAACTCCTCGATCGGCATGTCCTCGGTGGCCTCGAGCATGTACTCCTTCCACGTCGGTGCCGCGATGAGACCGCCGTAGACGCGGTCGCGCCACACGCCGTTGATGACCTCCTCGCCCATCGTCTTGTCGGCGTTCGCGTGCCCCATCCACACGGCCGTGGCCATCTGCGGGATGAAGCCGATGAACCACGCGTGCATGTCGTCGTTCGCCGTGCCGGTCTTGCCGGCGGACGGCCGCGGGGGGATCCGCGCCGTGGAGCCGGTGGAGTCCCACTCGGGGCCCATGACGGCCTGGAGGGCGTGGTTGGTGCCGTTGACGACGTCCTCCTCGAGCACGCGCTGGCAGTCCGACGGCGGGACGGGGATGTCCTCACCGTTGCGGTCGGCCATGCTCGTGATGGCGACGGGCTCGCAGAAGACGCCGCCGGCCGCGAGCGTCGCGTAGGCGTTGGCCATCGACAGCGGGGTCACCGTGTTCGAGCCGAGGACCATCGCCGGGTTGCTCTGCAGCGGCGCGCCCGATCCGGTGCGCACCCCCATGTCGGCGGCGATGCCGGTGATGTCGCACAGGTCCAGCTGCTGGGCCATGACGACGAAGGAGGTGTTGATCGATGTGCGGGTGGCCTCGAGCACGGTCTCGACGCCGCCGCCGAAGCCCTCGAGGTTCTTCGGCTCGTAGTCCCCGCCCGGCCGGAAGGCGGGGTTGTCCGGGTCGTCGCAGGAGATCTCCCACGTGTCGCGGGGGAAGACGCGGTTGGCCGAGTTCACCCGGTCCATGAGCGAGCGCCCCTCCTTGAGCCACTGGACGAGGGTGAAGACCTTGAAGGTGGAGCCGGACTGGAAGCCCGAGCCGCCGCCGTGCGACTGGCCGACGTTGTAGTTGACCTGGGTGGCGCGGGGGTCGTCCTCGGAGGCCATCCCGTACCGGGTGTTCTGGGCCATCGCGTAGATCCGGCCGGTGCCCGGCTCGATCGAGGACAGCGCCATCGAGATGCCGGACTCGTCGTCGACCGGGACCGAGTCGGTGACGGCCTCGAAGGCCGCCTCCTGCTTGTCGGGGTCGAGGGTCGTGTGGATCTCCAGGCCCCCGCGGTTGAGCAGCTGGCGGCGCTCCTCCACCGACTCCCCGTAGGCCTCGTTGGCGAGGATCTCGTTGACGACGTACTGGCAGAAGTAGGCGGCGTTCCCGGCGACGGCGCAGCCGCGGGGCGTGTCCTGGACGTTGAGCATGTCCGGGACGGGGATCGCGACGGCCTCGTCGTACTGCTCCTGGGTGATGACGTCGAGGGAGCGCATCCGCCCGAGCACGGTGTTGCGGCGCTGCTCGGCGTTCTCCGGGTTGTTCACCGGGTCCCACTTGGCGGGGTTCTGGGTGATGCCCGCGAGCAGGGCCGACTCCGGCACGTTGAGGTCCGCGGCCGCCTTGTTGAAGTAGTGGTGCGCGGCGGACTCGATGCCGTACTGCGAGGGCCCGAACTGGGCGATGTTGAGGTAGCCGGTGAGGATCTCGTCCTTGGACCGCACCTTCTCCAGGGCGATGGCGAGCCGGGCCTCGCGCAGCTTGCGGGCGATGCCCGCGGCGCCGTCGGTCTCGGTCGCCGCCTGGTAGAGCTCCGGGTCGTTGCTGACGCGGCTCTCCTCGACTTGGATGTTCTTCACGTACTGCTGGGTGAGCGTGGAGGCACCCTCGAGCTCGCCGCCGCCGACGTTGCGGGCGACGGCTCGCATGATGCCCTCGGGGTCCACCCCACCGTGGTCGTAGAAGCGGTGGTCCTCGATGGCGACCACGGCGTCCTTGACGTGCTGGGAGATGTCCTCGAAGCCGACGACGACGCGGTTCTCGGCGAAGAACACCGCCATCTCGTTGCCCTGCGCGTCGAACATGACGCTCTGCTCCGAGGGCTCGTCGATCTCGAGCTCGGTGGGGATGTCGCTGAACAGGTCGGTGGTCGCGTTCCCCACGGCGCCGACGGAGCCGACGGCGGGGAGGAGCAGTCCTGCGGTCAGCACTCCTCCCGCCACGGCGATCAGCAGGAACGCGATCATCATGGCGACGAGCTGGACGGGGCGGACGGCGCGTCCGCGCGGCGTGGGACGTGAGGCCATTGCTCCAGGGTACGGCGCGCGGTCCGAGCAGGGGGGCAACGGTGGGGCACGTCACCGACTTTGCCCCGGGTTATGGACATCCAGCATGTGACATGTGACGATTTCGTCAAGGTCACGATTGCGCCCTCTGTCTTCAAACTCTCCACTACGAAGGCTAGCGTCGGGACACGGACAAACGGCAACGATGCCGTAGAACGCAGGAGGTGGGGCATGAGCACTCACGACGACCAGACGTGGGCGGCGAGGGCCGCGTGTCGAGCGATCGAGCCGGACGAGCTCTTCGTCCGCGGCGCGGCGCAGCGGGCTGCCCGGGAGCTGTGCTTCCGCTGCCCGGTGCGGATGGAGTGCCTGGCCGACGCGCTGGACGCCCACGTCACCTTCGGGGTGTGGGGCGGGCTGACCGAGCGGGAGCGCCGTGCGCTGCTGCGTCGCTACCCGGAGGTGCACTCCTGGGCCGACCGTCTCCAGGACGAGGAGGACGACATCATCGCCGAGCTGCACGCCGACCGTGCGCCGCGCATCCTCGCCAAGATGCGGCAAGCCTAGGATGGCGGCATGACGACCTGGGAGTACGCAACCATTCCTCTGCTCATCCACAACACCAAGGCGATCCTCGACCAGTGGGGCGCCGACGGCTGGGAGCTCGTCCAGGTGGTGCCGGGGCCGACGCAGAACCCCGTCGCCTACCTCAAGCGCCCCAAGGCATGAGCATCGCCCGGCGCCTCCACGAGCTGGGTCTGACCCTGCCGCCGGTCGCGCCGCCCGTCGCGAGCTACGTGCCCGCCGTGCGTCACGGTGACCTCGTCTGGACCTCGGGCCAGCTGCCCATGGTCGACGGCGCGCTCCCGCTCACCGGCAAGGTGGGCGACGGCGAGGGGCTGGTCGCGCCGGAGCGGGCGACCGAGCTCGCCCGGGTGGCGGCACTCAACGGCCTCGCCGCGGTCGCGGCGAAGGTCGGGAACCTCGACGCCGTCGTCCAGGTGGTCAAGGTCGTCGGCTACGTCGCCAGCGACCCGTCCTTCACGGGGCAGCCGGGCGTCGTCAACGGTGCCTCGGACCTGCTCGGGGAGATCTTCGGTGAGGTCGGGCGTCACGCCCGGAGCGCCGTCGGCGTCAGTGCGCTCCCGCTCGACGCGCCCGTCGAGATCGAGCTGGTCCTCGCCGTCGCCTGACGCACCCCTCCACATGCCGAGAGCCGAGTTGTCCTCGGGACAGCTCGGCTCTCGGCGTGTGCGGCGCGAGTGCCGGGTCAGCGCGCGCGGCGCTTGAGGCGCTCGAGGTCGAGGATCTGCACGGCCCGGCCCTCGAGGCGGATCCAGCCGCGGGAGATGAAGTCGGCCAGGGACTTGTTCACCGTCTCGCGGGAGGCGCCGACGAGCTGGGCGAGCTCCTCCTGGGTGAGGTCGTGGGCGACCCGCAGGCCGTCGGGGGTCTGCTCGCCGAAGCGGACCGACAGGTCGAGCAGCGCCTTGGCGACGCGGCCGGGGACGTCGGAGAAGACGAGGTCGGCCAGGGCCTCGTTGGTCCGGCGCAGGCGGCGGGCCAGCGCACGCAGCATGTGCTTGGCCAGCTCGGGCCGCGTGTCGAGCAGGTGCATGAAGGGGTCGTGCTGGAGCTCCAGCAGTCGGCTGGTCGCCACGGCGCTGGCCGTGGCGGTCCGCTCGCCCGGCTCGAAGAGCGTGAGCTCGCCGAGCAGCTCGCCGGGGCCGAGGATGGCCAGGAGGTTCTCCCGGCCGTCGGTCGAGCGGTGCCCGAGCTTGATCTTGCCCTCGATGACGAGGAAGAGGCGGTCGCCGGGGTCACCCTCGTGGAAGAGGGTCTCCCCGCGACGCAGGCTCACCTCGTGCATGGCCTCACGCAGGGCCGCTCGAGCGTCGTCGTCGAGGGAGGCAAAGAGGGGCACGGAGCTGATCGCGGAGTCGTCCACGTTGCTTCCTTTTCACGTCGGTGTCGGCGGCCGGGCCGGAGCCCATGGCGCCCATCCTGCCACTGCGAGCAGGCTGCCGCCCGTAACCTGGGCCGGTGAGCACCGACCTGCCGCTCGCCGAGCGTGGCCCGGCCCCCGCCGTCGAGGTCGACGACGTCCTCACCGAGGAGTGGCCGGACGCCCGGTGCGAGCTCGACTTCACCTCCCCCTTCGAGCTCCTCGTCGCCACCGTCCTGTCCGCCCAGACGACGGACGTGCGGGTCAACGCCGTCACCCCGTCGCTGTTCCGGCGGTGGCCCGGACCGGCCGAGCTGGCGGCCGCGTCCCAGGCCGAGCTGGAGGAGGTGCTGCGGCCGCTGGGCTTCTTCCGCGCCAAGGCGACCTCGCTGCGCGGTCTCGCGGCTGCGCTGCTCGCCGACCACGGCGGGCAGGTGCCCGCGGACCTCGATGCGCTCGTCAGGCTACCGGGAGTGGGACGCAAGACGGCCAACGTCGTGCTCGGCAACGCCTTCGACGTCCCCGGGATCACGGTGGACACCCACGTGGGGCGGCTGGCGCGCCGCCTGGGCTGGAGCGGGAACAAGGACCCCGTCAAGGTGGAGCGGGACATCGCCGCCCTCGTGCCGCCGGAGCGGTGGACGATGCTGTGCCACCGGCTGATCTTCCACGGGCGCCGGGTCTGCCACTCCCGCCGGCCCGCCTGCGGAGCCTGCGTGCTCGCCGGTGTGTGCCCGAGCTACGGGGTCGGGGAGACCGACCCGGAGGTCGCCGAGGGCCTCGTGCGACGTCCGGACTGACGCTGGTCAGTTGGGGAGGGAGGCGAGGAAGCCGAGGAGGAGGTCGGTGACGTCGTCGGGAGCCTCCTCGGGCAGCAGGTGCCCGGCCCCCGGGACGACGGCGGTGCGCAGCGGGACGCGCACGTGCGCCGAGTCCCCCGCGAAGGCGGCGGCCGGGGTGAAGCGGTCGGCGCCCCCACGCACGCTGAGCACCGGCACGCTGACCGCGCGGGCCATGGCCGCGAGGTAGCGGCGGCCGTCCGGGCGCGGCGTCGAGCGCACGAGCCAGCGCAGGTGCTCGAGGCTCGTGTGGGCGACCGACGGGAGGCGGACCGCGGCCTGGTAGGCACGCAGCTCCCCGGGCGGAATCGCGCGGCCGGGCGCGGACAGGTCGGTGAGGACGCGGGTGACGAGGTCCCCACGGCGCAGGGCGTGCTCGGGGAACCACGGCACCTGGACGCGGGCGAGGAAGGCGCGGGCCCGCGCGCCGAGGTGGTTGCGCGGTCGCAGGAGCGGCACCGGGTGGGGGGCGCTGAGGACGGCGACGGCGCGGGTGACGCGCGGCTCGAGCACCGGCATCGACCACGCGAGCAGCCCGCCGAAGCTGTGGCCCACGATGACCGCCCGCTCGCGGCCCAGCGACCGGATGACGCCGCCGACGTCCGCGGTGAGCACCGGCGTCGCGTGCCCGCCCGGCGGCTTGTCCGAGCCGCCGAAGCCGCGGATGTCCATGGCGGCGACGCGGTAGCCGGCGTCGGCCAGGGCCGTCAGCTGGTGGCGCCAGGCCCACCAGAACTGGGGGAACCCGTGGAGCAGGACGACGAGCTCACCGGCCTCCGGGCCCGCGAGCACGACGTGGAAGCGCGCACCGTTGGCCGGGACGAACCGGTGCTCCCACGGTCCGTCCTGCCAGACAACGCCCTGAGAACTAGCCACGAGGGGAGCCTAGACGCTCCGCCCCCACCCCCAACGTCGCAATTGGGGGGTTGCGCGACGCGGAAAGCGACTTCCAGCGTCAGCGGACTCACCAATTGCGAAGTTGGGGGGCGTGGGGCTACTTCTGCATGCCGGCGGTGATCTGGGCCATGACTGAGGAGTCGGCCAGGGTGGTCACGTCGCCGACCTGGCGGTTCTCGGCGACGTCGCGCAGCAGCCGGCGCATGATCTTGCCCGACCGGGTCTTGGGCAGCTCGGAGACGACAAGGATGGAGCGCGGCTTGGCGATCGGTCCGATCTCCTTGGCCACGTGCGCCCGCAGCTCGGCGATGTGCTCCTCGGCGCTCGCCTCGCTCGCGGCGGCGGCCGCCTCGCCGCGCAGGATGACGAAGGCGACGACGGCCTGGCCGGTCGTGTCGTCGGTGGCCCCGACGACGGCGGCCTCGGCCACCGTGGGGTGGGAGACGAGCGCGGACTCGATCTCCGTCGTCGAGAGCCGGTGACCGGACACGTTCATGACGTCGTCCACGCGACCGAGGACCCACAGGTCGCCGTCGTCGTCCTTCTTGGCGCCGTCGCCGGCGAAGTAGATGCCGGGGAAGCGGGACCAGTACGTGTCGTGGAAGCGCTGCTCGTCGCCCCAGATGCCCCGGAGCATCGCCGGCCACGGCTCGGTGAGGACGAGGTAGCCGCCCGAGCCGGGCGGGACGGGCTCGCCCTGCTCGTCGACGACCTCGGCGCTGATGCCGGGCAGCGGGGTCTGGGCGGACCCGGGCTTGGCCTCGGTGACACCGGGCAGCGGGGAGATCATGATCGCGCCCGTCTCCGTCTGCCACCACGTGTCGACGACGGGGGTGCGGTCGCTTCCGATGACGCGGCGGTACCAGACCCACGCCTCCGGGTTGATCGGCTCGCCGACCGAGCCGAGCACCCGCAGCGAGGACAGGTCGAAGCGGCCGGGCTCCTCCTCGCCCCACTTCATGCACGTGCGGATGGCGGTGGGTGCGGTGTAGAGGATCGTCACCTTGTACTTCTCGACGATCTCCCACCAGCGGCCCTTGTGCGGCGTGTCGGGGGTGCCCTCGTACATGACCTGGGTGGCGCCGTTGACGAGCGGCCCGTAGGTGACGTACGTGTGCCCGGTGACCCAGCCGATGTCCGCGGTGCACCAGTAGACGTCGGTCTCCGGCTTGAGGTCGAAGACGTTGCGGTGGGTGTATGCGGACTGGGCGAGGTACCCACCGGTCGTGTGGAAGATGCCCTTCGGCTTCCCGGTCGTGCCGGAGGTGTAGAGGATGAACAGCGGGTGCTCGGCCTCGACGTCGACGGGCGCGAAGTCGGTGCCCTGACGCGTGACGACCTCGTCCCACCACACGTCGCGCTCGTCGTTCCAGGCGACGTCCTGCCCGGTGCGCCGGACGACGAGGACCTTCTCCACCGGGGTGTCGCCGCCGGCCAGCGCGTCGTCGACGGCCGGCTTCAGGGCGCTGGCCTTGCCCCGCCGGTAGCCGCCGTCGGCGGTGATGACGACCTTCGCCGACGCGTCGTTGATGCGGGTGTGCAGCGCCTCGGCGGAGAAGCCGCCGAAGACGACGGAGTGCGGGGCGCCGATGCGCGCGCAGGCGAGCATCGCGACGACGGCCTCGGGGATCATCGGCAGGTAGATGGCCACGCGGTCACCGGTCCGGACGCCGAGCTCGGCGAGGGCAGCCGCGGCGCGGGCCACCTCGTCGCGCAGCTCGGCGTAGGTGATCGTGCGGGTGTCGCCCTGCTCGCCCTCCCAGTGGATGGCCACGCGCTCGCCGTTGCCGGCCTCGACGTGGCGGTCCACGGCGTTGTAGGCGGCGTTGAGCCTGCCGTCGCCGAACCAGCGGGCGCGGGGAGCCTCGGACCAGTCGAGGACCTCGGAGAAGTCCGTCGACCAGGTGAGGAGCTCGCGGGCCTGCTCCGCCCAGAACCCGAGCCGGTCGGCCGAGGCACTGTCGTAGAGCTCCGCTGTCGCGTTGGCCTGGGCGGCGAACTCGGGGCTCGGCGGGAAGCGACGCTCCTCGACGAGCAGGTTCTCCAGGCCGCCTGCCGCTCCCTCGGAGCCGGGCGCAGCGCTGGTGTGGTCAACCATGTTTCCTCCGGACGACATCGTTCGTTTCCATCGCCGTGCCCCCGGGTATGGCGGGGGTCACATCGGCACGCCTCGAATGTACCCGCCGTGCGGCGTGCGCGGGCACGGCGTCCGACGCCGCCCCGTGCCGCGAGGGCGAGGACGGTGCGGGACGCTCCCGCTCGGGATCTTCGCCGCCGAGGCCGTTGCGACGATTCTCGTGGTCGTCGCCGGCCCGACGATGACCCTCGGCCTCCTCCGCGCACGACGTGTACAACGGCGTGTTTGTCGAGAGCTCCCGCGGCGGGCCCGTTCCTCGTGGGCCCTCAGGCCTCGACGGCGGGGCGCACCTCGCGGCGGCCCTGGCGGCGAGCGCCGTGGGAGACGACGCCGACGAGCACGAGGGCCACCCCGACGGCGACGAGCCGGCCGGTGCTGCCGGAGGCGACGAGGTGGTGGGCGACGTTGTCACCGAAGTCGCCCAGCCCCGCGAGCCACGACTCCACCGGCTCGAGGAGGTCCTGGGTCCACGCCGGCACGGCGACGAAGGGGACGCCGACGACGACGACGAGCGCGCCGGTGACGATCGCCCCGACCGAGCTCCACCGGGCGGCGAGGAGGACGAGGACGAGGACGAGCAGGCCGCCGGCGAGCTCGAGCAGGGCCGCGACGTTGAGGTTCGCGGTCTCCCACGGGTTGCCCGGCGGGAGGGTGAGCCGCGCGCCGGCGTCCGCGAGGAGGTACCACGCGACCGGCGTGAGGAGGAGGGTGACGACGATCGTCAGGACGTGCGCCTTCGCCCGCGACGGGGGGCGGGTGTGGGCGGTGGTGCCCTCGAGGAGGACCTCACGGTCCCGCCGGGCGTGCTCCTCCTCGGCCGGGCTGTCCTCGCGGGTGACGGGGGCCGGGGCGGCGGTGGCCGCGGCCGCGCCCGCACCGGTCAGCCAGGGTGCGGGGGTGGTGGCCGTGGGGGTGCTCTCGGGCTCCGGGCGCGGCTCCTGCTCCACGGGGCGCTCGCCGGTGAGGTAGGCGGCGCTGCGGTGCTCGGCGAGACCGGAGCGCGGCACCGGCCGCTCGGCCTGGTGGGTGCGCAGCACCTGGGTGCGGTCGGCGTCGCCGGCGGGGGTGGTCTCCCCGCGGGCCGACGCACGGGTACCGGCCTCGTCACCGGACTGCACGAGGGGGACCGGGCGGGTGACGTCGTCGGACGGGAGCGCCGGCTCACCCGGGGCCGCAGCGGGCGTGTCGTCGGCCGGCCGGGCGCCGTCGTCGTCGGTGGTCGGTGTGACCGGGCCGGTCGCGTCGTGGGCCGAGCGGGCGCCGTCGTCGTCGGCGAGCCACGGGGCGTCGTCGGCGGGCGGGGCGGGGTCGAGCCGCTGCGACCACGGCGGGTCCGACGGCGTGCCGGTCGTGGCCTCGGAGTCGGTCGGGGCGGCCACCGGCTCGACCGGCTCGTCGGGGTTGTCGCGCTCATAGGGGTTGTCGGACACGTCGCCTCCTCGGGTCTGCGGTCCTCAACGTAGCGAGGCGCGGACGTGGCGCGGGGGGCGGCGCGCCGGTCAGCGCGCCTTGCGCCGCCCGGCCCGCCACGCGAGGGCCGCGAGAAGCACCGCCCCGGCGGCTCCCGCGACCAGCGCGCGAGGCCGGCGAGGAGGCCGCACCGGTACCGGGCGGGAGAAGTCACGCACCTGCCAGCCCCGGGCGATCGCGTGGCGGCGCAGGGCGCGGTCGGGGTTGACCGCCACCGGGTTCCCGACCGCCTCGAGCATCGGCAGGTCGGTGACGGAGTCGCTGTAGGCGTGGCTGGCGGCGAGGTCGTAGCCACGCTCGCGGGCGAGCTCCTGGATCGCCGTCGCCTTCGTCGGCCCGTAGGCGTAGAACTCGAGCTGGTCGGTGAAACGGCCGTCGGTGACGACGGGCCGGGTCGCGATGACGTGGTCGGCCCCGAGCAGCTCCCCGATCGGCCGGACGACCGCCTCGCTCGACGCGGAGACGACGACGACGTCCTCCCCGGCAGCCCGGTGCCCGGCGATGAGCTCGAGCGCCTCCTGGTAGACGACCGGTCGCACGTGCGTGTCGACCGCCGCGGCGGCCACGGCCTCGGTCCGAGCGGCGTCCCAGCCGAGGGAGACACGCGCCAGCCGGTCCTTCATCCGCTCGGTCTGGTCGTGGTCGGCCCCGAAGGAGAGGTAGCCGAGCTGGGCGTACAGGCCGCGCAGGGCGCCGGCGCGGGTGAGCAGGCCGTCGGCGTAGAAGGCCTTGGACAGCGCGAGGGACGAGGAGCCGGCGATGACGGTCTTGTCGAGGTCGAAGAAGGCCGCGGGACGCCCAGGCGACGTGTGTGACAACGGAAGCACCTCCTGCGCCGACCCTAACGGCAGAGTCCGACACCGCCCCCACGAGCGGGTGTCCGACTGGTGAGACGTCCGCTCGTCCTCCCCCGATCGGGAGGGCTAGATTTCCCGGCACCACCGACGCCGGTGGGCTGACGACGAGGGGACCCGATGGCAGACCGGACAGCGGCACCCGAGCGGGAGCAGTGGACAGGCCAGTACGGCTTCATCCTGGCCGCGATCGGCTCGGCGGTCGGACTGGGGAACATCTGGCGGTTCCCCGGTGTGGCCTACGAGAACGGCGGCGGCGCCTTCCTCATCCCCTACCTCGTCGCCCTCCTCACCGCGGGCGTCCCGATCCTCCTGCTCGACTACTCCCTCGGTCACCGCTTCCGCGGTTCCGCGCCCGCCGTGTTCCGGCGGCTGGGCCGGAAGTTCGAGCCGCTGGGCTGGTTCCAGGTGGCCATCTCCTTCATCATCGCCACGTACTACACGGTCATCGTCGTGTGGGCGATCCGCTACATCGGCTTCTCGGTGGACGCGGCCTGGGGCGACGACCCTGCCGGCTTCTTCATCGGGGACTTCCTCCAGTACAGCGGCGCCGGCCTGAGCACCGACCTCGTCGGCGGGATCTTCTGGCCGATGCTCGTGCTGTGGCTCGTCGTCCTCGTCGTCCTCGCGCTCGGCGTGCAGCG
The DNA here is from genome assembly GCF_009193135.1 of Georgenia satyanarayanai. Taxonomy (GTDB): domain Bacteria; phylum Actinomycetota; class Actinomycetes; order Actinomycetales; family Actinomycetaceae; genus Oceanitalea; species Oceanitalea satyanarayanai. The sequence goes on from NZ_VUKC01000015.1 coordinate 21,348, forward strand.
GGGGCTGGAGCGGGCGAACAAGATCTTCATGCCCTTGCTCGTCGTGCTGTTCACGGTCATGGTGGTCCGGGCGCTCTTCCTGGAGGGCGCCTCCGACGGTCTCACCGCCTTCTTCACCCCGAACTGGGAGGCGCTGCTCGACGCGAACGTGTGGATCGCGGCCTACAGCCAGATCTTCTTCTCGCTGTCGATCGCCTTCGGCATCATGATCACGTACTCGAGCTACCTCAAGCGCCGCTCGAACGTCGCCCCCACCGGGTACGTCGTCGCCTTCGCCAACTCCTCCTTCGAGCTGCTCGCCGGGATCGGTGTGTTCGCCACCCTCGGCTTCATGGCCGCCCAGCAGGGCGTCGGGGTCGGGGAGCTGGAGAACCTCACCGGCCCCATGCTCAGCTTCGCGACCTTCCCGCAGATCGTCTCGATGATGCCCGGGGGGCCGATCTTCGGGGTGCTGTTCTTCACCTCGCTCGCGCTCGCCGGCTTCACGTCGCTCATCTCGATCCTCCAGGTCGTCTCCGCGGCGTTCCAGGAGAAGTTCGGGCTCAGCCGCGTGCAGGTCTCGCTCCTCATCGGTGGGCTCGCGGCCGTCATCTCGCTGGCCCTGTACTCCTCGACGTCCGGCCTGGCCGTGCTCGACACGGTGGACAAGTACACGAACGAGGTCGGCGTCGTCGTCTCGGCGATCGCCACCTGCGTCATCGTCACGCTCGGGGCGCGCAGGCTGCCCGAGCTCCGCGCCCACCTCAACGCCGTGTCCTCCGGCCACGTGGGCCGCTGGTGGAGCGTCCTCGTCGGGCTGGTCGTGCCCCTCGCGCTCACCATCATGCTCGTCACGAGCCTGCGCACCCTCCTGGGCGAGCGGTACGAGGACTACCCGTTGGCCTTCCTCAACATCGCCGGGTGGGGCACCCTCGGCCTCATGGCCGTCGCCGCGCTCGTGTACACCCTCATCCCCTGGCGCCGGCCCGTCGACGACTTCACGCCCGACCCGATCCCCGCGTTCGAGGAGGTGGGGCGATGACCCCGCTCGCGATCCTGTTCATGATCATCGCCATGCTCGTCATCTGGGGTGGGCTCGTCGTGGCCATCACCTTCCTCGCCAAGCACCCGCTCGAGGACGACGACGCCCCGACGGCGCGACCGGGCCCCTCCAGGACGCCTCAGCACTGAGCCGACGGGCCCACCGGTCCCCAGGGCCGGCTCGCGGGTCGTTCCTCCCCAGTCCTGCGCCGTGCCCGCCCACCCGGCTGCCCTCGTCGCCATCCTCGGGGTGACGGAGGAGGGCGAGCATGGAGTCAGCAGCGCGAGCGGTGCTCCGCTCGGGGGACCGGCACGTCGTCGAGCGCGTCCGGCGGCTGTGCGTCCTCGCGGGCGTGGAGCTGGAGGTGTGCCAGCCGGGTAGCGACCCGCCGGCGACGGCGGCGCTGCTCATCGACGACACGGCCGACCCGACCGGCCCGCCCTGGCGGGGGACCGCCACCGCCGGGGAGGTGCTCGAGCTCGGCGACGGAGGGCTGCACCTGCCCGCGGACGCGGAGGTGGTGCTGGACGCGCTGAGCCGCGCGGCCGCTCCCCGCCGTGCGCGGGTGGTCGGGGTGGTGGGCGCGGTGGGCGGTGTCGGGGCCTCGGCGCTGGCAGCGGTCCTCGCACGGCTGGCCGTGGCGGCCGGGTGGACGACGGCGCTGGTCGACCTCGATCCCGCGGGCGGAGGCCTCGAGGTGCTCCTCGGGATCGAGCACGACGCCGGTCCGCGCTGGTGCGACGTCCTGGCCGAACGTGGTGGCTTCCCGCCGGACAGGCTCATGGCCGCGCTGCCCCAGTGGCACGGGGCGCGGGTGCTGTCCTCCGACGTCCGCGGCGGTGTGCCGGGCGCACACCCGGTGGCCCTCGAGGCCGTCGGTGCGCTCACCAGGGCCGCCGACGCCGTCCTCCTCGACCTGCCGCGGGCGGTGCTGGCGCCGGGCGCCGCCGCGGAGTGGTCGGCGCTGTGCCACGAGACGGTCCTCCTCACCGCCTGCGACACCCGGGCCGCCGCCGCAGCCGCGGCGGCGGTGAACGTCCTCGGTGAGGTGCGACTGGTGGTGCGGGGACCGGCGGCGGGCACGCTGCTGCCGGAAGACGTCGCCGACGTGTGCGGGCGGCCGCTCGCCGCGGTCCTCCGCCCCGAGCGGGCGTTCACCGCCGCGGTCGAGCGTGGGCTCTCACCCGGGGACCAGCGGCGTGGGCCGCTCGTCGCGACCGGGCGACGGCTGCTGCGGACGGTGGGGCTGGCGTCGTGACGACCGTGGCCGACGTCCGGGCGGCCCTGGCCCGCGGCGGAGGGGAGGCCGACGGCGCGGCGGTGAGCTCCGCCGTCGTCGGCGCGGCCGGCCCCGCGGCGCAGGGCTGGCGGGCGCTGCTCGAGCTCGACTCCCGGGCTCGTGCCGCCCTGGTGGGTGCCGGGGAGCTCCAGGGGCTCCTCGAGGACCCGAGCGTGACAGACGTCCTCGTCAACGGGGCCGGTGGCGTGTGGGCCGACCGCGGGAGGGGACTGGTGGCCGTGCCGCTCGAGCTCGGCGGGGAGGCGGAGGTCCGGGCACTGGCCACCCGGCTGGCGGCGGCGTGCGGGCAGCGGCTCGACGAGGCGTGCCCCGTCGTCGACGGTGCCCTGCCCGACGGCACCCGCCTCCACGCGGTGCTGCCGCCCGTGTCCGCCGACGGCACCCTCATCAGCCTCCGCACCCAGCGTGGGCGGGTGCTGACCGTCGAGGAGCTCGTCACCGGCGGGACCGTCGCTCCGCCGCTCGCCGACGTCCTGCGCGGGCTGGTCGCCGCGCGCGCCAACGTCCTCGTCAGCGGCGCCGCCGGGGCCGGCAAGACGACCCTCCTCGCCGCGCTGCTGTCCACGGTGGGCCCGCACGAGCGGATCGTGTGCATCGAGGAGGCGGTCGAGCTGCGCCCCGACCACCCGCACGTGGTCCACCTCCAGGTGCGCCGGGCCAACGTCCAGCAGGCCGGTGGCGTGGAGATGGCCGAGCTCGTCCGGGCGGCGATGCGGATGCGGCCGGACCGTCTCGTTCTGGGGGAGTGTCGCGGGGCCGAGGTGCGCGAGGTCCTCGGTGCCCTCAACACCGGGCACGACGGCGGCTGGGCCACCGTCCACGCCAACGCCCCGGCCGACGTGCCCGCCCGGCTCGTCGCCCTCGGGTCGCTCGCCGGTCTGGGGGAGCACGCCGTCGCCGTCCAGGCGGTGAGCGCGCTGGACGCCGTCCTCCACGTGAGCCGCACCGAGGGCGGGCGGCGGCTGACGGAGGTCGGCGTGCTCGCCCGGCGCGGCGCCGAGCTCGTGTGCGACACCGCGCTGCGGGTCACGGCCCGCGGGGAGGTGCGGGAGGGGCCGGCATGGCCGGCGCTCGCGGACCGGCTCGACCAGCGGGAGCGGGCATGACCCTCCTCGTGCTCCTCACGGTGCTCACCGCCCTCGCGTGGACGCCCGGGCGTCCGGTCCCCCGGGTGCGGCACGGACCGTGGCCGGGCCGGTGGTCGCGACGGTGGCCGCGTCGCGGACGGCGGCAGGCCCGCCGACTCGACCTCGCCGTCGTCGTCACCGAGGTGGCGAGCCGGTTGCGGACCGGTGCCACCCCCGAGGCCGCGTGGGCGACGACGGTGGGCCGGCTGCTCGGCCCGCCCGTCGTGGCTGGTGGCGGGGTGCCCGGCCCGGAGGTGGGCGTGCCCCCGGCGCTGGCCCGGCTCGCGGTCCACTGTGGCGCCGACCCCGCGGCGACCGCTGCGGTCCGCACCGTGGTCGCCGCCAGCCGGCTCACGCACACCCTGGGTTCCCCGCTCGCCGAGGTGCTCGACCGCTGCGCCGTGACGGTGACCGAGGCGGAGCAGGCGCGCGACGCCCGCCGGGTCGCGCTCGCCGGTCCCCGGTCCACCGCGCGCATCCTCGCGGGGCTGCCGCTCCTCGGGCTCCTCCTCGGCGCGGGGCTCGGGGCGGACCCGCTCGGCTCCGCGACCGACGGCGGGTGGGGGACCGCCAGCGTCCTCGCCGGGCTGCTCCTCCTCCTCGCCGGACGGCGGTGGACCACGGCGCTCGTGACGGCTGCGGAGGCTCCCGGTCTCGCCGTGCCCCGGCGCTCGCGGGCGGCGGTGGCGCGGTGACCGCCGCCCTCGTGCTCGCGGGCGCCCTCGCCGCGGTGCCGTGGCTGCTGGCGCGGCCCGGCGCGCCCCGCGCGACGCGGGCCGGACGACGGCGGGGGCAGCGGCCCCCCGCCGCGACCGACGCCGCGGTCCTCCTCGACCTCCTCGACGTCGCGCTCGCCTCGGGAGCCTCCGTCCCCGGCGCACTCGCCGCCCTCGCCGGGGCCACGGCGCCGGACCCGGTGGCGGCGCAGCTGCGGTCCGCCGGCACCGCCCTGCGCCTGGGCGCCACGTGGCGCGAGGCCTGGGAGTCCTGCCCGGCGGTGCTGCGTCCCCTCGCGGCGGCCCTGGAACCGGGGTGGACCGACGGCGTGGACCCGTGCCCGCTCGTGCGGCAGGCCGCCGCCTCTATCCGGTCCCGCCGCCGCCAGGAGGCGCAGGAGGCAGCGGCCCGGCTGGGCGCGCGTCTCGTCCTGCCGCTCGGCCTGTGCTTCCTGCCGGCCTTCGTCCTGCTGGCGATGGCCCCGGTGCTCCTCTCGGGCGTCGGCTCGCTGCTCGGGCGCTGAGTCCCAGGTGCCGCTCACGTGGGCACCGTGCACAGGACGCGGTCCGGACCGGACGCGGGGTGCGGGCGGCGGCTCACAGTGGGCGGACCGGCTGACTCGCAGCCGGACCGACGAAAGGACCACCATCATGCGTTGGGCACGAACGGCACGTGCGTCCCTGCAGGCCCGCCTGCGGACGCTCCGCCAGACGGCCGAGGCCGGTATGGCCACGGCCGAGTACGCGATCGCCACCCTAGCCGCTGCGGGCTTCGCGGGGCTGCTCCTCGTCATCCTGCGCAGTGCCGAGGCGCGGGGGTTCCTCCTCGGCATCATCCGCCAGGCCCTCCAGGTGGGATGACGTGGGCGGCGGGGCAGGACGGCGCCCGCGGCGCGTGCACCTCCGGGGCGAGCGGGGCGCGGTGACGGCGGAGCTGGCGCTCGTCCTGCCCGCCGTCGTCATGGTGCTGCTCGTGTGCTGCACCCTGGGCGCCGCCGTCCTCGGGCAGGTCCGCTGCGCCGACGCGGCGCGTGCCGCCGCCCGGGCGGCGGCGATCGGCGAGCCGGTGACCGTCGTGGCGGCCGTCGCACGCGACCTCGCGGGCGCCGACGCCGAGGTGAGCGTCGACGTCGACGGCTCGTGGGTGGAGGTCGTCGTCGTCCGCCCGGTCGCCGCCGGGGTGCTGGGTGCCGGCACGCTCGAGGCCCGCGGCAGCGCCCGCGCCTGGGTGGAGCCGGGACCGTGAGCGGGCCGTGCCGCGGGCCGAGCGCCCCACCGCACGCCCGGCCGAGGGAGCGGGGCTCGGGGACGGTCCTGGCGATCGGGGTGGTCGCCGTCGCGCTCGTCCTCCTCGTCACGGTCGCGACGCTCGGACGCGTCGTCGCGGGACGAGGCGTCGCCCAGGTCGCCGCAGACCTCGCCGCGCTGGCCGCGGCCGAACGGGTGCACGCGCCCGGCGCGCCGGGTGGGTCGGGTGCCTGCGCGGTGGCCGCGCGGGTGGCGTCCGCCCACGGGACGGCCCTGGTGCGCTGCGCCGTCGAGGGGGCGGAGGTCGCGGTCGAGGTCGCCCGCGACGTCGGTCCGGGGCTCGTCGCCCGTGCGGGCGCGCGCGCGGGACCGGCGCGGCGGACGGCTCGCCGCGGCTATGCGGGACAGGCGGCGACGAGGAAGCGCAGCACGCGCACCGCCGCGGCCTTGTCGAGGGGGGAGTTGCCGTTGCCGCACTTGGGTGACTGGACGCAGCTCGGGCAGCCGTCGGCGCAGCCGCAGCCGGCCACCGCGCCGAGGGTCGCCGTCAGCCACTCCCGGGCGGCCCGGAACCCGCGCTCGGCGAAGCCCGCACCGCCCGGGTAGGCGTCATGGACGAAGACCGTGGGCACGAGCGTGTCCTGGTGGACGGCGGTCGACAGGCCCCCGAGGTCCCAGCGGTCGCAGGTGGCGACGATCGGGAGGAGCCCGATGGCCGCGTGCTCGGCGGCGTGTAGCGCGCCGGGGAGCACGTCGGCGCCCACCCCGACCTCAGCCAGCGCCGCAGCGCTCACCGACCACCACACCGCGCTCGTGCGCAGCACGCGCTCGGGAAGCTCGAGCGGGTAGCTGCCGACGATCTCCAGGCCGGGCAGCCGGCGGCGGTCGAAGCCGGTCACCTGGGAGGTCACCTCCACCGCCCCGCGTGACCACCGCACCGTGGCCCCACCCGGGTGGAGCCACCCGGCGTGCTCCCGCTCCTCGATGATCCGCACGGTCGTCGCGCTGCGCGCCTTGGTCCGGTAGGACACCTCGGGCTCGGCGTGGACGAGGGCGACGTCGTCGGCGAGGGAGTCGACGACGAAGGTGCGGCCCTGGTGGACGTAGACGGCGCCCGGGTGGACCGTCCCGTCGGCGCGTGCGCCGTCCACCGTGCCGAGGACACGGCCCGTGCCCGCCTCGACCACCTGCACCGGCTGCCCGTGGCCCCCGCGCAGGTCGGTGAGGGAGGAGGGCTGCTCAGGGCGGGCGAAGTTCCAGAACCAGCCGTTCGGGCGGCGGCGCAGGAACTCCTGGGCGGCGAGCAGCTGGAGGAGGGAGTCGTCGGCCAGCCCGAAGCGCGGCAGGTCCGCCTCGGTGAGCGGCACCTCGGAGGCCGCGGCACAGAGGTGCGGGGCCAGGACGTAGGGGTTGGCGGGGTCGAAGGTCGTCACCTCCACCGCCTGGCCGAACACCGCCTCGGGGTGGTGGACGAGATAGGCGTCCAGCGGGTCCTCCGAGGCGACGAGCACCGCCAGGCCGTCGCGTCCGGCGCGCCCCGAGCGGCCCGCCTGCTGCCACATCGACACCCGTGTGCCCGGCCAGCCCGTCATGACGACGGCGTCCAGCCCGGAGACGTCCACGCCCAACTCGAGCGCGTTCGTCGTTGCCAGCGCGAGCAGGTCCCCCTCGCGGAGGGCGCGCTCCAGGGCGCGGCGCTCCTCGGGGAGGTAACCGCCACGGTACGCGGCCACCCGGTCGGACAGCCCGGTGCCGGCGAGCTGGTGCTGGATCTGCTCGGCGACCGCCTCGGCCCCGTAGCGGGAGCGGACGAAGGCGAGCGTCCGCGCACCCGCCCGCACCAGCCGGGCGACGAGGGCGGAGGCCTCGCTGGAGGCGCTGCGCCGCGGACCTGCGGCGTCGAGCTCGGCCTGCTCCTCGGGCAGCGCCACCCCCTCGCCGGGCCACTGCCGACCCTCGCGGGTGAAGCCGGGCTGCCACAGGACGATCGTGCGGGTGCCGCTGGGTGCCGTGTCCTCGACGACCGCGTGCACCTCGGCCGGGTCGACACCGATGAGCCGCGCGCCGGTCGCGGCCGGGTCGCCCGTCGTCGCCGAGGCGAGGACCACCGTCGGGCGCGCGCCGTAGTGCTCCGCGACCCGCAGCAGCCGGCGCAGCACGAGGGCCACGTGCGCCCCCAGGACGCCGCGGTAGGCGTGGCACTCGTCGACCACGACGAAGCGCAGCCCCCGCAGGAGCCGCTGCCAGCGTCGGTGGCGGGGCAGCATCGAGAAGTGGAGGAAGTCGGGGTTGCTCAGCACGATGTCGGCGTGGTCGCGGGCCCAGTCGCGCTCGGCGAGCGGGGTGTCGCCGTCGCAGGTGGTGGCCCGTACGCCCCGCAGCGACGCCGCGTCGAGGAGCCGCTCGAGCCCGGCGAGCTGGTCGGCGGCGAGCGCCTTCGTCGGCGAGAGGTACAGCGTCGTGGGGCGGCGGGCGTACCCGGCGATCCTGCCGGAGCCGGGACCGGCGGCCGCCTCGGCGCCCTCCCGCACGGCACTGATGGCCGGCAGCCACGCGGCCAGCGACTTCCCCGAGCCGGTCGCCGTGGCGATGACGGTGTGGCGCCCCGACCACACCGACTCCGCGGCCTCCACCTGGTGCTCCCAGGGCGCCTCGACCCCCAGCCGGCGGTAGCCCGCGACGAGGTCGGCGTCCGCCCACGCGGGCCAGCCGCCCGTGCGTCCGGCGCGGGCCGGGATCCGCTCGACGTGGAGCAACCGGTCGTCACCCTCGCCGAGCTGGTGGAGGAGGGGAAGGAGCTCGGTCACCCCGCCATCATCGCCCCGCGGACCTCCGCGGGCGGCACGGGGACTGGTCGGAGGGACGAGCCGGGTCGTCCGACAGCCCGATTCTCGCCCCGTCGCCCCAGAAGTGCTCTGCAGGAGCCGCCGACGTGCGTAGACTCCGGCACGTCAATGCGCGGCGGTTGCGCCGCACGAACGCCGCCGAGCGCTGACACCGCTGTGAGCGCCGGTGGGCACTGCCGAGGAGGGCGGATGCTCGAGCTGAGTGCATCAAGTCTGGTCATAGTCGGGGTCATCGCGGGCATCGCGGTCGTCGCGCTGGTGATCGCGTTCGTGCTGCGCGGTCAGGTGCTCGCGGCCGACGAGGGATCGATCCGCATGAGGGAGATCGCCCAGGCGATCCAGGAGGGGGCCCGGGCCTACCTGAACCGGCAGTTCCGCACGCTGGCCCTCTTCGTCGTCGTCGTCCTCGCGCTGCTGTTCCTGCTCCCCGGCGACGGCGGGATCAAGGTGGGCCGCGCCGTCGCGTTCGTCTTCGGTGCCGGGTTCTCCGCCGCGATCGGCTACCTCGGCATGTGGCTGGCCGTCCGCGCCAACCTGCGCGTGGCCGCGTCCGCGCAGCACCCCGGCGGCCGCCGGGAGGGCGCCCGCATCGCGTTCCGCACGGGCGGGGTCGTGGGGATGTCCGTCGTCGGCCTGGGCCTGCTCGGTGCCGCCGGCGTCGTGCTCATCTTCCAGGGCGACGCACCGGCCGTCCTCGAGGGCTTCGGCTTCGGCGCCGCCCTGCTCGCCATGTTCATGCGGGTCGGCGGCGGCATCTTCACCAAGGCCGCGGACGTCGGCGCCGACCTCGTCGGCAAGGTCGAGCAGGGCATCCCCGAGGACGACCCCCGCAACGCCGCCACCATCGCCGACAACGTCGGGGACAACGTCGGGGACTGCGCCGGCATGGCTGCCGACCTCTTCGAGTCCTACGCCGTCACGCTCGTCGCCTCGCTCATCCTCGGCAAGGCGGCCTTCGGTGAGCAGGGCATCATCTTCCCGCTCATCGTCGCGGCCATCGGCGCCGTCGTCGCCGTCCTCGGCGTGGCCATCACCCGGGTGCGCGGCACCGAGGACGCACTCACGACGATCTACCGCGGCTTCTACATCTCCGCGCTGGCCGGGGTGCTCCTCGCGGCGGTCGCCGCCTTCCTCTACCTGCCCTCCACGTTCGGCGCCATCACCGGGGTGAGCACGGAGCTCGCCGACCACCCCGGCGACCCCCGGCTCATCGCCGCCGCCGCCGTCACGATCGGCGTCGTCCTCGCCGGGGTCATCCTCTGGCTGACCGGCTACTTCACCGGCACCACCTCCAAGCCCACCCTGCACGTGGCCAGCACCTCCCAGACCGGCGCCGCGACCGTCGTGCTGTCCGGCATCGGGGTGGGCTTTGAGTCGGCCGTCTACACCGCCGGCATCATCGCCGCCGCGATCTGCGGGGTCTTCCTCCTCGCGGGCGGCTCGGTGTGGCTCTCGCTCTTCCTCGTCGCGCTCGCCGGCTGCGGCCTGCTCACCACCGTCGGCGTCATCGTCGCGATGGACACCTTCGGCCCGGTGTCGGACAACGCGCAGGGCATCGCCGAGATGTCGGGGGAGGTCGGCGCGGAGGGTGCCCAGATCCTCACCGACCTCGACGCCGCCGGGAACACGACCAAGGCCATCACCAAGGGCATCGCGATCGCCACCGCCGTCCTCGCGGCCACGGCGCTGTTCGGGTCCTACGCCGACGCCGTGGAGCAGTCCCTGCGCGACATCCTCGACTCCGGCACCGAGCTGGCCGAGGGGATCGTCACCTCGATGCTCAGCTACGAGATCATCTCGCCGGTGACCCTCGTGGGCGTCATCCTCGGCGCGGCCACCGTGTTCCTCTTCTCCGGCCTGGCCATCGACGCCGTGACCCGTGCCGCCGGGGCGATCGTCTTCGAGGTCCGCCGCCAGTTCCGTGAGAACCCGGGGATCATGACCGGCGAGGTCCGGCCCGAGTACGGCCGAGTCGTGGACATCTGCACCCGCGACTCCCTGCGCGAGCTCGCCACACCCGGGCTGCTCGCCGCCTTCGCCCCGATCGCGGTCGGGTTCGGGCTCGGGGTCGGTCCGCTCGCCGGCTTCCTCGGCGGCTCGATCGGCGCCGGCGTGCTCATGGCGGTGTTCCTCGCCAACGCCGGCGGCACGTGGGACAACGCGAAGAAGATCGTCGAGGACGGCCGGTACGGCGGCAAGGGCTCGGAGGCGCACGCCGCCGTCGTCATCGGCGACACGGTCGGCGACCCGTTCAAGGACACCGCCGGCCCGGCGATCAACCCGCTCATCAAGGTGATGAACCTCGTCGCGCTCCTCATCGCGCCCGCCGTCGTCCAGCTGAGCGTGCCGGCCGACGCCAACCACGTGCTGCGCATCGGCATCGCCTCGGCGGCCGCCGCCGTCGCCTTCGGGGCCGTCATCGCCTCCCGGCTCCGGGCCACGAAGGTCGACCAGGAGAACGACGCCCGGGCCGCGCTCGCCGCGTCCAGCCCGCGCTGACCGGCGCCCGCCTCCCGCCGCGGCGCTCAGCTCTCGGCGGGGGGCGGCGCCGGCGTGCCCAGCCGGGGGGAGGCGCAGCGGGCGAAGTCGCCGCTGCGGCCCGCGTGGTAGGAGAACTCCCGGCCCTCGGCCGCGAGCACCAGGCGGGCGCCGGGCACCTGGGCCTGGGTGTAGCTCATTCCCGGTCGCGGGCAGCCAAGGGAGCCGTCGGGCCAGGTGACGTCCTCGCGGCTCACCACGGTGACCGCGGCCGGGTCGATCCCGAGGTGCTCCGCGAGGTCCGCGACGGCCGCCTCGACCTGTGGGGTGCGCTCCACGGCGGGGCCGGTCGGCGCGGGCGGCGTGGTGGGCAGCTCGTGGGACGACGGCGTCTCCTGCGCCGGCCCGCCGGGGGAGGGCTCTGCCCCGCACGCGGCGAGCAGGACGACGACGGCGGCGAGGGCTGCGGCCCGCACGGGAACGGTACTCACAGCCCCAGCCTCTCCCCGACGGCGACGAGCCGCTCCCGCAGCGGCGCCGACCGCTCGGCGAAGGCGCGCTGCGCGGCCACGTACTCCGCGCGGCCCTCGGCCGTCTCGATGGCGACCGGCCGGTAGCCCAGGGACGTGACGTCGTAGGGCGAGGCCCGCATGTCGAGGACGCGGATGTCGCGGGCCAGCTCGACGCAGTCGAGGAGCAGCTCGCCCGGGCACGCCGGCCCCAGGGTGAGGGCCGCACGCATGAGGTCCATGTTCGCGTGGAGGCAGCCGGGCTGCTCGAGCTCGGGCTGGTTCTCGCGGGTGGGCTGCAGCCGGTTGACCGGCCGTGCGGCGGAGGTGAAGAAGCGGAACGCATCGAAGTGCGTGCAGCGGACGGGGTGGCCTTCGACCACCGCGTCCGTCCCGTCCGGTCCCAGCCGGAGCGGGAGGCCGTGGCGCCGCTCGGCCGCGGACTGGCGGTACACCATCGCCCACTCGTGCAGGCCGAGGCAGCCGAGGTGGGCAGGCCGCGCTGCGGTGGCGCGCAGGACGGTGAGGAGCTGCCGCAGCGCCGGGCCCCGGTCGGCCACGAAAGCCTCCGCGTCGAGCCGCACCCCGCCGCCCGGGGTCCGCACGTGCCAGCGCCAGCCGGCCCGGCCGGCGAGCAGCTCCTCGTCGTCGGCGAGGAGCGTCACCCCGGTGCCGGGGTGCCAGCGGTCGAGCCGCCCGGCGCGCACCGCGTAGTAGTCGAAGAGGAAGTCCTCGACCGCGTGGCGCTCACCGCGCGAGCGGCGCTCCCGGTGCGCCCGCGTGAGCTCTTGGGCGCGGTGCCGGTGGGCGGCATCGAGCGCCACCCACCCGGGCGCGGACAGCACCCGTGCCTCGACCACCGCCTGGACCGTCATGCCCCCAGCCTAGGCACCCGCCCCTGCCCCGACAGCCGGACTCCTCCGCGAGGAATCCGGCTGTCGGCGCTGTCTGGGTGGTGCGGGCTACCTGCCGGGCCGGCGGCGGCGGGCCAGGGCCCCGGCACCACCGAGCACGGTGAGCAGGGCCAGGCCCGCGAGGGCCCCGACCGGGGCGCCGGTGGCTGGCAGTTGCCCGCCGCCCGGGCCGGCGGTGGGCGGCGCGGTCGCGTCCGGGCTCGTGGGCGCCGTCGTCGGTGAGGGCTCCTCGGTCGGCTCCTCGCCGGGAGTCGTCGGCTCCGGCTCGGGGAGCGGCTCGGTGATGAGCCACCAGTTCTCGACGAAGAAGTCCGCCGGGTCGATGACACCGCGCTCCTGGGCCCACTCGATGAGCAGCTGGCGGATCTCCAGGCGCTCGTCGTAGACCACCTCGGCGTCCGCCACGTGCGGGAAGGCCCCACCGCCGCTCTGGCGGTAGTTGTTCACCGCCATGACGAACTCGTCGTCCTCGACCACGGGCGTGCCGTCGGGGTGGGACAGGCCGGTGATCCGCTCACCGACCGGCTGGGAGATGTCGATGAAGTACTCGAGCCCTGAGATGACGTCGTAGTTGTAGTCCGGCACGCCCTCCGGGCGGTCGGGGTAGACGGCGTTCGTGCCGGTCTCCGGGTCGAACTCCGCGCCCTCCTCCACCTGGTTGAAGTACCGGGCCGAGTACTCGAGGTAGTCGCGCAGCTCCGCACCGGTGAGGACCACGGCCGAGAGCGTGTTCTCGTAGATGTACAGTCCCGCGATGTCCGCGATCGTCACCTCGCCCTCGGGGAAGACGGCCGTGCGCGAGAAGGGCGAGGCCTGGGAGATGACGGTCCGCCCGGCGCGGTCCTCCTCGCTCAGCGCCGCCTCGACGGTGGTCTGCTGGACGTGGTTGATGAAGTCGATGATCGGGGTGTCCTCGTAGCGCGAGGTCTCGGCGAGCAGGTCCGTCACGGACTCCGCGACCGGGGTGTTGACGTACCCGACCGTCGTCTCGTGCTCCTCGGCGAGCAGCTCGCGCAGGCCCTCGTCCTCCGCGTGGTCGGTGCCGCGGTGCGCCACCGCCGTCGGGACGTTGCCCTCGCTCCAGTCGACCTCCCAGCCGCCCTCGCTGCCCGGGACGAGGTTGAGGGTGGTCTCGGTGACCGACCGGGCCCAGTAGGTGGGCTGGGTCATCAGCACCTGCTCGCCCGCGACGTTGGTGAACAGCCGTTCGGGGACGTCCTGGTGGGTGTGCCCGGCGACGATGACGTCGATGCCCGGCACCAGGCGTGCGATGTTGCCGGTGACGTCCTCGTGCAGCGCGGCGGGGTCGTAGTCGGCGTCCGCCACGTTGCCCTCACCGGTGTGCGCGATGACGACGACGACGTCGGCGAGCGCGTTCACCTCCGGCACCCACTCCTCGGCCGCCGTCACCATGTCCTGGAACTCCAGCACGCCCTCGACGTGCTGCTTGTCCCACACCCGCACGCCCGGCGTCACGAGCCCGAGGACACCGACGGTGACGTCCTCGCCGTCGATCTCCATCTCCACGAGCTCGTAGGGCTGGTGGTAGGGCTCACCCGTCTCGACGTCGATGACGTTGGCGCCGAGCAGCGGTGCCTCGAGGTCCTCGTCGTAGGCGCTCAGCAGGTCGAGCCCGTAGTTGTACTCGTGGTTCCCGACGACCTGGACGTCGTAGTCCAGGGCGTTGAAGGCGGTGGCCACGGGGTGGGTGGTCTCGTCGTCGAGGATGGCCTGGCGGCCCTCGCCCATGCCGTAGTAGTAGGTGAGCGGGGTGCCCTGGATCGCGTCGCCGTTGTCGACGAGGAGGACGGAGTCCTCGCCCTTCTCGGCCCGCACCTCTGCGACGGCGGTGGCCACTCGGGTGAGCCCGAGGGAGTCGTCCGCGGGGAAGGCCGTGCCCCGGAAGTAGTCCCAGTCGTAGACGTGGCCGTGGACGTCGGTGGTGGCCAGGAGCGTGAGCTCGAGCCGGTCCGGCTCGACGGGCTGGCCGGCGGCGGGTGCTGCCGCCGCGGCCAGGAGGAGAGCCGCCGTGGTGGCGGCGAGAACTGCCCTGCGTGTGCGCATGTGGTCCTTCCGGGTGGGTGCGGACGTCGCCTGTCGTGCGGGCCGGTCCGGCGCGCCGTGGGCGGACGCTGACGAGGCTAGCGGGCCGCTGTGACACAGGGCACCCCCGTACGCTCAGGTCCATGCCCAGCCCTCGTGCGCCCCACCTGCCCGCCGTGCTCGCCGACGGGCTGCGTGCCGACCTCGCCGCCGGCTTCACCCGCGCGGACGTCGAGGACGCCCTCGGCCCCGTCGCGGCGGCCGCGCTCCGGCGTGAGGAGCCGGTCGCCGCCCGCCGCGCGACGGAGGGAGCGCGCGAGCCCGCCGCGGTCCTCTCCCGGCTCTTCCTCCTCGGCGGGGCGGTGTCCCGGGCCGCCCTCGACGCCGCGCTGCCGCGGACGACGACGGCGGGAGCCACCGCCGTCGGGCTCGTCACCGCGGCGGGGGAGGACGCCGCCGACGAGGTGCGCGCCGCCGTCGACCTGCGGCCCTACGAGGCGAGCGACGCGGCCGGTGACGCCCGCTGGTGGGTGACCTCCGACCTCGGGGAGCTCGCCACCGGCCGCAGCCTCCACGCCGACCACGTCCTCGGCATCGGGGGCGCCTCCCTCACCCTCGCCCGCATCACGGTCCGCGACCACCGGCCCCGGGTGCTCGACCTCGGCACCGGCTGCGGCGTCCAGGCGCTCCACGCGACCCGGCACGCCGAGCACGTCCTCGGCACGGACATCTCCCGCCGCGCCCTGGACTTCGCCGCCTTCAACTCCTCTCTCGCCGGGACGTCGGTCGAGCTGCGCGAGGGCTCGCTGCTCGAGCCGGTGGCCGGGGAGCGCTTCGACCTCGTCGTGTCGAACCCGCCGTTCGTCATCACCCCGCCCGCCGCCCACGCCGCCGGCCTGCCGGTCATGGAGTACCGCGACGGCGCCATGCCCGGTGACTCGCTCGTCGCCGACCTGGTCTCCGGTCTCGGCACCCACCTCGCAGCCGGGGGCGTGGCGCAGCTCCTCGGCAACTGGGAGCACCACGCCGGCGAGGACTGGCGCGAGCGGGTGGGCACCTGGCTCGAGGCCGCGGGCACCGACGGGTGGGTGGTCCAGCGCGAGGTGCAGGACCCCGCCGAGTACGCCCACACCTGGTTGCGCGACGGCGGCCTGCGGCCGGGCACCGCGCTCTTCGACACCGCGCTGTCCGCGTGGCTGGACGACTTCGCCGCCCGCGGGGTGGAGGGCGTCGGGTTCGGCTACCTCGTCCTGCGCCGGCCTACCGAGGGGTCCCGTCCACGCTGGCGCCGCGTCGAGGAGGTCACCACGCCCGTCCACCGCCCGCTCGGCGGCCACGTCGCCCACGTGCTCGCCGCCCAGGAGTGGCTCGCCGCGACGGACGACGCCGCCCTCGCCGACCACCGTCTGCGGGTGGCCGAGGACGTCACCGAGGAGCGCCACCTGCGTCCCGGGGAGCCCGACCCGCGCGTCCTCCTCCTGCGCCAGGGCGGCGGCTTCGGCCGGACCTACCAGCCCGGCACGCTCGTCGCCGGGGCCGTCGGCGCCTGCGACGGTGAGCTGACGCTCGGACAGATCGTCGCTGGGCTCGCCGTCGTCCTCGATCAGGCAGCCGACGCCGTCGCCGCCGAGGTGCTGCCCGCCGCCCGCGAGCTGCTCCTCGACGGCGTCCTCCTGCCCGCCGACTGACCCGCGGCCGCGACGGCGCCCGCCCGGCTGCCGCACCCACGTCCCCTCCTCCTGTGGGCACCCGCCCGGGCCTGCCGCGGCCGAGCCGACCCCGACACCTGCGAGCCCCATCGGGTACCGTCACCCCGACACGCCCCCTGTGGACAGAAGGAAGGTAGGCGGTGACAGGTACCCGCAAGCTCGTGATCGTCGAGTCGCCCGCGAAGGCGCGCACCATCGGCGGATATCTCGGGCCGGAGTTCGACGTCGAGGCCAGCGTCGGGCACATCCGCGACCTGCCTCAGCCCTCCGAGCTGCCCGCCGAGATGAAGAAGGGCCCCTTCGGCAAGTTCGCCATCGACGTCGAGGGCGACTTCGAGCCGTACTACGTCGTCGACGCCGACAAGAAGAAGAAGGTCACCGAGCTCAAGCGCGCCCTCAAGGACGCCGACGAGCTCTACCTCGCCACCGATGAGGACCGCGAGGGGGAGGCCATCGCCTGGCACCTCCTCGACGTCCTCAAGCCCAAGGTGCCGGTCAAGCGGATGGTCTTCCACGAGATCACCAAGGAGGCCATCGCCCGCGCGCTGGAGAACACCCGCGAGCTCGACGAGCGCCTCGTCGACGCCCAGGAGGCGCGCCGCATCCTCGACCGCCTCGTCGGTTACGAGGTCTCCCCGCTGCTGTGGCGCAAGGTCCGCCCGCGCATCTCCGCGGGCCGTGTCCAGTCCGTGGCCACCCGGATGGTCGTCGAGCGGGAGCGCGAGCGCATGGCCTTCCGCGCCGCCTCCTACTGGGACGTCAAGGGCACCTTCACCGGCGACGACGGCGGGGGCACCCGCCCCTTCGAGGCGCGTCTCGTCAGCCTCGACGGCGCGAAGGTCGCCACCGGGCGTGACTTCGGTGACGACGGCCAGCTGACCGCTGCCGCCCGCAGGAACAGCGTCGTGCACCTCGAGGAGGCCACCGCCACGGCGCTGGCCGAGGCGCTCGAGCAGGCGCCCGCGCGGGTCTCCTCGATGGAGACCAAGCCGTACACCCGCCGTCCCGCCGCGCCGTTCACCACCTCCACGCTGCAGCAGGAGGCCAGCCGCAAGCTGCGGATGAGCGCCCGCGAGGCCATGCGCACCGCGCAGGGGCTGTACGAGAACGGCTTCATCACCTACATGCGGACGGACTCCTCGGCGCTGTCGCAGCAGGCGATCGCCGCGGCCCGGGCGCAGGCCACCGAGCTGTACGGCGCGAACTACGTCCCGGCCAAGCCCCGGTTCTACGCGCAGAAGTCCAAGGGCGCCCAGGAGGCGCACGAGGCCATCCGGCCCGCCGGTGACTCCTTCCGCACCCCCGCCCAGGTGGCCGGCCAGCTCACCGGGGCCCAGTTCCGGCTCTACGAGCTCATCTGGAAGCGCACCGTCGCCTCGCAGATGGCCGACGCCACCGGCTCCACCGCGACCGTGCGCCTGCGCGCCGACGCCGCGCTGGCCGAGGGCACCCGCCAGGCCGAGCTCAGCGCCTCCGGCACCGTCATCACCTTCCGCGGCTTCCTCGCCACCTACGAGGAGGGCCGGGACGCCGAGCGCTACGCCGAGTCCGGTGCGCAGGACAAGGAGACCCGCCTCCCGCAGCTGGCCGAGGGCGACCCGGTCGGCACCGAGTCCGTCCGTGCCGAGGGGCACGAGACCACCCCACCCCCGCGCTACACCGAGGCCAGCCTCGTCAAGGTGATGGAGGAGCGCGGCATCGGCCGCCCCTCCACCTACGCGGCGACGATCTCCGTCATCACCGACCGTGGCTACGTCGAGCGCCGCGGTCAGGCCCTCGTCCCGACCTGGCTCGCCTTCTCGGTGGTCCGGCTGCTCGAGGAGTACCTGCCCCGGCTCGTCGACTACGACTTCACCGCCGCGATGGAGACCGACCTCGACCAGATCGCCGCCGGTCAGGAGGACCGCGTCGAGTGGCTCGCGCGGTTCTACCGCGGCGAGGGGGAGCGCGAGGGGCTGCGCACGCAGGTCGAGAGCCTCGTCGACATCGACGCGCGCGCGGTCAACAGCATCGACATCGGCGAGGGCATCACGCTGCGGGTGGGCCGCTACGGCCCCTACCTCGAGACCACCGAGGAGGAGGGCAAGCGCGCCTCCGTGCCCGACGACGTCGCCCCCGACGAGCTCACCGTCGACAAGGCCCGCGAGCTGCTCGCGGCCAGCGCCGAGGACGGGCGCGAGCTCGGGACCGACCCGGGGACCGGACACACGATCATCGCGAGGACCGGGCGCTACGGCCCCTACGTCACCGAGGTGCTGCCCGAGCCGGAGGAGCCGGCAGCCGCCGAGGGCGCGAAGAAGCCCGCGAAGAAGAAGGCCGCACCCAAGCCGCGCACGGCGTCGCTGTTCAAGACGATGCAGCTGGAGACGGTGAGCCTCGAGGACGCCCTGCGGCTGCTGTCCCTGCCGCGCGTCGTCGGCACCGACCCGGAGTCCGGTGAGGAGATCACCGCGCAGAACGGCCGCTACGGTGCCTACCTCAAGAAGGGCACCGACTCCCGCACGCTGCCCGACGGTGAGGACCAGATCTTCGAGATCACCCTCGAGGAGGCCCTCGAGCTCTACAAGCAGCCCAAGCGCGGCCGCGGGGCCACCGCCAAGCCGCCGCTGCGCGAGCTCGGTGAGGACCCGGTCAGCGGCAAGCCCGTCGTCGTTAAGGACGGTCGCTTCGGCCCGTACGTCACCGACGGCACGACCAACGCGACCCTCCGCAAGGACGACGACGTCGAGACGGTCACGCCCGAGCGTGCGTTCGAGCTCCTCGCCGAGAAGCGTGCCAAGGCCCCGGCCAAGAAGACGACCACCCGCAAGACCCCCACCCGCAAGCCGGCTGCCAAGAAGGCACCCGCGAAGAAGAAGGCCTGACATGGCACCGCCCGCGCAGCCGACCATCAACCCGCGGCACTTCCTCGCCATGGCGACGGTCAGCGGCGTGGTGCTCAGCACCACCGCCCTGCTGTGGGTGTTCGACCTCGTGCCGTTCGGGGTCTTCATCGGCGTGGTCGCCGCCCTCGCGGTCGGCCAGGCGGTGGGGATCGTCCTGCTCCAGCGGGGCGCGAGGCAGCGCGCGAGCCGCGCCGAGCGGCTGCCGGGCGGTGCGTCGACCCTCGGGCCGGACAGCCCCGGCGCCCGGTACGGGTACGACCCGATGGGCGACCTCGGCCCCGGCGGGGGCCGCTAGCCTCCTGCCATGACCTCGACGCTCGAGCTGACCTCCGCCCCCGACCCCCTCGACGCGCCGCCGCTGCGCTGGGGCATCCTCGGTGCGGGCGGCATCGCCCGGACCTTCGCCCGGCAGGTGCCCGCGCACAGCAGCGGCCGGGTCGTCGCCGTCGGGTCGCGGGACGGTGCCCGTGCCGCGGCCTTCGCCGAGGAGCACGGGATCGACCGCTCCCACGGCGGGTACGACGCGCTCCTCGCGGACGAGGACGTCGACGCCGTCTACGTCGCCACGCCGCACAGCGAGCACCGCGACCACGCGCTGCTCGCCGTCGAGGCCGGCAAGCACGTCCTCGTCGAGAAGGCCTTCACCCGCAGCGCCGCCGAGGCCCGGGAGGTGTTCGCGGCCGCCGAGGGGCGCGGCGTCTTCGTCATGGAGGCCATGTGGACCCGCTTCCTGCCCCACGTCGTCGCGATCCGCGAGCTCGTGCGCAGCGGTGCCATCGGTGAGGTGGTCGCCCTGCACGCCGACCACGGGCAGCGCCTGGACCAGGACCCGGCCGGTCGTCTGCTCAACCCGGCGCTCGCGGGCGGGGCGCTCCTCGACCTCGGCGTCTACCCGGTGTCCTTCGCCCACGACCTGCTCGGCACGCCCGACGCCGTCGTGGCCGCCGGCAGCCTCACGGAGACCGGCGTCGACGGCCAGGAGACCGTGCTCCTGCAGTTCGGCGCCACGACGCAGGCGGTGTGCTCGTCGACGCTCTGGGTCCGCACGCCCGGCCGGGCCGCCATCAGCGGGACCGAGGGCGTCATCGAGATCGAGGGACCCTTCTACGGCCCGACGACGTTCACCGTGACCCGCGGCGACGAGCAGGTCACCGTCCGCCCGCGCCACGAGGGCGGCTTCCAGTACGAGGCCGCCGAGGTGGCCCGCTGCGTCGCCGATGGCCGCGCGCAGTCGGGGACGATGAGCTGGGACGACACCGTCGCGGTCATGGAGACGATGGACGAGGTCCGCCGCCAGCTCGGGGTCGTCTACCCGGGTGAGTAGTCCCTCCCGCCCCGTCGCCGCGGGCTCTCGGCGACGGGCAGCGGGGACCTGGGGTGTCGGCGGGGCTCGTTAGGCTGGGGCGGTGACGACCCACGCAGCGCCCCTGTTCATCGCCCTCGAGGGCGGGGACGGCTCGGGCAAGACCACCCAGGCCGGGCTGCTGCGGGAGTGGCTCGAGGCGCGGGGCCGCGAGGTCGTCCTCACCCGGGAGCCCGGCGGCACGGACCTGGGCCGCACCCTGCGCCGCGAGGTGCTCCACGGCGAGGACCTCGACCCGCGGACCGAGGCGCTCCTCTACGCCGCCGACCGCGCCCACCACGTCCACACGCTCGTCCGGCCCGCCCTGGCCCGGGGCGCCGTCGTCGTCACCGACCGGTACATCGACTCCTCCGTCGCCTACCAGGGCGCCGGCCGCCGGCTGGGCCGCGAGGAGGTCCGCGAGCTGTCGACCTGGGCGACCGGCGGCCTGCTGCCCGACCTCACCGTCGTCCTCGACCTCGACGCCGCCACGGCCGCCGCCCGCCGCTCGGGCGCGCCGGACCGTCTCGAGCGGGAGCCGCACACCTTCCACGAGGAGGTGCGCGCCGGGTTCCTCGACCTCGCGGCCGCCGAGCCGGACCGTTACGTGGTCGTCGACGCGGCACTGCCGCCGCGGGAGGTCCACCGCGCCGTCGTCACCCGCCTGGCCCCGCTCCTGGGGGTTGACCGATGAGCGTGTGGGACGACGTCGTCGGTCAGCGCGAGGCGGTACAGACGCTGCGCTCGGCGGCCGAGGCGGCCCGCGGGATCGCCGCCGGGGGTGACTCGCGCGGCACGGGCATGACCCACGCCTGGCTGATCACCGGCCCGCCCGGCTCGGGCCGGTCGGTCGCCGCGCGCGCCTTCGCGGCCGCGCTCGCCTGCACCGACCCGCACGAGGTGGGCTGCGGACACTGCCACGGCTGCACGACCACCCTCGCCGGCACGCACGCCGACCTCCAGGTCATCACCACCGAGCGGGTGAGCTTCCGCATCGAGGACATGCGCCCGATCGTCTCCGACGCCCAGCAGTCCCCCTCCCAGGGGCGCTGGCGGGTCATGCTCATGGAGGACGCCGACCGGATGGTCGAGCGCACGTCCAACGTCCTGCTCAAGGCGATCGAGGAACCGCCGCCGCGCACGGTGTGGCTGCTGTGCGCCCCGAGCCCGCAGGACCTCATCGCCACCATCCGCTCCCGGTGCCGGACCGTCTCGCTGCGGGTCCCGGCCGCCGAGGACGTCGCCGAGCTGCTCGTGCGCCGCGACGGCATCGAGCCGCGCATCGCCCTCATGGCCGCGCGCGCCGCCCAGAGCCACGTCGGGGTGGCACGCCGGCTGGCGACCGACCCGCAGGCGCGGGAGCGGCGCCGGGCCATCCTCACCGTGCCGAGCCGCATCCGCGGGGTCGGGGACGCCGTGCTCGCCGCCGCGGACCTCGTCGAGCTCGCCCAGGCCGAGGGGAAGGCAGCCACGGAGGAGCGCGACGCCGCCGAGCGTGCCGAGCTGCTGCGCACGCTCGGCGCCGAGGGGGAGACGCGGCTGCCGCCCGCCGTGCGGTCCCAGGTCAAGCGCCTGGAGGACAACCAGAAGAGCCGCGCCACGCGCGCGCAGCGCGACGTCCTGGACCGCGCGATGGTCGACCTCCTCTCCCTCTACCGCGACGTCCTCGTCGTCCAGCTCGGCGCCGACGTGCCGCTCGTCAACACCGACCTCGCGGCGGAGCTCCGCGCCCTGGCCGGTGACTCCACCGCCGAGCAGACCGTGCAGCGGATGGACGCCGTCGGGACCGCGCGGACCCGCCTCGCGGCGAACGTCGCCCCTCTCCTGGCGGTCGAGGCGATGATGGTCGAGCTCCGCCCGCAGGCGGGCGCGGCCCACTTGTAGAGTGGCGCCGGTGAGCCGGATCCTGCGCGCGAGCCTCGCGCTCGTCACCGTGACCGCCCTCGTCGCCTGCAGCGCGAGCGAGGACCCCGACGGCGCCACCGCCGAGGAGTCGCGCTCCCCGCGCACCGACGAGCCGATGCCGGAGGTGCCCGCCGGGCTCGAGGACGTCTACGGGCAGTCCCTGAGCTGGGAGGACTGTGGCAACGGCTTCGACTGCACCGACGTCACCGTGCCCCTCGACTGGGAGGAGCCCGACGGCGAGACGATCTCCCTCGCCGTCAAGCGCCGCGCCGCGGGTGCCGACGAGCCGGTCGGCTCGCTGCTCATCAACCCCGGCGGTCCCGGGGGCTCCGGCGTCCAGCTCGTCGAGGCCGCCCCGCTCATGTTCTCCGCCGACCTCCTCGACGGGTACGACGTCGTCGGCTTCGACCCGCGCGGTGTGGGCGCCTCCACCCCGGTGGACTGCGTCAGCGACCCCGAGCTGGACGAGATGCGCTCGGAGGACTTCGACACGAGCACGGAGGAGGGCATGGCCGCGTTCACGGCGGCCGCCGACGAGCTCGCCGCGGCCTGCGAGGAGAACAGCGGCGAGCTGCTCCCCTACGTCGACACCGTCAGCGCCGCCCGGGACCTCGACGTGCTGCGGCACGTGCTCGAGGAGCCCCGCCTCGACTACCTCGGCTACTCCTACGGGACCCACCTCGGTGCCGTGTACGCCGAGCTCTTCCCCGAGAACGTCGGACGCATGGTTCTCGACGGGGCGCTCGACCCCTCGCTGAGCAGCGACGAGATCGTGCTGGGGCAGGCGGCGGGCTTCGAGCGCGCGATCCGCGCGTACGCCGAGGACTGCCTCGCCGGCGGCGGATGCCCGCTCAGCGGTGACGTCGACACCGCGGTCGGGCAGGTGCGGGACCTGCTCGAGCTGGCCTCCCACACGCCGCTGGAGACGGGCACGGACCGCAAGCTCACCGCCCCGCTCATGTTCTCCGGGATCATCATGCCGCTGTACGACGACGCGTACTGGATGCTCCTCACCTCCGCCCTGGACGCCGCGATGAACCAGCAGGACGGCTCGCAGCTGCTCTTCCTCGCCGACCTCGCCGCCGAGCGTGAGGAGGACGGGACGTACCTGACGAACTCCAACGAGGCGAACATCGCCATCAACTGCATCGACTACCCCGTCGAGGGCGGGCCCAAGGAGTGGCGGGAGCAGGCCGCGGAGCTGGAGAAGATCTCCCCGACCTTCGGCCCGGCCCTCGCCTACGGCGACGTCACCTGCGCCGCGTGGCCCCACGAGCCGCGCGTCGAGCGCGCCCCCGTCAGCGCCGCTGGTGCGGAGCCCATCGTCGTCATCGGGACGACCGGTGACCCCGCGACCCCGTACCCGTGGTCCGAGCAGCTCGCGGAGCAGCTGGAGTCCGGCGTGCTGGTGACCTACGAGGGCGAGGGGCACACGGCCTACGGGCGCGCGGACGACTGCGTCACCGATGCCGTGGACGGCTTCCTCCTCGAGGGCACCGTCCCCGAGGACGGCCTCGTCTGCTGACCTTTTTGGTCCACGGGGCTCGCCCCGGTACAGTGGTCCGCGCTGCCCCGCGCGGGCCGCGCCGCCTTAGCTCAGTCGGCAGAGCGTCTCACTCGTAATGAGAAGGTCGTGGGTTCGATTCCCACAGGCGGCTCCACCCCCCTCCCGCAGACGTACGATGGTCTTATGGACTACGTTGTGGCGCTGCTTCCCTCCATCGGCCTGGCGATCATCTTCGTCGTCGTGCTGCGCGCCATTCTCTTCGCCGACCGTCGTGAACGAGCGGCAATTCGGGAACTCGAGAACGAGGCGAACAACTCCGCTTCACTCGTCGCTCAAGATGATATTGCCGCGCAGCGTGACAATGACGATTCCCCGAATTAGTGTGTGTGTATCGCTATTCGGCAGGGGGTAGCGGGAGCGATCATCGCTGCGGTCCTCAGGACTGAGAAGTACAGGAAGAGAATCAGATGGTGCAGAAGGTCATGGTCACTCTTATCGACGATGTGGACGGGACTCCCGCGGACGAGACGGTCCTCTTCAGCCTTGACGGCGTGAACTACGAGATCGACCTCACGACCGACAATGCCGCCAAGCTGCGTGACGCGCTCGCCCCCTGGGTCGGCCACGCCCGCCGGGCCGGCGGACGCCGGACGAGCGGCGGCGCCCGCTCGGGGCGTCGTACGAGCGGCGGCGGGGGGAGCAGTGACGCCGCGAAGGTCCGCGAGTGGGCCCGCGCCAACGGCTACACGGTCTCCGACCGCGGCCGTATCCCGGCCGAGGTCACCGAGGCCTACGCCAAGGCGAACTGACGCGAGGGGAGGGCTGCGGACCACCAGGTCCGTGGCCCTCTCGCGCGTCCACGGGACGAAAGGCACCGCGACGCCGCGGCCCTCATGGGTGATGATGGGGGTATGACCTACACGCTTGTGCTGCTCCGCCACGGCGAGAGCGACTGGAACGCCAAGAACCTGTTCACCGGCTGGGTGGACGTCCCGCTCTCGGAGAAGGGCACCGAGGAGGCGCTGCGCGGCGGCGACCTGCTCCTCGACGCCGGTATCGAGCCCGACGTCGTCCACACCTCCCTGCTGCGCCGTGCCATCATGACGGCGAACCTCGCGCTCGACCGCGCAAACCGTCACTGGATTCCGGTCAAGCGCCACTGGCGTCTCAACGAGCGCCACTACGGCGCTCTCCAGGGCAAGGACAAGAAGGCGATCCGCGAGGAGTACGGCGAGGAGCAGTTCATGCTCTGGCGCCGCTCCTACGACGTCCCGCCGCCGGCGATCGAGGCCGGCTCGGAGTTCTCCCAGGACAGCGACCCGCGTTATGCCGGTGAGCCCATTCCGGCGAGCGAGTGCCTCAAGGACGTCCTCGAGCGCGCGCTTCCCTACTGGGAGTCCGACGTCATTCCTGACCTCAAGGCCGGAAAGACCGTCCTCGTCGCCGCGCACGGGAACTCCCTGCGCGCGATCATCAAGCACCTTGACGGCATCGACGACGACACGATCTCCGGTCTCAACGTGCCCACCGGCATCCCGCTCCTCTACGAGCTGGACGAGAACCTCAAGCCCACCACCCCCGGTGGTCGCTACCTCGACCCGTCCGCCGCCGAGGCGGCGATCGCCGCGGTCGCCAACCAGGGCAAGTAGGACCGACGCACGACGAACGGGGGCCGGCTCAGCCGGCCCCCGTTCGTCGTGCGGCCGTCAGCGCTCGCCGGCGGTCTCGTCGCGGGCGACGGAGTTGGTGAGGTCACCGGTGACGAGGTAGCTCGTGCGACGGGCGACCGAGACGCCGTGGTCACCGAAGCGCTCGAAGTACCGGCCCAGGAGCACGCCGTCGACCATCTGCTGCTTGGTCATCTCGATCTCGGGGTCGAGGAGGATCGCGAAGGTCTGCTTGTGGAGGGCGTCGAGGGCGTCGTCGTCGCGCTCCACGCCGGCTGCCAGCTCGAGGTCGCGGGTCGCGAGGAGGTCGCTGACCTGGTGGGCAACCTTCGTCGCGGCCTCGCCCATCTGGGCGAAGATCTCCCGCATCGCGGGGCTCGGGGCCACCTCGGGGTAACGTCCACGCGCCACGTAGGCGATGTGCCGGGCGAGGTCGCCCATCCGCTCGATGGTCGCCGACATCCGCAGCGCCGCGATGACGACGCGCAGGTCGGTGGCGACCGGCGCCTGGCGGGCCAGCAGCGAGATGCACTGCTCGTCGAGGCTCCGCTCGATCTCGTCGATCTGCTCGTCGGCGCGGATGACCTGCTCGGCCAGCTGGAGGTCGGCGGTCTGGAGCGCGGTGGAGGCCTTCTCGATCGCGTCGATGACCAGCCGGCTCATCCGCTGGAGGTCCTCACCGACCTGGGCCAGCTCCTGCATGAAGATCTCGCGCACGTTTCGCTCTCCTCGGTCTCGTCGTGATCACACCGTAGCGTTCCAGGGGGCGGTGAACGACAGGTGGCGGCCGGGTGAACAGCCGGGTGTCCGCCCGGACGACCGGCCTCGCGGGCCGCGGAGGGGCTTACCCTCGGACTCGTGGAGGGGATCTGGCCGTTCGTCGTCGTCGCGCTGGTGGGGGTGGCGGTCGGCGCCCTCGTGCGCGGCTTCTTCCCCGCGCGGGCGCGTCGCGCGCCTGCCGTCACGCCGATCAGCGAGGGCGTGAGCAAGGACGCCCGGGAGCTGCTGCGGGCGCTACGCTCCACGGTCCTCGTCCTGGACGCCACCGGGGACGTCCTCCAGGCCAGCCCCTCGGCCTACAGCTACGGCCTCGTGCGCTCCGGCCGCGTGGCCCTGCCCGTCGTCACCGAGCTCGTCGAGCGCGTGCGCGCCGACGGCGTCCCGTACGACCGCGAGCTCAGCCTCCCGCGCGGCCCGCTCGCCGGCGCGGGCGAGATGATCTTCCAGCTGCGCGTCGTGCCGCTCACCGCCGGCCGCATCCTCGTCGTCGCGGACGACCACACCGCAGCCCGCCGCCTGGACCAGGTGCGCCGCGACTTCGTGGCCAACGTGTCCCACGAGCTCAAGACGCCCGTCGGTGCCCTCGCACTGCTCAGCGAGACCGTCGAGGAGGCGGCCGACGACCCCGAGGCCGTGCGCCGCTTCACCGCCCAGATGCGGCGCGAGTCCCGCCGGCTCACGGCGCTCGTCCAGGAGATCATCGACCTGTCGCGGCTCCAGGAGCCGGACGCGCTCGTGGACTCCGAGCTCGTCGACGTCGACGCCGTCGTCACCGAGGCCGCCGACCGCGTGCGCGTCGAGGCGGAGTCGCGGCGCATCACGCTCGCCGTCGGCGGTGAGAGCGGCCTGCACGTCTTCGGCGACGCCGACCTCCTGACCACCGCCGTGCGCAACCTCCTCGACAACGCCCTGCGCCACTCCGACCCGCTCGGACGCGTGTCCGTGGGCGTGGCGCGCGACGGGGACCAGGTGCGCATCGCCGTCGTCGACCAGGGGGAGGGGATCTCGCCCGCCCAGCAGGAGCGGATCTTCGAACGCTTCTACCGGGGTGACCCAGCCCGTGCCCGCCGCACCGGCGGGACCGGCCTGGGCCTGAGCATCGTCAAGCACGTCGCCGCCGACCACGGCGGTGAGGCCGAGGTGTGGTCCAAGCCCGGCGCCGGGTCGACCTTCACCCTCGTCCTGCCGCTCGCCGACCCGCCGGCGTCACCCACCGAGCCCGCCACCGCCCCGCCGCCTGCGACAGGAGTGCCGAGACAACCATGACCACGATCCTGCTCGTCGAGGACGAGGAGTCCTACCGGGAGCCGCTCACCTACCAGCTCGAGCGGGACGGGTACGACGTCGTCGCCGTCGACAACGGGCTGGACGCCCTGTCCGCCTTCGACCGCGCGGCCCCCGACCTCGTCCTCCTCGACCTCATGCTGCCCGGCATGTCCGGGACCGAGGTGTGCCGCGAGCTGCGCCGGCAGGGCAACACACCGGTCATCATGCTCACCGCCAAGGACGACGAGTTCGACAAGGTGCTCGGCCTCGAGCTCGGCGCCGACGACTACGTGACCAAGCCGTACTCCTACCGCGAGCTCGTCGCCCGGGTCCGGGCGGTCCTGCGCCGCGGGAGCGAGGCGGCGGGGGAGGAGTCGGCGGGCGTCCTCGAGGTCGGCCGGGTGCGGATGGACGTGGGCCGCCACGAGCTCGTCGTCGGCGGCCAGCCGGTGCGGATGCCGCTGCGGGAGTTCGAGCTCCTCGAGGTCCTCATGCGCAACGCCGACCACGTCCTCACCCGCGGCCAGCTCATCGACCGGGTGTGGGGGGCGGACTACGTGGGGGACACCAAGACCCTGGACGTCCACGTCAAGCGCATCCGGGCGAAGATCGAGCCGGAGCCCTCCGCGCCCGAGATGCTCCTCACCGTCCGGGGGCTCGGGTACAAGCTCGTCGCACCGGAGCAGACCCCGTAACCTGTCGGTGCTGCTGGACACCTCAGCGACACGACAGGGGACGGGATGATCAAGCGCACGGGACGACGACTCGCGGCCGGGACGGCACTCGTCGTGGTCGCCGCGGCCGGGTGCGGCACGGACAGCTCCTCGATCGCCGGCGCGGGCGCCTCGTCCCAGGAGATCGCGATGCAGGCGTGGCTCGCCGGCCTGCACGACCTGAACCCCGAGATCCTCGCGTCCTACGACCCGACCGGGTCCGGGGCGGGCCGGGAGATGTTCACGACCGGCGCCGTCGACTTCGCCGGCTCCGACGCCCACCTCGACGACGAGGAGGTCCTCGAGGCGCAGGAGCGCTGCGAGGGCGGGGAGGTCCTGGAGCTGCCGCTGTACATCTCCCCGATCGCCGTCGCCTACCACCTGCCCGGGCTGGACGTGGAGCACCTCCAGCTCGCGCCCGAGACGATCGCCGGGATGTTCGACGGCCGCATCGAGCGGTGGGACGACCCCGCGATCATCGCGACCAACCCGGGCGTGGACCTGCCGGACCTGAGGGTCGTGCCGGTCAACCGGTCCGACGACTCCGGCACGACGGAGAACTTCACCGAGTACCTCGCGCAGGCGGGCGGCGGTGCCTGGCCGCACGAGCCGAGCGGCACGTGGCCGCGCTCGGGGACCCACTCGGGCCAGCAGAACGTCGGGATGGTCTCCACCCTCGAGGCCGCCGAGGGGACGATCGGCTACGTCGACGCCTCCCAGGTGACCGCCGAGCTGGGCACCGTCGCGGTCGGCGTGGGCGAGGAGTTCGTGCCGTTCTCCCCGGAGGCGGCGGCCGCCGTCGTCGACGCGTCGCCGCCCGCCCCGGGCGCCACGGACACCCGGCTCATCATCGAGCTCGACCGGGCCACCGAGACGTCCGGCGCCTACCCCGTCGTTCTCATCTCCTACACGATCGCCTGCACGCGCTACGACAGCGCCGAGAAGGCGCAGTCGGTGCAGGCCCTGCTCAGCTACATCGCCAGCGAGGAGGGCCAGGCGCGCGCCGCGTCACCGGAGGTGGCGGGCGCAGCGCCGATCTCCGCGGACCTGCGCGAGCGGGTCATGGCCGCCGTCGACCGGATCGAGGGACCCGCCGCCGGCTGACGCCGGTCACGGCACGTAGTCGGCGTACTGGGGGAGCGTCGAGTCGAGCACCGGCACGTTCGCTGAGACCGTCCCGAGGCCGGTCGCCTCGACGAGGCCCTCCGCGTTGGCGCCCGGGGCGACGGGCACGGACGGCACGACGACGATCTCCTCGACGCCGAGCAGGACGTGCTCGTTGGCGGGGACGGGGACCTGGATGCCGCCGTCGCCGATGGTCAGCGACATGACGACGTCCTCCTCGGTGTCGTTGACGAGGCTGCCGAAGACCTGGCCCTCGGCGCCCTCCTCCTCGGACAGGACCATGAGGTTCTCGGCCCGGACCTCGTCGGTGATCTCGACCCGGACGCCGTCACCCGCGTTGTACAGCTCGGCGGTCTGGATCGGGGTCATCACGCTGCAGCTGGCGACGAGCGCGGAGGCACCGAGCACTGCGGCGCCCCGAAGCAGGTGGTGGAAGCGGGCCAAGACGGTCTCCTTCGTCGACGTGTCCCCCCAGGCTACCGGGCCGCGGGCCCCGCACGCGCGGCCGTACGCGCGATCCCGGCCACGCGCGGCGACCGGCTCGCGCGGGTGGGAGGAACGGCGGAACCCGCGGAATGGCGCCATTTCCGCGTGCTAGAATAGGCACTCCTCGCGACCAAGGAGCATGACAACTATGACCTTCACCGTCGGTGAGACCGTCGTCTATCCCCACCACGGAGCCGCCCTCATCGAGGCGATCTCGAAGAAGGTCATCAGGGGCGAGGAGAAGCTCTACCTCAAGCTCCGTGTCGCCCAGGGCGACCTGACGATCGAGGTCCCGGCGGACAACGTCGACCTCGTCGGCGTGCGTGACGTCGTGGGCAAGGAGGGCCTGGAGAAGGTCTTCGAGGTGCTGCGCGCCCCCTACACCGAGGAGCCGACCAACTGGTCGCGCCGGTACAAGGCGAACGTCGAGAAGATCGCGTCCGGCGACGTCATCAAGGTCGCCGAGGTCGTGCGCGACCTGTCCCGCCGTGACCAGGACCGCGGCCTGTCGGCCGGGGAGAAGCGCATGCTCGCCAAGGCCCGCCAGATCCTCGTCTCCGAGCTCGCCCTCGCCGAGCGCACCGAGGAGGACAAGGCCGAGGCCATCCTCGACGACGTCCTCGCCTCCTGACCCACGTGCGCTGCGCCGCGGTCCTCACGGCTGCCGGCTCGGGCACCCGCCTCGGGCACGCCCTGCCCAAGGCCCTCGTCCCGCTCGGCGGCACACCGCTCCTCGTCCACGCCGCGCGCGGGCTGGCGGCCTCCGGGGTGGTCGACGGAGTCGTCGTCACCGCCCCTGACGGGCACCTCGCCGAGGTCGCGTCCCTCTTCCCCGGCGCGCTGGTGCCGGGCAGTGACGTCCCCGTGCGGGTGGTCGCCGGTGGCGCGACCCGGCAGGCATCGGTCGCCGCCGGCCTCGCCGCGCTCGACGACGTCGCCCCCGGCTGCGAGGCCGTCCTCGTGCACGACGCCGCCCGCTGTCTCGCCGGGCCCGCACTCGTGCGTCGCGTCGTCGCGGCGCTGGAGGCGGGCCACGACGCCGTCGTACCGGGCGTCCCCGTGACCGACACCGTCAAACGGGTCGTCGACCTGCCCGGGGGCGGGGCGCGCGTCGTCGAGACACCTGACCGGTCCACCCTGCGGGCGGTGCAGACGCCGCAGGGCTTTTCCCGCGAGCTGCTCGAGCGTGCGCACCGGCTCGGTGCCGAGCGCGCCGACGACGAGACCCGCGCCGTCTCGGACGACGCGGGTCTCGTGGAGTCACTGGGCGAGGAGGTGCACCTCGTGCCCGGTGAGGCGGCGGCGCTGAAGATCACGACGCCCGCGGACCTCGAGCTGGCGGAACGGCTGCTCAGCCGGTCTTGACCACCCGGGTGCCGCCGGCGAAGTTGTCGTGCCAGCCCTGGCGGGTGGCGGTGTTGTTGCTGATCGTCACGAGGATGGTGATGACGGCGGCGAAGGAGAGCAGGGTCCCCACCCACCCGAGCGCCGGGACGACGCCGACGATGCCGACAGCGGTCCACAGGTTCCGCTTGAGCGCCTCGGCCGTTGTGGGGTTGCCTCCACCGGGTCCGACGGTCCTCGCCTTGACGAGCATCTTCCCGAGGGTCTGCCCGCGCGCGGACTCGAGGAGCACGAAGTAACCGAGGGTGATCGCCGTGTTGACGACGGTGACGAGCACCAGCGTGCCGTAGTCGAGCTGCCCGGTCATGAGGAGGTTGGCGAAGGCCTCGCCGCCGAGGAGCCAGCCGACGATCCCGTTGACGACGGCGAGGAGGATGTTGTCGATGAGCCGCGCGATGACGCGGGTGCCGAGGTCGGCGGGCTGACCGGCGACGGAGAAGTCCGAGACGGGCTGCGCGTAGTAGGGCGGCTGCTGGCCGTACGGAGCCTGGCCGTGCGGCTGCTGCCCGTAGGGCTGCTGCCCGTACGGGGCCTGGCCGTGCGGGGGCTGGCCGGTGGGTGGCTGCTGGCCGTACGGAGGCTGCTGGCCGTAGGGAGACTGGCCGGCGGGCGGCTGCTGGCCGTACGGGCCACCCTGCCCGGGCGGCGGGGGCGGAGGGTTGGAGCCCGGCGGCGGGGGGAACTCGCCGGAGGAGGAACCCCCGTTGGACGACTCGCTCATGTCAGGCCTTTCGCTGGAAGGGTGCCCGCCCATGCTAGTGACCGGCGGCACTGCGGTGGTCGTGTTGCCCCGCCGCTGAGCGCCGCGTCTGCCTCGCCACCCTCGACCGGCTCAGCGTCCTGCTCGTCCGCCCGCTCGTCCTCAGCGGGCGACGAGGGCGGTGGCGACGGCCAGCAGCCCCTCGCCGCGGCCGGTGAAGCCGAGCCCGTCGGTCGTCGTCGCCGACAGGCTGACGGGCGCCCCGACGGCGCGGGACATCGCCTCAGCGGCCTCCTCCCGGCGGCGGCCGATCCGCGGCCGGTTGCCGATGACCTGGACGGCGACGTTGCCGATCTCGAAGCCGGCCTCGCGGACGAGGGCCGCGGTGGCAGCGAGGAACTCCGCGCCGGACGCCCCCGCCCAGCGGGGGTCGGACGTCCCGAACCGAGAGCCGAGGTCCCCGAGGCCGGCCGCGGACAGGAGAGCGTCGCAGGCAGCGTGCGCGGCGACGTCGCCGTCGGAGTGGCCCTCCAGGCCCACCTCGCCGGGCCACTCGAGGCAGGCGACGTGGAGCGGGCGGTCACTGCCCTCCGGGGCGAAGGCGTGGACGTCGGTCCCGATCCCGGTGCGCGGCAGCATGGTCGTCAGGGTAGCGAGGCTCAGACGGGCGGCGGCTCGTGCAGGGCGCTCTCGCTGCGGACCCGGCTGCGCACGGGCAGCAGGAGGAGCAGCCCGGCGGTGAGCACCGCGCAGATGCCGAGGATGCCCCAGTACTCCGAGTCGGCGATGCTCTGGCCGGTGACGGCGGCACCGACGGTGATCGCCAGCGCGAAGGACGCCGGCGCGAGGAAGCTCACGGCGCGGCCGGTGGTGGCGTACAGGCCGAAGAGCTCGCCCTCCTTGCCCCTGGGGATGAGACGGGCCAGGAAGGTGCGCGAGGCCGACTGCGCCGGCCCGACGAAGATGCACAGGACCAGGCCGAGGGACCAGAAGACGACGGCGCCGTGGTCGTGGAGGAGGAAGACGCCGATGCCGGCGAGGATCATCGCGATGAGCGAGCCGACGATGACCCGCTTGGGGCCGAGGATGTCGTCCAGCGCGCCGAAGGCGATCGTCGCCACTCCTGCCACGAGGTTGGCCGCGACACCGAAGACGATGACCTCCCCGGCCGCGAAGCCGAAGACGGTGGCCGCGACGACCCCGCCAAAGGTGAAGACGCCCGCCAGGCCGTCGCGGAAGATCGCGCTGGCGCCCAGGAAGAACACGGTGTGGTGGTCCTGGCGCCACACGTTCCGCACGGAGCGGAACAGCAGGCGGTAGGAACCGATGACGCCGAGCCGCGGCAGCGTCCCCCGGGAGGAGCGGTCGTCGCGGATCGTGAGGATCACGGGCAGGGAGAAGACCAGGGTCCAGCCGGCGCAGATGAGCATCGCCACCCGCACGTCCATGCCGTTCTCGGACGTGATCCCGAACAGGCCGACGTCCGGGCTGATGAGGCCGAAGTAGACGAAGAGGAGCAGGACGATCCCGCCGATGTACCCCAGGCCCCAGCCCAGCCCGGAGACGCGGCCGATCGTCCGCGGCGTGGAGATCCCGTTGAGCATGGCGTAGTAGTTCACCGAGGCGAGCTCGAAGAAGATGTTGCCGACTGCCAGGAGCGTCAGCCCCAGCCAGAGGTTGCTCGGGCCGGGTGCGACGAAGAACAACGACGCCGAGATGACGACGACGACCATCGTGTTGACGGCCAGCCAGAACGTCCGCCGCCCCGAACGGTCCGAGCGCAGACCCGCCACCGGGGCGCACACCGCGATGAGGGCGCCCGCGCCGGCCAGCGCCCAGCCCAGCTTCTGCGAGGCGCCCTCCCCGAAGAGGTCGGCGTTGGTGATGTACACGGTGAAGACGAAGGTGGTGATGACGGCGTTGAAGGCCGCCGACCCCCAGTCCCACAGGCTCCAGGCGAGGACAGGCCAGAGGCCCCGGCGGCGCTGCGTGGGGCGAGGTGTCACGGGCAGTGTGGTCACCTGGCTGACGTTAGCGCCCCGCGGTGACCTCCGGCGGCGGCGTCCTGGCCTCGCGCCGGTAGCCTGGGGCACGTGAGCCTGCGACTTCATGACTCCGCCACCCGGTCGGACCGCGAGCTGGTGCCCCTCGTCCCCGGACAGGTGAGCATCTACCTCTGTGGCGCCACCGTCCAGGGGGCGCCTCACGTGGGCCACCTGCGCTCGGCGATCGCCTTCGACGTGCTCGCCCGTTGGCTGCGCCGTCGGGGACTGGAGGTCACGCTCGTCCGCAACGTCACGGACATCGACGACAAGATCCTCACCAAGTCCGCCGAGGCCGGGGTGCCGTGGTGGACGTGGGCGTACCGCTTCGAGCAGGAGTTCACCTCCGCCTACGACGCCGTCGGGGTCGGCCGTCCCACCTACGAGCCCCGCGCGACCGGGCACGTGACGGAGATGGTCGCCCTCATCGACCGGCTCGTCGAGCGCGGGCACGCCTACCGGGGCGAGGGTGCCAACGTCTACTTCGACGTCCGCTCGTTCCCCGAGTACGGCGGCCTGACCCGCCAGCTCCTCGAGAACATGTCGACGCTCGACGAGGAGGAGGCCGGGGACAAGCGCGACGCCCGCGACTTCGCCCTGTGGAAGACGCCGAAGGACGGCGAGCCGGCCTCCGCCGCCTGGGACACCCCCTACGGGCGCGGGCGGCCCGGCTGGCACCTCGAGTGCTCGGCCATGGCGCACCGCTACCTCGGGGAGAGCTTCGACATCCACGGCGGTGGCATCGACCTGCGCTTCCCGCACCACGAGAACGAGGTGGCCCAGTCCCGCGCCGCCGGCTACGGCTTCGCCCAGCACTGGATGCACAACGCCTGGGTGACCGTGGGCGGGGAGAAGATGAGCAAGTCGCTGGGGAACTCGCTCGTCGTCTCGGCCGTGCTCGAGCGCGTCCCCGCGGTCGTGCTGCGCTTCGCGCTCGGCACCGTCCACTACCGCTCGACGGTGGAGTTCTCCGAGGACTCCCTCGCCGAGGCGACGAGCACGTGGGAGCGGCTCAGCGGCTTCGTCACGCGCGCCGTCGAGCGCGTGGGCCAGGTCCCCGCCGAGGAGGTGGCGGGCCGGCCGGTCTCGGCGCTCCCGCCCGCCTTCGTCGCCGCGATGGACGACGACCTCAACGTCTCCGCGGCGCTCGCCGCCGTGCACGAGCAGGTGCGCACGGGCAACAACGCCCTGGCCGCGGGCGAGGACAGCGTCGTGTGGCAGGCCCAGCTCCAGGTGCGCTCGATGCTCGACGTCCTCGGGCTCGACCCGCTCGGCGCGCCGTGGGCCACCGCCCACGGTTCCGACGACGCCGCTCGCGAGGCGCTGGACGTGCTCGTGCCCGTCGTGCTCGCCGAGCGCGCGGACGCCCGCCGTACCAAGGACTGGGCACGCGCCGACGCGCTGCGGGACCAGCTCCAGGCGGCGGGCATCATCATCGAAGATTCACCCGACGGTGCCAGATGGCAGCTGGGGACGAGAGGAGGCCGCTGATGGCCGGGAACTCCAAGCGCCGCGGCGCGGTACGCAAGGCTGGGTCGAAGAAGGGGGCGACGGTCGGCAGCGGGGGCAAGGGCCGCCGCGCCCTCGAGGGGCGGGGGCCCACGCCCAAGGCCTCCGAGCGGCCCTACCACCCGGCGGCGGCGCGCAAGGCCGCCGCCGAGAAGCGGGAGGGCCGTGCCCCGGCGCGCAAGCAGGCGGCGCGCCCGAGCAACGGGCGCGAGCTCGTCGCCGGGCGCAACGCGGTCCTCGAGGCGGTGCGGGCCGGCATCCCGATCGACCACGTCTACCTCGCGGCTCGCGTCGACTCCGACGAGCGCCTCGGCGAGGTGCTGCGCACCGTCACGGCCCGCAACACCCCGCTCCTTGAGGCGAGCAAGAGCGACCTCGACAAGCTGACCGACGGTGGCAACCACCAGGGCATCGCCATCCAGGTGCCGCCCTACGAGTACGCCGACCCGGCCGACCTCCTCGACCGCGCCGCGGGCAGGGCGCCGCTCATCGTCGCCCTCGACGGCGTCACCGACCCGCACAACCTCGGGGCGGTGCTCCGCTCCGCCGGGGCCTTCGGGGTGGACGGCGTGCTCGTCCCCGAGCGCCGCTCGGCCGGCGTCACCGCGACGGTGTGGCGGGTCTCGGCCGGGGCCGCCGCCCGCGTGCCGGTGGCCCGGGCGACGAACCTCGTGCGGGCGCTGCAGGACTACAAGAAGGCCGGGTGCTTCGTCGTCGGGCTCGACGGTGAGGCGCCCACGACGGTGGCCGAGCTCGAGCTCGCCACCGAGCCGCTCGTCGTCGTCGTCGGCTCGGAGGGCAACGGCCTGTCCCGGCTCGTGCGCGAGACCTGCGACGCGATCGCCGGCATCGAGATCTCCTCGAGCATGGAGTCCCTCAACGCCGCCGTGGCCACGGGCATCAGCCTCTACGAGATCGCCCGCATCCGCGCCACCCGCTGAGCCTGCACCGATCTCGCGCACAGGTCCGCGGCGCGCGCCCGACACGCCGGGACATCTGCCGCGGACGGGCTCCTCGCGGGGACTTGCGCGCGGACCAGCGACACCACGGGGGGTAGAGGGCTCCACGAGGGGTCCCCGGCGCGGCCCCGTCCACAGGCCGCGTGCCTGCCTCGGCACCCGGTGACCGGGAGCGGGCACGCTCGCCCGGTGGACGTCGAGAACAGCCTCCGCACCTACGGCGGGGTGGGCACGCGCCGCCAGATCGCTCGAACGAGGGCGGACCGCCGGGCGGTCACAGCGGCGGTCGCCGCGGGGGACGTCCGGGACCTGGGCGCGGGCTGGCTGGCGCTGCCCGAGGCGGAGGAGGCGGTCGTCGTCGCCCGCAGGATGGGCGGGGCGATCACCTGCGTGAGCCTCGCCGACGTCTTCGGCCTGCCCCTCCTCGTCCCGCCCGACCGGCCGCACATCGCCCTGCCGCAACGGCGCGGCCGACGGCAGGTGGACATGGCCATGCGGGTCCACGGAGAGAGTCGGTGGGTCGCGCCCTCGCCCGTCGGCATCCCGCTCGCACCGCTGGCGGAGGCGTTCGCGCGTGTGCTCCGGTGCCGGCCCGCGGAGGAGGCGGCAGTCGTCGTCGACGCGGCGCTGCGCAGGCGGCTGGTGTCGCCGGAGCAGATCCGCGGCGCTCTCCTGGGACCGGGCAGCCCGGCCGCCCTCGCGACGCTGGAGCGCTGCAGTCCGCGCAGTCGGTCAGCGATCGAGACCTGCGCACGCCTGGCGCTCGAGGACGCCGGCCTGGAGGTGGCTGCCGGCGTCGAGATCGACGGGGTGGGTGAGGTGGACCTCGTGGTCGAGGGGCGCATCGTCGTCGAGTGCGACGGCTTCGCCTACCACTCCGGCCGGCACGAGTACCGGGAGGACCGGCGCCGGGACCGGCTGCTCGTGCAGCTGGGGTATCTCGTCCTGCGCTTCACCTGGGAGGAGATCACCGACGACCCGCGAGCCGTCGTCGCCCCCGTCCTGAACCTGCTCGGCCGGTCCTGAGGGCACCCGGGCCGGTCGGCGGCGCCGATCTGCGCACAAGTCTGCGGAAGCCGGCGCTGGTCGTCGGGTGTCCCGGCCTGTCGGGCCGGTGTCGCGGACTTGTGCGCAGGACAGCGACAGGGGCCAGGCGACATGCCCGCGGGGCTAGATGTCCTCGGGGCGGGGGGCGTCGACGCCGAGGAAAGAGCGCTCGTCGGGTCGGTGGCGCAGGACGGCGTCCACGTAGGACGTCACGGCCTCGGGCAGCGGGACGTCGCGCTGCTGCTGCTCGGAGATGAACCACCGGTGCTCGAGGACCTCGTGGAAGATCTCGGCCGGCTCGAGCTTCCCGCGCAGCTCGCGGGGGATCGCGCGCACGGTCGGCTCGAAGACCTTGGCCAGCCAGTCGTGCGCGACGAACTCCTCGTCCTCGCCCTGCCGGTCGGTGGCCGCGCGGTAGGCGTCGAGGTCGTTGAGCATCCGCCGCGCCTGGTTCTCCTGCACGTCCAGCCCGGTCAGGCGCATCATCCGGCGGTGGTGGTGGCCGGCGTCGACCACCTTCGGCTGGATCTGCACGCTGGTGCCGTCGACGTCGGTCGTGATCGACAGCTCCCCGACGTCGTACCCGAGCTCGTTGAGGCGGTCGATGCGGGCGGCCACCCGCCAGCGCTCACCGGTGTCGAAGGACTCGGAGTCGGTGAGCTCGCGCCACAGGGCGGTGTACCGCTCGAGGATCCGGTTGCCCACCTCGATCGTGTCGACGTCCTCGTCGAGGATCTCCCCGGCCTGCAGGTCCATGAGCTCGCCGATGATGTTCGTCCGGGCGATGTCGAGGTCGTACTCGCGCTGCCCGACCGTCAGCTCGGGCTGGAACTCCCCGGTCTCCGCGTCCACGAGGTACGCGGCGAAGGCCCCGGCGTCCCGCCGGAACAGGGTGTTCGACAGTGAGACGTCACCCCAGTAGAAGCCGAGCAGGTGGAGCCGCACGAGCAGCACCGCCGCGGCGTCGATGAGGCGGGTGGCGGTGTCCGGGCGCAGGTACTGGGAGAACAGGGCGCGGTAGGGCAAGGAGAACTGCAGGTGCTCGGTGACGAGCACGGAGTCCAGCGGCTCGCCCTGGGGAGTGGCGCGGCCGGTGATGACGGCGAGCGGCTGCACCGACGGTGCGTCGAGCCGGTTGAGGTTGCGGAGCATCTCGTACTCGTGGAACGCCACGGTCTCGCCGATCTCCTTGACGGCGATGACCCGCCCGGAGAGCCGCACGAAACGCACGACGTGCCGGGAGATGCCGCGGGGCAGCGCGGCGAGCACCGACTCGGGCCACTCCTCGAGCGCGACCTCCCAGGGCAGGTCGAGGAGGGCAGGGTCGAGCCGCGCAGCGGTGATCTCCAGGGACTGTGCCATCAGCTCCGACTCCTCGTGACGTGCCGCAGGGGCGAACCCGACCGTATCGGGTCCGCCCCTGCGATGCGCTGGCGGGTCAGCCGGGCAGACGCTCGCCGGTGGACACGGCGAAGTTGTGCTGCTCGCCCGGGCGGATACGCGCGTGGATGGTGTCACCCTTCATCGGCACGTCGCGCGGGTCGATGCGCACGATGATCTGCGAGTCGCCGGCACCGGAGGAGATGTGCTCCGCGAGCTCCTTGGAGCCGGACAGGCGGCCGTAGACGAAAGCGTCCGAGCCGAGCTCCTCGACGAGGTCGACGGTCACCGGGATGGCGCCCTCGGTGCCGGCGGACACGCGGTCCAGGGACTCGGGACGGAAGCCGACGACGATCTCGCCCTTCTCGGCGCTGCCGAGGGCGCTGATGGTCTCGCGGGCCAGCGGGACGCGGACCTCACCGAGCACGGCGGCGCCGTCCTCGACGTGGAAGGTGCCGAGGTTCATGGCGGGGGAGCCGATGAACCCGGCCACGAAGACGTTCGCGGGACGGTCGTACATGTCGCGCGGTGTGCCGACCTGCTGGAGGACGCCGTCCTTGAGCACCGCGATGCGGTCGCCCATGGTGAGGGCCTCGGTCTGGTCGTGGGTGACGTAGACCGTGGTGACGCCCAGACGGCGCTGCAGCGAGGCGATCTGCGTGCGGGTCTGCACCCGCAGCTTGGCGTCGAGGTTCGACAGCGGCTCGTCCATGAGGAAGACCTGCGGCTGGCGGACGATCGCGCGGCCCATGGCCACGCGCTGACGCTGACCACCGGACAGGGCCTTGGGCTTGCGGTCGAGGTACTCGCTGAGGTCGAGGATCTTGGCGGCCTCCTCGACGCGCTGGCGGATCTCGGCCTTCGGCTTGCCGGCGATCTTCAGCGCGAAGCCCATGTTGTCGGCCACCGACATGTGCGGGTACAGCGCGTAGTTCTGGAAGACCATCGCGATGTCGCGGTCCTTGGGCTGGACGTCGGTGACGTCGCGGTCACCGATGAGGATCCGGCCGGAGTTGACGTCCTCGAGACCCGCCAGCATGCGCAGCGAGGTCGACTTGCCGCAGCCGGAAGGGCCGACGAGCACGAGGAACTCGCCGTCGGCGACCTCGAGGTTGAGCGCGTCCACGGCCGGGCGCTCCGTGCCCGGGTAGACGCGGGTGGCGTTGTCGAACGTGACTGATGCCATGGTGGTGTACATCCCTTCACCGGCAGGTACGTGCCGGACGATCCGTTGTGAAGAGTGCAAGGTGTCTGCCTTGACACTGGCCCGTCCGCGGGGATCGGCGACCACCTCGGCAGGGCTGGGGCCAGTGTGACACACGGGGGGTGTCGGGCGGCACACCCGGAAGTCCCGGTGTGGGCTGCGTCACACGGTCTCGCGCAGCTCCAGGAGGCGCAGGAGGACGGCGGCCATCTCGTCCGGGTCGGCCACCCGGTAGCCGGCCGCGGTGGGCCCGTCACCCACCTTGATCCCGACGTCCTGGGGCTCCAGGACGGCGAAGGCGTCCTCGTCGGTGACGTCGTCACCGGCGAAGAGCACCGCGTGGGGGGCGACGTCCGCGCGCAGCTCGGCCACGGCGTCGCCCTTCGTCGTGTCGACGACGGCCATCTCGACGACGGACTTGCCCTCCTGGACGCGCAGGCCGGGCCGGGCGCCCGGCCCGGCGAGGACCGCGGCGGTGAGGGCGGCGGCGTCGTCGGGGCTGCACTGCCGCGAGTGCACGACGACGGACGCCGGCTTGGTCTCGACCCAGGCACCCTCGTAGCGGCCGGCGAGGTCGGTGGCCTCGCGCAGCACCTCGGCACGCAGGGCGGCCTGCTCGTCGGTGAGGGCGAGCGGCTCGGTGACGAGCTCGGGCAGCTGGCTGGGCGAGAGGCCCACGTGCCCGCGCTGGGCGCCGTGGCTGCCGACGATCCGCGTGCCGACCGGCACCTCGGCGAGCGAGACGAGCGAGGTGGCCTCGCGGCCGGAGATGAGGGCGACGTGGACGCCGGGCAGGGCGTCGAGCCGGGTGAGCGCCTCGACGGCGGCCGGGACGATCCGCGACTCGGCGGGGTCGTCGACGAGGGGCGCGAGCACGCCGTCGAAGTCGAGCGCGACGAGGACCGAGGGCTGCGCGGCCAGGCCACGGAGCGCCTGGTCGAGGATCTCCTCGACGTGCTGGACGAACAGGGGGACGTCGACCCCGGGGCCGGGGACGCCCGGGTCGTGGTTCTCGCTCATGCCTCGCTCCTTCCGGTGGACAGGGCGCTGAGGAAGTCCTCGGCCCAGCGTTGGACGTCGTGCTCGACGACGCGGCGGCGCAGGGCGCGCATCCGCCGTCGGCGCTCG
The DNA here is from genome assembly GCF_009193135.1 of Georgenia satyanarayanai. Classification (GTDB taxonomy): domain Bacteria; phylum Actinomycetota; class Actinomycetes; order Actinomycetales; family Actinomycetaceae; genus Oceanitalea; species Oceanitalea satyanarayanai. The sequence goes on from NZ_VUKC01000015.1 coordinate 62,308, forward strand.
CGCGGCTCCATGCCGATGGCCCGCATGATCGCGGTCTTCGTGCCGTCGATGTCGTGGGGGTTGATGAGCAGCGCCTGCCCGAGCTCGTCGGCGGCGCCGGTGAACTCGCTGAGCACGAGGACGCCGCCGAGGTCGCGCCGGGCCGCGATGTACTCCTTGGCGACGAGGTTCATGCCGTCGCGCAGCGAGGTGACGAGCATGACGTCGGCCGCGAGGTAGAGGGCCGCCATCTCCTCGGCGGGATAGGAGTGGTGCATGTAGTGGACGGCCGGCTTGCCGAGCACACCGTAGTCGCCGTTGATGCGCCCGACCGTCACCTCGATCTCGTCGCGCAGCTGGCGGTACTGGTCCACGCGCTCACGGGATGGGCTGGCGATCTGGACGAGCGTCGTCTCCGGCGGTGTCACCCGGCCGTCGGCCAGCAGCTCGCCGAAGGCCTTGAGCCGGTGCCGGATGCCCTTGGTGTAGTCGAGCCGGTCGACACCGAGGAGGAGGACGTCGGGGCTCCCGAGCTCCTGGCGGATCTCGACGGCCCGCTTCTGCACCGGCTCGCTCTGCGCGAGCTCGTCGAAGGACGCGGTGTCGATCGAGATCGGGAAGACCCCGGCGCGCACGCGGCGCTCGGGGCGCGACCACCGCGCACCGACGGTGACGGCACGCCCCTTGGTGGTGAGCGGCGTGAGCCGACGCACCGCGCGCATGAAGTTCGAGGCGTCCGAGGAGCGCTGGAAGCCGACGAGGTCGGCGCCGAGGAGCCCCTCGACGACCTGCCGCCGCCACGGCAGCTGGCTGAAGATCTCGACCGGCGGGAAGGGGATGTGGTTGAAGAAGCCGATCTTGACGTCGGGCCGCAGCATCCGCAGCACCGACGGGACGAGCTGGAGCTGGTAGTCGTGCACCCACACGGTGCCGCCCTCGGACACGGCCTCGGCGGCAGCGGCGGCGAAGCGGCGGTTGACGGCGACGTAGGCGTTCCACCACTTGCGGTGGTACTCCGGCGGGACGATGACGTCGTGGTACAGCGGCCACAGGGTGCCGTTGGAGAAGCCCTCGTAGTAGTCGGCGATCTCCTGCTCGCTCAGCGCCACCGGCCACACGCGGATGCCGTCCGCATCAAAGGGGTCGAGCGACAGGTCGGGGCTGCCCGCCCAGCCGACCCACGCGCCCTCGTGCTGCCGCATGACGGGGGCGAGGGCCGTGACAAGGCCGCCGGGGGAGCGGGACCAGTCGACGGAACCGTCGGGGCCGAGGGAGATGTCGACGGGCAGGCGGTTGGCAACGACGACGATCGAGTGCTCACCGGCAGTCATCAGGTAGTCAGTCCTCCTTGGTCTTCCTTTTGCCGAGGCTACCTGGGGCCGCACGCAGCGGCATGGGGACGGCTGCGCCGCCCGGCCGGCTGGGTAAGTTGTCGTCATGCAGGGGATCGAGGGCTACCACCTCGTGCGGCGCATCGGTGCCGGCGGGATGGGCACGGTGCACGAGGCGCTGGACGCCGACGGGAACCGGGTGGCCGTCAAGGTCCTCCACGAGTCCATCGCGGCCGACCCCGCCGCCCGGGAGCGCCTGCGCCGGGAGGTGGAGCTCCTCCACCGCGTCCGCGGTCGGGGTGTGGCCCGGGTGCTGGATGCCGAGGTCGACGGCGCCACCGCCTTCGTCGTCACTGAGCTCGTCGACGGGCCCACCCTCGAGGACGACGTCCGCGAGCACGGCCCGCTCGACGCCGAGGAGCTCGACGGGCTCGCCCACGGGCTCGCGGCGGGGCTGCGCTCCATCCACGCCGCCGGTGTCACCCACCGTGACCTCAAGCCCGGCAACGTCATGCTCGCCGCCGACGGACCCGTCATCATCGACTTCGGCATCGCGCAGGTGGCCGACGACGTCCGCCTCACCCAGACCGGCATGGTGACCGGGACGCCGGGCTACCTCGACCCGGAGGTGCTCGCCGGCGCCGACCCCGGGCCCGACGGCGACTGGTGGGCCTGGGCCGCCGTCCTCACCTTCGCGGCCACCGGCCGCCCGCCCTTCGGCCGCGGGACGATCCAGGCCGTCCTCGGCCGGGTGAGCACCGGCCTCGTCGACACCGCGGGGCTGCCCTCGGACGTCGCGGCGGCGCTCGGCGCGGCGCTGGACCCCGATCCGGCGCACCGCCTCCCGCCCGAGGACCTGCTCGCCGCGCTCGACGGCGACTGGGACCGTCCCGCACTCACCGCCCTGCTCGCCCCGCCGGAGCCCTCCTCCGTCCCCCGGACCTCCGTGCTGCCCTCCCCGCGCCCCCCGACCCCCGAGACCCGGGTGCTCCCGCCGGTCCTCGACGAGCCCTCCCCGCAGGGGGTGTCGCAGCCCTGGCGGGCGGAGGCGGAGCCGGCGTGGCAGCCCGCCGAGCCGCAGCCCTGGCAGGGAACGCCGCAGCAGCCCTGGCAGCCCGAGCCGTGGCACCCGGCGCCCGTCCAGCAGGCGCCCCCGGCGGCGGTGCCCCCGCCGGGATGGGGCGCAGCGATGCCCCTCGAGCCCCCGGAGTGGACCCGGGCACCGCGCCGCCGGACGGGCGCCGTCGCCGCGCTCGGCCTCGGGCTCAGCGCGCTCGCCCTCGTCGCGCCGGGGCCGTGGCTGGTCGGGGTGGCGCTGCTCCTCGTCGTCCTCGGGGCGGTCGGGCGGGGGACCCGGCGGCTGCGGGCGGTGCGGCTGCGACGCGGCCCCCGACGGTCCGACGCGGCGCGCGCCTGGCTCGGTGCACCCGCCCACCTGCTGTGGGCTGCCGGTGCGGCGCTCCCGGGACTGCTGCTCGCCGTCGCCGTCGCGGGCGGCGGGTGGTGGGCGACCTACGGTGTCGGTGTCGCCAGCGACGCCGCCACCCCCGCCCTGACGTGGGGGGCCGCCGCGGCCGGGCTCGTGCTCGCGTGGGTGGCGCCGCCGTCGGCGTCCGCGCGCGAGGGTGCGCGTGCGGCGCTCGGCGGGCTGCCCGCGCCGGTGGTGCGGGCCGGCGTCGTGCTGGCGCTCGCGACGGCCGTGGTGCTGGGCGTCGTCCTCCTCGCCGGGAGCGCGCCGGAGCCGGTGTGGTCCCCGCTGCCCGCGCCGGCGTGAGGTCGGTCGCCGAGATCGTGCCCGCGATCATCGCCACGGGGCAGTCGCGGCACGTACGCTGACCCGGTGCCCCGTCCTCGCCCGCTCGCGCGCCCCGGCCTGTTCCTGGCCGTGGCCGCGCTGCTGCCCGCCCTCGCGGCGGTGCTCAGCGGCACGGTGCACGTCACCCGGTGCGTGAGCGTGCCCGGGGGGATCGCGCACGTTGGGCTCAACCTCGCCCTCCTGCGCCCCGCCGCGGAGTGCCCGACGACGGGCGTCGCGCTGGGCGGCGAGAGCGAGCAGGTGCTCGCCGCCGTCGTCCTCCTCACCGCGCCGATGCTGCTCCTCCACGCCGGCGTGCTCGCCGGCAGCTGGGGAGTGGGCACGGTCGTGCGGCGCTCGCTGGCGCGGCTCGCCCGCCTGACCCCGTGGCACCGGCAACCGGCCCCCCGGCCGATCGTCGTGCCCGCCCGCCCGGCCACCGCCGTCGGGACCCTCACGGTGCCCGCGTGGCGCACGCCCGCGGCCGTCCCGCTGCTGCGCGGACCGCCGGCCGCGCTGCCGGCCTGAGCTCCCCCTCCCGCCGCGGGACGAGCGCGCCGGCCGCACGGCGGACCGCCACACCCACGGGCGCACGGCGCCCACCCAGACCAGGAGATCCCATGTCCAACGCCAAGGTGAACAAGCAGCAGGAGCGCCGCGACGCCGCGCGCGAGCAGGCACGCAAGCTGCGCGAGGCCCAGCAGCGCCGCGAGAAGCGCAACCGCGTCCTCGTCATCGCCGGCGTCGTCGTCTTCATCGCGATCGTCGCCGCCGCGCTCTTCGCCATCATCAACTCCCGGAACGCCGACCCGCTCGAGGGCGTCGACTCCCAGCCCGCCGGCGCCATCGAGAGCGGCGCGATCCAGCTCGGTGCCGACGGCGTCGGCTCGGTGAGCGAGGGCGCGCCCGTCGTCGACGTCTACCTCGACTACCTGTGCACCCACTGCTGGACGTTCGAGGACGTCAACGCTGGGGTCCTCGAGGAGCTGGCCGCGAACGGCGAGGCCACGGTGAACTACCACCCGATCGCCTACATCAGCGGCTCCGACTTCAACGTCCGCGGTGCCAGCGCCCTCGCCGAGGTCGCCACCCAGTCCCCCGAGCAGTTCGGGGAGTTCAACGCCCAGCTCTTCTCCGCGCAGGGCGAGGGGGGCGCCACCCCGCTGAGCAACGAGCAGATCGCCGACGCCGCCCGCGAGGTGGGCGTCCCGGAGGACGTCATCGAGACCTTCGACGACGTCCGCTACAGCGACTGGGTCCAGGGCGCCACCGAGCAGGCGCGCCGCGACGAGATCGGTGGCACGCCCACCGTCCTCATCGACGGTGAGCCCTTCACCGGCTGGCAGCAGCCGGGCGCGCTCGCCCAGGCCGTCACCGACGCCGGAGCCTGACCCGGGCCACGTCTGGCAGACTTCTCGGGGCGGGGCCGACGCGGCCCCGCCCCGGTGGGCAGGTCTCCGTCCTCGACGGTGTCCAGCCCGTGCCGCCTTAGCTCAGCTGGTAGAGCACCCGCCTTGTAAGCGGACGGTCGTCGGTTCGATTCCGACAGGCGGCTCCGAGAGCACGGCTCCCCTTTCCGTGGATGGTCGCGCCGCTGCGCCGATGCCAGAGGGAACCCTTCGGGTCGTCGCGACCACCGTGGGCAGCCGCCGCGCCGCGCCCCCGCCGTCTTCCCACCACTCCGGACCTCGACGAGGTGACCGCGCCGGTCTTCGACATCCAGCTCCTCACGGGTGAGGGAGGATAGGGGGCCGCCAACCGAAGGGACTCATCCGTGGCCGCATGGTCGACACAGACGCAGCTGGGCAAGCAGGTCGGGCTCGACGCCCGGCAGGTGGGGGCGAGGCTCACCGAGCTCGGGCTCAAGTCCGGTTCGACGGCGACGGAGACCGCCGTCGCCCAGGGCCTGGCGAAGAAGACGACCATGCGGGATGGCACGGAGTTCTACGTCTGGTCCACCGCGGAGGTCCTCGCCCTCCTCGGCGGCCCGACGGAGACGGCGCCGACCGCCCCGCCCGCGACGAAGGACTCCTCCGCCTTCGACCACGTCTACGCGACCGACGGCTCGGCGATCCGCAACCCCGGCCCCACGGGGTGGGCGTGGGTGAACCAGCGCACCGGGGAGACCGGCGCCGGCGGTCTGAGTCACGGGACGAACAACATCGGCGAGCTGCTCGCCCTGCGCTACGCCCTCGAGGACGCCGGCCCCGACGGTGACCTCCTCGTGCGCGCCGACTCCCAGTACGTCATCAACATCGCCACGACCTGGGGGCGCGGCTGGCAGCGCCGCGGGTGGAAGAAGGCCGACGGCAAGGTGCCCGAGAACCTCGAGATCGTCCAGACGATCCTCGCGCTCCTCGACGCCCGCGCCGGCCGCACCGAGCTCGAGTGGGTCAAGGGCCACGCCGGCGACACCTACAACGAGATCGTCGACCAGCTCGCCAACGCCGCGGCCCGCGCGGCGGTCTGAGCCGGCTCAGGCCTCGCTGCGGGCGGTGAGGACGAGCGGGCCACCGGGGGTGACGGCGATGGTGTGCTCGCTGTGCGCACCGCGGGAGCCGTCGGTGCTGCGCAGGGTCCAGCCGTCGGGGTCGGTGCGCAGCTCGTCGGTGCCGGCCATGAACCACGGCTCGATCGCCACGACGAGCCCCGGGCGCAGCCGCAGGCCGCGCCCGGCCCGACCGTCGTTGGCGATGTGCGGCTCCCCGTGCATCGTCCGGCCCACGCCGTGGCCGCCGAACTGGACGTTGACGCGGTAGCCGTAGTCCGCGGCGACCGCGCCGATGGCCGCGGAGATGTCCCCGACCTTGTTGTCGACGACGGCGGCCACGATGCCGGCCTCGAGGGCCACCTGCGTCGCCTCGATGATCCGCAGGTCCTCGGGCCGCGGCGTGCCGACCACGACGCTCAGCGCCGAGTCGGCCACCCAGCCGTCGACGCTCGCGGCGAAGTCGACCGACAGGAGGTCCCCGTCGCGCAGCCGGTAGTCGTGGGGCAGCCCGTGCAGGACGGCGTCGTTGACCGAGGTGCACAGCACGTGCCCGAAGGGCCGCGCCCCGAACGAGGGGTGGTAGTCGATGTAGCAGGACTCCGCGCCCGCCGTGCGGATCATCTCGTGCGCCAGCGCGTCGAGGTCGAGGAGGTTGACGCCGACGTCCGCGTGACGGCGCAGCTCCTCGAGCACCGAGGCGACGAAACGGCCGGCCGGGCGCATGGCCTCGACCTCGGAGGGGGTCTTGAGCTCGATCACCGCCTCAGCGTAACGACCTGCGCCGGCAAGGGGCGGGGCGGCAGCGTGGGACGGGCAGGATGGGGCCATGCGCAGTCTGGGGCTGGACATCGGGACGACGAACGTCAAGGCCGTCGTCGTCGACCTCCACGGTGGGCACGCCACCGTCGTCGCCCAGGCGTCCGCGCCCACCCCGGCGGGCGGTGTCGCGCTCCAGCGGACCGTCGCGAGACTCGTCGCGGGGGTGGGCACCGACGTCGCGGCCGTCGGCGTCGCCTCCATGGCCGAGACAGGCGTACCCCTCGACGGCGACGGCGTCCCCGTCGGTGACCTCGTCCGCTGGGACCCCTCACGGGCGCAGGACCACGCGGACGACCTCGCCGCCGCCCTCGGCGCCGGCGCCCTCTTCGCCGCCACCGGGGTGCGGCCCAGCGGCAAGGCGCCGCTCGCGACGTGGGCCCACCTGCGCGCGGAGGAGCCTGACCGTTGGACGGTGATGGCGCGCTGGGCCGGTGCGGCAGACCTCGTCACCCTCGCCCTGACCGGCCGGCTCGTCACCGACCACACGCTCGCGGGCCGCACCATGGCCTACCGGCTCCCCGCCCCCGGGGCCCCGGTGCCGCAGGGCTTCGACGCGGAGCTCCTCGCTGCCGTCGGGCTGCGCCCCGCTCAGCTGCCCGACGTCGCCGCGCCCGGTGAGGTGGCGGGGCGCGTGCGGGTAGGTGGTGTCTGGGGGCTGCGGGCGGGGACGCCCGTCGTCGTCGCCGGGCACGACCACCCCGTCGGCGCCTGGGCGGCCGGGGTGCGGGCGCCGGGGGGCGTCGCCGACTCCGTGGGGACGGCCGAGTCCGTCGTCCGGGTGCTCCCCGAGCGACCCGACCCGGCGGCGGTGGCCGCGGCCGGGATGAGCCTCGTGCGGACGGTCGAGGGACGGCACGAGGCGCTCGTCGCCGGCTCGGGCACCGCGGGCGCCGCCCTCGCCTGGTGGGCCGAGCAGGTCGGCGGTTTCCCCGCGCTCGCACCGCTCCTGCACGACGCCGCCTCCCGCCCTCGCGGTGCTGGCTCGCCGCTGCTCCTGCCCTACCTGCGCGGCCGCCAGGCGCCGTCCCCGGACCCGCGTGCGCGCGCCGTCGTCGTGGGTGACGGACCAAGGCGCGACGACGTCGACCGCACCGCCGCGGTCCTCGACGGCCTGGCGCTCCACGCCCGGTGGATGCTCACCGCGCAGGCCGAGCTGGCCGGCGCCGACCCGGGCGCGGGGGAGGTGCACGTGCTCGGCTCGGCGACGGCGGGTGGTTCCGCGTGGCTGCGCGCCAAGGCGGCCGCCGGCCCGGCGCCGCTCCGGGTGGTGGGGGAGCGGGAGGCCGTGGCCGTCGGTGCGGCCGTGCTCGCCGCACACCGCTCCGGGCTCGCCGCCGCGCTCGTCCTCCCCTCTGAGCCGGTCGGCGTAGGACCCGAGCCGGTCTACGACGCCCTGTACGACCGGTTCGTCACCGCCGCCCTGGACCGTGGCTGAGCGGCTCAGGCGAGGAACTTGAGCAGCCCCTGCCGCAGCGGCACGCCACGGTTGTCGGCGGCGGTGCGAGAGAGACGGTCGAGCTCGAGCTCGATGACCGCGTCGGTGAGCTCGGCGTCGGCCTGGGCCATCGTGCCCATGTCCACCCCGCCGACCGCCGTGATCGTGGCGCGTCTGCCGTCGTCGAGGACGACGATCTGGTCGAGGAGCTCGCGCATGGCGGCACGGTGGTCGAGGAAGATGTCACCCCACGGGACGGGAGCGGTGCCGGCGATGGTGAGCAGCGAGGCCGTGGCGGGCAGGCCGAGCACCTGGGTGGCGGCGGCGGCCTCCGCGGCGCGCGCCAGCTCGGCGGTCGACAGCTGCTCGAGCGCCGTGTCGACCTCCCGGGCGGCCCGGGGCAGCCGCCTGGTGCGGCCGGTCTCCAGCAGGGCCTGCTCGGTCTCCAGCCTGTGCAGCACGGTCTCGAGCACGTCGCGCTCGTGCCAGAGGAAGTCGGAAAGCGCGCGCATTGTCACGCCCTTCTGATTCGTTGTGGGCACGCCCGTGCGGAGGGGGACGGCCCATGGAGGCGGGGTCTGCCGGTGGTTCTCGAGGGTAGCCGCCGCCACCGACGCCGTCCTTTCGGACAGCGCCGGTCGAGTCAGCGGGGGAGCGGTGCGCGCAGCGGCTGGTCGCTGTTCTCGAGGATCGTCTGCACCGCGGCCCCGGTCTCCAGGTCGACGAGCACCGGAGCGAGGAGGTTGGCCGTGGGGGCGTCCCCCTCCCCGGGGCGCACGACGACGAGGACGGCGGGGTCCGTCGTCCCGAGCTCCGCGAGCACCGCGTCGGACACGCGGGGGGCGTACCCGGGGAAGTAGGGGCGCGGGTCGACGAGGAAGAGACGGACGCCGTCGGCGTCGACCGCCCGCAGCGCGTACAGCTCCTCGGTGACGGCACTGAGCGTGAACTCGGTGAGCGGGCTCAGCCCCGGCGGCGGGGTGACGAAGTGGAGGGCGGCGTCGGTCTGGACGGTCATGGTCACGGTGTTCTCGCTCATCGCAGGAAGTCCAACAGGCTGGGCTGCAGCACGCGGGAGGTCGCCCCCAGTGCCGCCTGGTAGCCGACCTCCTGGAGCTGGAGGTCGACGATCGTCTTGGCGAGGTCCGCGTCCTCGACGGAGGACAGCTGGTTGGTCAGCGCGACCTCGCGCGTCTCGAGGGCGTCCTTCGCCTGGAGCACCTGCTTGTGCCGGGTGCCCACGCTGCCGACCTCGCCGAGGAAGGCGTTCATCCGGGAGTCGATGGCGGAGAGGAACCGGCCGACGTCCGGATCCCCTGCCTCGACCTTCGCCGCGACCTCTCGGAGGAGGGTGAAGACGGACATGCCGACCGGCTCGCCGGTGGCGGCGTCGCGGACCAGCTCGCCGTCGGCGTCGACGACATCGACCCCGAAGACCTCCGAGCCGGGGGAGTCGACCCGCACCTTGGTCGTGTCGGACACCTGGCGCAGCACCTCCGCGCCCGGTCGGCCGCTGTAGGTGACCGTCCCCGCGTCGGTCACCGAGTACGCCGCCTCGGTGGAGGTGCCGGCGAAGACGGAGCGGTTGAGGTACGTCGTGTTCGCGACCTCGATGAGGCTGTCCGCGGTGGCGCGCAGCTCACCGGCGATGGCGCTGCGGGACGCGGCACCCTGGGCCCCGGTGTTCGCGCCCTGGACGGTGAGGTCGCGGGCGCGGCGCAGCTGGCTGAGGGCGTCGCCGAGGGCGCTGTCGACCGTGGTGAGCCAGGCGTCGCCGTCGGCGACGTTGCGCCCCTGCTGCGCCGTCGTCCGCTGGTCCGAACGCAGCCGCATGGCGTCGACGGTGCCCGCGGGGTCGTCGGAGGGCTTGGTGATGACCTTGCCCGTGGTGAGGCGCTCCTGGAGGCGCGCGAGCTCGGAGAGGTTGGACTGGAGCTGGTTGAGGGACGCTCGTTGGAGCCCCTGCTGGGTGACGCGGCCGATCATCGGATGACTACCTTCCCACCACGCCGGTGCGGTTGATCAGTGTGTCGAGCATCTGGTCGATGGTCGTGATGACCCGGGCGGAGGCCTCGTAGGCCCGCTGGTACATCACGAGGTTGACGCTCTCCTCGTCCAGGTCGACGGCCGTCTGCGAGAGGAGCTGCGACTCCGCGGTGGCCCGGGTGGTCTCGGCGGCCTGTGCCCGGCGGGTGGCCGCCCGGCTGCTCACCCCGATCTCGTTGACGGCGCTCGCCCACTGGTCGCGGGCGCCCCCGAGGTCGCCGATCCGCGCCGCCAGGGTCCCGTCGATCTCCCCGGGGGTGCCCGTGACCACCTGGTCCCGGGTGACGGCGACGCCGAGGGACAGGGCGGGCGGCGTGCCGGCCGGGGAGAAGGTGAAGAAGTCGCGCGAGACGCCGTCGGCGCCGGGCACGGAGGAGTGCAGCGCGTTGACCTCGGCCGCCACGGTGGTGGCGAGCTCGTTGTAGGTGCGCGCGAGGCCGGTGACCGGCCCGTCGGGGGCGATGGAGTCGAGGAGGCCCATGACGCGTCCCCCGGAGGAGGCCGCGGAGCTGCCGGTCGCGGCCCACACGAGGCGCGCCGGTCCCTCCGTGCTGCCCCAGCCCTCGGCCGGTTCCGTCCCCGCGGAGGTGAGGTCCGCGAGCGTCGTGCTCCCGTGGACGGTGACGGCGTAGGAGCGGTCACCGCGCACGAGGGCGTTGCCGTTGACCATGACGTCGACGCTGCCGTCGGCACGCTCGCGCACCTCACCGCCGACCATGGCGGCGAGCCCGTCGAGCAGCACCCCGCGCTGGTCGATGAGGCCGTTGGCGTTGTCCCCCGACACCTGGGCGTCACGGATCCGGCCGTTGAGGTCGGCGACAGCCGCGGCCGCCGTGTTGAGGTCGACGGCGATCGCGTCGACCTGCTGGCGGGTGCTGTCCCACTCGTTCGCGGCGGCGCGGTAGCCGTTGGCGATGGACGAGGCGAGGGCGGTGGCGTTGCCGAGGAGCACGGCCCTGGCGGCGTCGTCGTCGGGCCGGTTGGCCACGTCGTCCCACGAGGTGAAGAACGTGTCGAGCCCGGCTGCGAGGCCGTTCTCGCCGGGCTCCTTGAGGGTCGTCTCGACCTGTGACCAGCTGGCGGCGACGGCCCCGAGCCGCGCGGTGGAGGCGGTCTGGCTGCGGAGCTTGCTCTCGAGGAAGATGTCGCCGAGCCGGTCGATCGAGGTGATCCGGACCCCGGAGGCGGGGGCACCGTTCGTCGCGAACATGGTCGGGCGGGTGGAGCCGGAGATGGCCTCCATGCCGGCGCGCTGGCGCGTGTAGCCGGCCGTGTTGACGTTGGAGATGTTCTGCCCGGTCACCTCGAGGGCGACGCGCTGGGCCGTGAGGGCGGTGAAGGCGCCGTTCAGCGCGGAGAAGGAGCTCATGAGTGACCTCTCACAGGGACTTGTCGACGAGGTGGGCGTCGGCCATGCCGCGCGACGTGCCACCGCGCTCGTCGTAGACGTCGACGCTCTCGTGCAGGGACATGAGCGTCTCCTGCGTGGCGTGGTGGGTGGCCAGGAGGAAGTCGCGGTTGGTCTCGGCGACCGTGGCGATCTCGGTGGTCAGGGTGAGGAAAGCGACACGGTGCTCGATGAGGATCCCGTCCCAGGGTGCGGGGGCCGCGGTGGCGAGGTCGAGCAGGCTCGCGCCGTCGGCCAGGCCGAGCGCCGCGACGGCGGCGGCCACCTCGGCGGCGCGGGCCAGCTCTGCCGTCCGGATGAGCGCGAGCACGTCGTCGACCTCGCGGACAGCCACGGGGAGCAGCTCGGTGCGGCCTGCCGCGAGGAGCAGGTGCTCGACCTCCAGCCGGTAGCGCAGCGACTCGAGCAGGTCGCGCTCGTGCCACAGGAGGTCGGAGAGGGAGCCGAGCATTGTCACTTCTCCGTTCGGTGCCGTTGCGTTCGCCATCACGGTCCTGCTCATCGGCAGCGCCGGGGGAGGTGTGAGCGATGGGGGCGCAGTTCCTCCTTGTGGCCCCACCTCCTTCCTTGGGGGGAGGCCGCGGTCGACGTAGCGGCACTGCGACTGCGGGACCTCTGACCCACTAGTGCGTCGAAACGGTGGTGCACGAGCGATTCACCGCGTGTCGTGTGATGTACATCACAAACAGAACATCTTGTACTTTTGGAGGAGCAGCCACCATGCTGACCGAGGTAGTCGTCACCTGTCGGGGCAATCTCGTACGAGATCGGCAGCGACGACCACATCCAACGATCACAACTGCAGGGACCTGCTCGCCTCGCGACGGGTTCCGACCTGGGGGTAGGACCATGGCGCTGGAGCGTCGCGAGCAGGACGAACTCATCGAGCAGCATCTTGCGCTCGTGGGTTACCACGTGAGTGAGATGATTCGACGGGTCCCGACCCACGTGCAGCGCGACGAGCTCGCCGCTGCCGGGTCCCTGGCGCTCGTCCAGGCCGCCCGAGGCTTCAACGCCGACCTCGGTGTCCCGTTCGCGCGGTACGCCTCCACCCGTATCCGCGGCGCGATCCTCGACGAGCTGCGCGGCATGGACTGGGCCTCCCGCGGCACCCGCCAGCGCGCCCGTCGCCTGGCCGAGCTGACCGAGCGACTCACCGGTGACCTCGGGCGCGCACCGCGCCCGGACGAGCTGGCGCAGGCGATGGGCGTGGGAGTCGACGAGCTCCGGTCCATCCGCGACGACGCGCAGCGCCGCGTCGTCTCCCTCGACGCGGACTCCACCGATGCGACCGGCAGCATCAGCGACAAGGCCCCGAACCCGGAGGAGTGCGTCGTCGTCGACGAGCGCCTCCGCTACCTCACCGCCGGTGTCGGTGAGCTCCCCGAGAGCCTGCGCGTCGTCATCCGGGGGATCTTCTTTGAGGAGCGCCCCGTCGTCGAGATCGCCGCCGAGCTGGGCGTCACCCAGTCCCGCATCAGCCAGCTGCGTACGCAGGCCCTGGGCATGCTCCGCGACGCGATGAACACCGCGCTCGACCCGGAGCTCGCCCCCGTGGCCTCCGCACAGCCCGGCGTCGCGGAGAAGCGCCGCCAGGCGTACTACGTCGCCGTGGCCCAGCGGGCCAGTGCGACGGCGCTGCGGACGGTGGTCGCGGTCGCCACCCCTCCGGTGATCAGCGAAGCGGTCTGAGTTCGGCTCAGGATCGCGCGCGGCTGGTCGATGGGACGGAGGAGACCTCCGTCCAACCGTCGAGGAGAACAGCGTGGCGCGACAGCCAGACCCGACCATCTCTGCCGTCCTCATCGTCAAGGACGAGGAGGACTACCTCGCACGCTGCCTCGAGTCGGTGCGGTGGGCGGACGAGATCGTCGTCTACGACACCGGCTCGACCGACCGCACCGTCGAGATCGCCCGCCGGCTCGCCGACACGGTCGTCGAGGGCTACTGGGACGACGACTTCGGTGCGGCACGCAACCGCGCACTCGAGCACGCGACGAGCCAGTGGGTCCTCACCGTGGACGCGGACGAGCAGTTCGCCGGGGACCCGCGGTCCGTTCGCCGTCACCTCGCGCGGCCGGGCGCCAGCCTGTTCACCGTGTCGCTGACCTCGCAGGTCTCCACTCCCTCCGCTCCGGACGTCCCGCTGTCGGTCGCCCGCATGTTCCGCCGGGGCGAGGCCCACTGGTCGGGCGCCCTTCACGAGCAGATCACGCCGCTGCCCGGCGTCCGCCTGGTGACGCGCCCGATGCCAGGCGCCTCGATCAGGCACGCCGGGTACTCGGAGGGGCGCGAGGCGATGAACGAGCGGTTTCGACGCAACCTCGAGCTCGCGGAGCGGGAGCTGGCGGCGGCTGTTGAGGCGGACGCCGGGGTGGCCCTGCTGGCGGTCAAGCGTGCGAATCTCGCCCGTTCCCTGTGTGGCGGGGGCCGCGTGGCGGAGGGGCTGGCGCTGGCGGAGGAGGTCTATGCCGGTGGTGCACTGCCCGCCGCCGGTCTGGACCTCCTCTCGCGTGCCATGTGCCTCATGGCCGCCCATGAGTCCGACTTCGCGCTGGCACGTGCCTGGGTCGAGCGCCTGCGGTCCGTCGTCGGGAATCCGGTGTGGGCCGATGAGCTGCTCGTCAAGATCGCGGCGATGGAAGGCCAGCCGGAGGCCGTCCTCGATGCGCTGGAACGCATCCCCACGACGATGGTGGACGCCAAGGGCCGACGGGCGCGCCGCGTGGACTACGCCCGCTTCGAGGTGTGGGCCCTGTGCCGTTCCGGTGCGGCCGTCGACGCCACCCGGGTGGCCGAGCGTGCAGCGGCGCTGGGTGTCCTCGCCGGTGAACCGCTCGAGCTGTGGTCGTGGCTGGGCGAGAGCGGTTTCCGTCGCGTCGCTGCGGCCCTCGCCGAGGATGCCTGGCAGCTGCTGGCCGTCCTGTGCAGGCAGGCCCAGCAGGTGCCGGCGGCACGGCGGATGCTCGGGATCATGGCCGAGGTCCGGCCGGGCGACCTCACCCCGCTGTCATGCGCGCTGGAACTGACGTTCCCGCACGACCTCGCCGGTCTGGAGGAGGCGGCCGCATGGTCGGCGCGGTTGCGTTCCGTCGGCCTGGACGCGAGATGTCCGCTCGTCGCGCTCGCGCACGACCAGGCGGTGCCGGCGCCGCAGCGGGCGCGTGCGGCAGCGCTGGCTCTCTTCGCCTACGCAGATGAGCGTGCACTGCCGGCGCTGGAGGCGGCTCTCGCCGAGGTCCGCCCGGAAGACGAGGCGGAGCTCGGTGCGCACCTCGACGTGCTCGCTCCCGGCCTCGTCCAGCACGCCTGAGGAGTCGCTGCTCGTAAACCCTCATCACCGCCGTCCGGCGGTCGATGAGATCTCACGACTGCCCATGGATGGGCGGTCGGTCCACTGATCTTCAGGAAGAAGAGGAACACCACCATGGCTATGTCCGTGCAGAACAACGTGTCGGCGATGAACGCCTACCGCA
>NZ_VUKC01000016.1 GCF_009193135.1 Georgenia satyanarayanai
CCCGGCGGGTGGGGCCGCCGCCGCGTCGGCGGAGCCGCGGACGAGGGAGCGACCGGCCCCGCCGCAGGCCGCCGCCGCGTCCGCCCCGGCCCAGCCGCAGCCCGGCCCCACGCGGCCCGCCGAGCCTTCTGTGCGCCAGCCGGCCGCGCGGAAGCCCGGTGCGCCCGTCCAGCGCCGTCCGGTGCCTCGCGCGGAGGAGGAGGAGCCGCCACCGCGGCCGGGGGAGCTCGTCTGCGGCGCCTGCGGGGCCGGCAACGCGTCGCACCGGCACTTCTGCCGCCGCTGCGGCGCGGACCTGGCCGACGCCCCGGTCCAGCCGCAGCGCTCGTGGTGGCGGCGCGTGCTGCGCCCCGACCCGCACCCGGGCCCGGCGGCCGGCACGCGCCCCGGTTCGCGCCGTCGTCGGCGGTTCCCGACGGGACTCGTCGTCACGCTCGTCGTCCTCGCGCTCCTCGGTGCGGGGGCCTGGTTCGCGCGGGACTCGCTCGCGGGCGCCTACGACGCCGTCGTGGACCGGGTGGCGGGCGACAACGCCGTCAACCCGGCCGAGGTCCTCGCCTCGAGCGAGCGGGAGGACCGTCTCGCCGCCTACGTGCGCGACGGGATCTCCGACCGGTCCTGGGCACCCCGGGGGGACGGTGTCGGGGAGTCGGTCGACCTCGTCCTGTCCGAGCCCGTGCGCCTCGTCACCGTCCTCGTCACCGCGGGCAACGGCGGGGACGAGGAGCAGCGGCTGCTGGAGGCGCGTCCGCGTGAGGTGCGCCTGACGATGACGACGCCGGAGGGGACGGAGGTCCAGGACGTCGAGCTCACCGACTCGGGCGAGCCACAGTCCGTGTCGGTGGGCCTGAGCGACGTCGAGCGGGTTGGCCTCACGATCCTCTCGGTGTACGGGGAGGAGCTGGGGGCTCCCGTCGCGGTGGCCGAGGTGGAGCTCCGGGGGCGGGGCTGAGGTCCTCGGCCACGCCGAGCTCGCGCAGCACCTGGGAGTAGGAGCGCGCGGCGCGCTCGGCGGCGGCCGGCTCCCCGGCCGCGCGGAGCGCGGCGACGAGGACGCGCCAGGCGTCGTCGCGGTACTCGTCGATGTCGACGCTGCGCTGCGCCGCCCGCACCGCCTCGGCGTGGTCCCCGGCGGCGAGCGCGAGCTCGGCGAGCAGGGCGGCCGCCTCGGCCACCCGGGTGCGGTAGCGCTCGCGGGTGGGCACGAGCCAGTCGGCCGGCCCCTCCTCGGGCAGGACGTCGCCGGTGTAGCCGGCGAGTGCGGCGGCGAGGGCGGCGCGCTGCCCGGCGACGTCGCGCCGCCGGGCGGCCCGCGCCGCGGCGGCGAGCGCCTCGTCGACCTCGACGACGTCGCTCGAGGAGCCGGGGCCGAGGGCGAGCATGTAGGACTCACCGTCCCGCACGACGATGCGGCTGTGCCGCCCCGGCACACCCGGCTCGAGGGCCGCGCGCAGGCTCGAGACGCTGACCTGGAGGTTGTGCATCGCGGCCGCCGGGTCCAGCTCGCCCCACAGGGCGTCGGCGATGAGCTCGCGGTGGACGGGACGTCCCGCGTGGACCGCGAGGAAGCGCAGCACGGTCCGGGCGCGGGGGCGGATGCCGCTGAGGTCGGGCGCCTGACCGTCGACGAGCAGCTGGAGCTCCCCGAAGCAGCGGACGGTGAGGACCGGCTCGGGACGAGAGGCGGGCTCGGGCGGGCTCGCCGCGGACGGGGCGCTCGGTCCGGCGGGGGGCGTGACGGCAGGGGGTGGGCCTGCGCGGCCGGGGAGGTCGTGGTTCGGGTCGGTGGCCGGGGCGGCGGGGTCGCGGGTCCAGGGGGACATGTCCGGCAGCCAGGCCCACGGGCGGCAGTCCAGGCCGGTGCCGCTCGCGGTCGTGCGCGCCAGGGTGAGGAGCTCGTCACGGTCCCCGGCCCGCGTCGCGGCCAGGGCGGCGTAGGCGAGGGCTGCCGCCCCGGGGACCCCGGCCGACCGCGCCTGCGCCTCCGCCTGGCGGGCCTGCTCGGCGGCGTCGGGCAGCTGCTGCGCGGCGGTCAGCAGCGCCCCGGCCGCACTGACCCACGCCTCGAGCACGCCGGCGTCGAGCTCCCGCAGGCGGCGGCGGAGCTGGTCCAGGGTGCGGGTGTCGACCGTGCCCGACGGCAGGCGGATGAGGCACCACACGAGCGCGACGACCGCGGCCGCCCACCGGTCGCCGCGGGCGTCGAGGTCCCCGATGACCGCGGCCATCGGACGGCGGTCCCCGCCGTGCCCGGCCACGGCGATCGCCGAGGTGAGGCGCGCCAGCCAGGTGAGACCGTGGCGCTCCGCCTCGAGGTAGATCTGGTCGAAGGGGGAGGGCCGCGGGGAGCTGAGGGGGCCGGGCCGCACCTCGGTCCGTGCGGCGGCACCGCCGGTGATGATGGCCTCGAGCGTCGCGAGGACCAGCCGCGCGGCGAGGGCCAGGCCCGGCGCGGTGCCCTCGGGCTGCTCGGCGAGCGTGCGCAGCTCCCGGCTGCCGGCCCTGCGGTCCCCGCCGAGGAGGCGGGCGAAGCCCGCGACGGCGCGCACCGGCGCGTCCTCCGCCGCAGCGGCTCGGCGGGCGACGTCGAGCGGGTGGCGCCGGGTGGCGGCGAGGAGGAGGTCGGGCCACCGCGGCCGCGGCGGCACCGGGCCGCCGCGCCAGGCGGTGATGCTCGCGCGCAGCTCGTCGCACAGCTTCTGGGCGCTCGCGTCGGTGAACTGCGCCCGGGCACGCTCCGCAGCCGCGGCCGCGTCCCCGAGCCGGCCGTCCCCGAGCAGCCGGCGGGCCTCGGCCAGGCAGCACCACGGGTCGGAGGCGGTGAGCCACGCCGGCAGCAGTGCCGCCCAGGTCTCGTCGCGCGACCGCGGCTGGTGGGGGCCGGCGAACACGCGCGCACCGGACTCGTGGAGCAGGGCGCGGACCCCGGGCCAGTCCTCGGCGCGGGCCCGCGCGCGCAGCGCCTCGACGAGGTCACCCTCCTCCTCGAGGATCTCTGCCGCGCGGACGTACCACTCGGCGGTGCCCGTGGGGCCGAGCTCCTCACGCAGCGCCGTCTCGAGGTGGCGGCGCAGGACCTCGTGGTACGCGAAGGTCTCCCCGCCGTCGGCCGTCGTCGTCAGCGCCTGGCGGGTCACGAGCTCGCGCAGGGTCCGCTGCGCGTCGGTCGTGCCGAGGAGGGCGTTGCAGCGGTCGGCGGTGAGGGCGTCGAAGACGCAGGTCCGCACGAGGAACGCGGTGGTCTGCGGCGGCAGGCCGGCGAGCACCTGGGCGGTGAGGTACTCCTGCGCGTAGCGGGCCCGCCCGGCGAGGGCGTGGACGGCGCGGTGCCGGTCGGCGGGCTGGCTGTCGAGCGTGGACAGGTGGAAGAGCTGGAGGGCGGCGGCCCAGCCCTGGGTGTACCGGGTGAGCGCGGCGGTGTCGTGCGGCGGCAGGGGGGCGCGGTGGATCTGCCGGAAGAGCGTCTCGACCTCCCACGTGCGGAAGCGCAGGTCCTCCCCGGTGAGGACGACGAGGGCGGCGAGCTCGCTGCGGGCGAGGTTGAAGCCCGGCATGCGCCGCGAGCCGACGAGCACCCGCAGCTGGGGCGGGGCCAGCAGGAGCACCTGCTCGAGCTCGGCCTCCGCGGGCAGGCCGGCGAGGACGTGGAGGTCGTCGAGGACGAGGAGCACCGGGCCGGGCAGCCCCTCCAGGGACAGCGCGAGCTGCTCGGGCGTCGCCGGTGCGGTGTCGCCGGGCAGGTGGGGGGCCAGCGCCCGGTGCAGGAGGGGGACGAGCCGCCCGGTGGACCCGGCGTCGAGCCGGCACCAGGCGACGGGCAGCCCGCTGATGCCCGCCCACTGGGCCATGAGAGTGGTCTTGCCCGTGCCCGGCGGCGCCACGACGAGCCCCATCCGGTCGCGGGCGACGGCGTCCAGCGCGCGCAGCAGCTGGGGGCGGTGCAGCCCGTTGACCTGCGGGACGGCCGTGCTGGCGCGCGGAAGCCCGGCGCGTGCGGCGCCGCCGGGCTCGCCGCCTGTCGGGCACATCAGGACCCCCCGTCCCTGTCACCGCCCGCTGTGCAGCCAGTCTAGGAGCCCACCCCACCCCCAAACCCCGCAATTGGTGCCTTCGGCGACGGTTTCGGCGTCGGCGGCGTCGGTCAGTCGACCAGATGCGACGTTTGGCGGCCGACGTTCTGGCGGCCGACGTTTTGGCGGGCGGGGGCGGGGGTGGTGGTCAGGTCGACAGGGCGGCGGCGACGGCGAGGGAGAGGGCGCCCTGGAAGGTCGTCTCGCGCTCCTCGGCGCTCATGTCCTGGGAGCCGTCGAGGAGGTGGTCGGAGACGGTGAGGACGGTGAGGGCCTGGCGCCCGAGCTCGGCGGCCACGCCGTAGAGCGCGGCGGCCTCCATCTCGACGCCGAGCACCCCGTAGGCGCCCAGCGCCTCGGTCTGGCCGGGGACCTTGAGGTAGAAGTGGTCGCGGGAGACGATCGTGCCCACGTGGTAGCGCTCGATGCCCTGCTCGCGGGCCGCGCGCACGGCGGCCTCGGCCAGCTCGAAGGACGCGACGGCGGAGAAGTTGATGCCCGGGATACGGTGCTGGTTCATCGCGGAGTCGGTGTGGGCGCCGAGGCCGACGAGGACGTCGCCGACGCGGACGGCGGGGGAGATCCCGCCGGCCGTGCCGACGCGGATGATGCGCTGGACGCCGTACTCGCGGAAGAGCTCGGTGGCGTAGATCGTCGCCGAGGGCTGGCCCATGCCCGAGCCCATGACGCTCAGCGGCCTGCCGTCCACGGTGCCGGTGTAGCCGAGCATGCCGCGCACGTCGTTGACGAGGCGGGCGTCGGGCATGAGCTGCTCGGCGATGCGCTGCGCCCGCCGGGGGTCACCTGGCATGAGGACGGCGGGGGCGAAGTCGCCGGGGGCGGCGGCGATGTGGGGCGTGGGCACGAGACCTCCAGGGGTACGGACGGGTGCGCCCATGCTGCCACGTCGCCCCGGCGCGGAGGAGGGACCCGGGGCTAGGCTCACCGTGTCTCGACCCGTCGACGTGAGGGGCCCACATGTCCGACCCGCACAGCGAGCACCCGCCGCCGGACCGGCCGGTGCCCCCGCCGCCCGCCCAGTCGCCGCCGGCTCCCGCCCAGCCGCAACCGGGCGGATACCCCGGCTACCCCCAGCAGCAGGCCTACCCGCAGCAGCAGGCCTACCCGCAGCAGCCCGGCTACCCGGGCCAGCCGGCCGGGCCCCCGCCGGGCTTCGGCCAGCCGCGGCAGCCGCGACCCTCCACCCTCGGCGGGCTCGCCGACCTCGGCTTCACCCGCCGCGTCACGCCCGGCCTCGCGAGGGTCGTCTACCTCGCCGTCGTCGTCCTCGCGGTGCTCGGGGCGGTCGTCGCCGTCATCGGCGCGATCGGCGCCTTCGGCACGGCGGGACACCCCTTCCTCGGCGGTGGCCAGTGGGTGCTGTACGGCCTCCTCCTGCTCGTCGTCGGACCCCTCGGTGGTTTCGTGCTCGTCGCCTTCGCGCGCTTCTGGCTCGAGTACTTCCTCGACCGTGCGGGTGAGCGCCGCTGAGGGGTGAGCGGTCCCACTGAGAGGCGCCCTCGCCCCGGTGTGCGCCTCTCGACATGCTCCGGATAAAGTCGTCTGGTGACTCCCGCTGGTAACGCGACCTTCCGCTACTCCAACGCGGCACTCCTTGCTGTCACGCACATCGAGGCCCCGGTGCGGGTGCCGTCGTCGCGTTTCGAGGAGGAGCTGGCGCCGACGCGTCGGCGGCTGCGTCTGCCCGACAACCTCCTCGAGCGAGTGTCCGGGGTCGTCGAGCGTCGGTGGTGGGAGCCGGGGACGCGTTTCGACGACGCGGCGATCGAGGCCGGCGCCAAGGCGCTCGCCGAGGCGGGGGTCGACCCGGCGCGGGTCGGGCTGCTCGTCAACACCTCCGTGACCCGCACGCACCTCGAGCCCTCCGTGGCCGTGCGCATCCACCACGGGTTGTCCCTGCCGAGCTCGGCGGTGAACTTCGACATCGCCAACGCCTGCCTCGGTTTCGTCAACGGCATCATGCTCGCGGCGACGATGATCGACGCCGGGCAGATCGACTACGCCGTCATCGTCAACAGCGAGGACTCCCGCGGGACGCAGGAGACGACCCTTCGTCGTCTCGCCCGGCCCGAGGCCACCCGCGAGGACTACCGCCGCGAGTTCGCCTCCCTCACCCTGGGCAGCGGGGCGGCGGCCGCCGTCATCGGCCGCGCGGACCTCCACCCGGGCGGGCACCGCGTCGTCGGCGGCGTCTCGCGCGCCGGCACCGAGCACCACGAGCTGTGCGTGGGCAGCCTGGACGGCATGTTCACCGACACCAAGGGCCTGCTCGACGGCGGCCTGCCGCTCGTCACCGCGGCCTTCGCCGAGGCGAACAACGGTGCGGGCTTCCGGTGGGGCGACATGGACCGCTACGTCACCCACCAGATCTCCACGCCGTACACGAAGGCGGTCATCGACGCGATCGACCTGCCCGAGGACCGCGTGCCGATCACCTTCGGCTACTGGGGCAACGTGGGCCCGGCGTCGCTGCCGATGACGCTCGCCGCCCAGGCCGACTCCCTCGCGCCGGGGGACCGCGTGCTGTGCCTAGGGGTGGGGTCGGGCCTCAACACGGCGATGCTCGAGCTGCAGTGGTGACCCCGGGCAGCGACCTGCCCGAGCTCCCCGGCCTCGACCGCCGCTGGAGCCGCCGCGTCACCGTCGCCGGCACGGGGGAGGACCCGCCGGTCACCTGGCACCTGCTCGACAACGCGCCCGACCTCACCGGAGAGGTGCGCGGCACGCTGCTCGCCGTCCACGGCAACCCGACGTGGTCCTACCTGTGGCGCTCGCTCCTGCCGGCGGCCGCCGCGGCCGGATGGCGCGTCGTCGCCGTCGACCAGCTCGGCATGGGCTTCTCCCAGCGCGACGGGCGCTTGCGCCGCCTCGCCGACCGTGTCGCCGAGCTCGGCGCCCTCACCGACCACCTGGGCCTCACCGGGCCCGTCGTCACGGTCGGGCACGACTGGGGCGGCGTGGTGTCCCTCGGCTGGGCGGTCGAGCACCCCGGGCTGCTCGCCGGCGTCGTCGTCACCAACACCGCCGTCCACCACGACGACGACTCGCAGATCCCCGCCCTCCTGCGCCTGGCGGGCAACCCGAGCGTCCACGGCTGGGCGACGAGCGGCACCCGCACCTTCCTGCGCGCCACCCTCGCCCTGGCCCACCCGCCGCTGCGCCGGGAGGTCCGCGCCGCGTACCTCGCGCCCTACGCCGAGGACCGCCGCGCCGTCGCCGACTTCGTCGCCGACATCCCCGCCGACCCGAGCCACCCCAGCCGCGCCGCCCTCGACGCCATCGCCGACGGTGTGACCCGCCTCGAGGTCCCGGCCCTGGTCCTGTGGGGCCCGCGGGACCCCGTCTTCCAGCGCCGCTACCTCGACGACCTCCTGCGCCGCCTCCCGCACGCCGACGTCCACCGCTTCGAGGGGGCCGGCCACCTCCTCGCCGAGGACGTCGACGTCGCCGGCACCGTCGTCCGCTGGCTCGACACGCGCTTCCCCGCCGACAGCCGAGCTGTCGCCGACACCCCAGCTACCGCCGACAGCCGAGTTGCCGCCGACAGCCGAGTTGTCGCCGACACCCCAGCTACCGCCGACAGCCGAGTTGTCGCCGACAGCCGAGTTGTCGTTCGTCCCCTCGCCGCCGTCCTCGACGAGCGCCGCGACGACGACGCCCCCGCCGTCGTCGCCCTCCACGCCGGCGGTACGGACACGGTGACCTGGCGCGAGCTCGCCACCCGCGTGCGCCACCTCGCCCTCGGCCTGCACGACGCCGGGGTGCGCCCCGGCCAGCGCGTGAGCCTCCTCGTCACACCGGGGGTCGACCTCACGACCGCGCTCTTCGCGTGCCTGCGCCTCGGCGCGGTCGCCGTCATCGCCGACCAGGGCCTGGGCCTGCGCGGCATGAGCCGCGCGATCCGCGGCGCCTCCCCGGACGTCCTCATCGGCATCGACCGCGGCCTCGTCGGCGCGCGCCTCCTGTCGTGGCCCGGCCGCCGGGTCGCGGTGAGCGAGCTCCCGCCCGCGCAGGCCAGGGCCCTCGGCGTCAGCGACACCCTGCCGAGCCTCCTCGCCCGCGGCGCCGAGCTCGAGCGCGCCGGCACCGACCTGCCGTCCGGACCGGGCCCGGACGACGACGCCGCCATCCTCTTCACGTCCGGGTCCACCGGCCCCGCCAAGGGCGTCGTCTACACCCACCGCGGCCTCGCCGGGATGCGTGACACCCTCGCCGAGACCTACGACCTGGGCCCCAGCTCCTCCTTCGTCGCGGGCTTCGCGCCCTTCGCGCTGCTCGGCACCGCGCTGGGCTCCCTCGCCGTCGTCCCCGACATGGACGTCACGGCGCCGGCCACGCTCACCGCCGCCGCGCTCGCCGAGGCGGTCCGCGCGGGCAGCGCGACCGCCGTCTTCACCTCACCCGCCGCCCTGCGCAACGTCCTCGCGACCGCGAGGGAGCTGACGGCCGAGCAGCGCGAGGCGCTCTCCGGCGTCGGGCTCTTCCTCTCCGCGGGGGCGCCGATCCCGCCGGAGCTGCTCGCCCGCGCCGCCGAGGTCATGCCCGGCGCCAGTGCCCGCACCCCTTACGGGATGACCGAGGTCCTGCCGGTCACCGACATCGACCTCGAGGAGATCCGCCGCGCCGTCGCCGACGTCGGCACCGTCGTGGGCGCGGGCGGCGGCACGTGCGTGGGCCGCCCGGTCCCCGGCACCGCGGTCACCATCCTCCCGCTCGACGACGACGGCGCCGCCACCGGCGAGCCCACCGACGCACCCGGCGTGACGGGCGAGATCCTCGTCGCCGCCCCGCACCTCAAGCGCACCTACGACCGGCTCTGGGCGACGCAGCAGGCCAGCGCCGACCACCCCGGCCGCCACCGCACCGGGGACGTCGGGCACCTCGACGCCGAGGGCCGGCTGTGGGTCGAGGGCCGACTGTCGCACGTCGTCACCGGGCCCGGCGGTGTCATCACGCCCGTCGCCGTCGAGCACGCCGCCGAGCGGGTGCCCGGCGTCCAGCGCGCGGCCGCCGTCGGCGTCGGTCCGGCCGGGACCCAGCAGCTCGTCGTCGTCCTCGAGACCGACCCGGCCGTCGATGCCCGCGCGCGTGCCGGCGCCTCGCTCGCCACGCCCGGCCTCACCGCCGCGGTGCGCCGCGCCGTCGCCGAGGCGTGCGACGTCCCGGTCGCGGCCGTCCTGCGCGTGCGGGAGCTGCCCACGGACGTGCGGCACAACGCGAAGATCGAGCGCGGCCGCATCGGCCGGTGGGCCGAGCAGGCCCTGGCCGGCGGGCGGATGGGCGAGCCGTGAGCCGCCGCGTGGACGCGCCTGCCGGGGCCAGCCCGGAGCGGCTGCGCGTCCTCGTCACCGGCGCCAGCGGCATGCTCGGGCGGCGCACCGCGGAGCGGCTCGTCGCCGCCGGCCACGACGTCCGCACCTTCCAGCGCCGCCCCGCCGGCGTCGCAGGTGCCACCGACTCGCTCGGGTCGCTCACCGATCCGGCGGCGGTGACCCGCGCCGTCGAGGGACGTGACGCCGTCGTCCACCTCGCCGCGAAGGTGTCGGTGAGCGGGCCGCGGCACGAGTACGAGCAGGTCAACGTCGAGGGCACGCGCGCGCTGCTCGCCGCCGCCCGCGCGGCGGGGGTGCGGCGCTTCGTCCAGGTGTCCTCGCCGTCGGTTGCGCACACGGGCGGCTCGCTCGTCGGCGAGGGCGCCGGACCGGCGGAGCCGGAGCACGCGCGCGGCAACTACGCGCGGACGAAGGCCGCCGCCGAGGTGCTGGCGCTGGAGGCGGACGGCGCCGAGCTCGCCGTCGTCGCCGTGCGCCCTCACCTCGTGTGGGGGCCGGGGGACACCCAGCTCGTCGCGCGGATCGTCGAGCGCGCCCGCGCCGGGCGGCTGCCGCTGCTCGACCACGGCGCGGTGCTCGTCGACTCCGTCTACGTCGACAACGCGGCCGACGCGCTCGTCGCGGCGCTCGAGCGGGCACCGCGGGCCCACGGGCAGGCGCTCGTCGTGACGAACGGGGAGCCGCGTGCGATCGGCGACCTCATCGCCGGCATCTCGCTCGCCGCCGGTGCGCCGGCCCCGGCCTGGCGCGTGCCGGCGCGACTGGCGAAGGTGGCCGGGGGACTGGTCGAGGCCGTGTGGGCCGTCCGCCCCGGCCGCGACGAGCCGCCGATGACCCGCTTCCTCGCCGAGCAGCTGTCGACCGCCCACTGGTTCGACCAGCGCCACACCCGCGAGGTGCTCCGCTGGGAGCCTGCCGTAAGCATCGACGAGGGCATGGCAAGACTGGCTCAGCACTACCGCCGGTGATGGAACGGTGACTTCGCCGGCGCCCGCCGATAGGCGTTGTGCGTGGGACGCCAAGGCGGCATCGCCGACTAGCTCGTCGTCGAGTCAGGCCTCCTGAGCGTGTGCTCGGGGTGGCGGTGTGCACTGCCCATGTACAGCCATCCGGCGCAGGTTTCCGGGATTGTCGATCACTATGTCGCCCGGCATCGGTGGGCGGACCTCATTTCGGGCGGGGGCTTCGGCGCCACTGCCAGAGGGCTTGTATGCCATCTCGAAACTCAGTGCGCTGGGGGCGACGCGCCAACTACACGGAACAGCGGGGTCGACGTATATATGAAGAGCGAGCAGGTCTGGCGTCAACTGCAGCCACTGCAGTTCGCCATATTCGAGTCGGTCATCTGGATCGTGGGACAGTGCTCCGCGCGCGGCGATGCGCCGTTTGACCGGTACGTCAGGAATACCTTGCTCGCGCGTGCTTTCGTAGAGTTCGTTCAAGGCGCGTTGGCCGAGGACCCATGTCGCTAGCGCGGCTGATCGAAGGAGGTATCCGCTGAGCGCAAGCCCACCGAACGACCAGTTGTCGATCATATTCAGGTGGGCTGGCACAGCTCGATCCAAGTGCGCGCCACCCCACTTGTTGGCGTACTTGCCGAGGAACTGGGCCCACGTATACGTGACGGACTGCCCGCGGTACTCGACGTGCACTACGGGGCTAGCAATCCATTGTCGCCAGGGCATCCAGACGGCGCCGTAAGTCTCGCTGCCTGGCCGAGTTGGGACTGAGCCAACGGCGAACTGGGACGAGGTATCTGGCGGCTGCGTAACCAGGATCGCGGCGGTCGTGGCTCCGACCGCGTTCTCCAGCCTGTCTAAGACGTCGTTTCCCTGACCGGGGGCAACCAGTGCTCGGAGTACGACCGCGAGGTCGTCGGCTGCGTACGCTGCGCCGCGATCCAACCGTTCGATGTGATCTCGAAGTCGCGAGATCATATGCAACGCTTGCCCATAGAAGTGCGGCCCCTCAGAAGATCCGGGAGTCACCGGCGGCATCAATTCCTCGCGTGTAAATGTCATCGCTACTCCATGAGTCGCTCGTGTGATGACTATAATATCCATGACTATGACATCCATTGGAGCACTGCCAACCGCGACTCGGGGAGTCTCGGAGTTGAAACCGGGTGAATGGCGTGCTGACGCTGCCCGGGGGGCCACGCTCCGGCCCGCGCTAGGCACAGAGATACTGATCTGGCTGCGTCGCGTAGGTCCCGTGGCACAGCTTGAGAGGTGAGCTCTGTGCTAGGCGAGGTCCGTCAAGCCGGACGCGACCGGAATGCTGTGGCTTCGTGTCATCGCAGAGCGAGGGCGCACGGAGGGGGCGCGCGCGCCACAATGGACGGCATGATCCCGACTCTCGCGCTCAACGACGGCAACCGGATTCCCGCGATCGGCCTCGGCACCTGGCCGATGGACGAGGAGGCCCCCGAGGCCGTGCGGACGGCGCTCGAGATGGGCTACCGGCTCATCGACACCGCCGCGAAGTACGAGAACGAGGAGGCCGTCGGTCGGGGCATCGCGGAGTCCGGCGTCCCGCGCGAGGAGCTCTTCGTCACCACCAAGCTCCGCGGCAGCGACCAGGGCTACGAGGAGGCGCTGCGCGCCTTCGAGACCTCGCGCTCGAAGCTCGGCCTCGACTACGTCGACCTCTACCTCATCCACTGGCCGCTGCCTCGCCTGGACAAGTACGTCGACTCCTGGCGTGCGCTCGTCAAGCTCCGTGAGGACGGCGTCGTCCGCTCGATCGGCGTCTCGAACTTCACGGCCGCGCACCTGGACCGGATCATCGCCGAGACCGACGTCCCGCCCGCCGTCAACCAGATCGAGCTGCACCCGTACTTCACCCAGGCCGACATGCGTGCCGCCGACGCCGAGCGCACCGTCCTCACCCAGTCCTGGAGCCCTCTCGCCCGCAGCGCCTCCCTCCTCACCGAGCCGGCGCTCGAGCAGATCGCCGACCGCCACGGCGTGGAGACCGCCCAGGTGGTGCTGCGCTGGCACGTCCAGCTCGGCGTCCTGCCCATCCCCAAGTCGGCCAGCCCGGACCGGCAGAGCCTCAACCTCGACATCTTCGGCTTCGAGCTCAGCGAGTCGGAGGTGAACCAGGTCAGCGGCCTCGAGCGCGGCCGGCAGAGCCACGACCCGGACACCCACGAGGAGTTCTGAGCCCGCGGGCGCGCTTGTATCCTGAGCCGATGCCTGCCGCCCGACTGGTCGCCTTCGACCTCGACGACACCCTCACGCCCTCGAAGTCCCCGATCCACCCGGAGATGGCCGAGGCGCTCACCGCCCTGCTCGCCGTCGTGCCGGTGTGCATCATCTCCGGCGGGCAGCTCGAGCAGTTCACCACGCAGGTCACCGACCGCCTCGACCTCGACGACGACGCCCGCTCGCGTCTCCACCTCATGCCCACCTGCGGCACGCGCTACTACCGCTACGACGACGGCGGCGACCTCCGTGAGGTCTACGCGCACGACCTCACCGCCGAGGAGCGTGCCGAGGCGCTGGCGGTGCTCGAGCGCGAGGCCCGGCGGCTGGGGTTGTGGGAGGAGGAGTCCTGGGGCCCGGTCCTCGAGGACCGCGGCTCGCAGATCACCTTCTCCGCCCTCGGTCAGCGGGCGCCGCTCGAGGCCAAGCGCGCCTGGGACCCGACGGGGGAGAAGAAGGAGCGGCTGCGCGCCGCCCTCGCCCCGCTGCTGCCCGAGCTCGAGGTCCGCTCCGGTGGCTCGACGTCCATCGACATCACCCGCCAGGGCGTGGACAAGGCCTACGGGATGACCCGCCTGGCCGAGCACACCGGCATCGACCTCGCCGACATGCTCTTCGTCGGCGACCGCCTCGACGAGGGCGGCAACGACTACCCGGTCAAGGCGATGGGCGTCCCGTGCGTCGCGGTGGACGGCTGGGAGGACACCGCACGCACCGTCCGAGGACTCGTCGCCGACCTCGAGCCGACGCACGCCTAACGAGGTCCACCCACTGCGCAGTTGGTGGGTTGAACGACGTGGTAAGCGCCTGCCGGCGTCGTCGAACTCACCAGTTGCGATGTGCGGGAGGTCAGGGGACGAGGGCCGGCCGGCGTTCCGCGGCCGCGACGAGTGCCGCGTACCGCCCGCCGCGGGCGACCAGCTCCCCGTGGTTGCCCAGCTCCGCCAGGCGGCCCCGGTCGATCACCGCGATGAGGTCGGCGCTGCGGACCGTCGACAGGCGGTGGGCGATGGTGATCGTCGTGCGGCCGCGGCTCAGCACGTCGAGCGCCTCCTGGACGGCGTGCTCGGTGCGGGTGTCGAGCGCACTGGTCGCCTCATCGAGGACGAGCACGCGGGGGCCGCGCAGCAGCGTGCGGGCGATGGCGAGGCGCTGCTTCTCCCCGCCGGAGAAGCGGTGCCCGCGCGCGCCCACCACCGTGTCGTAGCCGCGCGGCAGGGCGAGGATGACGTCGTGCACCTGGGCGGCGCGGGCCGCGGCCTCGATCTCCTCGTCGGTCGCCTCCGGGCGCGCGTAGCGCAGGTTCTCCCGCACGGTCGTGTGCAGGAGGTAGGTCTCCTGGGAGACGACACCCACCTGGGAGGCGAGGTCGGCGAGGCTGAGGTCGCGCAGGTCGACGCCGTCGAGCAGGACGCGACCGGACGTCGGGTCCTGGAGCCGCGCGACGAGGCCGGCGATCGTCGTCTTCCCGGCGCCGGACTCCCCGACGAGGGCCAGCCGGGTGCCGGCCGGGACGTGCAGGTCGAGGTCGGTGACGGCGTCGGCGTCCGCGTCGGGGTAGCGGAAGGTGACGTCCGCGAAGGTCACGGCACCGGGGTCCCCGCCGGAGGGCAGCGCCACCGGCGAGAGAGGGTCGGCGATCTCCACCGGCAGGTCGAGGTACTCGAAGATCCGGCTGAACAGCGCGAGCGACGCGGTGACCTGGACACCGGTGCTGAGCACGCCCATGAGCGGGCGGAACAGCCCGGACTGGAGGGCGATGAACGCGACGAGCGTGCCGATCGTGATGTCGCCGGAACCGGGCAGCCCCGCGACGAGGTAGATGAGGGCGGGGATCGCGGAGAAGATGACGCTCGTCGTCGCCATCCGCCAGCGGCCGGCGAGCTCGGAGCGCAGCTCGAGGTCGACGAGCTCGGCGGAGGAGTCGGCGAAGCGGCGGCTGAGCTCCGGGCCGGCGCCGAGCGTCTTGGCGAGCAGCGCGCCGCTCACCGACAGCGACTCCTCGACCTGCCCGTGGAGGGCGGCCAGTGCGCTCTGCCGCTGTGCGGTCACCTCGCGGCGCATCTGCGCGACGCGGCGGGTGAGCCAGATGGCGGGCGGCAGGACGACGAGGGAGAGCAGGGCGAGCTGCCAGCTCAGCGCGACCATGGCGACGATCGTCGCGATCGCCGTCGTGACGTTCGCCGTGACCGCGGTGGCGGTGCCGGTGACGACGGACTGCATCGCGCCGATGTCGTGCGTGAGGCGCGACTGCACCTCGCCGCCGCGGGTACGGGTGAAGAAGGACATCGGCTGGCGCTGGAGGTGGGCGAAGACGTCGGTGCGCAACCGGTGCATGACGTTCTGGCCGAGGTCCGTGGAGATCCATGTCTGGAGGACCCCGAGCGCTGCCGTCACGACGGTGACGACGAGCATCGCGCCGACGAGGAGGAGCAGCAGGCGCACGTCCCGCTCGGGCAGGGCGACGTCGATGACGTGCCGGGTGAGGAAGGGCGTCGCGAGCCCGAGCACGGAGCTCGCGGCGATGAGCCCGACGACGAGGAGCAGCCGGCGCCGGTGCGGCGCGAAGAGCGCGGCGATGCGCCGCAGGCTTACGGGGTGGGACTCGAGCTGGGCCGTGTCGGCCGGGTCGCGGCGGACGGGGCCGTGGGGGCGGAAGGAGGGGCTCGACATGAGCGCCACCTCGCTTTCTCGAAGGCGACGGCGGGGGATGGGGGCCGTCGGACCGGTTCAGGGGCGGGGCGCGGGACTGGCCGGCGATGCCTCACCGTGGCCGTCGCGCCGCACGCAATAGCGAGGTTACCTCACTATGTGGGTCCGCGCTACTGTTGGCGCCATGGCCGACCTCAGCGAAGCACTCATGCACGCCAGCCGCGCGCTGCGCCGCCGCATGTGGTCCTCGTTGGAGGACTGGGACCTGTCCCCGCACCAGGCTCGCGCGCTGCGCACCGTCTGCGGCCACGACGGCGCCCGGCTCAGCGAGGTCGCCGCACACCTGCGGATCGCGCCCCGCTCGGCGACGGAGGTCGTCGACTCCCTCGAGGCCCGCGGGCTGGTCGCGCGGCAGCCGGACCCGGCCGACCGGCGGGCCGTGCTCGTCGTCGCCACCGACGAGGGCCGCGCGGTGCACGAGGCGGCGGACCGGCTCCGCGGCGCAGCGGCCGAGGACTTCTTCGGTCGGCTGGACGCCTGCGAGCGCGAGGAGCTCGCCACCCTGCTGCGACGCCTGGTCGACTAGACGCCGAGCGCCCGGCGGACGACGGCGAGCGCCTCCCGCGGGTCGAGCCCGAGCGAGCGGACGGTGTCCGCGTAAGTCGCCGCGGCCTGCTCGGCGGCCGTGTGGTCGTCGTCCGACTCGCCGCGTGCGACGGGGTCGGTGACGAAGGTGCCCGCGCGGCCGCGGCCCACGAGGAGGCCGTCCGCCTCGAGCTCGCGGTAGGCCCGCGCGACGGTGTTGGGCGCGATGCCGAGCTCGTCCGCGAGCGCCCGCACGGTGGGCAGCCGGTCACCAGGGCGCAGCGTGCCGTCGCCGATCTGCGCGGTGACCTGGGCACGCAGCTGGGCGAAGGGCGGCTCCGGGGACGCGGCGTCGAGGCGCAGCGTCATGCGGCACCCATCCGCGCGGGACGGCCGGGTGCGGTGGCGTCGAGGGGCATGGTGCACAGGCTAGGGGTCGCCGGCGCCCTGCGCCCACCCCCGGTTCGCCCTCCGCGCCGAGCGTCGGCGCCCTACCCTGCTGCCATGTCGCTGACCTGGGCGCAGGCGCTGGCCTGGCGCCTGCGCCGACAGCTCCTCGTCCCCGCCGCGGGGAGCGGGACGGTGGACGACGTCGTCGACCGGCTCGGCGCCGTCGTCGCCAAGGACCTCGGTGCCGCAGAGCTCGCGGTGCGGTTGCGCCTGCAGCGGTCGCAGTCCGGTGACCTCTCCGCGGCCCTGGCCGACGGGCGGCTCGTCAGGACGTACGCCTTCCGCGGGGCCACCCATCTCATGACCCCCGAGCAGGCCGCCGTCCACCTCGCGCTGCGCACGGCGAGCCGCATGTGGGAGCTGCCGAGCTGGCAGGAGTACTACGAGCTCGCGCCGGGGGACTGGCCCGCCCTGCGCGACGCCGTCCGCGAGGCGCTCACCGGTGGCCCGCTCACCCGCGCCGAGCTCGCTGACGCCGTCGCCGCCACCCCGCGGTTCGCCCACCTCCACGCGTCGATCGCCCGAGGCAACGACACCCTGCTCAAGCCGCTCGCGTGGCAGGGCGTCCTGTGCTTCGGCCCCGAGCGCGGCAGCCGTGTCACCTTCGCGAGCCTCGAGGCGAACCCCCGCTGGCCCGGACTGCCCGACCTCGAGGACGCCGGGCCGCGTGCGGTGCGTGCCTACCTGCGCGGCTACGGCCCTGCCGGGCCCGACCGATTGCGGTACTGGCTGGGGGAGGGGCTGGGGGCCGGACGCCGGGTCCGTCGCTGGCTCGACAGCCTGGATGACGCCGTCACCGTCGACGTCGACGGGGAGCCCGTCGTCGTGCTCGCCGAGGACGTCGACGACCTCACCGCCGCGCGGCCCACCGACGTCGTGCGGCTCCTGCCGGGCCACGACCAGTGGGTGCTCGGCCCCGGCACTGCCGACGCGCACGTCGTCCCGCCGGCTCACCGCCCCGCCGTCACCGGAGGGGCGAACGTGGTCGTCGCCGGCGGCGTCGTCACCGGGACGTGGACGACCAGGGCCGACGACGTCACCGTCACCTGGTCCGGGGACGCAGGCTCGCCGCCCATGCCTGCGCTCGAGGCCGAGGTCGGCCGCCTCGGTGAGCTGCTCCAGCGGCCGCTGCGCGCGACCGTGCAGGTCAGCTAGAGACGGCCGGCGTCATCCGGTCGAGCAGCTCACGCACCGCCGCCAGCCGCGGCACCCCCTCGTAGCGGGTGACGACCGTACCCGCGGCGTCGAGGACGACGACGGTGGGTGTCTGCGTGATCTCCAGCCTGGCGGCGAGCTCGGTGTCGTGCGCGACGTCGACGTCCACGTGCCTGACCCCGGGCGTCGTCTCCGCGACCCGCGCGAGCAGACCCCGCGCCGCCCGGCACGGTGCGCAGAAGCCCGAGGAGATCTGCAGCAGCGTGGCCCGCTCACCGAGCGGTCCGGTGAGGCCGAGCGCGTCGGCGGTGAGCGGGGAGGAGGTCACCGCCCGAGTCTACGGAGCCGCCGCCCGCCCCGCGCCGTGGCCGACCGCCCCACGTAGGGTGGTCGGGCACCCGACCCTGGAGGCTCCCACGTGACCCGCCGTCCCACCCGCGCCGCGGCCCTCGCCGCGACCGTGTGCCTTCTCCTCGCCGCCTGCTCCGGTGAGGACGGCCCCGACGACGCCGAGACCCCCACCGCCGAGGAGAGCCCCGAGCGCGGCTCGGTCCAGCAGCCCGACGGCACCGCGGTCGTCCTCACCGGCGCCGACGGTGAGCTCGCCCTCGCCGCGAGCCGTACCTTCTTCGCGCAGGCGCCCGTGGCCGTCCTTGCCGACGACGCCGAGCCCGCCACCCACCTGCGCGCGAGCAGCGTCAGCCTCGCCCTCGGCGCACCCGTCCTTCTCGACGACGGCGGCGCCGCCCTCGCCGAGGAGCTCGGCCGCCTGGGCACGGGCTGGGTCGTCACGGTCGGTGACGCCGCCGTGCCGGAGGAGGCGGGGGACGTCGTCGCCGTGCCCGCCCCGGCCGACGACGCCGCGCTCGCCGAGGGTCTGGGCCTGCCTGCCGGGGAGGCCGTGGAGGTGGCCGACGGCGAGGAGGTGTCCGCCGTCGTCGGGCTCGAGCGCGGAGCGATCACGCCGCTCGCCCCGGCCGCCGACGGGGCGAGCGACGACCCGACCGGCAGCGGCACGGACGAGGCGACGACGGAGCCCGCCGACGACGCCACGCTGCCCGCCACCGAGCTGCCCGAACCCGTGACCGGGACCCTCGCGCTGACGACGGGCGCGCCGGAGGAGCTCCTGGCCACCGCGACGGCGCGCGCTGCCGGCGCGGACGTCGTCGTCGTCCCCGGCGGGGACCCGCGGGCCACGAGCGAGTCGGTGACGGCGGTGAGCGAGGCGGGCGCCGAGCACGTCGTCGGCCTCGGTGACGCCTTCGGGGACGAGGAGACCCTCGGCTGGCGCGCCGCGACGGCGGCGAGCGGCGTCGAGCTTCCCGGCGGCGGCCAGCTCGTGTTCCCCGGCAAGCGGTACGTCGCGCTGTACGGCAGCCCGGTGACGCCCGCGCTCGGGGTGCTCGGCGAGCAGGGCACCGAGGCGACGATCGCCCGCGCGCAGGAGCACGCCCAGCCCTACGAGGACCTCGTCGACGACACCGTCGTCCCGGCGCTCGAGATCATCGCGACCGTCGCCTCCTCCAGTGCGGGCGCCGACGGGAACTACTCCAACGAGTGGCCCGCCGACGACCTGCGTCCGCTGGTCGAGGCGGCGGGGGAGGCCGGCCAGTACGTCGTCCTCGACCTCCAGCCCGGCCGCTCGTCCTTCCTCGAGCAGGCCCAGCTCTACGCCGATCTCCTCGAGCTGCCCCACGTGGGCCTCGCGCTGGACCCCGAGTGGAACCTCGGGCCCGACGAGCAGCACATGGTGCGCATCGGCTCGGTGACCGCGGAGGAGGTCAACGAGGTCGTCGACTGGCTCGCCGACTTCACCCGGGAGCGGGACCTGCCGCAGAAGATGCTCGTCCTCCACCAGTTCCAGGTGCGGATGATCCAGACCGTGCCCGAGGTGGACCTCTCGCGCAGCGAGCTCGCCGTCCTCGTCCACGCCGACGGCCAGGGCGGGCAGGGCGCCAAGCAGGACACGTGGCGCACGCTCCACGAGCACGGCCCGGACATCGAGTGGTGGGGGTGGAAGAACTTCTACGACGAGGACTTCCCGATGCTCACCCCGGAGCAGACCATCTCCCAGGTCGACCCCGTGCCGCACTTCATCACCTACCAGTGAGCGGTCCCCGAGGACCTCAGGCGGTGAGCCAGATGACAGCCCCTAGGAGCACGTAGGCGGCCGGGACGAGGTAGGAGAGGACGAGCGGCGCCCAGTGCGGCACCGTGCGCGCCGATGACTCCGGTGACGCGGGGGCCAGCGGGGAGGGGATGCGCGAGTCGTCGACCGCGCGGGAGAGTCCGCGGTGCTTGGGCACCGCGATGACCAGCACGACGACGAACAGCCCGACGGTGACGGCGGCGGGCGGCAGCGTGAGCAGCGCCGGGAGGTCGAGCCGGTCACCGACCGCCGACCCGATCGCGGCGAGCGTCGCCAGCCCGAGCACCGGGACGCCGACGCTCCACGGCCGGCGCACGAGCGGGCCCAGGAGGACGGGCAGGGCGAGCAGGACGAGGACGAACACGGCCAGCGCCCCGAGCTGGACGGCGTTGAAGGACAGCTCCTCGCCCCGTGCCCAGGGGCCCACCGCCGCCGTGCCCACGAGCAACGCCAGCGCCTGGCCTGCAGAGGTCACCGCGGTCATGCACGACTCCGTGTCGCGCTGCGGTGGGCCGCTCTCGAGCTGCCGCGCGTACTGGGTCGCGTCGCCGAACGCCTCCGCCGGGCTCTCCCCGGTCTCCGCGCAGTGTGCCTCGACCTCGCCGAGGCGGTCCCCGATCATCGGGCCCGGGACGTCGCGCAGCCGCAGCTCGAGGACGAGGTCGTCGCACCACTGCTGGTGCTCCTTGACGAAGGGCCGGTGCCAGACCTCGTTCGTTGTGCTCTCCATGGTCTCTCCTTGATGTGTCACCGGCTCGCGGCCGGGGTGGGGGACAGGTGGGACCCGACCGTGGCGGCGAAGACGCGCCACTGGCTCGTGCCCTGCTCCAGGGCCTCGCGCCCTGCGTCGGTGAGGGCGAAGTACTTCCGGCCCGGGCCGCCCTCGCCGGCTCGCCACTCGACGGTGACGAGCGCGCTCTTCTCGAGCCGGCCGAGCAGGGGGTAGAGCGTGCCGCCCTTGATGTCGCCGAAGCCGGCCTCCGCCAGCTCGGCGGCGATGGCGTAGCCGTAGGTGGGGCCGCCGGTCATGGTGCGGAGCACGCAGAGCTCGAGGACTCCGCGGAGCCACTCGCTGCGGTAAGGGGTCGCGCTCATGGAGTAGATAGTGACACTAACTAGTCAGATTGTCTAGGGAGACAGCCTGAGTACGTGTCGAGGAGGGCGCGCCGCGCGCTCGGGACCGGCGCGCGGAGCCTCCGGCCGCGCTCAGCGCAGCGGCGTGTGCGCGGGGTCGACCCGCTCGTCCTCGCGGACCGGCCCCGGAGCGGTGCCGTCGCCGAAGGGACGCCCGCCGAGCTCCTCGCGGCCGTGCGGGGTGGTCCAGCCGCCGAGGTCCGGGCCGACGGGCACGATCTGGGTCGGGTTGAGGTCGGTGTGGACGACGTAGTAGTGCTGCTTGATCTGCTCGAAGTCGATCGTGTCCCCGAAGCCGGGGGTCTGGAAGAGGTCGCGGGCGTAGCCCCACAGCGCCGGCATCTCGCTCAGCTTGGTGCGGTTGCACTTGAAGTGCCCGTGGTAGACCGGGTCGAAGCGCACGAGCGTGGTGAACAGGCGCACGTCGGCCTCGGTGATCGTGTCGCCGACGAGGTAGCGCTGGCCGGTGAGCCGCTCCTCGAGCCAGTCCAGGGCGGTCCACAGCCGGTCGTACGCCTTCTCGTAGGCCTCCTGGGAGCCGGCGAAGCCGCAGCGGTACACCCCGTTGTTGACCTCGGTGAAGACGCGCTTGTTGACGGCGTCGATCTCCTCGCGCAGGTGCTCCGGGTAGAGGTCAGGGGCACCGTCGCGGTGGTGCTCGCGCCACTCCGCGGACAGGTCGAGGGTGATCTGGGCGTAGTCGTTGGTCACCACCTGCCCGGTGGGCACGTCGACGATCGCCGGGACGGTGATCCCGCGCGGGTAGTCGGGGAAGCGCGCGAAGTACGCCTCCTGGAGACGCTCGATGCCGAGCACCGGGTCACGACCACCGGGGTCGAGGTCGAAGGTCCACGAGCGGGCGTCGTGCGTGGGCCCGGGCAGGCCGAGGGAGATCGCGTCCTCCAGGCCGAGCAGGCGGCGCACGATGATGGTCCGGTTCGCCCACGGGCAGGCGCGTGCGGCGACGAGCCGGTAGCGACCGGCCTGCACCGGGTAGCCCTCCGCGCCGTCGCGGGTGATACGCGTGGTGATGTAGTTCGTGTCGCGGGTGAACTCCTGCCCGGAGGTCACGTAGCTGCCGGCGGTCGAGTGCGCGTCGTCCATGCCCACGACCGTATCCCCGTCCGCGTTGCGTCGCCCTTCCCGATCGGGCGTCGCCCTTTCCGTCACCCCGGGGCGAGTGGAAGGGACGACGCATCGTCGCGGCGGGCCGCCGGCGTCCTCAGAAGCGCTCGCTGCGCTCGTGGACCCCGAGCTCGGCGGAGTACACCTCGGTGCCGGTGATGAGCACGCGCTGGACGCGGGAGAAGACGTCGAGCGGGTCGCCGGACCAGACGACGACGTCGCCGTCCAGGCCCGGGCGCAGCGCCCCCACGCGGTCCTCCAGCCCGAGGATCTCGGCCGGGTTGATCGTCAGCGCGCGCAGCGCGACCTCCCGGTCCAGCCCCTCCTTGACCGCGAGCGAGGCCTGGTGGACGAGGAAGTTGATCGGGACGACCGGGTGGTCGGTGGTGATGGCGACCTTGACCCCGGCCTCGGCGAGCCGCGCGAGGTTGGCGATGTCGCGGTCGCGCAGCTCGACCTTCGAGCGGCTGGTGAACATCGGTCCGAAGATCACCGGGACGCCCTTCTCGGCGAGGACGTCCGCCACGCGGGCGCCGTCGGTGCCGTGGTTGACGACGAGCCGATAGCCGAACTCCTCGGCGAGCCGGATCGCGGTGGCGATGTCGTCGTGGCGGTGGGTGTGCTGGTCCCAGATCAGCTCACCGTCGAGCACCGCCGCTAGCGTCTCGAGCGTGAGGTCCCGCTCGACCGGCTTGCCCTCGGCCAGTGCGTGGTCACGCTTGGCGGCGTAGTTCTGAGCGGCGACGAAGGCGTCGCGGATGACCTTGGCCACGCCCAGGCGCGTGGAGGGCAGCGCCTTCTTGTCGCCGTACACCCGCTTGGGGTTCTCCCCGAGCGCCGACTTGACCGAGACGCGCTCGCGGATGACCTGCTCGTCGACGGTGCGTCCGCCCCACGTCTTGATGGCGACCGTCTGGCCGCCGATCGGGTTGCCCGAGCCGGGCTTGACGACGGCGGAGGTCACCCCGCCGATGAGGCTGTCCCGGAACCCTTCCTCCTCGATGTTGATCGCGTCGAGCGCGCGCAGCCCAGCTCCGACGGGGTCGGTCATCTCGTTGACGTCCGCGCCGGCCCAGCCCTCACCCTCCTCGCTCACGCCCATGTGGGCGTGCGACTCGACGAAACCGGGGAGCACCCACGAGCCGCTCGCGTCGACGACGCGCACACCACCGGGAATCTCGACGTCGGCACCGACGGCCGCGATGACGCCGTCGAGCACGAGGACGGTCCCGTTTTCGATCGGGACGCCGTCCACGGGGACGACGTAGCCACCGGTGACGGCGACGGAGTCGGTGCGGGTGCGGCGGGGAGCGGGTGTGGATGTCATCCCTCAGTGGTATCACTGGAGCGAACGTCCATCCACGGCGGCTCAGCCGCAGGCGAGGAGGCACCATGCGGGCCAGTGATCGTGGTGCGCCGAGCAGCGAGGACACCGCGGGCAGCGCGGGGGTGAAAGCCTCGGGCCGAGGCGGCCGGCTCGGATGGATCGGGCTCGCGGTCGCCGCCGTCCTGGCTGCCTGGCAGGTGGTCTACGCGATCGCCGAGCCGGCGTCGACCAACCCTGAGGTCCTCACCTCGGTCTGGCTGCTCCTCACCCTCGTGCTCGCCGTCGGCGCCGTGGTCCTCGGCATCGTCGCCCTCGGACAGCGTGCGGTGCCGCGCTGGCCGGCGACGGCGGCGCTCGCCGTCGGCGTCTACGCCTTCGTCGTCAGCGTGGCTTCCTGGATCGGTGGCCTCATGGGCTGACCGCGCTGTGAGCCCCCTCACCGCAGGCGGGGCCGATGGGCACGGGGTCGCCCCTTCGTGAAAGACTCGCAAGATGCTCGTCGTGCTCCTGGCTGCCCTCACAGTCGCGGCACTGCTCACCCCCTTCCTGGACCGGTTGCTCGGCCGCAACGCCGGCTGGCCGCTGGCCGCGCTCTTCATCGGTCTGCTCGTCCCGGTGCTCGGCGCCGGCCCGGGCGTGTGGGGTGGGCAGACGCGGGTCGAGGTCGTGCCGTGGATGCCGGCGATCGACGTCTCCCTGCGGCTGCGGATGGACGGAACCGCGTGGCTGTTCACCGTGCTTGTGCTCGGCGTCGGCGCGCTCGTCCTCCTGTACTCCTCGCGGTACTTCCCGCCCGGGCGGCGGACCGGCTTCTACTTCTTCATCGTGGCCTTCGCCGCGTCCATGCAGGGACTCGTGCTCGCCGACGACATCATCGTCATGTTCGTCTTCTGGGAGCTCACGACGATCTGCTCGTTCTTCCTCATCGGGATCTCGGGGACGAGCGCGACACGACCCGCGGTACGCACGTACATCGTCACCGCGCTGGGCGGCCTCGCGCTCCTCGCGGCGGTGATCATGCTCGTCGTGCGCACCGGGACGACCGTCCTGAGCGAGATCCTCGCCGATCCCTCGTGGCGGCAGGACGAGACCTTCCTCCTCGTCGTCGTCGGGCTCGTCGTCCTCGCCGTCTTCACGAAGTCGGCGCAGTTCCCCTTCCACTACTGGCTGCCCGACGCCATGGCGGCGAGCACGCCG
This sequence comes from Georgenia satyanarayanai, assembly GCF_009193135.1. Lineage (GTDB taxonomy): Bacteria > Actinomycetota > Actinomycetes > Actinomycetales > Actinomycetaceae > Oceanitalea > Oceanitalea satyanarayanai. The sequence goes on from NZ_VUKC01000016.1 coordinate 24,408, forward strand.
GTCAGCACCTACCTGCACGCCGCGACGATGGTCAAGGCGGGGATCTACCTAGCGATGCGGTTCTCCCCGGCCTTTGCCGGCGTGCCGCTGTGGACCGTCCTCCTCGTCTCCTTCGGCCTCGTCACGGCGCTCCTCGGCGCGGTCTTCGCCCTCCAGCGGCACGACCTCAAGGAGCTGCTCGCCTACTCGACGGTCAGTCAGCTCGGCCTCATCGTCGCCGTCATCGGGGTCGGGACGCCCACCGCGCTCGCCGCGGCGGCCGTCCACACCCTCGCCCACGCGATGTTCAAGGCCGCGCTGTTCATGCTCATCGGTGTCATCGACACCCGGGCCGGGACGCGAGACATCCGTGAGCTGCGGGGCCTGCGGCGGGCGATGCCGGTCACCGCCGTCCTCACCCTGCTCGCCGCCCTGTCGATGGCGGGTATCCCGCCGCTCGCCGGCTTCGTGAGCAAGGAAGGCCTCTTCGAGGCCTACCTCGACCTGCCCGGCGCCTTCGGTGCCGCTGCCGCAGTCCTCGCCGTGGCCGCCTCGGTCGGCACGTTCGCCTACTCCTTCCGGATCGTCCACGGCGCCTTCGGTGGTCCGGGCGGCGAGCGGGCAGGACGCGAGCCCGTCCTGTTCTTCCTCCCGCCGGCCGTCGCCTCGCTCGCCGGTGCGGTCGCCGTCGGCGTCCTCGCCGCCTTCGACCCGCTCGTCTCGCGGACCGTCCAGGACACGCTGGGCGAGAGCTACGACTCCCACCTCGCGCTGTGGCACGGCGTCAACCTCCCGCTCGTCATGTCGGGCATCGTCATCGCCGCCGGCGCGGTGCTGGCTCACCAGCGCTCCCGGGTCGACCGCGCGCTGGGCCGCAAGCTCTTCCCCACTGCTGGCACGCGCGTCTTCGAGTCCCTCTACGACCGGGTCCTCGTGCTGGGCCGGCGGACCGGTGACCTGACCCGGACCGACTCGCTCGCCCCCTTCCTCGGCTCGACGGTCGCCGTCGTCGTCCTCATCGCCGCCGCCCAGGTCGTCGCACGTCCCGAGGTGCCGGAGTACCGCGCGGACGTGACCCGACCCGTCGACTGGCTCCTCGTCGGCCTGCTGCTCGTCTCCGTGCTCGCGGCGGTCAGCGTCCGCTCCCGGCTCTCCGCCCTCGCGCTGGTGGGCATCACCGGCTTCACGGTGGCGATGTGGTTCCAGGTCGTCGGCGGTGTGGACCTCGTCCTCACGCAGCTGCTCGTCGAGATCCTCACGGTGGTCGTGGCGGTCTTCGTGCTCCGCCGGCTCCCGAAGAAGTTCCTCCCCACCCCGCCCCGTCGCACGGTCACCACCGCGACCATCGCGGTGGCGGCGGGGCTGAGCGCGGCCCTCGGCGTCTACACGCTCACCGGTCGGCGGGAGCGGTCGCCGGTCTCCCAGTACTTCCTCGACGAGACCTACTCCGACACGGGTGGCACGAACATCGTCAACGTCATCCTCGTGGACTACCGCGCGCTGGACACCCTCGGTGAGCTCACCGTGCTCGGCGTGGCAGGTCTCGCGATGATCGCGGTCCTGCGGACGAGCGGGCTCGCTCCGTTCTGGCGGCTGCCGCAGCTCGTCGAGCACGCCCGCGAGGTCATCTACCGCTCGCGGGACAACGTCCTCATCATGCGGACCGTCGCGCGCTACGTCGGGCCGCTGGTGCTGGCCTTCTCGATCTTCCTCCTCTTCACGGGCCACCAGCGCCCGGGCGGCGGGTTCATCGCCGCCCTCGTCGGCAGCGCGGGCGCGGCCCTCCACTACCTCACCTCGGCGAACAGCGCCGAGGGCACCATCCGGCTCCCGGCCAAGGCCCTCATCTCGGCGGGCATCGTCGTCGGCGTGGGGTCGGGCCTGCTCGGGCTGGTCGACGGGTCCTTCCTCCGACCGCTGCACGCCGACATCCCGCTCCCGTGGGGCGGGAGCTACCACTTCACGACGGCGCTCGTCTTCGACGTCGGTGTCTACCTCGCCGTCATCGGGGTCCTTCTGACGGCCCTGCGCGAGCTCGGCACGGACTCGGTCGGTGTCGCCGACCGCCCGGTGCGCGCCGAGGTCCGCCCAGAACCCCGCACCGGGCCGGGCAAGGACGAGCCTGCCGCGTCCGGCGAGCACGACCGGGCCGTGCCGGCCGCCGAGAAGGGAGGTGAGCGATGACCCTGGCGATCAGCGTCGGGATCCTCGTCGCCGGGGGCGTGTTCCTCATCCTCCAGCGCGGCCTGGTCCGTGTGGTCCTGGGCTTCATGCTCCTGTCCCACGCCGTCAACCTGCTCCTCATCTCCGCCGGCGTCACCGCGAACCGTGCCATCCCGTTCCTGGGGACCTCGGACGCTGACGCCGCCGCGGACCCGCTGCCCCAGGCGTTCGTCCTCACCGCGATCGTCATCAGCTTCGCGATCACCGTCTACATGCTCACGCTCGCGGCCGCCGACAAGGACGACGACACCGAGGACGACGACATCGAGGACGACTCGTGACCACTGCTGCGCTGCTCCCGCTCCTCGTGGCCGTCCCGCTGCTCGCGGGCGGCCTGCTCGCCGTCATCCCGAGCAGGCCGGTGCGCGTCGCCGTCATGCTCGCCGTCCCGGCCCTCGCCCTCGTCGCCGGAGCCCTGCTCGTGTGGGCGACGCACGACGGCACCGTGCTGGCGCACGACGTCGCGCTGTGGCCGGTCGGGGTGTCGATCCCCTTCGCCGTCGACGTGTTCAGCGCGCTCATGCTCACGACGACGTCGCTGCTCGTGCTCGTGTCCGCGTGGTTCGCGGTGGCGGTCCGGCAGGACGAGTCACCGTTCTTCCCGGCGCTCGTGACGATCCTGGCCGCCGGCGTCAACGGCGCCCTCATGACCGTCGACATCTTCAACCTCTTCGTCTTCCTCGAGGTCATGCTGCTGCCCTCCTACGGGCTCATCGCCACGACGGGCGGCTGGCGCCGGCGCCGGGCCGGTCGGATGTACGTGACGGTCAACCTCCTCACGTCCACCGTCTACCTCGCGGGCGTCGGCCTCGTCTACGGCGTCGCGGGCACCGTGCACATCGGTGAGCTCGTCGGTGCCGCCCGCGAGTCCAGCCTCGTCGCGGCGGCCGGTGGCGTCATGCTCGCGGCCCTCGCCGTCAAGGCGGCGGTGGTGCCGGTGCACGGGTGGCTCTCGCGCACCTACTCCTTCACCTCGCCCGCCGTCACCGCCCTGTTCTCCGGCCTCCACACGAAGGTGGCGATCTACGCCATCTACCGGCTCTACGCCACGGTGTTCGAGGGCGACCAGCGCTACCTGTGGATCGGGATCGTCGCGTTCTCCGCGACGATGCTCATCGGCGTCCTCGGTGCCGTGGGGGAGGACACGACACGGTCGATCCTCGTCTTCCACATGGTGAGCCAGATCGGCTACATCCTCCTCGGCGTCGCCCTGTTCACCCAGATCGGGCTCACAGCGGGGATCTTCTACCTCATCCACCACATGATCGTGAAGGCGTCGCTGTTCCTGTCCACCGGTGCCCTCGAGCACACGTACGGCACGGGTGTGCTCTCCCGCATCGGCGGTGTCGCGCGGCGGCAGCCGCTCGTCGGGTTCGTCTTCATCGGCGCCGCCCTGTCCCTGGCGGGCATGCCGCCGTTCTCCGGCTTCGTCGCCAAGCTCACGCTGCTCATCGGCGCCGCCGAGGCCGGGGAGTGGGTGGCGTTCACCGTCGCCGTGGTCGTCAGCCTCATCACCCTCATGTCCATGCTCAAGATCTGGGGTGGTCCCTTCTGGGGCGCCGACCCGGAGGGCGAGCGCACGTACGGCGGTGAGGGCGCGGTGGCCGTGGCGGCACCGCCCCGGGTCCGTGCCGGACTCATCGCGCCCGCGCTCGTCCTCACCCTCACGACCCTGGGCATCGGCCTGGGGGCGCAGGGTCTGCTCGGGCTGAGCGAGCAGGCCGCCGCGGGACTGCTCGACCTCAGCGCGTACCTCGAGGCGGTGCTGTGATGCGATACCTGCGCTGGCTCGGCCGGTTCCTGTGGTTCCCGATCGGGTTCGCCTGGGCGGTCGTCCGGGCGAACGTCGAGGTCGGGATCGACATCGTGACGCCGGCGAGCGCGATCTCCGGCGGCTTCATCGAGGTGCCCCTGCGCTGCGAGACGGACCTCGAGATCGCCGTCCTGGCCAACATGGTGACGCTGACCCCGGGGACCGCCGCCGTCGCGCTCTACCGCCCGGAGCCGACGCTGTGGATCCAGGGCCTGTACCTCGACAGCCCGGAGAGTCTGCGCCGGGACGTCTACAAGCTCGAGGACCTGCTGCTCGGCGCGACCAGGGTGTCAGGCGCACCCCTCGACCATCCCCGCGTGGGGAACTGGCGGAAGGAGCAGGTCCGATGATCGCGTTCGGCGTCCTCATCGTCGTCGTCCTCTCGATGCTCGCGGCGGTGTACCGCGCGCGCCGGGGTCCGGACTCGGCCGACCGCGCCCTGTCGGCCGACCTCGTCTTCTACGGCTTCGTCGCCATGGTCGTCCTCGTGGGCACGATGCGCGACGACGACGCCGCCTTCACCATCGCCGTCATCGCGACGCTGGTCGGTTTCCTCGCCACGCTCTCCCTGGCGCGGCTCGTGACGGGAGGCAAGCGATGAGCTGGGACCTCGTCGGGAACGTCCTCATGGTGATCGGCGGCGTCGTGTTCGCGATCGGCGCGTTCGGCCTGGTCCGTATGCCCGACTTCTACGCGCGGCTGGCGGCCGTGACGATGTCCGGCGGCCTGGCGATCGTCCTCATCCTGCTCGGTGCGCTGGCGCACCAGCCGAGCTGGGGGAACGCGGTCCTGGTGGCCCTCGCGGTCCTCATCCAGCTCGCGACGGCGGGCGTGGGCGGCGGCGCGATGGCGCGCGCCGGGTACCTCACCGACGCCCAGCGCAGCCCGCAGGTGCACTGGGACGAGATCACGACGACCGACCCCAGCCACGTCGACACCTCACCGCCGAGGGAGCCGGGCCAGCCCTGAGCCGCCCGGCCGCGGGGCCCGAGGTGGGCGCCTCCGCGGACCCGCCGGACCGACACGTGAGCGCCGGCCGGCGGCCGCCGCTCGAGGCGCCCGTCCGTCGCGACGCCGCCGCCGGGCTGCGGACGGGTCCGGGCAGCGCTGTGGCCGGGAGGGCGGGTGCCCTCCCGGCCCCGGCGGGGCGTGCGGTGGTGCCGGTGCTACATGAGCCCCATCGTCGTGGGGAGCCACAGCGACAGCTGCGGGACGAACACGACGAGGAAGAGCGCCGCGACGATCGCGATGAGGAACGGCCACAGCTTGCTGATGACCGGCTCGATGCGGAGGTTGGCGAGACGGGCCCCGACGAACAGGACGTTCCCCACGGGCGGGGTGATGACACCGAGGGACAGGTTCATCACGACCATGGCACCGAAGTGGACGGGGTCGATCCCGAACTCGGTGACGATCGGCAGGAAGATCGGCACGAAGATGAGGATCGCCGGCGTCGGGTCCATGAACGTCCCCACGACGATGAGGATGACCATCATGAGGATGAGGACGACGACGCTCGAGTCCGTGAAGCCCAGGACGGCGTCGGAGATGATGTCCGGGATCCGCGCGAAGCTCATGACGAACGACAGCGACGTCGACACCGCGACGAGGAGCATGACGATCGCCGTCGTCCGGCCGGCGTCGACGAGGATGCCGGGCAGGTGCCGCACCTTGATCGTCCGGTACGCCGCCGACAGCACGAGGCAGTAGACCACCGCGATGGCGGCCGACTCGGTGGCGGTGAAGAACCCGCCGAGGATGCCGCCGACGACGATGACGATCATGAGGAGCGAGGGCACCGCGCGCCAGACGACGAGCAGCCCCTGCTTGACGGAGATGCGGTCCTGCGACTTGAGCTTGCCCGGCTGCTTGCGCGCGTAGAGGTAGACGACGACCATGCAGGCCAGTGCCCACAGGAAGCCGGGGACCGCACCGGCCATGAACAGGGCCGCGATCGACGTGCTCGACACGAGCGAGTAGACGATGAAGGTGTTCGACGGCGGGATGAGCATGCCGGACGGGGCGGAGGCGACGTTGACCGCGGCCGCGAAGCGGCGGTCGTAGCCCTCCTTGACCATCCGGGAGTTCATCACGTTGCCGACGGCGGCGGCCGCCGCGACGGCGGCACCGGACACCGCCCCGAACAGGGAGTTGGCGACGATGTTCGTCTGGGCCAGGGAGGCGGGCATGCGCCCGGTGAGCACCTTGGCGGCGTCGACGAGCCGTGCCGCGATCCCGCCGTTGTTCATGATGACGCCGGCGAGCACGAAGAGCGGGATGGCGAGGAGCGGGAAGGAGTTGATCCCGGTGAACATCCGCTGGGCCGTGACGAGCACGGCCTGCTCCATGCCGAGGAGCGGGATCGCCGCGAGGAAGGTCGCCGTGCCGATGACGATCGCGATCGGTACGGAGAAGACGATGCCGATGAGGACACCGAACAGGAGGATGAGTCCGGCAAGGGTCGCGGGGTCCATCATGCCTCCGTCTTCGGGCCGGCCGGGGAGCTGCCCGGGCTGTCGGGGGTGTCGGCCGACGCGACGAGCAGGGGGTTGGCGTCGAGCCGTTCGGTCTGGATCTGGGGGTTGGCGGCCAGTGCCTCCTCGCCCTCGAGCTCGAGGTACGGGCTGTGCGTGCCGCGGACCAGACCGTGGATGTAGTACAGCGAGTAGAAGGCGATGAGGACGCCGGAGATCGGCAGGGCCAGGTACATCTGGCCGAGCGTGAACGGCAGGGCGGAGAGGTTCTGCAGCCAGGCGTTGTCCGCCGCGCGCCAGCCGCCCCACACGAGGACGACGACGGCGAAGGCCAGGACGACGAGCTGGACGAGGACCGCGAGCACCTGCTCGCCCTTGACGGGCAGCTTGCGGGCGACGAGCTCGACGGCGATGTGACCGCGCTCGCCGAAGACGAACGCCGCGGCGAACAGGCCGAGCCACACGAAGGTGAGGCGCGCCCCTTCCTCGGTCCACGTGCTCGGGTCACCCAGGACCTGGCGGCTGAAGACCTGCCAGACCACGATGACGACGAGCAGCGCGAAGAGGATGACGGTGATCCAGTAGAGGACCTTGTCCAGGACCTTCTTGGCGCTATCCACGATTCACCTCCAGCTGTGTGTGGCTCGGCCGGTTCATCAGCGGGCCGCGGCGCGCGCCGCGTCGAAGAGCGCCTGCTGCGACTCCGTGGTGATGAACTCCGCGGCGAGGGCCTCGAGGGGCTCTGCGAACGCGGCGTCGTCGACCTCGGAGAAGGTGGCGCCACCGGCCGTGGCGCCGTCGATGGCCTCCTGGGTGGCCTCCGCCCAGAGCTCGGTGTGCTCCTCGTGGGCGGCGGTCCAGCCCTCGTCGAAGGCCGCGCGGTCCTCCTCGGACATGCTGTTGAGGAGGTCGGTGTTGATGATCATGTAGTCCAGGCCCACGAGGTGGTTGGTGTAGCTCCAGTAGGGAGCGACCTCGTAGTGGCGCTGGGTGAAGTAGGAGACCTCGTTGTTCTCGGCCGCGTCCACGACGCCGGACTGCAGGCCCGTGTAGAGCTCGCCGTAGGCCATCGGGGTGCCGGCGCCGCCGAGCGCCTCGGCCATCGCGATGTGGAGCTCGGACTCCTGGACCCGGATCTTCTGGCCGGACAGGTCGGCCGGGGTCTCGATCGGGGCGCTGCTGTAGACCGAGCGGGCGCCCTGGGTGAAGCCGCCGAGGACGGTGATGTTGTTCGACTCCTCCAGCGACGCGTAGAGGTCGCCGGTGATCTCGGGGTCGTGGATGACCTCCATCTGGTGCTCGACGTCGTCGAAGACGCGGGGAAGGTTGAAGACGACGAAGTCCTCGTTGAGGTTCTCCAGCTGGGTGCCGGAGACGATGGCCATGTCGACCGAGCCGTCGGAGACGAGCTGGAGGGCCTCTGCCTGCGCACCGAGCGTCTCGTTGGGGAAGACGTCGACGTCCCAGCCTCCGGTGTTCTCCTCCAGGTAGGAGCCGAAGTTGTCGAGGGCGATGTAGGAGGGGTGCTCCTCGGTCTGGTTGAGCGCCAGGCGCATGCTGCGGCCGTCGCCACCCCCGCTGGTCTCGCCGCCCTCGTCGCCGCCGCCGCAGGCGGCGAGGAGCAGGGTCGCAGCGGCCGCGCCGGCGATGACCACGGTGTTCTTCCGGTGCTTCATGGTGTGTGTTCCGTCCTTCGGTCTGGGTGACCTCGTCGTCCGGTCGTGCGGCGCTGCGCCGTGCAGTGTGGGGAGGGGGTCCAGCCTCGTGGCTGGGCGGCGGTGCCGTGCCTCGTCATGAGGCGAGCCGTCCGACGGGGGTCCGATCGGGGTTGCCTCATTCACTCAGGTGCGGCACCCAGGCCGACAACGGTTGCCACCAGTTGCCGCCCGTGACACGGCCGTGACACCGGGGGCCTGGTCAGTCCGTCGGCTCGGCCGCGGCGGCGCGTGCCGCGTCGTAGATCTCCCACTGCGCGTCGGTGGTGAGGAAGCGGTCGGCGAGCGGCTCGAGCGCCTCGAAGAAGACCTGGTCGTCGACCTCGTGGAAGGTCGCGCCGCCGGCCTCCGCCGTGGCGACGGCCTCCTCCGTCGCCTCCAGCCACAGCTCGACGTGCTGGGCCCGGGCCCGCTCCCAGCCCTCCTCGAAGACCGCCCGGTCCGCCTCCGTCATCGACGCGAGCATGTCGGTGTTGATGATGAGGTAGTCCAGACCCACGAGGTGGTTGGTGTACGTCCAGTGCGCTGCCACCTCGTAGTGGCGCTGGGAGGCGTAGGAGACCTCGTTGTTCTCGGCGGCGTCGACGACGCCGGACTGCAGTCCGGTGTACAGCTCGCCGTAGGCCATCGGCGTGGCCGAGGCGCCCAGGGCCTGGGCCATCGCGACGTTGAGCTCGGACTCCTGGACCCGCAGCTTGTGGCCCGCGAGGTCTGCCGGGGTCTCGACCGGGCCGAAGGTCGTGTAGACGCTGCGCGCGCCCTGGGTGAACCCACCCAGGACGGTGACGTTGTTCGTCCGCTCCAGCGAGGAGTACAACGCGGCCACGATCTCGGGGTCGTGCACCACCCGCATCTGGTGGTCGATGTCGTCGAACGTCGTCGGCAGGTTGAGCGCGATGAAGTCGCGGTTGAGGTTCTCCAGCTGAGGGCCGGAGACGATCGCCATCTCGACCGATCCGTCGGAGACGAGCTGCATCGCCTCCGCCTGCGCCCCGAGCGTCTCGTTCGGGTAGATGTCGATGGTCCAGCGCCCGCCCGTCTCCTCCTCCATGTGGTCGGCCCAGGCGGCGAGCGCGACGTAGGAGGGGTGGGACTCGGTCTGGTTGAGGGCGAGGTGGAGCACGTCGCCCTCGTTCGTGCCCGGTTCGAGCGAGGCGCTGCAGGCGGCCAGGGCCACCACCGTCAGCCCTGCCGCGGCAGTGGTCGTGAGTCGTCGGGACATCGGGTGCCTCCCCCGGGCACAGGGCCCGTCCATGGTTCATTCTGCCTGTCGGCGGCGGTCGGGTGCCTCGTCAGGAGGAGGCGATCTGGGCGGCCAGGTGGCCACCGCCGTAGCCGTTGTCGATGTTGACGACGGCGACCCCGGGGGCGCAGGCGTTGAGCATCGACAGCAACGGTGCCACGCCCCCGAAGGCGGCGCCGTAGCCGACGGAGGTCGGCACGGCCACGACCGGTGCGCTCACCAGCCCGGCGACGACGCTCGGCAGCGCGCCGTCCATCCCCGCGGCGACGACGACGACGCGCGCCGAGCGGAGGAGGTCGAGGTGCCCGAGCACGCGGTGCAGCCCCGCGACGCCGACGTCGACGACGAGCTCGGTCCGCCGGCCGAGGTAGCGGGCGGTGAGCTCGGCCTCGCGGGCCACGGGCAGGTCGGAGGTGCCGGCGCTGACGACGACGACGAGGCCCCCGGTGGTTTCGGGAGCGGCGGCTGGCCAGGCGACGATCCGGGCCACCGGGTCGTGGTGCGCGTCGGGGAGGGCGGCGAGGACGGCGGACGCCTGCTCGGGCGTCGCGCGGGTGAAGAGCGTGGGCGTGCCGGCGGCGGCGACCTCGGCGGCGATGAGCGCGACCTGCTCCACGCTCTTCGGCTCGCAGAGCACGGCCTCGGGGTAGCCGCGCCGGGCGGCGCGGTCGTGGTCGAGGTGGGCGATGCGGGCGAGCTCGGGGCCCGGCTCCCAGGCCTCAGCCACGGACGGAGACGAGCGGCAGGGTGAAGGCCCCGGACTGGATGCCGCGCAGGTCGAGGGCTGCGAAGCGGAAGCCGGCGTCGCGCACGGCACGGTCCACGTCCTCGCGCCGCTGGACCGCGGCGAGGAGCTCCTCGGGCAGCAGCTCGATCCGGGCGACGTCGCCGTGGTGGCGCACGCGGCAGTCGGTGAAGCCGAGGCGGCGCAGCGCGCCCTCGGCGCGGTCCACCTGGCGCAGCTTCTCCGGGGTGACCTCCTCGAAGTGCGGGATGCGCGAGGCCAGGCACGGGGCGGCGGGCTTGTCCGCGACGGGCAGCGCCATCGCCCGGGCGACCTCCCGGACCATGGCCTTGGTCATCCCCGCCTCGGCCATGGGCCGCAGCACGCGGTGGTCGGTCGCGGCGCGCGAGCCGGGGCGGTCGGGCCGCTGGGCGTCGTCGGCGTTCTCCCCGTAGGCGACGGCCGCGAGCCCGAGCCCGGTGACGAGCTCGTCGTCGATGCGGGTGAAGAGCTCGTCCTTGCAGTGGAAGCAGCGGTCGGGGCCGTTGGCGCGGTAGGCGGCCGACTGCCCCTCGTGGGTCTCGATCTCGACGACGCGTGCGCCGATGACGGCGGCGGTCTCGTGGGCGCGGGCGCGTTCGTCGGTCGCGAGGCTGGGGGAGACCCCGAGCACGGCGACGACGTTCGCGGGCCCGAGGGCGCGCACGGCGAGCGCGAGGAGGGTGGCGGAGTCGACGCCACCGGAGTAGGCCACGCCCAGCGGCGCGTGGCCGGCAAGCGTCTGCGCGACCTGTGCGGCGGCCTGTGCCGCCGGTCCGGTCAGGCCGGGTACCGCCGTCGTCGTCATGGATCTGCTCCTTCGTGCACGTGAGCTTCCAGTGTGTGCGAGCCGGTCGGCAGCGTGGCAACTCGTTGCCACTGGTTGCCCTGAGACCCTACCGTTGGCCGGTATGGACAGCGAGGGAGGCGGCGACGGTCGCCCACCGACGATCTACGACGTCGCGAAGGTCGCCGGCGTGGCCCCCTCGACGGTGTCGCGTGCGCTGGCCCGGCCCGGGCGCGTGAGCGCGGCGACGGCGGAGAAGGTCCGTGCGGCCGCCGCGTCGCTCGGCTACCGGCGATCGTCGGTGGCGCCCGTCCTCAGCGCGGTCAACACGCGGATGCTCGCCATGGTCGTCGCCGACATCGGCAACCCGCTCTTCGTCGACGTCATCCGGGGCGCCGAGGCCGCCGCGGAGGCGGCCGGCTACACGATGCTCCTCTTCGACGCCCAGGAGTCCTACCTGCGCGAGCGGGACGCCGCCGACACGTTCCTCGGCGCCGTCGACGGGCTCGTCCTCACCAGCCCCCGCCTCTCGGACTCCGGCATCCGGGCGATCGCCAAGCAGCGGCCGGTCATCGTGCTCAACCGCGTCGTCAGCGGGCTGCCGAGCGTGCTCACCGACGGCGCCCGCGGGGTGCGGCGGGCGGCCGAGCACCTCGGGCAGCTCGGGCACCGGGAGATCACCTACGTCGCGGGTCCCGAGGCGTCGTGGGCCGACGGCGTCCGGTGGCGCGGCCTGGAGGAGGCCGGCCTGGAGCTGGAGCTGCGGACCCGCCGCATCGGGCCCAACTCCCCGACGGTCGAGGGCGGGGCCAAGGCGGCGCGCCGGTGGGCGCAGAACCCCACCACCGCCGTCGTCGCCTTCAACGACGTCATGGCCGTCGGCTTCGTCCGGGGGCTGCGCGCCCTGGGGGTGTCGGTCCCCGGCGACGTGAGCGTCGTCGGCTTCGACAACAGCCGCACCGGCGCGCTCACCGTCCCCGCGCTCACCTCGGTCGCCTCGCCGCTCTCGCTCCAGGGGGCCACGGCGGTGCGCAACCTCATCGCGATCATCGGGGGCGCGCGCTCGAGCGAGCAGCCCGTCGTGCTGCCGGTCAAGCTCGTCGCCCGGGACTCCACCGCCCGCGTGGGCAGGGGCCGGCTCATGCGGTCCTGAGTCGGTGGCAACTGGTGGACACCACTGCGGGCGGGCGTGGGCCTGCCGCCATACTGGGGGCCGTAGCGTCACCAAGCCGCCGATGAAAGGACCAGCACGTGACTGACAACAAGGCGACTGCCTCCGCGCAGATCGGAGTCATCGGACTCGCTGTCATGGGCAGCAACCTCGCCCGCAACCTGGCACGTCACGGCCACACCGTGGCCCTGTACAACCGCACCTCGGCCAAGACCGAGGAGCTGGTCGCGGCGCACGGCGACGAGGGTGCCTTCGTCCCGTCGCGGGAGCTGGAGGACTTCGTCGCCAGCCTTGAGCGTCCCCGCAAGATGATCATCATGGTCAAGGCCGGCGGCCCGACCGACGCCGTCATCGAGTCCCTCATCCCGCTCCTGGAGGAGGGGGACATCATCGTCGACGGCGGCAACGCCCACTACGAGGACACCCGCCGCCGGGAGGCCTACCTGCGCGACCAGGGCCTGCACTTCGTCGGTGCCGGCATCTCCGGCGGCGAGGAGGGCGCGCTCAACGGCCCGAGCATCATGCCCGGTGGCCCCGCCGAGTCCTACGTGACCCTCGGCCCGATCCTCGAGGACATCTCCGCCAAGGTCGACGGTGAGCCCTGCTGCGTCCACATCGGCCCCGACGGCGCCGGCCACTTCGTCAAGATGGTGCACAACGGCATCGAGTACGCCGACATGCAGTTCATCGCCGAGGCCTACGACGTCCTGCGCGCCGCCGGCTTCGAGGCCGCCGAGCTCGCCGAGGTCTTCAGCGAGTGGAACACCGGCGACCTCGACTCCTACCTCATCGAGATCACCGCCGAGGTGCTCCGGCACGTCGACGCCGAGACCGGCCGTCCGTTCGTCGACGTCGTCGCCGACGCCGCCGCCCAGAAGGGCACCGGGCAGTGGACGGTGCAGATCGCCCTCCAGCTCGGCGTGCCGGTCAACACGATCGCCGAGTCCGTCTTCGCCCGCTCCACCTCCGGCCACGGCGCGCTGCGCGAGGCCTCCCGCGCCGCCCTGCAGGGACCCGCCGCCACCGGTGTCGACACCGCCGCCCGCGCCGAGCTCGTCGAGAACGTGCGACAGGCGCTGTGGTCCTCCAAGGTCGTCGCCTACGCCCAAGGCCTGGACCAGATCCGCACGGCCTCGGAGGAGTTCGGCTGGGACATCGACATCGCCGAGGTCGCCAAGATCTGGCGTGCCGGCTGCATCATCCGCGCCCGCCTCCTCGAGCGCATCCGCTCGGAGTACGCCGCGCACGACCTCACCACCCTGCTCGAGGCGCCCTCGGTGGCGTCCGGGCTCGAGGCGAGCCAGGCCGGGTGGCGGGCGGCCGTGAGCCACGCCATCGCCAACGGTGTGCCGGTGCCCGGCTTCTCTGCCGCCCTGGCCTACTACGACACCGTGCGGGCCGAGCGCCTGCCCGCGTCCCTCGTCCAGGGGCTGCGCGACTTCTTCGGCGCGCACACGTACAACCGCGTCGACCGCCCCGGTGTCTTCCACACCGAGTGGTCCGGCGACCGCAGCGAGACCGCGCAGGGCTAGCCCCCACGCACGCCTCCTCACGGCCCCGTCGAGCACCGGCTCGGCGGGGCCGTCGGCGTCCGCGCCCCCGACTGGTTCGGGCAGGCGGCAACATCCGGCAACTCTTCGTCGGGTGTTGCACGCCACAGCGACGATCAGGCCACGGCCGAGGGGCGCGGTGACGCGCCGTCGTCGGCCGGGTCGCGCCCTGCGCGACGTCCCGTCGATGACGACACCGTCAACGACGACGTGAACATGAGGAGGAAGAATGTCACGAAGCCCACGTGTGGGGCTGCGGACCGCGGTGGCCGTCGCCGCAGCGGCGCCGCTGGCGCTGACGCTGACCGTCGGTGCGGGAGCGGCGACCGTGCCGGCGCCCGCAGACCCCGAACAGCCGGAGCTCGGGAGCCGCGTCACGGACATCATCGAGGTCGACGGTTACGAGTTCCGCGACCTCAGCAAGGACGGTGAGCTCGACGCGTACGAGGACTGGCGCCGGCCCGTCGACGAGCGCGTCGCCGACCTGGTCGCGCAGATGGAGCTCGACGAGAAGGCCGGGCTCATGCTCATCGACACGCTCAACGCGGCGTGCATCGACGGCGTGCGCGGCGCGGTGCCGGAGTCGGCGGACAGCTTCGTCAACACCCAGCACATGCACCGGTTCGTCTTCCGCAACACGGTGACCGGCCCGGAGGACGCGCAGTGCGGCAGCTCGGGCGGCGGCTTCCAGGCCTCCACCTCCGTGACGCCCGCCGAGGCGGCCGGGTTCACCAACGCGGTGCAGGAGATGAGCGAGGCCACCCGCCTCGGCATCCCGGCCCTGTTCAAGTCGAACGCCCGCAACCACATCGACCCCGACGCCCGCGCCGGCATCAACGAGTCGGCCGGTGCCTTCAGCGCCTTCCCCAAGGAGGCCGGCATCGCGGCCGCGGCGCTCGGGGAGGAGGCGCTCGCGACCGGTGCGGACCCGACGACGGGTGACATGTCCGTCGTCGAGGACTTCGCCGGTGTCATGGGCGAGGAGTGGGCCTCCATCGGGCTGCGCGGCATGTACGGCTACATGGCCGACCTGTCGACCGAGCCGCGCTGGTACCGCACCCACGAGACCTTCACCGAGGACGCCGAGCACGCGGCCGCGATCATGGAGACCCTCGTCCGGACGCTGCAGGGCCCCGTCGTCGACACCAACGACAACGGCCTGGCGCTGAGCCCGGAGACGCGCGTGGCCCTCACGCTCAAGCACTTCCCGGGTGGTGGCCCCCAGGAGCTGGGTCTCGACCCGCACTACTCCTTCGGCAAGGCGCAGGTCTACCCGGGCGGCTTCTTCGCGGAGCACATGCTGCCCTTCGAGGCCGCGATCGACGCCGGCGTCTCCTCGATCATGCCGTACTACGGCGTGCCCGTGGACGTCCCGGAGGTCGGCAACGAGAGCGAGGACTACCCGCTCACCGGCTTCGCGTTCTCCGACTCCATCGTCAACGGCCTGCTGCGTGAGCAGCTCGGCTTCGGCGGCTACGTCAACTCCGACACCGGCATCATCAACGACCGCGCGTGGGGCCTCGAGGGCAGCACCGTGCCCGAGCGCGTCGCCGCGGCCGTCAACGGTGGCACCGACACCCTGTCCGGCTTCAACAACGTCCAGACGATCATCGACCTCGTCGAGGACGGCCTGGTGACCGAGGAGCGCGTGGACCTCGCGGCCGAGCGCCTGCTCGAGCCGATGTTCCTCATGGGCCTGTTCGAGAACCCCTACGTCGACCCGGACGTCGCCACCGCGACGATCGGCTCGGCCGCCAACCGCGAGGTGGGGCTGGACCTGCAGCGCAAGTCGCTCGTCCTGCTCGAGAACGAGGAGACCGAGGACGGCCCCGTGCTGCCCCTCGCGGACGGCTCCGACGTCTACATCCTGGGTGACTTCACCGAGGAGACGGTGGCCGCCCGCGGCTACGGCGTCACCAACGGCAACGTCGAGGAGGGCGAGACCCGCCCGAGCGCCGCGGACAGCGACTACGTCCTCATCTCGATGACGGCCCGCACGAACGCCGGGGACTACGTGAGCAACAGCCCCGACTTCGGTCTCGACCCGGAGCACGGCGTCAACCCGAGCGCCATCGAGGGCATCCCCAACCTCGACGGGAACAGCCCGTGGGGCGCGGCGGACAACTGTGTCCACAACGCCGCCGGCGAGGAGGACCCCTCCTGCACCGACAACGGCCTGCGCTTCGGCGGCTCCTACCCGTGGGAGTCGAGCATCCTCGACTTCTCCGGCATGGAGGAGGCCGAGTCGTGGGAGGTCGTGCCCTCGCTCGACACCATCCAGCAGGTCATGGCCGAGGTCGACGACCCGAGCAAGGTCATCCTCCACGTCTACTTCCGCCAGCCCTACGTGCTGGACGAGGAGAGCGGCCTGCGCGACGCCGGCGCCGTCCTGGCGGGCTTCGGCATGAGCGACACCGCCCTGCTCGACGTCCTGTCCGGGGACTACGCCCCCCAGGGCAGGATGCCCTTCGCCCTCGCCGGCACCCGCGAGGCGATCATCGAGCAGCAGAGCGACACCCCGGGCTACGAGGAGACCACCGACGGGGCCCTGTACCCCTTCGGCTACGGCCTCACCTACGCCGCGGACGTCGAGGAGCCGACGACGCCGGAGCCGGAGCCCACGACGCCGGCCCCCGAGCCGACGACGCCGGACGACGACGCCACCACGTCCCCGGCCGGGGACGACGACGGCGACGGCACCACGCCGCCGCCCGCGGCCGGATCCGACGACACCGCGGACGGCGACCTCGCCCGGACCGGTGCGCCGGTGACGGTGCTCGCGCTCGTCGCGGCGGCCGTCCTGCTGCTCGGCACGGCCCTGGTCCTCCAGCGCCGCTCCGGAGCCAGCAGGGGCTGACGCCGCCCGCCGGGAGCCGGACTCCTCGCTGGAGGGGTCCGGCTCTCGGTCAGCTGCTCAGGTGGCCTCGGCGTCGAAGGCGGCCCGGCCGGCCGGCCGGGCCTCACCCGCAGCGCGCGGGGCGGTCGACGGCGGCGCGTCCGCCAGGGCCTCCCGGACGATGCGCCGGGGGTCGTACTGGCGGGGGTCGAGGGCCGCGAGGTCGAGGTCGTCGAACTCCGGCCCCAGCTCCTCGCGCAGCCGCTCACCCCCCTGGGAGGCCAGCCGCCGGAGGGTGACGACGAGCGCCGCGAGCCGGCGGGCGTACTCGGGCAGACGCTCGGGGCCGACGAGGACGACGGCGAGGACGACGAGGACGAGCAGCTCGGCACCGTTGACAGGCATGGGACCTCAGGAGGGACGTCGTCGGGCGCGACGGCGGTCGTTCCACATCGCGATGCCGATGGCGCCGAAGAACAGCGCGCAGATCGGCAGCGCCATCGCGATCATCGACCAGGCGTCGGGCAGCGGGTTGGCGACGGCGGCGAAGAGGAACGCGCACAGCACGAGCCATCGCCAGCCCTTGAGCAGGGAGCGGCCCGTGACGACGCCGGCCGAGTTGAGGGCCACCATGACCACCGGCACGAGGAACGCCACACCGAAGACGAGCATGACCCGGGTGAAGAAGCTGAGGTAGGTGCGGGCGTCGATGAGGTTGACGGCGTCGTCGGGGGTGAAGGCCGTGAGGACGGTGACGGCGTTGGGCAGCACGAGCCAGCCGAGCGCACCGCCGGCGATGAACAGGACCGCGCCGGCCGCCCCGAACCCGACCGTCGAGCGGCGCTCCTTGCGGGTGAGCCCGGGGGAGACGAAGGCGAAGAGCTGCCACACCCACCAGGGGCTCGAGACGAACAGGCCGATGAACAGCGAGAGCCGGATGCGCATGTCGAAGGCGCCGCCGACGGTCCCGAAGTTGATGGCCGCGCCCTGGCCACGGTCGGCGATCGCCTCCATCGGGGCGTTGATCGCGGCGAAGAACCACGGGTAGAGGAACCACCCCGCGACAGCGCCGATGACGATGCCGAGCGCCGCGAGGAGGAAGCGGCGGCGCAGCTCGCGCAGGTGGTCGGCGAGCGGCATGCGCCCCTCCTCGGGGCGCCGTCGTGTCCGGGCGCGCGGAGACGTCATGACCATGGCAGCTTCCTCGGTTCGCGCGTCGCTAGGTCCTGCGGCGGTCGTCCCGGGCGGCGACGGGCTCGGCCGCGGGCGCGTGGGCGGCGGGCGGCACCGGGGCCGGCAGCGGCGCGGGCTCGTCGTCCGTGAGCTCCTTGACCTCCTTCTTGAAGATCTTGAGCGACTTGCCCACGCTCGCGGCGACGTCGGGCAGGCGCCGGGCCCCGAACAGGAGGAGGACGACGACGACGAGGACGACGATCGCCCACAGGCTGGGTGTTCTCATGGCTGCTCCACGGCTTCGTTGCTGAGAGTGGGCCGGTGACGCTTTTGCAGGCAGCGTTGCCGAACTCGTCAAAGGCCCTCCGGAACGAGGTCAGCGTCACAGAGCCGACCCCCGGTGTCAAGGGTCGGCAGCACGAACGGTCAGGTCAGCACCGCCGGCACGGGCCGAGCCGGGACCGGTCAGCCCGCGTGCAGCTCGGTGTCGCGGTTCTCGAGCTTCTCCCGGGTGGACCACAGGCCGGCGGACGGGGTGGAGATGAAGAAGACACGCTCGCCGTCGGGCATGGTGTTCCAGCCGTCCCTCATGACGGCCGGGTCGTAGCGGCGCAGCGCCTCCTCGACGTCCATGTACTGGTAGCCGACCGACTCGATCTCCTCCTTGCCGAGGTGACCGGGCGCGTAGGTGATTGTGAAGCGGCCCTCGGACGAGCCGTGGACGAGGTGCGCGGTGCCGTGGGGGATGTCCTGCATGTCGGCCTGCGTCTTGTACAGGTCCAGCGCCTCGGCCTGGGAGATGTACCCGTACCTGCGGACCAGCGCGTCGACCTCCGGCTGCTCCCCGAAGCGCTCGACGCCGGGGGCGATGACGAGCAGCTCACCGCCGTCGGCGAGCGCCATGCGGGTGCGGTAGACGGCCTTGTTCGCCACCCAGGTCGCCCGGAACTCGTCGGCCTGCATGACGGCGACGATCTTGTCGGCCGGCTCGTCGAAGAGCGTGAAGTTCTGCTCCCGGGAGGCGCGGGCGGCGTCGTAGTACGTCTCGAGGTCGTCACCGACGTAGACGCCGGTGTGCGCGAGCTTCCCGTCGTCGTCGTAGTCCATGACGACCTGGAGGTAGACGTCGGGCAGGTCGGCGAGGAAGTGCTCCTCGGCGTAGTTGAAGCACGCCCGGACGGGGGTGAGGAGGTTGCCGAGGTTGTTCTCGATGCCGTACACGGCCGAGGCCATGTGCGAGGCGCCGAGCAGCCGCTTGCCGCCGAGCCCGATGAAGTAGTTCTTGTTGTGGTTGGCGAAGCCGAGCACCTCGTGGGGCACGACGTGCCCGACGTTGACGATGAGGTCCCACTGCTCGGTGACGAGCATGGTGTTGAGGTCGACCGGCATCTCCCAGTCGACCGCGCCCCCCGTCTGCTCACGGACGAAGTCCGCGGGCACCGTGCCGACGTTCGTCACGCCGTTCTTCCAGTCGTGGGCGTGGATGCGCTCCTCGGGGATGGAGCCGAACATCCACTCGTTGTCCTCGCGGGTGTGTGGGACGTGCTGCCCGAGCGTGGGGATGACGTGGACCTCCGTACCGGCGGCGTCGAGCCGGTGGTAGAGGTACTCGGTCATCCAGCCGGTGCCCGAGTGGGCCCGGGTGAGGTCCGGGGGCAGGAGCAGCACGCGCCGGTACTCGGCGATGCCCAGCCGCTCCTTCGCCTCGTCGAGCATCCGGTCGCACATCGCCTCGATCTGGGGCCGCGAGATGAAGCGGGCCTCCTCCTTGAACCACGTCATGGCTCGACGGTAGCCCCGGTCCGCACGATCGTCAGGTGCGGACCGCGATATTCCGCCGCGTGGTGGCAACGGCTGGCAACCGGGTGGCAAGGGCTGGCAACTTCATTGCCGAGGGCGGGGGGTGTCGCGACGATGGCGCCATGAGCGCTGACACGCAGGCGTCCCTCGACGTCCATCCCGACCGCCTCCTCCCGACACAGCCGGAGGTGCGGGACGTGGCTCGCCGGCTGTACGACGCGACCAAGGATCTGCCGATCATCTCGCCGCACAGCCACGTGCCCCCGCAGTGGCTCGTGGACAACGCGCCCTTCGCGGACCCTGCCTCGCTGCTCCTCACGCCCGACCACTACGTCCTGCGGATGCTCCACGCCAACGGCGCCGAGCTGAGCGACCTCGGGCGCGGGCCGGACGGGCCCGTCGAGCTGGACGAGGCCGCCGCCCGCAAGGCCTGGCGGATCCTCTGCGAGAACTACCACCTCTTCCGTGGCACTCCCGTGAAGTACTGGTTCGACACGACCTTCGTCGAGGTCTTCGGTATCGCCCAGGTGCCCAGCGCCGAGACCGCCGACGCGATCTACGACCAGATCGCCGAGGCCCTCGCCCGTCCCGAGTTCCTCCCGCGTGCGCTCTTCGAGCGCTTCGGCATCTCGGTGCTCGCCACCACGGACGACCCGCTGGACGACCTCGCCCCGCACCGCGCGCTCGCGGGGGACCCCACCTTCACCGGCCGCGTCATCCCGACCTTCCGGCCCGACCGCTTCCTCGAGCTCGCCCGCCCGGGCTGGGCCGACCTCGCCCGTCGGCTCGGCGAGGTCGCCGGCGTCGACACCGGCGACTACGCCGGGTACATCGCCGCCCTCGAGAATCGCCGCCGCTACTTCAAGGAGCACGGGGCGGTCTCCTCCGACCACTCCCACTTCGACGCGGGCACCGAGCCGCTCGCGCTCGCCGAGGCCGAGCGCATCTACGCCGCCGCGCTGCGCGGGGAGGCCACCGTGGAGGAGGGACGCGCCTTCCACCGCCACATGATGACCGAGACCGCCCGCATGGCGACCGAGGACGGCCTGGTCATGACGCTGCACCCGGCGGTGCGGCGCAACCACGACCCGGACAACGCCGAGCGCTACGGCGCCGACGCCGGCTCCGACATCCCGGTCTCCGTGGAGTTCACCGAGGCGCTGCGCCCGCTGCTGGCCCGCTACGGCAACCACCCCAACTTCACCCTCGTCGTGTTCACCATCGACGAGACGGTCTACTCCCGTGAGCTGGCCCCGATGGCGGGCTTCTACCGCTCGATGCACGTGGGTGTGCCGTGGTGGTTCATCGACGCGCCCGAGGCCATCCGCCGCTTCCGCGGGGCGGTGACCGAGACGGCCGGCTTCTACCGGACCTCCGGCTTCATCGACGACACCCGCGCGTTCCTGTCGATCCCCACGCGCCACGACATGTCGCGCCGGCTGGACGCCGCCTACCTCGCCGAGTTGGTCGCGCAGCACCGGCTCACCGAGGATGAGGCCCTGGCCACCGCCCACGACCTCGTGACGACGATCCCGAAGAAGGTGTTCAAGCTGTGAGCGAGCGACTCAGCCGCCGGCCCGACCAGGTGGCGCCGCCCGTCCGCGTCGCCCACCTCGGCCTGGGCAACTTCTTCCGCGCCCACCAGGCCTGGTACACGATGCACGCGGCCGACGGCGAGGACTGGGGCATCGCCGCGTTCACCGGACGCCGCCCGGACGCCGCACGCGCGCTCGCCCCGCAGGACGGGCTGTTCACGCTCGTCGTGCGTGGCCAGGAGGCGGACGAACTCGAGGTCGTCACCTCGGTGAGCGCCGTCCACGCGGCCGCCGACCACTCGGCGTGGCTTGAGTACCTGCGCGACCCCGCCGTCGCCGTCGTCACGACCACCGTCACGGAGGCCGGTTACCTGCGCGGCCCCGGCGGCGGGCTGGACTGCGACAACGCCGACGTCGTCGCCGACGTCGAGACCCTGCGGCGCGACCCGATCGCGCCGGTCACCACCGTGCCCGGCAAGCTCGTGGCCGGGCTCATCGCGCGCCAGGCGGCCGACGGGGGCCCGCTCACGCTGCTGCCGTGCGACAACCTGCCCGGCAACGGGGAGGTCGTCGGCCGTGTCGTGCGCGACCTGGCCGTGCTCATCGACCCGGACCTGGTGCCGTGGATCGACGAGAACGTCGACTTCGCGAGCTCGATGGTCGACCGCATCACCCCGGCCGTCGGCCCGGAGACCGCCGAGCTCGTCGAGCGTGAGCTCGGTGTCGTCGACGCCGCCCCGGTCGCCACCGAGCCGTTCGCCGAGTGGGTCGTCGCCGGGCGTTTCCCGGCCGGCCGCCCGCAGTGGGAGACTGCCGGCGTGACGCTGGTGGACGACGTGGAGCCCTACGAGCGCCGCAAGCTCCTCCTTCTCAACGGCGCCCACTCCCTCATGGCCTACGCCGGCCCGGTCCTCGGCCACGAGACCGTGGACCAGGCCTTCGCCGACGCGCAGGTCCGCGCCTGGGTCGAGCGCCTGTGGGACGACGCCGAGGCCAGCCTCGACGTCCCCGCGGAGGACGTCGCCGCCTACCGCGAGGCGCTGCGCGAGCGCTTCTCCAACCCGCGCATGCGCGACGTCCTCGGCCGCATCGCGGCGGACGGCTCGCAGAAGCTGCCGGTGCGCCACGTCCCGGTGCTGCGCACCGAGCGCGGTGCCGGGCGGCTGCCGGAGGGCGCCGTCGTCGCCGTCGCCGCCTGGGTGGCTCACCTGCGCGGCGCGGGGGTGCCGGTCCACGACGTCGCCGCCGAGCGGTGGCGCCAGCTGGCCGCCGGGGACGACGAGCAGGCCGTGCGCACCGTGCTCGGCGAGCTCGCCCCCGACCTGGC
This sequence comes from Georgenia satyanarayanai, assembly GCF_009193135.1. Taxonomy (GTDB): domain Bacteria; phylum Actinomycetota; class Actinomycetes; order Actinomycetales; family Actinomycetaceae; genus Oceanitalea; species Oceanitalea satyanarayanai. The sequence goes on from NZ_VUKC01000016.1 coordinate 46,797, forward strand.
CGGCGACGACGAGCTGCGCGCCGCCGTCGTCGAGCGGCTCCGCACCTTCGAGTCGGGGACGGGGCGCTGAGCATGGGCGTCGTCATCGGCATCGACGTCGGCACGACGACCGCCAAGGTCATCGCCGTGGACACCGCCTCGGGCTGGCGCATCGCCGCCTTCCGTGAGTACCGGCTCGCCGAGCCGCAGCCCCGCTGGCAGGTGCAGGACCCGAAGATGGTGCTCGACGCCGTCGACGGCGCGCTGGCCGAGGTCGTCGCGGCCTGCGCGGGCAGCGCCATCGACGTCATCGGCGTCGGATCGGCGATGCACGGGCTCGTCGGTCTGGACGAGGACCTGCGGCCGGTCACCGACATCATCACGTGGGCGGACACGCGTGCCCACGCCGAGGCGGCCGAGCTGCGCGCCGCGGGCCGCGGGCGCGAGCTCCTCCACCTCTCGGGCACCCCGGTCCACCCGATGAGCCCGCTGGTCAAGCTCATGTGGTTCGCCCGGCACGACCAGCCCACCGCCTCCCGCGCGCACCGCTGGATCGGGCTCAAGGACCTCGTCCTGCTCCACCTCACCGGCCGGGTCGTCACCGAGCTGTCCACCGCCTCGGCCTCCGGGCTGCTCGACCTGTCCACCCGCACGTGGGCCGACTCCTCCCTCGAGCTGGCCGGGGTGCGCCGCGAGCAGCTGCCCGAGGTGCTCCCGACGACGGCGCTGCTCGAGCTGTCCCGCGAGGCGGGCGGCCGCGTCGGCCTGCCCGCGGGGATCCCCGTCAACACGGGTGCGACCGACGGCCCGCTCGGCAACCTCGGCACCGGGGCGATCGAGCCCGGGATCGCCGGCCTGTCGATGGGCACGAGCGGCGCGGTGCGGACCGTCGTCGAGGAGCCCAAGCTCGACGAGGACGGGCGCCTGTTCTGCTACGCCCTGACGGACGACGCGTGGGTGGTCGGCGCGGCGATCAGCAACGGGGGAGTGGTGGCCCGCTGGGCGGGTGAGGTGTACGCCCCCGACGTGCCCGCCGGGCCGCTGCGCGACATCCAGGTCATGGCCATGGCCAGCGCCGTCCCGGCCGGCAGCGACGGTCTCATCATGCTGCCGTACCTCCTCGGCGAGCGGGCCCCGCTGTGGGACCCCGAGCTCACCGGCTCCTACCTCGGGGTGCGGCACGCCCACGGGCGGGGCCACTTCATCCGCGCGGCGATCGAGGGCGTGGCGCTGCAGATGTCGAGCCTCGTCGACGTCCTCGACACCGTCACGCCCGTCACCGAGGTGCGGTGCACCGGCGGGGTGTTCCGTGCGGACCTGTGGCGCCAGGTCATGGCGGCGACCATCGGCCGTCCGCTGGTCCCGACGGACGACGCCGAGGGCTCGGCGCTCGGCTCGGCGATCCTCGCGCTGTACGCCACCCGCCAGGTCGACTCCCTCGCGGCCGGGCTCGAGCTGCTCAGCCCGGCCGGGGAGGTCGCCGACCCGATCGGCGTCTCCGAGGCGGACCGCCTCACCTACTCCGGCCTCCGCGCCCGAGCGGCCCACCTCCTCGGCGCCTACGACGAGCTCCAGTCCTACCTGGAGACGCTAGAAACCCAACCCCGCCTCTAGCCCCCCGCCGCCGCCGCCCCCGCCCCCCCCACAACCTGCGCAATTGGTCGGTTGACTGACGGTTATCGCGTCCGGCGCGTCGGTCAGCCGACCAATTGCGTAAGTTCGGGGGGTGTCAGGGGAGGGGCCAAGTGTGGACCGGGGCGCCGCCGTGCATCGCACGGACGTAGTCCGCGAGCATGAGGTGCAGGGCGTCGCGGCGGTCCTTGCCGCGCGCCTCGTAGGCCTTGACGGCCTCCACCTGCCAGGTGGCGCCGTTGCGCCGCAGGCGGGCGCGCGCCTCGATGATGTCGAGGTACTTCCCCGCGACCGGGCCGTCGACGCCGAGCCGCTCCAGGCCGCGTGCGGCCATCGGCAGCAGCGTGTCGAGGACCAGCTCGGTGCCGGACACCTCACCGAGACCCGGCCAGTACAGCCGGGCGTCGATGCCGTAGCGGGCGGCTGCCCCGAAGTTCTCCCGCGCCGCGTCGAAGGACATCCGTGACCACAGCGGCCGCTCGTCGGTGACGAGCTCGACGACCATCCCGTAGAAGAAGGCCGCGTTGGCGAGGGTGTCGACGACGCTCGGCCCGGCGGGCAGCACCCGGTTCTCCACCCGCAGGTGCGGGCGGCCGTCCTGGACGTCGTAGATGGGCCGGTTCCACCGGTAGACCGTCCCGTTGTGCAGCCGTAGCTCGGCCAGCGACGGCGTGCCCCCGGCCGCGAGGACGGCGGCCGGGTCCTCGTCGCTGCTCACGGGCAGCAGCGCGGGGAAGTAGCGGACGTTCTCCTCGAAGAGGTCGAAGATCGACGTGATCCACCGGTCCCCGAAGAACACCCGCGGCCGCACCCCCTGGTTGCGCAGCTCGACCGAGCGGGTGTCGGTCGCCTGGAGGAACGTCTCCACACGCGTCTCGGCCTGGAGGTGGTGGCCGAAGAGGAAGGGCGAGTTGGCGCCCATGACGAGCTGGGGGCCGGCGAGCAGCTGCGAGGCGTTCCAGTAGTCGGCGTAGCGCCGGGGGGTCACCTGGAGGTGGAGCTGGGTGGAGGTGCACGCGGCCTCGGCGATGATCGAGTCCATCGTCAGTGACAGCGGCTCCGGGCCGCCGATGCGTAGCGTGATGTCCTCGCGCCGCGAGTTCATGATCGCCTCGTCCAGCGCGACGTAGCGGTCGCTGTCGGTGAACCAGCCGCGCCCGGCGGGCGGCGCCGGCAGGGTCGGCAGGATCCCCACCATGACGAGCTCGGCGCCGGCGTCCCCGGCGCGGTCCCGTGCGCGGTTGAGGTTGCGCCGCAGCGCCGCCTCGAGCTGCTCGAGGGACTGGCCGTCGATGCGCCGCGGCTCGACGTTGAGCTCGATGGTGAACTTGCCCAGCTCGGTCTGGTAGAGCGGGTCGGCGATGCGCTCGAGCACCTCGGCGTTGCGGTGGAAGGGCCGCATGTCCGGGCCGGCGAGGCCGAGCTCGATCTCCAGCCCGGTGCGCCACTCGTCCTCGACGAAGACGCCCGCGTCGAGCATCGCCTCGAGCGTGTCCAGGCACCGGCGGACCTTGGCGCGGTACTTCGCGTGGTCCGCGCGCGTGAAGGTCGTCCCGGAGATGTCCTCGCCCACGCCTGCACCCTTCTCTCGACGTCGCTGGTGAGCGAACCACAAGACGCGCCGCTCGGCACGTGCTCGCCGCTGAGCGACAATGGTGGGGATGGACGACGACGAGCAGGGCGGGACGCCCCGGCAGCGGTGGCCGTGGTGGCACCGGCAGACGACGACGACGCGACGCGTCATCCGCACCAGCCTCCTTCTCCTCGCCACGGCGCTCGTCTCCGGTGTCGTCGGCGTGCTCACCGCCTCGACCGACTCCTCCCTCGGCCCGCACGTCGCCCACTACGAGATCACCGCCCAGCACGAGATCGTCGTCGACCTCGGACCGCTCGGCGCGGTCCTCGTCGACTCCCCGATGCCGTGGCCCCTCGGCGTCGAGGTCGTGGTCCAGGAGATCCCGGCCGAGCTGGCGGCCGTGCCGGCCAGCCCCGCCACCGGCCTGGCCGGTGACCTCGCCGCCTACGCGCAGGTCGTGTCCCACCCCGACGCCGTCATCGCCGACGCCGTCGCCGCCCTGGTCCGAGACGCCCTGGGCCGCGCGGCGATCGTCGCAGGGTCCGTCCTCCTCGTCGTCGCCGGAGCGCGGCTCGCCTCCCGCGGCCTGCTGCGCCGCGAGGTCGCCCACGCGCTGCGCCGTCCGGGAGTGGCGCCGCTCGCCGCCGTCGTCGTCGTCGCGCTCGTCGCGGTGCCCACGGCCATGACCGTGCGCGACCGTCCCGCGCCGGGGACGACCATCGGTGCGCTCGCCGGCACGCCGATGGAGAACCTGCGGATGACCGGCCGGATGGCCCAGATCATCGACACCTACGGGGGCTACCTCGTGGAGGCCTACGAGGAGAACGAGGCCTTCTACGCCTCGGTCACCGAGAACCTCGAGGCCGCCTACGCCCAGGACCGTGCGCCCACCCGTCCGCCCGGCATCCCGATCGTGAGCCCTGCACCGACCGACACCGCCACGGACGACGCTGCCCCCGCCGACGCCTCCACCGGCACGGACGCCCCCGCTGGCGACGACGCCGCGACCGGCACGGACGCCCCCGCTGGCGACGACGCCGTGACCGGCGACGACGTCCCCACCGACGCCCCCACCGGCGCCGACGCCCCCACCGACGACGCCACCGCCGCCCCCGCCGCGGACACGGCCACCGCACCGCCCGCGCGGGTGGAGCCGGTGACCTTCCTGCTCGTCAGCGACCTCCACTGCAACGTCGGGATGGCCTCGGTCATCGCGACCGCCGCCCGGCTGAGCGGGGCGAGCGCGCTCCTCGACGCGGGCGACACCGTGATGAGCGGCACGGCGGTTGAGTCCTACTGCGTCAACGCCTTCGCCGGCGAGATTCCCGACGACGTCCCCATGGTCGTGTCCACCGGGAACCACGACTCCGTCATCACCGCGGAGCAGATGCGCGACGCCGGGTACGTCGTCCTTGGTGGGGACGTCGTCGAGATCGAGGGCGTGCGCATCCTCGGTGACACCGACCCCACGCTCACCGCCGTGGGTGAGGGCACCCGGCCCGAGCGTGACGAGTCGGTGCCGGAGATGGGGGAGCGGCTCGCCGAGGAGGCCTGCTCCGCCGACCGGGCCGACCTCCTCCTCGTCCACGACCCCCGCGCCGCACTGCCCGCACTCGAGCAGGGCTGCGTGCCGCTCGCACTGTCGGGACACTGGCACCGGCGCGTGGGGCCCGAGGTCCACGGCGCCGGCACGCGGTACGTCAGCGCGAGCACCGCCGGCGCGTCCGGCGGCGCGACCGTCGGGCCGCTCAACGGCCCCGCGGAGATGACCGTGCTACGGGTCGACGCGGCCAGTGGCCGCCCCCTCGACTACCGGGTGGTCACGGTCGGCACCGACACCACCGTCGCGCTGGGGCGCTGGTACCGCTTCCCCGACCCTGCTGACTCGGTGACCGTGAGCGGCGATACTGGGACGACCGGGCCCAGCGAGGACCCGACCGACGCGGGGCAGACCGCGGGAACGGAGCGCAGATGAGCCAGCAGCAGCGGGCAGGGGACGTCACCGCGGACGACGACGCCCTCACCGACGACGAGCTCCTCGCCGAGGAGGAGGCCCTCGCTGCCCTCGACCCCGCCCGTCCCACCGAGCACCAGCTCGCCGGCGGTGGCAACCGCGGCCTGGCCTGGCTCCTCACCATCGGTGGTGCGCTCGGCACGTGGGCCTCGGTCATGCTCATCCTGTCCACGCAGAAGCTCCTGCGTGACCCGGACGCCGCGCTCGGCTGTGACATCAACCCCCTCATCGGCTGCGGGAAGTTCGTCCTGTCGTGGCAGGCGTCGGTGCTCGGCCCGCCCAACGCCGTCCTCGGGACGATCGGTTTCGCGGTCGTCACCGCCACCGGCGTCGCGCTCCTCGGCGGTGGCCGGCTCCCGCGCGTCTACTGGGTGCTCCTCATGGCCGGCTCCGTCCTCGCCGCCGTGTGGATCACGTGGTTCCAGTACCAGGCCTTCACCAACCTGCGCGGCCTGTGCCCCTACTGCCTCGTCGTGTGGGCGGTGACGATCCCGATCGTCGTCAACGTCTGGGCCCGCGGCCTCCAGGGCCGCCACCTGCCTGCCCCCGAGGGCCTGCGACGCTTCCTCGTCCAGGACCGCGCCCTGGTCATCACGGTGTGGTACGCCGTCGTCCTCCTCCTCATCGGCGTCGTCTTCTGGGACCAGTGGATGCTGATCCTGTGAGTCAGCTGCCCACCTCGAACGTCACCCAGGACTACCTCAAGGCGATCTACGCCGCGGTGGAGTGGGGCGGGCCCGCCACGAGCGTCAGCGCGCTGGCAGCCCGGATGGGGGTCTCGGCGTCCACCGCCTCGGAGACCGTCCGGCGCCTCGCGGACGAGGGCCTGGTCCACCACGAGCGGTACGGCGGCATCTCCCTCACCGGCCGCGGCCGGCAGGCGGCGCTGGCGATGGTGCGCCGTCACCGCCTCATCGAGACGCTCCTCGTCGAGCACCTCGGTTACGGCTGGGACGAGGTCCACGACGAGGCGGAGGTCCTCGAGCACGCTGTCTCCGACCTCCTCGTCGAGCGGATCGACCGGCTCCTCGGACACCCCGTCCGCGACCCGCACGGCGACCCCATCCCCACGGTGGGTGGGGAGGTCACCCTGCCGCCCACCCGTCCGCTCGCGCAGACCCCGGCGGGGGAGGGCGGCCGGGTCGTGCGGATCTCCGACGCCGAGCCACAGGTGCTGCGCCACCTCGCCGAGGTCGGGGTGAGCCTGGACGCGCACGTCGCCGTCGTCGAGGCCCGGCCCTACGTCGGGACGACGCTCTTCACCGTCACCCCGCCCGGGGAGTCCGAGGGGGACGCGGTCGAGCTCGGCGACCCCGCCGTCGCCGCCGTGTGGGTCACCGCCTGAGCCGTCAGAGGTGGCGCTGGGCGGTGCGCAGCTTGTGCGCCAGGTGCTGCAGGGTGCGCAGCTCGTCCTCGTCGAGCGCCCCACCGACGTAGCGGCGGATCGAGCGCACGTGGTGGCGACCGATCTCCCGCTGCAGCCGCAGCCCCTCCTCGGTGAGCGCGACGACGACGCCGCGGGCGTCACCCGGCACCGCCCGCCGCTCGAGGAGCCCCCGGGCACTGAGGCGGTCGACCATGCGGCTGAGGCTGGGCTGGGACAGGAGGATGAGCGCGGCCAGGTCGCGCATCCGCATCGCCCGGTTCTCACCGAGGCTGAGCTGGAAGAGGACGTCGTACTCCCGCGAGGTGAGCGGGGCGAAGTCGTCGCCGGCCTCGAAGCGCCGCATGAGGGTCACCTGGGCCCGGAAGAGCTCCTCCCACGCCTCGGCGGCCGTCCGCGTGGAGGTTCCGCGCTCGTCCTGTGCTGGCACCTGCTCCCTTTCGTCCCACCGATCGTAGTGGTCGATACGCTGGCGCCATGAGCACCGTCTTCAGCAGGATCATCGCCGGGGAGATCCCCGGACGTTTCGTCTGGGCCGACGACGAGTGCGTCGCCTTCACCACCATCGCCCCCGTCACGGACGGCCACGTGCTCGTCGTCCCACGTCAGGAGGTGGATCAGCTGACCGACGCACCGGACGGGCTCGTCGCCCACCTCGCGGTCGTCGCGGCCACGATCGGGCGCGCGCAGCGGGCGGCGTGGGACGCGCCACGCGCCGCCGTCATGGTGGCCGGTTTCGAGGTGCCGCACCTGCACGTGCATGTGCTGCCGGCGTGGGACGAGACTGCGCTGCGCCTGGACCGCGCCCGCCAGGACGTGGCACCGGAGGAGCTCGACGCCGCCGCGGAGCGGCTGCGCGAGGCGCTGCGCGAGGCCGGGCACGGCGCGCGCGTGCCCCGCTCGCTCACCTCCTCCGAGCTCTGAGCGGCGCGCCTCAGGCCAGCAGCTCGCGGACGTCGGCCGCGGACAACGGGGCCGAGGCGGCGGTGGTCCCCCCGGCGAGGACCCGCCCGGCGAGCTCCCGCTTGCGCTCGGCCAGGGCCATGACCTTCTCCTCGATCGTCCCCTCGGCGACCATCCGGTAGACCATGACGGTGCGGTCCTGCCCGATGCGGTGCGTGCGGTCGATCGCCTGCTCCTCCACCGCGGGGTTCCACCACGGGTCGAGCATGAAGCAGTAGTCCGCCTCGGTGAGGTTGAGCCCCACCCCGCCGGCCTTGAGCGAGATGAGGAAGACCGGCGCCTGCCCCTCCTTGAACTCCCGGATGCGCGCGGCGCGGCCCCGGGTGCTGCCGTCGAGGTAGCAGTAGTCGATGCCCTGCTGCTCGAGCCGCTCCCGCACGAGCCCGAGGTACCCGGTGAACTGGCTGAAGACGAGCGCCCGGTGGCCCTCGGAGACGAGCTCGGCGAGCTGCTCGAGGAACGCCTCGGCCTTGCTCGAGCCCACGCCCTCGTAGTCCGGGTCGACGAGCCCGGGCGCCAGGGCGAGCTGCCGCAGCAGCGTGAGGGACCGGAAGATCGTGAAGCGGTTCTTGTCCATGTCGTCGACGAGGCCGAGGATCTTGCGGCGCTCCCGGGCCAGGTGGGTGTCGTAGATCTTCCGGTGTCGCGCGGTCAGCGGGACGGTGAGGACCTGCTCCTGCTTGGGGGGCAGCTCCTGGGCCACCTCCTCCTTGGTGCGACGGCGGATGAAGGGCCGGGTGCGGCGGCGCAGCCGGTCCAGGGCGGCGGAGTCGCGCTCCCGCTCGATGGGCGTGCGGTAGGCGACGGTGAAGTCGCGCGGGTCGGGGAAGAGGCCCGGCGCGGTGATGGACAGCAGCGCCCACAGGTCCATGAGGCTGTTCTCCAGCGGGGTGCCGGAGATCGCGAGCTTGACCGGCGCGGCGATCCTGCGCGCGCACACGTGGGTCTTGGCCTGGTGGTTCTTCACCATCTGCGCCTCGTCGAGGACGAGCACCGACCAGTCCAGCGCGTCGTAGGAGGGGAAGTCCAGCCGCAGCAGCGCGTATGAGGTGACGACGACGTCGGCCCCCGCCACGTGCTCGGCGAGCGGGACCCTGGCCTTGGCGGCGGTCTGCTCGACCGTCTGCACGCTGAGCTCGGGGGTGAAGCGGGCCGCCTCGCTCGCCCAGCCGCCCACCACCGAGGTGGGGGCGACGACGAGCACGGGCGCGTCGAGCCGGCCGGTCTCCTTGGCGCGCTGGACGGCGGCGAGGGTCTGCAGGGTCTTGCCCAGGCCCATGTCGTCGGCGAGGATCCCGCCCAGCCCGGCGTCCCAGAGGGTTGAGATCCACTCGTAGCCCTCGCGCTGGTAGGAGCGCAGCTCGGCGCGCAGCCCGGTGGGGAGGGCGACCTCCCCGGGCGGGGGGCCGGAGACGAGCGCCTCGACCGTGCGCCGCCACCGCTCGCTCTGCTCGGCGACGACACCGAGCGTGACGAGCTCCTGCCACAGGTCGGCCTGGTAGGCGGTGACCCGCAGCGTGCCGGACTCCTCGTCGTGGAGCCCGCCCGCCTCGGTGATGAGCTCGCGCAGCTGGTCGAGCTCGGGCCGGTCGAGGCTGACGTAGCTCCCGGACGGGAGGAAGAGGTGACGCTCGCCCGTGGCCAGGGCGCGGAAGAGGTGGCCGAAGGGCACCGGCTCGCCCTCGAGCTCGACGGCCACCTCGAGGTCGAACCAGTCACCCTGGGGGGAGTCGGTGGCGGTGAGCGAGATGGTCGGTGCGGCGTCGACGTGCCGGTAGTCGGGCACCTCACCGCTCACCTCGACGACGACGGCGGGGTTCGCGTGGCGCAACCGGTCCAGGCCCTCCTCGGTGAACCGGGCGGCGTCGAGCCGGCTCAGCTCGGCGACCGGCGCGGGGCCCGGCGAGGGCGGCGGCGCCGCGAGCTGGGGGAGGTCGGCGGGCAGCTCGAGACCGGCGAGCAGGCGACGCTCGCTCGCGTGGTCGCGCACCCACTCGGGCGAGGGAGCGGCGTCGTCGTCGGTACCGACGGGCAGGTCGACGACCGTGTCCCCGGCCTGGTACCGGAAGGACCAGGCGAGGCGGACGACGAACCCGGGCAGGTGCTCGACGGCGAGGACGAGGACGGGGGCGAGGACCTCGGGCAGGGCGACGGCGTCGTCGGGGGAGCGCACGGGCAGCAGCCGGCGCAGCCGCGGGTAGAAGTCGCGGCGGAACCGGTCGACGCCGTCGGGCGGGATGTGGAGCGGCTCGCCGGTGACGAGCTCGGAGGCGCCCAGCGGGAGCGGGCGGGCGAGCGGGGCGAGGACGAGGCCGCCGTCGCTCACGGCCACCCCGTGCACCGGGTGGCCGACGAAGGCGACGGCGTGCGCCCCGACCGTGCGCCCGGCCACGCGGACCGACGGGGCCACGCGCACACCGTCCTGGATCGGGTGGGCGGTGACGTCGAGCGTGACGTCGGCCGGCGTGCTGCTGAGCGTGACCTCGCCCTTGACGCTGCGGTGGGGCACGAGCGCGACGCCGGCGTCGACCACCTGCTGCAGCAACGGCCACACGGCCGGGCCCAGCTCGTCGAGGAAGACGTGGGTGCCGTAGGCGTGGGGGTGGGAGGCGATGAGCGCGCGCAGCGCCTCGGCGTGGGCCGGGACGTAGCGGCTCCACGTCCAGCGCACGGTCTGCCAGCTCACGCCGGTGCGCACCCACTGGCCCTTGGCGCCGGGCGTCACCGGTGCCATGCGCACCCGGGCGGCGCTCCGCCCGGCCGCCGCCGCGGCGGCGCCGCGTGCGACGACGCGCTCGAGCTGGAGCCCGAGCGGGTCCCCGCTGCCGGAGCCGGCGTCGGTGACGGCGTCGTCCAGGGCGCGCTCCCAGGCGGGACGCACGCCGTGGACGCTCGCCTCCCGGGCCGCGACGACGACGGCGACCCCGTGCTTGCAACCCACCCGCACCGGGCAGGTGCAGTGGACCGAGACCTGCGCGCCGGGGTAGAGGACGACGAAGCACTGGTAGGAGGCGCCGGCGCTGCCGCGGACCGTGGCGAACAGGGCCCGCTCGTCCGGGTCGACGTGGAGGCGCTGGACCATCCCGCGCCGGGCGTAGTCGGTGCCGCGCTCGACCGTGCCGTGGTCGAACCACTGCCCGAGGGTGGCGTGGTCCGGGAGCGTGAGGTTCTGCAGCGCCCGCACGTCGCTCTCGGTCAGGTCCACCCGCCTACGGTAACCGCGGCCCCCGACACTCAGATGCTGCGCCTCATCATCCTGATCCCCACCGTGAGGCCGACCGCCGCGAGCACCGCGGCCGCCAGTGCGCCCTGCCACACCGCGGCCTCCCCGAGCTGCCCGTTGAACAGCGCGCGCTCGGCCTCCACGAGGTAGGTGAGCGGGTTGAGCTGGGCGAGCACCTGCATCCACCGCGGTGCCGCCTCCAGCGGCAGCAGCATCCCCGAGAGGATCATGAGCGGGAAGATGAGCGCCTGCTGGACCGCCCAGAACATCCAGTCCCGCTCCCGGGCGGCGATGCCGAGGGAGTAGCTGAGCGCACCAAGGCCGATCCCGAAGGCCGCGAGCACGACGAGCCCGAGCGCCATCCCCGGCAGGTGGGGCCGGAAGCCGAAGATCGCGGCGACGAGCGTGATGACGACCGCCTGCACGGCCAGGGGCACCATCTCCTTGAGCGCCCGGCCCACCATGAGCGCCGAGCGCGCGACGGGCGTGACGAGCATCCGTTCGTGGGAGCCGGACTGGAGCTCGAAGAGGAGGTTGGACCCGGCCATCGCGGTGCCGAAGAGCGTGCTCATGACGATGATGCCCGGGACGAACCACTGGAAGGACTCGGCGAGCGGCAGGCCCGTCATCCCGCTGAGCAGCGGGCCGAAGAAGGCGAGGAAGACGAGGGGCTGGAGCAGGGAGAAGATGACGCTGAAGGGGTCGCGCAGCACCGGCCACAGCTCACGGACCAGGACGTTGCGGGTGTCGGTGACGACGGTGCTCACTGGGGGCCTCCGGGGGTGAGGGCGGGCTGGGCTGGGGTGTCGGCGTCGGCGGTGACCTGCTCCTCGCGCAGGCTGCGACCGGTCAGCCGGAGGAAGACGTCGTCGAGGGTGGGCTGGTGGAGCTCGGCGGCAAGGACCCGGTGGCCACCCGCCGCGAGGTCGGCGAGAAGTCCCGGCAGCACCCGGTCGCCGTGGTCGACGACGACGGCGTACCGCACCGCCGCGCCCTCCGGCGCCGCGACGGGCGTCTGCTCGACGTCGTCGCCGCGGGCGGCGACGCGGCGCAGGGTGGCGAGGGCGCCGGCGTCGGGGTGGGTGCCCACGACGGTGAGGACGATGCGGTCCCCGGCGAGGTTCGCCTTGAGCCGGGCGGAGGTGTCGTCGGCGATGAGCCGGCCCTGGTCGACGATCATCACCCGCTCGGCGAAGCGGTCCGCCTCGTCGAGGTAGTGGGTGGTGAGGAGCAGCGTCATGCCGTAGCGCTCGCGCAGCGTGAGGATGTGGTCCCACAGGTGGGACCGGGACTGCGGGTCCAGGCCGGTGGACGGCTCGTCGAGGAAGAGGAGCCGCGGGGCGGGGACGAGGCCCAGGGCGATGTCGACGCGCCTGCGCTGGCCGCCGGAGAGAGTCATCGTCGTGCGGGTCGCGAGCTCGGTGAGGCCGAGGATCTCCATGAGCTCGTCGGCACGCCGGCGCCGCTCGACGCGGCCCAGCCCGTAGAAGGCGCCCTGGGAGACGAGCTCGTCGCGGACCCGGTAGTACTGGGCCGCGCCGTTCTTCTGGCCGATGTAGCCGATGGACCGACGCACGTCGGCCTGCTGCCTCGTGATGTCGAAGCCGCACACGGTGGCCTGGCCGCTCGTGGGCGGCAGGAGCGTGGTGAGCATGCGCAAGGACGTCGACTTGCCGGCCCCGTTCGGCCCGAGGAAGGCGGTGAGGGAGCCGGGCTCGACGTCCATCGTGAGGTCGCTGACCGCGACGACCTCCTCACCGCCCTTGCGGTGGAAGGTCTTGGTGAGCCCCTGGGTGCTGATGATCGGAGTCATGGCGAGGACGCTACGAGCCGATGCGGCCAGATCCTGGCCGCATTGACCCGTAGATTGTCGCTATGTCCGACCCCACCGCGCGGGCCCTGCGCCTGCTCTCGCTCCTGCAGACCCACCGGTCCTGGTCCGGGCGTGAGCTCCGGGAGCGGCTGGGGATCAGTGCGCGCACGCTGCGCCGCGACGTCGAGCGCCTGCGTGAGCTCGGCTACGAGGTCAGCGCCCGGCCCGGGCTCGACGGTGGGTACCGGCTCGAGGCGGGCAGCCGACTGCCCCCGCTCCTCCTCGACGACGACGAGGCCGTCGCCATCGCCGTCGGCCTGCGCGTCGCGGCCGTCCAGGGGCTGGGGGAGCACACCGCGCTGAGCGCTCTCGTCAAGCTCGAGCAGATGCTCGCCCCGCACCTGCGCCGGCGGGTGGCCGCGCTCCAGGAGTACGCGGTGCCGGCGGGTGGGCGGGGGAGGGCGGTGGACCCCGACGTCGTCGCCGAGCTGGCGCTCGCGTGCCGCGACCACGAGCGGGTCCGCTTCTCCTACGTCACCGGCCGGGACGTCGAGAGCTCGCGGCACGTCGAGCCGCACACGCTCGTGTCCAACGGGCCGCGGTGGTACCTCGTGTGCTGGGACCTCGAGCGCGAGGACTGGCGCACCTTCCGGCTCGACCGCCTCTCGCGGCTGCTGCGCACCGGAGTGCGGACCGCGCCGCGCGAGCTCCCCGTGGACGACCCCTCCGAGCTGATCCTGGCGACCGACACGGACAGCCAGACCTACCCGCTCGAGGCGGTGGTCCACCTCGACCTCACCCTGGAGGAGATGCGTACGCACTTCGGGGTCTGGTCCACCGGGGCCACGCCGAACGAGGCGGGAGGGACGGACTGGCCGGTGGCAGGTGGCTCGCTCGCCGACCTCGTCTACGGGCCGGCGTGGATCCCGCCCGACGTCACGTGGACCGTGAGCGGGACGGAGGAGACGGTGCGCGCCCTCGCCGCCTTCGGCAGGCGGCTCACCGCGGCGACCGAGGGCGCCGATAAATGAGTGGCGCCCCTGCGAGGGCCCCTGGCAGGGTTCTCGTCATGGCCAACCGACTGCTCGCGTAGCAGGCCTCGTCGCCGCTGGGATCCCGACGACGAGGTCGCGCGATCCCTGCCCGGGCACCGGGCCATGCCGTCGTCCCCTCCGGGGGACTCCACCACGAGAAGAGTCAGGGGTAAGTCATGTCGTCCCTCATGCTCGGCGACATGTCCGCCAGCGCCATGGGAATGCCGCTCGCGGACTATGTCCACCTCCAGCGCCGTCCGGCCACCCGCGTCCTGCGGGCCCGCCGGGGACGCTGGGCGGGAGTCGGGCCGCGCGCGGTCGTGCGCAACGCGTCACTGCCACGCGTATGACCGCCCGCGCCCCGGGCCCGGCACGCTACGGCGTGCCGGGCCCTTCCCATGTCTGCGCGATGACTCCGCGGCCAGGACGCGGTCAGTAGTCACCCACCCCGACCGAGGAGGACCGATGCCGACGACGACCTTCGACCCCCGCTTCAGCGCCCCGGACGCCGACGCGCTGCCCTGGGAGCGCACGCTCGAGACGCTGCGCGACGCCGAGCTCTACTGGTTCACCTCGGTGCGCCGCGACGGCCGGCCTCACGTCACCCCGGTGGTCGGCGTGTGGCACGGGGACGGGCTGTGCGTGGTGACCGGCGCGCAGGAGCAGAAGGCTCGCAACCTCGAGCACACCGGGGCGGTCGCGGTGACCACGGGCCGCAACGACTGGGCGCGGGGCACCGACGTCGTCATCGAGGGCCGGGCCGCTCGCGTGCGCGAGGCGCTCACCGCCGTCGCGGAGGCCTTCCTCGCCAAGTACGGGGAGGCGTGGCGCTTCGAGGCCGACGGAGAGGGCTTCGCTTCACCCGGTGGCCCCGCGTGGGTCCTCCGCGTGCGCCCGGAACGGGTGCTCGCCTTCGCCAAGGACCCCCACGGACAGACGACCTACCGCTTCACGCCGTAGCGCTCCACGAGCCCGGACCCGAGGCGCGCGAGCTCTCGCCTGACGGTCTCAGGTTCGATGACCTCGACCGCGGCGCCCCAGCCGGCGAGCTGCTCGGCGGTCGAGAGGCTCAGGTGTGCCATCCCACGGACTTCAACCCGTTCTACCTCGACATGCTCACCGCGGGGGGCCAGATCGCGCACGCGCTGGACTTCCCCCACGCCGATGGCCCGGGGCAATGGCTGCAGGCGCGAACAGCGGTCGCGTGTATCCAGACAAGTCGAGAACAGCCAGAAGTGCTCGATTCAAAAAGCCTGTGGCGCAGCTTCCCCTACGGCGGACCCCCATAGGGCACACCACCGGACAGGTCTTGCGGGATCGCTACCGGGCAGGTCTGCGCGAGACGGGGCACGGGGTCACCTTTGGGGCGTGCGGCGCGAGGTTCTGTCCCGTTGACGGTTGCTCTTGCGGGACGACTCCGGACAGGATCCGAAACGTGCGATCATGCCGATGTGCTGGGCTACTGCTCCTGAGTCACCTGGCCATAGTTGGGGAGCTTGTCCTTGAGGTAGGTCCGGATTCCAGCGGCCGTCGGCTGGGCGAGAGCGGTGAACTCAAAGACGTGGGCCTCTCGCCGGATCGCGCGCCTGATCGCCTCGTTGGTGTCATTCAACGCCGACGTCACGGAGCACGGCTTGAACGGGCTCACGACGAAATCCGGACGCACGCCCAGGAACCCGTCGGCCCGGGTGTTGTAGCCGGGCAGAAGTTCCTTCAGCGCGGTCTCGTAGGCCCCAGCCCGGGGCTGACCGGCGCCCCAGAACGGGGAGAGGTCCCGCGCCGAGGCAGGCCATGTGTCTACCATCGCTTGGAGGCCCGCCGTGTACTGCGCCCGCGCCGGCGGCTTCGTGCCCGGCCCCTGGAAGGTCTTCAGGGCGTTGAGGAGGCCGCTGACCGCGGCCCAGTGCTCCGCCGGCCTGGGGTCGCCACCGGCGTCGAGGAGGCTGCGGACGAAGGGCTGGCCCAGGGTCACGACCCGGAGCACCCACTCGGACTCAAGGAGGGTGCGTTCACGGCCGTCCATCTCCGCGGGCGCCCACCCCTCCTCGAAGAGGTGCGCGGACATCCACTCGTGCTCGATCTCGGTCCGCTTGACGTCTGCGAAGCCCTGCACGCCGACGTCCGCCGCCCGGTGAGTGTTGGCGAGCGCGATGAGCGTGATGACGTTCCGCTTTGCCGGGCGACCGGTCCGGCTCCTCGACGCCTTGTCCACCGCCATGAACGAGTCGGGGAAGGTGGACTCGCCCTCCAGCGCCCGCTTGAGCTCCTCGCGGTCGTCGTTCGTCCCCTGGTCGATGCTGGACCAGTAGGTCACGGGGTTCAGCCGGTTCGTGTTGACCCGGATGATTGTCTCCTTGGTGGGGGCGTCGGGCAGCCGCAGCGGCACGATCTCCATCAGGTGCTTCTGCTGGAGGTCGACCTGCTCCTGAAGGGCCAGGAGGAACAGGTCATCGTTGCTGAGCAGCACGAGCATCGAGCCCTTGAGGTCGCCCCTCATGTGCTCCACCAAGCGCTGGGCGGCGAGCCTGTTGAGGCCCTCACTGTCGTTCAAGGACATGAATTCGACGTCGGTCATTTCGACGAGCCCCTGGCGGAAGTAGCCGCGCTCCGCGTTGTCGGCGAGGAGGACACAGGCCCTGTCCGCCTGGCCGGCGAGGACGCGGCCAGCGTCGGCCACCCACGAGGTCTTGTTCTCGATCTCCTCCAGGACGGTCTTGGCGGTCTTCTCCTTAATGAGGTCGAGGTTGAGGCGCTTGCCATCCCGCCCGACGACGCGGTGCCACATGTTGTTCTCATCAGCGTGCGCGTTGCCGGGGCGCGAGATCTGGAAGTCTTCGACCAACTTCTTCGTCAGCAGCGTCTTTCCGGCGCCCTGCGGCCCGTAGATCGCCAGAATGCTCGTCTCACCGCGGTTCGACAGGGGCTCCCAGCGCTGCCTAAGCTCCTCTGCGATCGGCTCCCAAGGGTCGAGGAAGACCCGGTAGCTCTGGAAGTCGCCCAACATCTCGGCTCGGACTGGAAACCTGATCCCGGGATAGCTCGTAGTCACAAAGCATGTTCCCATGCACGCAGACAAACCGTGCCCACTCGGCTCCGGAGGGGCCGCCTTGTCGCAGCCGCTCATTCACGCGCCGGGTCGCTCCGCGAGCCGATCCCGCACCTCCAGAGCGACCCAGCGACCGATCCTCCCCGGCGAGCGTCCCGGTGAGGACGCGTAGACCGATGCCCGCCGTGGACTCCAGTGTCACCCGAACCAGTCGGGGTGCAGCGGAAGGCTTCCCCTCGCCGCTGCACCCCGACCTCGGACCGCTACTTGACGCGCAACTCGATACGAGTGCCCTCGCTGATGAGTGTCGCGTAGTCGGTCAACTCTGGATCGGAAATCGACCCTCCGACCCGAGCCCACTCGCGCCGGAGCACCGGCTTGACCTCGGAGACGTGCCGACCCTTGTACCGGCGCAAGAGCGAGTCGAACATCTGCTGATAGTCAGAGGCGATGTCCTGGACGGCTCCCTCCGCCATCTTCTTCAGCTCCCGCTCCCACTTACCGGAGTCGAATCTGAAACCCGAGGCCATGGTCACACCCGCTGACTGATCGTCGTGCTGGGGTGGCGCTGGGCCGTGGACTCCTTGACGAACCGTCCGGTGATGGTGGAGCGGTGGACGGTCGTCTTGTTTGACGTGCCCCGGCCGATCCTCTCGGTCGACGTGGTCCGAGGGCTTCGACGCGCGGTCGAACCCTTCACAAAGCGCCCCGTGCGGGCGCTCCTACTTGCGGTGCGTGCCATGGGGCTCGCCCCCGTCCTGGGCCGTCGCCCATTTGCGAGCACTGCGCACGAAGCGGCTAGAGTCGGGGTCCTAGTTCGGCAACTAGACGCCAGGCCCTGAGCGCTCCACCCCGAGTGTTCGGGGCTTCGGTGCTCTTGGTAGGAAGTCTAGTTGCCGCTAATGACACGGCTGTAGTCCTGCTGTGGACTGCGTCGCCCGGTGGTCTGCGGCAGTCTCCGCCACCCCATGGGGAAACTTGCCTCGGCGAAGCGCACATGGCTCAGGCGGTCGGTGGTGACGTCCCCGCTGAGGATCCTCCTTCGGGACACTCGGGTTGCGCGGCTATAGCCGCACATGGGGCTCCTTGCGTCCTCGACTTCATCGGCGTCGGCGTCGGCGTCGGCGTCGGCCGAAACCTAACCCTGGGGTGCCCGTCCCCCCGGTCCGCCGCCGCAATACGCCATCACCACCCTGCTCAAAGGGCTATTCATCCCAGGTAGTCGTACAGCTGCTCTGAAGCCACCCACAGGAGGAGGCCAAGGAGTTGTGTAACTAGCAAGAAGGCAGGGAGGCCCACTGTGAGCATCGGGCGCGGCCGCCACGGCGGTTTCCGAACTGCACGACGCGAAGACCGCCTCTCGTCGTGCGCTGCGCCGACATCGTGGCGCGCTGCCACGACATCGCGTCCCGTATCGCCTGAGCTCGCCCAGGTGCGGATATTGCTCGCGATTCGCTCGTAACGAGCGCTCGGTCGAAAACCCTGGAAATTTGAAGAACCGTACGCCCCGGAAGTGCAGCGATAACCTGACCGCGTAGTGATAGTGACGCCGTTATGGCTTGTGACCTCGAGTATGTCGCCTCGCTGGAACGTGACGATCGAAATCCCGTTGATGACGAGCATCGTCGCGCGGTCGACGGATACTCGCATGGTCACTACGCTGACCAGCATCCAGAGCGCAACGCCAAGGAACGCCATGCGTCCGACGTAGCTGGCATAGGAGAGCTGCCAATTAACTGGCGTTACCGAAACGGCGATGGTGGTGATCAATCCACTGCACAACCCGGACACAACAATAGGAAGTCGTGGGGGTCCAATCAGGTACCGCCGCTCACTCCCGGCCGACCCATGGGCGCTGGCCGCCGAGTCTGGAAGTCGCCTCACCGTCGGTCCCTGTCCTTCCTCAATGAACGTTCGGGGCTTGCCCTAAGTCGCCGCCTCCAGCGGCTCAGCCTCAATGAGTGCCGACGCTACATGCAGGCCAGCTGCCGATCCGTTGCCGTCGCAGGAGCGAAGGGGGCCACATCGGCGCTGGGAGTCTTGACGGGCGCGAGGTTGCTCGGGGCGAGCCTCTGTGCTCGTTCGACCGTCCCGATAGACGAACCAGTCGCGCTCCGGCCGCAGGGCTCGCCAGTCCCGAGCCGCCTGCACGGTGCCGCGCGGGTTCCGCTTACGGAGCGCTTCGGCGCTGGTCGTGCAAGCCGCTGACGGGGCGCGAGTAACAATCTGGTGTCAGCGCGCTGACTCGACTCCTGACGGGCACGAAGGCTGACAGTCTGGCTGGATGAAGATCAGTGCCATATCGCCGTGGCTGGCGCTGGCCGTGGCAGCGATCGGGCTTACTGCGTGCGCCTCATCGACGACACCTCCAGAGGCGGACACCGATTCGCCAGCGGCCTCCTATGTGAGGACAAGCGACTGGGGAGAGGGCGATGCCGCGCTCCTCGAGGGCACAGTGACACTCGAGAACAGCTGTCTCACGGTGGTCGATGATGCAGGCCAGATCATCGTGCCCGTCTTTCCGACCGATTTCGCTTGGGACGCGGATGCCGGTGAGATTACTGGATTCGGCCATACGTTCTCCGTAGGCGAGCCTGCATCAATGGGAGGCGGTTACCACGACGCGCCTCCTTCGAGCGCTGAGTACATTCCGAGCGGCTGTGAAGGTGGTGCCCAGTACTTCATGGTGTATTCGGCGTGAGTGCCGGCGCTCAGCACGAAGCGGGTTCAGCCTCTGCGGACCAGATCAGTTGCGTCGGGCGCACCGCAACGCTCGCCCTCCTACGGGACAGGCGCGCAATGACCCCGCTGTCGTCCTGCATCCGGTGGAGGATCGTCACCTGGATCGAAAGGACCTACCACCGCCGTCGACGACAGGACGCCCTCGGCCGGTTGACCCCCATCGAGTACGAGACCATCATGACCACGCCAGCCACCCAGGCTGCGTGACCCAACCTGTCACCTATCCGTGCAGCAGACCCCTGTGCTGAGCGCGCAGTCCTCAGGCCGAGTACACCATGAAGTACTGATCACCTTCGCAGCCACTCGGAATGTGCTCAGCGCTCGACGAAGGCGGCCTCTGGTGGTATCCGCCGACCAGGGAAACAGAGTCGCCCGCAGAGAACGTATGGCCGAATCCGGAGAGTTCGCCAGCTTCGTCATCCCAGCTGAAGTCGGTTGGGAAGACTGGCACGATGACCTGGTCAGCGTCATCGATCACTGTGAGGCAGCCGTTCTCTAATGCGACGGTGCCCTCGAGAAGTGCGGTGTCACCCTCGCCCCAGCGGCTCGTTCTCACATAGGAGGACGCTGGCGACTCTGGGTCCGCCTCTGGAGGCGTGGCAAACGAAGAGCACCCAGTGAGCGCGATGGCCGCCGCGGCCAGCGTCAACCACGATGCTTGGGCACTCCACGCGACGGTCCGCATGCTGCCAGCCTGCCATCCTCCACTCCCCGTCGGAGTCGAGTCGGACCGCGGACGCCATATTGTTACCCGCTCTTCTTCTGGCGCTTTGCTGGACCGCGCTGAAAGCGCTTCGTAGGACGAACCGGCCGCGGGTCACGCCGAGCTCGCCGTCCTCCTCGACGTGGAGATTAGCCTCGTCCCGCAGGGGATCCCTCAGCGGGCCGTGAGCCCGCTTCGCGAGATGGCCGGACATCGCTTGCCTCTCACTGCTCGCTGACGGTGTCGTCGGGTTGCGTCGCGGAGTAAGCGGTGGCGGAGTACGCCCGCGCAACTGACCGTGCGAACTGCAATACGGCGGGTACGTGTACGGGCGTTAGCCAGCCTGGGGCGTTTCGAGCGAGTTTCTGACCGGGAGTGAAGCCGAACATCTCATCTGCGCTTCGCCTAAACTGATCGGTGGTCAGTTCCGGGATCGGGTAGCCACTGTTGAGACCTGCATAGGCACTAAACGGAACCATGATCCTGCCGTCCGCGTAAAGGACGATGACCGTCCTGATGCCGCTGGTCGAGGGGCCCGGCGCCTCTAGCACGACGTGGTTCGGCTCGAAGCGACGTCGGTACCCGTCCGCGGCCCAAACCTCGAGCAACTGTTCGACGGCGGAGCGAACCTGCGGAGCATCCGCTACTGCTTTCCAGAACTGCGGTTCCTTCAGTTCTCCAGTCGTCTGCTTGCCTTGCTCGACGACCGTGGTGAAGGCGTTCGGCTCGACCACGGCTGTGAACAGTGGCGCCCAGGGGCTGTCCCCGATGCGCACCGCCCTCGCCTCAACTAACCAGACCGCGATACCGCGATCCTTGTCATACTCCGCCAGGTCATTGAGGTACTGAGCTACTGCACGGAACTCGTCTCGATGTTGCTCGGCGACCACAATGAGCCCGCGGGCGCGTCTGGCAACGGCGTAGGCCAGCCCGCGTGTGAGGTGATCGTGATCGGCCCTCCCGTACTGATTCTCAATGACAAACTCTGTGCCGTCTGCGCCACTCGCTACGATGTCGATCCGCCGGGACCCAGCGGTGGGCACCTCATACTGGCCGGCAGCCGCGAGATCGACGTCTATCGTCTCGCCGATAAGGTCGAGCTGCTCGGCGAGCAACGGTGTGAAGTCGGCCGCCTCGCCTCGCCAGGCCTGGGACAACTTGCCGTACGTGAGGCGAGCCATGCCGCCATGAATGCCCATAGACCCCACCTTGCCAGTGTCGTGTGCGCCGCCGCATGTGCGCTCAACGACGAGTTCCGGATCCTGGGCGCCTGAAGTCGGGATCGAAGGCGGGGACCAAGGACGCCAAGTGAGCGGGAAGCTGAGCAGCGGTGTGGTCGTCCGTGAACGAGTATCGTGCCGCTGCGGCCCACCTCGGATCCTTCCGACAGCGCTCGTCGAGATCATCCCAGATGTCTCGACGGTCGAGGAGACCGACGAGCCACCCGAGACCAACGTCCTCGGTCACCTCATCGTCTCCACTGTCCAGCTCGAGGATCACATCGAGAAGACGAAGCGGGTCGGGACTGTAGGCGAGGTAGTCCTCGACCTCCTGCCAAGTGTCCCGGGCGCCCCACTCGTCAGGGTGGTGCGCTCCAGCGCGTAGGTCGCTGACATAGGCGGAGGCCAACTCGCTGACCCGATCGTCGGTCAGCCTGCTGGGTCGCTCGTCGATGTCCTCGCTCATCGCACCGTCATGATCCACGCTGGCACGGTATCGGCCTGGAAGGGGAAGCGGAGTCTCGAGCAGAGGTCCGTCGACAGGAAGATGTCGTAGAGCCGATCCCACCGTGGGATCCGCGCGCGGGACGCCGATCTAGGCGCGCTCGGCCGGCACGTGCCTCTCGAGGGATATCGGCGCGACTATGGTGCTGCGACAGTCCGGCCGCTCACCGCAATCGCACGACTCGATCAGGTTTGCGGCGAGCCGCTAGCCATCTAGTCCCGAGGTCACCCATGATTTCGCTTCCGGTGTCACCGAAGTGCCATGATCGGCGGATCCTGCCAGTGAAGGTTGTCCATTCGTCCTGTAGGACCGGTCGGGCGAGCTGGTCCTCGATCCAGGCGTGGACCGCTGACGCGACGGGTCCAGGCTGAGGCTCAGGAGCAAGATGCAACAGGTCGACCCCACTATCGAGCACCCATTCGAAGGTCTCCCAGCCGCCGAGGACCTCAACCTCGTCATCGGAGAAGACCACTCCCACCTGAAGATAAGGGTCGCCTGGAGCCGCGCGGAGCTCGGGGATTCGCACGGATAGCACTAGTGGCCAGCCTTCGGGTGTCGACGCCGTGGTGTCTTCTCGTCGTGCGCCCTGCAACCCGGTTGCGGCACAGATCCCGCGCAGGGCAATGAGCGTCGCCTCCTCCAGGCGGCCCGCCGCCTGACCCGGAAACCACGTATCCCTCATGCACACATCTCACCACGAGGCCTACGCCTCAAGCATTTATGTCGCCGCAAATCGGAGGGAGACACGCGCCGATGGGGGATCCTTCGCTGAGACAGTCCCTCGGCCCGGACTCACCCCTGCTGGCGGCCACCAATAGGGTCCTGTGAGCATGGAGCTATCCGCGAGCGAGGAGGCACCCTGTCGCCAGCAACGACGAGCCACTCAGCGGCGGATCGACGAGGTGAGGCGACGGCTCAACGCCTGGGCCTCGGCTGGGAGCCATGCCCCGGCCGAGCAGCCGGACGACGAGTGGGACTGCCTACTCGGGCCCGTCGTCAACCTCCTCGGACACCACAGGCCAGCGGACGAGATTGCGGCGCGCATCAGCGCCGAGTTGCGTGACCACTATGGGCTGGAGCCCGGCGGTGACGACGTCCACTTCGCATCCGAGCTCCGCGCTTGGTGGGACGCGGATGTGAAGCCTCGGCGCTGACGATACGTACAACGCGTGCCAGCGACGCACTATGCGCCTCGTCGACTGCCGAGCAAGGTGCGTGACTCGCGCTCGATTGAAGGATCCCCCGCGGGACATGTCCCTCCGCATCTCGCTGGCGTGCGTCGCGCCGTCGATTCGGGTTCGGCTTGCGGGACGGTCGGCGCCCATGGCCTCGATCCAGTGTCGCCCTTGCTCGCGCAGACGCTAACCAGTCGGTGTCCAGTTCCCCCGGCTCTCGATCTGAGGAGTTCTCACGAAGATGCCGCTGCGAGTTCGCGCTGCGCCAGGCCTTCCCACCGGCCGCTGTAAAGTCGGTCGCATGCGGAAGACGAGGCTCAATGTGACGACCTGTCGAACGTCGAGCCCAGCAAGGACGCGGACGTTCTCAGGAATGAGCGCAACTTATAGTTCCATCTCGAGGAAGTGCGCGTGACAAGGGTAAGCAGAAGTGGGCGTGACGAGAGAACTAAGGTCGTCAGGAACGGGAGCAATTATGTCTCCGGTTTCGTGCTCATACTGATGAGTGCTTGCCTTTTCATCCTTGCCGACCCATGGATGATGCGCATCTACGAGGACCTCCCGCCTGACGAGCGCATGACCGTGCTCGAGTGCGCCCTGGCTACGGCCGGCCTTTGTCTGCTCGCCACAGTAGGCGCGGCCCTCATCAGGGTACGTATCGAAATTAAGGCTGCCACGTGGGTGCGCGTCGTGAACCCCTTCTGCACGTGGACATTCCACACCGCGAACGTCTTGGACATCGATGAGCGCATCATCCCGAGTCTGTCCCTTATCACCGGAGAGCGCATCTACCTGGTCGCGGCGGAGCGGTCCGCAGCTATGCGGCTTGGCGGCAAACAGGTCGCTGGCGTGCAAGCGGTCAAGGGCTCGGACGTGCGAGACAGCCGGGACCGGTCGTCCGCAGTCACGAAGGATCGCCGCGGCACGGCGGTGTACGCGGTCCCATGGCTTGCGGGCGCCATCCTCTCCCTCGTCGGCCTCCACCTCCTGCCTTGACCTACTCAGCCGCAGATCGCGCTCGTGTCCGTCGACGATGTTGAACCCTCCTGCCACAGGTCCGCTGCGCGAAGGCTGCGCCCCTTCGCGACTCTTGCTCGATCCTGCTGCCGGTTACCGTGCCGGTGAGGCGTCCGTGGCGGGATCCCCTGCGGAACGTCATCGCCCCCGTTCCCGAGCCGCTGCACGGCGCCGCGCGGGTCCCAGACCGGGATTACCTGCGACTGGCGCACGCCGTCGCCGACAGCTGGCGAACGGGCGCCGCGGGGAGGCGGTTCGTCGCTCGAGGAGCGATGAATGCAGGAGGTGCACCGCTCATCTACCCGTAAGCCGATATGGGTATGGAAACAAGGATGAGAGTGACCTCTACGGGGAAGCTGGATGTCCATCGCCACGCGCCCTGGTGATGTCCTCGACCGGCGAGCAACGCACACGCCAGGTGATAGATGACAGCCAAGGGAATGAGGGTGTAGAGGTACGCCCATGGATAGCCCTCGTCGAGCCCCGATACACCGACAGTGTGTCCGACGCCGGCGGCTACGAGCTGGAAGCCGAGAGTGACGACGAAGGCAAACATCCACGGCCCCACCAGCAACAGGTGATGGATCCGAACTGGATCTGCCATCCGCCTACCTCGCCAGAAGTCTAGGAACGGCTCTAAGTCGTACTCGTAGATGCCGACTCGTCGACGCAGCAGCCAGACTGCTGCAAGCTCGATGAATGGAACTCTGAACCACACATGACGGACAGCACTGAACGTCTGAGCCAGCCCGCGGGATCGGTCGCCGCGAGGTGCGGCATGCCTGCCGGGCTCACCCACTTGACCACTCCCAACGTTGCGAAGACGTGCTGCCCCGACACTCGCCGTAGTCATCGGCCATAGCGCAGAACCCGTGACGCACGGTACCGCCCAGATTCGTCGCTTCTCGATGAGTCCCAAGCTCGAGCGCCGTCTGCAGTTCGGACCTGATGCGAGCGGAGCCTGCTCATGCCGTGGAGGGATCTCGCCGCGGGATGGCACGCTATGCCTCTCGGAACGCGTGTAAACGCATGGAAGGAGGCGGCGAACCGTCAACACAAGCGGTCGTACAGGACAGTGAGGACGCGGTCGAAGTCGGCTCGGCGGTCGCCTATGAGGGCGCGGACGCCCGGTCGCGCCAGGTGGCCGCGCGCGGCGGCGAAGGCCTTGTCATCGTCGGGCCGCCAGCTACCCGCCTTGCGGCTGGCCCAGCCCGCGATCGTCGCCTGCAACTCCTGGAGGCCCGCCCACGCGTCGGCCTGACTATCTTGGGCGTCACTATCGGCTATCGGTGAGTTGACTGCTGCGACACGACTCAGGAGAGCCTGCAGCTCGCCTGCTTCGAAGTCTCGGTGCTGCTGGCGCATGCCTCATCCTTGCACCGAGGAACAGCTTCGCCGCAGGCCCAGCGGAACAGCGCCGGCTCTGCCGTAGGGGGACACCGGGCCGCGCTGCGTTGCACTAGACCACGGACGCCGTCACGGCTGGTGGCGTAGAGCCGCGATAGAGGATCCGCACGAGGGACTCCGGCAGCGCGCGCCGTGCTCGGATGGTCGCCCGCATCGAGGAGGACTTCCTCGACCTGTTCGTCGTGTACTCCAGCGACCTCGGGCTCCTGTCCGAGGAGTACGACCCCGGCAGTGGGTGCCTGGTCGG
>NZ_VUKC01000017.1 GCF_009193135.1 Georgenia satyanarayanai
CGGCGGGCGGAGGGGGCGCCGCGCCCGGCACCCGGCCGCCGACGACGATCGAGCCGCTGCCGACGGCGGGCGTGAGGGACGCGACGGCGGGGTCGACGGAGGCCGGCTCGTCGTGGGTTGCCCGGTGCATGCGGGCGCGGTGCACGCGGCGCAGGCCGCTGGCGGTGAGGAGCGCGGGCAGCAGGCACACGAGCGCGAGGAGCACCTGGGTCACCCACTTCCCGCGCACGTCGTCGGCGGCGTAGGGGGTCGAGGCCTCGGGGTAGCCGAGGACGGCGCGCACCGCCAGGACGACCGCCGCCGCGGTGAGGAGCACGACGGCGAGGGTGCGCGGCAGCAGCGGCCGGCGCCACAGCTCACCCGCGCCGGAGGTGCGGTCGGCCGTGACCGCCTCCTCGTGGGCACGTCGCGTGTCGGGGTCCGCCGTCGTCGCGTCGACGCGCCCGCCGTCGGCGCGGACGGCGGTGGCGAGCGTCCACCAGCCGGCGGTCGCCCGGACCAGCGCCGACCCGGTGGCGACGACGACCCCACCGAGCACCGTGGCGGCGAGGAGCAGCCCGATCCCCGCGGCGGCGGAGCCGCCGGCGGCGACGCCCCGTCCCACGAGCACCGCTCCCCCGGCGCCCAGCGCCCAGGCGAGGGCGGCGAGGCCGAGCCGGGGCCACGAGCCGAGCGCGGCGGAGAGGTCGCCGAGCGCCTCGGCGCGGCGGATCATCATCGCGCCGTGGCCCGGCCACGGACGGTTGCGGGAGTCCGGCCCCAGCCAGGGGCGGGCGGCGGCGGGCGTGAGCGGCATGTCAGGCGACCTCGAGCGGACGTCGGGCGGCACCGGCCCGCACGTGCAGCCGGGTCCGGCCCAGGTAGATGATCGCGGGCACCCGCACCGTCGTGACCTGCCACGGCCGGCAGCGGACGAGGGCCCCGTCCGGGGCCTCGAGCAGCGTACCGTTCGTCGACGCGCGGTCGACGACGCGCACCAGGCCGTCCTCGAGGGTGATGGCGGCGTGCGTCTTCGTCACGGTCTGGTCGGTGAGGACGACGAGGTCGTCGACGAGGTCCTCGGGCCGGGCCTGGGGCCGGCGCCCGACGAGCGTGGTGCCCGGGCGCAGGCGGCGGCCGTCGGGCAGGACGACCTCGACGGCGTCCTCGTCCCCGTGCGGGACGGCGTCCTCCGGCCGGGCGAGGACGGCACGCAGCGAGGACAGGTCGAGCTCCACGGTCGGCGGGCCGAGCGGTGCGGGCGGGACGGCGGCAGCGGCCGGGCGCGGCAGCGCCCCCGGGGACGAGCGGGGCACCGGCGCCGCGGGAGGCGGCGGGGCGAACCCCGCCGGGTGCGGTGGTGCGGCCGCGAGCTCGCTCGCCACGGTGGGGCGCGTCCAGGCCGCCTCGAGCACCGCCCGGACGCCCCCGAAGGTGCCGACGGCCACCGCGGCGGCGGTGAGCGCCGCCACCGCGAGCGCCCCGATGACGACGGCGCGGGCCGGGTCCGGCACGGCGGGGGTGCCACTCGCGGCGAGGGAGGCACCGCCGAGGGTGCCGGACCGCGCGAGCGCCCAGGCGAGGGTGACGGTGAGCGCGACGGCCGCCGCGGCGGCGACGCCCGCGAGGGCGGCGCGCCAGCGCAGGACGGCGAGCAGGCGGCCGGCGTCGGTGTCGCTCGCGCCGGCGGCGGGCACGCGCAGCCACGCCGCGGCGGCCGCGGTGAGGCGCCGGCCGGCGCGCAGGACGGCGGCGGCGGTCCACAGCCCGGCAGCGAGGAGCAGCGCTCCGACGACGGCGAGCAGCGCCGTCGTCGCCGCGGGGAGGTCCTGCCACGGGAGCACGGCGAGGAGGGTGCCGCCCGCGGCCGTCAGTGCCGAGGCGAGCACGCCGAGGAGGGTCCGGCCGGTGGAGCGGTACCCGGCGGCGAGGACGTCGAGCGCCTCGCGCCGCAGCGGGGCGAGCTCGGCGTGGTGGGTGTGCGCGGGGACCGCCACGTCCAGGTAGGGCAGCGCCGCCCGCGGCAGGAGCGCCTCGCGCACCGTCGTCGTCCTCTCCAGTGGTGTGTGCAACGCACACCGCCGGGTACGGGCCCGTGGGCCCGTACCCGGCGGAGACGTCTGGGTCAGCCGCGCGCCTGGGCGGCGAGGGCCTCGTCGGTCGCCTGCATCTGGTCGGCGGCGCCGGTGAGGTAGTTCCCGAGGTTGGTGAGGTTCTCGATGACCTCGGTGGCGTTGGTCGTGAAGCTCGAGTAGGTCTCGTTGAACGCGCCGGAGGCCTGGTCGGTGACGAAGCCGGAGTTGACGAGGTTCTCGATGTAGGTCTTGAGCTCGGCGAGCTTCGTCTGGACCTCGTCCTTGCCGTTCACCAGGTAGGTGGCGGCGTTGCGCATCTCCTCGTAGGTCACGTTGATGTTGGCCACGGGATTCTCCTTCGGGTTCGGTTCCCCACCGCCCACCGGCGGGGTCTCACAGGGACATTCCTACCGGGTGCGGCGCCACCTTGTCGCGCCTCACCCATGGGGAGATCTCCCCTCTCCTCAGCCGAGGAGGGGGAGCTGGACGCGGCGGACCTTGGCCTTGTCGACGAGCATGCCGCGGCCCACCGGGAACTCCTTGCGCTGGACGCGCGGGAAGGAGGTGCGGAAGAGCGTGTCGCCCTCGAGCTGGTCGGGCTGCAGCGCCAGGCCGCGGCGGCCGTTGCGGATCTCCGACACGAGCGGCCAGGACGCGCCCCACGTGCTCGTGTCGCCCTCGCCGATGACGAAGTGCTCGTTGCGCTTGACGGCCTTGATGACCTCGACGAGCGGCGCGTCCGCGGGCGTGGTGAGGAAGTCCGACAGCGCCTCGATGACGACGACGGTCCCCACCTGCCCCTCCGGCGGCGGCTCCTTGAGCTCGGCGACGACCGCCTTGGCGAGCTCGGCGACGTCCGCGGCCCCGGTGGCCGCCTGCTCCCACAGGTCCAGGCCGCGCAGCGCGGAGCGCCGGGCCCCGAAGTAGAGGAACCGGGCCTCGGGGTGGGCGCGCCGGACCGAGCTGACGAGCCAGTGCAGGGCGTTGGTCCGCCCGGACTGCGGCGGCCCGGCGAGCAGGAAGGTCCCCAGCGCCTCGACGCCGACCGGCTCGAGGGAGTCGTCGGCGACCCCGACGACGGGCAGCCCGGCGAGGTCCCGGGGCATCGTGTCGGCCGGGACGAGCTCGGGCAGGCGGCGCACCGCGGGCGCCTCCGGCACCCCGGCGCGCCGCAGGGTGCCGGCGAGCTTCTCGATCGCGCGGACCTGCTCGGCGAGGTTGGGCGATCCCCCGAGCACGGCGACCTGCATCTCCAGCCCCCCGGCGATGGCGCGCCCGGGCGGGGAGGACTCGTCCAGGACGTCCTTGGGAGCCCCGAGCATCGCGTAGGCGTTGGCGTCGACCTGCCGCATGACGACCTTGCGCGGGAGGCTGCCGGCCACCGAGGACGGGATGGACCCGGCACGGTCGGCGGTGACGACGACGTGCACCCCGGCCCCGCGGCCGTCGACGAGGAGCTGGAGGAAGAGCTGGTAGTAGGGCATGCGGGCGCCCACGGACTCCCACTCGCTGCGGAAGGCCCCGTAGCCGTCGATGAGGAGGAGGATGCGGGGCTCGTCGGGGCGGCCGGCGATCTCGCGGTACTCCTCGATCGTGCTGGCGCGGGCGGCGGCGTAGCGCGCCGAGCGCTCCTCGACGGTCTCGCGCAGCTGGCGCAGCAGGCGCTGGACGCGCTCGGCGTCGTCGCCGTCGATGACCGAGCCCACGTGCGGCAGCCCCTCGAGGGCGGCGAGCCCACCGGAGGAGAAGTCCATCGCGTACACCTGGACCGGGCCGCCCTTGGGGGTGATGCCGGCGGCGATGGCGAGGGTGCGCAGCGCCGTCGACTTCCCCGACCCGCTGGCGCCGTAGAAGGCGATGTTGCCGTCGACGTCGGGACGGTAGTACGTCGTGACCTGGCGCTGGTGGGCGGGGTCGTCGACGACGCCGAGGGGCAGCGCGGAGTCGGTGCGCGGGTGGAGCGCGGACAGGTCCTGGACCTCGGCGAGGGTGGGCAGCCACGGCTTGCGCGGCTCGGGCACCGCGGCGCCGAGGGCGGCGGCGCGGATCGAGTCGACCACCCGCCGGATGTCGGTGGGCCCCTCGTCGGCGGGACCGGTCTCGAGCTCCTCGGGCTTCTCTGGCCGCTCCCAGCGGGTGCCGGCGCCCATCGCGAGGGTCTCGACCTCGACCTGCGGCTTGGGGCGCGCCGTCGTCGAGCGGCCGCCGGCGTAGCCGGTCTGGAACATCGTCACCCGGCCCGGGCCGGTGCGGGCGGCGCCGCGTCCGGGCAGGGACGGGTCGAAGCCGGCGGCAACGGGCAGCCCGAGGACGTCCTTGGAGTCGGACTCGTCGTTCATCCGCAGCGCGACGCGCAGGTTGGTGTTGGCGCGCAGGTTGTCCTTGATGACGCCGGCGGGGCGCTGCGTCGCGAGGACGAGGTGCAGGCCCAGGGAGCGGCCGCGCTGGGCGACGTCGACGACGCCGTCGACGAACTCGGGCACCTCGGTGGCGAGCGCCGCGAACTCGTCGACGATGATGATGAGGCTCGGCGGGCACTCCGGGTCCCCGGTCCGCTCGAGCGCGAGGAGGTCCTTGGCCCCCTTGCGGTTGAGGAGGTGCTCGCGGAAGTGCAGCTCCGCGCGCAGGGAGGTGAGCGCGCGGCGCACGAGGTGCGGGGACAGGTCGGTGACGAGGCCGACCGTGTGGGGCAGGTCGACGCAGTCGGCGAAGGCCGAGCCGCCCTTGTAGTCGACGAAGAGGAAGGTCACCCGGTCCGGGCTGTGCGCGGCGGCCATGCCGAGCACCCAGGACTGGAGGAACTCCGACTTGCCCGCACCGGTCGTGCCGCCGACGAGCGCGTGGGGGCCCTGGGTGCGCAGGTCGAGGGTGAAGGGCTCGGTGGCCGCCTGGCCGATGAGCGCCCGGAGGTTGGCGTCGTGGCGGCGCCGCTGGGGCGGGGTGCCGTCACGCGGGACGAGCGACCCGTTCTCGCGCCAGCGCTCGAGGGTGGCGGCGGGCCCCTCCGCCGTCTCCGGGCCGACAAGACCGAGGTAGGAGACGCGGGCGGGCAGGTCGGAGGCGTCGTCGACGGGCGCGCCGGCGTCGACGACGGCGGCGAGGTGCTTGGCCAGGGCGAGGACCTGGTCCTCGCTCGCCGTGTCGCACGCGAGCGGGCGGATCGCGGCGCCCTGCTGGACGTAGCCGGCCGTCGCGCCGTCCGCCGCCGTCGAGACGGTGACGAAGGTGCGGCACACGGCGGGCAGGCGCTCCTGCGCGGGGGCGCACCACAGGACGTGGATCCCGACGGCGGGCCCCTCCTCCGCGATCCGCACGAGCCGCCCGCGCTCGATGGGGGCGTCGTCCTCGACGAGGAGGACGACGGTGGGCAGCTGGAGCGTACGGGAGGCCCCGGCCGCGCGGCGGCGCGCGTCGAGGAGCCCCTCGATCCGGCCGACGAGCTGGATGACCCCGGCCTGGTTGGACCCGACGTGCGCGCCGTCGAGCGGGGAGTGCACCGAGCCGACGTGCGGCAGCCACTTCGTCCAGTCCCAGCGCGCCGCGCTCGCGGCGGAGGTCGCGACGGTGAGGACGAGCTCGGCCGGGGAGTGAAGGGTGACGAGCTGGGCGACGGCCGCGCGGGCGACGTCGTCCAGGACGTGGCGCGGCCCGGCGAGGCCGAGCGCGCCGCTCTCGCGCAGCTGGACGGTGGCGGGGACCCCGTCGACCTCCCGGAAGTCCTCCCGCAGGGCCGCGACCATCTCCCAGTGCTCGGGGATGGCGGCGTTGCGCGCGGGCAGCGAGACCTCGTTGCGCGAGGGCAGCGTGCCCAGGCCCAGGCGCAGGTCGAGGTAGGCGTCGTGCTCGGGCCGGCGGGTCCACAGGAGCGGCTCGAGGGCGAGCACGGAGCCGCGGATGTCCTGGACGGCCGGCGACTCCCCCAGCCGTGTCACCCGCTCCCGCTCGCGCTCGGCCTCGAGCTCGGCGCGCATCGCGTCGACCGACTGGCCGAACTGCTCGATGGCGGCCCGGTACTCGCGCTTGTTCGTCGTCCGCTTGTCGAGGTAGTTGCCCACGACCATGAGCGGCATCATCGCCATGAACACCAGGCCCAGGGCGCCGCGGCCGAAGTAGATGAACACGGGCGCCATGAGGAGCGGGATCATGAGGATGACGAAGGGGAACTTCGCCGGCTTCGGCGGCTCGGGCGGCTTGGGGGCGTCGCGCTCCTCCCCCGCGTAGACCGGTGCCAGGCGCGGGGAGCGGTTGAACTCGACGTGCGCGGCGCCGGGCGCCGCGTGGCGGCTCGCGGCGATGCGGGTGACGCGGATCGTCGTGTCCCCGAGGGTGACGGTGTCCTCCGGGAGCAGCGCGGCCCGCTGGACGAGGCCGTCGCCCATGAGCAGGCCGTTGGCGCTGCGCAGGTCGACGACCTCGATGATGTCGGTGACGGCGAGGCGCGCGTGCTCCTTGGAGACCGTGGGGTCCGAGAGCCGCACGTCGCAGCCCTTGCCGCGGCCGATGATCGAGGTGCCCTCCGGGAGGGTGACCTCCAGGCCGGCGTCGGGGCCGTCGATGACGGTGAGGCGCGCGGCGGCGGGCAGGTCCCCGCCGGCGCCGTCGAAGCGGGCCGCGGCCTGCGCGAGGGAGACGACCGAGCCGGAGCGGACCGTCTCGGCGGCGGCGTCCTCGGGCAGCAGCAGCCGGGTGGAGCGGTCCTCCGAGCCGGGGGTGCCGTGGACGCGCAGGGTGAGCTCGCGCCGCTCCTGCTCGGACAGCAGCGTGGGGACGGGGTCGGTCTCGGCGAGCGCGCGCGCGAGCTCGGCGACCGTGGCGGTGCCGTCGACGGTGACCGCGAGGTCGGCCGGCTCGGCGGCGGTGCGCAGCAGCGTGAGCTTGATCCGCATCAGCGGCCCTTTCGCAGTGAGGTGAGCGAGACCCGTGAGCGTAGCCAGCGGCGCCGGCCCACGGCCCGGCGCAGGCGGCCCTCGGTGGACTGGACGTGCTCCCAGTACCCGGTGACAGCACCCTCGTCCGGCAGCACCGGGCCGAAGACGCCGGCGTCGGCGTGCCGGGCGAGCGAGCCGGCGTCGAGCCCGGAGACGTCCACCGGCCGCGTGCCGCGGCGCCGGGTGCTGCGCCCGCCGGCGAGGCTGTCCTCGAGCTCCCGGGCCTGCTCGTGGCGGGTGCCCGACCCGGTGACCGGGACACCGAGGTCACGGGCGCGGTCGACGACCTCGTCCCAGCCGCCGGCGACGCGGCCGGAGCCGCTGCCGCGGGTGCGGCGCCGGCGCCGGCGCAGCACCTTGAGCAGGACGATGAGGAGGAGCGGCAGGAGGAGGACGAGGAGCGAGACCCCCACGCCGAGGACGATGAGCAGGGTGTAGCTCAGCGGCTCGTCCTCGGGGACGTCCTCCTCGTCGGCGTCGACCTCGTCGCGGTCCATCGGCGGCGCGTCGGGCGGCTCCTGGGCGGGTGGCGGCGGCTGGAGCACCTGCGGCTGCGGGCGGTCCTGCGGCTCGGGCTCCTCGACCTGCGGGATGCGGTCCTCGTCCGGCGTCGGGTAGAAGGGCACCCAGCCGTGGTCCTCGAAGGCGACCTCGACCCAGGCGGTGACGTCGTCGCCGGTGATCTCCACCGGGCCGCTGCCGCCCGCCGCCTCCGGCACGAAACCCATGACCACCCGGGTGGGCAGGCCGACGGCGCGGCCGAGGAGGCCCATGAGCGCCGCGTACTGCTCCTCGTCCCCGATCATGAGCTCCTCGGTGACCATCTGGGCGAGCCGGGCGGCGCCGTGGCCGGCGAGGGAGGGCGCGTCGCCCTCGAGGCCGTGGGAGAAGTAGCCCTCCTGCAGGCTGCCGACGAGGGCCTGGACCCGCGCGAGCGGCGTCTCGGCGGCCGCGATCATCGACGACGCCTCGGCGATGACCATCTCCGGGACCCCGGACAGCTCGGGCTGGTCGACGCGGCCGAGCGGCGCGCCCTCGAGCGCGCTGACGGGCGGCTCGACGACGGGCGTGGCGAGCAGGGAGTAGCTGTCGCCGCCGCGCAGGCCGCTCGTGACGATGCCGGTGGACGAGGCGCGGTTGAAGTAGAGGTTGCGGGCGGTCTCGGTCGCGTCCGGGCCGGCGAACTCGACGTCGTAGGTGCGGCCCACCGTCGGCAGCCACACCCCGGCGTACTCGCCGAGCTCCACCTCGACCGTCGTCGCGTCGTCGGGCACGGTGGCCTCGACGCGCTCCCCGATCCGGGTGAAGGTGCCCGAGCCGGCGGCGTTGCCGTCCGCGCTGCCCGCGACGGCCCAGGTGGTGCCGTCGTAGGCGTCCATCGTCGCCAGCCGCACCGGCGCCCCGGCGGGCAGTCCGGTCACCGTGAGGATCGTGTCCTCGCGGTGGTCCTTGAGGTAGGAGCGGAAGCCGGCGAGCGGGCTGGGGTAGTCGTGCGGGTCGAGCGGCGGCTCGATGATCTCGCGCAGGACGACGCGGTGGGTGTCACCGGGGGCGAGGAGCCCGACGCCGGTGCCGCCGGCCGCGGCGACCGCGACGAGGACGAGGACCGCCACGGGGCGTCCCTGCTGCAGCCGGCCGGTGCGCCACGTCGCCCACAGCAGCCCGGTGAGGGCGCCGACGAGGGCGAGCGGGAGCGCGAGAACTTCACGGGCCGTGCCGAGGAGGATGGCTCCGGCGAGGACGACGGCGGGCGCGAGGAGCGCCCACGCGGGCCGGCGGGTGCGCAGCGAGACCGTCACCGCGACGAGCGTGGCGAGCAGGGCGAGGAGGTAGGGCGCGGTGAGCGTGGTGCCCACCGCCCCGAGCGGCGGGGCGAGGGTGACGACCTGCTTCCACGACGTCACCGCGCCGCTGCCGACCGCCCCCAGCGTCTGGGGGGTGGGGACGATCCCGGCCAGCGCCGTCGTCGGGGCGCCGAGGGAGGACCCGAGGACGGTCGCGCCGAGGGTGGCGGCGACCACGGTGAGGGTGGTCCAGCGGCGCCACGCGCCGAGCGTGGCGACCAGGGTGCCGAGCACCGCTCCGCCGAGCGCGGCCGCGACGAGGCGGCCGCTGCCGTAGACGGGCACGAGCGGGACGAGGGCGAGCAGGACGAGCCCGACGGGGACGAGGACGTCGACCCAGCGGGCGCGCAGCAGCGCGAGGTAGTCGCTCACCGGCGCTCGGCCTTCCGGAATCCGCGGCGCAGCTCGGAGAGCTCGCCGATCGTGAGGACGGTGACGACGCCGACAGTGTGGACGGCCGTCTCGGCGCCGGCGACCACCTGGACGGCGAAGGCGCGCGCGTCCACGGGCAGGACGGCGCCGGCGGCCCGGATCTGCTCTGGGGTGACGGTGGAGCCGCACACGAGGACGACCATCGAGGCGCGCTCGACCTCCCGGCTGATCTGGTGGGCGATCGACAGCACGCCGGTGGGGCCACCGTCACGCTCGACGCGGGTGAGGGCGTCGAGGTACTGGCCAGCGGAGACGGCGCGCAGGGTCTCGTGACTGGTGAGGGTGGTGAGGTCCTTCTCCTCGCGCATCGCCTGGAGGGCGAGGGAGCCGAGGGTGGAGACGGCGGTCTCGAACTCCTCGTCCTCGGCGTAGTCGCGCTCGTTTCGGCTCATCCCGACGACGAGGTGGGAGCGGCGGGTCTCCTCGAACTGGCGGACCATGAGCTTGCCGGCGCGGGCGGAGGTGCGCCAGTGGACGTAGCGGCGGTCGTCGCCGGGGACGTACTCGCGCAGGGCGTGGAAGGACAGGTCGGCGCTCGTGACGTCACGGGTCGGCTTGCCCTCGAGGTCGTGGATGAAGCCGGCGGCGGAGGAGCTGAGCACGACGGTGCGCGGGTGGACGTAGAGCTCCTGCGGGTCGCCCCAGGCGACGCCGCGGCGCATGAGCCCGAGCGGGTCGCCGCGGACGGTGCGGACCGGACCGACCTGGATGACGCTGCGCCGGCTCGTGGGGATCGCGAAGATCTCCTCGTGGTCCTCACCGGCACCGAGGCCGGGCAGGTGGAAGCCGACCTCGGCGGCGCCGACGGGCAGCTCGACGCGGGCGGGCAGCACCGGGTGCGCGGCGGCGTTGCGGACGGTGACCCCCGCCATCGCCCGCTCCCCGACGACGACGCGCCGGTCGCTCAGGCGCAGGCTCACCTCGTAGGGGTGGCGGCCGAGGGTGAAGACGAGCGCCGCGACGAAGGTCGTGACGAGCGTGGCGCCGAGGACGACGAGCTCGACCCAGCCGAGGCGGCGCCCGGCGACCCAGGCGAGGAGCCCGACGGCGAGCACCGCCCAGCCGGCGACGCTCACCGCCTTGGCGGCGCGCCCGATCCCGAGCCGGGGGGCGCGGGTGCGGTCGACCAGGGACCGCAGCGCGCTCGTCTCCGCGAGTCGTCCGGAGAGGGCGGCGCGGCCTCGGGTGGTGGTGGAGGGCTCGCTCACGGCTTACTGGTCGCCGCCGCGGCGGGTGGGCGGGGCGATCTCGGCGAGGACGCCGCGGATCGCACCGGCCGCCGTCGCCCCCTCGAACTCCGCCTCGGCGTCGAGCACGATGCGGTGGGCGAGGACCGGCTCGGCGAGGTCCTTGATGTCGTCGGGGACGACGTAGTTGCGTCCGTGCGCGGCGGCCCACGTCTTGGCGGCGCGGATGAGGGAGATCGCGCCGCGGACGCTGACACCGATGGTGACGTTCTCCGCCCGGCGGGTCTCGGCGACCACGCGGGAGACGTACTCGAGGACGGCGGCGTCGACGTGGACGGTGCCGGCGAGCTCGATCATCTCGACGACGGCAGCGCCCGTGATGACCGGCGTGACGCCGCCCGCCCGGTCCCGGGTGGAGGCGGCGGCGAGGATGCTCACCGTCGCGTTGTGGTCCGGGTAGCCGACCGAGGTCTTCATGAGGAAGCGGTCCAGCTGCGCCTCGGGCAGGCGGTAGGTGCCGGCCTGCTCGACGGGGTTCTGGGTGGCGAGCACGATGAACGGGCGCCCGACGTCGTAGGGCACGCCGTCGAAGGTGACGCGCCCCTCCTCCATGACCTCCAGGAGTGCGGACTGCGTCTTCGGCGAGGCGCGGTTGATCTCGTCGGCGAGGACGACGGAGGCGAAGATCGGGCCCTTGTGGAACTCGAACTGCTGGGTCTTCGGGTCGAGGATCGACACCCCGGTGACGTCGGAGGGCAGCAGGTCCGGGGTGAACTGGATCCGCGAGCTCGTCGTCTGCACGGCCGCGGCGAGCGAGCGCGCGAGCTGGGTCTTGCCCGTCCCGGGGACGTCCTCGAGGAGCACGTGGCCGCCGCTGAGCATCGTCGTGACGACGAGCCGGATGACGCCCGCCTTGCCGACGACGGCCCCGCCGACGGCGGAGACGATCCTCTCGAAGGTGTCGGCGAACCACGCCGCCTGGTCGGGCGTCATCGTGGTCTGCTGCTCGGTCGCGGTCATGCGGGCTCCGTGTGTCTGGGCGGCGTGCGGGAAGGTCGTTCGGGCTACCAGGTGATCGTGTCGCAGGCGTTGACACCGTTGCCGGTGACGCACACCCCCACGCGCTCCCCGGGCTGTCCGCGGAAGGTGCCGCTCTGCCAGCTGCCGGAGCCGGAGAGCGAGCGGGTGTAGGTCCGCCAGGTGCCGTCACCGGGCTCGTTGGACGCCGTGAACCGCACGGTGTAGGTGCCGCTCGGCATGTCCGCCCACGAGAACTTGAGGAATGCGCACGAGCTGTGGGTGCACGACGGCTGGCGCGTGGCGTCGCCCTTGAGCATCCGGACGCTCGGGTCCGGCGGGGGCGGGGGCGGGCGGCGGACCGGTGCGTCGATGGTCCGCACGGAGGCGTTCGCCGTCCGCACCTCGCCGTCGGCCCGCTGGGCCCGGATCTGGGCCTCGTAGGTGGTGCCCCAGTCGCCGTCGACCTTGCGGCTGCCGTTGGCCGGGACGTTCTCCCAGCCGCCGTTGCCGATCTTCAGCTGGACGCTGGTCACCTCTCGCCCGTTGCCGTCGGGCGTGGTCCACCTGAACGTCGCACCCGGCTGCTCGGTGACGGTATCGACGTAGGTGTTGTGGGCACCGTGCCGCTGCGCGGTCATCGTCGCCTGCCCGAAGGGGCCGTAGGGCACGGCCGCCGCCGAGGCCGGGCTGGCCTCACCGCAGTAGGTGTTGCAGGCACGCACCGAGAACGTGTAGCTCGAGCCGTCGTTGAGGCCGGTGATGAGCTTGTTCGAGGCGAGCTGGCTCCACCCGCCGCCGTTGACGCTCACCTCGAAGCGGCGGATCGGGTCACCGTTGTCGGCGGGGTTCTGGTGGGCGAGCTGGACCTGGCCGTCGCTCCCGGTGGCCTGCGCGGTGACGCTCGGGACACGGTCGGGCTGGAGGAAGGACCGCACGGACGCCGACGGCGGGCTCACCGGGGAGGTCCCGGCCTTGTTCGTCGCGGCCACGGTCACCGTGTAGTCACTGCCGGCCGGCGCGTCCTCGGTGAAGGAGGTCTGGCCCCCGGGCACCGTGAAGGACTTGAAGGCGGACCCGTCACGGCGGATGACGACGTCGTAGGACGCGATCGCGTCGCCGTTGTTCGCCGGCGGTGACCACGAGGCGGTGATCTGGGCGTTGACCGGGGAGTCGACGCGCTGGGCGACCGGCGCGACCGGCTGCTCGGGCTTGCCGGCCGGCACCTCCGGGGCCGACCACTCCGACCACTCGCTGGGGTCGGGGGCGTCGTTGTGGGCGCGCACGCGCACGGTGTAGGACTGCCCGTTCTGCAGACCGCTCCACGTGTGGGAGTTGCCGCTCACCGAGATCTGCCCGCCACCCGGTGACGGGGCGATCTGCAGGTCGTAGGAGGTGACGTCCGAGCCGCGGCTGACCGGCGTCGTCCAGTCCACCTCGAGCTGGCCGTCCCCGAAGGTGAGGGTCGGCGCCGCGGGGCGCTCGGGCTTGACGTCGGGGCGCGCGACCGCGGACGGACCCGAGGGCTCGGAGTCGCCGACCTTGTTGGTCGCCGTCACCGTGAAGGTGTACTCGACGTCGTTGGTGAGGCCGCCGATGGTGCACGTCGTCGTCGGGCACTGCTGGCTCACGCCGTTGGCCTCGACGCGGTACCCGGTGATCGGGGCGCCGTTGTCCGCGGGGGCGGACCAGGTGAGGACGACCGTCCGGTCGCGCACCTCCTCGACGCGCGGGGGCGCGGGGCGCTCGGGGACACCGATGACGGAGTAGGAGATGCGGCCCTCGACGTCGCGCAGCGGGTCACCCGTCGCGTCCTGGACGGTGAAGCGCACAGCGGCGCGGCCCACGAAGTCGGCTCCAGCGGTGACGGTGACCGTGTCGCCGTTCGTGACGGGCTCGGGCCCACCGGTCTCGCTGCGCGCCCCGACGACGGTGAGCGGCTCGCCGGGGAAGGGGTTGAAGGCGCCCCGGAGGACGTCGACCGACTCCGACTCGCCCTGCTCGATCTCCCCGAGGTCGACGTCGTTGACCGACGCGAGGCGCCGGTTGGACGCCGCCACGGTCACCTCGACGACGCCGGGCACCGGCTCGGCCTTGGAGTCCGAGACGGTGAGCTCGATGTTGCCCGCCGTCCCGCGCGGGGTGTCGACGGGCGCGGAGACCGTGAGGTTGGGGCCGTCCAGGCTCGCGTCGATCCCCTCGGGCACCCCGGTGAGCTCGTAGCGCAGCTGGTTGAAGTCGCCCGTGTCCGGGTCCTCCGACAGCTGGCGCAGGTTGAGCCCGACCGGCCCCTCGGCGGGCACGACCTCGATCGCGGCGCCGTCGAAGGTCGGCGGGGTGTTCTCGGTGGACTCGACGGTGATGTCCAGGGTGAGCACCGCCGTGAGGCCCTCCGGGTCCTCGGCGCTCTCGCCGTCGGTCACCTCGAAGGTGAGGGTCGCCGGCCCCGCGTAGGTGGGCGCGGAGGTGAAGGTGAGCGTCGTCGGGCCGACGACGGGCGAGCTGCCGTCGGAGTTCGTCGCGCGCACCTTCTCCGCGTCGGTGAGCCGGACCTCCTTGCCGCTCGGGGCGATGACGTAGTCCGCGAGCTCGAGCTCGCGGGTCTCCCCCGTCGCGACGACGATGGGGTCGACGTCGGTGCGCAGCACCGGCCCGGAGTCCTCCAGGCCGGGGACGTCGACGAAGGCGTAGGACGTGAGGCCGTCGAGGTCGGTCACCGAGTAGGTGAGCACCTGGCGGGACGCCTGGACGTCGACCTGCACCTCGTTGTCGACCACCCGCGCGTTCTCGGGGGAGCCCTCGAGGCCGACCGTGAGGTCCTCACGGGTGCCGTCCGGGTCGAAGTCGTTGTCGAGGACCGGGATCGTCACCCGCTCCTGGTCGAGGATGGTGATCGCCCGGACGAGGTCGTCGACGGCGACCGGGGCCTGCAGCGGCGCGTCGGCCGAGACGCTGACGGTGATGATGCCCGTCGAGGTGCCACCGCGCTGGTCGCTCACGTGGTAGGGCAGCACGAAGGTGCCCTCCTGCTCGGGGGTGGTGATGCGCAGGCGCCCGCTGTCGAGCTGCTCGACCTCGAGCTCCTCGACCTCGTCGAAGGCGGGGTCACCGAGGTAGAGCGGGTCACCGTCCGGGTCGGTGTCGTTGACGAGCGGGTCGAAGTCGACGATGCGGCCGGGCCTGACGAGCACCTCGTCGTCGACCGCCTGCGGCGGGCGGTTGAGCTCGGGCGGGGGGACGACGGCGACGCGCGCCGTCGCCGAGGCGTAGGTGCCCATGCGGTCGCGCACGGCGTAGGTGAAGGTGTCGGTCCCGGTCGAGCGGGAGTAGGCCTCGTAGTCGATGTACGTGGGGCCGACCTCGACGATGCGCCCCTTCGTCGGCGCCCGGTCGGCGCCGAGGAGCTGGACGGAGTCGCCGTCGGGGTCGATGCCGAAGAGCGGGACCTGGATGCGCACCCGCTCGCCGGCGAAGGCGCGCGACTCGATGGGAAGCGGCTGCGGCGGGGCGTTGCGCTCGCCGTCGTCGGCCTGGACGTAGATCGTCACCTGGGCGGAGGCGCGCTGGTCGGCCTCGTCGACGACCTCGTAGACCGCGTTGATGGTCTGCGGCTGCTCCGGCGCGCGGAAGCGCAGCGTGTCCCCGGAGGCGAAGAGGTGCCCGGCCTGCGGCTCCTCGACGAGCTCGGGCGACAGCTCGAACTCCAGGCCCGCCGGGTGGGAGTCGTTGGACAGCACGGGGATGGTGACGAAGTCGCCGGCGCGGACGTTGGCGACGTCGGCCTGGGCGACCGGGGGCTGGACGAGCGAGTCGGGCGGCACCTGCATGACGACGACCTCGCCGGTCGCGCTCGACTCGCCGTTGGACACCTCGTACGTGAGGCGCTGGGTCGTCTGGACATCCTGGCTCGCGGTGATCTTGAGGATCCGGTGCTCGAGGACGGCGACGGTGAGCCCGGAGTCCTCCGGCACGTCGACCTGCCGCACGGCGAGGAGCTCACCGCTGGGGTCCTCGTCGTTGGCGAGGACGTCGACGAGCACCTGGCCCCCGGCGGGCAGCAGGCCGACGTCCTGGACGGCGACCGGCGCCGCCTCGGCGGGCTCGCGCACGTCGACGCGGATGAGGCCGGTGGCCGAGGCACCGGCGTCGTTGACCACGATGTAGGTGAGGTAGTACGTCTGTGCGGTGTCCGCGGAGAAGCGGAAGGCGCCGGCGTCGTAGTCGGGGACGACCTGCGCGCCGGGCACCTGCTGGACGTCGGCCAGGCGCAGCGGCTCCGCCTCGCCGCCCGGGTCGGTGTCGTTGGCCAGCGGCTCGACGACGGTCTCCTCCCCGGCGATGGCGGTGACGAAGTCGAAGACCGGCACGGGCGGGAGGGCACCCTCCGGACGGACGTCGACGTCGAGCTCGACCTCGGCGGTGTCCGTGCCGTCGTAGACCTCGACCGTCACCGGCTTGATGCCGGGGGTCACGCCGGAGTCGACGAAGGTCACGGCGCCGTCGGGCGTGAAGCGGACGATGTCGTCGGTGGTGGCGGTCGCACCGACGACGACGAGCTCGTCGCCGTCGGGGTCCATGACGGTGTCGAGGACGTTGACGCTGCCGGTCGCGCCCGACACGAGCGTGAGGGTCGCCGGGCGCACCTGCTCCGGTGGCCGGTTCGCCTCCGCGGGCACGACGGTGACGCGGGCGACGGCCTCGGCCTCCCCGCCGCGCCCGTCGCTCACCGAGTAGCGCATGGCGGCGGCGCCGCTCGCGCCGTCGGCGACCGCGATCTGCAGCGCGCGCCCGCCCATGATCGGGCGGACGGTGCCGAAGGACTCGGCCGGCGCGTCGAAGGAGGAGACGGTGAGGAGGTCGCCGTCGGGGTCGGTGTCGTTGGCGAGCACCTCGAGGACGGTCGTCGACCCGGCGCGCACGCCGAGCTCGTCGTCCTGGGCGATCGGGTCGCGGTTCTCCTGCTCGCGGTCGAGCGGGAGCTGCTCCTCGATCTGCTGCTGGGACTCCTCCTCGTCGTCGCTCGCCGCCTGCGGCGGGACGACGTCGTCCCAGTTCTCGACGATCTCCATCGCGTCCTTGACCAGCCACACGGTGCCGGCGACGAGGTCGTTGAGGACGACGACGTCGCGGTTGACGCGGAAGACGAGCCGCGCGTCGGTGAGGGTCTTGTCGATGGGCTGCTCGACGACCTCACCGTTCCCGCAGCGGGACTGGTAGACCCCGGTGCCGCCGGCCCAGGCGCCGTGGCTGCAGCCGGCGACGACCACCGGCTCGGTCGGTGTGCCCGGCTGGGAGACGCGGTCGACGCTCGGCTCCCCGCGGCCGAGGGGCACGCGGACGAGCCCGTCCCGGGCGGCGAGGACGACGTCGCGGGCGGCGGCGGACGGCGCCTGGAGGGCCACCTGGGCGGTGTCGGCGACGTCGGCGAGCTCGAGCGGCTCGGTCCCGGGCCGCAGGAGCGTGACGCGGTCCTGCTCGTCGCGCACGAGCACGACCGGCTCGTCGCCGACCGCGCTCACCTGGATCTCGGCGTCGGTGAGGCGCGCGGGGTCGATGCCGAGCTCGGCGACGGCGGGCTCCTCCTCGCCCTCGGGGTCGAAGCCGGCGGGGATGGTGACGAGCGTGGCGTCGCCCGGGGAGACGCCGTAGGTCGTGCCGTCCACGCCGACGGCGATGACGGCGTTGGCACCGAGCCCGGCCGTCGCCTCGCGCTCCTCGTCGGCGAGTCCGCCGGCGCCGAGGACGGGCGCGGTGTGGAGCTGGCCGCTGCGGGAGTCGAGGACGGCGAGGGTGTCGCCGGCCATCTCGATCTGGCGCGGACCGGGCAGGGAGACGGTCGTCGTCGTGAGGACGGTAGCGGGGTCGACCTGCTGGAGGACGCCGGTGCCCTCGTCGACGAGGAAGACGTCGCCGCCCTCCTGGAGGACGTCGAAGCTCGCGCTGCGGGCGGCGAGCCCACCGTCGAGGAGCTGGACCTGGCTGTTGAGGCGGCCCAGGCGCATGTGCTCCTGGCTCGTCACCCACACCCCGCCGTCGTTGAGGTCGACGTCCGCGGTGGCGACGCCGTCGTACAGCACCCCGGCGACGACGAGACCGGCGCCGAGGACGGTGACCGTCGCGGTGGAGACGACACGCTGGCGCCGCCTCGGGTCGGCGGCGGCGCGGCCCGGCCGCTGGG
The DNA here is from genome assembly GCF_009193135.1 of Georgenia satyanarayanai. Taxonomy (GTDB): domain Bacteria; phylum Actinomycetota; class Actinomycetes; order Actinomycetales; family Actinomycetaceae; genus Oceanitalea; species Oceanitalea satyanarayanai. The sequence goes on from NZ_VUKC01000017.1 coordinate 17,641, forward strand.
GGGTCTGGGCCCGGCGCGAGCGCCCGGGGACGTCAGGGCCGTCTGCACCGCTGTTCCGCCCGCGTCCGAGTCGCACGTGTTCCGCCCTGTGTCGTGTGTGGAGGCATGCTGGGGGCCGACGACCTCACCGGACCCCCGGCGCCGCTCCGGAGACTAGCAAAGGCAGGGGACGAAGGTCCTCCCGAGGGATGGGGAGAACTGCCCACCCTCAGGAGGAGGCGTTGCGGGCCTTCTCCTCGTCCAGCCCGAGCAGCTGGTCGGGGCTGACGATGCGGGAGGCGACGGCGTGCTCGACGAGCCGCGCCCGCCGGTTGACCGCCAGCTGCTGGGGGCCGCCGCGCAGCCCCCGCACACCGTTGCGGTCGAGCTTGTCGCAGACGTTGTCGAGCTTGCGGTTGAACTTCGTCAGCGCCCAGCCCAGCCGCTCGGCGGCCTGGGCTGAGGTGGGGATCGCCGCGCTCCCCCGGCCCGAGAGCACGGGCTCGGCCAGCGCGAGGACGAGGAGGTGCTGGGACTCGGTGAGGGCCACCGGCCCGATCGTCGTGTCCCCCACGTGCACCGGCTCGGCCTTGGCCGGGGCGAAGGTCGGGTCGGGGTTGACGAGGTTGATCTCGTACGTCGTCGGTCCCGCGGTGAAGAGGATCGTCGTGCCGGCGTAGACGAGCGGGAGGCGGGCGCCGGGGGCGAGCCACGCCTGGGTGTTCCCCTCGCTGTCGGCCAGGGTCGCGGAGAGCCGCGCACCGACGTTCTCGATCCACCACAGGTCCTCGACGAAGGCGATGCGCAGGAAGCGCCGGTGGAGGTAGGGGTTGTCGTCGATCTCGAGGACGCCCTCGCGCCCGATGTAGAACGGCTCGTCGCGGGCGATGGGGAACCACTCCCCGCAGAACTCCAGCTGCAGCGTGCTGTCCTCGCTCATCGTCTCCCTCACTCGACGCACGCCTCGGCCGGTTCGGCCGAGACCATGCCCTGCTCGGTGATCGTGCGGACCTCGACGCACACGCGTCCGCCGGCCTCCAGCGCCAGCGGCGGCTCGTCCACCGGCTGGCTCTCCCCGACCTTGTTCCCGTCGGTGCGCACCCACGAGTAGGTCAGGTCCCCGGGCACGTCGGGCGCCGCCCAGGTGAACTCGACCCGGTTGTCGTCGACCCGCTCGCCGCGCAGGTCGACGGGGCCGGGGACGACGTCGGGGATGACGACGGTCCCGATCGTCGACGTCGGCGTCGGCTCCGGCTCCTCCTCCCCGCGCAGCTGGCCGGCCACGGCGATCCCGCCCGCGACGACGACGGCGGCGGCCGCTCCCGCGACCACCCACCGGCGCGCGGGGCGACGGCGCTCGGGGGCGGCGTCGCCGTCGTCGGTGGCGACGGCGCGGCGGCTGCGGGTGCTCTCGGTGAGGTCCTCGGGCTCCCAGGCGTCGCGGACGGGGCGCAGCACGGTGTGCGGCTCGTCGTCCGCGGGCTGCGGGGGTGGCGGCGCGCCGGTGGGGTCGACCTCGGTGACGGCGCGCACGACCGTGCGGCCCTCGTCGGAGCCGTCGTCGGGGCTGGGGGCGGCGGGCGAGAGCCACGAGGTGTCGGGCACCTCGATGTCGGTCATCGCCAGGCGCAGCTCCTGCTCGACCACCTGGAGCGCGCGGGCGAGCTCGAGCGCGGTCGCCGGCCGGGCCGCCGGCGACTTGGCCATGGCGCGCGCGAGGAGCTGCTCGAGGGAGGCGGGGACGTCGGTGCGGCCGATCGGTGGCACCGCGTCGCGCTTGATCCGCATGGTGAAGTCGAGGCGCGAGTTCGGGCCGCCGGGCCGGGCGAAGGGCGAGCGGCCGGCGAGGAGGGTGTAGAGCGTGGCGGCGAGGGAGTAGACGTCGCCGGCCACCCCGGCGGACTGGCCCTCGACGGCCTCGGGCGGCGCCCACGGGATCGACACGCCGCCGGACTCGTCGGCGCCGGTGAGCCCGGCGATGCCGAAGTCGGTGAGCGCGGGGCGCCCGTACTCGGTGGTGAGGATGTTCGCGGGCTTGATGTCGCGGTGGACGATGCCCGCGCGGTGGGCGGTCTCGACGGCGCCGGCCAGCCGCACCCCGATGCCGAGCACCTCGGGGACGCCGAGGGGGCGCACCTTGACGCGCTCGGCGAGGTTGGGCAGCGGGCAGTACTGCATGACGAGGTAGGGGCGCCCGTCGGCGGCCGTGTCCGCGTGGTAGATCGTGACGATCGAGGAGTGCGTGGACAGCTGGGCCATGAGGTTGGCCTCGGCGCCGAACTGCTCCCGGGACTGCCCCTGCGTGGCCTCGTGGGTGAGGACCTTGATCGCCACCTGCCGCTGCGGCATGCGCTGGGAGTACAGGTAGACGTCGGCGAAGCCGCCGGAGCCGAGCAGCCGCTCGACGGCGTAGCCCGGCAGCTCCGGCGCCGGCGCGGGCTGGCGCCGTGGGCTCACTGCGCGCCCTCGGGCCGCTCGACGGTCACCGTGACGCCGGTGCCGAGCTCGATGACGGCGCCCTCCCCCACCGGCACGCCCGTGCCGGGCTGGAGCCGGACGGAGGGCTGGTCGGGGCGGTGGACGACCGTGCCGTTGGTCGAGTTGAGGTCGGTGACGACGACGTGCCCGCCGGCCGGCCGGACCTCGGCGTGCGTGGAGGAGATGTCGCGCTCGGGGTTGGACACGCTCACCAGGCGCGGCACCTCGGTGCCGGCGAAGCGCGCCGCCTCGGGCGCGCGGCCGAGGAGCACCGGGCGGTCCATCTCGATGCGCGGCCCGGTGGACAGGACGAGCTCGAGCAGGGGCGCGGGACGCTCGACCGGCTCGACGGCGACCTCGACGTCCGTGACGGGAAGGTCCGAGGCGAGGATGGTCTCGCCGTCGTGGTCGCCGTCGTCCGGCGGGGGCGGCAGGTCGACGGGCGCGCCGGCCGGGGCGGCCGGCGGGGTGGGCAGCGCGGCCGGGACGGGCGGCGGGCCGGCAGGGCGCAGGCGGCCCGGGACGGAGTCGATGATGCCGCCGGTCGTGCCGGTGTGCTCCTCGGGCTCCGGCTCGCGGGTGGCCTCGAGGTCGGCGTGGCCGCCGTCGTCCGCCGGCTCGGGTGCGGGCAGCTCGGGAGCGGCCGGCTCGGGAGCACCCTGCTCCGCGGCCTCGGGCCCCGGCTCGGGCTCGGGGACCGGGGTCGTCTCCCGGGCCTGCACCTGCTCGGTGGACCACAGGAGGAAGTCGTAGTCGTCGGAGTCCTCGGGCTCCTCCTCGGCGACGGCCGCGGCGCCGCCGTCCCCCGCGCCGGGTGCCGGCTCCGCGGGGGGCTGCTCCGGGGTGGCCGCCGTCTCGGCGAGGGGGGCTGCCGGCTGCTGGACGGGCGTCGTGCCACCGGAGAGCCAGGCGGGCATCGCCGCCGCCGTGCCGGGCGTGCTGGGTCCCGCTCCGGCGCCCGGCGCGCCCGGCACCGCGACATCCTCGGACGCGTCGGTGGCCGCGCCCGAGACCGCGCTCGGAGACTCGGCCGGCTGCGGCGCCGGCGGGGCGACGTCGCTGGGCTGCGGCGCGTCCTCCGCCTCGGCCGGCGTGGGCGCGGAGACGCCGACCGCTGCCGCGAGGGCGGGCATGCGGGCGACGGTGAGCTCGACGTCGTCGTCCTCCTCCTCGAGCGGCGCGGCGGGCACCTCCTGGCCCACGGCGAGCCGCACGGCGGCGGCGCGGACGATGCCGCCACTGAGGGGCAGCCACCCGCCGTCGTCGGCCGCGGCACGGATCGTGACGTCGCTGGCCGCGGGCACGACCTCCTCGCGCCAGGTCGCGTAGCCACGGGCGGAGACGACGTGGCCGGCGATGTCGACGTCGACGTCGCCGCGGACGAGGACGCGCAGGCCGTCGGGGTGCGTCTCGACCATGGCGAAGGACGGGAGGGTGGCGATGCCCCGCGCGGCGAGGTACTCGACCCAGGCGCCCAGGCGCCGCCCCGTCGTCGTCAGCTGCCACAGCTCGCGCGCGACGTCGTCGGCCACGCCGGGGTGGAGGAGCGCGAGGGCGCCGTCCGTGACGAGGGCCGTCCAGCCCCCCGGCAGGTACTCGTGCGCCGTCATCGGCCGGCTCCTGACTCGGCGCGCGGGAGCGTCGACCCGTGGTCCTCGCTCGCCCGCCGCTCGGTGCTGTCGACGTCGTCGTCCCCTCCGGCCGCGACGACGACGACGGAGACGTTGTCGTTCGCGCCCCCGCCCTGGACGGCACGGTCGAGGAGGGTGGCGGCGGCCTCGTGGGGGTGGGCGGCCGCGGCGACGACCTCGGCGATCTCGCCGTCGTCGAGCTCGCCGAACAGGCCGTCGCTGCACAGGACGAGACGGTCGGGGCCTCCGGCGCGGAGCATCCAGAAGTCGATGTCGGGCACGGCACCGGTGCCGACCGCTCGGGTGATGACGTTGCGCTGCGGGTGGCGGCGGGCCTCGGCGCGGCTGATCGTGCCGGCGTCGACCATCTCCTGGACGAGGGAGTGGTCCACGCTCACCTGCTCGAGCTCCTGGGTGGTCCAGCGGTAGATGCGCGAGTCGCCGACGTTGAAGACGAGCCAGAAGGGCTGGCCGTCCTCCTCGGTGAGGATCGCCCCGGCCACGGTCGTGCCGGCCACGGCGTCCTCCCCTGCCATCGCCTCGCGGATCCGCTCGCCGGCGCGGGCGATCGCGGCGGAGACGTCCTCAGGGCGCAGCGGCCGGTCCGAGCGGGCGAGGCCCTCGAGCTCGGTGACCACCGTCCGGCTGGCCATGTCGCCGCGCGCGTGCCCGCCCATGCCGTCCGCGACCGCGAAGACCGGAGGCTGCGCGAGCACGGAGTCCTCGTTCGCCTGGCGTCGACCACCCGCGTCGGTGGCCACGCCCCAGTGGATCTGCATCCGCTTCCTCTCGCTGTTCCGAGGGGGATCCTACGGGAGCGCGGACGGCCCCGCGGTCACCAGACCGTGGGGAAGACGCCCCAGTAGCCGGCGGCGAGGAGCAGGACGAGCGCCCCGAGGTGGACCCCCACGAGCGTGATCGTCCCGACCGTCCCGGTCCGCACCCCGCTGCGCCGCACGCGCAGCCAGGTGGTGGCCGACCAGACGCCCACCGCCGTCGTCCCGATGGCGACGGCCTGCACCCCCAGCCAGCCGCCCTGGACGGCGAAGGGGTTGGTCTCGTAGTTGAGCGCGAGGTCGGCGACGACGAGCAGGTAGGAGAGGAAGAGGGTCCACACGGCGAGCACCCCCATGGCGAGCGCCCCGGTGGTCCGGGCGAGCGGGGAGGGCAGACGCTCGCTGGGGCGGCGCACGAGCCGGGTGAGCACCCAGAGCACCGGCCCGAGCGCGAGGAGCGCGAGCGGACCCACGAGCGTGAGGACGATCATGTCGCCCGAGGCGTACCAGCGGGGACTGTCGACCGGCTCGGCACGGAAGCGCTGCTCGGGCTGGCCGCCGGCGATGCGCGGCTGGGCGTCGGCGGTCTCGGGCAGGCCCTGCACCCACCGCGCCAGCACCTCCGGGAAGCCGGGGGCGAGCTCGTCGTCCATCCGGATGCCGTGGTTGGCGCCCGCGAAGTAGCGCACGGTGTACCCGTCGTTGCCCGCCTCGGCGAGGTCCTCGATGACCTTGGAGGGCGCCTGCACGACGGGCATCGACACGTCCTCGGTGCCGTAGACCATGAGGACGGGCTGGCCCATGCGCTGCTGGTAGGGGCTGACGTCGAAGTCGGCGTAGACGAAGCCGCCGCCGGGGATCTCGCTGCCGAGGAGGCGGGGCACGGCGCGCAGCAGCTGCTCGGGGGCGCCGAGGTTGCGCAGGTAGGTGTCGGTCGCGAGGGCGAACTGCTCCCGCGCCGGGACGACGGGCGCGGAGACGAGGACGACGTGAGCCACCTCGGGGTTCTCCGCGGCGGCGACCGGGGCGATGAAGGCGCCCTCGCTCTCGGCGTAGAAGCCCACCCGGCCGGGGTCGACGCCCGGCCGGGCCGCGAGCTCGCGGAAGCTGTGCATGTAGTCCTCGGCCATCGCCGGGTAGTCCCGGAAGCGGGCGCTGTAGGTGTCCATCCGCTTGTCCGGCACCAGGGAGACGACGCCCGCGCTGGCCAGCGCCTCGGTGATCTGCCAGAAGTTGTCGTGCGTGGCGGTACCGGCGCCGTGCATGAACACGAGGCCGGGGCGCAGGCCGGGCGCACCGAGGGGCTCGTGGACCGTCGCCCGGACCGTGGCGCCGTCGAGCTCGACGGTGAAGGTCTCCGTCCGGGTCTCGTAGGTGCCGACCGGGTCGGTGGCGACGTCACCGCCGATCGCGACGTCGGGCGTCTGGACGACGAGCGTCTGCTGGAGCGGCTGGGGGTGCCATCCCGGGCCGGCGACGGTGCCGATGAGCCCGAACAGCAGGACCGCGACGACCGTCACGGCGACTCTCCACGACCTCACCGAGCCAGGGTAGTCGCACCCCCACCCCACCCCGCCCTCCCCCCTCCTCTTCCCCCTCTCCGCCGAATACGCACATACGGTCAGCGGGGTGGCCTCGGAAGACCTGAAACTCGCCCATATGTGCGTACTCGCGTGGAGGCGGGGTGCTGCAGATGTGCGGGTCGCGACACCGGTACCCACCGGACCGCGGCACCGCCGCCGCTCGCCGGTGCGGCCGCGCGGACGATCTGCTCATGGGCCTCATCATCGAACCTCGCGGCGTTCCGACCGCTTCCCTCACCTCGGTGGTCGGCAGACGTGCGGCGCGAGCAGCACTCCGGTCCGGGGAATCGGTCAGCGTGCGCCGCGGCGCACTGGTGCCACCACTGCCGGTGGGCAAGCACTGGGAGGAGGCAGAGGGCCACGCCCTGGCCATGATCGCCTCGACACAGAGCAAGCTGAGCAACGACGCCGCCTTCAGCCACGCCTCCGCAGCTCTCCTCCACGGGCTGTGGGTGCTGACCGTTCCGGAGCGCCCGGAAGTCAGCCAGAGCACCCGGCCGAACCTGCACGCCAAGAGCTCCCTCTGGCGTAGTCACGCGAGGCTCGCGCACAACGACGTGACCACCCTCGACGGACGACGCGTCACGACGCTCGAACGCACGATCGCGGACTGTGCCCGCACCATGCGCCCACGAGACGCGCTCGCCGTCGCAGACAGCGGCATGCGCGCGGTCCTCCACGCCGATCGACGGACCAAGGAGGCGGAGGTTGCGCGCGTCGCCGAGCTGCGGCGCTGCCTCCGGCAGATGGTGGACACGGGACCACCGCGAGGCCGACGGCAAGCGCGTGCCGTCATCGCCGCTGCCGACCCGTACGCCGAGTCGCCGATGGAATCGGTGCTCCGATGGGTCGCCGTCTCCCGTGGCCTGCCCGCACCCGAGGTGCAGATGCCGGTGCACACCCGTGAGGGGACCTTCTACGTCGACCTCGGATGGAGATGGACCCTGCGGCGCGCTGACGGCTCGACCGTCGTCTACGTCGTCCTCCTCGAGTACGACGGCGAGGTCAAGTACGTGCCGGGCGACGGCCTGGTGGACTCGCTCGACGGAGCAGTGGCCGCAGTCCTGGCGGAGAAGCACCGCGAGAACCTCATCCGCGAGAACCCGGACAACACACTCCGGCGGTTCAGCAAGCGCGACGTGTTCGACCCGGACCGCACCTTCGCACGCATGCTCTCGGCACTCCCGCGCGAGGTGCGCGCAGAGCTGACCCCCGTACCGGAGCTCCTGTACGGCACCGCCCTCCGCCCCCACTCCTGAACGCGAGTACGCACATACGGCCAGTCTGACGCCGTTTTGCGACGACGGCCATGACCGTAAGTGCGTACTCGCGAGACGAGGGGGTGCGGGTCAGAAGCCGAGGCGGCCGAGGAGCTTGGGGTCGCGCTGCCAGTCCTTGGCCACCTTGACGTGGAGGTCGAGGTACACCCGGGTGCCGAGGAGCATCTCGATGCCGCGGCGGCTACGGGTGCCGACCTCGCGCAGGCGCGAGCCGGCCCGGCCGATGATGATCGCCTTCTGCGAGTCCCGCTCGACGTAGAGGTTGACGCGCACGTCGAGGAGGTCCTTGCGGCCCTCACGCTCGACGATCTCCTCGACCACGACGGCCAGCGAGTGCGGCAGCTCGTCGCGCACGCCCTCGAGGGCGGCCTCGCGCACGAGCTCGGCGATCATCACGACCTCCGGCTCGTCGGTGAGCTCCCCCTCGGGGTACAGCGGCGGCGACTCGGGCATCTGCGCGAGCAGGACGTCGGCGAGGACGTCGACCTGCTCGCCCTTCCTCGCCGACACCGGCACGATCTCGGCCCAGTCGCCGAGCGCGTCGATCTCGAGGAGGTGCTCGGCGAGCCGCTCGCGGTTCACCGTGTCGCTCTTCGTCGCGACGGCGACGACGGGCGTGCGCAGCTCGGCGAGCTCGCGGGCGATGAACTTGTCACCCGGGCCGATCTTCTCGTCGGCGGGCAGGCAGAAGACGACGACGTCGACCTCGCTCATCGTGTCGCGCACGAGGTCGTTGAGCCGCTCCCCCAGCAGGGTGCGCGGCCGGTGCAGGCCCGGGGTGTCGACGAGCACGAGCTGGCCGTCCTCCCGGTGCACGATGCCGCGGACGGCGTGCCGCGTGGTCTGCGGTCGGCCGGAGGTGATCGCCACCTTCTGCCCGACCAGCGCGTTTGTCAGCGTCGACTTGCCCGCGTTGGGGCGTCCGACCATCGAGGCGAACCCCGCCCGGTAGCCCTCGGGCCACGAGTACGTCATGAGCTCTCGTTCTCCTCGTCAGGCTCGGGCGCCTCGACGGCCCGGGCCAGGATGGTGGCGATCTGGCGGCGTCGTCCGCCGGCGCGCTCGGCCTGCAGGTGCAGGCCGGCGACCTCGACCTCGGCCCCGGGGATCGGGACCTTGCCCAGCGCCTTGGCGAGCAGGCCGCCCGCGGAGTCGACGTCGTCGTCGTCGAGCTCGAGGCCGAAGAGCTCACCGAGCTCGTCGACGGGCAGCCGGGCGGGGACGCGCACGAGGCCGTCGTCGAGCTCCTCGACGACGGGCTCGGCGCGGTCGTGCTCGTCGGTGAGCTCACCGACGAGCTCCTCGAGCAGGTCCTCGATGGTGACGAGCCCGGCGATGCCGCCGTACTCGTCGACGACCATCGCGATGTGGAAGTTCTTCGCCTGCATGTCGCGCAGGAGGTCGTCGACGAGGATCGTCTCGGGCACGAAGACGGCCTCGCGGACCACGGACTCGACGAGGTCGGACCCGGCGTCGGGCCGCATGTGCGTGCGGCGCAGGACGTCCTTGAGGTAGAGGATCCCGCACACGTCGTCGACGGACTCCCCCACGACCGGCACGCGGGAGAAGCCGGAGCGCACGAACAGGGCGAGGGCCTTGGTGAGCGGGCGGCCGGCGTCCATCGTCACCATGTCCGGCCGCGGCACCATGACCTCGCGCACGAGAGTGCTGCCGAGCTCGAACATCGACTGGAGCATCGTGCGCTCCTCGTCGGCGAGCTGCTCGGACTGGCTCACGCGGTCGACCATGTCGCGCAGGTCCTCGGCGGCCTCCTCGCGGGCCTCCGCCTCGGTGAGTCTCGGCTTGGGCGTGAGCGCCCGGGCGACGACGACGGCGGGGCGGGTGACGGCGAGGACGACACCGACGAGCGGCAGGAGGGCGTGGAGCACCCGGCCGGGCTGGCGGGTGCCCAGGCGCCGCGGGCCGGAGCCGGCGACGATGGCCACGAGCAGGGCCGTGACGACGACGGCGGCGAGCAGCACCTGCCACCACTCGGGCACGAGGTCGGCGACGACGAGCGTGATGGCGACCGCCGTCGTCATCTCCGCGAGGACACGTGCCAGGGCCAGGGCGGGCAGCGCGGCCTCGCGCGCGTCGGCGAGCTGCTCGACACGGTCGGCGCGGGGCCGGCCGGCGACGTGCAGCTCGCTGAGAGCGGTGCGCCCGATGCGCCGCAGCGCCGCCTCGGCCGCGACGAGCACGGCGGTGAGGACGAGGGCGACGAGCGCGAGGACGAGCAACCACCACTCGGGGATGTCGGAGAGCAGTCCGTCCATGTCAGCGCTCGGCGAGGAAGGTGAGCAGCAGCTTGCGCTGCAGCGCGAACATCTCCTTCTCCTCCTCGGGCTCGGCGTGGTCGTAGCCGAGGAGGTGGAGGATGCCGTGCGTGGTGAGGAGGAGGAGCTCCTCGGCGGTGCTGTGGCCGGCGGCCTTGGCCTGCGCGGCGGCGACCTCGGGGCACAGCACGATGTCCCCGAGCATGCCCTCGGTGGGCTCCTCGCCCGGCTGGCCGGGGCGCAGCTCGTCCATGGGGAAGGACAGGACGTCGGTGGGGCCCGGCTCGTCCATCCACTTGACGTGGAGCTCGGTCATGACGTCGCTGGTGACGAACATGATCGACAGCTCGGCCTGGGGGTGGACATGCATCTGCTCGAGGACGTAGCGGGCGAGGGCGGCGAACTCCTGCTCGTCGACCTCGTAGCCGGACTCGTTGGCGACCTCGGTGCTCATGCCCGTCCCTCCCGGCGCGCGCCGGTCCGTCGCTGCGCGCGGTTGCTGCCGCTCGGCCCGGCGTCCCAGCGCTCGTAGGCGTCGATGATCTCCGAGACCAGACGGTGGCGGACGACGTCCGCCGAGGTGAGGCGGCAGAACGCGACGTCCTCGATGCCGTCGAGGATGCCCTCCACGACGCGCAGCCCGGAGGACGTGCCGCTGGGCAGGTCGACCTGCGTGACGTCACCGGTGACGACGACGCGCGAGTTGAAACCGAGCCGGGTGAGGAACATCTTCATCTGCTCGGGCGAGGTGTTCTGGGCCTCGTCGAGGATGATGAAGGCGTCGTTGAGCGTGCGGCCGCGCATGTAGGCGAGCGGCGCGACCTCGATGGTCCCCGCGGCCATGAGCTTGGGGATCGACTCGGGGTCGAGCATGTCGTGCAGGGCGTCGTACAACGGCCGCAGGTAGGGGTCGATCTTGTCGTTGAGCGTGCCCGGCAGGTAGCCCAGCCGCTCCCCCGCCTCGACGGCCGGGCGGGTGAGGACGATGCGGTTGACGCGCTTGGACTGCAGGGCGTGCACGGCCTTGGCCATGGCGAGGTAGGTCTTGCCGGTGCCGGCCGGGCCCACGCCGAAGGTGATGGTGTGCTCGTCGATCGCGTCGACGTACGACTTCTGGCCCAGCGTCTTCGGCCGGATGGTGCGACCGCGGCTGGAGAGGATGTCGAAGGTGAGGACGTCGGCGGGACGCTCGGCGGTGGGCGCGGTGAGCATCCGGACGGCGCGCTCGACGGCGTCGGCGGTCAGCGCCTGGCCGCTGCGGGCGACCTCGGCGAGCTCGTCGACGAGGCGCTCGGCGAGCGCGACGTCACCGGCCGGGCCGGAGAAGGAGACGATGTTGCCGCGGACGTGGATGTCGACCGCCTGGAAGCCCGACTCGACGGCCCGGAGGACCTCGTCACGCTGGCCGAGGAGGAAGACCATGGGCACGTCGTCGGGGATCGTGATCTGGTGCTGGAGCATCGCGTCCGGCCTGGACGCGTCGTCACTGTGTGGCATGGGCAGGGGCGCGGCCCCGGTTCCTCCTGGCTGGGCTGAAGACGTACACACGAGCATAACGGCGAGGTCGAGCGGAAACTTCCCGGTTCGCACCCGTCCCCGCTTCCAGCTCCCCCCGAACTTCGCAGTTGGTGAGTTGGGCGACTGCTCAGCAGCCATAACCGTCAGTCAGGTCACCAACTGCGAAAGTGGGGGTCAGGACCAGCGGGCCAGGCGGTCGGCCAGCAGGGCGGCGGCGACCGGGCCGGCGGTCGAGGTGCGCATGACGTGGGGGCCGAGGCGGACGACGACGGCGCCCCGCTCGGACAGGTCGCGCACCTCGCGCGCGCTGAGGCCCCCCTCGGGGCCGACGACGAGGAGCACCTCGCCCGCCTCCGGCAGCGCGGCGGCAGCGAGGGGCACGGTCGCCTCCTCGTGGAGGACGACGACGGCGCCCCCGGCGTCGACGACGGACGCGACCCGGGCGAGCAGCTGCTTGCCGACGACGAGCTCCTCGACCTCCGGCACCCTGGCCCGGCGGGACTGCTTGGTCGCGGCGAGCGCGACGGCCTGCCACCGCTCGCGGCCCTTGGCGGCCTTCTTCCCGGCCCACACGGACACGCAGCGCTCGCTCTGCCACGGCACGACGGCGTCGATCCCCACCTCGGTGGCGGTCTCCACGGCCTGCTCGTCGCGCCCGCCCTTGGCCAGGGCCTGGACGAGGACGAGCCGCACCGCGGGCGCGGGCTCGCGGGTGACCTCTGTGACCCGGACGGCGAGCTCCTCCCCCGCGGCGGAGGCGACCTCGCCGCGGGCGCGGGTGCCCTCGCCGTCGACGACGTCGACGACCTCACCGGCGCGCACGCGACGGACCGTGACGGCGTGACGCGCCTCGGGGCCGCGGACGGTGAGCACCGCCCCGGCCTGGGCGGCCGCGAGGTCGGCGGGCGCGCCGAGGAAGACGGGCGCGCTCATCAGCGGCCGGAGAAGCGGTCCCGCAGGCGGGAGAAGACGCCGCTGGAGGCGGGGGTGAGGCGGGGCTCGGCCCGCTCCTCACCGCGCAGCGTGGCGAGCTGGAGCAGCAGCTCGCGCTGGCGGTCGTCCAGCGCGGTGGGGACCTCGACGTCGACCTGCACCTTGAGGTCGCCGCGCCCGGGCCCGTTGAGGCGGCCCACGCCGAGGCCCTCGAGCGTGATGACCTCCTCCGGCTGGGTGCCGGGGGCGATGTCGATCTCCTCGTGGCCGTCGAAGGTCTCGAGGTGGAGGACGGTGCCGAGGGCGGCAGCCGTCATGGGGATCTCGACGCGGGCGTAGAGGTCGTCGCCGCGCCGCGCGAAGACGGGGTGGTTGCGCACCTTGAGCTCGACGTAGAGGTCGCCGGCCGGGCCACCGCCGGGACCGACCTCGCCGCTGCCGGTCAGCTTGATCCGGTTGCCCGTGTCGACGCCCGCAGGCACCGAGACGGGGATCGTGCGGCGGTTGCGCACGCGTCCCTGGCCGGAGCACTCGGGACAGGGGTCGGGGATGGTGGTGCCGTGGCCGCCGCAGGCGGAGCAGGGCGAGGTCGTCATGACGTTGCCGAGGAAGGAGCGCGCCACCCGCTGGACCGAGCCGCGGCCGTGGCACACGGCGCAGGTCTGGACGCTGGTGCCCGGGCGGGTGCACGTGCCGTTGCAGGTGCCGCACAGGACGGCGGTGTCGACCTGGACCTCCTCCTCGACGCCGAAGACGGCGTCCCGCAGCTCGACCTCGAGGCGGATGAGGGCGTCCTGGCCGCGTCGGCCGCGCGGCGCGGGGCCGCGGCCGGCGCCGCTGGCCGCGCCGAAGAAGGTCTCGAAGATGTCGGAGAACCCGAAGCCGGCCCCGCCCCCGCCGTTGCCGCCGAGCGCCGACTCCCCGCCGAGGTCGTACATCTGCCGCTTCTCGGGGTTGGAGAGGACCTCGTAGGCGCGCCCGACCTCCTTGAACTGGTCCTCCGCCTCCGGCCCGGCGACGTCCGGGTGGAGCTTGCGCGCCAGCTTGCGGTAGGCACGCTTGATCTCCTCCTGCGTCGCGGTACGCGGCACGCCGAGGATCTCGTAGTAGTCGTTCACCAGGTCACTTCCTGTGGGGGTTCTGCGGGCGGTGTCGGGTGCCGGTCAGCCGGCGAGGATCCGCGACAGGTAACGGGCCACGGCCCGCACGGAGGTCATGGCCGAGGGGTAGTCCATGCGTGTGGGGCCCAGCACACCGAGGCGGGCCACTCCCTCGCTGCTCCCCCCACCGTAGGCGGTCGCCACGATCGATGCCTCGGACAGCGACTCGTGCCGGTTCTCCTCGCCGATGCTCACGGCGACGGCGTCGTCCTCGGCCATCTCGTGGAGCAGCCGCAGGAGCACCACCTGCTCCTCGAGCGCCTCGAGGACGGGCCCGATGGTGCGGGAGAAGTCGACGTCGGAGCGGGCGAGGTTCGCGGTCCCCGCCATGACGATGCGCTCCTCGGCGTCCATCCGCAGCGTCTCGGTCAGCGCCTCGACGACGCGGGCGACGAGCGGGCGGTGCTCGGGGGCGAAGCGGTTCGAGGTGTGCTCGAGCGCGGAGCCGATGTCGGCCGCACGCCGCCCGATGCTGCCGGCGTTGATGCGCGCGCGGAGCTCGGCGACGACGCCGAGGTCGAGCGGGGTGTCGACCTCGAGCGCACGCTGCTCCACGCGGCCGGCGTCGGTGATGATGACGACGAGGAGCCGGTGCTCGGAGAGCGGGACGAGCTCGACGTGCCGCAGCGCGGAGTTGCGCAGCGAGGGGTACTGGACGACGGCGACCTGGTGGGTGAGCTGGGCGAGCAGGCGCACGGTGCGCTCGACGACGTCGTCGAGGTCGACCGCGCCCTCGAGCAGGTGCTGGATGGCGCCCCGCTCGGCCTGCGACAGCGGCTTGAAGGTGGACAGCTGGTCGACGAAGAGCCGGTACCCCTTGTCGGTGGGCACGCGCCCGGCGGAGGTGTGCGGCTGGTGGATGTACCCGCTCTCCTCCAGGACGGCCATGTCGTTGCGGATGGTCGCCGGTGAGACCCCGAGCGAGTGACGCTCGACCAGTGCCTTGGAGCCCACCGGTTCACGCGTGTGGACGTAGTCCTCGACGATGGCTCTGAGCACATCGAGTCGACGGTCAGCCAACGGGGTCCCTCCTCACGGCGCTCGTGGCCGGCTCGGCGAGGGCCGGCGGTCAGCACTCGCCGGCCCGGAGTGCTAATTCTACGCGCCACGCCCCCGGGTGTCTCGTGACCTCCCCCACCGCGCGCCTACCCTGCGGGGGTGAAGGATCGCTACGGCTCGGACGTCCTGTCCTCCGACCCCCACCGCACCGGCTCCTACGCCCACCGTCCCACGGTCCGCGACGAGCCCGCCGAGCTCGGCCTCGTCGTCGAGGACGTCGAGACCGGCTGGGTCGGGGCGGTGACCGCCGTGGAGAAGTCCGGCGGGATGCACGTCGTCGTCCTCGAGGACCGGGCCGGGCGCACGCGCACCTTCCCGCTGGGCTCGGGCTTCTGGGTGGACGGCAAGCCGGTGCACCTCGTCCCGCCCGCGCGACGGGCAGCACCCCGCGGTCCGGTGACGGCCGGGGGGCGGCGGCTCACGGCGTCGGGCTCGATCGCCGTCGACACGAGCCGCGCACGGGTCGCCCGCGCCTCGCGGATCTGGGTCGAGGGGCGGCACGACGCCGAGCTCGTCGAGCGGGTGTGGGGTGACGACCTGCGGGTGGAGGGCGTCGTCGTCCAGCTGCTCGAGGGCGTGGACAACCTCGCCGAGGTGCTCGCCGACTTCGCGCCCGGACCCACGCGCCGCGCCGGGGTGCTCGTCGACCACCTCGTGGCGGGGTCCAAGGAGACGCGGCTCGTGCAGGAGGCGCTCGGCACGCTCGGGCGCTCCGCCCGTCACGTCAAGGTGCTCGGCCACCCCTACGTCGACGTGTGGCAGGCCGTGCGCCCCGAGCGGGTGGGGATCGAGGCGTGGCCGGACGTGCCGCGCGGGACCGACATCAAGGTCGGCACGCTCGCCGCGCTCGGCTGGCCGCACGCCGACCAGGCCGACGTCGCGCGCGGCTGGAAGCGCATCCTCGGCACCGTCCGCAGCTACAGGGACCTCTCCCCCGCCCTGCTCGGGCGGATGGAGGAGCTCATCGACTTCGTCACCGAGGTCCCCGAGCAGGGATGACGACGACGGCGGTGCGGCCCGGCGCCGACGCCCGTGAGCTCCTCGCGGAGCGGGCCGAGCTGGTGGAGGCCGCCGCCGCGGTGCTGCGCGCGGAGGCGGCGCTGCGGGACGGTGTCGTCGCGCGCGTCGACGCATACCGGGACGAGCGGGTGCGCGGCGAGCTCGGCGGGATCGAGGTGGCCCGGCTGCGGGAGACGACCGAGCGCAACCTGCGGCTGCAGGCCCTGGAGGACGCCGGGGTGCGGACGGTGCGAGACGTCCTGGACGCGGGCGCGGAGCGGCTGGAGGCCCTGGACGGGGTCGGCCCGCACACCGCGCGGGCGGCGGCCGCCGCGGCGCAGCGGCTGGCCGGGACCTTCCGGGCGGGCGTGCCGGTGCGGATCGAGCCACGCAGCGACGGGCCGCTCGGGCTGGGGCTCGCGTCCCTGCTGTACCGGCTGGACCGCCTGTCGGGCCCGCTGGAGGCACACCGCGACGAGCTGGCCGACTTCGCCTCGACCGTCGCGGGACAGGTGCACCGGGCGGCCCCGGCACGCAGCCGGCTCGGGCTGCTCCTGCGCCGGCCGAGCACGCGCGACCGCGCCCGGGAGGCGCTGGAGGCGCTCGCCCGGTGGGAGCCGTGGCTCACCGCGACCGGCCTGCCCGCGACGGTGCGCGAGCTCACCGCGCTCCTCGCCGAGCCCGGCCCGCTCACCGTGTGGGAGCACCTCGAGACCCACACCGCCCGCTACTACGCGCTGCTCGACGAGCTCGTGCCCGGGCTGGGCGGCGCCGCGGCCCAGGGCACCCTCCCCGCCGAGCTCGTCGAGCGGATCGACGCCCTCCCGCTCGACGAGTCGCTCCTGCGGGCGCGGCTGCGCGGCTACCAGGCGTTCGGGGCGAGGTTCGCGCTCAACCAGGGCCGTGCGCTCATCGGGGACGAGATGGGTCTGGGCAAGACCGTCCAGGCCATCGCCGTCATGGCCCACCTCGCGGCGACGGGCGAGGACCGGGCGCTCGTCGTATGCCCGGCGAGCGTCGTCGTCAACTGGTGCCGGGAGGTCGCGCTCCACAGCGAGCTGCGCGTCCACCGCGTCCACGGCCCCGGCCGCGAGGAGGCCCTGGCCGCCTGGCACCGCGACGGCGGCGTCGCGGTGACGACCTTCGCCACCCTCCCGGCGATCCCCCTCCCCGGCGCCCCCGCCCCCACCCTCCCGCCGACAGCCACCCTCCCGCCGACAGCCGACCTGTCGCCGACAGCCGACTTGTCGCCGACAGCCGACTTGTCGCCATCCCCGGTGCCCGCCCTGCTCGTCGTCGACGAGGCCCACTACGTGAAGAACCCCCAGGCCCAGCGCACCCGGCAGGTCGCCGCCTGGGCCCAGCGGACCCCACGGGCGCTCCTCCTCACCGGCACCGCGCTGCTCAACAGGGTCGAGGAGCTCCGCTCGCTGGCCCGCATGCTGCAGCCCGAGCTCGTCGCCTCCCTCCCGCCGCACCTCGGCCTCGCCGGCGCCGACACCTTCCGACGGCACCTCGCCCCGGTCTATCTGCGTCGCACCCTCGACGACGTGCTCGTCGAGCTGCCGCCGCGGGTGGTCGTCGACGAGTGGGAGACCATGACGCCGGTCGCGGAGCGGCGGTACCGGGACGCCGTCGCCGCGGGCAACCTCATGGCGATGCGCCGGGCGGACCTCACGGTTCCCGACCCCGCCGACTCCGCGAAGCTCGAGCGGCTGCTCGAGATCGTCGCGGAGGCGCAGGACGGCGGGCAGCGCGTCGCCGTCTTCTCCTACTTCCTCGACGTCGTCGCCCGGGTGGCCGAGCAGGTGGAGCGGCTGCCCGGGGTGCACGCCTTCGGCCCGATCACGGGGTCGGTGCCCGCGGCCGAGCGGCAGGAGATCGTCGACGCCTTCGCCGCGGGGCCGGCGGGCTCGGTCCTCGTGAGCCAGGTCGCCGCGGGCGGGGTGGGGCTCAACGTCCAGGCCGCGAGCGTCGTCGTCATCACCGAGCCGCAGCTCGTCCCGGCCGTGGAGGACCAGGCGGTCGGACGGGTGCACCGGATGGGCCAGCAGCGGCCGGTGCAGGTGCACCGGCTGCTCACCGAGGACAGCGTCGACGAGCGCATCGAGGAGCTGCTCGCCGGCAAGCGCGAGGTCTTCGACGCCTTCGCCGGGGAGTCGAGCCTGGCGCAGGCGGCCCTCGGCGCCGTCGACGTCACCGAGGCCGAGCTCGCCACGCGCGTCGTCGCGGCCGAGCAGGCGCGCCTCGGGTACGGGCCGGCGTGGGACGGGCTCGCGGGCAGCTGAGCCGGCGCGGTTGCCGGCAGCGGCGGCGCTGTGCGTCCTCGACGCGTGCGACGGGGTCGTCCAGACGGTCAGCAGTGGCGCCCGTGTCCGCCACCGCCGGCCGACCGCGGGGACCGCTCCGCTGACCGCCACCACGCGACCGAGGGCTCTCGTGTCCTCGGCGCCGCCCGGATGAGTCCGGGCCGGGGCCGGTCCAAGCGCGTGTGTCTCGTGGACGTCCGTCCCGCGCACCCGCGACGCCCCTCTACCCTGGGTGTGACCCAGCACACCGCCCCGGAGGACCCATGCCCCGCCGCCACCTGCTCACCGCCGCGCTCGCCACCACTCTGCTCCTCGCTGCGTGTGGCTCCGACGACGACGGCGCGGACGTCTCCCCGGGCCCGGCCGCCGAGACCCGCACCGTGGACGCGGCCGATCCCTCACTCCCCGCGGCGCCGGACAGGTTCGTCGCCACGACGGACGCCGGCGCGCTCGACCTGACGCCGGTCGAGCAGGGCGACGGGACCGGGGCGCGGAGCGCGAGCCTCGAGGTGGAGGTCACCTCGGCCAGCCTGCTCCCCTCCATCCCCGCCGACCTCTACGCAGACATCGCGTCGTCGCTGCACGCGGACTTCGCGCCCGGGGACGTCGGGGCGGACGAGGTCCGCGCCGCCGATGGCCGGGTGTTCCTCGTCGCCACGTACGAGACCCGCCCGACCGGTGACTCGGGGCCGGGCACCACGGGGGTGGTCAAGCTCGAGGGGCACGACGCCGCCGTGCTCTTCGACACCGACGAGGAGGACGCTCCGCGGACCGCCACCGTCGTCGTGTCGGTGCCGGTCGAGCACACCGCGCACGACGCCGTCATCGAGATCCAGGCCGAGGGCCCGGCCCAGGCGGTGAGCCTCGTCGACGGCACGCTCGCGTGGGGCGGCGGCTCGCGCTGACGCGGCGGCACCGCTCCCGGCCGGAGCGGCTCAGTCGGTGAGCGCGCGCACGACGGTGTCGGCGAGCAGCCGCCCGTGGCGGGTGAGCAGGATCCGGCCGGCCCGGGCGGCCGGCATGTCGACGAGCCCCTCGGCGATGAGCCGGGCCACGGCCTCGCGGTGACGTCCGGGCACGCGTCCCGTCCCCGGCGCGAGCTCCAGCCCCTCGGCCAGCCGCACGCCGAGCAGCACCCGCTCGAGCTCACGGGCGGCGTCGTCGAGGACCTCGTGCCCCGCACCGGGGCTCAGCCCCTGCTCCAGGCGGTGGGCGTAGGCGCGCGGGTGCTTGACGTTCCACCAGCGCACCCCGCCGACGTGGCTGTGCGCCCCGGGCCCGACCCCCCACCAGTCCGCACCACGCCAGTAGTTGAGGTTGTGCCGGCAGGCGTGCTCCGGCGCGGTCGCGAAGTTCGACACCTCGTACCAGGACAGTCCGGCCGAGGTGAGGACGTCGTCGGCGGCCTCGTACTTGAGGGCGGCGTCGTCGTCGTCGGGCATGGGCAGCTCCCCGCGGCGGACCTGCGCCCCCATCTTCGTGCCCGGCTCGATCCCGAGCGCGTACGCGGACACGTGGTCCGGCTCGAGGGCGACGGCGGTCTCCAGGCTGGTCCGCCAGTCCGCGGCCGACTCCCCCGGGGTGCCGTAGATGAGGTCGACGGAGACGTCGAGCCCGGCGTCGCGCGCCCAGCGGACGACGTCGGGCAGGCGCGCGGGGTCGTGCGTGCGGTCGAGGGTGGCCAGGACGTGGGGGACGGCGGACTGCATCCCGAAGGAGACGCGGGTGAAGCCGGCGGCGGCGAGCTGCTCGAGGGAGCCCGGCGTCACCGAGTCCGGGTTGGCCTCCGTCGTCACCTCGGCGCCGGCGGCCAGGCCCCACGTCGCCCGCACGTGGGCGAGCATCGCGGCGAGGTCAGCGGCCGGGAGCAGCGTGGGCGTGCCGCCCCCGACGAACACGGTGGACACCGCACGCTGGGCGACACCGGCCCGCGAGAGCACCCCGGCCGCGAGGTCGATCTCCCGGCGGGCGGTGTCGGCGTAGGCGGCCTGGCTCGCACCGCCCCCGAGCTCCGTGGCGGTGTAGGTGTTGAAGTCGCAGTACCCGCAGCGCACCCGGCAGAACGGCACGTGGAGGTAGACGCCGAGGTCACGGTCGGCCGAGCCGACGGCGGCGGACGCGGGCAGTGCCCCGTCCGCAGGGACGGGCTCGCCCGCGGGCAGGGCGGGACTCACTTCTTGCCCTTGGAGTCCTTGCCCGTCGGGGTGTCGGAGGACAGGGCGGCGATGAAGGCCTCCGGCGGAACCTCGACCCGGCCGATGTTCTTCATCCGCTTCTTGCCCTCCTTCTGCTTCTCCAGGAGCTTGCGCTTGCGGGAGATGTCACCGCCGTAGCACTTGGCGAGCATGTCCTTGCGCAGCGCGCGGATGGTCTCGCGGGCGATGATCCGGGCCCCGATCGCCGCCTGGATCGGCACCTCGAACTGCTGGCGGGGGATGATCTCGCGCAGCTTGCCGGCCATCTCGACGCCGTAGGGGTAGGCCTTGTCGCGGTGGACGATCGAGCTGAAGGCGTCGACCTTCTCCCCGTGGAGGAGGATGTCGACCTTGACGAGGTCGGCGACCTGCTCGCCGTCGGCCTCGTAGTCGAAGGACGCGTAGCCGCGGGTGCGGGACTTGAGCTGGTCGAAGAAGTCGAAGACGATCTCGGCCAGCGGCAGGTGGTAGCGCATCTCCACCCGCTCCGGGGAGAGGTAGTCCATGCCGTCCTGGGTGCCGCGCCGCTGCTGGCACAGCTCCATGACGGCGCCGATGAACTCCGACGGCGTGATGATGGTCGCGCGCACGACCGGCTCGTAGACCTCGGAGATCTTCCCGTCGGGGTACTCGCTCGGGTTGGTCACCTGGGTGCGCGTGCCGTCCTCGGTGACGACGTTGTAGACGACGTTGGGCGCGGTGGAGATGAGGTCGAGGTCGAACTCGCGCTCGAGGCGCTCGCGCACGATCTCCAGGTGGAGCAGGCCGAGGTAGCCGCAGCGGAAGCCGAAGCCGAGCGCGACGGAGGTCTCGGGCTCGTAGGCCAGGGCCGCGTCGTTGAGCTTGAGCTTGTCCAGGGCGTCGCGCAGCACCGGGTAGTCCGAGCCGTCCACCGGGAACAGCCCGGAGTAGACCATCGGCTGCGGGTCGCGGTACTCGCCCACCGCCTCCTCGGCGGGTCGCGCCGCGTTGGTCACCGTGTCACCGACCCGGGACTGGCGCACGTCCTTGACGCCGGTGATGAGGTAGCCGACCTCGCCGACGCCCAGGCCCTTGGTGGGCTTGGGCTCCGGGGAGCTGACGCCGATCTCGAGGAGGTCGACGCTCGTGCCGGTCGACATCATCGTGAGCTTCTCGCGGGGCTTGATCGCGCCGTCGACGACGCGCACGTAGGTGACGACGCCGCGGTAGGTGTCGTAGACCGAGTCGAAGATCATCGCCCGGGCCGGGGCGTCCGGGTCCCCGACCGGGGCCGGGATGTCGCGGACGATGCGGTCGAGGAGCTCGGGGACGCCGACGCCGGTCTTGCCCGAGACCGCCAGGCAGTCCTCCGGCTCACCGCCGATGAGGTTCGCCAGCTCCTCGGCGTAGCGCTCCGGCTGCGCGCCGGGCAGGTCGATCTTGTTGAGGACCGGGATGATCGTGAGGTCGTTCTCCATCGCCAGGTAGAGGTTGGCGAGGGTCTGTGCCTCGATGCCCTGCGCGGCGTCGACGAGGAGCAGCGCCCCCTCGCAGGCGGCGAGCGAGCGGGAGACCTCGTAGGTGAAGTCGACGTGGCCGGGCGTGTCGATCATGTTGAGCGCGTAGGCGGCCTCCCCGACCTGCCACGGCATGCGCACGGCCTGGGACTTGATCGTGATGCCGCGCTCCCGCTCGATGTCCATCCGGTCGAGGTACTGGGCGCGCATCGCGCGGTCCTCGACGACCCCGGTGAGCTGGAGCATGCGGTCGGCCAGCGTCGACTTGCCGTGGTCGATGTGCGCGATGATGCAGAAGTTGCGCAGCAGCTCGGGCGCGGTCGCCGCAGGGGCGATCGCTGCGGTCAGCGCAGGGCTGGGGATCGGGGACACTCACGTTCCTTCAAAGCGACGACGACGCGCGGAACCGGTTCCGCGAGGACACACTGCCACCCATGGTCCCACGAGGCGGCGGCAACCGGCGCCTCCGGCAGGGCCTGTCCACCGAGGAGAGGAATCACCGATGTCCAACCTGCCCGACGAGCCCACCGTCAACGCGCCGTCCGCCCACTTCGAGGACCCCGTGGTGCTCGAGGAGGACGAGACGGTCCCGCCGCGGCCCGAGGAGGAGATCGCCGACGAGCTGCGCGCCGAGCCGCAGCCGTAGCCGTCCCACCCGCTCGGCGTCGCTCAGGTCAGCAGCAGGGCGAAGGCGCTCATGAAGGAGCCGAGGACGCCGAGCGGGATCGCGGCGACCGTGCCGAGGAAGGCGACGAGCGTGACGCGCAGGTCGTCCCGCAGGTAGGGCGCCCGGACGGGGCCGCCCGCCGCGCGCAGCAGGGCGCGCTGGGTGGCCTCGACCCGCGGGAACCACCGGGCGGTGCGGACCCGTCCCTCGTCCATCGCGTCGGTGAGCGTGGCGAGCTCCTCCTCGAGGGCCGCCTGGGTCGGCTCGCCCGTCACGACGACGACGCCACCCGCCGTCGTCACCGGACCGTCCCCGATGTCCGCCGTCGCGCGCTGCAGCCGCTCCCGGCGGACGGCGAGGACGGCGACCGGGACGGCGAGCACGACCGCGAGGGCGAAGGGGACCCACCCGGTCCACGACACGGCGTCCAGGCCGAGGAGCACGCCGAACAGGAGGAAGACACCGACGGGCACCGCGGCGCCGACGAGGAGGAGGTACCCCGGCCGGCGCGCGAGGCGCACGACGTTGACGACGATCTGGTTCATCGCGTCGTTGGTCGCACTCATGGCACCAGCCTCCCACGCTGCCCGGGAGGCGGTCCCCCGGGCCCCCGGTTAACGTCGGGGCGACCATTCCGGTTCCCCACGGAGGAGCTCTCCCCACCATGAAGCCGCTCGACCGGATGCACGACGCGCTCGGACTGCGCACCAGTCCCCGGATCTTCTTCCCAGCGGCACTGATCGCGATCCTCTTCGTCGTCGGCACGATCCTGTTCACCGACCAGGTGGACGCGGCCTTCGCCGGTGCGTCGGGATGGATCATGTCGAACCTCGGGTGGTTCTACATCCTGGGGGTCACGGTCTTCCTGCTCTTCCTCGTCTACCTCGCGGCGAGCCGCTTCGGGCGGGTGCGGTTGGGCGACACGAAGCCCGAGCACTCCGGTGTCGCCTGGTTCGCCATGCTCTTCGCGGCCGGCATCGGCTCGATCCTCATGTTCTGGGGCGTGGCGGAGCCGATCAACCACTACGCCAACCCGCCGATGCAGGACGTCGCGGGCCAGACGCAGGCGGCTGCACGCGAGGCCATCGCCTTCACGCTGTACCACTTCGGGCTGCACACGTGGGCGATCTTCGCCCTCCCGGCGCTGGGCTTCGCCTACTTCATGTACCGGCGCAACCTGCCCCCTCGGGTGAGCTCGATCTTCCAGCCGCTCCTCGGGGAGAAGATCCACGGCCCCGTGGGCGCGGCCATCGACGTCGTCGCCGTCGTCGGCACGATCTTCGGCGTCGGGGTCTCGGTGGGTCTGGGCACCCTGCAGATCAACAGCGGCCTCAACTCGCTGTGGGGGCTGGGCGAGAGCCGGCTCGTCCAGGTGCTCATCATCGTCGCGGTCTCCGCGATCGCCGTCGTCTCGGTGAGCGTGGGGCTGGAGAAGGGCATCAAGCGCCTGTCCAACTTCAACATCGTCCTCGCCGTGGGCCTGCTGTGCTTCGTCGTCGCCACCGGTCCCACGCTCTTCCTCGTCAAGGGCACGATCGAGTCGGTGGGGATCTACGCCTCCGCGCTGCCGCAGCTCGCCTTCTGGAACGACACCGCGAACGGCTCGGGCTGGCAGAACCAGTGGACGGTCTTCTACTGGGCGTGGACGATCTCGTGGTCCCCCTTCACCGGCATCTTCATCGCGAAGATCTCCAAGGGCCGCACCATCCGCCAGTTCGTCAGCGGTGTGCTCGCCGCGCCCGTGCTCTTCAGCATCGTGTGGTTCGGCGTCTTCGGCTGGGCGTCCTTCGGGATCGAGCAGGAGACGCCGGGTGAGCTCGTCGGCCCGGTGGTCGAGCAGGGCGACGTCGCGACGGCCCTGTTCGTCTTCCTCGAGCACTTCCCGTGGACCACGGCGACGCAGATCCTCGCCGTCGTCCTCGTCGTCATCTTCTTCACGACGTCGGTCGACTCCGCCGGCCTCGTCATCGACTCGATCAGCAACGGCTACGAGGAGGAGGCACCCGGCCGCCAGCGGGTGTTCTGGACGATCGCCATGGGTGCCGTCGCCGCGACCATGCTCGCGGCCACCGGCGAGGGCGGGCTCGCGGCGCTCCAGCAGGTGATCATCGTCGTCGGCCTGCCGTTCTTCATCATCGGGTACGTGATGATCTACACGATCCTCGCCGCCCTCAAGGAGGACGCGGGGGAGGCGCCACCCATCCGCGCGCTGCGCTGGCGGCGGGTGCTGCCGCCGGAGGAGGCGGCGCGTCGCGCCGAGGACGACGAGTACGACAACGACACCTTCACCGTCGTCCCGGAGATCGAGCCGGGCCAGGACCCCATCCCGGTCGACCCCGTCATGGCCGGGGACGACGACGATCCGACGACGCCGGACCCCGCCCGCGGATGACGGGCGCCACACCGGCCCCGCACCGGCCCGGCACCTGGTAAAGTACCTCGCTGAGCCTCCGCCGGTCGTGCGGGGGCCGGCTAGCGGCCGACCACGGGTGTCCCCACTCCCCAGTCCCGGTCGCTGGCACAGCCCTCACCGACCCATTGTCTGATCGCTTCGGCGAAACGTAGGAGAAGTCCACACGTGGCGAACATCAAGTCCCAGAAGAAGCGCATCCTCACCAACGAGAAGGCGCGTCTCCGCAACAAGGCCGTGAAGTCCGAGCTCAAGACGCACGTGCGTCGGGTGCGCGAGGCGATCGCCGCCGGCGACAAGGAGACCGCGGCCACCGCGCTCCAGTCCGCCGGGCGCAAGCTCGACAAGGCCGCGAGCAAGGGCGTCATCCACGCCAACCAGGCCGCGCAGCGCAAGTCGAAGCTGGCCAAGCAGGTCGCCGGCCTGTAGAGACCCGGCCCTCCCAACGACGGCGTCGTTCCCCACCGGGGAGCGGCGCCGTCGTCGTCGCTCCGCCCACACGCTCGAGGAGAGCCGATGCCCCACCGGACCGCCGCCCTGCCCGTCTGGCTGGCGGCACTCCTCGCTGCCGCGATCGGCGCCGTCGTCCCCGTGCAGTCGCGCATCAACGGCGACCTCGGCGCGCAGCTGGAGGACCCGGTCCTCGCCGCCGCGATGAGCTTCGGTGGCGGGCTCGTCGTCATGACGGTGGTCGCGCTGGCACTGCCGCGCGTGCGCCGCGGGGTGCTGCGGCTGCCGGGCGCGGTGCGCCGGCGTGAGCTGCCGCCCGCCTACCTCCTCGCGGGCACCATCGGCGCCGTCCTCGTCCTCACCCAGTCCGCGGTCGTCGCCGTCCTCGGGGTCGCGGTGTTCACGGTGGCGGTCGTCGCGGGCCAGACGCTGAGCGGGCTGCTCACCGACGCCATCGGGTTCGCCCAGGACGTGCGGCGCCGGCCGACGACGCAGCGGCTGGTCGGGGCGGGTCTCGTGCTCGTGGCGGTCGTGCTCGCGGCGTCCTCCTCCTTCACCGGCGAGCGGCCGTGGCAGGAGCTGCTCCTGCCCGCCCTGCTGCCGCTCGTGGCCGGGCTGCTCACGGGTTTCCAGCACGCCGCGAACGCGCGGGTCGGGGCCGTGGGCGGCTCGCCGTTGACGGCGACGGTGTCGAACTTCGTCGCCGGCACGGTGGCGCTCGTCGTCGCGGTGCTCGTGCGCGGCGACGGGCTGCCCGAGGAGCTGCCCGGCGAGTGGTGGCTCTACACCGGCGGGCTCTACGGCATCGTCTTCATCGCCGGCTCGGCGGCGATCGTCCCGCGCACCGGCGTGCTCGTGCTCGGGCTCGGCTCGATCGCCGGCCAGCTCATCGGGTCCCTCGCGCTCGACCTCTTCGCACCGGTGGCCGGCTCCTCCGTCAGCCCGACCACCGTGGCCGGGACGCTCCTCGCGCTCGTCGCGATCTCCCTCGCCTCCCTCCCCCGCCGCGGGGCGCGACGGTAGCTGCCGCGCGGGCCTCGCGGGACGGTGCCGAGGGTGTGGGCGGTCCGTGGCACGCTTGGGGCGTGCCCCCGAAGACCCGCCGCAGCGCCGCCCCGTCCGGACTGAGCTGGGACGAGGCCCCGCTCGCTCCCGTCGTCCTCGTGCGCGGCGCCGAGGGCGTGCTCAGCGACCGCGCCGTCGCGCGCGTCGTCGAGCAGGCCCGGGAGGCCGACGCCGGTACGGAGGTCACCCGCCTCGACGCCGCCGCCTACGACCTCGGGCGCCTGGAGATGCTCGCCAGCCCCTCGCTGTTCGGGGAGGCACGCTGCATCGTCATCACCGGTGTCGAGAGCTGCACCGACGCCCTCATCGACGACACCATCACCTACCTGCGGGCCCCCGCCGACGACGTCACCCTCGTCCTCCAGCACGGCGGTGGCGTGCGCGGCAAACGCCTGCTCGACGCCGTGACCAAGGCCGGGCACCCCGTCGTCGCCTGCGAGCCGGTCAAGCGCGACGCCGAGAAGGCGGCCTTCGTCGCCGCGGAGTTCCGGCGCGCCCGGCGCCAGATCGACCAGGACGCGATCCAGGCGCTCGTCCAGGCCCTGGGCTCGGACCTGCGCGAGCTCGCCGCCGCGTGCACCCAGCTCGTCGCGGACACCACCGGCCGCATCGGCGCGGACGTCGTCGAGCGCTACCACGGCGGACGGGTGGAGGCGACGGGCTTCAAGGTCGCCGACGCCGCCATCTCGGGCCACGCCGGGCAGGCCGTCACCCTGCTGCGGCACGCCGTCGAGACGGGCGCGAACCCCGTGGTCATCGTCGCGGCGCTGGCGGTCAAGCTCCGCACCATGGCGAAGGTCGAGGCGATGTCGGGCCGCGGGGGCGCCGGCGGCCTGGGCCTGGCGCCGTGGCAGGTGGACCAGGCGCGGCGCGAGCTCGCCGGCTGGGGCCCGGAGGGGCTGGCCCGCGCGATCACCGCCGTCGCCGCGGCGGACGCCGAGGTCAAGGGCCTGAGCCGGGACCCGGTCTTCGCCGTCGAGCGGGCGGTGCTGCGCATCGCCGCCAGCCGGGGCCGGCGGTGAGCGACGCGTCCGGTGCCGGCCCGGTCCACCGCTACCGCGTGGTGCCCGCGGCCTACGTCCTCCTCCTGCGCGCGGAGCCCGACGGCACGGACAGCGTGCTGCTCCAGCTCCGCGCGGGCACCGGGTTCATGGACGGGCACTGGGCGTGCGGGGCGGCCGGCCACGTCGAGGCCGGGGAGAGCGTGCTCGCGGGAGCCGTGCGGGAGGCCGCCGAGGAGCTCGGCGTGGCGGTCGCTCCCGCGGACCTGCTGCCCCTCACCGTCATGCACCGCACGCAGGGCACCGGCCTGGCGATCGACGAGCGGGTCGACTTCTTCCTGGGGTGCCGCAGCTGGCGCGGCGAGCCGCGCCTCCAGGAGGACAAGGCCGCGGACCTGCGCTGGGTGCGCCTGGACGCGCTCGGCTCGCTCCCCGAGCCGGTGGTCCCGCACGAGCGGCTGGTCCTAGACGCCCTCGCTGCCGGCACGCTGACCCCCGTGACGACCTTCGGCTTCGCTCAGCACTGAGCGGCGAGCCCGTCGTCGCCCGGCACGACGACGACGGCGCCGCACTCGTCGGTCCGCAGCACCAGGGCGCCGCCGCGTCCGTACAGCTCGAGCGTCGGCGCGGCCGGGTGCCCGAAGTCGTTGTCCGCGCCGACGCTGACGAGCGCGAGCCGCCCACCGACCGCCTCGGCGAGCGCAGGCAGCTGCGCCGCGGACCCGTGGTGCGGGACGAGGACGACGTCGACCCCGCCGGGCGGTACCGACCCGGCGACGGCGAGCTCGCTGAGGAGGCCGCGCTGCCCGTCCGGCTCGAGGTCCCCCAGCGCGAGGACCGAGAGGTCCGCGGTCTCCAGGTGCACGACGAGCGAGAGGTCGTTCGCGACGTCGTCGTCACCCCGGGTGGCGAGCTCGACCGCCCGCGGTGTCGGCCACAGGCCGCGCCACCGCACCCCGGCCACCTCACCGTCCGTCCCGGTGCCCACACGCTCGACGGTGGCCCCCTCCTCCGCGAGCGCCGCCAGGACCTGCCGCTCGGCGGTGGGCGGGCCGTCGTGGGGGGTGAGGAGGACGTGGTGGACGTCGACGGCGTCGAGGACCTCCGGCAGCCCGCCGACGTGGTCGGCGTGGAGGTGGGTGAGGACGAGGAGGTCGACCTCCCGCACCCCGGCGCCCACGAGACAGTCGGCGGCAGCCGGCCCCGCAGGTCCGACGTCGACGACGACGGCGGAGCGCGGGCCGCTGCGCAGGGCGAAGCCGCTGCCCTGGCCGACGTCGCACTGGATCGCGAGCCAGTCGCCGGGGACGCCGGCGACCAGACCGCCGATCGCCCGGCGCGGGCCGGGGACGACCGCCAGGACGAGGACGAGCGCGCCGACGCCCGCCCCGACCACCCGGGCCCGGTGCCCGCGGCTGGCGATGGCGAGGGCGAGCACCGTGACCGAGGCGAGCAGCACCGCACCGGCGAGCCCACCCAGCCACGGCAGCCGCGCGCCGGGGAGCTCGGCCCACCCCGTCGCGACCCAGGCGATCCAACCGGTGAACCAGCCGGCCGCCGCGGCGAGCGGCTCGGTGAGGCCGGGCAGCCACGGGGAGACGACCGTGGCGACGACGCCGAGCACGGTGGCCGGCGGCACCGCCGGTGCGGCGAGGACGTTCGCGGGTACCGCGTACGTGGCGACCGCGGGCTCGAGAAGGATGACCACCGGAGCGCAGCACACCTGCGCCGCGGCGGGCACGGCCACGACGTGGGCGAGGGTGCGCGGCAGGCGGTGGGACAGGGCGGCGGCCCACGGCCCGGCGAGGACGACGAGGCCGGTCGTGGCGAGCACCGAGAGGACGAACCCGTAGGACCGGGCCAGCCACGGGTCGAGGACGAGCAGGAGGACGACCGCGCTGCACAGTGCGGGCAGTGCCCGCGCGGGCCGGCCGAGCAGGAGGGCGAGCAGCGCGACGGCGCCCATCGTCGCCGAGCGCAGCACGCTGGCCTCCGGCCGCACGAGGACGACGAAGCACACGAGCACCGCCCCGCCGACGGCCGCGCGCAACCAGCGCGGCGCCCAGCTGAGCCCGGCGAGCACGGCACCGAGGACGATGGCGACGTGCGCGCCGGAGACCGCGGTGACGTGGGTGAGGGAGACCGCCGTCATCGCGTCGTCCAGCTCGGGTGGCAGGCGGGAGTCGTCACCGACGGCGATGCCGGGCACGAGACCCCGGGCCTGGGCCGGTGCGTCCTCCACGGCGGCGACGAGGCCGCCGCGCATCCGGCTCGCGAGGCGCTGGTGGGCCGGTGGCGGAGCCTCGACCTCGGGGTCGGCGTGGACGATGACGAGCGCGACGACGTCCTCCCCCGGCTCGGTGGCGACGAGCCGTCCGGTGAGGCGCACCCGCGCGCCGAGCTCGGCGTCGGCCCAGCTCGGCGGCGCGAGCAGGAGGACCGGCGCCCGCGCACGGGCGGTCAGCCCACGGCCGACGACGAGGTCGGCTCGCACCGGCACCATGGCCCGCTCACCTCCCCCGCGCTCGGGAGGGTCCGTGAGGAGGGCGGGGTCCCCGGTCACCGGCCCGCTCACCGTGACGACGGCGCCGGCCGCGACGAGCTCGGTGAGCAGCCCGCTCGCCCGCTGGTGGACGTGCGCGCCGGCGGCTCCGAGTGTGAGCGCGGCGACGACGAGTGCGAGCGCCGCGGTGGCCTGGGGCGTGGGCCCGGCCCGGTCGCGGTGTCGTCCCCCGCCGCGCAGCGACCACGCGGTGCGGGCGGCGACGAGCAGGAGCAGCACGGCACCGGCGACGGCGACCGGTGGCGGCGGCAGCACCCCGAGGAAGGCGACCGTCCACGCGGCGAGCGCGGCGGGCACGAGGCGCAGGTCGAGGGTCACACCCGCACCCGCTCCCGCAGCTTCTCCAGCGTGGCCGGACCGATGCCGGAGACCTCGAGCAGCTCCTCGACGGAGTGGAAGGGACCGTTCGCGTCGCGCCACTCGAGGATCCGCTGCGCGATCGCCGGACCCACCCCGGGCAGGGTGTCGAGCGCGGCGAGGTCGGCCGAGTTGAGGTCGATGACCCCGCCCTCGGCGGCCGGTTCGCCCGCGACCGGTCCGCCGCCGTCGGGCACCGGTCCCTCGCCGCCCGCGCCGCCCGGTGGCGCCTCCCCCACCCGCGGCACGTACACCTGCTCACCGTCGACGAGCGGCCGGGCGAGGTTCACGGCGGCCAGCTCGGCGTCCTCCTGCCCGCCACCCGCTGCGGTGACAGCGTCGGCGACGCGGGCCCCCGTGGGCAGCTCGACCACCCCGGGCTCGTGGACGGCCCCCGCCACGTGGACGACCACGACGCCGGCCGGCTCGGGCATCTCCCCTGCCACGGGCTCGCCCTCCGCGGTCCCCTCCGAGGTCTCCGTGGCGAGCGGTTCGGGCGGTACGGCCTCGGACGGACCGGGGTCGATCATCGGGGTCACCTGCGGCACCGGGACGGCGTCGGACGGGCCGAGGGCGATCGCGCGGGCGACCACCGCGCCGGCGAAGGCCGCCACCACGGCGAGCACGACGACGACCGCCCGGCCCGAGACCGTCCACCGGCGCACCGGCCGCTCCTGTGTGCCCTCACCCCGCCGGCCACCACCGGCACGCACCGCCGCTCCGCTGCCGGCCCGCCTGCTCACGAGGCCCTCCGCCGCGCGGTCGTCCCCCCGCTGCTCCCCGCTGACGATGCGGTCGAACTCGCGCCCGGCGTCGTCGTCGAGGTCGAGGTGCCCGGACGTAGCCGTGTAGGCGCGGCGGGTCAGCGCCCGCAGCCTGGCCGCGGAGTCCGTCCGCCTCGTCGGTGCCATGCGCGTGACCGTACGGACCGCGGCGGACGCGACCCCGACGGCGGGTGCCCCACCGGGGACTGCCCGGTCCGCCGTCGTCCTGTGGAGCAGTGCGGGCGCCGTGGACCGCGGTTCAGTCACCCGCCGGGGCGAGCGCCACGCCGACGACACCGGGACCCGTGTGCGCCCCGACGACGGCGGTGACCTCGCTGCGGACGATGCTCGCCACCCGCGCACCCGTCTCGGTCAGGCGCTGCTCGAGCGCAGCGGCGAGGGCGTCGGCGGTCGTGGTGTCGGCGAAGTGGTGGACTGCCACCCGGACCGGTCCGCCGTCGCCGCGGGGCGCCGCCGCACCCGGCCCGCCCGCCGCCCGGACGGCGAGCTCGACGATCCGCCGCTGCGTCCGCGCCGCCCCGCGGGCCGTCTCGGCGACCGCCAGTCTCCCGCCCCGCAGGGCGAGGATCGGGCGGACGCCGAGGGCCGAGCCGAGGAAGACCCGTGCGGGACCGATGCGTCCTCCCCGCGCGAGGTGGTGGAGGTCCGGCACGGCGAAGAGGACGCTGCTGCGGGCCGCCGTCTCCCGTGCTGCGGCGAGGACGCCGTCGGCGCTCACCCCGCGCGCCGCACGCTCGGCTGCCGCGAGCGCCGCGAAACCCGTCCCGCCGCCGACCGTGCGGGTGTCGACGACGTGCACGGGGGTCCCGCGGCGCCCGGTGACCTCCTCGGCCGCCCGGCGGGCGTGCGCGACGGTTCCCGACAGCTCGGCCGACAGGTGCACGCACACGACGGCGGAGGCGCCGTCGTCGACGGCCGCCTCCATCGCGTCGGTGAGCGCCTGCCGGGACGGGCCGGACGTCGTCGCCGTCCCGCCCGCCCGGAGGTGCGCGGCGAGCCCCTCGCGGCTGAGGTCGTCGTCGGGGTGGTCCGCGCCGTTGATCAGGACGCGTAGGGGGACCACCCGGATCCCCAGGCGCTGCGCCGTCTGCGGCGACAGCGAGGCCGTGGAGTCGGTGAGGACCACGACGCCGGGCATCACCCCATCATCGCACCCGGGGCTCGAGCTGCCGGCCCCGGGCACGAGACCGTGCCCGGGCTCGCGGCCGCCGTCCCCGCGTCACGCCGGGACCGGCTGCGTCTCCGACGCTCCCGCCACGGTCACCAGGCCCCGTGCCTGCAGCGCCGGGATGATCCCCCGCAGCAGCCGCTGGACGTCGGCGGGGATGGAGCCGGGGAGGACGACGAAGCCGTCCGCGGCGCCCGCCTCGACCCACTTCTCGATGGTCGCGACGACGTCGCCCACCGTGCCGACGGCCTCGAGCGAGCCCGCCCACCCGGCGTCGCCACCGGCGATGTCGGTGAGGAGGTCCGCCCGGGCACGGGCGGACTCGTAGTCGGCCGCGATGACGGTCCGGAGGTCGACGAGGACGCGGACGGGGCCACGGCCGGCGGCGCGCGCGGCGGAGCGCACGGCGAAGCGCAGCTCGCGCGCCCAGCTCAGGTCGGCCTCGCGGAGGCGGACGACGTCGGCGAGCTCGCCCGCGGCGGCGAGGTCGGCCTCCTCCTCGAGCGGGACGACGACGGTGGGCCGCTGGCTGGAGCGGGCCGCCGTGCTGCGGACGAGCTCCTCGAGCAGGTCCCCGAGCTGGGGCAGCGCGGCCACCGGCGCCTGCTCACCGCGCGCGATCTGCAGGCCGGCCCACGAGCCGCTCTTGCGGTTGAACTGGGCCAGCTCGGCGGCCACAGCGGAGTCGGCGCGGCCGACCTGGACGGTGGGCACGAGGCCCGTGCCGCCGGCGCTCGGGCTGATGCGGCGGGCGGCGATGACCGGGTCGAGCCAGGCGTTGGCCCGCGGTCCGACGTCGGCCCGGAGGCGGAAGTCCTCACCGAGCGTGACGAAGGAGACCCCGCCCTTGTGAGCGGCACGGGCGTAGGAGGCGAGGCGGACGAGGTTGGCCTGCTCGGCGGGCAGGCCGGCGGCCGCCTCCCGGTCGTGGGCGGGGGCGCCGAGTCCGGAGAGGTCGAGGGCGATCGTCGCGGTGGTCGAGGTCGTCGCGGTGGTACGGGTGGGCAGGAACGCAGCAGTCATGGCAGCACCAATCAAGGTCACAGCGCCTGGGGGCGCCGGGAAGGACGTCGAGACCTGATACGCCTGGTCCGGCGCCTGGCGTGTCACTCGCCGGCGGCTCGGGGGCTGGATCAGGGGTGACGCGTCAGCGCGGCTCGCGCCGAGGGCGTCGCTTCCGTATGTCTCAGACCGACATACACGGACGACCGCACATGCACATGCTGCTGCCGCGACGGCTGGTGGTCTGCCGGGGGCTGAGGTGCGTGGTCATCCTGGTACGTCCTTCGCGTGCTGGCACCGTCACGGTGCGCTCCGTTGTCCCGACGGTCACGGGACCAGGTCATCACCCGGGGCACCCGCCGCACGTGGCGGGTTGCCGACCAGCAAGCCGGGGCTTAGCGCACTCGAGGTGCGCACTGGTGCTCTGAACCTGGGGCCGACGCTAGCGGGGTCTCACTTCATGTGTCAACTGTCACGCGCTCGAATGTCAGTGGTCGGTCATACGGTGGGGTCATCAGGTTCACGGAGGTGGTGAGCAAGATGGCGGCGACGCAGGCCGAGGGCCCGGGGTGGAGTGCGGCCGACCTCGCCGGTCCGCCGCCCTGGCTCGTGCTCGACGACGGTCCCGCCGAGCTCCCTCCCCTCCCAGCCGACCCCCTCCCACCGGGAACCGGCCCCGACGAGCGCTGGTCCCAGGAGATCCCCGTCGCGGACGACGGACCCGCCGAGCTCCCGCCCCTTCCGCCCGACCCGCTCGCGCTGGCCGGCCGCCCCGCCCGGCACAGGGATGCGGACCCCCTCGACGGCGACGACGGCGCAGAGCTGGGTCGCCTGCTCACCGCCCTGCCCCCGGGGCCTGATCTCGCGGCGGCGCTCGAGGCTCTGGACCCACGCGCCGTCGACCTGTACGGGCTGGTCGAGATCGTGGCCGGCTACCAGCGGCTGTCGTCCTGGGCCACGGCCCGGGCCACCGAGCTCAGCGGGGTTCTCGCGGGGCGACCGGGCATCAACCCGCACCACCCGCTCCCGGGCGGGACGATCGCGGCGGACTCCGCCGCCGCCGAGCTCGCTCCGCGGCTGGGGATCACGCGCTTCGCGGCGCGGCGCATGGTGGGCCACGCCCAGCTCTTCCGGGACAAGCTCGACCAGACGGCGCAGGCGCTCCGGCAGGGTGTCATCGACCCGGCCAAGGCGGCCGTGCTCGCGCGCCACCTCGCGGACCAGCCGGCGGACGTCGCCTGGGAGGTCCAGCGCGTGGTCCTGCCCGATGCCCTGCACCAGACGCCCGGCCAGCTCGCCCGCGCCGTGGAGAGGGCGATCATCGCGATCAACCCGAGCCGGGCGGTCCAGCGGCACCGGCGCGCACGCGAGGAGCGGCGGGTGGACCACCCGCGTCCGCTGCCCGACGGCATGGCCTCCATCCACGCACTCCTTCCCGCCACCGACGCCGCGGGCCTCGACCTCGCTCTGGAGGCGGCCGCGCGCAGCGCAGAGGCGGCCGGGGACGGCCGCACCATCGACCAGCTCCGTGCTGACGTCCTCGCTCTCATGGGCCACACCGCTCTCGAGCAGGGCTACGTCGGCCTGCCGGAGCCGAGCGACACGGACGTGGTGCCCGCCGCGGAGGCGGGCGGCGGGAACGCTCGGGTGGACGACGCCGACGACGGCGCGTCGGACGCCCCGTCGGCCGCCACCGGCACGCCGGACCTCCAGCCCGTCAGCGACTACCTCCGGATGCTCCACATGCCGATCGGCACCATCGGCGGGAGGCGTGCCGTCATCCGGGTGGACGTGCCGCTGTCGGTCCTCGTCCTCCCGCCGGAGACGCAGGGCGCCTTCCCCGCCTTCGGCGAGTGCCTGGACCACCTCGCGGGAGAAGCCGACAAGGCCGCAGGGGCGAGCCCTGCCCACGACCGTCCGGTGGACAGCCTTGCCGACGAACCTGCCGACGACCCCCCGCTGGCCGAGGTCGCCGAGCTCGAGGGCTACGGCCCCATCACCCCCGACGTCGCCCGCGCGCTGGCGATGAGCGAGGGCATCTGGCAGCGGATCGTCACGGACCCGCTGAGCGGCGAGGTCCTCGACGTCGGCCGCACCCGCTACCGCCCGCCCGCCGCCCTGGCCGAGTTCGTCCGGGTCCGCGACCGCACGTGCGTCGTCCCGGGCTGCTCCAGACCGGCGCACGGCTGCGACCTCGACCACGTCGTCCCGTTCCCCGAGGGACCCACGAGCGCCGCCAACCTCGGTGCGGGGTGCCGGCCCCACCACGTCCTCAAGACGCTCGGCCAGTTCCGCCTCGAGCACCTGGGAGGCGGCAGCTTCCGGTGGACCACCCCGAGCGGGCACGTCTACCAGCGAGACCACCACGGCCGCGTCACCTGGGTGCGGACCGGCACCGACGACTCCGCGCCGCCCTTCTGAGACGGGTGCCCGGGGCGCGTCCAGGGACTGGGAGGTCACACCCGCTGAGCACCCACGACGGGCACGCCTGGCCGACAATGGGACAGCCCCCTGACTCGACCGCGAAGGACCGTTCATGACCGCCGAGCAGCCCGCCAGCCCCACTGCCCTGCCCCAGTCGGTGAGCAGCGAGGAGTTCAAGGCCGTCTTCCGCCGCCACCCCGCGGGCGTCGCCGTCGTCACCTGCTCCACCCCGGACGGTCCCGCGGGCTTCACCGCGACCTCGGTGATCTCCGTCGCCGCGAACCCCGCGATGCTCGCCTTCTCGGTGGCCGCCGGCTCCACGTCGCGCCGCATCCTCGACAGCGCCCCGAGCGTCGTCGTCAACTTCCTCAGCCAGGACCAGCAGGACCTCGCCCGCCGCTTCGCCGCCCGGGACACCGACCGCTTCGCCGGCCTCGAGTTCTGCTCGCTGCCCACCGGCGAACCCGTCCTGCCGGGGACGACCGCCTGGATCAGGGGCGTCGTCGAGCAGCGCGTGCCCGTCGGCGACAGCCTGCTCATCACGCTGCGCGCGGTCCTCGCCCACCGCGAGGACGGCACGGAACCGCTCGTCTACCTCGACCGCACCTTCCCCCGCCTGGAGGGCTGAGCAGATGCCGAGAGCCGGACCCCTCGCGAGGAGTCCGGCTCTCGGTACGTCGCGTGGTGGCTAGGCCGGCACCACGTTGACGAGCTTGGGGGCCCGCACGATGACCTTGCGGATCCCCCGGTCGCCGAGCGCGCGCTTGACGCCCGGGGTGTCCAGCGCCAGCCGCTCGAGCTCGTCGGCGTCGATCGAGACCGGCACCTCGAGCTTGTCCCGCAGCTTGCCGGCCACCTGGACCACGCAGGTCACGGTGTCCTCGACGAGCAGCGCCGGGTCGGCGACCGGGAAGGGCTCGTGGGCCAGGGAGCCCTCGTGCCCGAGCCGCCGCCACAGCTCCTCGGCGATGTGCGGGGCGACGGGCGCCAGCATGAGCAGCAGCGGCTCGACGGCCTCGCGCGGGCTCGCCGCCAGGCCGGTGAGGTGGTTGTTGAGCACGATGAGACGCGCGATGGCGGTGTTGACCCGCATCGCGGCCATCTCGGTCTCGACGTCGGTGACGGTCCGCGCGACCAGGCGGCGGGTCTCCTCGTCGGCCGGCTCGTCGGTGACGAGCAGCTCCCCGGTCTCCTCGTCGACGACGTTGCGCCACAGCCGCTGGAGGAAGCGCTGGGAGCCGACGACGGCGCGCGTGTCCCACGGCCGCGACAGGTCCAGCGGCCCCATCGACATCTCGTACACCCGGAAGGTGTCGGCGCCGTAGGCCTCGTACATGTCGTCGGGCGTGACGATGTTCTTGAGGGACTTGCCCATCTTCCCGTACTCGCGGGTGACCTCCTGGCCCTGCCAGCGGTAGCTCACCTCACCGGAGCCGTCCTCGGCCGCGACCTCCTCGACCTCGTCCGCGGGGACGTACTGGCCGCGGGCGTCGGCGAAGGCGTACGCCTGGATGTAACCCTGGTTGAAGAGCTTGTGGAAGGGCTCGACGCTCGACACGTGCCCGAGGTCGAAGAGCACCTTCTGCCAGAAGCGCGCGTAGAGCAGGTGCAGCACGGCGTGCTCGACGCCGCCGACGTACAGGTCGGCCCCGCCGCAGGACTTCTCTCCGGTCGGGCCCATCCAGTACTGCTCGTTGGCCGGGTCGACCAGCCGCTCGGTGTTGGTCGGGTCCAGGTACCGCAGCTCGTACCAGCACGAGCCGGCCCAGTTGGGCATCGTGTTCGTGTCGCGGCGGTAGGTCTTGACGCCGTCACCCAGGTCGAGCTCGACGTTGACCCACTCCTCGGCCCTCCCGAGCGGGGGCTCCGGGGAGGAGGTCGCGTCGTCGGCGTCGAAGGTGCGCGGGGAGAAGTCCGGGACCTCGGGCAGGTCGACCGGCAGCATCCCCTCGGGCAGCGCGTGGACGCGGCCCTCCTCGTCGTAGACGATCGGGAAGGGCTCACCCCAGTAGCGCTGGCGGGAGAACAGCCAGTCGCGCAGCCGGTAGGTCGTGCGGGCCTCGCCCAGGCCGCGGGCCGCCAGCCAGTCGGTGATCGCGGCCTTCGCCTCGGCCACACCCATGCCGTTGAGGGAGATCTGGTCGTTGGCGGAGTTGATGATCTCGCCGTCACCGGTCCAGGCGCCCTCGACGTGCTCGGCGGGCGGCTGCACGGTGTGGACGACGTCCAGCCCGTAGGTCTGGGCGAACTCGTAGTCGCGGGCGTCGCCGCCGGGGACGGCCATGATCGCGCCGGTGCCGTAGCCCATGAGGACGTAGTCGGCGACGAACACGGGCAGCTGGGCGCCGTTGACGGGGTTGGTCGCGAAGGCGCCGGTGAACACGCCGGTCTTGGTGCGGCCCTCCTCCTGGCGCTCCTCGTCGGTCTTCGCGGCGGCCTGCGCACGGTAGGCGGCCACGGCCGCGACCGGGCTCGCGTGCCCACCGGTCCACGACTCCTGGGTACCCGCGGGCCACGAGGCGGGCACGGCGTCGTCGATGAGGGGGTGCTCGGGGGCGAGCACCATGAAGGTCGCGCCGAACAGCGTGTCGGGGCGGGTGGTGAAGACGTCCAGCGCCAGGTCCGCGGCGCCGCCGGGCGCCTCCCCCGCGCTCACCCGCGAGGGCAGCGCGAAGCTGACGACGGCGCCCTCCGAGCGGCCGATCCAGTTGCGCTGCATCGTCTTGACCTTGTCCGGCCAGTCGATGTGGTCGAGGTCGTCGACGAGGCGGTCGGCGTAGGCGGTGATCCGCATCATCCACTGGCGCAGGTTGCGCTTGAACACCGGGTAGTTGCCACGTTCGGAGCGCCCGTCCGCGGTGACCTCCTCGTTGGCCAGCACGGTGCCCAGCCCGGGGCACCAGTTGACCGGCGCGTCGGAGACGTAGGCGAGGCGGTGGGCGTCCAGGGCGGCGGCGCGGGCGTCGGCGTCCATGTCGGACCAGGCCCGGCCCGACGGCGTGGGCCGGGAGCCGTCGGCGAACGCTGCCTCCAGCTCGCTGATCGGACGCGCCGCACCGCGGCCGCCGCCGGGACGCTCGGCGTCCTCGTCGTACCAGGCGTGGTACATCTGCAGGAAGATCCACTGCGTCCAGCGGACGTAGTCGGTGTCCGTCGTCGCGAAGGAGCGGCGGTCGTCGTGGCCCAGGCCCAGGCGCCGCAGCTGGCGGCGCATGGTGGCGATGTTCTCCTCGGTGGTGATCCGGGGGTGCTGCCCGGTCTGGACGGCGTACTGCTCGGCGGGCAGGCCGAAGGCGTCGTAGGCCAGCGCGTGGAGGACGTTCCTCCCCTTCATCCGCTGGTAGCGGCCCACGACGTCGGTGGCGATGTAGCCCAGCGGGTGCCCGACGTGCAGGCCCTTGCCCGAGGGGTAGGGGAACATGTCGAGCACGTAGAAGGTCGAGTCCGTCGTGTCACCGGCGAGGTCGCCGACGGGGTTGGGCGCGTGGAAGGTGCCGAGCTCCTCCCACCGGTCCTGCCAGGCCTGCTCGATCTCGCTCGCCAGCCGGGCGGTGTAGCGGAAGCGGGGCTCCGCGGGGACGGGGGTCTCGGTGCTCATGTGATCCTCACGGTGGGGGTGGTCGCTCCTGGCATGAGAAAACCTCCCCGCAGGGAGGTGGGCCGCGCTGGCGCGGCGCCGTCGGCGCCCGCTGTGGTCAGCGCGGCTGCGTAAGGAGGACCCGTCGCGACATGCGGCCCACCCTACCGCAGCGGCTGCGGGAGGCGGCCGCCCAGGGCCCGCCATATGCTCGACAGCGTTCGTCATCGTCGTCGCGGGCACGGGACGTGCGCCGCGGAAGGGAGAGAGCAGATGGCTGCCAAGCCCACGGAGAAGGTCCTCACCAGCCTCCAGGAGACCCTCGTCGACCTCATCGACCTGTCCCTGCAGGCCAAGCAGGCCCACTGGAACATCTACGGGTCCCACTTCCGCTCCGTCCACCTCCAGCTGGACGAGGTCACCGCCGAGGTGCGCCTCGCCTCCGACGACGTCGCCGAGCGGCTCGTCGCGATCGGCGGCGAGCCGGACGGCCGGGCCTCCACCGTGGCGAGCTCCACCCAGGTCGAGGCGCTCTCCGGCGGCCGCCTCCCCGACGACAAGGTCATCCGCCAGTTCGAGGAGCGTCTCCAGTCGGTCGCGGACCGCATCAAGTCCAAGCTCGACGCCGTCGAGGAGAGCGACCCGCTGAGCCACGACCTCCTCGTCACGGTCGCCAGCGGCCTCGAGAAGCAGGCGTGGATGTTCCGCGCCGCGAGCGGCGACCCCAGCTGACCCACCCACACGTACGCCGAGAGCCGGACTCCTCCAGGAGGGGTCCGGCTCGCGGCGTACGGGGCGCGGGTGGGCCGGTCAGCGGAAGCGCTGGACGGCGAGGGGCGCGGCCTCGGCCAGCTCGCGGACCGTCGGGTGCTGGTCCGTGCCGTTGAGGAGCTCGCCCAGCGGGCCTGTCGCGACGAAGCTCCCCTCGGCGAGGACGTGGACCTCACGGCAGGTGCGCTCGACGAGCTCGAGGTCGTGGGACACGAGGACGACGGCGGTGTCGAGCTCGGCGAGCAGGCCCCCCAGCCGCCGGGCCAGGTTGACGCGGGACTGCGGGTCGACCGCCGTGAGCGGCTCGTCGAGGACGAGGACCTCCGGCCGGGTGGCCAGGGCTGCCGCGAGCGCCACCCGCTGCTTCTCCCCTCCGGAGAGGGTGACGAGCCGGCGGGTGGAGAAGCCCGCGGGGAGCCCGACGGCGTCGAGCAGGTCGGCCATCGAGGTCGCGTGGGTGCGTCCCGCCTTGCGTGCCTCGCCCAGGGCGAGGCCGAGGCTGCGGGCGACGGTGAGCCGCGGGTCGGTGACCGTGAGGGAGTCCTGGGAGGTGAAGCGCACCGACGCCTTGAAGGTCTTGCCGTCGCGGCGCGGGAGGCGGTGGACGGGGCGCTCGTTGAAGGTGACCGTGCCCTGGACCGGCCGGATCTGCCCCTGCAGGGCGCGCACCAGGGTCGTCTTCCCGGCGCCGGAGGGCCCGACGATCCCGAGCGGCGCGTCGCCGGACGTCACCTCGAGGCTCACCCCGCGCAGCACGTGGGTCCCGGGGTAGCCAGCCCACAGGTCGTCGGCACGGAGGACCGCGCGAGTCGCCATCCCAGCTCCTTTCGTCCGAGCGCACTCTACGTGCTCGGCCGGGCGCTCAGGACTCCCGGACGACGTCGGCCGGCTCCTTGTCCGGGCGCCAGCCCCGCCACCGCGGGTGGCGCAGCCGCCCCGTGGAGGTCCACTCGGCGAACTCGACCTCGGCCACCCGCCGCGGCGTCACCCAGCGCGCGTCGCGCGCCTCGGGGCGGGGCACGTCGAGCGGGGCGGTCTTGCGCTCCTCGCGGCCCAGCTCGCGGGCCCACTGCGCGGCGTCCCGCTCGGAGAAGCCGGTCCCGACCCGCCCGATGTACCGCAGCTCGCCGTCGTCGGGAAGGGCGAGGAGCAGGGACCCGACCTTGCCGGCCCGGTTCCCCTGTCCCGGCCGCCACCCGACGACGACGGCCTCCTGGGTGCTCGCGTGCTTGATCTTCAGCCACGAGCGGCTGCGCCGCCCCGGGGTGTACGTCGAGTCGCGCCGCTTGGCGACGACGCCCTCGAGCTGCCACTGCCGGCTGGCGGCGACGGCGGCCTCGAGGTCGCCGTCGAAGGCGGGGGGGATCTCGACGAGCTCACACCCGGCCGGGTCGACGGTCTCCTCGAGCACCTCGCGCCGCTCGTCGTAGGTGCGGCGCAGCAGGCTCGTGCCGTCGACGGCGATCGCGTCGAACAGCATGAGCCGCACGGGCTTCTCCTCGGCGGCGCGGGCGATGGCCCGCGCGTCGGTGAGCTGGATGCGCTGCTGGAGGAGACCGAAGTCGGGGCGCCCGGTGTCGGTGAGCGCGACGATCTCCCCGTCGAGGACCGCAGTGCGCGCGTCGACGCAGTCCGCGAGGCCGGCGAGCTCGGGATAGGTGTCGGTGACCTCCCGCCCGCTGCGGCCGACGAGCCGCACCTGCCCGTCCTCGACGAGGACGACGGCGCGTACCCCGTCCCACTTCATCTCCACCGCCCACTCGGCGGAGGCGTCCAGGACCGTGGCGTCGCTGAGGGTGGCGAGCATGGGGACGACGAACTCGGGCGAGGCGTCGCGGGCCCCGCCGTCGGCCATCGGTGCCGCGGCGGAACCCGGCTCTCGAGGGGTGGGGCGGGTGGCGGAAGGGCTCGGCGTTCGGCGGGTGGGGCGGGAGGAGGACGGGGCGGGGTCCGGCTCTCGGCGGGACGTGCCGGAGGAGGGCTGGTCGGGGGTCGACATGAGGTGGATGAGCCAGTGGTTCTCCTCCCCCTCGGACCGACCCCCGGTGTGGATGAGCGCGAACCGGCTCGTGCGGCCCGGGCCGTCGGGACCGGCGAGGCCGCCGTCCTCCTGGCCGGTGAGCGTGACGATGACCTCCTTGCCCTCACGCCACTTCTCGAAGGCGTAGGTGCCGGTGTCCCAGACCGTCATCTCCCCGGCGCCGTACTCGCCCTTGGGGATCGTCCCGGAGAAGGTGAGGTACTCCATCGGGTGGTCCTCGGTCTGGACGGCGAGGTGGTTCTTCCTCGGCGACGTCGGCACGCACCTGGGCAGCGCCCAGCTGACGAGGACGCCGTCGTGCGCGAGGCGCAGGTCCCAGTGCAGACGGCTGGCGTGGTGCTCCTGGATGACGAAGGCGAGGGTGCCGTCGTCGGGGGCGACGACCGCCGGCACCGGCTCGGGGGTCTTCGCGGCGTCGCGCTTGGCGCGGTAGACCTCGAGCCGGTCGCGCCGGGGCTGCCCGCCGGCCTGGTCGGCGGCCTCCGCGAGCGCGGCCATCGGGTCACCGCGCCGCTCGACCCGCTCGACGACCTCCCGCAGGTCCAGGTGCCGCAGCTGCGGGTGGGTGAGCTCGCGCCACGTCCGCGGGGCGGCGACCATGGGCCGCTCGCGCCCGCGCAGCGAGTACGGCGCGATCGTCGTCTTGTTGGCGTTGTTCTGCGACCAGTCGACGAGCACCTTCCCGCGGCGCAGCTCCTTCTTCATGTTCGACACGACGAGGTCGGGGTGGTCGGTCTCCAGGGTGCGCGCCAGCTCCTTGGCGACCTCGCTCACCTCGTCGGAGGTGGCCGTGCCGTGCAGCGCCGCGTACAGGTGGATGCCCTTGGACCCGCTCGTCACCGGGACCGGCTCCAGGCCCATCCCCTCGAGGATGTCGCGGGCCAGCACGGCGACCTCGACGCACTCGGCGAGGCCGGCGCCCTCCCCCGGGTCGAGGTCGAGGACGAGACGGTCGGGGTTGCGGCGCTGCCCGTCGCTGCCCACCCGCCACTGCGGGACGTGGACCTCCAGGGCCGCCACCTGGGCGAGCCACGCGAGCGTCGCGGCGCTGTCGACGAGCGGGTAG
Source organism: Georgenia satyanarayanai (assembly GCF_009193135.1). Lineage (GTDB taxonomy): Bacteria > Actinomycetota > Actinomycetes > Actinomycetales > Actinomycetaceae > Oceanitalea > Oceanitalea satyanarayanai. Next base: position 60,642 of record NZ_VUKC01000017.1, read on the forward strand.
GTGTTGACGTGGTCGCTGTGCTCGATCTCCACCCGCTCGACCCAGTCCGGCGCACCGGCCTCGACGTTCTTCTGGAAGAACACCTGGCCCGGGTCCTGCCCCGTGCCGGTGCCGTTCGGCCAGCGCTTGCGGGTGGCGGGACGGCCGGCGCAGTGCGGCAGCATGACCGGTGCGATCCGGGAGTAGTACTCGAGGACGTCGGCCTTGGTCGTGCCGGTGGCCGGGTAGAGGACCTTGTCGAGGTTGGTCAGGCGCAGCCGGTGGCCGCCCACCTGCACGACCACGGGTCCGCCGTCCTTCACCATGGCGCCATGCTGCCCGGAGCGCGGAGGAGCCGCACCTACACGGGGTACTCGGTGAGCCGCAGCACCGTGAGCGCACCGGCGACGAGCGCGAGGACGAGCGGCACGGCGAAGGGCTCGCGGCGGCGCACGTGCAGGGCGGTCGCGACGAGCATCATGACGGCCAGCGCGCCCGAGGCGATCGGCACGAGGTGGACCGAGCGTTCGAGCACGGGCGGCATGACGAGGCCGAGCGCACCGGCGAGCTCGAGCAGGCCGATGCCCTTGAGCGCCACCGGGTGGATGTCCTGGACGTAGGTCATCCCGCTCTCGTACAGCGCCTGTCGCGAGGTGACGATCTTCGAGACCCCCGATCCGAGGAAGACGACCGCCACCAGCGCGGTGACCACCCACAGCCAGATCTCCACACCCGCTCCTCTCGCGCGCCGCTGCGCCGGCTCCACCGTAGGGCGCAGGTGCCCGTCCCGTCCGGGTTTCGGGCGCTGCCCCTCCCGCAACTCCGCTGGCGGGAGTACGGTACGGGCACTTCACTGGGGGCAGACGGACGAGGGCCGGCACCGCCGGCGAGGAGGCAGCATGCGCGCGATCTGGAAGGGCTCGATCACCTTCGGGCTCGTCAACGTCCCGATCTCGGTCTACAGCGCCACCGAGAGCCACGACCTTCGCCTGCACCAGGTCCACGACGCCGACGGCGGTCGCATCCGCTACCAGCGGCGCTGCGAGGTCTGCGGGGAGCCGGTCGAGTGGGACCACATCAACAAGGCCTTCGACGACGGCGACCGCACCGTCGTCATCACCGACGACGAGCTCTCGGAGCTGCCGACCGAGAAGTCGCGCGAGATCGAGATCCTGCAGTTCGTCCCCAGCGACCAGGTCGACCCGGTGATGATGGCCAAGACCTACTACCTGGCCCCGGCCTCGACCTCCGCGAAGTCCTACGCCCTGCTGCGCCGCACGCTCGAGGAGACCGACCGGACGGCGATCGTCTCCTTCACGCTGCGCCAGCGCACCCAGCTCGGGGCGCTGCGGGTGCGGGAGGACGTCATGCTCCTCCAGACCCTCCTGTGGGACGACGAGGTGCGCGAGCCCGACTTCGCCGGCGTCGACAAGGACGTGCGGATCAGCGCCAAGGAGCTGGAGATGAGCCAGGCGCTGGTGGAGAACTTCTCCGGTGACTTCGACCCGTCCGAGTACACCGACGAGTACCAGGCCCAGCTGCGCACCCTCGTCGAGGCCAAGCTCGAGCAGGGCGAGACCGTCGACACCGAGGAGACCTTCGGCACCGACCGCGAGGAGGGTGAGGAGGCCGAGGTCCTCGACCTCATGGAGGCCCTGCGCCGCTCCGTCTCCGCCGCGAAGGAGAAGAAGTCCGGGTCGTCCGGGTCGGGCTCCGGGTCGGGCTCCGGGTCCGGCTCGACGGCGTCGTCGTCGTCGACGAAGAAGTCCGGTCCGCCCGCCAAGGACGAGGAGAAGAAGCCGGCGCCGAAGAAGAAGACGGCCGCCACCACGCGCAAGAAGACGGCGAGCAAGAAGACCGCCTGACCGCTTGACGGAACGGCAGCGTTGCGAATTGTCGAATAGTTGAGGTAAGGCTTTCCTCACCTATACCGCTCGCCATTTCCTGCTGCTTTCTCCGCATTTCCGGTCTATTCTCGTGCCAAGGTCGCCGCTCGACGAGACGGGCGGCACGGACAAGGCGAGGAGCACGACCATGAGCGCTCTGGCGGAGCTGCCCCCGGTCACCGACTGCGCGGTGACCGGCTGCGGGTTCAACCACGACCACGACTGTCACGCCGCCGCGGTCACCATCGCCGGGGCGAGGGGCGACGCCGCCTGCGTCACCTTCATCCCGCTCGGCACCAAGGGCGGCCTGGACACGGTGCTCGCCCACGTCGGCGCGTGCCAGCGCACCGACTGCGTGCACAACACCGACCTCGAGTGCGGCGCGACCGAGATCCGGGTGGGTGCCGGAGGCTCGGAGGCCGACTGCCTCACCTACACCGCGCGGGCCTGAGGGGCCTCGCCGGCGCCGCCGGGAAGAAGCCGGCAGCGCCCGTCGTTGGCGCCTGCATGACCACCCCCGTTCACGTCGACATCTGGTCCGACATCGCCTGCCCCTGGTGCTACATCGGCAAGCGCAGGTTCGAGGCCGGCGTGGCCGCCTTCGACGGCGACGTCACCGTCACCTACCACTCCTTCGAGCTCGCACCGGACACGCCGGTCGACTTCGAGGGCAGCGCCGCGGACTTCCTCTCCCAGCACAAGGGCATGCCCCGCGAGCAGGTCGAGCAGATGCTCCAGCAGGTGACGGCGATCGCCCGTGGGGTGGGGCTGGACTACGACCTCGACGCCGTGCACCAGACCACGACGCTCCTCGCCCACCAGTCCCTGCACCACGCGCGCGAGCAGGGCCGCCAGCTCGAGCTCGTCGAGCGGCTGTTCGAGGCGTACTTCGTCGAGGGCCGGCACGTCGGCAAGGTCGACGAGCTCGTCGCGCTCGGGGCTGACGCCGGCCTGGACGCCGGTGAGCTGCGTGCCGCACTCGAGGACGACCGGTACGTCGGCGCCGTCGCCGCCGACCTGGACCAGGCCCGCGCGTACGGCATCCGGGGTGTCCCCTTCTACGTCATCGGCGGCAGGTACGGGGTCTCCGGCGCCCAGCGCCCGGAGGTGTTCACCCAGGCCCTCACGCAGGTGCGCCAGGAGCAGAGCCAGGTGAGGTCGTCGTGAGCGGGCCGCCGATCACGCCGTTCCCCGCGGTGCCCGAGCTCCGGGCGTCCGGCGGTGCCGACGGGTGCGGCGACGGCCTGTGCGCGGTGCCGGACGTCGTCGAGCGGGAGGACCGGGGCGAGGCCACGGACGCACGAGCCGCGCGCTGACGCGGGTCCACGCTTGCGTCCCCGTCTACGCTGACAGCATCACACCGGCTGTGGACGGAGCGTCATGAGCACGGACGAGGACGACACGGGCCGCTACACCGGACTGCGCCGCTACAACGTCCTTGCCGCCGTGGTCCACGCGGCCCAGGCCGTGATCGTGGTGCTGCTGGCGACCGACTTCACCCTTCCCGTCACCGGCAGCTACCTGGCCGGCCCCCCGGGAAGCCCTCCCGGCGAGGCCGTGACGCTGTGGGAGGTGCCGATCCCGCTGGCCGTCGCGGTGTTCCTCGCGCTGTCAGCCCTCTTCCACGTCATCGTCGCGTCCCCGACGTTCTTCGGGCGCTACCGCTCGGGCCTGCGGGAGGGGCACAACTACTTCCGCTGGGTCGAGTACTCCCTGTCGAGCTCGCTGATGATCGTCGTCATCGCTCAGCTCGTCGGCATCTCCGACGTGGTGGCACTGCTCGGCCTCTTCGGTGTCAACGCCTCGATGATCCTGTTCGGCTGGCTCCAGGAGCGGTACCACGAGCCCGGCGACGGTGGCTGGGTGCCGTTCGTCTTCGGGTGCCTCGCCGGTGCCGTGCCCTGGGTGGGGATCGTCCTGTACACCGTCGCGCCGGGCTCGACGACGAGCGCGGAGCCACCGGGGTTCGTCTACGGGATCATCGTGTCGCTGTTCCTGTTCTTCAACGTCTTCGCGCTGGTCCAGTGGCTCCAGTACCGGCGGGTGGGCAGGTTCCGCGACTACCTCGTCGGAGAGCGGCTCTACATCACCCTCAGCCTCACCGCGAAGTCCGCGCTGGCCTGGCAGATCTTCGCCGGGACGCTCGCCGCCTGACCGACGCGCACCGTCGGGTCCCAGGGACTCCTTCCCGGCCTGCGGAGGCGAGGCCTGGGCCGCGGTTGCACGATGGGGCGATGAGCACAGACACGCGACGGACCAGGGTGCTGCTGACGGGGGCGACGGGCGGCATCGGCCTGCTCCTCGAGGAGCGCCTCGGCGAGGACTACGACCTCCTGACCCAGGGGCGCCACCCGGCCACCGAGGAGCAGGAGGAGACCCTCCACATCGCCGACCTCGACGACTACGACGAGGTCCTCGCGCTCATGGACGGTGTCGAGGTCGTCGTCCACATGGCCGGTGCGGCGTCCCCGGAGTCCGGGTGGGACGCGGTGCTCGCCGCGAACATCGTCGGCACCCGCAACGTCCTGGAGGCGGCCCGGGAGGCCGGGGTGCGCCGCGTCGTCTTCGCCTCCTCCAACCACGCGATGGGGATGTACGACCGCCTCGGGCAGTGGCCGGTCTACCCTCACCACCTGCCGCGCCCCGACTCCCTGTACGGGGTCTCGAAGGTCTTCGGGGAGACGCTCGGGCGGTTCTACCACGACGAGCACGGCCTGGAGTTCATCGCCCTGCGCATCGGCTGGTACACCGACGACCCGCTCGACGCCGACGAGGACGTCCTGCGGGCGATGTGGCTGAGCCCCGACGACTGCGAGCACGTCGTGCGCCGCGCGATCGAGGCCGAGGTGCCCTACGGCGTCTACTACGCGGTCTCCGACAACCCCAACCGCCGCTGGGACCTCACCAACACCATGCTCGATCTGGGCTACCGCCCCAAGGACGACTGGACCGCGCTGCCCGGCGCCCGGGAGGACGTCGTCGAGGGCGGCGAGGAGGCGCCGGACAGCTGGCCGGAGGGCTCCTAGTAGCGGCGCACGATGACGAGGTCGTCGCGGTGGACGACCGGCCGCGGGTGGGAGGTCCCGTCCCGCTCCTGGAGCTCCGCCGTCGTCCGTCCGCACATCTCGCGGACCTCGACGGCGCTGTAGGCGACGAGGCCGTGGGCGGTGACGACGCCGTCGGGCGTGGCGAGCTCGACGGGGTCGCCCGGCTCGAAGTCACCCTCGACACCGGTGATGCCCGCCGCGAGCAGGGAGCGCTTGCCGTGGGTGATCGCGTGGATCGCGCCGTCGTCCAGCACGAGCCGGCCACTCGTGCGAGCGGCGTGGGCCAGCCACAGCCGCCGGGTGCTCTTGCGGCGGCCGGTGGCGGCGAACCACGTGCCGACCGGCTCACCGGCCAACGCCCGCTCGGCGTTGTCGGCAGCCGTGAGGACGACGGGCACGCCGGCGCCCGTCGCGATCGAGGCGGCCTCGAGCTTGGTCACCATGCCGCCGGTACCGATGGACGTCCCACGGCCGGTCACCTCGATGCCGTCGAGGTCCTCCTGGCCGCGGACCTCGGGGATGCGGCGGGTGCCGGGAAGCGAGGGCGGGCCGTCGTAGAGCCCGTCGACGTCGGTGAGGAGGACGAGGGCGTCGGCGCGGACCAGGTGGGCGACGAGGGCCGCGAGCCGGTCGTTGTCCCCGAAGCGGATCTCGTCGGTGGCGACGGTGTCGTTCTCGTTGACGATGGGCACGACGCCGAGGGCGAGCAAGCGCTCCAGGGCGCGCTGGGCGTTGCGGTAGTGCTGACGGCGGATGAGGTCCTCGGCGGTGAGGAGCACCTGTCCCACGCGGCGGCCGTGCTCGGCGAAGGCCTCGGTGTACCGCGCCACGAGCAGCCCCTGCCCCACCGACGCGGTGGCCTGCGCGGTCGCGAGGTCGGTCGGCCGCATCGGCAGGCCGAGCGGGGCGATGCCCGCCGCGATCGCGCCCGAGGAGACGAGCACGACCTCCTGGCCGGCGGCGCGCCGCTCGGCGAGGAGGGCCACGAGCCGGTGGATCCGGTCCACGTCCAGGCGCCCGCCCGGCGCGGTGAGCGACGAGGAGCCGATCTTGACGACGACCCTCCCGGCGTCGGCCATGGCGGAACGGTCGAGAAGTGGCGGGGTCACGGCCCTATTGTGCCGCGGGCGGGTCCTCCGACTCGGGCGTGGCCCAGTGTCCGGACTCCCGCTCGGTCCACAGCTCCTCGCGGGCCCGGGTCTTGGCGTCCATCCGCTCCTGGTACTCGCGGCGCTTGTCCGCGCGCGTCGAGCGCGGGGCGTAGGCGGCGTCCTCGATCCGCAGGTCGCTGCCGCGGGCGCCGAGCAGCTCGGCGCCGGTGACCATCGTGGGCTCCCAGTCGAAGATGACGCCACCCTCGACCGAGCCGATGACGACCTCGTCGCCCGGCTTCGCACCGGCCTTGAACAGCTCGTCCTCGACGCCGAGGCGCGCGAGACGGTCGGCGAGGTAGCCGACGGCCTCGTCGTTGGCGAAGTCGGTCTGGCGGACCCACCGCTCCGGCTTGGAGCCGCGGACCTGGAAGAAGAAGCCCTCGTGGCGGTTGCGCCGGGTGACGGTGAACCCGGCGTCGTCGACCGCCCGCGGGCGCAGCACGACGCGCGCCGGCTCGGCCGGCGGCGCGGCGGCGCGGGCCTGGGCCACGAGCCCGGCGAGCGCGAACGACAGCGGGCGCAGGCCCTCGTGGCTCGCGGCGGAGACCTCGTGGACGGGCAGGCCGCGCTCCTCGAGCTCGGCGCGGACCATCTCCGCGAGCTCACGCGCCTCGGGCACGTCGATCTTGTTGAGGACGACGACGCGCGGCCGCTCACCCAGCGGCAGCCGACCGCTCACCGTGAGGTCCTCCGCGTAGGCGGAGAGCTCCGCCTCGATCGTGTCGAGGTCGCTGACGGGGTCGCGCCCCGGCTCGAGGGTGGCGCAGTCGAGGACGTGGACGATGACGGCACAGCGCTCGATGTGGCGCAGGAAGTCCAGGCCCAGGCCCTTGCCCTGGCTGGCGCCGGGGATGAGGCCGGGCACGTCGGCCACGGTGAAGCGCTCGTCACCGGCCTGGACGACGCCGAGGTTCGGCACGAGCGTGGTGAAGGGGTAGTCGGCGATCTTCGGCCGCGCCGCGGACAGGGCCGCGATGAGGCTGGACTTGCCGGCGCTGGGGAAGCCGACGAGTGCGACGTCCGCGACGCTCTTGAGCTCGAGGATGAGGTCGGCGGTCTCCCCCTCCTCACCGAGGAGCGCGAAGCCGGGGGCCTTACGGCGCGGGGAGGCGAGGGCGGCATTGCCCAGTCCCCCGAGTCCACCGGCGGCGGCGACGAGGCGGGTGCCGGCGCCGACGAGGTCGGCGAGGACCTCGCCGTCAGCGGTCTTGACGACGGTGCCGTCGGGGACGGTGAGGACGAGGTCCTCACCGTTGCGGCCGTTGCGCATGTCCCCGGCGCCCTGGGCGCCGTTGGTGGCGCGGCGGTGCGGGGAGTGGTGGTAGGCGAGCAGCGTCGTCGTCTGCGGGTCGACCTCGAGGATGACGTCACCGCCCCGGCCGCCGTTGCCGCCGTCGGGGCCACCCAGGGGCTTGAACTTCTCCCGGCGGATGGAGGCGACACCGTTGCCACCGTTTCCGCCTGCCACGTGCAGCACGACACGGTCGACGAAGCTGGCCATCTCTCCTCCTAGGACTGGGGCCGGGTACAGCAGCGGGGGCGGACGGC
>NZ_VUKC01000018.1 GCF_009193135.1 Georgenia satyanarayanai
GGCCGGAGCCGCCTCGGGCTCCGGCGCGGGGGCCGGGGCGGGTGCGCCCGGCTTGGGTGCCGCGGGGCGCTCCGCGGCGGCGGGTGCCGGACGCGCGGGGGTGGGTGCCGGGGCGGCGGGTGCGGCCGGGGCCTTCTGCTCGGCAGGGGCCTGCGGCTCAGCGGTCTTGGCGGCGGGAGCCTTGGGCTTGACCGCCTTCTTGGGTGCCGGCTTCTCCTCGGAGGCCGACGGTGCGGGAATGGCCTCCCGGAGGCGGCGCACGACGGGCGCCTCGACGGTGGACGAGGCCGACTTGACGAACTCGCCGAGCTCGCCGAGCTTGGCCAGAACCGTCTTGCTGTCGACGCCGAGCTCCTTGGCGAGCTCGTGGACGCGAAGCTTTGCCACATTTCTCCTGTCTCGGCCCGCCCGGGACAGGGTGGGGCCGTGTTAGTGCTTGAAACTCATCGCTGGGTACTCATCGGGTGCCCATCGGCTTCCAACCCGCTTTCTTCGTCGATGACTCGTGCCGGCTCAGGTCTGACCCGGCGTTCTTCGTGCTGAACCACTCCGTGACGGCGGTGGTGTCCACCGGTCCTGCGGAGCGCAGGGCCCGGGGGATCGCCCGCCGGCGATCGGCGAGGTCCAGGCAGGCCCGGTCAGCGTGCAACCAGGCCCCCCGCCCGGGGGCGTCCGTCCGTTCGTCCACCACCGCGCGAGGCGTGTGGGGAACGAGGACGACCCGCACGAGGGCGGACCGCGGGGCCCTGGCCCGGCATCCCACACAGGTGCGTACCTGTCCCTCGCCGGGAGGTGAGGGGGAAGGAGGCGCTGTCATGGGAGTTCGGGCTGTGGCCCGTCGGGAAGTCTACCCCCACCCGCCCCTGCGGGACAGTGATGGGCACCGCGGCGGGGGGTGGTGTGTTTGCTCACACGCCCCCGCCGAGGGTGCTCAGCCCTCGGCCTGCTCACCCTCGGTGTCGGAGTGGATGTCGATCCGCCAGCCGGTCAGGCGCGCGGCGAGCCGGGCGTTCTGGCCCTCCTTGCCGATGGCCAGGGACAGCTGGAAGTCGGGCACGACGACGCGTGCGGACCGCTCCTCGGCGTCGACCACCTCGACGCTCGTGACACGGGCGGGCGACAGCGCGTTGCCGACGAAGGTCGCGGCGTCCTCGCTGTAGTCGACGATGTCGATCTTCTCGCCGTCGAGCTCGCTCATGACCGCCCGGACACGCTGGCCCATGGGGCCGATGCAGGCACCCTTGGCGTTGAGGCCGGGGACGGTGGAGGCGACGGCGATCTTCGTCCGGTGCCCGGCCTCGCGGGCCAGCGCCTTGATCTCGACGCTGCCGTCGGCGACCTCGGGGACCTCGAGGGCGAAGAGCTCGCGCACGAGGTTGGGGTGGGTGCGCGAGAGGGTGACCGAGGGGCCCTTGGCGCCGCGCGCCACCTCCAGGACGTAGGCGCGCAGGCGGTCGCCGTGGCGGTAGGTCTCGGTGGGCACCTGCTCGTGGGCGGGCAGGACGGCCTCGAGCTCGCCGATGTCGACGAGGACGACGCGGGGGTCGCGGCCCTGCTGGACGACACCGGCGATGAGGGTCCCGGCGCGGTCGCGCAGCGAGCCCATGACCTGGTCGTCCTCGGCGTCGCGCAGCCGCTGGACGATGACGCTGCGGGCGGTGGCGGTGGCGATCCGGCCGAAGCCGCTGGGGGTGTCGTCGTACTCGCCGACGGCGTTGCCCTCCTCGTCGACCTCCGTCGCCATGACGGTGACGCGGCCGGTGCGGCGGTCCACCTCGACGCGGGCCCGCTCCGCGGCGCCCGGGGTGCGCTGGTAGGCGAGGAGGAGTGCCTCCTCGATCGCGCCGACCAGCACGTCGAGGCGGATCTCACGCTCGCTCTCGATCAGGCGCAGCGCGGTCATGTCGATGTCCATGTGTCCTCCTCAGCCCTCTGCGGCAGCGTCTGCCGCACGCCCCAGCTCGGGCTCGACGGTGCCCGAGGTGATGTCGGACAGCGCGACGACCTGACGCGTGCCCTCAGTGTCGATGACCACGTCCGCGCCGTCGACCGCGAGCACACGTCCGCGCACGGCGCCGGACGTGGTGCGCAGTCGCACGAGTCGCCCCTCGGCACGGCGGTAGTGCCGTGCCGTCGTGAGCGGGCGCGTGACTCCGGGGGTGGAGACCTCCAGGGTGTACGCCCCGGCGACGACGTCGACGTCGTCGAGGGTCGTGGAGACCTGGCGGGAGACGTCGGTGAGGAGGTCGGAGCCGACGCCACCGGGCCCGTCCGCGAGGTCGACGACGACCCGCACGACGCTGCGCCGGCCGGCCGCGCTCACGCTCACGTCCTCGAGGTACAGGCCGGCGTCGGTGACGACGGGCTCGAGGACGCGGCGCAGCTCGGCTGCGACGTCCGACGGGCGTGCCATGGTGCTCTCCTGGGGGCTCGGCTGCGGAACTCCCACACCTTACCCGGGGCCCGGGCCCCTCTCAGGAGAGGCCCGGCAGGGCCGGGAGTGCGGTATCCCACGACCGCGCCTGCCCGGCGGCGTAGGTCGCGGCGTCGAGCACCGTCTCGCGGTCCTCGGCCGCGGTCCCGAGCAGCGCGACGTACGCGGCGACGACGTCGAGCTCGGCCGCGCCCGCCAGGGCACGTTCCGGCGTCGCCGTCCCCGCGATGTCGCCCACGTCGTAGGCGACCTCGCGCTCGTCCTCCTCGGGGGCGACGGCTCCGGCGACGAGCCCGAGCTGCTCGGCACGCGTGACCGCGGCCTCCCGCTGGGCGCCGCTGCTGCGGGCGGCGACGACCTCGAAGGCGTACCGGGCGGCGTCCACCGCGCGCGAGGTCTGCGGGTCGATCGTGCCGGGGGCCGGGGCCGGCTGCGGTGCGGCCGGGAGCCGCTCGGCCTCGACGGACAGGGCGCGCGCCAGGTCGACGGCGAGCCAGGTGCGCGAGATCGCGACGGCGGCGAGCAGCCGGCCGAGCTCGCCGTCGTGGTCGAGCGCGTCCGCACGCGCGGCGGCGGCGCCCTCCTCGAGGAGGTCGAGGACCTGCTCGGGAGTCGCGGCCGGTGTGGGCGCGGGCGTGGCCGGGCCGTCCGGGTACGCCGTCGCCTCCGGGCCGGCGCCCGGCCACGGCTCCCAGACCCCACCGAGGGCCGCGTGGTGCTCGGCCGCCGCCGCCCGGACGGCGGCGAGCACCTCCCCCGCCTCCCCGCCGGTGGTCGCCGCACCGGCGGCCGCGCGCAGCTGCGCGGCCACCACGGCGGCGTCCTGGCGGGCCTGCTCCACGGCGTCGGCGGTGGGCACCTCGGGCGGCGGGGTCTCGAGGCGGAGCCCGCAGCCCGTGAGGGTGAGCGCGGCGAGGAGCGCGGCCGCCAGCGCGCGGCGCCCGGACACGGTGACGGTCAGGCCCCGAGGGCGGACCGCACGGCCGACGCGACCGCGTCCACGGCCTCCCCGACGGGCAGCTCGCGCCGCTCCCCCGTGGCCCGCTCGCGCAGCTCGACCTTGCCCTCGGCGAGGCCGCGGCCGACGACGAGGACGAGCGGCACACCGAGCAGCTCGGAGTCGGCGAACTTCACGCCCGCGGACATCTTCGGACGGTCGTCGAGGAGCACCTCGATGCCCTGCGCGGTGAGCGCGGCGGCGATGCGCTCGGCCTCGGCGAAGACCTCGGGGTCCTTGCCGGTGGCGAGCAGGTGGACGTGGAAGGGGGCGAGGGACATCGGCCAGGCCAGTCCGGAGTCGTCGCACGTCGCCTCGGCGACGGCGGCGAGCGCGCGGCTGACACCGATGCCGTAGGAGCCCATCGTCACCGTGACGGCCTTGCCGTTCTCGTCGAGGACCTTGAGGCCGAGCGCCTCCGCGTACTTGCGCCCCAGGGCGAAGACGTGGCCGATCTCGATGCCGCGGGCGAGCTCGAGCGGGCCCGAGCCGTCCGGCGCGGGGTCTCCGGCGCGGACCTCGGCGGCCTCGATCGTGCCGTCGGCGGTGAAGTCGCGGCCGGCGACGAGCCCGAAGACGTGCGTGCCGTCCTCGTTCGCGCCGGTGATCCAGCTCGTGCCGGGCACGACGCGAGGGTCGAGGAGGTAGCGCAGGGAGGTGCGGTCCTCGCCGTCGTCGCCGGCGTTGGGGCCGATGACGGCGGGACCGATGTAGCCCTTGACGAGCTCGGGCCGTGTGGCGAGCTGCTCGTCGGTGGCGGGCGCGACGAGGGTCGGCTCGAGGGCTCCCTCGAGCCGCTTGAGGTCGACCTCGCGGTCCCCGGGCAGGCCAACGACGACGAGCTCGTCGGTGCCGTCGGGGTGGGTGAGGGCGAGGACGACGTTCTTCAGCGTGTCCGCGGCCGTCCACGGCCGGTCGGGGCGCGGGTAGAGCGCGTTGGCCTGCTCCACGAGGGTGTCGATGGTCGTGGACCCGGGGGTGTCGCGCACCTGTGCCGGCGGCAGGTCGGTGGCGTCGAGGGGCTCGGGGACGGCGGTGAGCGCGGCCTCGACGTTGGCGGCGTACCCGCCGGGCGAGCGGACGAACGTGTCCTCGCCGGACGGCGTCGGGAAGAGGAACTCCTCGGAGCGGGACCCGCCCATGGCGCCGCTCGTCGCCGCGACGATGACGTACTCCAGGCCCAGGCGGGTGAAGATCCGCTCGTAGGCCTCACGCTGGGCGCGGTAGGAGCGCTCGAGGCCGGCGTCGTCGATGTCGAAGGAGTAGGCGTCCTTCATGATGAACTCGCGCCCGCGCAGCAGGCCGGCGCGCGGACGCGCCTCATCGCGGTACTTCGTCTGGATCTGGAAGAGCGTGAGCGGCAGGTCCTTGTACGAGGAGTACAGGTCCTTGACGAGGAGGGTGAACATCTCCTCGTGGGTGGGGGCGAGGAGGTAGTCGTTCTCGCGGCGGTCCTGGAGGCGGAACAGGTTCGGTCCGTACTCGGTCCACCGGCCGGTGGCCTCGTAGGGCTCGCGCGGCAGCAGCGCCGGGAAGTGGACCTCCTGGGCGCCGGCGGCGGTCATCTCCTCGCGCACGACCTGCTCGATCTTGCCGAGGACCCGCAGGCCGAGCGGCAGCCAGGTGTAGATGCCGGGGGCGGCGCGGCGGATGTAGCCGGCTCGCACGAGCAGCCGGTGGCTCGGCAGCTCGGCGTCCACCGGGTCTTCACGCAGGGTTCGCAGGAACAGGGTCGACATCCGCATCAGCACGCCGGTCAGCGTATCGCCCCGCGGGCACGATCCAGCTCTCGGCGCGAGGAGGCGGGCGCCGGACCTCGCTCAGAACAGGACGGTGGCGTAGGTGCCGACCTGCTCGAAGCCGGTGCGGCGGTACGTCGCGATGGCGGGGGCGTTGTAGCCGTTGACGTACAGCGAGACCACCGGCGCGGTGCGGCGGCGCACGTCCTCGACGACGGCGGCCATCGCCGGTGCCGCGATGCCCTCGCCGCGGTGCTCGGGGTGCACCCACACGCCCTGGATCTGCGCGACGCCGAGCGCGCACGCGCCGACCTCCGCCTTGAAGACGACGCGCCGGCCCTCGGGGGCCTCCTCGATGCGGACGTAGGACCGCTGCGTCGAGACGAGCTCGTGGACCCGCGCCGCGTAGGCACCACCGGAGGCGAGGGGCGAGTAGCCCACCTCCTCGGTGAACATCGCCACGCAGGCCGGGACGACGACGTCGAGGTCCTCCAGGCCGCTCAGCCGCACCCGCGCGTCGGGCTCGACGGCGGGGGTGTCGGAGATCGCCATCGAGGGCTGGTCGGCACGCACCTCGCGGGGAGGCAGCCACCGCGGACCGAGCCGGTCCCACAGCCCGAGCACCTGCTCGGCGGGGCCGACGATCGAGGAGGCCCGGCGTCCCCGCCCCCGGACGTGGTCGGCGACGGCGTCGAGGAGCTCCGGCTCGTCGACCGCGACCGGGACGAGGTTGGCCCCGGACCAGCACAGGGCGCGCAGCTCACCCTCGCGCCACACGCCGAGGAGCTCGGCGCCGGGCAGCCGGCGCCGGCCCAGCATCTCGACCTGGACGGCGGCGAGGACGTTGCCGACGGGGTCGGCGGCGCACAGCCCGAGGGCGGCCTCCCGGTCCTCGTCCCGCAGGGGACGGACCCGCGGGCCCACGGGGTGGAGCCACCTGCCCAGCACCCGGGCTCCGCTCAGCCGACCGAGACGACCGGGCCGCCGGGCTCGGACTCCAGGCCCATCTCCTCGGCGATCCGGTTGGCCTCGGCGATGAGGGTCTCGACGATCTGGTCCTCGGGGACGGTCTTGATGACCTCGCCCTTGACGAAGATCTGGCCCTTGCCGTTGCCGGAGGCCACGCCGAGGTCCGCCTCCCGGGCCTCGCCGGGGCCGTTGACGACGCAGCCCATGACGGCGACGCGCAGCGGGACGGTCATGCCCTCGAGGCCCGCGGTGACGTCGTCGGCCAGCTGGTAGACGTCCACCTGGGCGCGGCCGCAGGAGGGGCAGGAGACGATCTCGAGCTTGCGCGGGCGCAGGTTGAGCGACTCGAGGATCTGGTTGCCGACCTTGATCTCCTCCACCGGCGGGGCGGAGAGGGAGACCCGGATCGTGTCACCGATGCCCTTGGAGAGCAGGGCACCGAAGGCGGTGGCGGACTTGATCGTGCCCTGGAAGGCGGGCCCGGCCTCGGTGACACCGAGGTGCAGCGGCCAGTCGCCCTGCTCGGAGAGCAGCTCGTAGGCACGCACCATGACGACGGGGTCGTTGTGCTTGACGGAGATCTTGAAGTCGTGGAAGCCGTGCTCCTCGAAGAGGGAGGCCTCCCACACGGCGGACTCGACGAGCGCCTCGGGCGTCGCCTTGCCGTACTTCTTGAGCAGACGCGGGTCCAGCGAGCCGGCGTTGACGCCGATGCGCAGGGAGACGCCGGCGTCGGAGGCCGCCTTGGCGATCTCCTTGACCTTGTCGTCGAACTTGCGGATGTTGCCCGGGTTGACGCGCACCGCGCCGCAGCCCGCCTCGATGGCCGCGAAGACGTACTTCGGCTGGAAGTGGATGTCGGCGATCACCGGGATCTGGGACTTCTTGGCGATGATCGGCAGCGCCTCGGCGTCCTTGTCCGTGGGGCAGGCCACGCGGACGATGTCGCAGCCCGAGGCCGTGAGCTCGGCGATCTGCTGGAGGGTGGCGTTGATGTCGTGCGTCTTCGTCGTCGTCATCGACTGGACGCTCACGGGGGCGTCGCCGCCCACCTCGACGTCGCCGACCCGGATCTTGCGGGTCTTCCGGCGGGGAGCCAGCACGGGCGGCTGCTCCTTGACGGTCGGGATGCCGAGGGAGATCGGAGTACTCACCTCGTCAGTATCCCCCACGGCGCCGCCTGTGTGCACGGCTCAGCCGGTGAGGGTGACCGGCCGCACGATGTCGGCGTAGGCGAGGAGCAGGCTCATGCCCACCATCGCGATGACGACGACGTAGGTGAGGGGCAGCATCCGCGCGACGTCCACGGGGCCGGGGTCCGGGCGTCCCCGCCAGGTCGCGACCCGGCGGCGCAGGCCCTCCCACAGCGCGCCGGCGATGTGGCCGCCGTCGAGCGGGAGCAGCGGGATGAGGTTGAAGACGAACAGCGCGAGGTTGAGGGAGGCGAGCAGGCCGAGCAGGTCCGCCGTCCGTTCGACGACGCCGTAGCGCTCGCTGTCGATGGAGGCGATCTCCCCGGCGAAGCGGCCCACGCCGACGAGCCCGACGACGCCGGGGTCGCGCTCCTCCTCACCGAAGGCCGCCTGGGCGACGTCGACGAGCCGCTGCGGGAGCGTGAGGACGACGGTGACGGTCGCGCCCACCGCCTCGACGACCCTCCCGGGCACGGCGGTGACCGGCTGTGGGACGAGCTCGGCGACCGGACCGATCCCGACGAAGGGCTGCGGCTCGGTCACCGGCTCACCGGCGTCGTCGGTGCGGACCTCGCCGTCGACGACGACGGGCCGCTCGCTCATCACGGGCGTGACCGTGACCGTGCGCTCCTGCCCGTCCCGCTCGACGACGACGGTGGCCGGGCTGGGTCCGGACGCGGCGATGGCCGCGCGCACGTCGTCCCACGACACGACCGGCCGTCCGCCCCACGACAGGACGGTGTCGCCCGGCTGGAGGCCGGCGACGGCGCCGGGAGCGGCGGGGTCGGTCCCGGCGCACTCGGTGGCCGCGGGGTCGGCCGGCAGGCACTCCTGGACGTTGCCGAGCGTGGCGGTGTAGGCGGGCACCCCCACGCCGACGAGCACGACGGAGAGGAGGACGACGGCGATGAGGAGGTTCATCACCGGCCCGCCGAGCATGACGACGAGCTTCTTCGGCACGCTGAGGGAGGAGAAGGTGCGGTGCTCCTCGCCGGGACCGACCTCCGCCAGGGCGAACTCGCGCGCCTCCTCGACGAGGGTGGCGCGCCCGTCACGACGGCGCCGCACGGGCCGGTCCGTGCGTGCGGGCGGGTACATGCCCACCATCCGCACGTAGCCGCCGAGCGGCACGGCCTTGACGCCGTACTCGGTCTCCCCGCGCCGGCGCGACCACAGGGTGGGGCCGAACCCGACGAAGTACTCGGTGACCTTGACGCCGAAGCGCTTGGCGGGCAGGAGGTGCCCGACCTCGTGAAGGGCGATGGAGACGACGAGCCCGACGACGAGCACGAGGACGCCGACGAGGAAACTCATCGCGCGCCTGCCAGCGCCCGGGCGCGGTGCCGGGCCCAGGCCTCGGCGGCGTGGACGGTCGCGAGGTCGAGGCGCTCGGCGGGGACGCCGTCGTGCTCGGCGAGGACCTGCTCGAGGATGTCGGTGATGGCGAGGAAGCCGAGGCGCCCGTCGAGGAACGCGGCGACGCACTCCTCGTTGGCGGCGTTGAGGACGGCCGGGTGGGTGGCCGAGGCGGCGGCCGCGTGGCGCGCCAGGCGCACGCCGCGGAAGGTGTCCTCGTCCAGCGGCTCGAAGGTCCAGCTCGTCGCCTCGTCCCAGCGGCACGGGGCGACGGCGCGCTGGGGGCGGGCGGGCCAGGACAGCGCGAGCGCGATGGGCAGGCGCATGTCGGGCGGGGAGGCCTGCGCGATCGTCGAGCCGTCGACGAACTCGACCATCGAGTGGACGACCGACTGCGGGTGGACGACGACGGTGATGTCCTCCACGGCGACGTCGAAGAGGAGGTGGGCCTCGATGAGCTCCAGGCCCTTGTTGACGAGGGTGGCGGAGTTGACGGTGACAACCGGACCCATGGCCCACGTGGGGTGGTCCAGCGCCTGGGCGGCGGTCACCTCGGCGAGCTCCTCCCGGCGGCGGCCGCGGAAGGGACCACCGGAGGCGGTGAGGACGAGGCGGGCGACCTCGGCGTGCGCGCCGGAGCGCAGCGCCTGGGCCATCGCGGAGTGCTCGGAGTCGACGGGGACGATCTGGTCGGGCCGCTGCCGCGCGGCGCGGACGAGTGCGCCGCCGACGACGAGCGACTCCTTGTTCGCCAGCGCCAGGCTCGACCCGGCGGCGAGAGCCGCGAGGGTGGGCTCCAGGCCGACGGAGCCGGTGACGCCGTTGAGGACGACGTCGCTGCCCGCGCCGGCGAGCTCGGTCGCGGCCCCCTCCCCGACGAGCACCTCGAGCGGCGGCGTCCGCACGCCGCGCTCCGCCGCGACGGCGGCGACGGCGTCTCGCACGTCCGCGGCGCTGGCGTGGGACACGGCGACGAGCGGCACGTCGTGGTCGAGGACCTGCTCGGCGAGCAGCCGCAGGTTCGCCCCGCCGGCCGCGAGTGCGGCGACCTCGTAGCCGCCGCGGGAGACGACCTCGAGGGCCTGCGTCCCGATCGAGCCCGTCGAGCCGAGCAGCGTGAGCGTGGTCATTCGACGGCCAGGAGGACCTCGACGGCGCGGTCGAGGTAGGCGTCGACGACACCCTCGGCGTAGGCCTTGTCGCGACGGGCGGAGGGGAAGGTGACGGTGCGGATCTCGGCGGCGGTGAGGTCGCCGTCGGCGTCGAAGTAGGCGACGAGCCGGTCCATGAGGTCGTCGACGACGTCGCGGTCGTAGCCACGGCCGCTCTCGGGTGGCGCGAAGCGCTCCCCCGCCGGGCGGACGAGACGCGGGTAGAGCGTCGTGGCGCGCTCGGCGATGCGGTCCATCCACGCCTGCTGCCCGTGGGCGGCGACGAAGGCGTCACGGCGCCGCTGGACGAGAGCCGCCTCGAGGCGGTCGAGCGCCGAGTCGACCGAGCCGGTCGCGTACCCGGACCGCACGAGGTCGAAGGCCACCTGGCGCACGTCGGTCTCGGTGAGGGCGCCGTCGTTCCCGGCGCGTCCCGCCTCGTAGGCCTGGCGGGCACGGGTGAAGAACTCCTCGACCTGCTCGCGGTCGTACCCCGTGCTCATCCGCCCCACGACCGGGAACAGCGTGCTCATCGCGTGGGCTCCTTCACCTCGGGGACACCGACCTTGGGCGCCGCGGTGGCGAGCTGCTCGGCGGCGAGCTGGCCGCAGGCGCCGTCGATGTCGCTGCCGCGGGTGTCGCGGACCGTCGTCGGGATCCCGGCCCTGCGCAGGGTCCGGACGAAGGTGTCCTCGACGTCCGGGTCCGAGGCGGTCCACTTGGAGCCCGGCGTCGGGTTGAGCGGGATCGGGTTGACGTGGATCCAGCCCTTGCCGCGGGCGAGGAGCTCGTCGGCGAGGAGCTGGGCGCGCCACTGGTGGTCGTTGATGTCGCGGATGAGCGCGTACTCGATGCTCACGCGGCGCCCGGTGGCGTCGAAGTAGCGGCGGGCGGAGTCGAGCAGCTCACCGACCTTCCAGCGGGAGTTGATCGGGATGAGCTCGTCGCGCAGACCGTCGTCTGGGGCGTGGAGGGACACGGCCAGCGTCACCGGCAGCCCCTCCTTGGCGAGCTTGTCGATGGCCGGGACGAGCCCGACCGTCGAGACGGTCACGTTGCGGGCGGACAGCCCGAAGCCCGCGGGGCTGGGCTCGACCATCCGGCGCACCGCGTTGATGACGGCGCGGTAGTTCGCCAGCGGCTCGCCCATCCCCATGAAGACGACGTTGGTGAGGCGGGTGGGGCCGCCGGTGAGCAGGCCGTCCCGGCAGGCCGCGGCCGCGACGCGCACCTGCTCGACGATCTCCGCCGTCGAGAGGTTGCGGGTCAGGCCCTGCTGGCCGGTGGCGCAGAACGGGCAGGCCATGCCGCAGCCCGCCTGGGAGGACACGCACAGGGTGGCGCGCTCGGAGTAGCGCATGAGGACGGACTCGACCTTGGCGCCGTCGAAGAGGCTCCACAGCGCCTTGCGGGTGGCCCCGGCGTCGGCCTGGAGCGTGTGGACCTCGGTGAGCAGCTCGGGCAGGAGCTCGTTGACGAGCTCGTCGCGGCCGCTGGCCGGCAGGTCGCTCATCGCGGCGTCGTCGCGGGTGAGGTGGCTGAAGTAGTGGCGCGAGAGCTGGTCGGCCCGGAAGGCGGGCAGGTCCTTCTCGCGCAGCACCGCCGCGCGGTCCTCGCGGGTGAGGTCGGCCAGGTGGCGCGGGGGCTTGCCGCGGCGGCGCGCGGTGAAGGTCAGCTGGGGCCGCTCACCGGCAGCGCCTGGCGTCGGAGGGAGGGGTGCAGTCGTCGACATGTCGCTGCCGATTGTTCCAGATGTTCCTGGGAGTCAGCCGACGAACGTCGTGAGCAGGAGGTAGCTCGCCGGTGCCGTCATGAGCAGGGAGTCCAACCTGTCGAGGATTCCGCCGTGGCCGGGCAGCAGCGTGCCCATGTCCTTGAGTCCGAGATCACGCTTGAGGAGCGACTCCGACAGGTCCCCGACGGTGGCGGTGACGACGGCGCCGGCTCCCAGGGCGAGCCCCACCCACCACGGCGCGTCGAGCGCGAGCAGCGCCAGCCCGACACCGACCGCGGCCGCGAGCACGAGGGAGCCACCGGCCCCCTCCCACGACTTCTTCGGGCTGATCGAGGGCGCCATCGGGTGGCGACCGACGAGGACACCGGCGACGTAACCGCCGGTGTCGTTGGCGACGGCGCACAGCACGAGCGTGAGGACCAGCCAGGGCCCGCGGTCCTCGGTGAGGAGGAGGACCGCGAAGCCGGCGAGGAAGGAGACGTAGGCCGAGGCGAGGACGCCGGCGCAGGCGTCGCGCACGGCGGCGGGCCCACCGCCGTCGAGCACCCGCCACACGAGCACGCCGCCGGCGGTGAGGAAGAACGCGACGAGCATGGCGCTCGGCCCGGCGGTGTAGGCCGAGACGAGGATCCCGGCGTTGCCGACCCACAGCGGCAGGAGCGGCACGACGACCCCGCGGGTGCCGACGGCGCGCGCGAACTCCCACAGCGCCCCGCTCGTGGCGAGCAGCGCGAGCACGACGAACGCCTCCTCGCGCACGAACAGGCACAGGAGGAGCAGGCCGAGCAGGCCCAGGCCGACCGCGATCGCCGCGGGGAGATTGCGTCCCGCACGGCTGGCCGGCTTGGGCGGCGCCTGGGTCACGATGGCGCGCCGCGCACCCTCCTGGATCTCGCGGATCTGGCGGCGGGTGAGCGGCGGGTCACCGCCGGTGGTGCTCACTCAGACCTCGAGGAGCTCTCGTTCCTTGCCGGCGAGGAGCTCGTCGACGGCGTCGACGCGCTTCTTCGTCAACCCCTCGAGCTCCTTCTCGGCGCGGTCGACCTCGTCCTCGCCGGCGTCGCCGTCCTTCTTCATCCGGTCGAGCTCGTCCTTGGTCTTGCGGCGGACGTTGCGGATGGAGATGCGCGCGTCCTCGGCCTTGGTCTTGGCCAGCTTGACGTAGTCGCGGCGGCGCTCCTCGGTGAGGGCGGGCAGCGCCACACGGATGACGTTGCCGTCGTCGGTCGGGTTGACGCCCAGGTCGGACTCCCGCAGCGCCTTGATGACCGCGTTGGACGCGCCGCGGTCGTAGGGCTGGATGAGGACGGTGCGCGCCTCGGGGATGGTGAGGGAGCCGAGCTGCTGCAGCGGCGTGGGCGCCCCGTAGTAGTCGACGAGGATCTTGGAGAACATCCCCGCGTTGGCCCTGCCGGTGCGGATCGCGGCGAAGTCCTCGCCGGCCACCTCGACAGCCTTGTCCATCTTCTCCTCGGCCTCGAGGAGGATCTCGTCGATCACCGTGTCTCCTTCATGTCGTCTGCTGCCGCGGGGGTGTCGCCACCGCCGTCGACCGTCACCAGTGTGCCGATCTTCTCACCCAGCAGCGCCCGCGTGACGTTGCCGGGGGTGGTCATGCCGAACACACGCATGGTCAGGCCGTTGTCCATGCACAGGGAGAAGGCGGCGGCGTCGACCACCCGCAGGCCCTGGCGCAGCGCGTCGCCGTAGGTCACGTGGTCCAGGCGGGTGGCCGTCGGGTCGAGGTTCGGGTCGGCGGTGTACACGCCGTCGACACCGTTCTTGCCCACGAGCACCTCGTCGCAGTGGGTCTCGAGGGCGCGCTGGGCGGAGACCGTGTCGGTGGAGAAGTAGGGCATGCCCGCGCCGGCGCCGAAGATGACGACGCGGCCCTTCTCGAGGTGCCGGACGGCGCGCAGCGGGATGTAGGGCTCGGCGACCTGACCCATCGTGATGGCGGTCTGCACGCGGGTGCGCACGCCGGCCTGCTCGAGGAAGTCCTGGAGCGCCAGGGCGTTCATCACGGTGCCCAGCATGCCCATGTAGTCGGCGCGGGAGCGGTCCAGGCCCCGCTGGGAGAGCTCCGCGCCGCGGAAGAAGTTGCCGCCGCCCACGACGATGGCGATCTGCACGCCGGCCGCGTTGGCCTCGGCGATCTGCTTGGCGACGCCGGCCACGACGTCCGCGTCGAGGCCGATGGCGCCGCCGCCGAAGACCTCACCGGACAGCTTGAGGAGGACGCGGCGGGGCGAGGACCCACCCGCGGGCGTGTCGGACGAGACGTTCATGCAGACCTCCGGGAGATGGTGTGCGGGTGGCCCCGGCCCGTACGGGCCGGGGCCACCGGACGACGTGTGTGTCAGGCGCCGACGCGGAACCGGACGAAACCGGTCAGCGTGCCACCAGCACCCTCGACGACCTTGCCGACCGTGGTCTTCGGGTCGCGGGCGTAGGCCTGGTCGAGGAGCACGGTCTCCTTGAAGAAGCCGTTCATGCGGCCCTCGACGATCTTCGGGAGCGCGGCCTCGGGCTTGCCCTCGTTGCGGGAGGTCTCCTCGGCGATACGACGCTCGTTGGCGACGACGTCCGCGGGCACCTCGTCACGGGTGAGGAACTGCGGGCTGTAGGCCGCGATGTGCATCGCGACGTCGCGCGCGACCTCGGCGCCGGCGGCGTCCGTGGCGACAAGGACGCCGACCTGCGGGGGCAGGTCCTTGGCGGTGCGGTGGAGGTAGTGCGCCACCTTCGCGCCGGAGAGGCGGGCCACGCGACGCACGACGAGCTTCTCGCCGAGGGTGGCGGCGTGCTCGTCGACGAGGGCGCCGACGGTGCTGTCACCGACGGGGGCCGCGAGGAGGGCCTCGACGTCGGCCGCGCCGGAGGCGACGGCGGCCGCGAGGACCTGCTCGGCGAGGGTGATGAAGACCTGGTTCTTCGCGACGAAGTCCGTCTCGGAGTTGAGCTCGACCATGACACCGGTCTCGCCCTCGCCGTCGGCGACGACCTCGACGGCGACGAGGCCGTCGGAGGCCGCGCGGCCCTCACGCTTGGCCACGCCCTTCAGGCCCTTGACGCGGATGATCTCGATGGCCTTGTCGGCGTCGCCGTCGGCCTCGTCCAGCGCCTTCTTGACGTCCATCATGCCGGCGCCGGTCTTCTCACGCAGCGCCTTGATGTCAGCGGCGGTGTAGTTCGCCATGTGTGTGTCTCCTCGGAGGTAGCGGGGATCAGGCCTGGCTGGCGGGGGGCTCGTCGGCCGCGGGGGCGTCCGTCGCGGGAGCGTTGTCGGCCACCTGCGTGGCGTCCGGGCCCTCGCCGCTGACGACGGGAGCGGACTCCTCGCCGTCCTCGGCGGCGGCGGCCACCTGCTCGGCGTCGTTCGTCACGCCGGCGGCGTGCTGCGCGGCGTCGACGGCCGCGTCGCCCTGCTCGGCGACGACGGGCGAGGCCTGGGCGCTCTGGTCGGCCTCGTTGGCGGCGAGGAGCTCGCGCTCCCACTCGGCCAGCGGCTCGGCCTCGGTCGGGGCGCTGCCCGAGCCACCACCGTGGCGCGTGACGAGACCGTCAGCAGCGGCGTCGGCGACGACGCGGGTGAGGAGCCCGACGGCGCGGATGGCGTCGTCGTTGCCCGGGATGCCGTAGTCGACCTCGTCCGGGTCGCAGTTGGTGTCGAGGATGGCGACGACGGGGATGTTGAGCTTGCGCGCCTCGGCGACCGCGAGGTGCTCCTTCTTCGTGTCGACGATCCACACGGCGGAGGGCAGCTTGGCCATGTCGCGGATGCCGCCGAGGGTGCGCTCGAGCTTCTCCTTCTCGCGGCGCATCATGAGCAGCTCCTTCTTCGTGTGGGACGAGCCCGCCACGTCGTCGAAGTCGATCTGCTCGAGCTCCTTCATGCGCTGGAGGCGCTTGTGCACGGTGGAGAAGTTCGTGAGCATGCCGCCCAGCCAGCGCTGGTTGACGTAGGGCATGCCGACGCGCGCGGCCTGCTCGGCCACGGCCTCCTGGGCCTGCTTCTTCGTGCCGACGAAGAGGATGCTGCCGCCGTGGGCGACGGTCTCCTTGACGAACTCGTACGCACGGTCGATGTCCGTCAGCGACTTCTGCAGGTCGATGATGTAGATGCCGTTGCGCTCGGTGAAGATGAAGCGCTTCATCTTGGGGTTCCAGCGACGGGTCTGGTGCCCGAAGTGGACGCCGCTCTCGAGGAGCTGGCGCATGGTGACGACGGCCATGGCTCGTCCTTTCCGGTGCGGGTGCTCCGCACGTCGGGCGAACAGGCGCGGGCGTGCCGCTGCCTGGTCCGCTACTCGGTTGTCTCAGTGGTCGACCGGGCGGTCGCCACTCCTGGTGCTCACGACTGCCGGCACCCGCCTGGGCGGGACCGCGCCGGCTGCCTCGCGTCGCTGGGTCCGAAGGACTGCGAGCGCGACATGTGGGCACGCGATGTCAACCAGATCGCTCCGGCTGCGGGGCCAACTCTACCGCACCCCCGCCAGCCCCCCTGTCGCCGACAGCCGACTTACCGCCCACAGCCGACTTACCAACGACAGCCGACTTACCGCCGACAGTCGACCTACCGCCCACAGCCGACCTACCGCCCACAGCCGAGTTGCCGCTGAACGCTGACGTGGTGGGTCCACCGACTACGGTCGCGGCGCGGCCGTCCCCAGAGCCCGTCAGCGCTCCGACGCGGCGGGTGCGCTTCACAGACGCTAGTGCCATGGGACTGAGCGGCGGCGCTGTGGGCACAGCAGGCGTGCTCGCCCTCCTCGGTGGCGCGCTTCTCCTCGCCCAGCCATCGGCGCCTGCTCCACCATTTGTCGCACCTGGCGCCACCGCGTCAGCCGAGGTGGTCCAGTACGAGTGGCCGACCGGCGATCGCGGCGAGGTCGTCCGTCCATTCGCCGCGCCGCCTGAACGCTGGGCGGCAGGTCACCGCGGCGTCGATCTCGCCCTCCCGGCCGGTGCACATGTACGAGCAGCCGCCGACGGCGTCGTCGCCTTCGCCGGTCGGGTCGCCGGCCGGGGCGTGGTGTCCGTCGATCACGCCGACGGCGTCCGCACCACTTACGAGCCGGTCACGGCCGCCGCCCGCAGGGGCGAGCAGGTGACGGCGGGACAGCTGCTCGGTGCCCTCGAGCCGCTCGGCCACCACTGCTCGGAGTCCCCATGCCTCCACTGGGGAGCGCGTCGCGGCCGGGACGTCTATATCGATCCGCTGACCCTGCTCTCGGAGAACGTCGTGATCCGGCTGCTTCCCGAACACGGCCGAAGCGGCGAGGCGGTTCACAGGAGCCACACCGGTAGAGGTGAATGAGTTCCGGATCGGCTGCCCGTCACAACCAAGTCTCGGTCATCACTCGGCTGTCGACGGGAAGCCGGCTCTCGGCAACAAGTCGGCTCTCGGCGACAAGTCGACTCTCGGCAACAAGTCGGCTCTCGGCGACAAGTCGGCTCTCGGCGGGAAGTCGGCTGTCGGCGGGAAGTCGGCTGTCGGCGACCGGGGGGAGGACCGGGCGGGTCAGGCGCGGGGGTGGGCCTGGGAGTAGGCGGCCCGGAGGCGCTCGGGGGTCACGTGGGTGTAGCGCTGGGTGGTGGCGAGGGAGGCGTGGCCGAGCACCTCCTGGACGGTCCGCAGGTCCGAGCCTCCGGCCAGGAGGTGCGTGGCGGCGCTGTGCCGCAGGCCGTGGGGTGCCATGTCCCGCACGCCCGCGAGCGCCGTCAGGCGGTGCACCCGCTCGCGCACCGCCCGCACACCCAGCCGCCCACCGCGGGAACCGAGGAAGAGGGCCGGCGGCGACGTCGACACCGCGAGCTGCGGACGGCCCCGCTCGAGCCACTCCCCCAGGGCACGGTCGGCCGGGACACCGAAGGGCACGACCCGTTCGGCACCGCCCTTGCCGAGGACCCGCACGGTCCGCTCGCGGCGGTCGACGGCGGTGACGTCGATGCCGACGAGCTCGGCGACCCGGACCCCGGTCGCGTAGAGCATCTCGAGGACGGCCCAGTCACGCAGGTGGGCCGGGTCGCCGTCGTCGGCCACCTGGGCGGCGAGGTCGAGCAGCACCGTCGCCTCGTCCACGGCGAGCACCTGCGGCACCCGCTTGTCGGCCCGCGGGCTCTGCAGGCGGACGCCGACGTCCTCGGCCAGGTGTCCCTGACGCACCGCCCACGTGCAGAAGGTGCGCGCGGCCGCCGAGCGGCGCGCGAGCGTCGACCGCGAGCGCCCCTCGCGGGCCTGCCCGGCGAGCCACGCGCGCAGGGCGGTGAGGTCGAGGCGGGCGAGGTCGACGTCGTCGTCGTGGTTGCGCAGCGTGTCGAGAAGGGAGCGGATGTCGGAGAGGTAAGCGCGCACCGTGTGCTCCGACAGTCCCCGCTGCAGGGCGAGGTGGCGCCCGAAGGCGTCGAGGAGCGCGGCGGAGTCGGGCACGCGCTCACCGTCGCGCGTCCCGGCGGTGAGGACAAGCCTCACCGCCGGGCGCGTCGCGCTCAGCGGATGGAGCCGTGGGCGTCGATGACGTACTTCTTCGCCGCGCCCTTGTCGAACTCCTCGTACCCGCGCGGTGCGTCGTCGAGGCCGATGACCTCGGCGTTGACGGCCTTGGCGATGTGGATCCTGTCGTTGAGGATCGCCTGCATGAGGCCGCGGTGGTACTTCATCACCGGCGTCTGTCCGGTGACGAAGGTGAGTGCCTTCGCCCAGCCGGTCCCGAAGTCCATCGACAGGGCGCCGCGCTGGGCCGCCTCGTCGACGCCGCCGGGGTCGCCCGTGACGTAGAGGCCGGGGATGCCGACCGATGCGCCGGCAGAGGCCACCCGCATCACGCTGTTGAGCACGGTCGCCGGGGCTTCCTTGCCGCTGTGGCCCATCGCCTCGAAGCCGACGGCGTCCACGGCGGCGTCGACCTCGGGGACCTTGAGCAGGTCCTCGATCTGCTCGTGCGGCTCGCCCTTGCTGAGGTCGATCGTCTCGCACCCGAAGCTCCTGGCCTGGGCGAGACGCTCGGTGTTGAAGTCGCCGACGACGACGACGGCCGCGCCGAGGAGCTGCGCCGAGGCCGCCGCGGCGAGCCCGACCGGCCCCGCTCCCGCGATGTAGACCGTCGAGCCGGTCCCGACCTTCGCGCTCACCGCGCCGTGGTACCCGGTGGGCAGGATGTCGGAGAGCATCGCGAGGTCGAGGATCTTCTCCATCGCCTGGTCCCTGTCCGGGAAGACGAGGGCGTTCCAGTCCGCGTAGGGCACGAGGACGTACTCGGCCTGCCCGCCGACCCACCCGCCCATGTCCACGTAGCCGTACGCGCTGCCGGGCCGGTCGGGGTTCACGTTGAGACAGATCTCGGTGCGCCGCTTCTTGCAGTTGACGCAGCGGCCGCAGGAGATGTTGAACGGAACGGAGACGAGGTCCCCCTTCTTGACGAACTCGACGTCGCGTCCGACCTCGACGACCTCACCGGTGATCTCGTGGCCGAGGACGAGGTCGCTGGGCGCGGTCGTGCGACCCCGGACCATGTGCTGGTCGGAGCCGCAGATGTTGGTGGCGACGGTCTTGAGGATGACGCCGTGGTGCACCTGCCGTCCCACGTTCGCCGGGTTGACGCCCGGTCCGTCCTGCAGTTCGAAGGTCGGGTAGGCCGTGTCGATGACCTCGACCTTGCCCGGGCCCTTGTAGGCGACTGCTCGGTTTCCTGCCATGTTCCTGCCCCTCCGTGCGATCCGCCGGCCGCGGGCGCGTCCTCGCGCGTCGGGTGTGCAGCGGCCGGTACGACGGCCTCGTCGTCCCACCACGTTACCTCACTGTGACGTGGCTCACATAGGCCTGACGGTCCGGCGCCAGCCGCTGCCGCTGCGCTCGGCGTGGCCGCTGAGCTCGAGGCGCCCGACGCCGGCCCGCACCTCCCGCTCGCTCAGCCCGGCCGCGCGCGCCAGGCTCGCGAGGGTGGCCCCGGACCTCACCGGCAAGGCGTCGAGCACGCGGGCCCCGAGCGGGTCGAGCCCGTCGAGCAGCCCGGGCTGCACCACCCGGTCGGGGGCGAGGTCCTCCCCGCTGGGCGCGAGGAGCTCGAGGACGTCGGCGGCGTCGGTGACGCACACAGCGCCACGGTCCCGCAGGAGGCGGTGGCAGCCGGCGGAGGCCATCGAGGTCACCGGCCCCGGTACGGCGGCCACCGGGCGCAGGAGCTCCTCGGCGTGCCGGGCGGTGCTGAGTGCTCCGGAGCGCCACCCCGCCTCGACGACGACGCACACCCGCCCGAGTGCCGCGATGAGCCGGTTGCGCTCGAGGAAGCGGTGGCGGCCCGGCGACGAGCCCGGCGCCGGCTCGGCAAGGACGACGCCCTCGTCCATGACCGCCTCGAGCAGGCGGGTGTTGCCCGCCGGGTAGAGACGGTCCACTCCCCCGGCGAGCACCGCCCACGTGAGGCCGTTGGCGCTGAGCGCTCCGCGGTGCGCCGCCGCGTCGATGCCGTAGGCGCCGCCCGACACGACGACGACGCCCCGCCCGGCCAGCTCGATGGCCAGCTGCGCCGCGATGGTCTCCCCGTACCTGGTGCTCGCGCGCATCCCGACGATCGCCGCCGCCGGGCGCGCGCCGTCCAGGCGCCCGTTGCCCCGTACCCACAGGGCCGCCGGTGCCCGTTCGCCGAGGTCGGCGAGCGTGGCGGGCCACTCGTCGTCGCCCGGCAGGAGGAGACGGCCGCCCACGGCGTCGAGCATGCCGAGCTCCCGGCGGATGTCGAGGTTCTTGAGGCGCGGCCCCCACCGGTCCACGGCCTTCTGCCAGTCGGCGGCGGTGACGGCGTCCTCCGCGCGGACCCCGCCGGGCGGGACCGGTGTGCTCGACCGGCGCCGGACGTGCCAGAGCCACTCGAGGGCGGGGCCGGGTCCCAGGCGGACGCGCAGCACACCGGCGACGCGGTCACCGGGCTCGGCGACCCGGGTCCACGCCGCGGCGGCGAGGCGCGTGTCGGTGAGGTCGAAGGGCGGCTCAGGCACCGGTGCCTCCTCTGATCCGCAGGCTCATGGCGGCCCCGACGTCGTCGAGGTCGGGGTGCGGACGCCCGGCGAGGTCGGCGAGCGTCCAGGCGATCTTGAGCACGCGGTCCATCCCGCGCAGGCTCAGCGCCCCGGAGTCCAGGGCCCGCTCCAGCACCGCACGGGGGCGGGCGCCGAGGCCCTGCTCCGGGGCGCGCAGCCAGGCGCCGGGCACCTCGGCGTTGCTCTGCCACGGGGTGCCCGCCAGCCGTCGCCGCTGCGCCTCACGCGCCGCGGCGACCCGGGCGGCGACCTCGCGGCTGCTCTCGCCCAGCCCACCGAGGGCCGCAGAGGCGCGGGTGACCGCGGGGACGTCGATCTGGAGGTCGACGCGGTCGAGCAGGGGCCCGGAGAGCCGCGCGAAGTAGCGGCGCCGCTCCAGCGGGGTGCACGTGCAGGCCAGGCCCTTGCCGGTGGCCTTGCCGCAGGGGCAGGGGTTGGCCGCGAGGACGAGCTGGAACCGGGCGGGGTAGCGCGCGGCGCCCCGGGCGCGGTGGACGACGATCTCCCCGTGCTCGAGCGGCTGGCGCAGCGAGTCGAGCACCCGGCGGGCGAACTCCGGTGCCTCGTCGAGGAGGAGCACCCCGCGGTGGGCGCGGGAGGCGGCACCGGGCCGCGGCACCCCCGACCCGCCCCCGACGATCGCCTGCGCGGTGGCCGTGTGGTGAGGGTCCTCGAAGGGCGGGCGACGCAGCAGGCCCCCGCCGGCGTCGAAGGTGCCGGCCACCGAGTGGATCGCCGTCACCTCCAGGGCGTCGGCATCCTCGAGGTCGGGCAGCAGGCCGGGCAGGCGCGCGGCGAGCATCGTCTTGCCCGCGCCGGGCGGCCCGACCATGAGGAGGTGGTGGCCTCCGGCGGCCGCCACCTCGAGCGCGAAGCGGGCCTCGTCCTGCCCGATGACCTCCGCGAGGTCCGGCGGTGTCCCGACCGCGGGCAGGGTGGGCGCCGGTAGCGCCTCGGGCACCGGCACCCCCACCTCCGCGCCGTAGTCGCGGGCGAGCTCGGCCAGGTGCTGGACACCGCGCACCCGCGCGCCGGGGACCAGGCGCGCCTCGGCGAGGTTGGCGCCGGGCACGACGACGTCGCGCCGTCCCGCGGCGACGGCGGCGGCCACCGCGGGCAGCACCCCGCGCACGGGGTGGACACGGCCGTCGAGCCCGAGCTCACCGAGGTGGACCGCCCGCCCGGCCCGCTCGGCTCCGGGCAGACCGTCCGCCCCGAGGCAGGCGACCGCCACGGCGAGGTCGAAGGCGGACCCCGCCTTGGGCAGCGAGGCGGGCGAGAGGTTGACGGTGCGCCGCCGCGCGTCCCAGGGCAGGGCGCAGGAGGTCACCGCGGCCCGGACCCGCTCCCGGGCCTCGGACAGTGACGCGTCCGGCAGGCCGACGAGGATGAAGGCCGGCAGCCCGCTCGCGGCGTGCGCCTCCACCTGGACGAGGTGCCCCTCCACACCCACCAGCGCGACCGACCACGTCCGGGCGAGCCCCATGTCAGCCCACCCCCCGCAGGTGCTCGACGAGCGCGGGACGACCGCGGCGGCTCAGCACCGCGACGACGTCGATGCGGACCTCCGCCGCGCGCGTCCCGTGCTCGCTCAGCCAGCGCCCGGCGAGCCGCCGCAGCCGCTCGAGCTTCGCCGGCCCCACGGCCTCGGCGGGGTGACCGAAGCCGGTGCCGCTGCGGGTCTTGACCTCGACGAACGCGATGGCGTCCGACCGCGGGTCCCGGGCGACGATGTCGATCTCGCCCTCGCGGCAGCGCCAGTTGCGCTCGAGGATCTCGTAGCCGTCCTCATGGAGCATCGCTGCGGCGATGCGCTCACCACGGGCGCCGACCTCGTCCTTCGCGGCCACGGGGCACCACCTCCGCGACCAGCGTCACCGACGCCGCCCGCGCCCCGGCAGCGCCAGCACCGGAGCGGTGCAGGGCTACCGCGCGAGGCCGCCCTGGGGAGCACCGCCTCAGGAGGGGAGGTTGAGCTCCGCCCGCGGCAGCTCCTCGACGTTGACGTCCTTGAACGTCACCACGCGCACCGAGCGGACGAAGCGCGCGGAGCGGTAGACGTCCCACACCCACGCGTCCCCGAGGGTCAGCTCGAAGAACACCTCACCGCCGGCCGAACGCACCTGCAGGTCCACCTCGTTGGCGAGGTAGAAGCGCCGCTCGGTCTCCACGACGTAGGAGAAGAGCCCGACGACGTCCCGGTACTCGCGGTACAGGCCGAGCTCGAGATCGGCCTCGTAGTTCTCCAGGTCCTCAGCACTCACGTCCCCATCATGCCCCGGGACGGGCGAGCACGGCACCGGCGGGGACCGGGACCGGCGTGGTCTCCGGCACAGCGTCCTCGGGAGCCGCCTCCCCACCGGTCGGCAGCCGCCAGGTCCGGCGGTGCAGCTCGGTGGGTCCGAGCTCACGCAGCGCGGCGAGGTGCCCGGGGGCGGAGTAGCCCTTGTTCGCCTCCCAGCCGTAGGCGCGGTGCTGCTCGGCGAGATCGACCATGATCCCGTCACGCTCGCATTTGGCCAGGACGCTGGCCCCGGCGATGACGGCGCAGCGCAGGTCGCCCTTGACCTGGGTCCGCACGGGCGGGACGAGGACGGGCAGCCCGGGGTCGAGGGCGCCGAAGAGGTCGTCGGGCGGGGTGAGCCAGTCGTGGATGCCGTCCAGGACGACGATGTCGGGCACCAGTCCCTGCGCCGCGAGGGTCGCCAGGGCACGGGTCCCGGCGAGGCGGAGCGCGGTGATGATGCCGACGGCGTCGATCTCGTCCGGCCCGGCGTGCCCGACCGCGCTGCCCACCGACCAGCGGCGCACCGGCTCGCACAGGGCCTCGCGGGCGGGGGCGGTGAGGAGCTTGGAGTCGCGCAGCCCGCGGGGCAGGCGCCCGGTGCTCGCGTCGACCAGGCACACGCCCACGCTGACGGGTCCGGCGAGGGCGCCGCGGCCCACCTCGTCCATGCCGGCGACAAGCCCGTGGCCGGAGTCGAGCAGCTCCCGCTCGAGCTGCCGGGTGGGCGGACGGTTCACAGGCACGCAGCCATCGTAGGCACGGGCCCGGTCAGGGCGCGGGGACCTCGGCGAAGGTGTCGCCCGGGTTGCGCAGCACGGACCAGCTGTCGAACGGCCACAGGATGAGGACCGCGGTCCCGACGACGTTGCGCATCGGCACGGCTCCGCCCCCCGGGTCCCCCTGGTGGGCGCGGGAGTCTTGGGAGTTGGAGCGGTTGTCCCCCATGAGCCACAGGTGGTTCTCGGGCACGGTGACGGAGAACTCGATCTCGCTCGGCGTGACGCCCGGCTTGAGGTACGGCTCGTCGATCCCGACGCCGTTGACGGTGAGCCGTCCGTCGGCGTCGCAGCACTCGACGGTGTCCCCACCGAGCCCGATGATCCGCTTGATGAGGTGCTCACCGGCGTTCTGAGGGAGGAGGCCGACGAAGGTGAGGACCTCCTCGACCCCGCGCTGGAGCTGGTTGCGCGTGTCGGCCCGGGGCTCGAGCCAGCCACCGGGGTCGACGAAGACGACGACGTCCCCGCGGCTGACGTCCAGCGGCCCGGGGGCGAGCTTGCTCACGAGCACCCGGTCCCCGACGGCGAAGGTGTCCTCCATCGAGCCGGAGGGGATGAAGAAGGCCTGGACGAGGAAGGTCTTGATGAGGACCGACAGGACGAGCGCGCTGACGACGACGATCGCGGTCTCCCGCAGCCACCCGCCCTTGCGCCCCGGCGCGGGCTCGGCAGCCTCGCCTGCCTCCTCGGCCCGCAGCTGGTCACGGTCGCGGCGCGTCGCGCTGGGCCGTGCGTCGTCGTCGTTCGTCACGGCCTGCGCACTCCTGTGTCGGAAAATGACTTCTGCCCGGCTCGAGACGAGCCGGGCAGAAGCGATGGTACGTGCTCGCGAGTCAGCGCTTCTCGCGGATCTTGGCCTTCTTCCCCTGCAGGCCGCGCATGTAGTACAGCTTGGCCCGGCGGACGGCGCCGCGGGAGACGACCTCGATCTTGTCGATCGACGGGGAGTGGATCGGGAAGGTGCGCTCGACGCCGACGCCGAAGCTCACCTTGCGGATGATGAAGGTCTCGCGGACCCCAGCGCCGGAGCGGGCCATGACGTACCCCTGGAAGATCTGGATACGGCTGCGGCTTCCCTCGACGACCTTGACGTGGACCTTGAGGGTGTCGCCCGCCCGGAAGTCGGGGATGTCGTCGCGCAGCGATGCTGCGTCGACGTGATCGAGGGTCTGCATGGTTGTGCCTTCCCGCTGGTGCCACAGGTCACCGGCGCTGTTCGTGGCAGCATGCGCTGCCGCCATCTGATGGTGGTCACGCTGCCCGGATGCGCCGGTCCCCTGAGGCAGACCGCGCGCCGTGAGCGCATGACCGGTCCATCTTGCCACAGCGGGTCAGGGCGCCAAAACCGGTGTGCTCATCACCACGTCGTCGTTGGCGACCCCGCCGACGTCGTAGGTCCGGCGCCCGACGACGGCGAAGCCGCAGCGCTCGTAGAAGCGGCGGGCCCGGCGGTTGCCGGCGTTCGTGCCGAGCCACAGCTGCCTCGCCCCGTGCTGCGCGGCCGCGGTCGTGGCGGCGGCGACGAGGCGGCCGGCCAGTCCCCCGCCGTGGACGTCGGGATGGACGTAGCACTTGCTCAGCTCGGCGACGTCCTCGCCGTCCTCGTGGCCCGGTGCCGGGGAGCCGAGGACGACCATCGTGTAACCGAGCAGCGCGCCGGTGTCCTCGTCGGCCGCCACGTGCACGACGCGCCCGGGGTCGGTGAGGAAACGGGTGAAGCTGCCGACGTCGAGCTGCGTCGCGACGTGCGCGGCGATCGCCTCCGACCCGAGCGACGGCGGGCAGGCGAGCGGGAAGGTGACGGCCGCGAGCGCGGCGAGGGCGACGGCGTCGTCGGGGACGGCGCGGCGGACCTGCGCGCGACGAGGGCCGCCCGGACCGACGTACCAGCCCAGCCCGGCCAGGACGCGCCGGTCCTCACGGTCCAGCGCCTCGGGCGTGAGCCGCTCGAGGAGGTCGGGCCGGCGGGCGGCGGTGCGCTCGAGGGCGCGGTCCCGGCGCCAGCGGGTGACCTTGGCGTGGTGCCCGGACGTGAGGACCTCGGGGACGGGCAGGTCCCGCCAGGCGGGCGGCTTGGTGTAGACGGGGTACTCGAGCAGGCCCGCGGCGCCGTGGGACTCCTCGACGAGCGACTCGGGGTTGCCGACGACGCCCGGGAGCAGCCGCGCCACGGCCTCGACGACGACGAGCGCGGCGACCTCGCCGCCGTTGAGGACGTAGTCGCCGATGGACACCTCGCGGACGGTGACGCCGGGCCGGGTGGCGTAGTGCTCGGCGACGCGGGCGTCGATGCCCTCGTAGCGGCCGCAGGCCAGGACGAGGCGGCGGGCCCCGGCCAGCTCCTCGGCGGTCCGCTGGGTGAAGACCTCCCCGGCCGGGCTCGGCACGAGGAGCACCGTCCCGCCGTCGTCGGCCGGGTCCGCGCCGAGGACGGCGTCCAGGGCGGTGCCCCACACGTCGGGGCGCATGACCATGCCCGCACCCCCGCCGAACGGGGTGTCGTCGACCGTGCGGTGCCGGTCGGTGGTCCATGCCCGCAGGTCGTGGACGGCGAGGTCGAGCAGGCCCGACTGCCGGGCCTTGCCCACCAGGGAGAGCTCGAGCGGCGCCAGGTAGTCGGGGAAGATCGTCAGGACGTCGATGCGCACGTCAGGCCCCGTCGTCGTCGCCGGCGAGCAGGCCGCGGGGCGGGTCGAGGACCACGCGCCGGCCGGGGACGTCCACGACCGGGACGATCTCGCTGACGAAGGGGACGAGCGTGCGCTGGCCGCCCTCCTCGGTGAGGACGAGCAGGTCCTGGGCGGGCATGTGCTCGATCCCGGCGACGGTCCCCAGGTGCCGGCCGGTGGTGTCCTCCACCGGCAGGCCGACGAGCTGGTGGGGGTACCAGGCGTCCTCCTCGGCGTCCTCCTCGGCCGCGGCGAGCAGGAGCGTGCCGCGCAGCGCCTCGGCCGCGGTGCGGTCGTTGGCCTGTTCGAAGCGCACGTACCACGAGCCCTGCCGCTCGCTGCTGGCGGCCACGGTGAGGGGGCCGCGCTCGGGCGGGTCGGTGCTCAGCACCGCCCCGGGCGTCAGGCGGCCGGCGGGGTCGTCGGTCCGGACCTCCAGGCGCACCAGGCCGTGCAGGCCGTTCGGTGCGCCGATGCGGGCGACCACCAGCTCCATCTGTAGCTCTCCTCGGGGTAGAACGAGCGCGAGCCCTGGCTCACCGGTGGTGAACCAGGGCTCGCGCCGGTGGTCAGCGGTCGGTGTCGACGACGTCGACGCGGACCGGGCCGCGCGTGGACAGCGCGGAGACGACGGTGCGCAGGGCGCGCGCCGTGCGCCCCTGCCGACCGATGACGCGGCCGAGGTCGTCGGGGTGCACCCGGACCTCGAGCAGCTCACCGCGACGCAGCGACCGGGAGGTGACGGTGACGTCGTCGGGGTTGTCGACGACGCCGCGCACCAGGTGCTCGAGGGCGTCAGCCAGCATTGGTCTCGTCGGCGGACTCCTCGGCGGGCGCGTCCGAGGGCGCCTTCTCCTCGGTGGCCGCGGCAGCAGCCTCCGAGGCCTTGGCCTTGCGCTTCTCGGCGTCGTCCTCGGCAGCCTTGACCGCGGCGGCGCGCGCCTCGGCGGCCTCCTCGGCGCTGACGCCCTTGACGCGCAGGGTGCCCTCGGCGCCCGGCAGGCCCTTGAACTTCTGCCAGTCGCCGGTGACCTTGAGCAGCGCGGCGACCTGCTCGGTGGGCTGGGCGCCCACGGAGAGCCAGTACTGCGCGCGCTCGGAGTCGATGTCGATGAGCGAGGGCTCCTCGGTCGGGTGGTACTTGCCGATCTCCTCGATCGCCCGGCCATCACGCTTCTTGCGACCGTCCATGACGACGACGCGGTAGTACGGCGCGCGGATCTTGCCCATGCGCTTGAGACGGATCTTGACTGCCACTGTGGTGGTCACTCCTGGTTCATGTGGGGTGGGCCGACGCGTGTGCCCGGTGGGTTTCGGGGACGTGCTTGGCCCTGGACGCGGCTCCGACGGGTGAGAGGGGCCCACCGGTCCGAGTACAGCGGGTCATTCTGCCAGACCGGCGGGCCCATTCCCAAGCGTGCGCCCTCCGCGGGCGGGTGGGGCGTTGGTCACCCCGGGGCGGGCACGACGCCGCGCGCCGGTCAGGACCAGCGGAAGGTCCTGGCCGCCAGCGGGTAGCAGACGAGCACGTAACCCGCCATGACGAGCAGCTGCTGGGCGGGGACGCCCTGCTCGAACCATGCCGTCATCAGCGCCTGGCTCGCCGCCCCGAGCGGCGTCCAGGTGGCGATGGTCGCCAAGGAGTCCGGCATCATCGGTCCCGGCGTCCACATGCCCGCGAAGAGCAGCATCGGGAAGTAGATGAGCATCCCGATCCCGGAGGCGGCGCTGCCCTTGGGGGCACGGGCCGCGATGAGCAGCCCGATCCCGAACATCGCCGTCACCCCGAGGACGAAGGCGCCGAGCGCGAGCAGCGGCCGCTCCGGCGCCGGGGAGCCGAAGGCGAGGGACGCGGCGAGGACCGCGAGCAGGGAGGCCGCGACGACGGCGACGGCGTTGATGAGGACGTGGGCGACGAGCACCCCCTGGGGGCGCATGGGCGTCGTGGACAGACGACGCAGGACGCCGTTGTGCCGGTAGTCCGCCACGTAGACCGGCAGGGTGACGAGGGCGACGCTCGCCATCGCCGTCGCGATCGCGACGGGCGCCATGAGGTCGACGGCCCGCAGACCGAGCCACGGCTCCGGCAGGTCCCCGATCGGTTCCCGCATCCCGGGGATGATGAAGCCGATCCCGAGAACGAGCACCGAGGGGAACAGCAGCGCGAAGAACCAGCTGCTGACGTCCCGCATGAACAGCCGCGCCTCGGCGAGGGTGAGCGTGCCCAGCCCCCGGGTGCCGGCGTGTGCGGTGAGCGTCGTCATGAGACTGCCTCCTCGATCGTGTCGGTGTGCTCCGCGGTCACGCGGACGAAGACGTCCTCGAGCGAGCGGGACAGGGTGCGGATCTCCTCGGGCACGACGTCCCGCTCCGCGAGCGCGAGGACGGCGGCGGGCAGGACCCGGTGCCCGCCCGTGACGACGTACTCGCCGCCGTCGGGCGTGACGGACGTGACGTCCGGCAGCGCCGCGAGGACGGCCGGGACCGACGCCGGGGCACCCTCGGGCAGGCGCAGACGGAAGACGCGCTCGTCCTCCTGGGCGCGGATGAGCTCCGCGGGGCTGCCCTCGGCGACGACGCGACCGTCGTCGATGATGACGAGCCGGTCGCACAGGCGCTCTGCCTCGTCCATGAAGTGGGTGACGAGGACGATCGTCACGCCCGTGTCACGCACCCGCTCGATGAGCGCCCACGTGTCCCGGCGGGCCTGGGGGTCCAGGCCCGTGGTGAGCTCGTCGAGGATCGCGACCTCGGGGTTCCCCACGAGGGCGAGGGCGATGGACAGCCGCTGCTGCTGACCGCCGGAGAGGTCAGCGAACGCGGTGTCCCGCTTGTCCTGCAGGCCCAGCAGCACGAGGAGCTCGTCGGGGTCGGCCGGCCCGGTGTAGAACGAGGCGTACAGCCGCAGGGCCTCGATGACCCGCAGCTTGGGCGGCAGCTGGGACTCCTGGAGCTGGATGCCGAGGCGCTGGCGGACGGCCGCGGGGGTGCGCTGGGGGTCGGCGCCGAGGAGCCGGACGGTGCCGCCGTCGGCGTGGCGCAGACCGGCGAGGCACTCCACGGTGGTCGTCTTGCCGGCCCCGTTCGGGCCGAGGATGCCGAAGATCTCGCCCCGCTGGATGGTGAGGCTGACGTCGGCGACGGCGACCTTGTCGCCGTAGGTCTTGCGGAGGTGGCGGACCTCGATGACGGGTTCCATCTCATGACTCCGTTCGGGCGATGGGGACACGGCGGACGAGCAGGGCGAAGGCGAGGCCGGCCGCGAGGACCAGCACGGCGCCGATGAGGTAGGCGCTCCAGCCGGGCGCGTCGAAGGGGACGAAGGGGGCCTCCGTCCAGCTCGTCATGAACATGACGGCGAGGATCGGCGAGATGGTGAGGGGCAGCGCGAGGGTTCCCCACCAGCCGCCGAGCCGGTAGTAGGTGATGCCCACGAGCAGTCCGGTGAGGGTGCCCGCGAGCGCGAGGAGCGCGTGGTCGACGAGGAGCACGCCGGTGCCCGACTCCCACACGCCCGCCGTGTACTCCTCCCCCGGCTCGGCGTCGTGCTGCCAGCCCATGCGGTCGTAGAGCACCCCCTCGAGGAGGAGGAGCCCCGCGGCCGTCACGGCGTGGAGCACCGAGCTGGTCACCGCGGCGACGAGCCCGCCGGTGAGGAAGGAGCGTCGGGTCATGCCGTTGGCGACGTGCGCGGTGAGGTACGTCGTCGCGACGATGACGGCGATCGAGAAGAGGAACCACACGAGCGGGCCGGTGCGGACGAACTGAACGATGGACACGTTGACCGTGCCCACCCGGTCGACGACGGCGATGGCGATGCCGGCGCCGACGACGACGATCACCCACAGCCACAGCCACATGAGGAGGTAGACCTGGAGGTGGTGGACCGCTGAGCGCACCCACTGCGGGCGGGTGACGCTGACACTGCCGCGCAGGCGCGGGGCTGAGGTACCGACGATCATCGGTGCGCCTCCTTCTCCGTCAGGGCGATGAACAGGTCCTCGATCGGCACGGCGCCGATCTCGAGGTCCGCGGCGCGGAAGCGGCCGAGGGCGGCGGCGTCGAGGCGCTCGAGCACGGTCACCCGCTTGGTGGGCCCGAGCACCTGCTCCCCGAGGACGCGCAGGCCCACCGTCGCGACGTCGACGGCGGCGGCCGGTCCGGTGACCGTGACGCCGTGGCTGCGCAGCGTGTCGGCCTCCTCGGTGAGGAGCACCGTGCCGGCGTCGAGGACGACGACGTTCTCGAAGAGACGCTCGACCTCCCCGATGAGGTGGCTCGAGAGGATGATCGTGCGCGGGTGCTCGACGTAGTCGGCGATGAGGAGGTCGTAGAAGCGGCGGCGCGAGGGTGCGTCCATGCCGAGGTAGACCTCGTCGAACATCGTCACCGGCGCCCGGGAGGCGAGCCCGATGACGGCGCCGAAGGCGGAGCGCTGACCGCGGGAGAGCTTGCCCGGCTTCTTGCGCGGGTCGAGCTCGAAGGCGTCGAGCAGCTCCTCGGCGTAGGCCTGGTCCCAGGTGGGCCGGGCGGAGGCGACGAGCTCGAGGGTGACCTTGAGCTTCTCCTCGCTCAGCACGTCCCCGCTCTCGCGGATGAGGCAGACGCTCTCCATGAGGCGCTCGTCCTCGAAGGGGTCCCGGCCGTCGACGCGGACGGTGCCGCTCGTGGGGCGCCGCAGCGAGGCGATGGTCGAGAGCATGCTCGTCTTGCCCGAGCCGTTGCGGCCGAGGAGGCCGGTGATGGTGCTGGCCGGGAAGGTGACGGTCGCGGAGTCGACCGCGCGCGTGTCCCCGTAGTCGACCGTGAGGTCGCGCAGCTCGACGTCGAGGCCGCTCATGCCTCGGCTCCCTTCTGCTGGATGTAGCGGACGAGCTCGGCGGGACTGATGCCGAGCATGCGGGCCTCGTCGAGGACCGCGTCGAGGTGGTCGGTGAAGAAGGCGCCGCGGCGGTGCTCCCGCAGCCGCTCCCGCGCGCCGTCGGCGACGAACATGCCTACTCCTCGCTGCTTGAACAGGACCCCCTCGTCGACGAGCTGCGCGAACGCCTTGGCAGCCGTGGCCGGGTTGATCCGGTAGGTCGTGGCGTACTGGGTGGTGCTCATGACCTGGTCTCCCTCGGCCAGCGCCCCGTCGAGGATCTGGCGACGCAGGTGCTCGGCGATCTGCACGTAGATCGGCTCCGGCCCGTCGAACATGGCCCACCTCCCTCGCCTCACTGGTTCATTACTCCACTAATGAACCACGGAGGCGGGCGTGCGTCAAGGGCCGCCGGTGGCAGGGCGCCCTCGGGCGCGGGAGGAGGTGGTCAGGCGGGCGGGACGTTGTGGTTGAGCCGGAACAGGTTCTCCGGGTCGTACCGGCGCTTGAGCCCGGCGAGCCGCTCGAGCGGCCCTGCGCCGTAGACGGCGCGCGTCGCCTGGGCGCGGTCGCCCGCCTCGGCACCGAGGAAGTTGACGTAGAGGCCCCCGGTGGAGAAGGGCGCCATGTCCTGCACCACCGCGCGGACCCAGGCGGTCCGGGGGGCGTCCACGGCCGGGTCGGTCCAGGCGCCGTACACGTTGAGCCAGAACCGCGCCCCGCGCGCGGGGAACGGTGTCGCCTCGGCCGGGACGCGGGCGAAGGCCCCGCCCATGTGGTGGATGTCGATGCCGGTCCCGGCCCAGCGCTGCTCACCGGCCCGGCGCAGGAGCACCTCGACGACCTCGTCGTCGAGACGGTCGAAGGAGGTGTTGCGCCAGTACCCGCGACGGCCGGGGCCGCCGAGGACGTCGAAGGCCGACTGCCAGGCCACCCAGTCGGACTCGGGCGTCTCCTCGTCCGGCGGCGCCGCGGCGCGCAGCTCGGACAGGAACCGCTCGCCTGCGGCGCCGTCGTCCGGGTCGGCCCACATGGAGGCGAGGACGAGCAGCGGCTCGTCGCCCGCCCCGAGCTCGGGGGGCGGCACGATGAACGTCGCGATCGACTGCATCGCGTCCGGCAGCTCACGCGTCCACGCCTCCCAGGCGCGCAGCGCGTGCGGCCACCGCTGCTCGGTGTAGACCATCTCGACCGCCACGAGCGGGTCGGGCAGGGCGCGGGCGCGGTAGGTGAAGCGGGTGACGACGCCGAAGTTCCCCCCTCCCCCGCGCAACGCCCACAGGAGGTCGCCGTCCTCGGCCTCGCTCGCCGTCACGCGCTCCCCCGACGCGGTGACGACGCTGGCGGCGACGACGTTGTCGGCCGTCAGCCCGTACGCCCGGGTGAGCCAGCCGACCCCACCACCGAGGGTGAGGCCACCGACGCCGGTCTGGGACACCACCCCGAGCGGGACGACGAGCCCGTGCGGTGCCGTGGCACGGTCGACGTCACCGAGGCGCGCGCCACCGCCCACGCGCACGGTCCCCGTGCTCTCGTCGAGGTCCACGCCGGCGAGCCGCCCGAGGTCGAGGACGACCCCCTCGTCGACCGTGCCGTAGCCCGCCACCCCGTGCCCGCCGCCGCGGACGGCCAGCGGCAGGCGCCGGGTGCGGGCGTGGTCGACGACGGCGACGACGTCGTCCTCGTCGGCCACCCGCAC
Organism: Georgenia satyanarayanai; assembly: GCF_009193135.1. Taxonomy (GTDB): domain Bacteria; phylum Actinomycetota; class Actinomycetes; order Actinomycetales; family Actinomycetaceae; genus Oceanitalea; species Oceanitalea satyanarayanai. Next base: position 32,909 of record NZ_VUKC01000018.1, read on the forward strand.
CACCGCGAGCGGGTGCTTGTCCACGATCCCGTTCCACACCCGGCGTGCGGCGTCGTACTCCTCGTCACCGGCGCCGACGACCTGCCCGGTCACGCGCGAGCGGAGCTCGGCGACCAGGGGTGCTGCGCTGCTGGTGCCCATGGGGACCTCCGCAGGTCCGCGCCGTCGCCCGGTGCGACCGCGCACCTGTGACCACGCTACTCGCGCCCCCGGGCGCCGTGAAGACCCGCGGTCAGACGAGCTCGCCGCGCAGGACGACGGCCTGCGGGCGCTCGAGGACGGCGACGTCCTCACGGGGGTCGGCGGCGTAGACGACGACGTCGGCCGGCGCGCCCTCGCGGATCCCCGGCACGCCGAGGAGGTCACGCGCGCGCCAGCTCGCGGCCGCGACGACGTCGAGCACGGGGACGCCGGCGCGCACGACCTCGGCGAGCTCGGCGGGCAGCGAGCCGTGGGCGATGGTGCCACCGGCGTCCGAGCCCATGAGCAGCGGCACCCCGGCCTCGTGGAAGGCACGGACCTGCGCGTGGCGGCGCTCGTGCATGGCGAGCATCCTCCGGGCGTACACGGGGTACTTGGCGCCGGCCTGCGCGGCGAAGCCGGCGAAGTGGTCCACCTGGAGGAGCGTGGGCGTCACCGGGATGCGGCGGCGGGCCGCCTCGGCGATGTGGTCGGCCGTCATCCCGGTGCCGTGCTCGATGCCGTCGATGCCGGCGTCGAGGAGGTCGTCGACGACCTCCCGGGAGAAGGCGTGGGCGGTGACCTTGGCGCCGGCCTCGTGCGCGGCGGCGACGCCCTCCGCGAGGACGTCGGCCGGCCACAGCGGGCGCAGGTCGGAGTCGGCGCCCTCGGACCGGTCGATCCAGTCGGCGACGATCTTGACCCAGCCGTCCCCGGACGCGGCCTCCTCGGCCATCGCCTGCGGGAGCCGGGTGACGTCGTCGAGCTCGCGCCCGTAGTGGCGCAGGTAGCGCTTGGGCCGCGCGAGGTGGTGGCCGGCCCGGATGAGCCGGGGCAGGTCGGTGCGCTGCTGCACCCACCGGGTGTCCTGCGGGGAGCCGGCATCGCGGACGAGCAGCGTGCCCGCCTCGCGGTCGGCCTTGGCCTGGACCTCGGCCTCCTCCACGCTCACCGCGCCCCCGGGGCCGAGCCCGATGTGGCAGTGGACGTCGACGAGCCCGGACAGCACCCACCCCTCGACCTCGCGCGCCGGATCGGCGGGCTCGTCGAGCGTGAGGCGGCCGTCGACCACCCAGCACTCGTCGATCTCGGCGGTGTCACCGACGACGATCGTCCCGGTCAGGTGCAGCGGCTGGCCCATCCCACTCCCGTCAGCGCAGGTACTTCTGCAGGTCCTCGAGGTCCGGGACGCTCTCCGGGGCGGCGGCGGTCCCGCCGCCGATCCCGAAGGCGGAGCCGGTCGGGGCCGCGGGCTGCTCGTCGGCCTTGCGCAGCGCCTCGGCCTCCTGCTTCGCGCGCTTGGCGGGGTTGCCGGACTTGCCCTTCTTGCCCTTCTTCGGCGGCGGCGCCATGCGGCCCTTGGACTTCTTGCCGCCGCCGGGCAGGCCACCGGGGCCGAAGCCACCGGGGGGCAGCTTGCCGCCGGAGCGCGCCATCTGCCGCATCATCGTCTTCGCCTGGTCGAACCGCTCCATGAGCTGGTTGATCTCGGTGACGGTCGTGCCCGAGCCGCGGGCGATGCGCGAGCGCCGCGAACCGTTGATGATCCTCGGGTTGGCCCGCTCCTGGGGCGTCATCGAGCGGACCATCGCCTCGATGCGGTCGACCTCGCGCTCGTCGAAGTTCTCCAGGGCCTCACGCATCTGGCCCGCGCCCGGGAGCATCCCGAGCACCTTCTTCATCGAGCCCATCTTCTTGAGCTGCTGCATCTGGTCCAGGAAGTCCTGCAGCGTGAAGTCCTCGCCGCCGGCGACCTTGGCGGCCATCCGCTCGGCCTCGTCCTGGTCGAAGGCACGCTCGGCCTGCTCGATGAGCGTGAGGATGTCGCCCATGTCGAGGATGCGGGAGGCCATCCGGTCGGCGTGGAAGCGCTCGAAGTCGGTGAGCTTCTCACCGGTGGAGGCGAACAGGACCGGCCGGCCGGTGACCTTGGCCACCGAGAGCGCCGCACCACCGCGGGCGTCGCCGTCGAGCTTGGTGAGGACGACGCCGGTGAAGTCGACGCCCTCCTGGAAGGCCTGCGCCGTCGCGACGGCGTCCTGGCCGATCATCGCGTCGAGGACGAAGAGGGTTTCGTCGGGCTGGACGACGTCCTTGATGGCGGCGGCCTGGGCCATCATCTCGGTGTCGACGCCGAGACGGCCGGCGGTGTCGACGATGACGACGGAGTGGAGCTTGTCCTGCGCGTGCGCCAGGCCCGAGCGCGCCACCTCGATGGGGTCACCGACGCCGTTGCCCGGCTCCGGGGCCCACACCGGCACGCCGGCGCGCTCGCCGACCACCTGGAGCTGGGTGACGGCGTTGGGGCGCTGGAGGTCGGAGGCGACGAGGAGCGGGGTCTGGCCCTGGTCCTTGAGCCACTTCGCGAGCTTGCCGGCGAGGGTGGTCTTACCGGCGCCCTGGAGGCCGGCGAGCATGATGACCGTCGGCGGACGCTTGGCGAAGCGCAGGTCGCGCGCCTGGCCGCCGAGGATCTCGACGAGCTCGGAGTTGACGATCTTGACGACCTGCTGGCCGGGGTTGAGGGCGGCGGAGACCTCGGCCCCGAGGGCCCGCTCGCGGACGGCGGCGGTGAACTCGCGCACCACCGGCAGGGCGACGTCCGCCTCGAGGAGGGCGCGCCGGATCTCGGAGACGGTGGTGGTGATGTCCTGCTCGGACAGCCGGCCCTTGCCGCGCAGGTTGCGGAAGGTGGCTGTCAGGCGGTCGGAGAGGCTGGCGAACAAGGACGTCCCTCGTGCTCGTTGGGTCCGGTCAGGCCTCCAGGGTACTTGGCGGCACCGACGACGCGTGCCGCAGGCGGTCGCGGCCCCGGGCCAGGAGCTCGTCGACGAGCCGGGCGCGCCACGGCGTCCACGCGAGAGGCCCCGCAGCGCTCGCGTCGGCCTCGGTGAGGAGGGCGAGGAGCTCGAGCGTGACGGGACGGTGCCCGACGGCGGCGAGCAGCTCCGCCACGACCTCCGGGTCCGCCGGGTCGCGCGTCGTCGCGAGGGTGGCGAGCGTGAGGTGCTCGCGCACGAGGAGGGTGACGGTTGCCGCCGTCGGCGCGGGCAGGCCCAGCCGCTCGACGACGGCCGCGGCCCGCCACTCCCCCTCCCGCGAGTGGTCCGCCGCACCCTCCACCTTGCCGATGTCGTGGAGGAGCGCCGCGAGCAGGAGCGCCGCACGGCTCATGTCCGTCACCCGAGGAGCCCGCTCGCGCAGCAGCTCCGCGGCGTTGGCGGCCGTCTGGACGAGGTGGCGGTCCACGGTGTGTCGGTGCACCGGGGACCGCTGGGGCCGGTTGCGCACGTCCTGCCACTGGGGGATCCACCGCGTCACGACGCCGGCGAGGTCGAGCGCCTCCCACACGGGGATCTGGGCGGCGCCGGAGCCGAGGAGCTCGAGGAGGTCCGCCCGAGCGCTCTCGGGCCAGGGCACCGGCGGCGCGGGGGCCCGCCGGAGGCTGGCGAGGGTGACCGGGGACAGCGGCAGGCCGGTCCTGGCCGCGGCGGCGGCCGCGCGGAGCGTGAGGCCGGTGTCCTGCTCGACGTCGGCGTCGGTGGCGAGGACGAGCTCGCCGTCGTGCTCGGCCAGGCCGGCGGCGACCGGACGCAGGCGCGGTGCGACGCGCCGTCCGCGGACGACCGCCGGGCCGCGGCGCAGCAGCGCGGTCCGGCGCAGCGCCTGGCGGGCGCGGCGGACGGTGAGGTCGAGCGCCGCGGTGACGGTGCGTGCTGCCTGGGCGAGCTCGGCGAGCAGCGCGTCCGGGCCCTCCAGGCCGATGCGGGCCGCGACGTCGGGGGTGTCGACGCGCAGCAGCCGGGTGGTGCGGCGCCCCGTCACCACGGCGAGGGCGTCGCGCACGTCGAGGAGGAGGGCGGCGGCGTCGTCGAGCTCGCCGTGGGGCCGGTCGGCCAGCCACGTGGCGGCCAGCGCCCGCAGGACGACGACGTCACGCAGCCCGCCACGGGCCTCCTTGAGGTCCGGCTCGACGAGGTAGGCGAGCTCGCCGTGCCGCTCCCCCCGCTCGCGGACCGAGCCGAGGAGCTCGGGCAGCCGCCGGCGTGCCGCGGCCCGCCAGTCGGCGAGGACGGCGCTGCGGGCGCGGGCGACGACGTCGGCGTCCCCGGCCACGTGCCGGATGTCGAGCAGGCCGACCGCCGAGACGAGGTCGTCGGAGGCGACCTGCCGGCACCCGGCGAGGCTGCGGACCGCGTGGTCGACGTCGAGGTCCGCGTCCCACAGCGGGTACCACAGCGCCTGCGCCAGGGGCGCGACGGAGGCGGCGTCGTGGTGGCGCCCGTCGTGGAGGAGGACGACGTCGAGGTCGCTCATCGGCCCGGCGTCGCGGCGCCCCTGCGAGCCGACGACGGCGAGCGCGAGGCCGGTGGGCGCGTCCGGCACGGCGGTCTCCCACAGCCCGGCGAGGGCGGCGTCGACGAGACCGGAGAGCTCGGCCCGGTAGCGCGTGCCGGCGGCACGACCGCTGCCCGCCCCGGCCTGGACCGGGGCGGGCAGCGGGAGGGCGAGCCGGGCCGCGCGCAGGTCGTCGACGGTGTGCGCGCGGCCCACGGTCAGACCGCGACGGCGCCGCGGTCGCCCGTGCGGACCCGCACGACCTCCTCGACGGGAGAGACCCACACCTTCCCGTCGCCGATGCGCCCGGTCTGGGCAGCCTGGACGATCGCGCCGGTGACGACGGTGACGTCGTGGTCGTCGACGAGGATCTCGATGCGGACCTTCGGCACGAGGTCGACGGCGTACTCGGCGCCGCGGTAGACCTCGGTGTGCCCGTGCTGGCGCCCGTAGCCGCTGGCCTCGGAGACCGTCATGCCACGGACTCCCACGCTCGTGAGTGCCTGCTTGACGTCGGTCAGCCGGTGCGGCTGGATGACGGCGGTGATGAGCTTCATGACCCGACCTTCTCTTCGCTGCTGACGGTGGTGGGAGCGGCCTCGCGGGGCGGGAGGGTGGCGGCCAGGCCGCTGCCCAGGCCCTCGTAGGCCGACTCGCCGTGGACGGCGGAGTCGATACCGATCGTCTCGACGTCCTCGGCCACCCGCCAGCCGAGCGTCGCCTTGAGGGCGAGCCCGATGACGAGGGTGACGACGGCGGACAGGACCATCGCGACGACCGCGATGATGACCTGGACGGCGAGGAGGTTGGCGCCGCCGCCGTAGAAGAGGCCGCCGTCGGTGGCGAGGAAGCCGATCATCACGGTGCCGACGAGGCCGCCGACGAGGTGGACGCCGACGACGTCGAGGGAGTCGTCGTAGCCGAAGCGGTACTTGAGGGACACCGCGAGGGCGCACAGCCCACCGGCGAGGAGGCCCAGGACGATCGCGCCGACCGGGCTGAGGGCGCCGGCGGCCGGGGTGATGGCGACGAGGCCCGCGACGATGCCGGAGGCGGCACCCAGGGAGGTGGCGTGCCCGTCACGGAGCTTCTCGACGACGAGCCAGCCGATGATCGCGGCGGCCGCGCACGTCGTCGTGTTGACCCAGGCGAGGCCCGCGAGGCCGTCGGCCGCGTAGGCGGAGCCGGCGTTGAAGCCGAACCAGCCGAACCACAGGAGGGCCGCGCCGAGCATGACGAAGGGGAGGTTGTGGGGACGGCTGGGGGTGCGCCCGAAGCCGCGGCGCTTGCCGACGACGAGCGCGAGCACGAGGGCCGCGACGCCGGCGTTGATGTGGACGACGGTGCCGCCGGCGAAGTCGATCGGCTCGGCGATGGAGGCGAAGGGTCCGTCACCGCTGAGGAGGCCGCCGCCCCACACCATGTGGGCCATGGGGAAGTAGGCGAGGGTGACCCACAGGCCGGTGAACACCATCCACGTGCCGAACTTGACGCGCTCGGCGAGGGCGCCGCTGATGAGGGCGGTGGTGATGATGGCGAAGGTGACCTGGAAGCCGACATCGACGATGACGGGCAGTCCGCCGTCGAGGACGAACTCCCCGGACTCGTCGAGGATCGCGCCGTCGAGGCCGAACATCTCGAAGGGGTTGGCGAAGATGCCGCCGATGCTCTCGCTGCCGTAGGACATCGACCAGCCCCACAGCACGTAGATGACGCCGATGACGCCCATCGCCCCGAAGGACATCATCATCATGTTGAGTACGGACTTGGACCGGGTCATACCGCCGTAGAACAGCGCCAGCCCGGGGGTCATGAGCAGCACGAGCGATGCTGAGACCAGCATCCACGCGGTGATGCCGCTGTCGAGCTCCATGGGTGGTCCTCTCGATCCCGGCTCCTTACGGCCGGCTGGGGACCACCCTCCTCGCCTCACGTTTCAGTCAAGCCGCCGCCACGTTTCAATCGCGTGACGTCCGACGCGTGCGGGTAACAACCATGTTTCCGCCCCCCGTGACGCCGAGCGGGGAGGGGCCCGGCCCCCTGCCACGGTGGGGCGGGCCGCTTCCTACGGTGCCCTCAGGCGAGCAGGGCGTCGACGAAGTCCTCGGGGACGAAGGGGGCGAGGTCGTCCGCGCCCTCCCCCAGGCCGACGAGCTTGACCGGGACCCCGAGCTGGCGCTGGACGGCGACGACGATCCCGCCCTTGGCGGTGCCGTCGAGCTTGGTGAGGACGATGCCGGTGACGTCGACGACCTCCGCGAACACCTGCGCCTGGCGCAGGCCGTTCTGCCCCGTGGTCGCGTCCAGGACGAGGAGGACCTCGCTCACCGGCGCCTGCCGGGAGATGACGCGCTTGATCTTGCCGAGCTCGCCCATGAGGTCGGCCTTGTTCTGCAGGCGCCCGGCGGTGTCGACGAGCACGACGTCGGCCCTGGCGGTCCGCCCGGTCTGGACGGCGTCGAAGGCGACGGCGGCCGGGTCTGCGCCCTCCCGGTCCGAGCGGACGGTGGTGACACCGACGCGCTCACCCCAGGTCTGCAGCTGGTCGGCGGCGGCGGCGCGGAAGGTGTCGGCGGCACCGAGGACGACCTCGAGGTCCTCGGCGACGAGGACGCGGGCAAGCTTGCCCACCGTCGTCGTCTTGCCGGTGCCGTTGACGCCGACGACGAGGACGGTCGCGGGGTGCGGCGCGCCGTCGTCGCCCACGCCCTTGGCCGTGCGCAGCGAGCGGTCCATCGCGGGGTCGACGAGGTGGAGGAGCTCCTCGCGGAGGATGTCCCGGACGGACGCGGCATCCTTGGTGCCGAGCACCTGCACGCGCGAGCGGAGCCGGTCCATGAGCTCGGTCGTCGGGCCGATGCCGACGTCGGCGAGCAGGAGCGTCTCCTCGATCTCCTCCCAGTCCTCCTCGGTGAGCGACTCACGGGAGAGGATCGACAGGAGCGAGCGACCGATGGTGCCCGAGCGGGACAGCCGCTCGCGCAGGCGCACCATCCGGCCTGCGACGGGCGCGGGACGCTCCGCCACGACGGCGGGCGGCTCCTCGAGGACGACGTCGCTGTCGTCGACGTCCGGGGGCAGCGTGTCGACGGGCGCGTCGGCGCCGGTGACGGACGGCTGCTCCGTCGGCAGGGCGGGTGGACGACGCCGGCGCACGCCCGCGGTGAGGGCGGCGGTTCCGGCGGCGAGGACGACGAGGACGACGGCAAGGACTGCCCAGAGCTGTTCGGTCACAGCAGCCAAGTCTGGACCACGGGGCGGTGGCGGGGCCACCGGGCGGGTGGGGCGGGCGCGGGCCCGCCCGGCTCCGGCCGGGTCAGGCGGGGGCCTCGGTGGGGCGCCCCTCGCCGCGGTCGGACAGGGCGGGGGCGTGCTCGCGGAGGTCGCGCAGGCGCTCGGCGAGCTCCTCGGCGGTCGTGTAGGCGTTGCCCGGCTCGCTCATGAGGTACAGCGTGCCGAGGCCGCCGGCGTCCTCCTCGTCGAGCTCGTCCGCCCAGGTGAAGTCCTCGTGCCGCCAGGCTCGGACCGTGTCACGCAGCCAGGTGCGCCAGCCCTCCTCGGGGCGCTGGGCCATGAGGACGGCAGCGAAGATCCCCGCGGCGCACAGCACCGCGAGCGTGGTCACCAGGATCGCCCCCGTCATGGGCCCCATTATCACCCACGGCGGGGCGGTCTGTGCTAACAGAAATGTCACACCGGGGCGGCGTGTCGCTCCTCGTCGGCGAGCCGCTGGCTGATGACGGTCGTGACGCCGTCCCCGCGCATCGTCACGCCGTACAGGGCGTCGGCAACCTCCATCGTCCGCTTCTGGTGCGTGATGACGATGAGCTGGGAGTCCTCGCGCAGCTCGGTGAAGATCTCGAGCAGCCGCCCGAGGTTCGTGTCGTCCAGCGCCGCCTCGACCTCGTCCATGACGTAGAACGGGCTCGGCCGGGCCTTGAAGATCGCGACGAGGAGGGCGACGGCGGTGAGCGAGCGCTCCCCGCCGGACAGGAGCGAGAGCCGCTTGACCTTCTTGCCGGCGGGCCGGGCCTCGATCTCGATGCCCGTGGTGAGCATGTTCTCGGGGTCGGTGAGGACGAGCCGGCCCTCGCCGCCCGGGAACAGGCGGGCGAAGACGTCGTCGAAGGCGGCGGAGGTGTCGACGTAGGCCTCGGCGAAGACCCGCTCCACCCGCTCGTCGATCTCCCGGACGATCTCCATGAGGTCGGCGCGGGACTTCTTGAGGTCGGCGAGCTGCTCGGTGAGGAAGCGGTGCCGCTCGGCGAGCGCCGCGTGCTCCTCCAGGGCCAGCGGGTTGACCTTGCCGAGGCGGGCCAGGTCGCGCTCGGCGCGCTTACGCCGCTTGTCCTGCTCCTCGCGGACGTAGGGGACGGGCTCGCGCGGCTCCTCGCCCTCGGGCACGACGACGGGCACCGGCTGGTGGGGTCCGTACTCCTCGACGAGCACCTCGGGGTCCAGCCCGAGCTCGCTGACCGCGCGCTCCTCGAGCTGGCTGATGCGCAGGCGCTGCTCGGTGCGCGCGACCTCGTCGCGGTGGACGGCGTCGGTGAGCCGGGCGAGCTCGCCGGTGGCCTCCTCGAGCTCGGCGCGCACCTGGGCGATCTCACGCTCCCGGGCGCCGCGGGCCTCCTCGGCCTCCTCGCGGGCGTCCGCGGCCGCCGCGAGCGAGCGCTCGACGACGGCGAGCGCCTGCTCGGCGCCGGAGCGGACGAGGGCGGCGGTCTGGGCCTGCCGGGCGCGGCGCTGCTCGCGCTCCGCGGCCTTGCGGCGGGCCACGCGCTCGGCCTCGGCGGCGCGCTCGAGGGAGGCGGCCCGGCCGGACAGGGCACCGGCCCGCTCCTCGACGGTGCGCAGCGCGAGGCGCGCCTCGGTCTCCCGGGCCCGGGCGGCGCGGGCCTCACCGGCGGCACGGTCCCGCTCCGCCGTCGCGGCCGTCAGGTCCTCCTCGGTGCGCTCGGGCTCCTGCTGGGCGACCTCGAGGCGGGCGAGGAGCTCGGCGAGCTGGCGCTCGTGGTCCTCGCCCTTGGCGACGAGCTCGGTGATCGCGGGACGGATGCGCTCGGCCTCGGCCTCCGCGGAGCGGGCCGCGGAGCCGAGGCGGCCCAGCTGCTCGGCCACGCCGGCGAGCCGGGCGTCGGAGGCGTGCAGGGCGGCGAGGGTCGCGTCGACGGCCTCCTGGGCGCGGGCGACACGGTCACGGGCCGCGACGAGGCCGAACCTGGCCTGCTCGGCGCGGGCGGTCGCGGCGTCGGCCTCGGTCACCGCCTCCTCGTGGGCGGCGTGCAGCTCGAGGACGCTGGGGCCGGCGCTCGTGCCGCCGGCGGCCCTGGCGCGCGAGAGGACGTCCCCGTCGCGGGTGACGGCGAGGACGTCGGCGGCGGCGACGGCGACGCGGGCGGCGGCGAGGTCGTCGACGACGACAGCGCCCGCCAGGAGCGTGGCGACGGCACCGGCGAGCTCGCCCTCGGCGGTGACGACGTCACGGGCCCAGCGCCCGCCCGCCGGGGCGGCGCCGTCGTCGTCGGGTCCGGGGGCGCCGGCGACGACGAGCCGCACCTGGCCGAGGTCCTCGTCACGGGCGCGGCGGATGGCGTCGACGGCGACGTCGGTCGACTCGACGACGGCGGCGTCGGTGTGGGCGCCGAGGACGGCGGCGACGGCCGTCTCGTAGCCGTGCTCGACGCTCAGCGCGTCCGGCAGGGAGCCGCGCAGCCCGGCGAGGCCGTCGGCGGCCTCGAGCAGCGCGCCGGTGCCGTCCTTGCGGGCGAGGGAGAGCTCGAGGGTGTCGCGGCGGGTCTGCCAGGTGCGCCGCTCCCCCTCCGCGGTGCGCTCGTCCTCGAGGAGGGCGGCGAGGGCGGCCTCGGCGGCGTCGAGCTCCTCCAGGGCCTCCTCGTGGGCCTCGTCCAGACCCTCCTCGCCCTCCTCCTCGCCGGCGACCTGCTGCTCGAGGGCGGTGAACTCGCTCTGGGCGCGGGCGCTGCGCTCCTCGGCCTCGGCAAGGTTGGCGCGCAGCCGCCCGAGCTCGGCCTGGGCGGCCTCGGCGGCGCTGCGGCGGGCCGCGACCTGACCGGTGAGCCGGGCCAGCCCCTCGCGGCGGTCGGCGACGCCGCGGTGGACCGCGGCGAGCGCCCGCTCGGCCTCGCGCTCGACCTCCTCGAGGCGGCCGCGCTCGGCGACGGCGGCGTCACGGGCGCCGCGGGCGGCCTCGACCTCCGCGGCGAGTGCCTGCTCCTCCTCGCGGGCGCGGGAGGCCCGGGCGTCGAGCTCCTCGGGGTCGGTGCCGCGGTGCTCCTGGACGGGCGCGCCGAGGAGGCGCGTGCGCTCGGCGGCCAGGGAGTGCAGCCCGCGCAGCCGCTCCCGGAGCCCGGACAGCGAGTGCCACGTGTCGGTCGCCTCGCGCAGGAGCGGCGCGGCGGCGGCCGCCTGGGCCTCGAGGGCGGCCAGCCGGCTGCGGGCGGAGTCGGCCGCGGCCTCGACGGCGGTGCGCCGCTCACGCAGCGCGGTCTCGTCGGCGACCTCCCGCTGGAGGGTGGCGGTGAGCTGGACGAGGTCGTCGGCCAGCAGGCGGGCGCGGGAGTCGCGCAGGTCGGCCTGGATGACCTGGGCGCGGCGGGCGACGTCGGCCTGCCGGGCGAGCGGGCCGAGTTGGCGGCGGATCTCGGTGGACAGGTCGGTGACGCGGTCGACGTTCGCCTTCATCGCCTCGAGCTTGCGCAGCGCCTTCTCCTTGCGGCGGCGGTGTTTGAGGACCCCGGCGGCCTCCTCGATGAAGCCGCGGCGCTCCTCGGGCCCGGCGGAGAGGACGGCGTCGAGCTGCCCCTGCCCGACGATGACGTGCATCTCCCGGCCCATGCCGGTGTCCGAGAGGAGCTCCTGGATGTCGAGGAGCCGGCAGGACTCGCCGTTGATCGCGTACTCCGAGCCGCCGCCCCGGAAGAGCGTGCGGGAGATCGTCACCTCGGAGTAGTCGATGGGCAGCAGCCCGTCGGAGTTGTCGATGGTGAGGGAGACCTCGGCGCGGCCCAGCGGCGCGCGGGAGGAGGTGCCGGCGAAGATGACGTCGGACATCGAGCCGCCGCGCAGCGACTTGGCGCCCTGCTCGCCCATGACCCACGACAGGGCGTCGACGACGTTGGACTTACCCGAGCCGTTGGGCCCCACCACGCAGGTGATCCCGGGCTCCAGGTGAAGGGTCGTCGCCGACGCGAAGGACTTGAACCCCCGCAGCGTCAGCGTCTTGAGATGCACGCCTGCAGCCTACGGGACCCCCAAACCCCCTCCCCCAAACTTCGCAATTGGTGAGTCGAGCGACGCGGAAAACGCTTGCTCGCGTCAGCCGTACGACCAATTGCGACGTTTGGGGGGGGGAGGGTGGGGGGTGGGTGCGGGTCAGAGCGTCGGGAACCAGAGAGCGATCTCGCGCTGGGCCGACTCCTCCGAGTCCGAGCCGTGAACGAGGTTCTGGATGACTTGGGTGTCCCAGGCGCGGGCGAGGTCACCGCGGATGGTGCCGGGGGCCGCCGTCGTCGGCTCCGTGGTCCCGGCGAGGGAGCGGAAGCCCTCGATGACGCGGTTGCCCTCGACGACGGCGGCGACGAGCGGGCCCGAGCCCATGAACTCGACGAGCGGCTCGAAGTGGGGACGGCCGCGGTGCTCGGCGTAGTGCTCGCCGAGGAGCTCGGCGTCGGCGCTGCGCATCTCCAGGGCGACGATGCGGTAGCCCTTGGCCTCGATGCGGCGCAGGACCTCCCCGACCAGGGAGCGCTGGACGCCGTCGGGCTTGATGAGGACGAGGGTGCGTTCGGTGGAAGTCACGCGCCCGACCCTACCCGGCCGCTGCGGCTCCACCCGTGCCGTGGCGCTCCTCGTACTCGCGCTCGGCGTCCTCGCGCACGACGCGCTCGGCGTCGATCTGCCCACCGATGCGCAGCGACACGAGCCAGAGCACGGCGAAGATGCCGCCGACGGCGAACATCATCGGCACGACGAGGCCCGTGGCGACGAGCGCGACCTGCAGGACGGAGCCGAGCACGTACCCCACCGTGCCGCGCCGCACGAGCGCGCCGGCCAGGATCGCCCACAGCGCGAGCACCGCACCGCCACCGACGATCACGGGCACCGGCGCGAGGCGCAGCCCGTAGGCGACGAGACCGGCGAAGAGGACGACCATCGCCTCGCTGAGGAGGAGGGTCGCCGTGAACAGCGCCCGGGCGCTGCGCCTGGGGCGACGGCTCACCGCTCCGCCAGCGGGGCGTACTCGGAGACGAGCGGGATGATGTCGGCGATGGAGTCCACCACCCGGGTGGGCACGTATGGGAAGCGGTCCACCTGCTCGGGCCGGGTGGACCCCGTGAGGACGAGGATGGTCCGCATGCCGGCCTCGAGCCCGGAGATGACGTCGGTGTCCATCCGGTCCCCGATCATCACGGTGGACTCGGAGTGTGCGTCGATCCGGTTGAGGGCGCTGCGCATCATGAGCGGGTTGGGCTTGCCGACGAAGTACGGCTCGACGCCGGTGGCCCGGGTGATGAGGGCGGCCACGGCGCCCGTCGCGGGGAGCGTGCCCTCCTGGGACGGGCCGGACGGGTCGGGGTTGGTCGCGATGAAGCGTGCGCCCGCCTCGATGAGCCGGATCGCGCGGGTGATCGCCTCGAAGGAGTACGTGCGGGTCTCCCCGAGGACGACGTAGTCGGGGTCGACGTCCGTCATCGTGTAGCCGATGTCGTGCAGCGCGGTGGTGAGCCCGGCCTCGCCGACGACGTAGGCGCTGCCCCCGCGGCGCTGGCCGTCGAGGAACTGCGCCGCGGCCATCGCCGAGGTCCAGATCGCGTCCTCGGGGATGTCGATGCCCCCGGCGCGCAGCCGCGCCCGCAGGTCGCGCGGGGTGAAGATCGAGTTGTTCGTCAGGACGAGGAAGCGTCGCCCGGAGGCGATGAGGGCCTGGATGAACTCGGCGGCCCCGGGGATGGCCTGCTGCTCGTGGACGAGCACGCCGTCCATGTCGGTCAGCCAGCTCTCGACGGGCTTGTTCTCGCTCATGGTCCTATCGTGCCCTACCCGCCACCGGCGACCGCTCAGTGACCGCGGTCGATCCACTCCTGCAGGTGGGGCTTCTCGGCGCCGACCGACGTGGGGTCCCCGTGGCCGGTGAGCACCTCGGTGGACTCGGGCAGCGTGAGGATCCGATCGCGGATCGACTCGACGATCGTGGGGAAGTCGGAGTAGGAGCGCCCGGTCGCGCCGGGGCCACCGTTGAACAGGGTGTCCCCGGAGAACAGGACGCCGCCCTCCCCCAGGCCCGGTGCGTGGAAGCACGTCGAGCCGGGCGAGTGGCCGGGGGTGTGCAGGGCGGTCAGCGTGACACCGGCGACGCTGATCTCCTGCCCGTCGGCGATCTCCGCGTCCGCCGTCGTGCCCGGGTAGACCTGCTCCCACAGCATCGTGTCGGCCGGGTTGAGGTAGACCGCCGCGCCCACCTGCGTGGCGACGTCACGGACCGCGCGGATGTGGTCGTCGTGGCCGTGGGTGAGCAGGACGGCGACGACGCGGCGCCCGTCGACCGCCTCGACGACGGCGGCCGGGTCGTGCGCCGGGTCGATGACGACGCACTCGGCGTCGTCACCGACGATCCACACGTTGTTGTCGACCTCCCAGGTCCCGCCGTCGAGGGAGAAGGTGCCGCTCGTGACGAGGTTCTCGACGCGGACGCGTCCGCTGCTGTCGGTGCGGGTGGTCATGGGGTGCTCCCATCGGGTTGGTGGACGACGTCGGAAAGTCGGCTCTCGGCGACAACTCGGCTGTCGGCGACAACTCGGCTGTCGGCGCGAGAGAGGGGGTGGCGCTACGCGGCGGGGGGCTCGTTGATCTCGACGACGGAGCGGAGCACCTTGCCGGCGGTCATCTTGTCGAAGGCGGGCTCGACGTCCTCGATGCCGATGCGCTCGGTGACGAAGCCGTCGAGGTCGAGGCGGCCCAGCCGGTACTGCTCGACGAGCATGGGGAAGTCGCGCGAGGGCAGGGTGTCGCCGTACCACGCGGACTTGATCGCCCCGCCGCGGCCGAAGACCTGGTCCAGCGGGATCTCCCACGTGGTGCCCGGGTCGGGGACACCGACGAGGACGACGCGGCCGGCGAGGTCACGTGCCTCGAAGGCCTGGGCGAAGGTGGCGGCGATCCCGACGGCGTCGACGACGACGTCCGCCCCGAAGCCGCCGGTGAGCGCGCGGACGGCCTCGACCGGGTCCTGCGCGCGGGAGTTGACGGTGTGGGTGGCACCGAAGCGGCGGGCGGTGGCGAGCTTCTCGTCGTCGAGGTCGACGGCGATGATCGTCGTCGCGCCGGCGAGCACGGCACCGGCGACCGCCGCCGTTCCGACCCCGCCGCAGCCGATGACGGCCACGGACTCCCCGCGCTGGACCGCGCCGGTGTTGAGGACGGCGCCGATGCCGGCCATGACCCCGCAGCCGAGCAGACCGAGGGCGGCGTACTGCTCGGGCGCGATGTCGCCCTCGATCTTCGTGCACTGGCCCGCGGCGACGAGGGTCTTCTCGGCGAAGGCTCCGATGCCGAGCGCCGGGCTGAGCTCGGTGCCGTCCTGGAGGGTCATCTTCTGCGTCGCGTTGTGGGTGGCGAAGCAGTACCAGGGCTGGCCCTTGCGGCACGCGCGGCACTGCCCGCACACGGCGCGCCAGTTGAGGATGACGCGGTCCCCGACGGCGACCTCGGTGACGCCCTCACCGACGGCGGAGACGACCCCGGAGGCCTCGTGGCCGAGGAGGAAGGGGAAGTCGTCGCTGACGCCGCCGACCTTGTAGTGCAGGTCGGTCTGGCACACCCCGCAGGTGATGACGTCAACGAGCGCCTCCCCCGGCCCGGGGTCGGGCACGAGGATCGTCTCCACGGTGGCGGGGGCGTCCTTCGCCGTGACGACGACGGCCTTGACCTCATGCATCGGGTGGGTCCCTTCGGGCGACGGTGCGGTCGGGAGCGAGCGCTACCGCCACCATAACCACGCCTCGGCCGGACGGCGCTACTCCTCTCCGAAGCCCTCGTCGACGACCTGGGCGACGGCGTCGAGCGCGTGCTCGGCCTGCGGGCCGCTGGCGCGGACGGTGATGAGCGCGCCGCCGGACAGGCCCAGGCCGATGAGCGCGAGGACGCTCGCCCCGTCGACGCCGTTGACCTCGACGTGCGCGTCGAAGCCGGACACGAGGCGCGCGAGCTGCGCCGCGGGACGGGCGTGCAGCCCGAGCCGGTTGCGCAGCTCCAGCTGTCGTTCGAGCACCTCCCCGTCGCGCGCCGGGCCCGCCGGGCCGCCGCCCTGGGCGGCGGCGAAGGACAGCGCGGCCTCCTCGGCGGCGCGCCGCACCTCCTCGGGTCCCGCGCCGCCCTGCGCGGCGACGGCCGCCGCGACCGTCCCCTCGACGAGCGGCGCGTCGGCGAGCAGCACCTGGTCGTCCTCGACCATCTCGAGGACGGACTCGGCCGTCATCGTGGCCGAGCCGAGGTCGGTGAGGACGACGACGCCGTCCCCACCGTCGGCGGTCAGCTCGCCGACCGCGGTGAGCAGCTTGTCGAAGCTCGTGCCGATGCGACCGTCGTCCGTCCCGCCGGCCGGGCGGAGCACGACGTCGGGTGCCATCTGCGCCGCGACCTCGCACAGCCCCTGGGCCAGCTGCGCGGAGTGGGAGACGACGACGATCGCCGTCGTCACGGCCCTGTCCCCGCTTCCCGGGCAGCGGCGTCCGCTGCGGCGCGCAGGATGAGGGCGCTGGACTGGGCGCCGGGGTCACGGTGCCCGGCCGAGCGCTCCCCGAGGTAGCTGGCGCGGCCCTTGCGGGCCACCATCGGCTCGGTCGCCTCCGCGCCGGCGGCGGCCGCATCGGCGGCCGCCTCGAGCGCGGCCCGCGCGCTCCCGCCTTCCTCGGCCACCGTGCGGGCGGCGTCGGCGGCCGGCAGGAGCGCGTCGACCATCGTCTTGTCCCCGGCCTCCGCCCGGCCCCGCGCGACGACGCCCTCGACGCCGGCGGCGAGCATCGCCGCGACTGCGGAGGCGTCGATGGCACCGTCGCCGACGGCGGTGGCGCTGCGCAGGAAGGCGGTGCCGTACAGCGGACCGGCCGCCCCACCGACGGTGGACATGAGGGTGGTGGCGATGAGCTTGAGGGCCGCCGTCGGGGTGTCCGGGGCGGCGTCGGCGAGCTTGGCGCTCACGGCGGTGAAGCCGCGGTCGAGGTTGTCGCCGTGGTCGCCGTCGCCGATGGCGCGGTCCAGCTCCATGAGCGCGATCCGGTTCTCGGAGACGACGTGCTGGGCGAGCTCGGCCCAGCGCAGCACCCAGGAGGTGTCGAGCTTGTCCATACGGTCCTCACATTCCCTGACGCAGTGCCACGGTGTGTGCAGGAGCGTCCCACAGCGTGGTGAGCTCCTCGTCGAGCGGCATGACGCTGATGCTCGCTCCCGCCATGTCGAGGGAGGTGACGTAGCTGCCGACGAGCGAGCGCACCACGCTCGCGCCCCGCTCCTCGAGCAGGCGCCGGGCGGCGCCGTACAGGACGTACAGCTCGAGGGCCGGCGTGGCGCCCATGCCGTTGACGAGGAGGAGGACCTCGCGCCCGGACACGTCGCCGAGGTCCGCGAGCACGGCGTCCAGGAGCAGCGCGGCGGTCTCGTCGGCGGAGACGGCCTTGACGCGCCGACGGCCCGGCTCGCCGTGGATGCCGATGCCGAGCTCGACCTCGTCGTCCTCGAGGTCGAAGGAGGGGCGGCCGGCGGCCGGCACGGTGGGCGCGTGCAGGGCGATGCCCATCGTCCGCACCGCGGCGGCGGTGCGCTCGGCGACCGCGACGACGGCGTCGATGTCGTCACCGCGCTCGGCCGCGGCCCCGGCGATCTTCTCGACGACGAGCGTGCCCGCGACGCCACGGCGCCCGGCCGTCCACGTCGAGTCCTCCACGGCGACGTCGTCGGCGACGAGGACGCTGCGCACCGTCATGCCCTCCGCCTCGCCGAGCTCGGCGGCGACCTCGAAGTTGAGGACGTCCCCGGTGTAGTTCTTGACGATCTGGACGACGCCCGCACCGCCGTCGGCGGCCTGCATGGCGGCGAGGATCGGCTCGGGGCTGGGCGAGGTGAACACGGCGCCGGGCACGGCGGCGTCGAGCATGCCGACGCCGACGAAACCCGCGTGCAGCGGCTCGTGCCCGCTGCCGCCGCCGGAGACGAGCCCGACCTTGGCGCTGACGGCGCCTCCAGCGCGGGAGACGAACAGCGGGTCGGTGCTGGCGGTGAGGACGTCCCCGTGAGCGGCCACGAGGCCCGCCACGGACTGGGTGACGACATCACCCGGGTCGTTGATGAGCTTCTTCACTGCAGTCTCCCTCGTCGTCGTGGGGCGGCGCGCACTGCCGCGCCGCAGCAGTGGCCGCACCTCCCGGCGGGCTGACGCGGGCCGGTGAGGACGTTGGCCCCCGCCTGCCCCAACCGTACTCGGCCGGTGCGACACGAGCGGGTGGAACGCACGCGCACGCGCGCACCCGCGCAGGGCGGCCGCCCCCGCCGCCGCCTGGCGACGCGGAGCGCGAGCGGGTCAGCTGCCCCGCAGCAGCAGCCGCGCCTCCCCGACGAGCACGACCGAGCCGGTGACGAGGACCGCCCCGCCCGGCTCGCCCCCGTACTCGGCCCTGGCCGCCGCGAGGTCGATCGCCTCGTCGATCCTGTCGGTGACGTGGACGCGCTCCGGGTCGAAGATGTCCCGGGCGAGGTCCGCGAGGTCCTCGACGTCGTGCGCGCGGTCGGTCGCCGCGCGGGTGATGACGATCTCGGAGAGCATCGGCTCGAGGCCGGACAGGATCCCCTCGGCGTCCTTGTCGGCCATGAGGCCGACGACGCCGACCACGCGCCGCAGGTCGAAGGACTCCTCGAGGGCCGCGCGCAGCACCTCGACGCCCGCCGGGTTGTGGGCGGCGTCGACGAGCACGGTCGGGCTCGTGCGGACGAGCTCGAGACGGCCGGGTGAGTCGACGGAGGCGAGGGCGTGCTCAACGACCTCCCCGCTCAGCGCGCCGCCGCCGAAGAACGCCTCGACGGCCACGACCGCGAGCAGCGCGTTGTGAGCCTGGTGGGCGCCGTGGAGCGGGAGGAAGACGTCGGTGTAGGTCGCGGCGGGGGTGCGCAGGACGAGCATCTGGCCGCCGACCGCGAGCTGGCGGTCGACGACCTCCATGTCCTGCCCGTCGACGACGAGCCGGGCGCCCAGCTCGCCGGCGGCACCGGCGACGACGGGGGTGACCTCCTCGTGCTGCTCGGCGCTGACCACCGTGGAGCCGGGCGTGAGGATGCCGACCTTCTCCCCCGCGATCTCCGGCAGCGTGTGCCCGAGCCACTGCTCGTGGTCCCGGGAGATCGAGGTGAGGATCTCGACGGTGCCGTCGGCGACGTTCGTCGCGTCCCAGCGCCCGCCCATGCCCGTCTCGACGACGGCGACGTCCACCGGCGCGTCGGCGAAGGCCGCGTAGCCCATGACGACGAACACCTCGAAGAAGCTCAGTCGCGGGCCGCCCTCGGCCCGGGAGCGCTCGTCGACCATCTCGACGTAGGGCGCGACGTCCTCCCACGTGCGCACGAAGGCCTCGGGGCTGATCGGCTCGCCGTCGAGGGCGATGCGCTCACGCACGGTCGACAGGTGCGGGGAGGTGAAGCGCCCGGTGCGCAGGCCGCGCTCGCGCAGCAGCCGCTCGACGATGCGCGCCGTCGACGTCTTGCCGTTGGTGCCGGCGATGTGGATGACCGGGTAGGCGCGCTGCGGCTCACCGAGGAGGTCGAGCACCGCGCGGACCCGGTCGAGGCTGGGCTGGACGTCGTGCTCCGGGGCCCGGGAGAGGATCTCGGTGTAGATCCGGTGCACCTCCGTCTCGGCCTGGGCGCGCGCGACCGGGTCGACGACGGGGGTGGGGTCGGAGGAGGCGAGGACGTCGTCGATCACCGTGGGGTCCGGTCCGCTGAACAGGCCCGAGGCGACGAGCTCCTGCGCGGCGCGGTCGTGCTCGGCCTGGACCTCGCGGGCGGCGAGCTCGGCGTCGTCGGGCGTCGCCGCGCTCTCCGGTGTGGGTCCGCTCGACGGCGGAGGGGCGGCGTGCCCGTCCGCGCGCCGGGAGAGCATCTCCCGGCGGGCGTGGTCGGTCCGGTCGTCCGGACGCTGGTCGTCACGGTCTGTCACGGCTGTGCCACCTCCAGGCGGACGGCGATCTCGTCGGTCGGGCTGACGTCGACGGTGAGGGAGACCGCGAGGGTCTCCTCGGTGACGAGGTCGGCGTGGTTCTCGATCCACCGGGCGTAGCGCCCGGGGACGTCGACGGCGAGGGTGATGCGGTCGGTGACGTGCAGACCGGCGGCCTTGCGCTCGTCCTGGACCCGGCGCACGACGTCGCGGGCCACGCCCTCGGCGAGGAGCTCGTCGTCCAGGGCGGTGTCGAGGACGACGAAGCCGCCGCCGTCGAGCACGCCCGCGGCGCGCTCGTCACCGGGCCGGTCCTCGACCTCCGTGGTGAGCGTGTACTCCTGCTCCTCCAGCGCGACGCCGTCGACGACGACCCCGCCGTCGACCTGCTCCCAGGCGCCCGAGCGGGCCGCCCGGATGACGCGCTGGACGTCCTTGCCGAGCCGCGGTCCGGCGGCGCGGGCGTTGACGGTGAGCTTGGTGTACACGCCGTACTCCTCGGCGGCGTCGTCGGCGAGCGAACGCAGCTCGACGGCCTTGACGTTGACCTCGTCGGCGATGAGCCGGGTGAAGGGCTCGAGCGCCGCGGGCTCGTCGGTGACGACCTGCAGGGTGCGCAGCGGCTGGCGCACGCGCAGCGCCCCCGCCTTGCGCAGGCCCAGCGTGGTGGACACGACGTCGCGCACGCGGTCCATCGTCGCGACGAGGTCGTCGGCGGCGAAGGCGTCGTCGAGCACGGGCCAGTCGGTGAGGTGGACGCTGCGCCCACCGGTGAGCCCGCGCCACACCTCCTCGGTGATGAGCGGGGCGAGGGGCGCCATGACCCGCATGAGGACCTCGAGCGCGGTGTGGAGGGTGTTGAACGCGCTCTCGTCCTCCTCCCAGAACCGGTCGCGGGAGGTACGCACGTACCAGTTGGTGAGGACGTCGAGGTGCTCGCGCACGGCCTGGCAGGCGCCGGGCACGTCGTAGGCCTCGAGCATGGTCCGGACGTCGGCCGCCAGGGTGCGGGTCCGGGCGAGGAGGTAGCGGTCCATGACCGGCAGGCCGGCGGCCTCCTCGGGGGTGACCTCGCGGCCCACGCGGCCCTGCCCGCCGTTCGCGGCACCCGCGTAGAGCGAGAGGAAGTACCACGTGTTCCACACGGGCAACAGCACCTGGCGCACGTTCTCCCGGATGCCCTCCTCGGTGACGACGAGGTTGCCGCCGCGCAGGATCGGGGAGGCCATGAGGAACCAGCGCATCGCGTCCGAGCCGTCGCGGTCGAAGACCTCGTTGACGTCGGGGTAGTTGCGCAGCGACTTGCTCATCTTGCGGCCGTCGGAGCCCAGGACGATGCCGTGGGAGACGGACGTGGTGAAGGCGGGCCGGTCGAAGAGGGCGGTCGCGAGGACGTGGAGGGTGTAGAACCAGCCGCGGGTCTGGCCGATGTACTCGACGATGAAGTCGCCCGGGTAGTGGTGCTCGAACCACTCGGCGTTCGCGAAGGGGTAGTGCACCTGCGCGTAGGGCATCGACCCGGAGTCGAACCACACGTCGAGGACGTCGGGGATGCGGCGCATCGTCGACCGACCCGTCGGGTCGTCCGGGTTGGGGCGGGTGAGCTCGTCGATGAACGGGCGGTGGAGGTTGGGCTCGCCGTCACGGCCCACCGGCAGGCGGCCGAAGTCCGCCTCGAGCTCGGCGAAGGAGCCGTAGACGTCGATGCGCGGGTGGGCGGGGTCGTCGGAGACCCACACCGGGATCGGGGTGCCCCAGTAGCGGTTGCGGGAGATCGACCAGTCACGGGCGCCGGCCAGCCAGTTGCCGAACTGACCGTCCTTGATGTGGTCGGGCACCCAGGTGATCTGCTGGTTGAGCTCGACCATCCGGTCACGGAACTCGGTGACCCGGACGAACCAGCTCGTCACCGCCTTGTAGATGAGCGGCTGGCGGCAGCGCCAGCAGTGCGGGTAGGAGTGGTCGTAGGTCTCCTGGCGCACGAGGACGGGCCGCTCGGCCTCGGGCCGGCGGCCGATCGGGCCGGTGGCGTTCTTGAGGTCGGCGATGATCGCGCGGTTGGCCTCGAGGACCTGCGTGCCCGCGTAGTCGGCGACCTCGGAGGTGAAGCGGCCGCCGTCGTCGACGGGGACGACGGTGCCGATGCCGGCGGCGGCGGACACGGCCATGTCGTCCTCACCGAAGGCCGGGGCCTGGTGGACGATGCCGGTGCCGTCCTCGGTGGAGACGTAGTCGGCGGTGAGGACGGTCCACACGTTCTCGCCCAGGCCCTCGCGGCCGACGAAGTAGTCGAAGACCGGCGCGTAGCGGCGCCCGGCGAGCTCCCGTCCGGTCGTCGTCGCGACGACCTCCGGCTCCTCGCCCAGCTCACGGGCGAAGGCGCCCACGCGGGCCGCGGCGAGCAGCACCTTCTCCCCCGCGAGCGCCCCCTCGGTGGGGACGACGGTGACGTACTCGACGTCGGGCCCGACGGCGAGGGAGAGGTTGGAGGGCAGCGTCCACGGCGTCGTCGTCCAGATGAGGGCGAGCTCGCCGCTCTCCAGGCGCAGCCCCACCGTGACCGCCGGGTCCTGACGCATCTGGTAGACGTCGTCGTCCATGCGCAGCTCGTGGTTGGACAGCGGGGTCTGGTCGTTCCAGCAGTACGGCAGCACCCGGTAGCCCTCGTAGGCCAGGCCCTTGTCGTAGAGCTGCTTGAAGGCCCAGATGACCGACTCCATGTAGGAGGGGTCCAAGGTCTTGTAGTCGTTCTCGAAGTCCACCCAGCGCGCCTGGCGGGTGACGTAGTCCTGCCACTCCCCCGTGTAGCGCAGCACGGAGTCCTCGCAGGCCTTGTTGAAGGCCTCGATGCCCATCTCCTCGATCTCGGACTTGTCCGTGATCCCCAGGGTGCGCTCGGCCTCGAGCTCGGCCGGCAGGCCGTGGGTGTCCCAGCCGAAACGGCGCTCCACCCGGCGACCGAGCTGGGTCTGGAAGCGCCCGACGACGTCCTTGACGTACCCGGTGAGGAGGTGGCCGTAGTGCGGCAGGCCGTTGGCGAAGGGCGGGCCGTCGTAGAAGACGAACTCGTTGCTGCCGTCCTCGCCGGCGGGCCGGTTGTCGACGGAGGCCTGGAAGGTGCCGTCGGCCGCCCAGTGGGCGAGCACCTGCTGCTCGAGCTCGGGGAACCGCGGGGAGGCCGGGACCTCGCCGCCGGTCTGGTGGCGCGGGTAGCGGGGGGTGGAAGCCATGGGTGGTGGTGCTCCTCGTCGTCGTACGCGTCGATGCGAGGACGACGACGTACCCACCCTGGGCGGGTCCGCTGCCGCGGTACCACCTCGCTTGCCGTCGGGTCCACGGCCGGGGCCGCGGCCCGGGGCCGCTCTCGTGCGGGATGACGGTCCGCGACCGGCCGGTTCTACTAGGAGCCGGGGCTCCGTTCTTCCGGCGGCTCACCGGTGATGGCCGGGTCGATGCCTGTGCTCGGAAGTGTAGCCGCTCGCGCCAGCGGCACGGCGACCGGGGGCACATGGGGAGTTCTCCCTATGCCCACCGCTGTCCATCGCACGCGGCGCTCGCCATCATGGTCCCCGACGTGCACCGGGCACGTCATGGGCGAGAGAGAGGCGCACACGTGGTCGACCTGTTCATCGACGGCGACGCCCTGGCAGCCACGAGGACGACGCTGGAGAACATCCGCGAGACCTTGTCCGGCGCGGCCGGGGCGATGGCCGCCGTCCCCGGGGACGTGACGGGGCACGACGCCCTGCGGCAGCAGCTCAGCAGCTTCGGCGAGGAGTGGAACCACGGCATCGGGGAGCTCGCCGAGGTCTCCGGCAACGGCGCGGAGGGCCTCGCGGCCATCGCGCAGGGCTTCGCGGAGCTCGACGCCGCCCTCAAGGCCTCCCTCGAGGAGAGTGAGGGCTGATGGTCACCAGGTCCTTCCCCGCCCTCGGCTTCGACCCCGCGCCGGGCAGCCTCGTCTCCGCCGAGTCGGTCGCCGAGCAGGTGCGCACGACTTCCGCCCGCATCCGCGAGGCCGCGGACGTCCTCGGGGGCACCGGTCAGCAGAACTGGCAGGGTGAGACCGCCACCGCCTTCCACGAGACCATGTCGGGCGAGCTGACGCCCCGGGTCGTCACGGCGGCCGACAGCTTCGAGGCGGCGGCCGCCGCCCTGGAGACCTGGGCCTCCTCGCTGGTCACCTTCCAGCAGCAGGCCGAGGACCTGGAGACCCGCGCGGCGACGGCGATCACCAACGTCTCCAACGCGGCGGACGACCTCACCGCCGCGCAGCAGAGCGAGGACCCGGACGTCGACACCGACGGGCCGGCGAACCAGCTCAGCGCGGCCACCGCGGAGCTCGAGCAGATCCGTTCCGAGGCCTACGGCCTGGCGGAGACCTACGCGGGTGAGGCGGAGTACGTCGCGAGCTGCCTGTCCTGCGCGGCCGACGACGCGCCGGACTCGAGCATGTGGGACAGCTTCACCGACTGGCTCGGCGACGTCGAGGACTGGTTCCAGGACTACGTCCTGCCGGTGCTCGAGGACATCATCGACATCCTCGCGGTCGTCGTCGCCGTCGCGGCGATCATCGCGCTCATCGTCTCCGGTCCTGTCGGCTGGCTCGGCATGGCCGGCCTCATCCTCGGTGGTGCCGCCGTGGCCGTCGACTTCCTCCAGTTCGCCGGCGGCCGCGAGGACGCCACCGAGATGCTCACCGGTGCGCTCGGGCTCCTCGCCGGGGCGGGCCTCGGGAAGATCGTCCAGGGTCTGGGGACGATGGCGGCCAACTCCGGCGGGATGTCCGGGCTCGTCCCGGCGGTCGCCGGCATCTCGCGTGGGACGGGCGGCGCAGGTGCCACGGCGACGGCGGCCCTGTCCTTCAACCCGGTGGGGCCGATGGCGACGTGGGGCTACGTCACCGGGCGCACCTACGAGGAGAGCAAGAACGTCTTCGACACGCAGGAGAACCTCAACGACATCGGCAACCCGGTGAGCCGCACCGTCGAGCGCTTCGGCAACCTCTTCGGCGGGCACGGCTTCGTCACGGCCGAGCAGCAGCGCGACATCGCCGATCGGAACGACTGATGACCGCGACCGCTGCCCCGAAGCAGTTCTGGGTCCCCACCCCACCCGGCTGGGTGGAGATCGCCGCCTTCGACACCGACGCCCGCGCCGAGGCGCACTGGCGCGACATGATCGAGCCGGCCCGCGAGCACCTCGGTGACGGCCCCACCGACCACCTCTACCTCGGTCTGCGCGAGGCCCGGGCGGCCGTCGCCCGCAGCGGCGTCACCTCCGCGGGCGTCGTCGTCACCGAGGTCGACGACAAGCCGGCCGTGTGGACGTTCTCGACGGCGATCGAGAAGGTGGCGAGCGGAGAGGTCAACCCGGTCGCCCTCGTCGAGCGGGCCGTCGGGACCGCCGGCACGGTCGAGCGCGTGGAGGACATCACGCTCGTCGACGGGCGCACCGCCGTCCAGGCGTTCCTCACGCTCACCCCGGAGACCCGGCTGGGGCGGGCGCACGGGTCCACGGCGGCACCGGCTGCTACTCCCGCGAAGCCACCGGTCGAGCGGCTCGGCAGCTGCGTCGTCGCCGTCGCCCTCCCCGGACGCCCGCACGACCTCGTCCTCGTCACAGGCAGCTCCCCCGACCCCGAGCACCGCCCGCTGCTCGCGCACGTCGTCAGTGCCATCGCGGCGGGCGTGCACGTCGGGACCGAGCCGCCGGAGGGGGTCGCCAAGGCCAGCGGGGTGCTGCCGGTGAACGGGCCGGAGGGCGCGTGAGGTTCCTGCCGGCTGCGGTGGAGCCCTACGTCGTCGCCGCCGAGCGCGGGGAGACGACGAGCGGGCGCCGCCCGGCAGTGCACGCCCTCGTCCGCGAGTACGCG
This sequence comes from Georgenia satyanarayanai, assembly GCF_009193135.1. Lineage (GTDB taxonomy): Bacteria > Actinomycetota > Actinomycetes > Actinomycetales > Actinomycetaceae > Oceanitalea > Oceanitalea satyanarayanai. The sequence continues at coordinate 58,522 of NZ_VUKC01000018.1, forward strand.
GGTGCGCCGCGCATCCTCACCGGCGCGGGGCTGTGGCTCGGCGTCGTCGCGGCTCTCGTGCTCGCCGTCGTCGGCTGCGTGGCGATCCTCGCCGCCGTCGTCGGCGGGGACCCGCTGACAACGGGCGTGCTGGGCGGCCTCGCCGTCGCCGCTGCCCTCGTCGGCGGCGGTCTCGCGGTGCTGCGGGGCCGTGACCTCCTCCGCGCGGGTGCCCGGCTCTCCCGCGCCACCGAGGCGTGGATGACGAGCGGTCCGTCGCAGATGACCGGCCTGGGGCACCGGGTGCACGGCCTCCTCTCCGCCCTGCGCCCCGAGCTCTTCCCGCGGGTCATCCTCTGCAGCCTCAGCAGCCTCGCCGCCGTACTCTCCGCCTCCGCCGTCGGCTACTCCGCCTGGCAGCTGACGGACGAGACGCCCGACGTCGCGGTCAACGTGCTGATGGGCGTCACGTTCGCGGTGCTCACCGTCGTCTGCGTCGTCCCGGCCGTCGCCCTGTGGCGCGGCTCCCGGCGTATCCAGCGCGGGCTGGTGCACGACCCGGCTGCCACGGCATAGGAGGCCCGGATAGCGCCCCCTGACCGGACGAACCACCGGACGGGTCTTGCGGGACGTCATGGAGCGAGCGCGACGATGCGGCCCGTCCCACCAGCCCGTTCCCGTTGACGGTTCGGTTTGCGGGACGGTCCAACGCGATGACCTCGAAGCTTGTGTTGCACCATCGAAGAACGACCGCAGCATCCGCAGGTAGCACAAGGCCAGTTGACATCTATCGTGCAGCAGTCCCGTCCTCGCTGAGGATGTGACTGCGTCAGCGTGCCGGGGTGCTGCGCAGGTATTCCTCCAGGCCGAGGGGTCGTGAGCCGGTGATGTCGTGGACGGTGTCGGTGACTGTCGCCATGGTGCCGTCGGCGATCGCGGTGTAGGTGCTCACCCATGCGTCGACCTGCCAGTCCGGGGCGCCGTAGCCCGCGCGGGAGGCGTATGCCTCATCGAGGGTCTCGTCGTGGTACGTGACCGGGGTTCCGCGCGCCGTGGAGATGGTGGCGGCGACCTCGCCGAGGGTGAGCGCCTGGGGCCCGGTGAGGTCGTAGGTGCGGTGGGTGTGCGGAGCCGGGTCTGACAGGACGGCGGCGGCGGTGCGGGCGACGTCCGCGCGGGCGACGAACGCGCAGGCGCCGTCCCTCGCGGGGCCGCGGATGACGCCGTCGGGGCCGACGAGCGCCTCGGTGAAGTCGAGGTAGAAGCTGTCGCGTAGGAAGGTCCAGGCCATCCCGGAGGCCTTGAGGTGCTCCTCGGTGGCGTGGTGGTCGCGTGCAAGGGTGAAGGTCGCGTCCGGTGCGGCGGCGAGGAATGAGGTGTAGACGACGTGCTCGACGCCGGCTTCGGCGGCTGCGTCGATGAAGGTGCGGTGCTGCGCGAGGCGGTCTGCGCTCTCGGACGCCGAGACCATGAACAGCACCTGCACGCCGGCGAGGGCTCGTCTCGCGGCCTCCAGGTCCCTGAACTCGGCACCGGCGACCTCGGTGATGGTGGCGTGGCGGGGCGCCTTGGGGCTGGCCGGGTCACGCACGACGAGACGGTGGGGCGTCCTGGCGGTGTCGAGGAACTGAGAGACGAGGCCACCGAGGTGGCCGGTCGCACCCGTGACGGCAAGGGTCCTGGGGGTCATCTGGTCTCCTGGGTTCTGGGTCTGGTGCCAGCGTCACGCGGATGCGCCCCGGTGACCACCCCGCGCGGGGATGATCACCGGGGCTGGGCCTCAGAAAGCGCCGTTGTCGTGCGGCATCTCGGCGGGGATGGGAGAGATCGCATCCCAGTGCTCGACGATCTTGCCGTCCTGGACGCGCCACAGGTCGGCGTAGATCGCCGGCCCGCCGAAGTCGCCCTCGGAGTAGGTGAAGACGAGGTCACCCTCGGCGATCACCTGGTGGACGGTGGTGTAGACGAGGTTCTTACCCTCCGCGGCCCAGGCGGCCGAGGCGGCGGCGAAGCCGTCGAGGCCGTCGGCTGCCTCGGGGTTGTGCTGGGCGTAGGAGTCGGTGGAGATGAACTCGGGCAGGGCGTCGTAGTCCTGGCCGACGAGCACCTGCTCGGTGAACCGGGAGACGAGCTCGGCGTTGGCGTCGGTGTCGGCGGTGTCGGCGGGCTCGGTCGGGCCGTCAACCTGGCTGCGCCCGCTCGCCGTTTCCTCCACCAGCGGTGTCAGGGAGTCCCAGTGCTCGACGATCTGCTGGTCCTCGACATGGAACACGTCGAACGCAACTAGCGGCGTCTCGGCGAATCCGTAGTAGGTGCCGTGCAGCACGACGGTGTCGTCCTGGGCGATCACGCGTGCGGGCTCGTAGCGGAAGTCCGCGGGAGGCGACTGGACCATCGCGCGAAGGCCCTCGACACCGTCGGCGGCGAGCGTGGAGTGCTGGACGTAGTCGGGTGAGAAGTACTCGTCGATCGCGTCGAGGTCGCGGTCGGTGAACACGGCGGTCGCGGCGTCGACCACGAGCTCCTTCGTGGACGGTTCCTGCGCGCTCTGCTCGGTGCTCTCCTCGACGCTTTCCGGAGTCGTCTCCTCGGTCGGGGTCTGGCTCGAGCACGCGCCCAGTGCGAGCACGAGGGTGCCGGCCATGGCGAGGGCGCCGGTGGTGCGCAGGAGGGGTGGGGTCTTCATTGTGCGTTCGTCTCTTTCGGTGGGCGGTAGCGCCTTCAACAGGTGGAAAAGGTGGGGTCAGTACGCGACGGAGAAGCGCTGGCGCCGGTGGGCGGGGCGCTCGATCTCGTCGACGAACGCCTGGGCGTAGTCGGCGCCGGAGATGGTGGAGTTGCCCTCGTCGTCGACCAGGAGCAGGTCACCACCGAGCCGGAAGGTGCCGGTGTGCTCGCCGGCGGCCCAGGCGCCGAAGCCACCGGCCGGGCTGAGGTAGAACCAGTCGAGGGCCGCGTCCGAGGCGTGCAGGTCGTCCAGGATCGCGGCCATCTCGGCGGCCTCGGGCTTGAAGGCGTCAGGGAAGCCGTCGGTCTCGGCCACCGTCGGGCCGCCGGGGGCGACGAGGAGCGAACCTGCTCCGCCCACGACACCGAGGCGAGCACCGGCCGCCTGCGCCGCGGCGGTGAGCTCGCGCACGACGCCGACGAGCTTGCCCTCGAGCGTGCCGCGCGGGGACAGCGCCGCGACGACGACGTCCGCGCCCGCCGCGGCACGCTGTACGACGGCCGGGTCGAGCACGTCACCGCTGATGTAGGTAACCCCGTCGATCGTCTCGGCGGGGACGGTCCGCGCGATCGCGGTGACCTGGTGACCGCGCGAGGCGGCCTCGCGGACGATGTTGCTCCCGGCGTACCCGGTGCCGCCGACCACGGTGATGCGAGCCATGTCGATCTTCCTCTCGTTCAGGGGCTTCCTTCCGAAGTCGCTGTCACTTACCGTAAGAGAGTCAAGACGGACTGGGTAGTAGGCACGTTCCGGTAACTATGTGCCCAACTGGTAAGCATGGAGGTAGGGATGTCCGAACCACAGTGGGATCCGTATGACCGCAACTGCCCCACGCGGGCACTGCTGGACCGCATTGGCGACCGGTGGACGGTGCTCGTCGTCGGTGCGCTCAGCGAGGGCCCGATGCGTTTCGGGGAGATCGCCAGGCGCATCGACGGCGTCTCGCAGAAGATGCTGACCCAGACGCTGCGCGGGCTCGAGCGCGACGGACTGGTCACGCGCACGATGTACCCGCAGATTCCCCCGCGCGTGGAGTACGAGCTGACCGAGGCCGGCCGCACGCTGCGCGAACCGCTCGCAGCCCTGGAGACCTGGGCCAAGACGCACATGGCCACGGTCCTCGCGGCCCGTGAGCTGGCCGACGCCGGGACGGGGTCGTGACCGCCCCGCTCGCCGAGCTGGTCGAGCACTTCGCCGCCGAGCGTGGGCAGGACGTCACCGGTGTATCGCCGTCCCGGCACCGCGCACTGCTCGCCGCACTGCTCACCACCCGGCCGCCTGAGCCTGTGCCGGCCCCGGTCGCCGCCGCGCTCGACGACCTGCTCGCCCGCGAGGCCGGTGCACGCGAGACCGTCTCGGCCGCCGATCTGGCACGCGTCGGTGACCAGGTGCCCGGTCTGACGGGTCCTCTCGCCAGGACCAGCGTGTGGCAGGGCGACATCACGACCCTGGTCGTCGACGCGATCGTGAACGCCGCCAACGCCCAGCTCCTGGGCTGCTTCGTCCCCGAGCACCGCTGCATCGACAACGTCATCCACGCGGTCGCAGGGCCCGCGCTGCGCGCCGAGTGCGCCGAACTCATGCAGGCACAGGGACACCCCGAACCGACCGGGCACGCGAAGATCACCGGCGGGTACCACCTGCCCGCCCGGTGGGTCGTGCACACCGTCGGCCCGATCGTGCCCGACCACCAGCCCACCATCGAGCACGCCAGCTTGCTCGCGTCCGCCTACCGGGCCTGCCTGCAGGCCGCGCACGACGCAGGAGCCGCGTCCCTCGCCTTCTGTGGAATCTCCACCGGCGTGTTCGGCTACCCGGTCGAGCTGGCTGCACCCGTCGCGCTCCACGCCGTCGAGGCCTGGCTCACTGAGCACCCTGAGACGGACCTGCACGTCGTGTTCAACACCTTCTCCTCGCGCGACACCGACGCCTACCTCACGACCCTCGCGGAGCGCCACCGATGAACCACCACCATCACCGCCAGGGGCTCGTACCTGGCAAGGCAACGCTCGATGACGCGCTCACCTGGATCCGCGACGCCGACGCCGTCCTGCTCACCGCAGGCGCCGGCCTGTCCTCCGCCGCCGGCTACGACTACGGCGACACCTGGCGCTTCGCCGAGCTCTTCCCCGCGCTGCACGCCCTCGGGTTCCGCGCTCGTTACGAGCTCATCGGCGCATCCCTGCCGGCGACGCACCTGTGGGGTTTTTGGGCCGTGCACACGAGCGACATCCGCTTCAACCCCGAGCCCAACCCGCTCTACCAACGCCTGCGTGAGGTCGTCGGCGACCGCGACCACTTCGTCATGACGTCCAACGTCGACGCCCTCTTCACACGCAACGGCTTCGACCCCGAGCACGTGTTCACCCCGCAGGGGGACTACGGCCTCTACCAGTGCAAGACCCCCTGCACCCGTCAGGTCTGGGACTCACGACCGGTCATCGAACGAGCCCTCACCAGCTACGACCCGACCACCGGCGGCGTCGATCCCGAGCACGTCCCCCTGTGCCCGAACTGCGGCGGGGAGACCTACCTCAACGTCAACACCGGCGCCAACTACATCGCCGACCACTTCGCCTCCACCGGCAACGCGCTCAACACCTGGCTCGTGGGCCACCGCGACACCGACCTCCTCATCCTCGAGATCGGCGCCGGCTTCAACACCCCCGGAGTCATCCGTCTCCCCGACGAGCACCTCACCCGACACCTCCCGCGCGCCCGCCTCGTGCGCGCCAACCCCCAGGCCGCTGACGTCCCGAGCGATATCGCCGCACGCGCCGCCTCGGCACGACTCGACGCCACCGCATTCATGACGATGGCGCTGGAGCAGATTGCATCGAAAGCGATGTGACCGAACGGCGCGCATCCCGCCGGATCGAGGTGCAGACCTACTGCAGCGGATGTGTTGCGCAGGGTGTTGCCCAACGTGACGCTTGCTCCTCCGGCTTACTGCTGGCGCCTGTCTCGTTCGACGTTCGGCTTACGTGACTTTCGTCACGGGATCGATGTCACTCTGGCTGCCGCAGCGCTCCGCTCACCCTCGCGGGCGGGCGGGCGCTTCCGTAGTGCACCAGCGTCTTAGCGCGGAGGCTTTCGGCGGCCGTCAAGTCCGCGGAGCGTCGAGATTCCCGAGGAACTCGGTCAGAACACCACGAGCGCCACCACGCCAAGGAGCACAATCAAGCTCAGCCCCGCGCCGATTAGCGAAACTTGGAGCACCTTGTCCGTCTGCCATCTCCGTTTCCTCATCAGCACTCCTCCTATGACACTTGTTGAAGGACTTCGCTCGGCGGACCAGACGACCACATTCAGCCTAGACGGCGCCGGGGCGCAGCGGTGTTCGACCGGGACGACATGGCCGCCTCCCGCCGCGCAACTCGGCTGGTTCTAGAAGTCGAAAGCAACGTGTCGCAAGCCGATCGGCTTACGGGATCAGCCGGCCGGGGCACTGCCGTCCGCCTCTTCGCGGCGGTAAAGCGATCTCCCATTCCTCTATCGGTCGGAATGAGATTCGGGCCAGACGGCTCGGAGCACGCGGATGGCGTCCTCGAGGCCTATATCGGCCTCGGTGCTGGCTTCCGCGAGGGCGTGCGCACGGTCGATGACGGCCCGGGGTGTGGTGCTTGCTGTTGGGCTGATACGGGTGCCACCACCGACGCGGGTTTGTAGCAGGCCTTGCTGCTCAAGCGAGCGGTAGGCCTTGGCGACCGTGCCGGGTGCGATCCCGAGGTCTTTCGCGAGCTGGCGGACCGAGGGCAGGCGTTCTCCTGCGGCGATGCGGTCGGTCGCGACGAGCCCGCGGATCTGGTCCTGGATCTGCTCGGCGGGCGACCCGCTCGTGGTCAGGATGATCTGGAGGACCACGGTGCCCTCGACCGACTGTTGTCGCGAGTTTGCGCGCTGGCCCTCAGGGCGATGAAGAGGACGGCGAACCAAAAGAACCAGCCGCAGACTTCCAGGGCGTCAGCCGCCACGCGCAGCGGCCCCTCGAGGCCGGCGAACGGGGTCCCTTTAGTGAACAACCCTTGCCCGGTCTGCGTTTGCCCGTAAATCCCTGCGGTCCCAGCGAGTGAGTTGACCACCCGTGCCAGATGCAGCAACAGCGCGCCGGTTGCCATCGCCATGACGTTGCGCGTGCGCCACCGCCGGACGGCGACGTCGTTCTCACGGTCTTGTGCCAGTGGGGGGCGTGCAATCAGTCCAGCGGCGAGGAGCGTGGCAGTCACGAGCAACGCCACGAGCGCCAGGGACGGCACAGAGAAATGCCAGCCGTAGATGGAGCTTCCCATGCTGCCGCCAGGTCCCAGATCGATCCAGTACATCGTGTAGCGGCCCTGGTCGTCGGGCACGGACGCGCGCCCCGCCCACACGGCGACCGCGACTGTCAGGACCACAGTCGCCGCGAGTGTGAGGAACCAGCCGCCCTTGCTGAAGCTGGTCAGTGTCCTGCGGTGCAGTTCCGCCGTCCGTCCGCCGCTCCTGCGTTCCACTGGCACCGTCAGCACGACGACCGAGATCAGCCCCGCGACGATTGGGACGGTGAACAAGGTCATCATGTGCGCCGTGGGGGACAGCCGTGTTATATGCCAAGGCGTCCCGAGCGGAAGCTGCTGAGCCAGCACGATGGCCGACGCGAGAACCACACCGGCCAAGGTCCACCACCGCACACCACGGCCCACCGCAAGCCGTGGCCTCTGGGAGCGGGTGACCGCCCAGACCACCACCAATGCCGCCACTAGGCCCAGCAATGCTGGACCGAACACAATGAGCAGCAACTGCTCCATGAGCACCCCACACGATCGTCTGCTGTGCCAACTGAGTGGCACACTTCGTATCACGCCGGCGATACGCTGTCGATCCGTGATCTGCACACCAGTCGGCTAAAGTACGACCACGCCTGGCCTCGGCAGGACTGACTGTCGATGGCCGTCGTCCGCCGACCTAACAGACAGGGGCGCTGCTCAGGGTGTACTCGGTCGGAGTCAAGTTCCTTCAACTCCTGCTCGGGCGGCGGCGAGCTGCCTTCACATCCGCACCGTCAGAGGATCCTTGATCGGTCGGTAGAAGGTCGGTAACGCGCGGAGTGTCCGATGGTGCCGCGCTGCGCCCCGACAGTGCAGCTCTGCGTGGCCTGTCAGACCGTGCTGTCAAACGGGAGCGGGACGCCTTGGTCGGTACCGGTGCGATGGCGACGCTGTGGCTCGCCTCGCCGCCTCTTTTGCGGTGCCGCTGTGTATTGCGGAGGTTCGAGCTGCCCTGAGGACGGACGGAGCTCGGATGTCAGTGGTCGGTCCTAGCCTTGGGAGCAGGACGGCAGAGCGGTCGAAAGCAGGGGGTGGGGTCGGTGAGCACCATCGACGACTTCGACCCGCACGCTGCCTGGCTCGAGGACCCGAGCACCTACGAGCCGGTCGGGGAGCAGTCCCTGCGCCGCCTCGAGGAGCTGTGGGCCCGCGAGGAGGACGCCGCCGACGCGTACGACGACCCCGGGCAGTCGCCTCCGC
>NZ_VUKC01000019.1 GCF_009193135.1 Georgenia satyanarayanai
GGTCGAGCTCGACCTCGTCCGCCGGTGCCTCGGGGTTGACGATGACCTCGCCACCGGCCGAGGAGATGAGCGCGTTGATCCACACGGTGAGCGACTCGGCCTTGGCGCCCTGGACGCCGAGCAGCAGGTCCTGGTCGGTGGCGGCCTCGATGAGCTGCTCCCAGGTGACGGGTTGCTCCATGTCGAGCCCGGCCTCCTCGGCGACGGACTTCCGGTACCAGAGGAGCTGGGTGTTGGCCCAGAAGGGGACGGAGACGAGCTCCCCGTCCCACGTCGCCGAGTCGACGGCGCCCTGGACGACGTCCTCGGTCTCCTGGAGCTCGCCAGGGACGGGGGCGAGGAAGCCCGCGGCCGCCATCTCGGGGATGAACGGCGGGTCCAGGCTCATGATGTCGATCGACTCGTCCGAGGCCGCCAGGCGGCGGGCCAGCTGCTCGCGCTGGGAGGCGGCGTCGCGGGGGAGCAGCGAGGTCTCGATGCGGTACTCGCCCTCGGCCTCCTCGGTGCACGTCTGGGCGAGGGCGTCCTGGCCGCCGTCGTCGGGGTTGATGTACCAGGTGAGCACGGGGGGTCCGGACTCGCTGGCGCAGGCGCTGAGGCCGGCGGCCAGGGCGAGCGCCAGGACCGTGATCGTCGTCCGCGGTCGTCGCACGTGCCCTCCTCGGCATGACGGTCGGCCTGCGTCGGCCGACGTGTGGGCCATAGACAACACCGAGAGCGCGGGCTTCGCATCCCGAGAGCCCCGCCCCTCCGGCGAGAGCCGACTTGTCGCCGACAGCCGACTTACCGGCGACAGCCGACTTGTCGTCGAGAGCCGACTTGTCGCCGACAGCCGACTTACCGGCGACCGCCGCTCGCCGGGCCGGTGTGCCGCTCGGGCCCCACCGGGCCCGTGGTGAGGTGAAGGAGCAGACCCGCGCTGAGGACGGTGACGGCGGCGACGCCGAGTACGGCGCCGCCGTAGGCGACGAGCAGCTCGGTACGGCTCGCGCCGGACCCGGAAGCCGTCACGACGAGCGAGAGGCCGGCCATCAGCGCGCCGACGCCCGCCCCGAGGAGGAGCAGGCGGCGCGTCACCGTCGTCGGGCGGTCGCCCGCGCGGCGCACGCCGGGCCCCGCGACGAGGACGGCGAGCGCTCCCCAGAGGAGGACGACGAGCATCGCCGCGGCGACGTCGGAGGCACGGTGCCAGCCGTTGACCATCGTCGCGAGCCCGGTCCCGCCGGCGTACGCCCAACCGGCCAAGGTGGCCGCCCAGCGCCAGCGGGGCGGCGCGACGAGGACGGCGACGGCGGCCACCGTTCCCGCCACCGTCGTGTGCCCGCTCGGCAGGGAGTTGGCGACCGCCTCGGAGACCCCGAGGTCGGGGCGGGGCAGGACCTGGTACTTGAGGAGCTGCGTCGTGACGTTGGCTCCGCCGACGAGGAGCGGCACCGCGAGCGCGACGCGCCACTGCCGCTGCGCCACGGCGACGGCGACCCCGGCGACGATGACGACGACGAGGAACGGGACCGAGACGACGTCGAGCACCGTCTGGCTGCCCTCCGACAGGCGCCGACGGCCGATCCGCGAGCCCTCGAGGGCGGTGCTCTCCACGCGCTGGCCCATGGAGGTGACGACGAAGACCCACCACATGGCGACCACGCCCACCGCCGCCAGGACGGCGGTGAGGGCGGCGTCCCGGCGCAGCGTGCCGGCGGAGCGAGCGGCGGCGGGTCCTCCGCTCACGCTCGGGACGGCTCCCCGCCGTCGGCCGCTGCCCCCGGGGACGAGGCCGTGTCGTCCGCCGCCGGCTCCTCTGCCGGCAGGGACGGCAGCTCGGCGGTCGAGTTCGGGTCGGCGTCCTCGTCGTCGGGTGCGCCCGCCGCGTCCTCGGGGACGTCGTCGCCGCCCTCCGCCCAGTCCCCGGGGCGCCCGGGGACGACGACGGGCTCCCGGTGACCGATCGGCTCCGCGTCGGTGACCTGCTCGGCGAGGTCCTCGAGCATGTGGACGGCGTCGGCGACGACCTGCTCGTTGGCGGTGTTGACACCGTGCATGAGCCAGCGGGCCAGGGCGAGCTCCCCGACGAGCTGCGCGCGGTCGAGGAGGTGCGCGTCGGCGTTCTCGGGGCGCGCGAGGGCGTAGGCCTCCTCGATCGCGTCGAGGCACTCCTCGGGGGCGCTCGCGAGCAGCCAGGCGAGGTCCACGGCGGGGTCCCCGACGTGGGTCTCGGAGAAGCTGATGACGGCGCTCACCTCACCGTCCTGGACGAGGACGTGCTCCTCGGCGAGGTCACCGTGGACGGGGGTGGTGCGGAAGCGCCACAGGGCGACGTCCTCCAGGGCACGCTCCCAGCGGGCCAGGACCACGGTGGGCACGTGCCCGGTGCGGGCGGCGGCGTCGACCTCGGCGAGGCAGCGCTTGCGGTACTCGTCGGCGTCGTAGACCGGCAGCCCGGCGTCCTCGACGACGCGCACGGGCAGCTCGTGCAGCGCCGCGAGGCAGCGGCCGAGGTCCGCCGCGAGGCCCGGGCCGGGGCCCAGGCGCTCGAGGTCGAGCGGGCGCCCCCGCAGCTGGCGGTAGACCATGGCGCGCCCGCCCTCGGGCAGGGCGGCGAACCCGGCCGGTTCCGGCACCGCGAAGGGCAGCACCCCCTCGCGCACCTGCACCGCGAGGTTGGCGAGCAGCGCGACCTCCGCCTCGAGCGAGGCGCCGGCCGAGGCGTGCAGCGGGCAGCGGACCACCCAGTGGCGCCCACCGGAGTCGAGGACCCCGGTGACCTGGAAGTCGGCGGTGGTGCTCTGCGGGGAGCGGGTCGCGACGACGTCGAGGCCCGGCACCGCCGCAGTGGCGAGTGCCGCCAGGGCAAGGGGCGATCTCCGTGTCACGCCCCAACCGTAGGACGCGCGGGCCCTCCTCACCCGCGGCGCTCGCGGCGCGCCCCCAGATCGGGGTGCGGATACGGTGCCCGGGTGGCCCTCACCCAGCTCCCTCTCGCCCGGACGACCGTCGACGCCGACGGCGCCTCCCGCGCCCGCCCCGGCCTTCTCACGGAGCTGCGCGCGGACCCGGGCACGCGCGTCGTGCTCGTCCACCGCGGCCTCGTCGGAGCGGGGGAGGACGGTCTCGTCCTGCTTCCCGCGACCGACGTGCCCACCGACGCGTGGACGGTCGAGCAGGTCCACTACCTCGGCCGCGAGGGCGGCACGCGCTTCGTCGCGCTGGTCCTGCCCGGCCACCTCGGCTCGGAGCGGGACCTCGACGGCGCCCCCGTCGACACGGACGCCCCGCTCGTGGCCCTGCTCGCCGGCATGGAGGTGCGCCACCTGCGGGAGATCGGGGACCGACTGAGCGACCGGGACACCGGTCTGGGCACGACGGCGGTGGCGCTCGCGGGGTGGCACGAGCGCAACCCGCGCTGCCCCCGCTGCGGGGAGGCGACCGAGGTGCTCGAGGCCGGGTGGGTGCGCCGCTGCGTCGTCGACCACTCGCTGCACTACCCGCGCACCGACGCGGCGGTCATCATGGCGGTCGTCGACTCCGAGGACCGCCTGCTGCTCGGGCACGCCGCGCACTGGCCCGAGCACCGCTTCTCCACCCTCGCCGGGTACGTCGAGCCGGGGGAGTCGCTCGAGGCCGCCGTGCGGCGCGAGGTGGCCGAGGAGACCGGCGTCGTCGTCGGCGCCGTGCGCTACGAGGGCAGTCAGCCGTGGCCCTTCCCCTGCTCGCTCATGACCGCCTTCCGGGCCGACGTCGCTCCCGGCGCAGGTACGGAGATCGCCGTCGACGGCGTGGAGCTCACCGAGGCGCGCTTCTTCACGCGTGGGGAGCTCACCACCGCGGCCGCCGACGGGACGGTGATCCTGCCCTCGCTCTCCTCGATCGCGCGCTCGCTCATCGAGGACTGGTACGGCGGCCCGCTGGCGGCCGGCCCGTCCCGAGCATGAGACAAGGTGTGGGGTTCTGGACCGCTGAGGTCGAGAACCCCACACCTTGTGAGACGTGGTGACGCGGACGTCAGCCCAGGCGGGTCCTCACCTCGCCCAGGGAGGGGTTCGTCGCGGCGGAGCCGTCGGGGAACAGGACGGTCGGGACGGTCTGGTTGCCGCCGTTGACCTCCTCGACGAAGCTCGCGGCCTGCGGGTCCTCCTCGATGTTGACCTCGAGGTAGCCGATGCCCTCGCCGTCGAGCTGCTTCTTCAGCCGGCGGCAGTACCCGCACCACGTCGTCGTGTACATCGTGATCGTGCCGGGCTCGGGCGTCGTCGTGCTCATCAAGGTCTCCTTCTGTCGGGTTCGCCGACCATAACGCGGCCCCGCGACGGCGTATTTCCCGGCGGTCCTGGGGACGAGCGGGCCGCGTGTCGGCGGGGGCTGAGACACTGGCGGCGATGACGAGCGCGACCACTCCCAGCAGCGAGGAGCTCCTCGCCGCCCTCGACGACGACCAGCGCGCCGTGGCCCAGAGCCTCACCGGGCCGCTGTGCGTCCTCGCCGGCGCGGGCACCGGCAAGACCCGCGCGATCACCTACCGCATCGCCCACGGCGTGCGCGCCGGCGTCTACAGCCCGACGACGGTCCTCGCCGTCACCTTCACCGCTCGCGCCGCGGGGGAGATGCGCTCGCGGCTGCGTGACCTCGGGGTGGGCGGCGTCCAGGCGCGCACCTTCCACGCGGCCGCGCTGCGCCAGCTGTCCTACTTCTGGCCCGCCGCCATCGGCGGTGGGCTGCCGAGGATCCAGGAGCACAAGGCCCCGCTCGTCGCCGAGGCGTCCTCCCGGCTCGGCCTGGGCGTCGACCGCGTGAGCATCCGCGACCTCGCCGCCGAGATCGAGTGGGCCAAGGTCAGCCTCGTCACCGCGGAGGACTACGTGGCGCGTGCCGTCGCCGCCGGACGTGAGGAGGCGGCCGGGCAGGACCGCGCCACGGTGTCCCGCCTGCTGGAGATCTACGAGGACGTCAAGACCGAGCGCGGCGTCGTCGACTTCGAGGACGTCCTCCTCCTCATGGTCGGCATCCTCGAGGAGCGGGAGGACGTCGCCGCGGAGGTCCGCCGCCAGTACCGCCACTTCGTCGTCGACGAGTACCAGGACGTCTCCCCGCTCCAGCAGCGGCTCCTCGACCTGTGGCTCGGGGACCGCAAGGAGCTGTGCGTGGTCGGGGACGTCTCGCAGACCATCTACTCCTTCACCGGCGCCACCCCGCGCTTCCTCACCGACTTCCCGCGCCGCTTCACCGGCGCGGAGGTGGTCCGCCTCGTGCGCGACTACCGCTCCACTCCGCAGGTCGTCTCCCTGGCCAACAGCGTCCTCGAGCGCGCCGGACGCCACCGCTCCAGCGCCGCCGTGCGGCTCGTCGCCCAGCGCCCCTCGGGGCCCGCGGTACGTTTCGAGGCCTTCGACGACGACGTCGCCGAGGCCGCCGGCGTGGCCGCCCGGATCGCGGCGCTGGAGAAGACCGGGGTACCGCGCGGCGAGATCGCCGTCCTCTACCGGACCAACGGCCAGGCCGAGGCGATCGAGCAGGCACTGGCCCAGGCGGACATCGGCTACCTCGTGCGCGGCGGGGAGCGGTTCTTCTCCCGCCGCGAGGTGCGTGAGGCCGTCGTCCTCCTGCGCGGAGCCGCCCGGACGATGGCCGACCACCCCATGCCCGACGCTGTCCGCGACGTCCTCGCCGGGATGGGCTGGGCCCCGGACCCGCCCGCCGCCCGCGGTGCGGTGCGCGAACGGTGGGAGTCGCTCCAGGCGCTCGTCGCGCTCGCGGACGAGATCGCCGCCACCCGGGGCGCGGACCTCGCCGGCCTCGTCGCCGAGCTCGAGGAACGGGCCAGCGCCCAGCACGCCCCGACCGTCTCCGGTGTCACCCTCGCCTCCCTCCACGCGGCCAAGGGCCTGGAGTGGGACGCCGTCTTCCTCGTCGGGGTGAGCGAGGGCCTGCTGCCCATCTCCCTGGCCGAGACCGAGGACGCGATCGCCGAGGAGCGCCGCCTGCTCTACGTGGGGGTCACCCGAGCTCGTGAGCACCTCATGCTCTCCTACGCCCGGGCCCGCACCGTCGGCGGCCGGGCGAGCCGCAAGCCCTCCCGGTTCCTCGACGGCCTGTGGCCCGAGGAGGGCGCCGCCCGCCGTCGCCCTGCCTCCCGCGCGCCCCGGCGCGACCGCATCGCCGAGCTCACCGAGTCCGACCCCGAGGGCGCCGCCCTCGTCGAGCGGCTGCGCGCCTGGCGCGGGCAGGTCGCCACCGCGATCGGCAAGCCGCCCTACACGGTCCTCCACGACACGACCCTCGCCGCGATCGCCGAGGCCAGGCCCAAGGACCTGCGCCAGCTCGGGATCCTGCGCGGCGTCGGCGCCGCCAAGCTCGAGGCCTACGGGCCTGCCGTCCTCGCCGTCGTGCGCGGCGAGGATGTCGTCGTCGAGCCGCCCGGCGCCTGAGCCGGTCCCGGCCGCCGGATCTCGCGGATTCCCGCCCGTCGCGGCGATCGGGAAATTCTGCACGGTAAATACCTTGCCCCCCGTCACAGGGCAGGCGTAATGTCCCTCTCGTCCGTGACCGAGTCGGGGCCCGTGCCTAGCCAGCACACGAGGGCTCCCATGTGCGAAGGGGAGGTGAACCGCAGTGATCACCATCATCTCGATGGAAGCCGCCAGCCGTGAGCTGGGCCGAGCTATGCCCTGGTTCACCGGGGATCGCTCCCGCCTTCGCCCCGCGCCCGTCGGCTACGCCGAGGGCCGCGCGCTCCGGACGCCGTAGAACCGCACACGTTCTCCGCCGGACCGCGCAGCTCCCGACCGCGGTTCGCCCCTCCCGGGGAATGCCGCAGGTCTGTCCAGACCCGGCTTCGCACTCACGGAGACACACGTGCAACTCACCACCCTTCTCGACCGCCTCAACGAGGGGTCCTCGCTGTCGTGGCCGCTGGCCGAGGAGACGGCCGTGCTCGCGCTGGCCGAGCCCACCGCTCCGCTCGCCCCGTGCCAGGACGCTGAGGACCCCGACCTCTGGTTCGCCGAGCGCCAGGCGGACGTCGAGTTCGCCAAGACGCTGTGCCGCACCTGCCCCGTCCGCGAGGCCTGCCTCGCCGGCGCGCTCGAGCGCGCCGAGCCGTGGGGCGTGTGGGGTGGGGAGGTGTTCATCGGCGGCGAGGTCGTCGCGACCAAGCGCGGACGCGGCCGGCCCCGCAAGCACCACCCCGCGGCCTGAGCTCAGGCCCGGGCGACGGGCACCGCCCCCGATCGAGCCGGCAGGCCGGTGCACCCGCAGTCCGGGTGCACCGGCCACTGCTGTGTCCGGGGCACCGGCCGCCGCGCGTCGACGACCAGGCTCGCGCCCGCGACCGCGACCGGCTCGCCGTCGAGGTGGGCCACCAGCTGCCCGACGGTGACGGCCGCCGCGAGCAGGCAGGTGCACGCCTCCACACCACGGGCGGGCGTGCCGAGCAGCTGCGTGGCCACCGCCGGCCAGCGCTCGTCCGCCGCCGTGCGGTGCAGCTCGACGCAGCGCCCGCACGGGCCCGCCCCGGGAATGACGAGCGGACCGACGACGACGTCGACCTCCCGCGTGACGACGAGCAGGTGGACGACGTCCTCCCGCACGAGAGGCCGCAGCCGCACCGGGTCGCTGACGTCCTGCTCGACGAGGACGACAACGTCGGGCCGGGTGCGCGCCGGCGCCGAGGTGCGCAGGTGCGGGTAGGTCAGGCGCAGGACCGCCCGGCCACGCTCACCGCGCTCCTTGCCGACGTCGTGCAACCCGTAGCCCCCCGGGCCCACGTCGTCGCGCCGGACCCGGGCCCGGTCCTCCACGAGCAGCGTCCCCACACCCGCTGCCGCCAGTCCGGAGGCGACGAGCAGACCGAGCCGCCCCAGCCCGAGGACGGCGACGACCGCCCGGCCGCGGCGGGCGACGACGTCGCTCGCGTCCCGCTGTGCCACCCGCGACCAGTGGTCGACCTCCGCGCCGAGCCCCTGGTGGTCGAGGGACGGGTCGCGGGTCCGTTCCAGGGCCCCGCACGCGTCGAGCCGGGCGAGGAGCTCGCGGGCCCGTCCGGCGCGCACCCCGAGCCCGCGGCCGCGGGCGAGGAAGGTGGCCTCGCTCGTCTCCCGCTCCAGGCCGTCGAGCAGCCGCTGCTCCTCACCCGAGAGCCCGTCGAGGACGACAGCAAGGTCCGGGTCCGCGTGGAGCTGGCTGCTGCCCTCCTGGCGCCACAGCACGTGGGTGCCTGGTCGTAGTCGCATCTGCCCTCCCACCCCGAGGATGGCACCGGCGTGCCCGGCACCGCGCGGATACTCCCGCGGGCTGTGGACAGGCCCGCCTGTGGACGGGGACCTCCCGCGCGGCGTGGGTGTCGGCGGCCGGCCGTAGATTGGGAGACATGTCGGAGATCGAGGTCAGGCGCAGCCGTCGGCGCACCCGGACGGTCCAGGCCTTCCGCGAGAACGGCCGCACCGTCGTCGCCATCCCCGACCGCTTCACCGCGGCGGAGGAGGCGGAGTGGGTGGCGCGGATGGTCGAGCGGCTCGAGCGCACCGGCCGCCGGCGGCGACCGTCGGACGCCCAGCTCGCCACCCGTGCCGGGCAGCTGTCCGAGCGCTACCTCGAGGGGAGCGCCCGTCCCCGGTCGGTGGCGTGGGTGGGCAACCAGACCACCCGCTGGGGGTCGTGCACCCCGAGCACAGGCACCATCCGCATCTCGGAGCAGGTCAAGGGGATGCCCACGTGGGTGCTGGACTACGTCCTCGTCCACGAGCTCGCGCACCTGCTCGTCGGAGGCCACGGCCCCGACTTCTGGGCCTGGGTCGAGCGGTACCCCCAGACGGAGCGGGCGCGCGGCTTCCTCGACGGCGTGTCCTTCGCCCGCCGGCTCGAGGGCAACCCCGCACCCGAGCCGGGCGGGACGGAGGACTAGCGCGAGTCGCCGTCGTCGTCCACGTCGGGACGGCTCCCGTCGGTGCCGGTCTCGCCGGGGTCCTGCGGATCCGCGGACTGCTCCGCCTCGGCGAAGATGCTCGCGAGGGCGGCATCGACATCCTCGTCGGCGCTCGCGGCGGCGTCGCGGGCGGCGACGAAGCCCTGGGGGTCGTCGAGCTCCTCGGCCGTGGGCATGAGGTCCGGGTGGGACCACAGGGCGTCGCGCTCCTCGATGCCACGCTGGTCGGCGAGGTGCGTCCACAGCGCCGCGGCCTCGCGCAGCCGCCGCGGCCGCAGCTCCAGGCCGACGAGCGAGGCGAAGGTCTGCTCGGCCGGACCGCCCGCAGCGCGGCGCCGCCGGACCATCTCGCGCAGCGGCACGCCGTGCGGCAGGTGCGGGGCCACGGCCTGGCCGGCCACGACCTCCACCCAGCCCTCGACGAGCGCCAGGGCCGTCTCGAGGCGCACCAGCGCCGCGCGCTGGGCGTCGCTCTGCTCGAGGGCGAACACACCGCCGGAGAACGCCTCGCGCAGGGACTCGGGGTCGCTGGGGTCGAGGCCGCGGACGGCCTCCTCGATCGCCGCCGTGTCGATGGAGATCTCACGCGCGTAGGCCTCCACGGTGCCCAGGAGATGGGCGCGCAGCCACGGCACGTGCGCGAAGAGCCGCGCGTGGGCGACCTCGCGGACGGCGAGGAAGAGGCGCACCTCCTCGGCCGGGGCGTCCAGGCCCTCCGCGAAGGCGCTGACGTTGGCGGGGACGAGGGCGGCGTCGTGGCCCTCGACGAGCGGCAGGCCGGTGTCGGAGGCGCCGAAGGCCTCTCCGGCGAGCGTGCCCACGGCCTGTCCCACCTGCATGCCGAAGACGGCGCCGCCGAGCTGGCGGATCATCCCGCCCCCCGCACCGGCACCCAGGCCGGCGGCGAGCGGGTGGTCGCCGAGCTCCCGGGTCTGCTCCTCCAGGACACGCTCGAGCGCGCGCGCCACGGAGGTGGCGATCGGCTCGGCGAGCGTCTTCCAGGTCGGCAGCGTCTCGCGCGCCCAGTCCGAGCGGGACCACGCCCGGGTCGCACCCCCGCTGGGGCCCAGCTCGGTGACGGCGTCCAGCCACAGGTCCGCCACGCGCAGCGCCTCGGTCACCTCGGCCGCCTGGGCGGCGGTGACGGCGACGTCACCGGTCTGACGCACCACCTGGGTGGCGACGTCGCCGGCGAGGGCCCAGTTGACGGGGTCGCTGCCTCCGGCCGCGAGGATGTGCTGCATCTGGCCGAGCATCATCGCCAGCTGGTTGCGGTCCTGGGGGAGGCCGGCGGCGTTGGCCATCGCCTCGGGGTCGAGGCCCGCGGCGCGCATCGCGGCCATGGCCTCGTCGGCGGCCTGCGGCCCGAGCATGGAGCGCAGCAGCGCCTCCCAGCTCTCCTCACCGGCGGGGTCCTGGCTCATTCGAACAGCTCCGATCCTTCGGGGGGCACCACGGTAACCCCGGCGCGCGACGCGTCCGAGCGCGGCCGGAGCGGTTTCGCCCAGGGCGTGACCACGCCGGACGGTTCGGCGTGCCGCCCGGCGGGGGTGATGATGTGGCGGTGCCCCTGCGACCCGACCAGCCTCCGGAGACCGGTGACGACCGGCCGCTGCTCACCCCCCGGACGGTGACCGCCGCCGTCGCCGGGGCGGTCACCTTCGTCCTCGCCCTGGCGATGCTGTTCGTCACCCCGCCGTACGCGGTCCAGAGCCCCGGCCCGACCCTCGACACGCTCGGGGACGTGCCCGACGGCTCCCCGCTCATCACCGTCGAGGGCACCGAGACCTATCCCAGCGACGGGCAGCTGCGCCTCACCACCGTCTCCACCCGTGGCGGCCCGGGCTACCCGGCCACCGCCGCGCAGGTGATCGGCGGCTGGCTCTCCGGGACGACGACGGTCCTGCCGCGCGAGGCGGCC
Source organism: Georgenia satyanarayanai (assembly GCF_009193135.1). GTDB lineage: Bacteria > Actinomycetota > Actinomycetes > Actinomycetales > Actinomycetaceae > Oceanitalea > Oceanitalea satyanarayanai. The sequence continues at coordinate 10,836 of NZ_VUKC01000019.1, forward strand.
TTCGACCCCGAGCAGACGCGGGAGGACGTCGAGGAGGAGTCGACCATCCAGATGACCTCCTCGCAGACCAACGCCACCGTCGCGGCGCTCACCGAACTCGGTTACGACGTGCCCACCGAGCTGCGCGTCGCCGGCACCAGCCCCCACGGCCCGACCGCCGGGCTGCTCGAGGAGGGCGACACGCTCGTCACCATCGCCGCCGGCGCCGGTCCCACCGAGCTCAGCTCCTTCGCCGTGCTCAGCGAGGTCCTGGCCGACACCCCGCCCGGGTCCACGGTCACCCTCGGGGTCGAGCGCGCGGGGCGGGAGACGCCGGTGGAGGTCGTCACCGCCGACGACGGCGACGGCGGCAGCCTCCTCGGCGTCATGATCTCCCCGGAGGTCGACCTGCCCGTCGACGTCGGCTTCGCCATCGAGAACATCGGTGGCCCGAGCGCGGGCCTCATGCTCACGCTCGGGATCGTCGACATCCTCACCCCCGGCTCGCTCACCGGCGGGGCCGTCGTCGCCGGCACCGGCACCGTCGACCTCGCCGGCGACGTCGGACCGATCGGGGGCATCGCCCAGAAGATGGCCGGCGCGGTGCGCGACGGCGCCGAGTGGTTCCTCGCGCCGGTGGAGAACTGCGGTGAGGTCACCGGCGCCGTGCCGGACGGGCTGGAGGTCGTCGCCGTCGACACCGTCGCCGACGCCGTCGCGGCGCTCGAGGCCGTGACGGAGGGACGGACCGGGGATCTCGAGCGCTGCCCGGCGGCCCCCTGAGCGGCTAGGAGAACGTCGCGCGCAGCGCCTCGACGAGCCCGGGCACGGCGTCCGGGGAGCCGCCCACGGCGTCGTCGGAGTCGTTGTTGCGCGAGCGCAGCGCGCACCACGACTCCCCGGTGCGCAGGACACCCGCGACGATCCGCACGTCCTGCCGGTCGGGGTGCGCCTCGAGGTAGGCGACGGCCTCCTCGGGGTCGCGGGGCATGTCGGTCTCCGCCTCCGGCGGGACGACGATGCGCTCGACGACGATCGCGGCGCCGTCGACCTCCTCTGGCCAGCCCAGCTGCGCGAGGAGCTCCTCGAGGGTGTCGGCCTGCGGCAGGCCGTCCTGCTCGATCGACAGCAGGTGCTCGGGGTCCAGCCGCGCCGACTCCTCCGCGCCGTCGGGCAGCTCGGGGGCGAGCGCGGGGTTGACCGCCAGCGCCGAGGCCGTGCGCACGAGGGAGAAGACGAGGACCGGGGAGTCCCATCCCAGCGAGCCGACGTGGCGCTCGATGTCGAGGACCGCCTCGGCGAGGGCGCGCTGGCGGGGGGTGGGGTCGGTGGGGGAAGCCGTCATGCGCCCATGATCGCGCACGTCAGGACGGGGAGGCGAGCGGCGCATGTGGGAACCTAGGAGGTGGGCGGCGCGTTGTCCCGACAGGGGCGACCTCACGCCGCCTCCCGACAGCTCCACGACCGAAGGTGCCACCACGTGACGACTTCTTCCGTCCCACGACCACCGCGGCCCGCCGGAGGCCGACGACGGGGCGCGCTCGTGCCCACACTCGTCGTCCTCGCGGTGCTCGCGGCGATCCTCATGCTCACCGCCCAGTTCTGGACGGAGGTGCTGTGGTTCTCGCACCTGGACTTCGAGGAGGTCCTGTGGCGGGAGTGGACGACCCGAGCCGTCCTCTTCGCCATCGGGTTCCTCGTCATGGGCCTGTCCGTGTGGCTCGGCCTGCGCCTGGCCTACCGCTCGCGCCCCATCTACGCGCCGGTCACCCCTGAGCAGCAGAACCTCGACCGTTACCGCGAGAGCGTCGAGCCGCTGCGCCGGATCGTCATGATCGGTGCGCCGATCGTCCTGGGCGTCTTCTCCGGCATCTCCGCGAGCGGGAACTGGCGCGCGGTGCTCATGTGGCTCAACCGTGAGCCCTTCGGCACGACCGACCCGGAGTTCGGGATCGACATCGGCTTCTTCGTCTTCACCCTGCCGGTGCTGCGCACGCTCATCTCCTTCCTCATGACGGTCGTCCTCATCACCCTCGTGGCCTCGCTCGTCACGCACTACCTCTACGGGGGCATCCAGCTCGCCGGCCGCCCCGAGCGGGTCACGCGGGCGGCGCGGGTGCAGCTGTCGATCATGGCGGCCGTCTTCGTCCTGCTGATCGGCGCGAACTACTACCTCGACCGCTACTCGCTGCTCGTCGGGCAGAACGACCGCTTCGCCGGTGCCTCCTACGCCGACATCAACGCCAACCTCCCCGCGCGCACCATCCTCGCGGTCATCGCCGTCCTCATCGCGGTGATGTTCGTCGTCGCCGCCTTCCGTGGCAGCTGGATGCTGCCCGCCGCCGGCGTGGGCCTCATGATCCTGTCCGGAGTCGTCATCGGCGGGATCTACCCGGCGATCGTCCAGCGCTTCCAGGTGACGCCCAACGCCGTCGAGTCGGAGTCGCCCTTCATCCAGCGCAACATCGACGCGACGCTCGCCGCCTACGGGCTCGACAGCATCGAGAGCCAGACCTACGACGCCGTCACCGAGGCCGAGGCCGGGCAGCTGCGGGACGACACCGAGTCGACCGCCAGCATCCGCCTGCTCGACCCGAACATCGTCAGCCCCACCTTCCGCCAGCTCCAGCAGAACCGGCAGTACTACGACTTCAACTCCACGCTGTCGGTGGACCGCTACGAGATCGACGGCGAGAAGCGCGACACCGTCATCGCCATCCGTGAGCTCAACCAGGAGGGCCTGGGCAACGACCAGCGCACCTGGGTCAACGACCACACGGTGTACACCCACGGCTTCGGCGCCGTGGCGGCCTACGGCAACACCGTGTCGGGCGACGGCCAGCCGGCGTTCTTCGAGTACGGCATCCCCTCGATCGGTGAGATCGGGGAGTACGAGGAGCGGGTCTACTTCGGTCAGAACACCCCGAGCTACTCGATCGTCGGCGCCCCGGAGGGCACCGAGCCGTGGGAGCTGGACTACCCGAACGACGCCGCCCCGCAGGGGCAGGTCAACACGACCTACACGGGCGACGGCGGCCCGAGCCTGGGCAACCTGTGGAACCAGCTGCTCTACGCGATCCGGATGGGCTCGGAGCAGATCCTCTTCTCCGACCGCGTCAACGACGAGTCGCAGATCCTCTACGACCGCGACCCGCACGTGCGCGTCCAGAAGGTGGCGCCCTACCTCACCCTCGACGCCCGGGCCTACCCGGCGATCGTCGACATGGACGGCGATGAGTCGACGCCCAAGGAGCTGGTGTGGATCGTCGACGGCTACACGACGACGAACGAGTACCCGTACTCCGCACGCGAGTCCCTCGAGGACGCGACCACGGACGCCCTCACCGACGAGCTGGGCGGTGTCGTCGTCGGCCCCGCCCCGGAGGAGGTCAACTACATCCGCAACTCCGTCAAGGCGGTCGTCAACGCCTACGACGGTGAGGTCACCCTCTACGAGTGGGACGAGGAGGACCCGATCCTCCAGACCTGGCAGAACGTCTTCCCGGACCACATCTCGCCGATGAGCGACATCAGCGGTGACCTCATGAGCCACCTGCGCTACCCGGAGGACCTGTTCAAGGTCCAGCGTGAGCTGCTCAGCCGCTACCACGTGACCGACGCGGCCTCGTTCTACTCCGGCGGCAACTTCTGGAACATCCCCAACGACCCGACCGCTGGGGAGGGAGTGCCCCAGCCGCCGTACTACCTCACGCTGCAGATGCCCGAGCAGGAGAGCGCGGAGTTCTCGCTGACCTCGAGCTTCATCCCCGGTGGCCAGACGGACCGGAACATCCTCACCGGCTTCCTCGCGGTCGACTCCGAGACCGGGAACACGCCCGGCGAGGTGAGGGACGGCTACGGGCAGCTGAGGCTGCTCGAGCTGCCCTCGGACGTCACGGTGCCCGGACCGGGCCAGGTGCAGAACACCTTCAACTCCAACCCGACGATCTCCACCGAGCTCAACCTGCTCCAGCAGGGTGGCTCGCAGGTGCTGCACGGCAACCTCCTCACGCTGCCGGTGGGCGGCGGCCTGCTGTACGTCCAGCCGGTGTACGTCCAGGCCTCGGCCGGTACCCAGTACCCGCTGCTCCAGTACGTGCTCGTCGCCTTCGGTGAGGAGATCGGCTTCGCGCCGACACTGACCGAGGCGCTCGACCAGGTCTTCGGCGGTGACTCGGGTGCCGAGGGCGGGGACGCCGACGTCGTCGACGAGACGCCAGAGGGCGAGGAGCCGACCGAGCCCGAGGGCACCACCGAGGTCGACGCCGGTGCGCAGCAGCGCCTCACCGAGGCGCTGGCGGCCGCGAACCAGGCGCTGCAGGACGGCCAGGCGGCCCTCACGGAGGGTGACTGGACGACCTACGGCGAGGCGCAGGCCCGCCTCCAGGCCGCGCTCGCGGATGCCGCCGAGGCCCAGCAGGAGCTCGATGCCGCGGCGGGCGAGGTCCCGGCGCCCGAGGACGGCGAGACGGCGCCCGCGGGCGAGGAGGGCGAGGCGCCCGCCGACGGCACACCGCCCGAGACCGGCGACGCCGGCGGCGGCTGACCCGGCACGGCGGTCCGGCGGGCGGTGAGTCACCTCACTGCCCGCCGGATTGCCACCGGGGGTCCCCGCCGCGTAAGGTGGTGACTACCGACGCGGGGTGGAGCAGTTCGGTAGCTCGCCGGGCTCATAACCCGGAGGTCGCAGGTTCAAATCCTGCCCCCGCTACCAGCAGAAGGCCCGGACCATCAGGTCCGGGCCTTCTGCGTTCCCCCGGGAAGTCCCCGCTCAGGCGGGGCCGAGCCAGGACAGCAGGAGCAGGCAGACGTCGTCGTGCCCCTCGCCGGGCGGGAGCAGGCGGTCGGTCACGGCGTGCACCGCGTCCTGCGGCTCGAGCGCCCGGGTCTGCGCCCCGACCTCGACGAGCTCGTCGAGGCGGGTGGGCAGTGGGCGGTCGCGGCGTTCGACGAGGCCGTCGGTGTAGAGGAGCAGCCGGTCGCCGGGCACGAGGTCGACCACGGCCTCCGCCCGCTGGCTGCCCGGCCCTGTGAGCCCGAGCGGCGTGGAGCGCCCGTCCCACAGCAGACGTGCGGCGCCGTCCCCGCCGAGGAGCAGGGGCGGGAGGTGGCCGGCGCAGGCGAAGCGGAACCGGCCGGTGAGGAGGTCCAGCTCGCCGTACAGAAGGGTGGCCGCGGTGGAGCCCGGGACGCGCTGGACGAACCTGTCCAGAGCGCCGAGCACCTGCGCCGGGCCGACGCCGGGGCCGGCCACCGCCCGGCCGGCGCTGCGCAGCTGCCCCATCGCGACGGCGGCGTCCAGCCCGCGGCCCACGATGTCGCCGACCGCGACGGCCAGGACGTGGTCGTCGAGGTGGAAGGCGTCGTGCCAGTCCCCACCCACCTCGAGGGACTCCACCCCCGGCCGGTACGCCGTCGTCACGACGACGCGCTCGTCCTGCGGCAGCGGGGCGGTGAGGAGCGCCTGCTGGAGCTGGTGGGCGATCGCGGCGCTGCGGTCGAAGAGACTGGCCCGCTCCAGGGCGGCGCCCGCCTGCTGCCCGACGGCGGTGAGCACCGCCAGGTCCGGAGGCTCGGCCCCCGCGCCGTCGTCGGGCAGCAGGGACAGCACGCCGAGCAGCCCGGACCGCCCGTGGAGGGGGACGAGGACACGGCCGTCGGCGACGAGGGCCGCGCGTGGCCACGACCGCGCCGACAGGGGGGCCGAGGTGCCGGCCTCCTCACCCGTGGCCGAGTGGGCAACCAGCCGGCCCTGTGGGTCGGTGAGCCAGCACGTCGCCGCGCGGGCGGCGAGTGACGGGGTCGCGGCGAGCAGCGCCGCGGCCACCCCGTCCAGACCCACGGCGGCCGAGAGGGCCGCGGTGACGTCCTGGAGCACCTGGGTGCGGCGGGCGGCGGCGTCGGCCTCCTTGCGGGCGGCCAGCAGCTCGCGTTCGTAGCGGGAGCGGTCCCGGGCGCTGGAGACGGACACCCGGACGCCGCCGTCGGGGGCGACGACGGCCGTCACGAGCACGGGCATGCGCCCGCCGGCACTGCGCAGCTCGAGCGCCACCTCGTCGGCCCGCCCCTCCACGTGGAGCAGCGGGGACAGGTGGGTCTCCCAGTAGATCCGGCCGCCCACCGAGAGGAGCTGGCTCAGACGCACCCGCCCGACCACCTCGTCCGCCGGCCGCCCCACCCACCGGAGGAAGGTGGTGTTGGCGTCGAGGACGGTGCCGTCGTCGGCGAGGAGGAGCAGGCCGGCGGGGGCCTGGTCCCAGGCGGCGGCGCGGTCGTTCACGCCGCCAGGTACGTCTTCATCGCCGCGACGAGCTGGTCGGGGGCGCTGAGGTTCGGGCAGTGCCCCACGGCGTCGAGCACGGCGAACTCGCTGTCGGGGAGGTGGTCGCGCACGTACTCGCCCACCTCCATGGGCGCGATGACGTCCTCGCGGCACTGCACGACGAGCGCGGGGGTGGTGACCTCCGCCAGGTCCGCGCGGTTGTCCGACAGGAACGTCGTGCGGGCGAAGCGGCGGGCGAGCGTCGGGTCGGTCCGGCAGAAGCTCGCCGTCAGCTCCTCTCCCAGCTCGGGGCGGTCGGGCACGCCCATGATGACCGGGGCGATGTGGGCGGACCAGCCGAGGTAGTTGTCGTCCATGGTCTCGAGGAGCTCGTCGATCTCCTCCTGGCTGAACCCGCCGCGGTAGTCGCCGTCGTCGATGTAGCGGGGGCTGGGACTCACGAGCACGAGCCGGTCGAAGAGCTCGGGCCGCTCGCGGGCGGCCAGGACGCCGATCATGGCGCTCACGGAGTGGCCGACGAGGACGACCGGCCCGGTGCCGAGCGCGTCGACGATCTCGACGACGTCCTGCGCGTACCCCTCGAGGCGGGCGTGGCGGGCGGCGTCGTACGCGGACGGGTCGGAGGCACCGGCACCGACGTGGTCGAAGAGCACGACCCGGTGGGTGGCCTCGAAGTGCGGGGCGACGAACCGCCACATCTGCTGGTCGCAGCCGAAGCCGTGGGCCAGCACCATGGTGGGTCCCTCGGCCGAGCCGCTCACCCTGACGTTGTTCCGCTTGAGCGCATCCACGAACGGGACACTACGGCACGGCATCCGGCCGTCGTGGCGCGGTTCGCGGACGGGCGCGACTCACGCCGGGGCGGGCAGGGGGAAGGACCGGTCCGCGAAGAAGATGCTCCGTGCCGCCTGCCGTCCCGGCACGGTGCGCAGGCCCGCGAACGCCACCTCCATGGCCGCCGGGGAGCGCACGAGGCCCATGGTGCGCCGCATCGCCACCCGTCCGCGGAAGCGCCGGCGCAGGGCCGCTCCGTCGTACGAGCGCAGGGCTCCGGTGTCGCCGCTCGTCAAGGCCTCGTCGAGGGCGTCCGCGGCGTGCTCGGACAGGCGCAGGCACGGGTCCAGGCCGCCGGCGGTCAGAGGGGACACGGCCCCCGCGGCGTCCCCGACGAGCAGCCCGCGCGGGGAGCTGATGCGTCGTAGCAGACCACCGACGGGAATGGGCCCGCCGCGCCGCTCGACGGCGGCCGGGCGGGGCGGTACGCCCGGCGCCAGCGCGGCGAGCTCCCGCACCGCCCGCCACACGCCCTCGGGGTAGCGGGCGGCGTAGCCGGCCGTGCCGAGGTGGACGTGCTCGCCGTCGTCGACCACCCAGCCGAGGTACCCCGGGGCGAGCCGCGGGTGCAGGACGCAGTGGAAGGTCGGCACGTCGGTACCGGCGCTCGGGACCACCTCCTCCGCGCCGACGAGGAGACGCCTGTTGCGGTCCAGGCCCAGGTCACGCGCCACCCGGGAGCGGGCGCCGTCGGCGCCGACGACGAACCGGGGCCGGATCACGGACGGTGCTCCGTCGGTGCCCACGAGCTGCGCGGCGCCGTCGGCGTACCCCGCGTAGCGGGTGCCGAGGAGCACCCGGGCGCCCGCCGCGCGAGCCCGGTCGGTGAAGGCGGCGTAGAGCCCGGGCATGTCCCCGACCCGGAACTCGTCGCGGTCGCTGACGAGGACGACGGGCCGCCGCAGGCTCGGTGGGTAGAGCGCCACCCGCCGGATGGGTGGGCCGAGGCGGTCCGCCGGGAGCGCGAAGTCGTCGAGGGTGCGGCGCACAAAGATGCCGGTCGTCCGGACCGAGCGGCCGAGGTCGGTGCGCTTGTCGACGACGCTCACCGCGTGGCCGCGCCCGGCGAGCAGCGTGGCCACATGGAGGCCGGCCAGTCCCGCGCCGACGACGAGGACGTCGGCGGCGTGTCCGCCCGGGCCGCTCACGGTGCCGTCCCGTCGGGCTCCCAGCGCAGCAGGTCGCCGGGCTGGCAGTCGAGCGCCTCGCACAGGGCCTCGAGGGTGGTGAAGCGGACGGCCTTGGCGCGGCCGTTCTTGAGCACCGCGAGGTTGGCCGGCGTGATGCCCACCCGCTCGGCGAGCGTCCCCACCGACATCTTCCGGCGGGCGAGCATGACATCGATGTCGACGACGATGGGCATCAGATCACCTCGTCGAGCTCGGAGCGCAGGTGCTCGGCGCGGGTGGCGGTCTCGACCGCCTGGACGAGCAGCGTCCGCATGACGTAGACGACGAGCGCCACACCGGCGACGACGAGCGCGGTGCCGCACAGGAGGCCGACGATGCCGGGTGGGACGACGTCCCCCGCCGTCGTGCGGTTGAGGACGACCGAGACGACGGCGACGGCGAGGACGAGCACCGCGCCCGTCGCGATGGCGCCGATGACGACGTCGACGTAGCGGAACGCGGCGCTGGAGAACACCGTGCCCCTGCGCACCATCCCGAGCAGGCGCAGGATGCACACCGCGATGACCTGGAGGCACACCACACCGAGGAAGAAGCTCGCGGTGAGCGCCACGCGTGGTCCGGTGGCGAGCCCGTCCGTGTCGACCCAGAGCAGCGGCAGCAGGACCGCCTGGACGACGACGGACCCGACGAGCGCGACCGCGATGACGAGCTGGAGCACGCGGATGACGTACCGGTCCATCGGAACCTCCTGTGATCGAGCGACGATGGGAAACTATCGACAATCGATAGGTGTTGGCAAGGGGGCCGTTATTCCGTTGCCTCGCGTCGTCGGTCGGGCGCAGGCTGTGAGACGTCCCCGCGGACCCCCCGCGAGTGTGAGGGACGGACGGCAGAGGACGAGCGATGACAGACCTGCGGAGCGCCGCCCCAGCGCGCTGACGCCCGCACGGGTGCTGCGCGACGTCCCGCCGCCCCGGAAGGTCCCACGTGCCCGGTCCCTCGTCCTCCGTCGTCCTCCACGACCTGTCCTTCTCCTGGCCCGACGGCACCCCGGCCCTCGACCGCGTGAGCGGCGCGTTCGGCCGCGGGAGCACCGGGCTCGTCGGCGCCAACGGCGCGGGCAAGTCCACCCTCCTGCGGCTGATCGCCGGCGACCTCGTCCCCACCCGTGGCACGGTCTCCGTCCGGGGTGCTGTCGACCACCTGCCGCAGCGGCTCACCGCGGCGCCGGACGCGACGCTCGCCGACCTCCTGGGCGTGGGCACCGCTCTGCGGGCCCTGCGCGCGATCGAGGCCGGGTCGACCGAGCCCGCCGACTTCGATGCCGTCGGCACGGACTGGGACGTCGAGGAGCGGGCCACCGCGGCGCTCGCCTCCCTCGCCCTGCCCGTGGACCTGGACCGCCGTGCCACCGCGCTGTCCGGCGGGGAGGCCGTCCTCGCGGCGCTCGCCGGCGTGCGGCTGCGCGCGGCCGACGTCGCCCTCCTCGACGAGCCCACGAACAACCTCGACACCGACGCCCGCGAGCAGGTCTACGAGGTCGTGCGCGGGTGGCGCGGGACGCTCGTCGTCGTGAGTCACGACCTCACGCTCCTCGACCTCATGGGCACCACCGCGGAGCTGCGGTCCGGGGAGGTCGTCACCTTCGGCGGTCCCTACAGCGCGTACCGGGCGTGGCTCGCCACCCAGGAGGAGGCCGCCCGGCAGAGACTGCGGGCCGCCGAGCAGACCCTGCGCCGGGAGCAGCGCGAGCGGGCCCGCGCGGAGGAGCGCATGGCGCACAGCCGGCGGCAGGGCCGCAAGGACCGCGCGGACGGCAAGTACCCGCCGATCGTCCTGGGGGCCCGACGCAACGCCGCCGAGCGGTCCCAGGGCGAGCGGCGGACCGCGGCCGACGCCCGCCTCGCCTCCGCCCGCGCCGCCGTCGAGGTCGCCGGGGCCGCCGTCCGGGACGACGACGTCGTGCGCGTGGACCTGCCCGACCCGCAGGTGCCGCGGGGTCGTCGGCTGGCGGTCCTGCCGAGCAGCGACGGGCGCGCCGTCGTCCTCCAGGGCACCGAGCGGATCGCCCTCGTGGGGGCGAACGGCGTGGGCAAGACGACGCTGCTCCGCGCGCTCCTCCCCACCCTCGCGGTGCGCGTCGGCTACCTGCCCCAGCGGACCGAGCTCGACGACGGCGCCACCGTCCTCGACACCGTGCGCGCCGCGTCGCCGCGGCTGGCGCCCGGGGAGGTGCGCAACCGGCTCGCGCGGCTGCTCGTGCGCGGGGACATGGTCGACCGCGCCGTCGCGACGCTGTCCGGCGGTGAGCGCTTCCGGGTCGCGCTCGCGCGGGTGCTCCTCAGCGACCCGCCGCCCGAGCTGCTCGTCCTCGACGAGCCGACGAACGACCTCGACAACCCGACCGTCGACCAGCTCGTCGCCGCCCTGGACGCCTACCGGGGCGGGCTCCTCGTCGTCAGCCACGACAGCGCCTTCCTCGAGCGGCTCGGCCTCGACGCCGTCGTCCGGCTCACGGCGGACGCCCGCCTCGAGCGCGTGACGTGACGGCGCAGGCGACGCTACGAGCGGAGGTCGCCGACGAGGAGCCAGAGGAGGGGAGCCAGCGCGCCGACGGCGAGGACCGCCAGCCACGGGACGGGCGCGGCGCCGTCGAGCAGGACGGCGACCACGACGGCGGCCTGCGCGACCGCCTGGACGGCGAGGAAGCCGGGCAGCGCGTCGCGCAGCACCGCGACCTCGACCCGCCCGCGCCACGCGACGGCGTCGGCGAGCGCACCGACACGCAGGACCGCGTGGGTGAGCAGCGCGAGGAGCGCCAGCGACCACCACGGGCCGGGGGAGAGCGCGAGCATCCCGACCAGCAGCGCCGCCGTGATCGCCAGGAACGCGGCGTGCGGACGGACGGTCACGACGACGCCGAGCACCACCGCGACCGCCAGCTGCGCCGGGCTGGTGGCGACGACGGCCCCGGCCCCGACGACGAGCGTGAGCAGCACGGCGCGCAGGACGAGCGCGGGCGCGGTGGGGCCGGTCCGCAGGGCCGTCCGCGGGCGCCGGGGTGCGCGCCGCGGGCCCACGGTGAGCGCGCCGTCGGGCCGGGGGAGGACCGCGTGCATGCGCTCGAGCAGCCGCCGCAGCGCGCTCATCGCGGCGCCCCGTGACGGCGCCGGGCGAGGGTGGCGAGCTCGGCGCGCCCGCCGGCGGGCGGCGGCCCGTCCGCCGCCCAGCGCACCACCTCCACACCGCCGCGGCGGAGCCTCGTGAGCCGGTCCTGCCGCTGCAGCGACACCATCCGGTAGGCCATGAGCAGCCGCACCGACATCTCGGCGCCCCGCACCGGGGGCAGCACGTCGACGGCGACCACCCGGTGGCCGGCGTGGCGCCACGTCAGCGCCATCGTCGCCGCCTCGTCGTCGAGGAAGGTCGACAGCACGACGACGAGCGCACCGGACGGTACCTGCGGGGGGCGGACGCGCGGGCGGGGTGTGCCCTCGGGGGCCGACAGTGCCAGCCGCCGCACGACCCGCTCGAGGTGCCGGCGCCCGCCCCCGGGGCGCACGGGCCGCCGGCGCAGGCCGAGGTCCTCCAGGCCCACGCGGTCGCCCTGTCCGAGGTAGACCCGCGCGAGGGAGGCGGCGGCCTCCCGGGCGATGTCGAGGGAGGTGACGTCGCTCGTGAGCACCTCCCGGCCGCCGGCCCAGGTGGCGACGTCCGGCCCGACGTCGTCGCGCGAGTCGATGACGAGGACGACGGTCGCCTCCGCCGTCGACTGCGTGCGGCGCACGTACAGGTCCTGCAGCCGGCCGTCCTGCACGCCCCGACGGGCGCTGGTGCGCCAGTCGATCCGGCGCAGCCGGTCGCCCGTGGTGAAGAGGTTGACGTCGTGGAGCTCCTCGCCGTCCCCGATGCGACGGGCGGCGTGCGGGCCGACGAGCCCCTGCAGACGAGGCGGGAGAGGCAGCCGGTCGAGGGGGCGCTGGCCGGGCAGGACGAGGACGGGGGTCGGGCCGACCGTGACGACGTCACCCGTCGTGAGGTGCGCACCGCCGAGGCCGGCGGCGTCGAGGCGGAAGAGCTGGTTCTCCCCGGTGCGTACGCTCGTCGTCGCGAGCGTGACCTCGCGGGTCCCGCCGGGAGGGAGCCGCACGAGGCACTCGTCGGGCTCGGTGCCCGGGCTCGAGGCCCGCAGCCGCACCGCGACGGCCCCCTCCGGGCCACGCAGGAGCGCCGGGGCCCGCAGCTCCGCGCTCGCGGTGAGCTGTCGAGGGGCCCGCACCTCGACCGCGAGCGGGCCGCGGGGACGGCGGCTCCAGGCCCACACGGCGGTGAGGAGCGGGGCCACGCCGAGTGCCGCGACGTCCGCCCGGCCGCCGAGGGCACCCGCGGTGAGCGCCCCCGCCCCGAGGACGAGCGCGGCGGTGAGATGGGTGAGCGGCGCCCAGCGGCCGGTCACCGGGTGCTGGCCGGGCCGGGGACCGAGGACAGCAGCGTCGTGACGACGCTGCTCGGCGGGGTGCCGCCCGCCCACGCCGCCGCGGTGAGGGTGAGCCGGTGCGCGAGGGCGGGCACGGCCACCGCCTTGACGTCCTCCGGGAGGACGAAGTCGCGGCCGTCGAGCACGGCCAGCGCCCGCCCCACGAGGAGCAGCGCCTGCGAGCCGCGCGGGGAGGCGCCGACCTCCACGGCGCTGTGCGTGCGGGTGGCCGCCGCCAGGGCGACGCAGTAGGCGACGACGTCGGGCTCGACGGCGACGGCCTCGACGCCCGCCTGCATGGCGAGCAGCTGGTCGGGCGTGACGACCTCGCGCACGTCCGCGCGCTCGCGGCGCCGCCCCAGCCGCCGGTGCAGGACGTCCTCCTCGGCCGCCGCGCTCGGGTACCCGACGGCCAGGCGCACCATGAACCGGTCGAGCTGGGCCTCGGGCAGCGGGTAGGTGCCCTCGTACTCGACGGGGTTGGACGTGGCCATGACGTGGAAGGGCTCGGGCAGCGGGAAGCTCGTCCCCTCGACCGACACCTGCCGCTCGGCCATCGCCTCGAGGAGCGCGGACTGCGTCTTGGGCGCGGTCCGGTTGATCTCGTCCGCGAGGAACAGCCCGGTGAAGACGGGGCCGGGACGAAAGGTGAAGCCCGCCGTCGCGGGGTCGTAGACGTAGGAGCCGGTGATGTCGGCCGGCAGCAGGTCCGGCGTGCACTGCAGCCGCCGGAAGTCCAGGCCCAGCGCCGTCGCCAGGGACCGGGCCGCCAGCGTCTTGCCCAGCCCCGGCACGTCCTCGAAGAGCACGTGCCCACCCGCGAGCACCGCCGCCAGCGCCAGGCGCAGGGGCTGGGCCATGCCGACGACGGCGGTGCCGACCTCGCGCAGCACCTCACCGCCCAGGGTGGCCACCTCGGCGACGGGCAGCGGGGCGGGGGAGAGGGTGGTGGACTCAGTCACGGGGGCTCCGGGTCTCGAGGGCGGTGAGGCAGGCGTCCAGGGCCCGCACGGGCTGGGGCGTCGTGGCGCGCAGGGTGCGCCACGCGCGCTCGCCGAGGTGGGCGCGCACGGCGTCGTCGTCCGCGGGGTCGATCCCGGCGAGGGCGAGGCGGCCGGCGGCGACCTCCCGCAGCTGGCGTAGCCCGCGCTCGCCGATGCGTCCGTCCCGGTCGGTGAGTGACCAGGACAGCTGGGAGACCTCGTGGCGGTGGCCGCCGCGCCGCTCGCCCGGCAGCTGTGGCAGGGCGTGATCGCGGCCGAGGTCGCGGTGCCCCACGACCGCCGCGGCGACGGCGGTGGCCGCGGCCGCGAGGGCGACGTTGACGCCGTCGAGGCCGATGCCCCACAGGGCGGCGGCGACGGCGGCGACCGCGAGGACCGCGCCGGCGGCCCGGGCCCCGCTCACCGCTCCTCCCAGGAGGCGGCGAGGAGCTCGAGGCAGCGGCCGGCCTCGGTGACGTCCTCGGCGGTGAGGACCGAGTGCGGGGCGAAGCGGGCGCGGTGGTACAGCCGCAGGAGGCCCCGGGTCGCGCCGGCGTCGGCGCTGGTGGCGTCGAGCACGGCGGTGGTGAGCTCGGTGGGGGTGTCCGACGGTGCGCGCTCCACCCCCGAGCTGGCCGCGGCCGCCTCGAGCTCGAGCCAGGCGGCGATGACGGCGTCGCCGGGCTCCCCGCCGGAGGCGAGCACGGCGCGCGCGGCGACGACGCCGCGGCGCAGGGCCGGCAGGTCCGGCTCCGGCTCGGCGGCCACGGGTGCGACAGCGGTGCCGAGGGCCGGTTCGTGGGCCGCGGCGGTCGTGCCGCGGGCCAGCGTCGCCCGGCGGAGGAGGGCGCGGAGGAGGAGCGCGAGGAGGAGGCCGCCGAGGACCGCGAGGACGAGGGTCACGGGGATGCCCCGCTCGCCGGCCTGCGGGGGTGGCTCCTCCTCGACCTCCTCCGCCGTCGGGCGCGTCTCCTGCTCCACCGGAGCCGGGGCGGGCTGGACCTCGCGCGGCGCGACGTGCCACGGCCCGGCCAGTGCGGCCCCCGCGACGACGGCGAGCGCGACGACGGCCACGAGCAGGGGGAGCAGCAGCGGCCGAGCGGCCCCGGGGGCACGGCGCTGCGCCGTCGCCTCCCGCCCGCTCATGGCCTCACCGTATCGGCCGCCGTCCCCTAGCGTGGGGAACATGGAGCGACGCGTGCGCAGGGGCCGCCTCACCTTCGACGTGCGCGACGAGGGCAGCGGCCCGGCGGTCCTGCTCCTGCACGGCTTCCCGCAGGACGCGACGAGCTGGCGGCACGTCGTGCCGCGTCTCCACGCGGCCGGCCTGCGCACGCTCACGATGGACCAGCGCGGCTACTCCCCGGGCGCCCGGCCGGCGCCGCGGGGGGCCTACCGGCTGGAGTTCCTCGTCGCGGACGTCCTCGCGGTGCTCGACGCCGCGGGGGTGGACCGGGCCCACGTCGTCGGGCACGACTGGGGCGGCGCGGTCGCGTGGGTGGCGGGGTCGCGGCACCCGGACCGGGTGGCGTCGCTGACCGTCGTCTCCACCCCGCACCCCGCGGCGCTGACGGCGGCGCTGCCTCGCTCGGACCAGGCGCTGCGCTCCGCCTACATGGCCGCCTTCCAGCTGCCCGGCCTGCCCGAGCGGGTGCTGCGCCGCCGCCTCGAGCGGCTCCTCGTCTCGGCCGGTCTGCCACCGGAGCAGGCGCGGCACTACCAGGTGCGGATGCGCGAGCCGGGAGCCGCGCGCGGCGCCCTCAACTGGTACCGCGGCGTGCCGCTCAGCCGCGAGGGTGCCGGCCGCGTCCGGGTCCCGACGACGTACGTGTGGGGCGAGCAGGACCCCTACCTCGGCCGCCGCGCCGCCGAGCTCACGGGGGACTACGTGGACGCCGAGTACGAG
This sequence comes from Georgenia satyanarayanai, assembly GCF_009193135.1. Taxonomy (GTDB): domain Bacteria; phylum Actinomycetota; class Actinomycetes; order Actinomycetales; family Actinomycetaceae; genus Oceanitalea; species Oceanitalea satyanarayanai. The sequence goes on from NZ_VUKC01000019.1 coordinate 26,428, forward strand.
TTCCTCCCGCTGCCGGGAGGGCACTGGCTGCCGGAGCTGAGCCCGGACGCCGTCGCCGGCGCCGTGCTGCGGAGGGTCGGCGTGCCGGCCTGAGCGGGCTCTGCCCCTCGTGCGCGGGTGGACCGGCCGGGGTGTACTGGGTGGAGACCGTGCCACCGACGCCCGGAGGGTGCCGTGCGAGTCCACGATCGCGTCACCGTCGTCACCGGCGGGCCCAGCACCGGGCCGCGCCGGCACCGACGAGACGACGGGGGCCGTCCTCGTCACCCGCACCCACCTGCCGCGACGCGCAGCGCCCCGCCCGGGTGACCGGGGGCTGGGGCGGCCGACGGCACGCGGCCGCGGGAGACAGACGAACCACCATCGAGGAGATCGAACCGTGACGAAGTCGCCCACCATGTCCCCGCCCGACGCCGCCCGTGCCCTGCTCAACGTCCTGCTGCCGATGGCGGCCGGCGGCGCGATCGCCCGCCGCCCGCGAGTCATGGGGGTGGCCCAGCGGCTCGACCTCGACAGCCGGGCCGTCAGGGAGATGCAGCGGCTGCGGGACCGCTACGGCGCCGGTCCCGTCCAGGTGCTGCCGGGACGGGGGATGGCGCTGGTCCTGGACCCGGGCGACGTCCACCGTGTGCTCAACGGCTCCCCGCAGCCCTTCAGCCCGGCGAGCCGTGAGAAGCGCGGCGCCCTGGGCCACTTCCAGCCCGAGGGAGTGCTCGTCTCCAGCCCGGAGGAGCGCACCCACCGCCGGCCCTTCAACGAGCAGGTGCTGCAGGCCGGACGGCCCGTCCACGACCACGGTGAGCACATGGCCGCGGTGGTCACCGAGGAGGTCGAGGCGCTCCTCGGGCACGTCGACGTCGCCGGCGAGCTCACCTGGGACTCCTTCTCCCGCGCGTGGTGGCGGATCGTGCGCCGGGTCGTCCTGGGAGACAGCGCCCGCGACGACGAGCAGGTCACCGACGACCTCCTGCGGCTCCGCAAGGACGCGAACTGGTCCTACCTCAAGCCCCGGCGCACGGCTCGCACGCGCCGGTTCCTACGCCGCGTCCGCGAGTACGTCGACCGCGCGGAGCCCGGCAGCCTCGCGGAGATGACGGCCACGACTCCGGCCCGTCCCGGCACCGAGCCCCACCAGCAGGTGCCGCAGTGGCTCTTCGCCGCGGACGCCGGCGCCTGGGCCTCCTTCCGCGCGCTCGCGCTGCTCTCCACGATGCCGGGAGCCGCGGCCCGTGCGCGTGCGGAGCTCGACCGCCTCCCGGACCTGCCCTACCTGCGGGCCAGCGTGCTGGAGTCCCTGCGGCTGTGGCCGACCACGCCGCTCATCCTGCGGGACACCACCGAGGACACCGAGTGGGCGCGCGGCACGCTGGCCGCGGGCTCCTCCGTCGTCATCTTCGCGCCGTTCTTCCACCGCGACGACCGCCACGTGCCCGAGGCGCACCGCTTCGCGCCCGAGCTGTGGTCGCGCGAACGCACCGATGAGGACTGGCCGCTCGTCCCCTTCAGCGGCGGGCCGGCGATGTGCCCGGGGCGCAACGTCGTCCTGCTCCTCGCCAGCACGGTGCTCGGGCGCCTCCTCGCCGAGCGCGAGTACGTCGTCGAGGGCGGCGCGCTGGACCCGGACGGGCCCGTCCCCGGCTCGCTGAGTCCCTTCGCCCTGCGCTTCCGCACCGGCAGGTAGCCGTGAGTGCCGTCCCGCCGGCCGAGGCCTTCCCAAGCATGTAGCAGTCCTGCTACATTTCGACCCACCACTACGACGGGAGGTGGGGTGTGGGCAGCAACCGGTCCACCGTCATCGAGGCGACGGACGTGCGCATGCGTTACGGGACCACGGACGTCCTCGACGGCGTGACCTTCCGTGTCGACCGCGGCGAGGTCGTCGTGCTGCTCGGACCCAACGGCGCGGGCAAGACGACGACGATCGAGATCCTCGAGGGCTTCCGGCTCCCGTCCGGGGGGAAGGTCCGGGTGCTCGGGCAGGACCCCGTGCGCGGGGACGAGGCGTGGCGCGCCGACGTCGGGGTGGTACTCCAGTCCTGGCGCGACCACGGCCGGTGGACCGTGCGGGAGCTGGTCGAGCAGTTCGGCTCCTACTACCGGCCCAACTCCACCTCGGGGCGTCCGCGGCCCTACCCGACGGCGGAGCTCCTCGAGCGGGTGGGCCTCACCGAGCGTGCCGACCAGCAGGTCAAGAAGCTCTCCGGCGGCCAGCGTCGCCGGCTGGACGTGGCGATCGGGATCGTCGGCCGGCCCCGGCTCCTCTTCCTCGACGAGCCGACGGCGGGGTTCGACCCCGTGGCCCGCCGCGACTTCCACGACCTCATCCACCGGCTCAGCGACCTGGAGGACACGACGATCCTCCTCACCACCCACGACCTCGGCGAGGCCGAGAAGCTCGCTGACCGCATCCTCATCCTCGACGGCGGGCGGATCGTCGCCGACGGCAGCGCGGAGCAGCTCGCCCGGCAGGTCGCCGGACGCACCGAGGTGCGCTGGGCCGCGGACGGCGAGCGGCACGTCCACGCGACGTCCGACGGCACGGCGTTCGTCCGCGACCTGCTCGCCCGGTTGGGTGAGGAGGTCAGCGACCTCGAGGTCCGCCGCACCACGCTGGAGGACACCTACCTCGCGATGGTCGCGCGCAGCGACGGGCCGCAGCGCCACGGGGCCGCCGTCCCCGGCCCGAGCGCCGTCCCCGGGAAGGACACCCGATGAACCCCACGACCAACGCCGTCCGCGCGGGTGCGCGCCGCGGGTGGATCGAGTTCCGCAACGCCATGCGCGCCCCCGAGGACCTCACGTACTACGTCCTCGGGACGGGCATCTTCCTCGTCGTCATGTGGCTCAACCGCGCCAACGAGGTCGAGGGCACCGGCATCTCGCTCGCACTCCTCATCCTTCCCGGCGTCCTCGCCTTCACGACGATGTTCTCCGCCTCCTACGGGCTGGCGACGCTCGTGGCCGCGGAGCGCGAGGACGGCACGCTGCTGCGCGCCAAGTCCGTCCCCCACGGGATGCGCGGGTACGTCACCGGGCAGAGCGTCCGCTCCAGCCTCGAGGTGGCCTTCAACGTCCTCATCCTCACCGTCCCGGCGACCCTCGTCGTCCCACGTCTGTGGTCCGCCACCGGACCCGCCGACGTCCTCCTCCTGGCCGCTGCGCTCGTGCTCGGCCTGGCCGCCTGCCTGCCGATCGGCTTCGCCGTCGGGTCGGTGTTCCGCAGTCCGCGGGCGGTCGGCGGCTGGGGGATGCTCGTCATGGGCGGGCTCGTCTTCGTCTCCGGCGTCTTCGTCCCCGCCGCCCAGCTCCCCGGGTGGGCGCAGGTGGTCGGCCAGCTCACCCCGATGTACTGGATGGGGCACCTCATGCGCCGTGCGGTCCTGCCCGAGAGTGTCGTCGCCGTCGAGATCGGCGAGACGTGGCGCACCGTGGAGGCCCTCGGCGTCCTCGGTCTGTGGGCGCTCGTCGGCGTCCTGCTCGCCCCCGTGCTCCTGCGTCGGATGGCCCGGCGCGAGTCGGGCTCCGTCGTCGCCGCCGGGCGGGAGAAGCAGCTGCAGCGTGTCTGAACCGAAGATCCCGGACAGCGTCCACAACCGCATCGCCACCCTCCGCGTCGACCGCGGCGTCACCCGCCGCGAGCTCGCCGATGCGCTGGGCGTCCACTACCAGACGGTCGGGTACCTCGAGCGCGGCGAGTACGCCCCGAGCCTGCACCTCGCCCTGCGGATCGCCGCGTACTTCGACGTCCCGCTCGAGTTCGTCTTCTCCCTCGAGCGGTTCCCGCGGATGGGGCCGGGCTGAGCTCAGCCGCGCCGGTAGGTGAGGATCCGGAAGCGCATGCCGTTCTCAGCGACGTGCCAGCCGCCGTCGTCGGGGTCCTCCTCGACGACCTGCCACTCCGGTCCGATCGGCGGCGCGTAGGTGTCGCCCTCGACCGCGTGGTCGATCTCGGTGACGACGAGGAGGTCGGCGTGCGCGATGGCCGCCTCGTAGACCTGGGCGCCGCCGCAGATCCACGCGTCCTCGTCCGCGACGAGCGCGAGGGCCGCCGCGAGGTCGCCGACCACCTCGGCGCCCGGCGCCTCGAACTCGGGGTTGCGGGTGAGGACGACGTTGCGTCGCCCCGGCAGCGGGCGGATCTTCTCCGGCAGCGACTCCCACTGCCGACGGCCCATGACGACGGCGTCACCGGCGGTCGTGTTGCGGAAGTGGCGCAGGTCCTCGGGCAGGTGCCACGGGAGGTCGTTGTCGCGGCCGATGACGCGCTCGTGGGCCTGTGCCCAGATCATCCCGAGGGTCATACCGCCACCGGCGCCTTGATCGCGGGGTGGTGCTGGTAACCGTGGACGACGACGTCCTCGTCGGTGTAGTCGAACAGGGAGGGTGCCTTGCGCAGCTCGAGGCGGGGCAGCGGGTAGGGCTCGCGGGAGAGCTGCTCACGGACCTGCTCGACGTGGTTGTCGTAGACGTGGCAGTCCCCGCCGGTCCACACGAAGTCCCCGACCTCCAGGCCCACCTGCTGGGCGACCATGTGGGTGAGCAGGGCGTAGGAGGCGATGTTGAACGGCACACCGAGGAAGAGGTCCGCCGAGCGCTGGTAGAGCTGGAGGGACAGGCGCCCGTCGGCGACGTAGAACTGGAAGAAGGCGTGGCAGGGGGCCAGCGCCATCGCGTCGAGGTCGGCGACGTTCCACGCCGAGACGATCATCCGGCGCGAGTCCGGGTTGTTGCGCAGCGTCTCGAGCACCCCGGAGAGCTGGTCGACGTGCCCGCCGTCCGGGGTGGGCCACGAACGCCACTGGTAGCCGTAGATCGGGCCGAGCTCACCGTCGTCGGCCGCCCACTCGTCCCAGATGTGGACGCCCCTGTCCTGGAGAGGGCGGGCGTTGTGCTCCCCGCGCAGGAACCACAGCAGCTCCTCGACCACACCGCGGAGGAAGACCCGCTTGGTCGTGACGAGCGGGAAGCCGGCGCGCAGGTCGAAGCGCATCTGGTGGCCGAACACGCTGCGCGTGCCGGTCCCGGTGCGGTCGGACTTCGCCGTGCCGTGCTCGAGCACGTGCCGCAGGAGGTCCTCGTAGGGCGTCGGGACGAGCGGTGTGGTCACGGCGCCATGGTAAGCCGAAGGGCCGCCGTCCGACTCGGACGACGGCCCTGTGAGTCCGGCTCGAGCCGTCAGGCGTTGGCCGGCTCCTGCTCGCTCTGCTCGATGGTGCGCGGCGTGTGCGCCACCTGGATCTTGCGGGGCTTGGCCTCCTCGGCCACCGGGATCGTCAGGGTGAGCACGCCGTCGGCGTAGTCGGCGTCGATGCGGTCGACGGCGAGCCCGGTGCCCAGCGCGAGCTGTCGCGCGAAGGTGCCGGTGGGACGCTCGTGCGAGAGCCACTGGATGTCCTGGCCGTCGATGCTGGTGCGCTCGGCGCGGACGGTGAGCGTGCGGTCCTCGACGTCGATGTCAATCGTCGACGGGTCGACACCCGGCAGATCGATCTGGGCGACGAAGGTCTCACCGCGCCGGTAGAGGTCCAGCGGCATCGCCGTGGCCGCGGGGGCCTGGCGCAGCACCGTGTTGAACACGCGGTCCATCTCGTGGAACGGGTCGGTGAAGTGAGCCATCAGGGGTACCTCCTTCTCGGTCAGGCGCCCGATCCGACCGGGCGCCGCTACCGCCGATTTTGGCACTCGGAGGGTGAGAGTGCCAGCGTCGTTCGCCCAGGGCGAAGAGTTGAGTGCCCTCCGCTCAACTAGGCACCCACCTGGGACGACGTCACGCTGCGGGTGCCGTGCCGAAGGCGTCACGAGCCCCGGCGACCACCTGGCCGGCGAGCCGGCGACCGAGGAACCACCCGACGACGGCACCGATCCCGAAGGGCGCGAGGCGCCCGAGCATCATCGCCCCGCCCTTGGCGGCGACGGTGCGCACGAGGCGGCGGGAGAGCCCCCTGTTGACGGCGCGCACCGTGCCGAGGGGCAGCCGGGTGAGCAGCCCGCGGCCCCAGTAGAGGGTGCTGACGCCGAGCTCGCCCCGCAGGGCCCGGGCGCCGTCCTCACCGAGGAGCGCGGCGAGCAGCAGGGTGCGCCGGCGGGCGACGTCCTCGACGTCCACGCCGTGCACGTGGGCGACCGCGCCGACGAAGGTCGTGCTGGCGCGCAGGAAGCTGCCGAGGTTCACGGTGGTGAGGAGGGCGGCCACTCCCGTGCCCACCCCCGGCACCGCCGCGGTGAGGCCGACGGCGGCGCTGAGCACGCTCACCCGGCGTCGGTAGCGCCGCTCGAGAAGGGCGACGACGTCGGCCGGCGAGGCCCCGGGGTGGGCGGCGGCCACCTTCTCGGCGAGGGCTCGGGACCGGCCGGCCCCGCTCGCCAGGGCCTTCTCGACCCGGCGCTCGAACGCGTTCGCGGCCGGCTCGACCTCGCCGGCGCGCTGGGTGGTGGCGGGGCGGCGGCTCACGCCTGCCCCCGCAGCGGCTCGTGGACGACGGCGACGTCGTAGGTGGCGCCGGCCTTGATCGTGCGCCCCACCGTGCACTGGCGCCCGGAGGTGCGGTCGACCCGCTCGGCGAGCTTCTCCCGCTTCTCCTCGTCGAGCTCGGCGAGGTCGAGGAGAAGCTCGACGTCGAGGTGGCCGTAACGGTTCTCGTCCTCCACGCCCACGGAGGAGACACCGACGACGGCGGGGAAGTCGTCACCGAGCCTGCTGCGCAGTACGTGGTCGGCGGACAGCGCGGTGCACGCCGCGAGGGCGATCTTGAGGAGCTCCCCGGGGGAGAAGACGCCCTCGGCGTCACCGCGGCCGATGCGCACCTGCGCCCCACGGCCGTTGTAGGCGATGTACTCCGGTCCGCCCTGGCGCTCGGCCCACAGGGCGCGTGCGGGGGTGACGGTCTCCTCGGGGGTGCTGGTCGGCTCGTCCGGCGTGGTCGTGTCGGTCATGCCCCCGATCGTGGCACGCCCCGCCGCCCCCCGACACCGGCAGCGTACGGTCCGCCTCCCGGGACGAGCCCCGGATACTCCGGTGGAGGGCTCCGGCTGCCGGCGGGACGGGTCAGGGGGCGACGGGGTGGGCTCGGCGGCCGGGCAGGAGGGAGCCGAGCTGGGCGCGTCCGCTGCTGGGCAGCAGCGTGGCGAGCAGGCGACGCCGACGGGTCACCCGGGCGCGCTGCCACTCCATCACCTGCCGCACGTCCTCGCGCATGGTCCCCACGTCCGGGGTCTGCGCGGCGTACCGGGCCGACTCGAGCCGGTCCGTGGCCCGGTCCAGGGCCTCACGGGCAGGAGCGTCGGGCTGGAGCTCGCGCGCGTAGTGGTCCCGCAGGGCGCGAGGCGTCGCCGCGGGCGGCGCAGCGACACCGAGGTCGGCGAGCCCGTCGACGAGCGCGACCCACTCGGCCTCGATCCGCGCGGCAGGGCCGTGCCGGCGCCGGGACGTCCAGTGCCGCCAGTGGCCGGCGACGGGGACGACCGACGCGAGGGCGAGGACGACGGCGAGGCCCAGCGCCGTCCACCCGACCGTCTCGGCGTGGCGCTCGAACCAGCCCTCGGCGCCCGTGCCGCCCTGCCCGCCGGGGGTGTCGGGCAGGGCCGGGGCGACGCTCGGCTCCTCCGTCGAGGGCACCTCCTGCGGGGTGGGGACGGCCTGCTGCTGGCCCTCGGTGGCGAAGCTCGGCGCCGTGCCGCTGCGTTGACCGGGCGTGGGCTCGAAGCGCGTCCAGCCGAGCCCGGTGATGAAGAGCTCGGGCCACGCGTGGGCGTCGGCGGCGACGACGGTGCGGGTGCCGTCCAGGCCGCGCGAGCCGGGGAGGAACCCGACGGCGAGCCGGGCCGGGATGTCCTGGGCACGGGCGAGCATGACCATCGCGGTGGCGAACTGCGTGCAGTAGCCCTGCTTCGTCGTCAGGAAGTGGGAGATGGGGTCGAGCGGCTGGCCGTCCTCGTCCGCGACGGGGTCCGCCAGGGTGAGGGAGTAGGTGAAGTCCGGTCCGCGCAGGTAGCGCTGCATCTCCAGGGCGACGTCGATCTGGTTGGTCCGGTCCCCGGCGAGCTCGGCGGCGAGCTCCTCCACGAGCGGCCGGGACGCGGGGTCGACGGTGAGGGCCTCGGGCTCCGGGACGGGCGACTCCAGCCGGACGCGTCCGTCCGGGTCCTCGACCTCGTAGCTGCCGTCGGTGCGGAACCACTGCGTGTGGCCGTCGGAGAAGGTGATCGCGACGGTGTTCCCGTCGGGGGCGAGGAGGAAGGCGGTGCCGTCGTCGGCGGTCTCGGTGGTGAGCTCGTCGGCCGGGTACCGTCCCACCAGGCGGGCGGGCGGCGCCCCGATCTCCTCGGGAAGCGTGGTGAGCGGCCCGATCTCGAGGTAGTCCACCTCGTAGGTGCTCGGAGCCGCTCCGACCGTCATGCTGTCGCCGATGGGGGTCCACAGCCACTCGACGGAGCCGAGGTCGACGGCGGTCGGGGGGTAGGGCATCGCGAGCTGGGGGGCCCGCAGCCCGTTCTGCGTGACGGTCATCGTGCGGGGGGTCGCCTCGAGCTCGGGTGCCGTCAGCGCGGAGCCGGAGGCCGTGAAGATCTCGGGGACCTGGTACTGGGTGACGGTCGCGGGGCCGAACGGCGTCCACCGGCCCTCCGAGTAGAGCGTCGTCGAGGTCACGCGCAACGGGGGCGGGGAGCTGTCCTCGGTCCGGAAGCGGATGACCGGCGCGTTGGAACGGTCGGCGAGGTCCTGGCTGAGGTCGAGGGTGTCGGTGAAGCTCACCGTCCCGGGCGCGCCCTCGCCCGAGCGGCCGTCGACGAGGACGGTCGGCGGCAGGTGCGGCAGGACGCCGGGGAGGACGACGGCGAGGACGAGGGCCGACAGCCCCATGACCCGCGCCGTGACCCCGAGCCGGTGGTGGTTGCCCTGCGCCGCGGCGACGCGGTCGACGCTCACGTCGACGTCGCGCCCCTCGTCCCACTCCTCCAGCCGGGACCGGCCCTGCTGGGCGAGGAGGACGAGCCAGGCCGCCGCACCGACGAGGAAGTAGCGCGGGTCCAGCGCCTGACCCGAGCCGGAGGCCGCACCGGCGGAGACGAGGAGGAGCGGGATGCCGGCGAGCGCGCCCGCGCGCAGCGTGACCCCGAGCCCCTCCACCACGAGGGCGAGCGCGGCGATCGAGGCGAGGACGACGAAGGTGAGGCCGGGAGTCGCGGGCGCCGGCACGGCGTAGGTCTGGATGGTGACGACGCCCTCCCGCACGAGAGCGCTCATCGCGACGACCGCGGACTCGTCCGTGGGCCGGTGTTCCTGCGCCCAGGCCGCGAGCCCGCCGAGGAGTGCCAGCACCTGGACGAGGAGGACGAGCCAGGCCGGCACCCGGGCCATGCGGACGAGCGAGCCGGCGACGACGACGAGCAGGAGTACCCCGACGAGCGGTCCGAGCCACGACCGCGTCGAGACGAGCTCACCCAGGGGCCAGGACACGGCGACGAGCGCCGTGACGGCGAGCGCGGACTCCACCCACCGGCCGCGGAGCAGGGCGGTGACCCAGGGGTCGTTCACCGCAGGCCTGCCAGGTCGGCACGGCGCCCGCGGGCGGGTGGGACGGCGGCGGCCCACACATCGGCGACGGTGTCGCCGTCGCGGACGGTGCGGGTGCGCCAGCCGGCCGCGGTGAAGATCGGGACGAGCTCGCCGTCGCCGGGGACGGCCCACCCGCGTACCTCGGGGTCGTCGGCGAAGGAGGTGGTGTCAAGGACGAGCGCGACGCCGAGGCTGCCGGGGGAGCGCACGGCCGGGACGGGGAGGACGGCCTCGGGGTCGTGGTCGGCGACGACCGCGACGACGACGGCGCCGTCCGCCGTGAGTGCGTGCGCGTCGCGGACGTAGGCGGTGAGGGCGTCGGCGGTCGGCTCGACGAGCGCGAGGGACCGCAGGACGGCGAGGAGGTCGGTGCGGCTCGGCTCCGCGGCGCCCACGACGTGCACGGCGTACCCGTCCTCGGTGAGGTGGACGGCGAGGGAGGCCACAGCGCGTACCGCCCACTCGAAGGCCTCGGCGGCGCCGCCGTAGGCACCTGCCCGGGGGTCGAGGAGCAGGACCGCGCGGCGGCGGGCGGGGCGGTCCTCCTGGCGCACCATGAGCTCACCGCGGTGGGCGGTGGTGGGCCAGTGGACGCGGCGCAGGTCGTCGCCGTCACGGTAGGCGCGGATGCTCACGTCGTCCTCGCCGTGCAGGGCGACCATGTGAGGAACCTGCCCCTCGCGGCCCAGGCCGCCGCCGTGGACCCGGCCGGGCCCGAGCGGTTCGATGCGGGGCAGCACGAGCAGCTGGCTCTGCCCGGGGAGGTGGACGCTCGCCGTCGTCATCCCGAAGGCGTCGCGCCGCTCCAGGTGCAGCGGCCCGAGTCGGTGGGCGCCGCGGGAGGTCGAGGAGACGCGGTAGCGCACCGTGTGGCGCTCGCCGGGGTCCATGCGCGGCAGGAGGAAGCGTGGGCCGGTGCCGAGCAGCGGGTCGAGTGCCTCCTCGGCCACCTGGAGCGGGCTGGGGCGGGTGCCGCGCCCGCGCAGGACGAGCTCGACGTGCGCGGGCTGGTCGGGCGCCACGAGGGTGGGCGAGACGAGCCGCTGGAGCGTGAGGGGCGGTGCCGGCCGCCACCCCGCGACGACGGCGAGCACCGGGAGCCCGGTGACGAGGACACCCGCCCGGGTGATGTCGGGGTAGCCGAGCAGCGTCCCGAGGGCGACGACGACGACCCCCAGCGCGAGGAAGACCTGTCCCCGGCCGGTGAGACGCGGGCGTCGGCTCATCGCGCCCCCACGGGCACGGGCACCTCGGAGAGGAGGCCGGCGACGACCTGCTCGGGCGTCTCCCGGGCGAGCTGCGCGTCGTTGCTGAGGATGACTCGGTGGGCGAGGACGGGGACGGCGAGCGTCTGGACGTCGTCGGGCAGGACGTGGGTGCGCCCGTCCAGCGCCGCGTGGGCGCGGGCGGCACGCACGAGGTGCAGGGCCGCACGCGGGGAGATGCCCAGCCGCAGGCGCGGGTGGCGGCGCGAGGCGGTGGCGAGGTCGACGACGTACTGGAGGACGGCGGGGCTCGCGTACAGCGTGCGTACCGCGGCCACGAGCCGGGCCACGGTCAGGGCGTCGGTGACCGGCCGGAGGGTGGCGAGCGGGTCGGTGCGCGAGTGTGCGCCGATCATGTCGAGCTCGGCGGCGGGGTCGGGGTACCCCATCTCGATACGTGCCATGAAGCGGTCGCGCTGCGCCTCGGGCAGCGGGTAGGTGCCCTCCATCTCGATGGGGTTCTGCGTCGCCATCACCATGAAGGGCTCCTCGAGCCGGTAGGTCGTGGCGTCGACCGTCACCTGGCCCTCGGCCATCGCCTCGAGCAGCGCCGACTGCGTCTTGGGCGAGGCCCGGTTGATCTCGTCGCCGACGACGATGTTGGCGAACACCGCCCCGGGCCGGAACTCGAAGGTGCGGGCGTCCTGGTTGAACACGCTCACCCCGGTGACGTCGCTGGGCAGCAGGTCGGGGGTGAACTGGATGCGCTGGACGCTGCAGTCGATGCTCCGTCCCAACGCCTTGGCCAGCATGGTCTTGCCCACGCCGGGGACGTCCTCCACGAGGAGGTGGCCCTGGGCGAGCAGGACGGTGACCACGGTCCGGACGACGTCGTCCTTGCCGGCAATGACGCTCGACATGGCGGTCTCCACCCGGTGGGCGACCTCCTGGAGCTCCTCGAGTTCGTTCACCACCCGATCCTCCCTCATGGACCGTGGTCCGGGGAGGGGATCGGGTGGCTCACCTGCCGGCGAGGAAGTCCAGCCCGATGGAGCGCTCGACGGCGAGGACCTGGTCCACGGCACCGGCGGCGGCCTTCTCGATGGGCTTGCCGAAGAACGGGATCGAGGCGGTGATGTCGCCCGAGAAGGACTGCACCGTCCCGCCGTCGGGTCCGGGCTGCAGGGACATGCGGCCGTTGACGCGCACGGGTGCGCCGACGATGTCGAGGGACAGGGTGCCGGCGCGGCTGCCGTCGGCGTGGGGGGCCTCCCAGGCCTCGACCAGGCGCACGTCGAGGCTCTGGCCCACGAGGGAGCGGAAGGAGGAGGGCACCTGGTCGGTGGGCATCTGCCGGCGGGTGGTGATGGTGAAGGCCTCGCCCTCGCGGAGGACCTCCTGGGTGGAGTCGAGCGCTCCGGTGGCGGCGATCTTGCGCCGGACGAACTCCTCGTCGGCGAGCATCGCGGCCACTGCCTCCACGTCGGCGGGGTAGTCGATCGTCGCGTCGAACCGCACGTTGCTCCTTCAGTCGCCGGAGGTCCCAGCCTAGCGGTGACCGGCGACGGCGCACGGGCGGGCTATACGCTGACGGGGTGTCGACGCTCAGCGAACTCATTCAGGACCGCTCACGGCTCGACCCGCACAGCATCGAGCGGCTGCACCAGCTCGTCGGTGACTGGCAGGTCGTCTCCGACCTCTCCTTCGCCGACCTCCTCCTGTGCATCCCCATGGGCGAGGAGGACTTCCTCATCGTCGCCCACTGCCGCCCCTCGACGGGCGCGACCGTCTACTACGAGGACGTCGTCGGCCGGCTCATCCCCGCCGGGCGACGCCGGCTGCTGCGGCAGGCGATGGAGCGCCAGGTGCCCGTGCGCGCCACCGAGCCGCGCTGGATCGGTTCCCACGCGGTCCGCGAGGACGCCGTGCCCGTCGTCCACGAGGGCCGCACGATCGCGGTCATCTCGCGCCAGGCCAACCTCGGCATCACGCGCACCTCCAGCCGGCTCGAGCTCAACTACGTCGAGGCGGCCGACGCGATCTGCGCGATGGTCGCGCGCGGGGAGTTCCCCCAGCCCGGCTCGCCCACCGGCTCCCGGCGCGGGGCGCCGCGCGTGGGGGACGGGCTGTTCCGGCTCGGGCTGGACGGTGAGGTGCTCTACGCGAGCCCCAACGCGCTCTCGTGCTTCCACCGGCTCGGGGTCATCGGCGACCTCACCGGCAAGGTGCTCGTCGAGGCCGTCACCGACGTCCTGGACGGCGAGAGCCCGGTGGACGAGTCGTTGCCCGTCGTCATGACCGGCAAGGCCGCCTGGCGCTCGGAGATCGACGCGCACGGCGTCGTCGTCTCCTTCCGGGCCATCCCCATCACGGAGAACGGTCAGCGGCGGGGGGCGGTGCTCCTGTGCCGCGACGTCACCGAGGTGCGCCGCCAGGAGCTCGAGCTCCTCACCAAGGACGCGACCATCCGGGAGATCCACCACCGGGTGAAGAACAACCTCCAGACCGTGGCGGCGGTGCTCCGGCTGCAGTCGCGCCGCTCGAGCAGTGCCGAGGTGCGCGACGCGCTCGGCGAGGCGATCCGGCGCGTGTCGACCATCGCGCTCGTCCACGACATGCTGTCGCAGATCATCGACGAGATCGTCGACTTCGACGCCCTCTTCGTCCGGGTGCTGCGCCTGTCCGCCGACGTCGCGGCGGGGGAGGGACACGTGCGGACCGAGGTGCAGGGCAGCTTCGGTCAGGTCCCGGCGGACGACGCCACGGCGCTCGCCGTCGTCCTCACCGAGCTCGTGACCAACGCCGTCCAGCACGGGCTGGGGCCGACGGGCGGCACGGTCGTCGTCACCGCGCAGCGCGAGGGGGAGCAGCTCGACGTCACCGTGCGCGACGACGGCGCGGGGCTCGCGGAGGGCAGCGTCCTCAGCGGGCTCGGGACCCAGATCGTCTCGACGCTCGTGCGCGGCGAGCTCGGGGGCACCATCGACTGGCGCCCCGCCCCGGGCGGCGGCACCGAGGTCGCCGTCCGGGCGCACATCGCCGACGCCCGCTAGTCCGCGGCGCGATCCTCGCGGCGCCGCCTGCGGGCGCGGTCACGGCTGCCGGTGCGGCTCCACACGAACCAGGCGACCGCGCCGACCACACCGGCGATGACGACCCACTGGAGGATGCCGGCGTACTGCTCGACGACGTGCCAGCTCTCGCCGAGCAGGTAACCGGCACAGACGAGCACGGTGTTCCAGATGGCCGAGCCCGCCGTCGTCAGCCCGACGAACACGGGCAGCGACATGCGCTCGATGCCCGCCGGGATGGAGATGAGGCTGCGGAAGATCGGCAGCATGCGCCCGAAGAACACGGCCTTGGCGCCGTGGCGGTCGAACCAGCGCTCGGTGTCGTCGATGTCGCCGGCGTCGACGAGCGGCAGCCGCTGGGCGATGGCCTTGAGGCGGCGGATGCCGAGCGCGGCGCCGAGGCCGTAGAGGACCAGCGCGCCCACGACCGAGCCGAGGATCGTCCACAGGATGACCCCGACGAGCGAGAGCTCGCCCTGGCTGGCGGTGAAGCCGGCCAGCGGGAGGATGACCTCGCTCGGGATCGGCGGGAAGAGGTTCTCCAGCGCGATGGCCAGCGCGGCCCCCGGCCCGCCCAGGGTCTCCATGAGGTTGACGGCGAAGTCGGTGACCCCGCCGAAGAGCCCGCCGTCGCCCGACACGGAGGAGGCCCCCGGTGCCACGAAGGGCGCCGGGGGCCTGCTCAGCAGTGCGGTGTGGCTCAAGAGGCGCGACGAGCGCGGGCAGTCCGGCGCTTGAGGGCGCGGCGCTCGTCCTCGGACAGCCCGCCCCAGACTCCGGCGTCCTGACCGTTCTCCAGGGCCCACTTGAGGCACGTGTCCACGACGGGGCACCGGCGGCAGACCGCCTTGGCCTCCTCGATCTGCAGGAGAGCGGGCCCGGTGTTGCCGATGGGGAAGAAGAGCTCGGGGTCCTCGTTGAGGCAGGCAGCAGTGTGGCGCCAGTCCATGGCAACTCCTTCTTGGGCGCGACGGTGGGCCGTGATCGTCGAGGGGGGAAGTCCGACGCGGCCGGTGACTGCCTCCAACCCTCACACGGCCCGGACGTGCCCGACAAGGGGGTCGGGTCGGTGAACTGCAGGTGAAGTGGAGTGGTGTTGGTCACACGGCGGCGTCGGTCACAGCGAGGGGCGACGTACGCTGGCCCGGTGACCACCGAGCGCCCCGCGCGACCGCCGCTGCCCCTCGTCCTGGCCCTCCTCCTCGTCCTCGTCGAGGTCGGCGCGATGGCCGCGCTGGCGGTGGGGATGCTCGCCGAGGTGCTCGGCGGGGCCGCCGAGGGCGGTGCCGTCACGGCCGTGCTGGCGCTCGCCTTCCTCGGCCTGTGCGTCCTGCTCGTCGTCGCGTCGCGCGCCCTGTACCAGCGCCGGCGGTGGGGCAGGGCACCCCTCGTCACCTGGCAGCTCCTCGTGCTCGCGACGGGAGTCTCCCAGTCCGGCGTCATCCCGGGGCTGGTGGTCGCGCTCCTCGTCGTGCTCCCCGTCGCGGTCACCGTCGGGCTCCTCATCCCCCCGTCCGTGGCCTGGACCGACCGGACCACCCCACCCCGCGCGGTCGTCTAGCCCCCGCCCCGCGTGGTGGGCGGGCGGAGGCGCCTCGTCAGGGGCGAGCGGGCAGGACGAGGACGGCGTCGCCGACCGGGCGTTCGCCGGCAGCGTCGGACGGGACGGTGAGCAGGCGGTCCTCCACCACCATCGCCGTCGACCCTCCGCCGTCGAGGTTGAGCGCCTCGCGCAGACCGAGCCCGACGGCGACGTCCGCCGCCTCGGGGATCGACAGGCCCAGGGCGTCGGTGCTGCGCCCGTCCGCCGTGGCGAGGACGAGCCGGCCGCGCTCGTCGACGCCGGCCAGCGTGCGCGGGTTCCGCTTGTGGGCCCAGCCGTAGTAGAAGCTCGGGTTGTCCGCGTGCACCATGCCGTCCGCCGCGGCCGTGACGTGCCGCCGACCGTCACGGACGAGCTCGGGGCCGCCGTTGACGACGGACGGGTAGCGGCTCGGGTGCACGGTGCGGCCGTCCTCGTCGGTGAGGGAGGTCCTCACGTCCAGACGGGTGCCCTCGGGGGCGAGCGCCCGCAGGACGGGGACGAGGTCACCGGTGGCCTGCACGGTGCTGCCCCCGGCGGGGACGGGCCCGCCGCGCGCGTCGCGGACCTCGGTGACCCGGCCGCTGCGGTCGAGGACCACCTCGACACCGTCACCGGCGGGGGTCCGCTCCGCGTAGGCCGGGGTGAAGACGACGATCTCGTCGGGGTCGGTGCACGTGACGTCGTGCAGCGGCAGGGAGGTGGGGACGTCGTCGAGACCGCCGCAGTTGCGGACGAGGCCGGGGACCCGGTTGAGGCCGTCGAGGGGCAGGCGTGTGCCGCCCGCCCGCAGCTCCCCCTCCCAGTCGAGGCGCTCCACCTCGGTGCGCCGGGCGTCGGGCCGGAGGAGGAGAGCGGGACGGTCACCGACTGGCTCGCTGAGGAGCTCGCCGTCGACGACGGACACCCCGGCGGGGTCGCCGGGTGCGCCGGCCTGCGGGTCGAGGACGAAGAAGCCGCCGTTGACGGCGGCGAGCGCGCCGGACAGGGCGGCGAGCTCGGAGGTGGTCTCCCGCTGCTCGACGTCCGGGCCGAGGGACGCGGCGACCTCACCGCGGAAGTGGCGGGGGTCCACGGTGAGGACGTCGATGCGCCACGGCCCGCGGTCGTCGTCGCCGTCGGCGTCCCAGGCGGTGGAGAGCGTGGAGCCGCGGTGGCCGGCGGCGATGACGCGCTCGCGGGCGGCGTCGGCGGACGCACGGTCGGGGAAGGAGCCCACCCGCACCCGCCAGCCGAGGCTGCCGCCGGGGAAGTCGGCGACGGCCTCGGTGCGGACCTCCTCGACCCGGGCGTCCAGGCCGGCGTCACGGAGCTCGGCGGCGACCTCCTGCGCGCTCGCACGGTCGCGCAGCGCGGTGGGCGGGGCGTCCGGGTCGGGCGAGCCGGAACCCGCCGGCACCGAGACCTCGACCGTCCACGGGTAGGTGGCCGTCGTCTCCCCGCGCACGATGCGGGTGAGGGTGACGCCGGGGGCGAGCCGCTCGGTCTCGCGCGTCTCCGGGAGGCCCGCGGCGCCCAGGGGGAGCGTGGGGCCGGGGTCCGCCGCACGGGGTGGCTCGGCGAGCGCGACGAGCGGCAGGGCGAGCACGGCCGCCGTCGTCGCGGCGAGGACGACGGCGCCGCGGCGGGCACGGTGCTGGGGCATGAGGGGCCTCCCGGGTCGGTGTCGCCCGTCGGCGGGCGCGGCACCGCCAGTCTCACCGTCGTGCGCGGGCGGCGCCACAGCACACGTGGACCCCGTCACGTCCGGGGACGTGACGGGGTCCGTCGTCGTCGGGCGCCGGCCCCTCCAGCCCGGCGCCCGACGGGCTACTCGGCCGCGAGCGCGGCCACGGGCGGCGTGCGCACGGCGCTGCGGGCGGGCAGCACCGAGGCGGCCAGGCCCGCGAGGAGAGCGACGACGACGATCGCGGCGAGGTGGGTCCAGGGCACCGCGAGCTCGAGCTCCCCGGACGGACCGAGCAGGACCGCCGTCCCGGCCCAGCCGTACAGCAGGCCGAGGACGGCACCGATGAGCACGCCGGCCAGGGCGAGGAAGACGCCCTCGACGGCGAGCATCCGTCGCAGCTGGCCGCGGGTCAGGCCCATGGCGCGGAGCAGGGCGGACTCGCGGCGCCGTTCGATGACCGACAGCGACAGCGTGTTGGCGACCCCGATGAGGGCGATGACGACGGCGACGGCGAGCAGCCCGACGACGATCGCGAGCAGCGTGTTGATGACCTGCTCGAAGACCTCCCGCTGAGCGGCCGGGCCGTCGACGTACGGCGTGCTGTACATGGCGTCGGGGTCATCGTTGCCGGCGGCCGACTGCGCCTCCGTCAGGCGGTCGGAGACCGCCGTGATCGTCGCGGCGTGCTCGCTGCCGGACAGGCGTGCCCACAGCTCCGTGACGGGCGCGTCGGGGGCGATCGCCTCGCGCAGCCCGGCCGGGGCGTAGGCCCAGTCGCCCGGGCCGTCGACGGAGACGGTCAGCTCCGCCCCGCCGAGGGTGAGCGACTGCCCGTCGGTGACGCCCGCCGTGCGCGCCCAGCCCGACCCGACGAGGAGCGTGTTCGAGCCGAGGCCCTCGAGCAGCGACTCGTCGAGCACGACGCCCTCGGCGGCCTCCTTGTCGATGAGGCTGACCGTGGTCTCGATCTCGCCGTCGGGTGTCGGGAAGGTGACGACCGCCTCGGAGACCTCGAAGGTCTCGGCGACGTTCTCCGTGCGCTCGACCGTCTCGAGCTGGGCGGGGGTGAGGGCGCCGGCCCGGCCGGTCTCCGGGTCCCAGGCGCTGGACGTGACGACGAGGTCGACAGGGAACTCGCTGCGGAGCATCGCGTCGAGGCTGGCGCGGGCACTGACCGCCCCGGTCGACATGAGAGCGACGAGGGTGACGCCGATGACGAGCGCGGTGGCGGTCGCGGCGGTCCGGCGTGGGTTGCGGACGGCGTTCGCCGTCGCGATCCGGGCCGGGGTGCCGCCGCCCAGGCGCCGTGCGACGGCACCGAGGGTCCGGACGACGGACGGGACGACGAAGACCATGCCGAGCATGACGCCGGCGAAGGACACGAAGCCGCCGAGGATCCCGAGCGCGAGACCGCCGAGCAGGGCGGTCTCCTCGCCGAGGTCGGAGGCCGCGAGGAAGGGGGCGACGGCGACCATGACGCCACCGGTGACGATGAGGAGGAGCGAGGCGACGACCCGCCGGCGGGAGGCGCCCCGGGGGTCCGGCGGCTGCGGCGGGCGCAGCGCGGCAAGGGGCGAGACCACCGTGGCTGCCCGTGCCGGCGAGAGCGCGGCCAGCACGGTGACAAGGGCTCCGGTGACGACCGGGACGATGACGGCGGCGGGGGTGATGCTCACGCTCTCGGGGATCGCGAACGGCAGGTCCTGGGCGCCGAGCACCCACAGGGCGCCCTGCGCCAGGGCGGTGCCGAGGAGGAGGCCGCCGACCCCGGCGACGACGCCGAGGATGAGCGCCTCGGTGAGCACCGAGCGGCGCACCTGCCGCTTGGTCGCCCCGACGGCACGCAGGAGCGCGAGGGTGTGGGTGCGCTGGGCGACGAGCACCTGGAAGGTGTTGGTGATGACGATGGCCGCGACGAACATGGCCAGCGCGCCGAAGGCGAGGATGACGGCGCTGAGGACGTAGGCCTGGCCGGTGAGCTCCTCCAGCCGCTGCTGGGCGAAGGACTCGCCCGTGTAGACGGACGCCTCCGGCAGCACCTCGGCGACGTCCGCGGCCAGCACCTCGGGGGAGACGCCGTCGGCGGCGCGCACGAGGACCTCGTCGAAGGCGAGGGCGCGGTCGGTCGCGCCCACCCACGCGTCGCGCTGGGCCTCGGTGACGAGCACGGTCGAGCCGGCACCGACGAGTGGGGAGGGGTCCTGCAGGAGCCCGACCACGGTGAGCTCGTCCTCGGTGACGGGGTTGGTCTCCTCCACGCCGGCCGGCGCGGGCAGGTAGACGTCCGCGGACAGGGTGAGCGTGTCACCGAGACCGATCTCCAGCCGCTCGGCGGAGGAGGCGCTGAGCGCGGTCTCGCCCGGCGCCGTCGGGAACGCGCCGTCGAGGAGCGTGGCGCCCGAGAGGCCCGGCGAACCGACCGTCTCCACCGAGGACCAGTCCTGACGTCCGCCCGCCACGAGCGAGCCGAAGATGGTGAGGTGGCCGTCGGCGACGGTGACGCCGGGCAGTGCGCGCACCTCGTCGAGCTGGTCGGGGGTGATGAGCTCGGCGCCGGCCGGGACGACGACGTCCGCGTCGGCGATGTCGGCGGTGACGGCGCCGTAGGTGGTGTCGCGGATGACCGCGGTCCCCAGGAGGGTGGCGGCGATGAAGGCGGTGCCGAGCACGATGGCCAGCCCGGCGGCGAGGAGGCGGCCGGTGCTGCGCCGCATCTGGGTCAGGGTGAGGCGCAGCATCAGGCGTTCACCGTGCGCAGCGCGTCGAGGCCGGCGAGGACCGACTCGGGGGTCGGGCTCTGGATCGTCCCGGCGATGCGGCCGTCGGCGAGCAGGACGACGCTGTCGGCGTAGGACGCCGCCGCCGGGTCGTGGGTGACCATGACGACCGTCTGGCCCAGCTCGCGGACGCTGGTGCGCAGGAAGGAGAGCACCTCCGCGCCGGAGCGGGAGTCGAGGTTGCCGGTGGGCTCGTCGGCGAAGACGACCTCGGGGCGGGTGATGAGGGCGCGGGCGATCGCCACGCGCTGCTGCTGACCACCGGACAGCTCGCTGGGCCGGTGAGTGAGGCGCTCACGCAGGCCGAGGGTGTCGACGAGGGTGTCCAGCCAGCCCTGGTCCGGGGTCGTGCCCGCGAGCTCGCAGGGCAGGGTGATGTTCTGCAGCGCGGTGAACATCGGCAGCAGGTTGAAGGACTGGAAGACGAAGCCGACGCGCTCGCGGCGCAGGAGGGTGAGCGCGGTGTCGCCCAGGCTGGTGAGCTCGGTGTCACCGAGCACCACCTGGCCGTCGGTCGCGGTGTCGAGGCCCGCGAGCAGGTGCATGAGCGTGGACTTGCCCGAGCCGGACGGGCCCATGATGGCGGTGAACTCACCGGCCGCGAAGGCCACGTCGACGCCGCGCAGGGCGTGGACGGCGACGTCTCCGCTGCCGTAGACCTTGCTCAGGGCACGAGCGCGGACCGCTGCTCGGCTGGGGGAAGTGCTCACAGGGGGTTCTCCTCGGTGGGGCGGCGGTGGGCCGCGTCTGGTGATGTCACCGACGCTACGAGCGCCGCCCCCGGCACCGCGTCGTGCCGTGGACCCGTTCTCGGGTCATCCCGTGGTCGTACGCCGGGCGGACCGTGTCCGCCCACCGGCGTGCCCTGCTAGGAGCCGGGGGTGACGAGGCCGGTCTCGTAGGCGACGACGACGGCCTGGACGCGGTCGCGCGCGCCCAGCTTGGCCAGCACGCGCCCGACGTGGGTCTTGACCGTGGCCTCGGCGACGTAGAGCTCCGCCGCGATCTCGGTGTTGCTGCGCCCGCGCGCCATGAGGACGAGGACCTCGCGCTCGCGGTCGGTGAGGGTGTCCAGGACGGCGGGAGGTGCCTTCTGCTCGTCCGGCAGGATCTGGGCGAGGTGCTCGATGAGCCGCTTGGTGGAGGAGGGGGCGATGACCCCGTCGCCCGCGTGGACGGTGCGGATGGCGTCGAGCATGTCCTCCGGTGGCACGTCCTTGAGGAGGAAGCCGCTCGCCCCCGCCTTGATCGCGCGCATGACGTACTCGTCGAGGTCGAAGGTCGTGAGGATGACGACCTTCGGGCCGTCGCTGCCGCGGCTGGTCAGCTCCTCGGTGGCGGTGAGCCCGTCCATGCCCGCCATGCGCACGTCCATGAGGACGACGTCGGCGGCGTAGGACTCGAGCATGCGCAGCGCCTGGGCGCCGTCGGAGGCCTCGGCGACGACCTCCATGTCGGGCTGGGAGTTGATGACGAGCGCGAAGCCGGCGCGCACGAGCTGCTGGTCGTCGACGAGGGCGACGCGGATGCGGATGGGGGAGGGCTGTGGGGGAGTGCTCACGGCGTTCCGTTCTGCTGGGGCTGCGGCCATGATGCCGGAGCCAGCGGAGCGCCGTCGCCCGCGCCGAGGAGGAAGGCCGGTGACTGGCCCCCCGGCAGCGGGATCTCCGCGCGCACCCGGTAACCACCCCCGGGCTTCGCCCCCACCTCCAGGGTGCCGCCGAAGAGCGCGACGCGCTCCTGCATGCCGACCAGCCCGTGCCCGGCGCCGTCGCTCGTCGCAGCGGCGCCGCGGCCGGTGTCGTCGACCTGGATCGAGAGGCGCTGGGTGGACCACTGGAGCATCACGGTGGCGCTCGCGGTGGGCCCGCCGTGCTTGAGCACGTTGGTCAGCGCCTCCTGGCAGATCCGGTAGACGGTGAGCCCGAGGCCCGGGGGCAGCGGACGGGCCTGGCCCACGCGCACGAGGGAGACGTCGAGACCCGAGGAGCGCACCTGCTCGACGAGCGTGTCGAGATCCGCGTCGATGGGCTGCGGGGTGGTGGTCTCGGGCTGCCCGTCGGTGCCGGGCGCGCGCAGGACACCGAGGATCTTGCGCATGTCCGCGAGCGCGGCACGGCCCGTCTCGCTGATCGTCGTCAGAGCCCGGACGGCGGCGTCGGGGTCGGCGGTGGCGGCGTAGCGACCGCCGTCGGCCTGGGCGATGACGACGGACAGGGAGTGGGCGACGACGTCGTGCATCTCGCGGGCGATCCGCGAACGTTCGGCGGCCGTGGCGATCTGCGCCTGCTGGTCACGCTCGATCT
This sequence comes from Georgenia satyanarayanai, assembly GCF_009193135.1. Classification (GTDB taxonomy): domain Bacteria; phylum Actinomycetota; class Actinomycetes; order Actinomycetales; family Actinomycetaceae; genus Oceanitalea; species Oceanitalea satyanarayanai. The sequence goes on from NZ_VUKC01000019.1 coordinate 48,594, forward strand.
CGAGGCGGCGGGCACGCTCGGACAACGTCTCGGTGTGGGCGAGCCGGCTGCGCCGCACCAGCCCCATGGCCCAGACGAACAGGGACACGACGCCGAGGAGTGCGCCGATGACGGTGATGAAGATGAAGTCGTTGAGGGAGAACCGGAGATCCAGGGAGCCGCCGCCGCCCGCCACCCCGGGCCCGGAGGACGCGGCGAGCCACCCCGCCAGGAGCAGCCCCCCGAAGATCGCGCTGACGAGGGCGAGCCGGCCGGCCCACACGGGGCCGTGGACGGTCACCGAGTACAGGGCGACGAAGATGAGGACGTCGGCGACGACGAGGGGTGCCCCGCCGAGGAAGTGGAGGAGCGCCGCCGCATAGACGACGACGGCCGAGGGCACGGGCCGCGACCGGCGCCAGTAGAGCGCGGCCGGCATGACGATCGAGGCGACCGTCGCGAGGAAGATGCTCGGGGCGCTCGGGTAGGACGCCCCGGAGAGCAGTGAGGGCAGCGCGACGAACACCGCCAGCCCGAGGGCCAGGAGCAGGTCGGTGGTGCGGCTGCCGCCGCGCAGTGCCGGCGCGGGCGCGGTGGGTGCGCCCGTGAAGGTGGGCTGTGTGGCGCCCTGCCACGGTGGGGTGCGGACCCGCTGGCCGGGCTGCGGAGGCGGCGGGGGGTAGGGCCCCGAGGGGGAGCCGGGCGCGCTCGGCGGGGTGCTCACCGGCTCAGTCCACCGGTTCGATGAGGGCCGGGGAGTCCACCCGGACGTTGCCGACCTGCGGGCCGACGCGGTGGAACTCCATCCGGGGCCGCTCGGGGGCGATGGCCGCGAGTGCCTCCTCGGGCGCGGTGACGGAGGGGTCCAGCCACTGTGCGACCGCGGCGCGGCGCAGGACGACGGGCTCGCGGTCGTGGATGCCGGCGAGCTGGGAGCGGGCGGGCTGGGTGAGGATGGTCGTGGACAGGAGCCAACGGCTGGGGTCGTTCTCGTCCTTGCTCGGGTCGCGCCAGAAGGCGTAGAGCCCGGCGAAGGCGAGCGGGGCGGCGTCGGCCCGGTGGATGAAGTGGGGCGTCTTCGAGCCGTCGGGGTTCTTGCGCCACTCGTAGTAGCCGTCGGCCGGCAGGATGCAGCGGCGGGTGCGCAGGGACTTGGCGAAGGCGTTCTTCTCCGCGACCGTCTCGATGCGGGCGTTGATCATCCGCGCACCGATCTTCGGGTCGCTCGCGAAGGGCGGCACGAGGCCCCAGCGGGCGGCGTGCATCTGTCGGCCGGCGTCGGCCTCGGCGCGCTCGAGCACCACCCTGACCTGGTCGGTGGGCGCCACGTTGAAGGAGGGGTGGACGCCGATCGCGTCCTCCGCGATCTCGGCGACGTCGAAGGCGTCAGCGAGCTCCTGGGCCTGACGGAAGGAGGCATAACGTCCGCACATGGTCATAGCGTGCCAGGGGCCCCTGACACCCGGCGTCCCCCGTGGGTCTGACCTCCCGGGTCCACCCGCAGGTGGACCTCGACGGGCGTGGGCCGGCGGCCAGCAGCCGGGCGAAGGCCTGCGGGTCCCCCGGCCGTCGGCCTCCCGGACCAGGCCCGCAGCGAGCAGCGTGTCCGGTGCCCGACGTCGGCGGGGGGCCCCGCCCCGCACCGGGCAGCACGGCGCCATGCTGTGCCGGTGTCGGTGCGGCCGGGCATGATGCCTCGGTGAGCACTCCCGACGCCGACCTCCCCGTCACCGCCCCCGCCGAGCCCGCGCCGCAGGCGCCGCCGGAGGCGCGCGAGCGCTGGACCGATCTCGCCGAGCAGGTCGAGGCGGCACAGTTCGCCTACTACGTCCGGGACGCGCCCACGATCTCCGACGCCGAGTTCGACGCCCTCTTCCGGGAGCTCGAGGAGCTCGAGGACCGCCACCCCGACCTGCGCGGACCGGACTCGCCCACCCAGCGGGTCGGGGGCACCTTCTCCACGGAGTTCGCCACCGTCGAGCACCGCCAGCAGATGATGAGCCTGGAGGACGTCTTCTCCCTCGAGGAGCTCGCCGAGTGGGTCGCGCGCGTCCAGGGCGAGATCGGCCGCACCGACGTCGCCTTCACCGCCGAGCTCAAGATCGACGGGCTGGCGGTCAACCTCACCTACGAGCACGGCCGGCTCGTGCGGGCCACCACCCGCGGGGACGGCCGGGTGGGGGAGGACGTCACGCTCAACGTCCGCACGATCGAGTCGGTGCCCACCGAGCTCACCGGGGACACCCACCCCGCCCTCATCGAGATCCGCGGCGAGGTCTTCTTCCCGGTCGCGGCCTTCGAGGAGCTCAACGCCTCGCTCGTCGCGGCCGGCAAGGCGCCCTTCGCCAACCCCCGCAACTCCGCCGCCGGCTCGCTGCGGCAGAAGGACCCGCGCGTGACGGCCTCACGGCGCCTCGACGTCATCGCCCACGGCGTCGGCGCCGTCGACTGGGGCGGGGTCCCGGCCGAGGCCCGGCCCACGACCCAGCACGGGATGTACGAGCTGGTCGCCTCCTGGGGGCTGCCGGTCTCGCCGCAGACCCGCCGCGTGAGCAGCCGCGCCGAGCTCGAGGAGATGATCGCCCACCAGGGCGAGCACCGGCACGACGGCGTGCACGAGATCGACGGCATCGTCGTCAAGGTCGACGACCTCGCGCTCCAGCGCCAGCTCGGCGCCACCTCCCGGGTGCCCCGCTGGGCGGTGGCCTACAAGTACCCGCCGGAGGAGGTCAACACCCGGCTCCTCGACATCCGGGTCAACGTCGGGCGCACCGGGCGCGTCACCCCGTACGGCGTCATGGAGCCCGTCCTCGTGGCGGGCTCCACGGTCGCGATGGCCACGCTCCACAACGCCAACGAGGTGCGCCGCAAGGGCGTGCGCATCGGGGACACCGTCGTGCTGCGCAAGGCCGGTGACGTCATCCCGGAGATCGTCGCCCCCGTGGCGGACCTGCGCGACGGCACCGAGCGGGAGTTCGTCATGCCCACCGCGTGCCCCTCCTGCGGCACCCCGCTGGCGCCCGCCAAGGAGTCGGACGTCGACCTCCGCTGCCCCAACGCCCAGCACTGCCCCGCGCAGCTGTCCGCCCGGGTGGAGTTTATCGCCTCCCGCGGCGCGCTGGACGTCGAGGCGCTGGGGGAGGAGGCAGCCCGCGCGCTGACCAACCCCGACGCCCGGCGGCAGGCGGCGCTGGACGCCCTCGCGGCGGGTGGGGTGATCGAGACGGAGGACGGCGCCGTCGAGCTGCCCGAGGGACAGCCGCTCCCGCACGACGACGACGCCCTGGCCACCCTGGGCGTGCCCCGCCCCCAGCGCCCCGTGCTCACCTCCGAGGCCGGGCTCTTCGACCTCACGGTCGACGACCTCGCCGACGTCCGCACCTGGTACGAGGTCCGCAAGGACGGCGAGCCGACCGGCAGGTGGGCGCTGCGCCGCTACTTCTGGACCGAGGACAAGCACCTCCCGGCGACCCGCTCGCGGGCGGCCCGCACCGAGCCCGGTGGCCCCAAGGCCAACACCGTCCGCATGCTCGAGGAGCTGGAGAAGGCCAAGGCACAGCCGCTGTGGCGGGTGCTCGTCGCCCTCTCGATCCGGCACGTCGGGCCGACCGCCGCCCGCGCCCTGGCCACCGAGCTGGGCTCGATCGACGAGATTCGCTCCGCGACGCTCGAGCGGCTCGCCGCGGTCGACGGCGTCGGCCCGACCATGGCCGAGGCGGTCAAGGACTGGTTCGCCGACCCGGACGACGGTGAGGAGGCGAACTGGCACCTCGAGGTCATCGACTCGTGGGCGCGTGCCGGTGTCCGGACGGCCGACGACCGCGACGAGTCCCTGCCACGGACCCTCGAGGGCGTGACGGTCGTCGTCACCGGCTCGCTGGAGCACTTCTCGCGGGACAGCGCCAAGGAGGCGATCATCGCCCGCGGCGGCAAGGCCTCCGGCTCGGTGTCGAAGAAGACCGACTTCGTCGTCGTCGGCGAGAACGCCGGTAGCAAGGAGGACAAGGCCCGCGAGCTCGGCCGGCCCATCCTCGACGAGGCCGGCTTCGAGGCGCTCCTCGCCGGTGGCCCCGCGGCCGTCACGCCCGACGGCGGTGACCGGTGACCGCGCCCGTGGGCACCGTCGCTGTGCGCGCCGTCGACCCCACCGACGCCGACCGGCTGGGGCGGGTCCTGGCCGACGCCTACGTCACGGGCGAGGTCATCGGCCCCGAGGACGGGTACGCGCGGGACCTGCGCGACGTCGCCGGGCGGCTGCCGCACGCCGTCGCCGTCCTGGCCGCCTACGACGGCGGAGAGGTCCTCGGCGGTCTGACGCTCGTCGAGGCGGGCACACCCGAGGCGGAGGTGGCCGTCCCCGGCGAGCTGGAGATCCGGATGCTCGCCGTCGCGCCGCAGCACCAGGGGCGCAAGGTGTCCCTCGCGCTCCTCGCCGCCGCCGAGGAGCTCGGACGTGCCCGCGGCTACGACGCCCTCGTCCTGTCCTCGCTGCCCGCCATGTCGGCGGCGCACCGCGTCTACCACCGGTACGGCTTCGACCGGGTGGTGGAGCGGGACTGGGTGGCCGACTGGGACCCCCGGGCGCTCGCCGACGGCACCGCCCCCATGCTCAGTGTCTACCGCCTGCCCCTCGAGGAGACCCCGTGACGAGCTTCGGACTGTCCGCCTACTTCCGCCACCTCGACGTCGCGGAGCAGGTCTGCGCCACCGCCCGCGAGGACGGCTTCACCATGCTCTTCGGCTCCCTGCACGTGCCCGAGGAGCCCGACGGCGACTTCCGCGCCCGCATGCAGCGGGTCGGGTCGATGGCCCAGGACGCCGGCCTCGGTCTCGTCGTCGACATCTCCGGCCCGTCCCTCGCGGCGGTCGGGCTGGACGTGGCGACAGCGGGAACGATGCGTGAGTGGGGCGTCAGCGCCCTGCGGGTGGACTACGGGCTGAGCGACGCGGACATCGTCGCGCTGTCCCGCTCGATCCCGATCTGGTTCAACGCCTCCACCGCCACGGCGGGGGACTTCGAGCGCCTCGTCGGGATGGGGCTGCGCACCGAGGGCATCGGCATCTCCCACAACTTCTACCCCAAGCCGTGGACCGGGCTGGCCGACGAGTTCCTCGACACCCAGACCCGGATGTTCCACGAGCTCGGCTTCACCGTCCAGGCGTGGGTGCCCGGTGACGGCCTGCGGCGCATCCCGCTCGGCTTCGGGCTGCCCACCCTCGAGCGCCACCGCGACGTCCACCCGCTGGCCGCGGCGCTGGACCTGCGTCGTGCCGGCATCGACGACGTCTTCGTCGGTGACCCGTCCCTGTCCGAGCGCACGCGCCGCGCCTGGCGGGCGTGGGCGCTGGAGGACGTCGTCGAGCTCGAGGTCGAGCTCACCGCGCCGGTCCCGCAGGCCGTCGCGGAGCGGCTCACCGTGCTCGACCGCAACCGCACCGACGACGCCGCCGCCATGGTCCGTCTCGAGGGCGCCCGGGGCGCGCTGGCCGACGTCGCGATCCCCGCCGGCCCCACCGTGGGGCGCGCGCTGGGCTCGGTGACCGTCGACAACGACGCCGCCGGCCGGTACAAGGGTGAGATCGCGATCCAGCGGGTCGACCTCCCGGCCGACGCGACCGTCAACGTCGTGGGCCACGTCGTCGCCCAGGACCACGACCTCCTCAGCCGCATCGCCCCCGGCCAGCGGGTCCGCCTCCGCCTCCGCTGACCCGCACGTCCCTCGCACGCCGACGGACGAGTTCATCCGGGGCGTGGGCGACCGTCCTCCTCAGAGGATGACGACGACCTGCACGAGGAGGATCTTGGTGATCATCCCGACGGCGAAGAGCGCGGCGTAGCCCGCCTCCACCCGTTCGTCGGTCACCCGGGAGCTGGCGTAGGCGAGGATCGCCGGCTGCCCGACGAAGCCGGCGAGCCCGCCCGCCGTGCGTGCCGTGCTCTGCCCGAGGAGGCGAGCGGCGAGCACGAAGCCCGCTCCGGCCAGCGCCGTCAGCACCGCCCCGGCCAGGACCACGCGCAGCCCCAGCCCGGTGAAGGCCTGCGCGACGAAGGCCTGCCCCGAGGCGAGGCCGGTCGCCCCGAGGAAGAGCAGCAGACCGAGCTGGCGGATGGTGAGGTTCGCCGAGCTCGGCAGCGTCCACACGATGGGTCCGGTCCGGTCCAGCCGCCCCAGCACCATCCCGACGACGAGCGGTCCGGCCGCGGAGCCGAGCGCGAAGGCCACGCCGCCCGGCAGCGGGAGGGTGAGTAGACCGAGGAGGAGCCCGACGGCGACGCCGGTGCCCAGGGAGAGCGGGTCGATCTCGCTCACGCGCCGTTCGGAGTCACCGAACAGCTCGGACAGGGCGGTGAGCTGCCCCCGCGGGAAGACGACCCGCACCCGGTCCCCGAGCTGGAGGACGAGGTCCTCGTGCGCGAGCAGGTCGGTGTCCCCCCGTCGCACGCGGGTGACGACCCCGTCGAAGCGCCCGGGGATGTCGAGCTCGTGCACGGTACGACCCGCGACCCGCTGGTCGGAGACGACGAAGCGCCGGAAGTGGACCACCGAGCGGTCGTGGGCCAGGTGTCGGTGCACCCGCCGGCCCAGGTGCGCGACGGCGTCGTGCACGGCCTGGCGCGACCCGACGACGACGACCCGGTCACCGGGCCGCAGCTCCTCGTCCTCGTCGACCACGCCCATCCGCCCCTCCCGCTCGAGGTAGGACAGGCGCACCGTGCCCTCGCGGTAGCCGGGGATGTCCCGGAGCGGGCCGGGGTGGAGCACCTCGGCACTCACGTCGACGAGCCCGATCCCCGCCCGGGGCTCCGGGTCGCGCGCCGAGGTCCACGGACGGGAGACGACGACGGCGACGAGCAGGATCGTGACGACCACGCCGAGCGGGTAGGCGAGGGAGTAGCCGATGGCGGGCTCCTGGGTGCCGGTCGCCGTCGTCGCGGCGGCGAGGGCCGGTGTGGCGGTGAGCGATCCGGCGAAGACCCCGCCCACCATGCCCGCCGGGATGTCCAGGACCCGGCCCAGGACAACGGCGCCGCCGGCCACGACCGCGAGCACCCCCGCCGCGGCCGCGAGTGTCGGCAGCTGGGGGCGCAGGTCGCGGAAGAAGCGGCCCCCGGCCGCGAGGCCGACCATGTAGACGAAGAGCACCAGCCCCAGGGTCTGGACCAGACCGAAGCCCTCGCCGAGCCGCGGGTCCAGCGCCCCGACCGCCAGGCCGACGAACAGGGCCCCGGCGGCGCCGAAGCGCACCGGGCCGAAGGGCACCATGCCCAGCAGCGTCCCCGCCGCCACGACGAGCATGATCGTCAGCAGCGGGTTGGCCGCGAGGAGGTCGACCACGCGCCGGCCCTCAGAACAGCCAGCGCAGCGGGTGGAGGAGCTCCTCGCCGACGCGCGCGAGGTGGGACCGCTGCTCCCACTCCTCGATGGTCAGCTGCCGGGCGTTGGTGAGGTCGGTCGCGAAGACCTCCTCCATGTGCGCGGCGAGGTCCTCGTCATGGATCTCGAGATTGATCTCGAAGTTCCCGAGCATGGACATCCGGTCGATGTTCGTCGTGCCGATGGTCGTCCAGCGGCCGTCGACGGTCGCGGTCTTCGCGTGGACCATCGCGCCCTGGTAGAGCCAGATCGCCACGCCGCCGCGCAGGATCCTGTCGTAGAAGGACCGGGCCACCCAGTCGGCCAGGACGTGGTTGGACACCTCGGGGATGAGGACCCGCACGTCCACGCCGCGCCTGGCGGCGCCGAGCATGGCCTCGAGGAACTCGGGGTCGGGGATGAAGTAGCCCTGGGTGATGTAGACGTGCTGGACGGCGCGGTCCATCGCGTCGATGTAGGCACCGCGCACCGGGAACAGCATCGAGGAGGGGGTGTTGCGCGCCGCGCGGATCCGCGAGTTCCACGAGTGGGCCCCGCGGTCGGCGAGCTCGGGGTGGTGGGGCTCGCGGTGGGCGTTCCAGAAGTCGACGAAGGCGTTGTCGAGCTCCCAGACGGCCGGGCCCTCGACCCGCAGGTGGGTGTCGCGCCACTGGGTCGCGTACAGCTCACCGATGTTGTAGCCGCCGACGAAGCCGACCTCGCCGTCGACGACGAGGATCTTGCGGTGGTCACGGCCGGACTTGCGCATGTTGAGCGTGAGCAGGCCGGGGCGCCACAGCGGGAACTTCAGCGTGTGGACGGAGTCGGGGAAGCGCTTGAAGGCCGGCGGGACGACGAGGTTGCCCCAGGAGTCGAAGACGACGTAGACCGCGACGCCGCGCTCGGCGGCGGCGATGAGCTCGCGCTTGAACTCGTGGCCGACGGAGTCGTCCTTCCAGATGAAGGTCTCGAAGAGGATGTACTCGCGCGCACCGCGGATGGCCTCGAGCATCGCGGCGTAGATGTCCTCGCCGTAGGTGTAGACGGTGAGCTCGGAGTCCCCGACGTCGACTCCCACCGGGGCCGTGCGAGGGAAGTCACCGCCGGGCGGCTGGCGTCGCTTGCGCAGCGTGTCCACGCCCCAGACGGTGGTGGCGGCGGCGAGCTGGGCACCGGCCAGCCCCAGGACACCCCACTTCACGGCGCGACGGACCCGTGGGCGCAGCCAGTGGCGGACCGTGCTCAGCTTCATCCCCCCAACCTAGAGCAGCATGCGCGGGCCTCGCGGCCCCCCGGGCCGGGGGCGATAGACTCGGCAGCCATGTCCACCATCAACGCAGCCGAGGTTGCGCGCGTCGCCGCGCTGGCCCGGATCGAGCTCACGAACGAGGAGGTCGAGCGCCTCGCCGGGGAGCTCGGCGTCATCGCCGACGCGGTCGCCCAGGTCGGTGAGCTCGTCGGTCCCGACGTGCCCGCCACCAGCCACCCGATCCCGCTGGCGAACGTCATGCGGGAGGACGTCGTGGAGCAGCCGCTGTCCGTCGAGGCCGCCCTCTCGGGCGCGCCAGAGAGCGCGGACGGGCAGTTCCTCGTGCCGCAGATCCTGGGGGAGGACGCATGAGCGAGCTCATCACCGCGACTGCCGCCGAGCTGGCGGAGCGCCTGCGCTCCACGGAGGTCAGCTCCGTCGAGGTGACCCAGGCGCACCTGGACCGCATCAGTGAGGTCGACGGCGCCGTCCACGCCTTCCTCCACGTCAACGGTGAGGAGGCGCTGGCCACCGCCCGCGACGTCGACGAGCGCCGCGCCCGCGGTGAGGAGCTGCACCCGCTCGCCGGTGTGCCGATCGCCGTCAAGGACGTCGTCGTGACCAAGGGCCAGCCGACGACGGCGGCCTCGAAGATGCTCGAGGGCTGGATCCCTCCCTACGACGCCACCATCGTCGAGCGGCTGCGCGCCGCCGGCCTGCCGATCCTCGGCAAGACGAACCTCGACGAGTTCGCCATGGGCTCCTCGACCGAGCACTCCGCCTACGGTCCCACCCGCAACCCGTGGGACCTCGAGCGCATCCCCGGCGGCTCGGGCGGTGGCTCGGCCGCCGCCGTCACCGCCTTCGAGGCACCCCTCGCGATCGGCACCGACACCGGTGGCTCGATCCGCCAGCCCGCCGCCGTCACCGGTTCCGTCGGGATCAAGCCCACCTACGGCGGCGTCTCCCGGTACGGGCTCATCGCCCTCGCCTCGAGCCTCGACCAGGCTGGACCGGTCTCCCGCACCGTGCTGGACTCCGCGCTGCTGCACGAGCTCATCGGCGGTCACGACCCGCGCGACTCCACGTCCCTGCCGGACCCCGTCGGGGACCTCGTCGCCGCCGCGACGGCGCAGGACCTGCGCGGGCTGCGGGTGGGCGTGGTTCGTGAGCTCGGGGGCGAGGGCTACCAGGCCGGCGTCGAGGCGAGCTTCACCGCCGCCCTCGACCTCCTGCGCGAGGCCGGGGCGGAGATCGTCGAGGTCTCCTGCCCGAGCTTCGCCTACGCGCTCGCCGCCTACTACCTCATCCTCCCCGCCGAGGCGTCCTCCAACCTCGCCAAGTTCGACGGCATGCGCTTCGGCCTGCGCGTCGAGCCGGCCGAGGGGCCGCTGACCGCCGAGCGCGTCATGGCCGCCACCCGTGGTGCCGGGTTCGGCGACGAGGTCAAGCGCCGCATCATCCTCGGCACGCACGCGCTGTCCGCGGGCTACTTCGACGCCTACTACGGCAGCGCCCAGCAGGTGCGCACGCTCATCCAGCGCGACTTCGCGGCCGCCTTCGAGCAGGCCGACGTCCTCGTCTCGCCGACCACCCCGACGACGGCGTTCCGTTTCGGGGAGAAGCTCGACGACCCGCTGGCCATGTACCTCAACGACGTCGCGACCATCCCCGCGAACCTCGCCGGGGTGCCGGGCATCTCCGTGCCGAGCGGCCTGAGCGACGACGGCCTGCCCGTCGGCTTCCAGGCCCTGGCCCCCGCCCGCCAGGACGCCCGGCTCTACCGGGTCGGCGCAGTGCTCGAGCGGATGCTCGACGAGCGCCGCGGGCACCGGCTGCTCGCCGACGCCCCGTCGCTGCCCACCACCGTCTCCCAGGAGGCCGCCCGATGACCGCGACCACGCCCGCGCTCGTCGACTTCGACGACGCGATCACCCGGTACGACCCCGTGATCGGGATCGAGGTCCACGTCGAGCTCGGGACCGCGTCGAAGATGTTCGACGGCGCGCCGAACGACTTCGGCGGGGAGCCCAACTCCCACACGACGCCCGTCTCCCTCGGACTGCCGGGGACCCTGCCGGTCATCAACCGCACGGCCGTGGAGTACGCGATCCGCATCGGCCTCGCGCTGGGCTGCGAGATCGCCGAGACCTGTCGCTTCGCCCGGAAGAACTACTTCTACCCGGACGTGCCGAAGAACTTCCAGACCTCCCAGTACGACGAGCCCATCGCCTTCGACGGGCAGGTCGACATCGAGCTCGAGGACGGCACCGTCGTGCCGGTCGCCGTCGAGCGCGCGCACATGGAGGAGGACGCGGGCAAGAACACCCACGTCGGCGGCGTCGGGAACCGGATCCACGGGGCGGAGTACTCGCTCGTCGACTACAACCGCGCCGGGGTGCCGCTCGTCGAGATCGTCACCCACCCGATCACCGGCACCGGTGCCCGGGCGCCGGAGGTGGCCCGCGCCTACGTGAGCACGCTGCGCGACCTCTTCCGCGCGCTGGGCGTCTCGGAGGCACGGATGGAGCGTGGCAACGTGCGCGCCGACATCAACGTCTCGCTGCGGTCGGGCCCGGACGCCCCGCTCGGTACCCGCACCGAGACGAAGAACGTCAACAGCTTCCGCTCCATCGAGCGGGCCGTCCGCTACGAGATCTCCCGCCAGGCCGCCGTCCTCGACGAGGGCGGGACGGTGGTCCAGGAGACGCGACACTGGCACGAGGACACCGGTACGACGTCGTCGGGGCGCGTGAAGTCCGACGCCGAGGACTACCGCTACTTCCCGGAGCCGGACCTCGTGCCGCTGGCGCCGAGCCGCGAGTGGGTCGAGGAGATCCGCGCCAGCCTGCCCGAGATGCCAGCGCTGCGCCGTCGGCGCCTGCAGGGGGAGTGGGGCTACGCGGACGCCGAGATGCGTGACGTCGTCAACGCCGGCGCCCTCGACCTCATCGAGGCGACCGTCGCCGCCGGCGCGGACGCCTCCGCCGCCCGCAAGTGGTGGATGGGCGAGCTCGCCCGCACCGCCAAGGGCGTCAGCGTCGAGCTCGCCGACCTGGCGATCACCCCGGCGGAGGTCGCCGAGCTGGCCGCGCTCGTGGAGTCGGGCCGTATCAACGACAAGCTCGCCCGCCAGGTGCTGGCCGGTGTGCTCGCGGGGGAGGGCGGGCCGGAGGCGGTCGTCGTCGCCCGCGGCCTGGGGGTCGTGTCCGACGACGGCGCCCTCATCGCCGCCGTCGACGAGGCTCTGGCCGCCAACCCCGACGTCGCCGAGAAGATTCGCGGCGGCAAGGTGCAGGCAGCCGGCGCGATCGTCGGTGCGGTCATGAAGGCGACCCGTGGCCAGGCCGACGCCGGCCGCGTGCGCGAGCTCATCATGGAGCGCGTCGGCGCCTGACCCACCCGGGCCGCACGTGTGCCGAGAGCGGAGCTGTTCCCCCCAGAACGGCTCCGCTCTCGGCGCGCCGGGCGGCGCGTGGGCGGCGGGCGGTGCTGGTCGGTCAGCGCGCCGTCCGGGAGGCGACGAGCCGTTCGACGGCCTCGGCCCGCTCCGTCACGTCCCGCACGGTGGAGCCGGCGTCCAGCTCACGGCCGGCGGCCCCCACCGACAGTCCGACGAGGAAGGCGGTGAGCGGGGCGCCCGGGCGCGTGGGTCCGTGGGCAACCTGGCCGACGAGTGCGAGGAGCTGTTCCGCGGTGCTCTCGACGATCGCCGGGTCCAGCCCGAGCTCGTCGCACACGTCGCGCAGCCACTCGTGCATCTGGGCCATCCGCTCGTCGCTCACGGCCGGTCCTCGGGCGTCGATGCGCCGGCCCCGGCGGGGTCGCGCTCGCCGGCCTCACCGGGGCGGCGACGGTAGGACGTGTGGACCTCGGGCACGTACTCGGTGCTGTCGTCCATGCGCGTCATCGTGGCACAGCCGTCTCGCGGGACGCACGAGCGCCGAGGACCGTGCGGTCCTCGGCGGGTGCGGCGGGTCAGCGGAGCCAGCTGTTGCCGACCTTCCCGGCCCACCACCTGCCCAGGCCCCACTTGTCGCCGGAGAGGGTCACCGCGGCGATGATGAGGAGCAGCGCCTCCATCCAGTGCGAGTCGACGACGGGGTTGGTGCCGTGCTCGCCCACCCAGGGAAGGGCGACGACGTACATGAAGGCCATGAGCAGGGTGCCGCTCACGGCGGCGATCCGCAGGCCCGCCCCGGTGATCATCGCGACCCCGATGCCCAGGAGGCCGAGCATGAAGACGATGTCGCCGAAGGGGTTGAGGAACAGGGACTGGAACAGCTCAGCCAGCGGCTGCTCCGGCGGGAGGTTGCCGAGGTAGCCCTGGGCCGGCGTCCCGCCGTTGATCCAGGCCCGCTCGCCCGGCGTCGAGAAGCCGAGTCCGAAGGTCTTGTCGAGGAACGCCCACAGGAAGTAGAACCCGACGACGATGCGTCCCACGGCGAGCGCGGCCTGCGCGCCGGGCCGGGTGACGATGTCGTCCATGTACAGGGTCCTACCGCCCTGGGCGGATCCTCTGGCGGGGGTGGTCGTGGTGGCCATCGGAGCTCTCCTTGCTGAGGGTGGTGCGCTGGGGGTGCTGTCATGCACAAGCGTCCTCTTCGGACTAGTCCGGCAAACGGGGCCAAGGTCCCGACTTCGGGGGACGTGACGCGCCGCGGCGGCCTGGAGCGGCCCGCAACCGTGGAGGTGGTCGATAATGGCGCTGGTCGCGACGTCGCGGCCACGGCGAGAGGACACGACACCGATGGCACTGCCCAGCCCGAGCTACACGATCACGATGCGCGTGCAGGTTCCCGCCTCGCAGGCGGCCACGAGCGAGCTGGTGGCGGCCGCCGCCGCGCAGGGTGCCTCCGTCACCGGCGTCGACATCGCGCAGTCGAGCACCGACCACCTCACGGTCGACCTGACCTGCGACACGATCGACGGGCCGCACAGCCAGCGCGTGGTCGACGCGCTCGACGCCCTGGACGACGTCCACGTCCTCAAGGTGTCCGACTCGACCTTTCTCATGCACCTGGGCGGGAAGATCGAGGTGGGCCTCAAGGTGCCGCTGCGTACCCGGCGTGACCTCTCGCGCGCGTACACGCCCGGGGTCGCCCGGGTCTGCCTCGCGATCGCGGAGCGGCCCGAGGACGCACGGCGGCTCACCATCAAGCGCAACACGGTCGCGGTCGTCACCGACGGGACAGCGGTCCTCGGGCTGGGCGACATCGGGCCGGCCGCGGCGCTTCCGGTGATGGAGGGCAAGGCGGCGCTGTTCAAGAAGTTCGCCGGCGTCGATGCGTGGCCGGTGTGCCTCGACACGACGGACACCGAGGAGATCATCTCGATCGTCAAGGCTCTGGCCCCGGTGTACGGCGGGGTGAACCTCGAGGACATCTCGGCGCCGCGCTGCTTCGAGATCGAGCGACGACTGCGAGCCGAGCTCGACATCCCCGTCTTCCACGACGACCAGCACGGCACGGCCATCGTCGTCCTCGCCGCGCTCATCAACGCGCTCAAGGTCGTGGACAAGCGGATCGAGGACGTCCGCATCGCTGTCGCGGGCGTCGGCGCCGCAGGCTCGGCGGTCATCCGCCTCCTCCACGCCCAGGGGGCGCGCAACATCGTCGGGTTCGACCGGGACGGCGCCATCCATGCGGGCAGCGACACCCCGGGTGAGCACCACCAGTGGATCGCGGAGAACACCAACCCCCACGGCTTCACCGGCACCCTGCAGGAGGGGCTGGAGGGTGCCGATGTCTTCATCGGGGTCAGCGCGGGGGACATCCTCACCGGCGCCGACATCGCCCGCATGGCCGAGCGCTCCATCGTCTTCGCGCTCGCGAACCCGGTCCCCGAGGTCGACCCGATCGAGGCGGCCGCCTACGCCGCGGTCGTGGCGACCGGCCGGAGCGACTATCCCAACCAGATCAACAACGTGCTCGCCTTCCCGGGCCTCTTCCGCGGGCTGCTCGACGCCGGCGCCCGTGACGTCACCCAGGAGACGATGAGGCGAGCGGCCGTTGCCATCGCGAGCGTCGTCGGGGACGACGAGCTCAACCCCTCCTTTGTCATCCCCGGCGTCTTCGACAGCAGGGTCGCCGAAGCCGTGGCCGACGCCGTACGCGAGGAGGCCGAGGAGGCCCGTGCGGCCGGCCGCTCGCCCGCGCTCGCGGACCAGGCGGCCGAGGACGCCCGGGTCACGTGGCCCGGGCGTCAGCCAGGCGACGAGGACGTCCATGTGCCGTGAGGCACACACCGGCTGACGAGCACTCGAGCGGGCGGACCTTTCAGCGGAATCATGCGGGTTCCGCCCTGCGCGGTGACCGCCTTCGACCGGCTTGACCGGCGGTCCGTCGCCTGCCTATGATTCTCGAGCCGGCAAGGGAGGCACGGACACGAAGAGCTGAGAGGCTCGGTGGCCGGTTCCGCCGGAACGACAGCTGAACAGGACGCCGCTCAGTCGGCGCCTCGTCGGTCAGTCGGAACTCGACAGGGTTCAGGGCGGCGTTCGCACTGCGAGCGCGATGCGCTGGGTCGTGTCGGGACAGACAGCGATAGCCCCGATCCGGGTCTGCACGGGTGTGTGGTCCTGGCGGTGTGTGTCTGTTTCTTGAGAACTCAACAGTGTGCCAAGTTTTTGATGCCAAATATGGTCCTGGTGTCTGGCTTGTTCGTCTGCCGTTGTGGTGGGCGTGGGTCGGGTGTCGGGGTTGTTAGTTTGTTTGGTTGATGCTTGCCCGTGGTTCCTCGTTTCTGCGGGTGGGTGTTTGCCTGGATCGCTCGCTGCTCTTTTGGGTGGTGGGTGTTTCTTCGTATGGTTGTTACCCCCTTTGTGGGGTGGCGATAGACATTTACGGAGAGTTTGATCCTGGCTCAGG
>NZ_VUKC01000020.1 GCF_009193135.1 Georgenia satyanarayanai
TAGCGAGGGGGAAACGCCCGGTCCCATTCCGAACCCGGAAGCTAAGCCCCTCAGCGCCGATGGTACTGCGTGGGAGACTACGTGGGAGAGTAGGACACCGCCGAACACCCATTCCGTAAGGGCCGCACCTCCAGGTGCGGCCCTTACGCGTTCCACCACCCGGAAACTCACGACCGGCGCAACGCCAGCAGCGCCGACTCCACGCGCTCGAGAAGCAGCACGAGCTCCTCCTCGTCGATCACCAACGGGGGAGCGAGGCGGACAGTGGCGCCGTGCGTGTCCTTGGCGAGAACACCGTGGTGCTGCAGCTCCTCACAGAACCGGCGTCCGCTCGCCACCCGTGGGTCGAGGTCGAAGCCGGCCCACAGCCCGCGGACGCGGTGGCGCAGGACCCCGAGCGCCTCGAAGCGTGCCAGGCCGTCCTCGAGGACCGGCGAGAGCCGGCGGACGTGAGCCTGGATGTCCCCCGGCTCCAGCAGGCTCACGACCGCCTCGCCCACCGCGCAGGCGAGGGGGTTGCCCCCGAACGTCGAGCCGTGCTCCCCGACACCGAGCACCCCCAGCACCTCGTGGTCGGCGACGACCGCGGAGACGGGAAGCACTCCACCGCCCAGGGCCTTGCCGAGGATGTAGATGTCCGGGACCACCTCCTCGGCGTCGCAGGCGAAGGTGTGACCGGTGCGGCCGAGCCCGCTCTGCACCTCGTCGGCAAGGAGCAGAAGGCCGCGGCGGTCGCAGATCTCTCGCACCGCGGCGAGATAGCCGGGCGGCGGGACGATCACTCCGGCCTCGCCCTGGATCGGTTCCACCAGGACCGCCGCCGTCGTCGGCGTGACAGCCGCCTCGAGCGCAGCGGCGTCACCGAAGGGGACGACGTCGAAGCCGCCGTCGTACGGGCCGAAGCCCGTGCGTGCCGCGGGGTCGGTCGAGAACCCGACGATCGTCGTCGTGCGGCCGTGGAAGTTCCCTTCGGCGACGATGATCCGTGCCCGACCGTCCGGCAGTCCGCGCCGTGTGTAGGCCCACTTCCGTGCCACCTTGATCGCGGTCTCGACCGCCTCCGCCCCCGTGTTCATCGGCAGGACCCGGTCCTTGCCGCACAGGCGGGCGAGTCGCGTCGCAAATCCAGCGAGCCGGTCGTTGTGGAAGGCGCGACTGGTGAGGGTGAGCCGGCGGAGCTGCTGTTCGGCCGCTGCCACGAGCAGCGGGTGGGTGTGCCCGAAGTTGAGGGCGGAGTACCCGGCCAGGGCGTCGAGGTACTCCCGCCCCTCGACGTCTCGGACCCACACGCCTCGTCCCGCGGTCAGCACGACGGGCAGTGGCGCGTAGGTCTGCGCGAGCACGGACGCCTCGGCCGCGATGGTCTCCGTCGTGGTCATCGATGCCTCCCGCCTCGGTGCGATCCATCACGATGGTAGGTCCCGGAACAACGAGAAGTCTGCGCTTCGTGGGCGTTCGAGCGGGGACGCCATGTGACTCGCCGGTAACGTTGGACCGCGTAGCATGGCGCCAGCCGTCTCACACCCAGCAGAAGGACAACGGACAATGAACTCTTCCCCTCTGGCTCGACGCACCGCGCTCGCCGCGTCCGCGGCCGCGGCGCTCCTGCTCGTGTCGGCCTGTGGCGGCGACGAGGGCGAGAGCGGTGAGAGCGCCGGCCTCGGCCTGGTCAACGAGGGCACGCTCACCGCCTGCTCCAACATCCCCTACCCGCCCTTCGAGTTCGAGGACCCCGAGGCGCCGAGCGGGTACAGCGGCTTCGACATCGACCTCCTCCAGGCGATCGCCGACGACCTCGAGCTCGATCTCGCCGTGGAGAACGTCAGCTTCGAGGCGCTGCAGTCCGGCACCACCTTCGTGTCCGGACAGTGCGACATCGGCGCCTCGGCGATCACCATCACCGAGGAGCGCGAGGAGAACCTCACCTTCTCCGAGCCGTACTACGACTCCCTCCAGTCGCTGCTCGTCGCGCCCGACTCCGGCATCGAGTCCATCGCCGACCTCGTGGGCAAGAACGTCGGTGTCCAGGCCGGGACGACCGGCCTGTCCTACGCGCGGGAGAACGCGGAGGGCGCCTCCCTCGTCGAGTACCCGGGCAACGCCGAGCTGTGGTCGGCGATCCAGGCCGGACAGATCGACGCGATCCTCCAGGACCTGCCCGTCAACATCGAGAACGCCGAGTCCGACCCGAGCTACGTCATCGTCGAGGAGTACTCGACGGACGAGCAGTACGGCTACGCGATGGCCAAGGACGCGTCCACCGAGCTCGTCGAGGCGATCGACTCCTCGCTCCAGGGCCTGCGTGACGACGGTACGTACCAGGAGATCTACGACTCCTACTTCGCGGTCGACCCCCAGTAGACCCATGCGTCTCACCACACGCCGGCGGCTGACACGGACGGGGATGTACGTCCTGTTCTTCGCCGTCCTCGCGGCCGTGGCCCTGCTCGCCGACTGGGACCGGATCACCAACCAGTTCTTCCGTCTCGACATCGCCCGGGACCAGTTCCCCGAGATCATCACGATCGCACTGAAGAACACGCTCCTCTTCACCCTGATCTCCTTCGTCGGGGGACTGGTGCTGGGTATCGCGTTCGCCCTCATGAAGCTGTCGAGCGTGGGGCCCTACCGGTGGTTCGCAACCGCCTGGATCGAGCTCTTCCGAGGCCTGCCGGCGCTTCTGACAATCTTCGCGATGGCGTACGTCGTGCCGATCGCCTTCGGTTTCCGGATCCCCGGCGGCAACGTCGGGGCCGGCCTCGTCGGGCTGATCTTCGTCGCCTCCGCCTACATGGCCGAGGTGATCCGGTCCGGCATCCAGGCGGTGCCCAGGGGACAGAGCGAGGCGGCCCGGTCCCTCGGCATGTCCCCGGCCAAGACGATGGTGCGGATCGTTCTGCCCCAGGGCTTCCGCATCATCATCCCGCCGCTCACCAACGAGTTCGTCCTGCTCCTCAAGGACACCTCGCTGCTGTTCATCGCGGGCTCCACGGTCCTCACCAAGGAGCTCACGACCTTCGCGCGGGACGGTCAGACGACGACGGGCAACGGCACACCGCTCATCATGGGCGCCCTGCTCTACCTGGTCATCACGATCCCGCTCACGCGGCTCGTGGCGGTCCTCGAACGACGAATGGCGAGGGGACGATGACGGCCACCACCGACGCGCCCGCGATCGAGATCGTGGGTCTGCGCAAGAGCTTCGGCGACAACGAGGTCCTCAAGGGCATCGACCTGTCGGTGCACAGGGGCGAGGTCGTCTGCGTCATCGGGCCCTCCGGCTCGGGGAAGTCGACGCTGCTGCGCACGGTCAACCGGCTCGAGGAGCCCACGGGAGGCTCGCTCCGGATCGAGGGCCAGGACATCCTGGACCCCGACTGCGACATCGACGCCGTCCGTACCCGGATCGGCATGGTCTTCCAGCAGTTCAACCTCTTCCCGCACCTCGACGTCATGGGCAACCTCACCATCGCCCAGCGCCGCGTGCTCAAGCGCGGCAAGCAGGAGGCGGCCGAGGTGGCCCGCGCCATGCTCGAGCGTGTGGGCCTGGCCGACCGCGGCGGCGCGTACCCGGCCCAGCTGTCCGGCGGCCAGCAGCAGCGCGTCGCCATCGCGCGCGCCCTGTCGATGAACCCCGACATGATGCTCTTCGACGAGCCGACCTCCGCGCTCGACCCCGAGCTGGTCGGTGAGGTCCTCGACGTGATGAAGCTCCTTGCCGCCGAGGGCATGACGATGATGGTCGTCACCCACGAGATGGGCTTCGCCCGCGAGGTGGGGGACCGGCTCGTCTTCATGGACGACGGCCTCATCGTCGAGGAGGGCGTCCCGGCCGAGGTCCTCGCCTCCCCCCAGCACGCCCGCACCCAGGCGTTCCTGTCGAAGGTCCTCTAGCCGCTCCACCCCGCTGCTGGCGCACCTCCGCAACACCTTCCGAACAGTTGACGAGAGGAACACGATGCAGGTTCGACGACGAGTCTGGTGCGGCGCGGCGGTCTCCGCCGTGCTGCTGGGCGCGGTGACGGTACCCGCCTCGGGGGCCGGCCCGGTGGCCACCGTGGTCACGCCCCCGACGGTGAGCGCCGCTCCCGAGGACGACGGTGTGCCCTATCCGCGGCAGGAGCCGCTCACCGAGCCGCCGGTCGACGAGGACGACCAGTCCTACGGCCGGGGGGCGATCCCTTTCCACGAGATCGCGCCGCTGCTCAACGACCTCGCCGAGGGCAACGAGTACGTCTCCACCGAGGTCGTCGGGCAGTCCACGCAGGGACGCGACCTGTACCTCGTGACGATCACGTCCCCCGAGACGGCGGAGGAGAGCGCCCAGCAGGACGAGTGGCGCGACCGGATCAAGCACGACGCCGACGCCGCCCAGGACGACGCCGAGCTCATGGCCGGCTACAAGCCGCCGATCTGGTTCAACAACAACATCCACGGCAACGAGTGGGACGGCACCGACGCCTCCCTCTCCTACATCACCGAGCTCGTGGAGGCGCTCGAGGCCGGTGACGAGGAAGCCGTGGCCCTCGCCGAGGGCTACCGCCTGTACTTCACCGTGAGCAACAACCCCGACGGTCGGGTGGCCGGGACACGTGCCACGGCGCTCAACCTCGACGCGAACCGTGACTTCATCACGAACACGACGCCGGAGACACGGGCGATCCGCGACCTCACCGGGGACCTGCAGCCGGTCTTCTTCATCGACCTGCACGGGTACACCGGCAGCCTGCAGGTGGAGCCCACGGGTCCCCCGCAGGGCGAGAACTACGAGCACGACCTCCTCATGCCGTACTCCTACGCCGCCGCGCTGCGCATCGAGCAGGACGTCGTCGCCGCCGACATCGAGGGCAACCCGCTGACCGAGGACGGCGGGATCATCATCCCGTTCCGTGACATCCCGGACGGCTGGGACGGCTGGCCGCCGATCTTCACCCCGCAGTACGTCCAGTTCCAGGGCTCGATCGCCTACACCGTCGAGCTCGGCCCCGGCCGGACGAACGACCCCGAGGAGAGCGCCCGCCGGCTGGCGACCAACCGTGCGGTCGGCCACCAGGTCATCGAGTCGACGGTCGACTACGTCGACGAGAACCGCGACGCCATCCTCGGCAACCAGATGGAGATCTTCCGACGTGGCGAGGCCGGTGAGCCGCTGCGCGAGATCCCGGCCAACCCGGACCCCGACGACTACGCCGGCCCCGACGAGTGGACCGAGGAGTGGGACGAGCCCGACGTCACGGGCACCGACTTCCCGCGCGCCTACGTCATCCCCGCGGGCACCACCGACGCCGCCACGCTCGTCGACCACCTGCTCGCCCACGGCGTCGAGGTCGGCACCGCCGACGCGGCGTTCAGTGCCGGTGGCCAGGACTACCCGGCGGGCACCTTCGTCGTCGACATGCACCAGCCGCTGCGCGGACTGGCCAACGTCCTCCTCTCCGACGGGTCGGACATCTCCGACCGGGTCCCGAGCATGTACGACATCTCCGCGTGGAGCCTGGGCCGGCTGTGGGGAGCCGACGTGGACCGGGTCGGTGACACGACCGACCCGGCCCTGCCCGTCCCGGTGACGCCACTTGTCGTCGCGCCCCCGACCGGTGCCTTCCCGGAGGACGCCGAGTACGTGAGCCTCGCGCTCGACGGCGTCGCGCCCGTCCAGGCGGTCAACCTCCTGCTCACCGCCGAGGTGCCCGTCGTCGACGTCGGTGACGGCACCGTCGTCGTCGGCCCCGAGGGCCTGGACGAGGCGGCCACCCTGAGTGAGCTGCTCGGCGTCGTGTTCGTCGCCACGGACGGGCGTGAGCTCGCCGAGGACGACGCCCGCGGCCTGTCCGCGCTGCGCGTCGGCTACACCAGCTCGGCGTCCTACGGCGGTGAGGACGAGCTCGTCCTCACCGGCCTCGGTTTCGTCGACCCGGTCCGCGTGACGCCCGAGGGCCTCGCCGACGGCAGCGTCGACCTCGACGAGATCGACGTGCTCTGGCTCGGGACGCAGCTGCGCCTCGGTGAGGGGGACGCCGCAGCCCGGGCCGCCCGCGAGCTGGACGACTACTTCGACGCCGGCAAGGGCGTCGTCGCCTCCGCGCAGGCGGGCATGTGGGCGGCCGACACCTTCGAGCTCTTCGAGGCGTCGGCCGTCAGCGGGCCGGGCCGCGCCAACGGTGTCGTGCTCGTCGACACCGCCGACGGCGTCATCGGCGCCCAGGCCGAGGAGGCTGCCTTCACCTACGGGCCGGCGTACTTCACCGACCTCGGGGAGGAGGTGACGGTCGAGCAGACCTTCGCCGCCGAGCCGCTGCTCAGCGGGCACTGGCTGCCGAACCAGGACGGCAGCGGCGGGCCCGAGCAGGCCTCCGGCCAGCCCTCGGTGATCTCCGCGGTCACCGAGGACGGCACCCGGGCGCTCGTCTTCGGCACTGACCCCTTCTTCCGCACCCACCCGCGGGGGATGTTCGACGACGTCGCGGCCGCGCTCCTGTGGGCCGGCCCGGAGGGCGCGCTCATCGAGCCGCCCGTCGAGGAGCCGACGGAGGAGCCGACCGAGGAGCCGACCACCCCGGCGCCGACCGAGGAGCCGACCACCCCGGCGCCGACCGAGGAGCCGACCACCGCCGAGCCGACGGGTACCCCGACGGCGGCCCCGACCGACGGTCCGGGGAGCGGGCGTCTACCGACCACCGGCGCCGACGTCTGGATGCTCGGTGTCCTCACGGTGCTGCTCGCCGGTGCCGGCGGGGTGCTCGTCGCTCGCCGTCGCCTGACGGACTGACCCCGGCCTGACCCTGCGGGGCGGCACCTCCGACCGGGAGGTGCCGCCCCGCAGCCATGTCTTGCCGCTCGAACGGGGACCAACGGTGGCGGTGCGGAGACTTAGACTCCAGCCATGACCACCGAAGCCACTGACATCAAGCCGCGTAGCCGTCAGGTCACCGACGGCATCGAGGCGACGGCGTCGCGAGGCATGCTCCGCGCCGTCGGCCTGGGGGACGACGACTTCGCCAAGCCCCAGATCGGCATCGCGAGCTCGTGGAACGAGATCACGCCCTGCAACCTCTCGCTGGACCGCCTGGCCCAGGGCGCCAAGGAGGGCGTCCACGCCGGCGGCGGCTACCCGCTGCAGTTCGGCACCATCTCGGTGTCCGACGGCATCTCGATGGGCCACGAGGGCATGCACTACTCCCTCGTCTCCCGCGACATCATCGCCGACTCCGTCGAGACCGTCATGCAGGCCGAGCGCCTCGACGGCTCGGTGCTCCTGGCCGGCTGCGACAAGTCGCTGCCGGGGATGCTCATGGCCGCGGCCCGCCTCGACCTCGCGGCCGTCTTCCTCTACGCCGGCACGATCATGCCCGGCTGGGTCAAGCTCGAGGACGGCACCGAGAAGGACGTCACCCTCATCGACGCCTTCGAGGCCGTCGGCGCGTGCTCCCGCGGGCTCATGAGCCGCGAGGACCTCGACCGCATCGAGCGCGCCATCTGCCCTGGCGAGGGTGCCTGCGGTGGCATGTACACCGCCAACACCATGGCCTCGGTGGCCGAGGCCATGGGCATGTCCCTGCCCGGCTCCGCCGCTCCGCCCTCGGCCGACCGTCGCCGCGACACCTTCGCCCACCGCAGCGGTGAGGCCGTCGTCGAGATGCTGCGCCAGGGCATCACCGCCCGCGACATCATCACGAAGAAGTCGCTCGAGAACGCGATCGCCGTCGTCATGGCCTTCGGCGGCTCGACGAACGCCGTGCTCCACCTCCTCGCGATCGCCAACGAGGCCGAGGTCGACCTCACGCTCGACGACTTCAGCCGCATCGCCGAGCGCGTCCCCCACCTGGGCGACCTCAAGCCTTTCGGCCGATACGTCATGAACGACATCGACCGCATCGGCGGTGTTCCCGTCGTCATGAAGGCGCTGCTCGACGCCGGTCTGCTCCACGGCGACTGCCTCACGGTCACCGGCAAGACCGTCGCCGAGAACCTCGAGGGCATCAACCCGCCGGACCCGGACGGCAAGATCCTGCGCGCGCTGGACAACCCGATCCACGCGACCGGCGGCATCACGATCCTCGGTGGCTCTCTCGCGCCGGAGGGTGCCGTCGTGAAGTCCGCGGGTTTCGACTCCGACGTCTTCGAGGGCACCGCCCGCGTCTTCGAGCGTGAGCGTGCCGCGATGGACGCGCTCGAGGACGGCACGATCCAGGCCGGTGACGTCGTCGTCATCCGCTACGAGGGACCCAAGGGCGGCCCGGGCATGCGCGAGATGCTCGCCATCACCGGCGCGATCAAGGGCGCCGGGCTGGGCAAGGACGTCCTCCTCCTCACCGACGGCCGTTTCTCCGGCGGCACCACCGGCCTGTGCGTCGGGCACGTGGCGCCCGAGGCCGTCGACGCGGGCCCCATCGCCTTCGTCCGTGACGGTGACAGGATCCGCCTTGACGTCGCCGGCAAGACCCTCGACCTCCTGGTCGACGAGGACGAGCTGGCCCGGCGCCGCGAGGGCTGGGTCCCGATCGCCCCGCAGTTCACCAAGGGCGTGCTCGGCAAGTACACCAAGCTCGTCCAGTCGGCGAGCACGGGCGCCATCCTCGCCTAGCTCACCCCTGCTCGACGCCGAGAGCCGGGTTCCTCACGCGGAGGAACCCGGCTCTCGGATTACGTGGGGGAGGGACGGGTCAGGGGACGAGCAGGACCTTGCCGGTCGTCTGCCTGCCCTCGAGGGCGGCGTGGGCGGCGGCGGCCTCGGTGAGGGGGAACTCCTGCCCGATGCGCACGTCGAGGCCGTCGGCGACGGCGTGGAAGAGGTCGGCGGCCCGCCACAGCAGCTCGGCGCGGTCCGCGGTGTAGTGCGCGAGCGTCGGGCGCGTGACGAACAGGGATCCCGCGGCGTTGAGCCGCTGGAGGTCGAAGGGCGGTACCTGACCGCTGGAGCCGCCGAAGAGGACGAGCATCCCGCGGGGCCGCAGGCTCGCCAGGGAGGCGTCGAAGGTCGCCTTGCCGACGCCGTCGTACACGACGTCGACGCCGCGCCCGTCGGTGAGCTGGCGGACGATCTGCGGCAGCTCGGCCGTGAGGTCGTCGAGCTCGGTGTAGCGGACGACGTGCTCCGCACCGGCCTCGCGGGAGAGCTGCTCCTTCTCCGGGGTGCCGACGGTCGAGATGACCCGCCCGCCCCGGCGGACGACGAGCTGGGTGAGCAGGAGCCCGACCCCGCCCGCACCGGCGTGGACGAGCGCGACGTCACCGGGGGAGACCGGGAAGGTCGAGGCGCTGAGGTAGTGCGCGGTCATCCCCTGGAGGGGGAGCGCGGCGGCGGTGTGGAGGTCGATGCCCCGCGGTACCGGGATCGCCTCCCGCACCGGCACGTTCACCCGCTCGGCGTAGCTGCCCGGTGCGGCGGCCCACGCGACGTGGTCCCCGGCGGAGAACTCGCTGACGCCGTCGCCCACCTCGACGACGGTGCCCGCGCCCTCGGACCCGACGACGTGCGGGAACTCCATCGGGTACACCCCACCGCGGCGGTAGGTGTCGATGAAGTTCACCCCGGCGGCGGCGACCTCGACCCGGACCTCGTCAGGACCCGGCGGTTGGTCGGGCAGGTCGACGACGGTGAGGACCTCCGGGCCCCCGGCCTTGGTGGCATGGACGGCACGCATGGCTCATGTATACCCGGTCCCCCGGTCGCGCGTGCCGGAAGGTTCGCGGGCATGGCGTCCTCCGTCCGGCCAGCAGTACCCGCCCGCGCGGGGCGTGCACGAACTCGCCATACGGGGAGCGCTGGGGCGGTGGCTCACCGCCCGGCGGCGCCGCTGCCCCTCGCCATCACCGACGACGCGGGCGTCCGGGTGCACGCGGCGTGCTCCCCTTCCCGGGGTGCGGCTGCGACGCCTGCGTCGAGACGTGGCAGAGACGAGACGTGGCAGACCCGGGCGGACGACCTCGAGGAGCGGGTCATCGCCTGCGCGTGGCACGACGGGTACCCCGGGAGCGCTGAGGAGAGAAGTCGGCTGTCGGCGGTAAGTCGGCTGTCGGCGGTAAGTCGGCTGTCGGGGGTGTGTCAGATAGCGGGACGGGAAGCCAGTATATGAGACGGTTTGGGCTGTGCCGGTGGGCGGGGTTACAGTTTCGGCATGCAGCAGGACGTCGTACTTCACAGGCGCGCAGCCGCCGACCGCTGAGCCGGTCCCGCTGCGCGCATCCCTTCGCACCCACCTCGGGTCGAGGGGTTTTTTGTTTGCCGGTCTGCCGCACCACCACCGAGGTACCAGGAGGGTCACCATGGCCAAGGGACCAGTCCCCGCGCCGCCCCGCACCACCCCGCAGCCGTCGGCGCCCAGCGTCGTCCCGGCGCCGGTCGCGCCTGCCGGCCAGATCCGCGAGGAGGTCAACGGCGCCACGAGCATCGTCCGGTCCCTCGAGGAGGTCGGCGCGGAGGTCATCTTCGGGATCCCCGGCGGGGCGATCCTGCCGACGTACGACCCGCTCTTCGACTCCACGCGGCTGCGTCACATCCTCGTGCGCCACGAGCAGGGCGCCGGGCACGCCGCGACGGGTTACGCCGCGGCGACCGGCAGGGTCGGGGTGTGCATGGCGACCTCCGGTCCCGGCGCGACGAACCTCATCACGGCGCTGGCCGACGCCAACATGGACTCCGTGCCGATCGTCGCGATCACCGGTCAGGTGGGAGCCAGCGCGATCGGCACCGACGCCTTCCAGGAGGCCGACATCGTCGGCGCCACGATGCCGCTGACCAAGCACTCCTTCCTCGTCACCGACCCCGACGAGATCCCCGCGCGTATCGCCGAGGCCTTCCACATCGCTTCGACCGGCCGCCCCGGCCCGGTGCTCGTCGACATCGCCAAGAGCGCGCAGCAGTCCCGGACCACCTTCGCGTGGCCGCAGCAGCTCGACCTGCCCGGCTACCGCCCCGCGGTCAAGCCGCACTCGCGCCAGGTGCGTGAGGCGGCCCGGCTCCTGGCGACCTCGCGGCGCGCGGTGCTCTACGTCGGCGGTGGTGTCATCCGCGCGCAGGCCTCCGAGGCGCTGCGCCGGCTCACCGACCTGTCCGGTGCCCCCGTCGTCACCACGCTCATGGCCCGCGGCGCCCTGCCCGACTCCCACCCCCAGCACCTGGGCATGCCGGGCATGCACGGGTCCGTCGCCGCGGTCGCGGCGCTCCAGCAGGCCGACCTCATCGTCACGCTGGGCGCCCGCTTCGACGACCGCGTCACCGGGCAGCTCTCCTCCTTCGCGCCGAAGGCGACGATCGTCCACGCCGACATCGACCCGGCGGAGATCTCGAAGAACCGGCACGCCGACGTCCCGATCGTCGGGGACCTCTCCGACACCATCCCCGACCTCGTCACCGAGCTCGCCGCCGCCCACGAGCAGTTCGGCAAGCCGGACATCGAGGCGTGGTGGCAGCGCCTGGACGAGCTGCGCGAGACCTACCCCTTGGGCTGGACGCCGACCGCGGACGGGCACGTCGCGCCCCAGCACGTCATCAGCCGCATAGGGGAGATCTCCGGGCCCGAGTCGATCTACGCCTCAGGTGTTGGACAGCACCAGATGTGGGCCGCGCAGTTCATCCGCTACGAGCACCCGCGCACCTGGCTCAACTCCGGCGGCCTGGGCACCATGGGCTATGCCGTCCCCGCCGCCATGGGCGCCAAGGTCGGCATGCCGGACCGCACGGTGTGGGCGATCGACGGCGACGGCTGCTTCCAGATGACCAACCAGGAGCTCGCCACCTGCGCCCTCGAGGGCATCCCGATCAAGGTGGCCGTCATCAACAACTCCTCCCTCGGCATGGTCCGGCAGTGGCAGACGCTCTTCTACGACGGCCGCTACTCCAACACCGATCTCAACACCGGCCACCAGACCGCCCGCATCCCCGACTTCGTCAAGCTCGCCGAGGCCTACGGCTGCGTCGGCCTGCGCGCGGAGACCGTCGCGGACGTGGACGACACGATCAAGAAGGCGATGGAGATCGACGACCGTCCCGTCGTCGTCGACTTCGTCGTCAGCCGCGACGCGATGGTGTGGCCGATGGTCGCCGCCGGTGTGAGCAACGACGACATCCAGTACGCGCGGGGAATCACCCCCTCGTGGGACCGCGACGAGTGAAGCGAGGAAAGCGATGAGTACCCGTCACACCCTCTCGGTGCTGGTGGAGAACAAGCCTGGCGTGCTCACCCGCGTCTCCGCGCTGTTCGCCCGCCGCGCCTTCAACATCCACTCCCTCGCCGTCGGCCCGACCGAGCACCCGGAGATCTCCCGGATCACGGTCGTCGTCGACGCTGCCGAGCTGCCCCTCGAGCAGGTGACCAAGCAGCTGAACAAGCTCATCAACGTCATCAAGATCGTCGAGCTGGAGCCGGAGTCCTCCGTCCAGCGCGAGCTCCTGCTCGTCAAGGTCCGGGCCGACGACGCCTCGCGCACCGCCGTCCTCCAGGTCGTCGAGCTGTTCCGGGCGCACGTCGTCGACGTGGCCCCGGACGCCGTGACGATCGAGGCGACCGGCTCGCACTCCAAGCTGCAGGCGCTGCTCACGGCCCTGGACGCGCACGGCGTCCGCGAGATCGTCCAGTCCGGCACCGTGGCCATCGGCCGCGGCGCGCGCTCGATGACCGACCGCGCCCTCGAGCGGGTCCGGACCGCCTGACCCCCATACTGACCACGAAGGACCGGCCCTCCCAGGGCCACCACACCAAACACCAGGGAGAACACTGTGGCTGAGCTGTACTACGACGACGACGCCGATCTGTCCGTCATCGCCGGGAAGAAGGTCGCCGTCATCGGCTACGGCAGCCAGGGGCACGCCCACGCACTGAATCTGCGCGACTCCGGTGTCGACGTCACCGTCGGCCTGCGCGAGGGCAGCTCGTCGGCCGCCAAGGCCAAGGACCAGGGCCTGCAGGTCGCGAGCATCGCCGACGCCGTCTCCGGTGCCGACGTCGTCGTCATCCTCGCTCCCGACCAGGTGCAGCGCACCCTCTACGCGCGGGACATCGAGCCCAACCTCAAGGCCGACGCCACGCTGCTCTTCGCCCACGGCTTCAACATCCGCTTCGGCTACATCAAGCCGGCCGCCGGCCACGACGTCGTCATGGTCGCCCCCAAGGGCCCGGGCCACCTCGTGCGCCGCGAGTACGAGTCCGGCCGCGGCGTGCCGGTCATCGTCGCCGTCGAGCAGGACGCGACCGGCAAGGCCTGGGACACCGCGCTGTCCTACGCCAAGGCCATCGGTGGCCTGCGCGCCGGCGGCATCAGGACCACGTTCACCGAGGAGACCGAGACCGACCTCTTCGGCGAGCAGGCCGTCCTGTGCGGTGGCACCTCCCAGCTCGTCCAGTACGGCTTCGAGGTCCTCACCGAGGCCGGCTACCAGCCCGAGGTCGCCTACTTCGAGGTGCTCCACGAGCTCAAGCTCATCGTCGACCTCATGTGGGAGGGCGGCATCGCCAAGCAGCGGTGGAGCATCTCCGACACCGCCGAGTACGGCGACTACGTCTCTGGCCCGCGGGTCATCTCCCCGGAGGTCAAGGAGAACATGAAGGGCGTCCTCGCCGACATCCAGTCCGGCGCCTTCGCGGACCGCTTCATCACCGACCAGGACGCCGGCGCGCCGGAGTTCAAGGAGCTGCGCGCCAAGGGCGAGCAGCACCCGATCGAGACGACCGGCCGCGAGCTGCGCAAGCTCTTCAGCTGGGTCGAGACCAAGGACTCGGACTACACCGAGGGCAGCGCCGCGCGCTGACCGACGACGAGGCGCCGGCCGGGGATTCCCCGGCCGGCGCCTCGTGCGTTGACGGCCTGTCAGTCGCCGTAGCCCCACCTCACGAGTCCGCCCTCACCGAAGGTGCCGGTGCTGGCGAACAGGGCGTTGTCGGTGACGGTGACGTCGGCCGGCGAGTCCGCCTCGAAGAGCGTGATCGCCTCGTTCTCGCCGTGCCGGATGGCCGAGACCCTCCCGCCGAAGAGCTCCGCGACGACGACGGTGCCGTCGGGCGTCACGTCGAGTCCCGTCGCACCGTGCAGGTCACCGGCGACCTCGAAGGTGTGCTTGGCGTCCGGGCTGATCCAGTAGACGCTGCTCAGCGGCAGGACCTCACCGGCGCTCCCGCCCAGCGTGCTGACGTACAGCCCCCCGAGCCAGCCCACCTGGACGTCCGTCGGCACCGGCTCGGCGATGAACCGCTTGCCGACGATGCAGTCCGGGATGTCGAGCCCACCGAGCTGGCCCTCGAGCGCCTCCTCGAGCCCGGCGGTGAACTTGATCGTCTTCCCGGGCAGGACGCTCACCGTCGAGATGTCCCCCGTGCTCTCGTCGACCTCGAGGACCGCGTTGGCGGCCGCGTCGGCGACGTAGATGGTGCCGTCGTGGACCGCGAGCTGGTAGGCGTGGGACTCGACGATGCCGCGGTAGTTGACGATCGGGAAGCCGGCCGTCTCCTCGAAGGCGGTGAGCTGGTCGAGGCACGTGCCGCGGGCGTTCGTCACGCCGTACCTCTGGGACCGGTCCGGGTTGTTGGCGATCTCGTGGGCCCACAGGTCGTCGCTCACGACGGTGCGCTCACCGTCCTTCGTCCGGACGATGTGGCTGGTGGGCACCTCACCGCTGAAGTCGCTCTCGATGTGGTAGGTGGCGCCGTCGCTGTAGGCGACACCGACGAGCTCGGCGGTCTCCGGGCCGCCCTCGAGGGTGTAGACGTCGGTGACCTCCCCGTTCCGGTCGACCTTGGACAGCGTGTTGGCGAAGGTCTGGGTGACGTAGACGTCGCCGTCGTCGCCGGCGGCGACCGTGAGCGGGCCGACGAGGCCGCCCGCGACCACCTCCGGCTCGGGGGGCTGGTCGTCGGCCTGGGCCGGGACCGTGAGAAGAGTTGCGGCCAGGGCGAGCGTGCCCGCTCCGGCTGCCAGGGTGGACTTCGTGCGCATGGGCTTCTCCAGGCGTGAGAGAGGACGGCCGTCCCTGGGTGGGCGACCGGTACCCGGGTGCGCGGCGACGGACTGTCCGGGCCCGCCTCGCCCGCCCGTCCCCGCCGGGACAGCGAGAGGCTATGCCCGGACTGCCTGCAGCGGACAGGGTGACGGGGGAGGAATCACGGCGAGACACCCCGCGTCACCCTCCGGACCTCAGCTGAGGATCGGCACCTGCAGGGGGTAGCGGTACACCTCGCCGCGGCTGGCGGACATCGCGCCCTTGATCGACAGGACGAGCTGGACGATGAAGGCACCGACCCACAGGGCGATGGACAGCGGGATGAGGATGACGGTGAACACGCAGACCCAGGCGATGGCGTTGGCCACCCACACGGTGACGTTGAAGTTGAAGGCGCTGACGGCGGCGTTGCGGATGAGCGGACTGCGGTCCCGCCAGACGAACCAGACGATGAGGGGCCCGATGAAGCTCAGCACGCCGGCGCTGAGGACCAGCGCGATGAGCGGGGACAGGTGGGCGAGCATCGCGATCGTCCGGTCGTCACCACCCGACTGCGTCGGCTGCCCGTACGCCTGCTGCGGGTAGGGCTGCTGTCCGTACGGCGGGTACCCGCCGGACGGCTCACCGGTCGGCTGCTCGCCGTAGGGCTGCTCGCCGTGCGGCCCACCGGGCGGCGGGGGAGGGGGAGGGGTTGACATGGTCGCTCCTTCGTCGGGGTTCCAGCGTACGCACCGGGACGTCACGCGGACTGGCACACTCGACCCATGAGCAACGACACCGACCACGACCCCAGCCACGGCGAAGCTCAGGACGCCGCCGTCGCGGCGTACTGGGCCACGGCGCGCAAGCGCGCGGGTCTCAACCGGCTCGACGTCGTCGTCGGCCAGCAGGCGATCGGGACGGTGCAGCCGCCGGCGTGGTCCTTCGGCTCCGCGCCCGCCGAGGCGGACTCGCTCCTGGGGCTCGTCCTCGCCGGGCGCAAGACGGCCACGTCCAGCGCCGCGGCGCCCTACCCGGCGCGCGGGGAGTCGGTCCCGGCGCCCGGTGACCTGTCGATCATCCTCGACGGCGCCGGCCGCCCGCGTGCCCTCATCGTCACGACGGAGATCAAGGTCGTGCCGTACTCCGCAGTCGACGCCGAGCACGCCGCTGCCGAGGGCGAGGGGGACCTGTCCCTCGATCACTGGCGGGACGTCCACGCGCCGTTCTTCGCCGGTGAGCTCGCCGAGGTGGGGCTGGCCTTCGACGAGGACAGCGAGATCGTCCTCGAGCGGTTCCGGCTGCTCGACCCCAAGCACCACTCCCGTGGGGCGGACGACCGGGTGCCGGTCACCACCTGACGCGCCCGCTGCCGCCGCGGGGACGGACGTGACGGGGTGCCCGGCCGCCGGCCGGGCACCCCGTCGTCTCACCTACGCGGTAGGCGAGCGGCGGCGGTGGTGGAGGACGGCCGCGACCCCGCCCGCGAGCAGGAGACCGACCACGCCGAGCAGCGCGGCGGCGCTCGTGCCGGTGCTGGGCAGCCTCACCCCGGGCGACGTCTCGGGCGCCCGCTCCCCGGGACCGTCGTCGCTCGCGACGGCGCAGTCCGCCGCGGCGAGCTCGACGGTGGTCGTCGCGCTCTCGCCGTCGTCGTGGAGCGTCCAGCCCTCGGCGGCGGTCAGGGTGTAGCCCTCCTGGGCCGTGGCGGTGACCTCGACGGTGCGGCCCGGCTGGACCGCGTCCTCGTCGAAGGAGTACTCGACGCCCTCGGTGGCGGACGGGGTGATCGACGGGGTGGTGGTGTCGCCCTCGTCGGTGCAGACGGCCTGCGTCACCTCGGGCGCCGTCGGTGCGACGGGCACCTCCGGCACCGGCACGGGTGCGCAGTCGACCGCGGCGAGCTCGACGGTGGTCGTCGCGCTCTCGCCGTCGTCGTGGAGCGTCCAGCCCTCGGCGGCGGTCAGGGTGTAGCCCTCCTGGGCCGTGGCGGTGACCTCGACGGTGCGGCCCGGCTGGACCGCGTCCTCGTCGAAGGAGTACTCGACGCCCTCGGTGGCGGACGGTGTGATCGACGGGGTGGTCGTGTCACCCTCGTCGGTGCAGACGGCCTGCGTCACCTCGGGCAGCACCGGGGCGACCGGCTCGTCCGGGAGACCGCTCCACGACAGCGTCGCGCTCGCGACGTCCGAGACGCCCTCGGTGTCGACGAGGATGATGGTCTGGGCATGGTCCGCGGCGGCGCCGGCGGCCCCCGGGACGTTGAGGATGGAGCCGGTGACCCGCGACGCCGTCGCCGTCGCCGTGAAGGTGGCCGAACCGGCCACGGTCTCCTCACGCGCGTCGACGTACAGCTGCTGACCGTTCACCACGGTGCTCAGGTCGATCTCCGCGCCGTCGGCGTCGACGACGGGAAGGGACGAGCTGACGGTGAGCGAGACAGAGGCCTGGGTGGTGCTGACCGTCACCGGTCCCACCAGTGCTCCGGCGTTGGTCTGCTCGGTCGAGGCGGTGAGGGACACCTCGGCGCGGACGTCGCTCTCGGCGAGGCCCGTGTTGGCCTCGCCCAGGAGGTAGTCGCGCACGGTGCGCGCGTCAGGGCTGAGGTCCGCAGCGACGTCGTCCGTCAGTGCCCAGATCGCGTACTGCGTGCCGCCGACGGCCTCGCTGACACTCAGGTCCGGTATCCCCACGACCTCACCGAGCTGCTCGAGCGAGAGCCTGGGGTAGCTGTTCGTGATGATCCAGGCGACCTTCTCCTGGACCTCCTGCGACGTGCTGAAGTTGTTGTCACCGCGGAACTCGCTCCACCCGGCGGCCTCCGCCTCGGTGTCGAAGCGTGCGGGCACGGTGTACTCGATGCAGTACGCCCACACGTCCGGCTCCCCGGACGTGCGGCTCTCCTCGTTGGTGAAGACGGGGAACAGACGCGCGATGCCTTCGCCCTCCTGCGCCTGGTGCGCAGCGCCGATGGAGAAGGCGTCGTCCGTGGCTGTGTCCGCGTATGCCGTGGCGGGCGCCAGCGTCATCAGCGCCACGACGGCGGTGGCGACGAGTGCCAGCCAGTGCCCGGCCGCGCCGCCGGGTGCTCTGCGTGAAGCATTCTTCATGAAGGTGTTGCCTCTGTTCGGATGTCGTTGTGGAGGTCGGCGCGAGCAGCCATGACAGGTCCGTTCGCGCCAGCGGCGAACGTACGGGCGAACGACCGGGTGCGCCCGTCGAAAGTAGGAGAAGGCTCGCCGGAAAGTCGGAAAGCCGACGAGGAGCGCGAAAGGTCGCCGGGCGGTGATCAGGATGTGAGACCTGTGTCCCGACAAATGGACGGTTTCAGTAGGTTGGAGCCATGACGCGCACCATCGACCTCGCCGTGATCGCCGGCGACGGCATCGGACAGGAAGTCGTCGCCGAGGGGCTCAAGGTCCTCGACGCCGCCCTGACCGACGTTGCCGTCCGGACGACCCCCTACGACCTCGGCGCCGCCCGCTGGCACCGCACCGGGGAGACCCTCACCGACGAGGACCTCGCCGCCATCCGCCAGCACGACGCCATCCTCCTCGGTGCCGTCGGCGACCCCGGCGTGCCGAGCGGCGTCCTCGAGCGGGGACTGCTGCTGCGCCTGCGCTTCGAGCTCGACCACTACGTCAACCTGCGACCCTCGAAGCTCTTCCCCGGCGTGGCCACTCCCCTCGCGGACCCCGGGGAGATCGACTTCGTCGTCGTCCGCGAGGGCACGGAGGGGCCCTACGTCGGCAACGGCGGCGCCATCCGCGTCGGCACGCCGCACGAGGTCGCCAACGAGGTGAGCGTCAACACCGCCTTCGGTGTCGAGCGCGTCGTGCGTGACGCCTTCGCCCGCGCCGCGGCACGGCCCCGCAAGAAGCTCACCCTCGTCCACAAGCACAACGTCCTCGTCCACGCCGGGCACCTGTGGCGACGGACGGTCGAGCGCGTCAACGCCGAGTTCCCCGGCGTCACGGTGGACTACCTGCACGTCGACGCGGCGATGATCTTCCTCGTCACCGACCCGGCCCGCTTCGACGTCATCGTCACCGACAACCTCTTCGGTGACATCGTCACCGACCTCGCCGCGGCGGTCACCGGCGGCATCGGCCTCGCCGCGTCCGGCAACGTCAACCCGGACGGCACCGCACCGAGCATGTTCGAGCCGGTCCACGGCTCGGCGCCGGACATCGCCGGCCAGGGCAAGGCCGACCCGACCGCCACCGTGCTCTCGGTCGCCCTCCTCCTGTCCCACCTCGGCCACGACGACGCCGCGGCCCGCGTCGAGCGCGCCGTCGCCGCCGACATCGCCGCCCGCGGGACGACCCCGCGCACGACGAGCGAGGTCGGCGACGCGCTCGCGGCGGCGGTCGCCGGGGCCTGACCCGACGCCCGACAGCTGTCCGCGCCGGGGACCGGGCACCCGGTTCCCGGCGACGCCCGTCCCGGGCGCTACCCTCGAGTACCACTGCACGCACCAGCACCCGCCCTCGGGGGCGGATGACCGAAGGACCGCTGGAGGCCCGCCATGACCACTGCACCTGCCGAGTTCGCGATCGTGCCCAGCTCGCGGCCGCGGACGACGGCCGAGCGCGCGGCCGCCCTGGACCGGCTGAGCTTCGGCGTGGAGTTCACCGACCACATGGCACGGGCGACCTGGACGGTCGACGGCGGGTGGCAGGGCCACCGGGTCGAGGGCTTCGCCCCGCTCGAGCTGTCCCCGGCGGCCTCGGTCCTCCACTACGGCCAGGAGATCTTCGAGGGGCTCAAGGCCTACCGGCACGCCGACGGCTCGGCCTGGGCCTTCCGCCCCGAGGCCAACGCCCGGCGCTTCCAGGCCTCCGCCCGGCGCCTGGCGATGCCCGAGCTGCCGGTGGAGGACTTCCTCGCCTCGATCCGGGCGCTCGTGGAGACGGACCTCGAGTGGGTGCCGGACACTGCTGGCGCGAGCCTCTACCTGCGCCCCTTCATGATCTCGACCGAGGCCTTCCTCGGGGTGCGACCCTCGCACCGGTACGAGTACCTCGTCATCGCCTCGCCTGTTGGCCCGTACTTCGTCAACGGCTTCCAGCCGGTCTCGATCTGGGTCGCCGAGGACTACCACCGCGCAGGGCCCGGTGGCACCGGCAACGCGAAGTTCGGCGGGAACTACGCCGCGAGCCTGCTGCCGCAGCAGACCGCGTACGCCCGCGGCTTCGACCAGGTGTGCTTCCTCGACGCCGGCACGGCCACCAACCTCGAGGAGCTCGGTGGCATGAACGTCTTCGTCGTCGGCTCCGACGGTGTCGTGCGCACCCCGGCGCTCACCGGCACCATCCTCGAGGGCGTCACGCGCTCCTCGATCCTCACGCTCCTCGCTGACGAGGGCGCCCCCGTCGAGGAGTGCGACATCCCGCTCGCGGGTCTGCTCGCCGGGATCCGGGACGGCTCGGTCAGCGAGGTCTTCGCCTGCGGCACCGCGGCGGTCATCACCCCGATCGGGCGGCTGGCGGGGGAGTCCTTCGACGTCACCGTCGGCGACGGCGCGGCGGGACCGGTCACCGCGCGCCTCTTCACCCAGCTCACCGACATCCAGTTCGGCCACGCGGAGGACCCGCACGGCTGGATGCAGCCCCTCGCCTGACGGCGCGTGGCGGGGTGGTACGGGTCACCCTGGTCGTGTGGCATCATGAACCCATGCAGTTCCGGCTCATTATCGGCTAGCGCACGCGGCACCACCCGCCACGTGCGCAACCTCCCGTACCCCGGGAGGTTTTTTTGTTGCCGGGGCCACCTGCCCGGCGGCGACCGAGACCCGGCACCACTCCC
This sequence comes from Georgenia satyanarayanai, assembly GCF_009193135.1. Classification (GTDB taxonomy): domain Bacteria; phylum Actinomycetota; class Actinomycetes; order Actinomycetales; family Actinomycetaceae; genus Oceanitalea; species Oceanitalea satyanarayanai. The sequence goes on from NZ_VUKC01000020.1 coordinate 20,717, forward strand.
GCCGGGGAGCAGGACTGCCACGGCTGACAGAGGGAAACGGACACCATGAGCACGACGACGCGCCTCGCCTCGCAGGCTGAGCTCACCATCGACGTCTACGACACGACCCTGCGCGACGGCGCGCAGCAGGAGGGGATGAACCTCTCGGTCGCCGACAAGCTCGCCATCGCCCCGCTGCTCGACGAGCTCGGGGTCGGATACATCGAGGGCGGCTGGCCCGGTGCCATCCCCAAGGACACCGAGTTCTTCGCGCGCGCCGCCAAGGAGCTGGACCTGCGGCACGCGCGGCTGGCCGCCTTCGGGTCCACGTGCAAGGCCGGCACCCGTCCCCACGACGACCCGCAGGTCCGCGCCCTCGTCGACTCCCAGGCGCCCGTCGTCACGATCGTCGCCAAGAGCGACATCCGGCACGTCGAGCGGGCGCTGCGCACGACGGGGGAGGAGAACCTGCGGATGATCGCCGACACCGTCCGCTACCTGCGCGAGCAGGACCGCGAGGTCATCCTCGACGCCGAGCACTTCTTCGACGGGTACCGCTACGACGCCGAGTACGCCGTCGCCGCGATCCGCGCGGGTCTCGACGCCGGTGCGCACGTCGCCGTCCTGTGCGACACCAACGGCGGCATGCTCCCGGGCTGGGTCCACGAGATCGTCACCGACGTCCGCGCCCGCGTCGACGGCGTCCTGGGCATCCACGCCCACAACGACACCGGCTGCGCCGTCGCCAACTCCCTCGCCGCGGTCGAGGCCGGGGTGCGGCACGTCCAGGGCACCGTCAACGGCTACGGCGAGCGGACCGGCAACGCCGACCTCGTCACCGTCGTCGCCAACCTCGAGCTCAAGCACGGGGTGGACACCCTCGCCGGGGAGGGCCTGCGCGAGTCGAGCCGGCTGTCGCACGCGATCAGCGAGATCACCAACATCAGCCCGTACGCCCGCCAGCCCTACGTCGGATCGAGTGCCTTCGCGCACAAGGCCGGACTGCACGCCTCGGCGATCCGGGTGGACCCCGACCTCTACCAGCACATCGACCCCGTCGCTGTCGGCAACGACATGCGCATGCTCGTCTCGGAGATGGCGGGACGGGCGAGCATCGAGCTCAAGGGCCGCGAGCTCGGCATCGACCTGTCCGGCCGCGCCGACGTGCTCGCCCGGGTCACCGAGCGGGTCAAGGCCGCCGAGGCGCAGGGCTACACCTTCGACGCCGCCGACGCGTCCTTCGAGCTGCTGCTCCGTGAGGAGCTCGACGGCACCCGCCCGCGCTACTTCACCGTCGAGAGCTGGCGGGCGATCGTCCAGACGCTCAGTGAGGACATCTCCCTCACCCTCGCCGAGGCCACCGTCAAGCTCCACACCGGCCGCGGCCGGATCGTGTGCACCGGCGAGGGCAACGGCCCGGTCAACGCGCTGGACCACGCCCTGCGCCAGGCCCTGGTCGACGTGTACCCCGAGCTCGAGGACTTCGAGCTCATCGACTTCAAGGTGCGCATCCTCGACACCCAGTCCGGTACCGACGCCACCACCCGCGTCCTCATCGAGACCTCCGACGGCGCGCGCTCGTGGAGCACGGTGGGCGTGGGGCCCGACATCATCGAGGCGAGCTGGGAGGCGCTGGTCGACTCCGTCGTCTACGGCCTGCTCCACCGCGACGTCCACCCCCGCTGACCCGGCCGCGGCGGCCGGGGCGCGGCGCGGTAGCCTGCACAGGTGCGAGGCGAGTACAAGGTTCCCCAGGGCAAGCTGGTCGCCGTCGACCTCGACGTCGTCGAGGACCGGCTGCGCCACGTCAGCGTCTCGGGCGACTTCTTCCTCGAGCCGGACTCCGCGCTGGAGGACATCAACGCGGCCCTCGAGGGCATGCCCGCGACGGCGGGTGCCGAGGAGCTGGCGCAGGCGGTGACCCGGGCACTGGACCCGCAGGTCGCGCTCGTCGGCTTCGGCGCCGATGCCGTCGGCATCGCGGTGCGCCGCGCGCTCGGGCACGCGACGAGCTGGGCCGACCACACCTTCGAGGTCATCGGCCCTCGCGCGTTGCCCCCCGCGATGCACGTGGCCCTGGACGAGGTCCTGCCCGGTGAGGTCGCCGCCGGGCGCCGCGGCCCGCTCATGCGGATCTGGGACTGGGACGCGCCGCTCGTCGTCATCGGTTCCTTCCAGTCCGTGCGCAACGAGATCGACCCCGAGGGCCTGGCCCGGCACGGCATGACGGTGGTGCGCCGGGTCTCGGGCGGCGGGGCGATGTTCATGGAGCCGGGCAACTGCATCACCTACTCCCTCGTCGTGCCCACCTCCCTCGTCGAGGGGCTGAGCTTCGAGCGCTCCTACGCCTTCCTCGACGACTGGGTGCTCGGCGCGCTCAAGGAGGTGGGGGTCAACGCCCGGTACGTGCCCCTCAACGACATCGCCTCCGACGCCGGGAAGATCGGCGGCGCCGCGCAGAAGCGCTTCGCGAGCGGCGTCGTCCTGCACCACGTGACGATGAGCTACGACATCGACGCCGACAAGATGCTCCAGGTGCTGCGGATCGGCCGGGAGAAGATGTCGGACAAGGGCACGGCGAGCGCGAACAAGCGGGTCGACCCGATGCGCTCGCAGACCGGCATGAGCCGCGCGGACATCATCGACGCGTTCATCGCCCACTTCGAGGGGCGCTATGACACCGTCCGCTCGGACTACACGGCCGAGGAGCTGGCCCGCGCCGAGCAGCTCGTCCAGGACAAGTTCCTCGACGACGCCTGGACCTACCGGGTTCCCTGAGCCACGCTCCGACGCGGCGCGGCGTGTCACGCCCGGCTGTGCGCCGTTGCGGCGGGATCCGGGAGCCGGTCGGGAGGACGATAGGCTCGGGCCGTGAGTGAGGTCCGGGAAGCACTGCAGGCCGTCCGGGACCGCGTCGCCCGGGCCGCCCGCGTCGTCGGCCGCGACCCCGGGGAGATCCAGCTCCTCCTGGCGGTCAAGACGCTGCCGGCGGAGCGCGTCCGCGAGGCGATCGCTGCCGGCGCCCACCTGCTCGGCCACAACCGGGCGCAGGAGCTCACCGCCACCGCCCCCGACCTCGCCGACCTGCCGCACGAGATGCACTTCATCGGGCGGCTGCAGTCGAACAAGGCCGGCAAGGTCGTCCCGCTCGTCAGCTGCGTCCAGAGCGTCGACGGGCTCGCGCTCGCCGAGCGGCTCGACCGTCTCGCCGGCCGCGAGGGACGTGAGCTCGAGGTCTTCGTCCAGGTCAACACCTCCGGGGAAGGCACCAAGGCCGGGGTCGCACCCGAGGACGCGGTCGCGCTCGCCGTCGCCGTCGCCGCCCTGCCGAACCTGCGGCTGCGCGGTCTCATGACCATCGGCGCCCGGTCCGACGACGTCGACGTCGTCCGGGCCTGCTACGAGCGGCTCGCCATGCTGCGGGACGAGGTCGGGGCAAGCGGGGCGCCGGGCACCGCCGGGGCACGGGAGCTGTCGATGGGGATGAGCGGCGACCTCGAGGTCGCCGTGGCCGCTGGCGCGACGATGGTCCGGGTCGGGACCGCCGTGTTCGGCGCGCGCCCCACCGGCTAGGTTGTCGTCCACGGGGTCTCGTCGCGTACCGTGTCGGGGTTCTTGAGAGACGGGAAGGTCCATGTCCGACACCGGCCGCCGGCTGACGCCGGCGCAGCTGCTCCTCATCGTCGCCGTCAGCATCCTCGTGCTGCTCTTCGTCATCCTCCTCGCCGGCCGCCTCACGGGCGGCGGTGAGCCCACCGGGGACGCGACCACCGCCACCGCCCCGGCCGGCACGGACGGGGCGACCGACGACGCGACCCCGACGGAGGAACCCGAGGCGGAGTACTTCGCCTCGCCGTCGGGAAACATCGTGTGCGCCCTCACCCCCGACAGTGCGGACTGCGTCATCTCGAACTTCCAGTACGAGCCCGAGGACGCCGACTGCGAGGAGGAGGACGCCGGCGGGCACCTGCGCGTGGAGGCGGCCGGGGCGTCGATGCCGTGCGAGCCGCTCGTCGTCGCCGGTGACGTGCCCGCCCTCGACTACGGGGAGACGACGACGGCGCACGGCTTCACCTGCGAGAGCGCGGAGTCGGGCGTCACCTGCCGGCACGACGGGTCCGGCTACGGATTCACCGTGGCCAGGGCGAGCTACGAGCTGTTCTGAGACGACGAGGGCCGCCCGGGATCTCCCGGGCGGCCCTCGCCGTGCGTCGGCAGGTCACCAGATGCGCACGCGCTCCTCGGGCGGGAGGTAGAGCGCGTCTGTGGGCTGGACGTCGAAGGCCTCGACGAAGGTGTCGAGGTTGCGCACCACGCCGTTGCAGCGGAACTCGTTCGGTGAGTGCGGATCGATCGACAGCAGGCGGACCACCTCGGCGTCGCGTGCCTTCTGCTGCCAGATGCGGCCCCAGGAGTAGAAGATGCGCTGCAGCCCGGTGAGCCCGTCGACCACCGGGGCGTCCTCGAGGCCGGACAGGCCCTGCTTTCGCAGCGCGATCTCGTAGGCCGTGATCGCGATGGACAGCCCGCCGAGGTCGCCGATGTTCTCCCCGATCGTCAGCGCGCCGTTGACGTGGTGGGACCCGTCCAGCTGGGCGGGGGAGAAGGCGTCGTACTGGGCGATGAGGGCCGTGGTGCGGGCCTCGAACTCGGTGCGGTCCTGCTCGGTCCACCAGTCGTGGAGGCGGCCGGTGCCGTCGTACTTGCTGCCCTGGTCGTCGAAGCCGTGGCCGATCTCGTGACCGATGACCGAGCCGATGCCGCCGTAGTTCCACGCGTCGTCGGCGTCGACGTCGAAGAACGGGGGCTGCAGGATGGCCGCCGGGAAGACGATCTCGTTCATCGTCGGGTTGTAGTACGCGTTGACCATCTGCGGCGGCATGAACCACTCGTCGCGATCCATGGGCTCGCCGAGCTTGGCGAGGTTGCGGGCGGTCTCGAAGAGCTCGGCGCGACGGACGTTGCCGAGGAGGTCGGTCGCGTCGGTCTCGAGGGTGGAGTAGTCGCGCCAGCGGTCGGGGTAGCCGATCTTCGGGGTGAACGCCGCGAGCTTGTCCAGCGCGCGCTGCTTGGTCTCCTCACCCATCCAGTCCAGCTCGGTGATCGACTGCCGGTACGCCTCGATGAGGTTGTCGACGAGCTCCTGCATCCGTGCCTTGTGCTCGGGCGGGAAGTGCCGCTCGACGTAGATCTTGCCGACCGCCTCACCCAGGGCGCCCTCGACGAGCGAGACGCCCCGCTTCCACCGCTCGCGCATCTCCGGCGCCCCGGTGAGGGTCCGGCCGTAGAAGTCGAAGTGCTCCTCGACGAAGGCGGCCGGCAGGTAGGGCGCGCGGGCCGAGACGACGTGCCACAGCAGCCACATGCGCAGCGAGTCGACGTCCAGCTCCTCCCACGCGGCGGCGAAGTGGGTGAGGAAGGACGGCATCCCGACGATGGTCGAGTCGACGGCGCCCGCGGGCAGGTTGAGCGACTCGCGCCACGGGTCCCAGGGGAAGCCGGGCGCGGAGTCGAGGACCTCGGACCACGTGCGGGGGTTGTTGATCTGGTCGGCCTCGCGGGAGCGCACCTTGTCCCAGTGGCCGGCGGCCAGGCGGGTCTCGACGTCCATGACGCGCTGCGCCGCGCCCATGGCCTCGTCGGCGGTGACGAGCCCGGAGAGCTCGAGCATCGCCGCGACGTGGGCGACGTAGGCCGAGCGGGTCTCCGCGTGGGCGTCCTCGCGGTAGTAGGACTCGTCCGGCAGCCCGAGGCCGCTCTGCCACAGGAAGACGCGGTAGCTGTCCGGGTCGTTGAAGTCGGTGTCGACGAAGAGGGCGACGGCGCCGCCGACGCCCGTGGTGGCGAGGGTGCCCATGGCGCGGGCGAGCGCCTCCTTGTCGCGAGCGGCGGTGAAGAGCTCGAGGTCGGGCTGCAGCGGTCCGGTGCCGAGCGCCTCGATGCGCTCCTCGGCCATGAAGGAGGCGTACAGGTCCCCGACCTGCTTGGCCTCCCCGGTGGCGTCCTCGGCAGCGGCGGCGTCGGTGATGATGTCGCGCACCCGCTGCTCGGACAGGTCGCGCAGCACCATGAAGGCACCGTCGCGGGCCCGGTCGGCCGGGATCTCGTGCTCGCGGAGGTAGGTCCCGTTGATGTGGCGGTAGAGGTCGTCCTGCGGCCGCACGGTCGTGTCGATGGCCTGCTCGAACGACATCGAGGTGGTGGTCTCGTCAGTCGTCATGGTCCGACGATACGGGAGGCGCGGGCGGCGGCGCGGGCTGAGACCGGCGCCCACGACGGTCCCGCGACACGGCAAGATAGGGGCCATGCGCATCCACATCGCCGCCGACCACGCCGGGTTCGAGCTCAAGGCCGCCCTCGTCGAGCACCTCAGCGCGGGGGGCCACGAGGTCGTCGACCACGGGGCCGACACCTACGACGCCCTGGACGACTACCCGTCCTTCTGCTTCTCGGCCGGGGAGGCCGTCGTCGCCGAGCCGGGCAGCCTCGGGATCGTGCTGGGCGGGTCGGGCAACGGCGAGCAGATCGCCGCGAACAAGGTCCGGGGCGTGCGCGCCGCGCTCGCGTGGGACCTGGACACCGCGACGCTCGCGCGCACGCACAACGACGCCAACGTCATCTCCCTGGGGGCGCGCAAGCACTCGGTCGACGAGGCGATCGCCCTCGTCGAGGCATTCCTCGCCGAGCCGTTCTCCGGCGACGCCCGCCACCAGCGCCGCATCGACCAGCTCGCGGAGTACGAGCGGCGCTGACCTGGTCGGTGACCGCCCGGTGCGCCAGACTCGGCGGATGGACGGCCCGCTGGTGCTCACGCAGCGCCAACCACGCTGGATGCTGGTCGCCCTCGCGGTCTTCACCGCCGTCGTCGTCGTCATGGCCGTGGCCGTGGTGCGCGAGGACCCCCGTCGTCTCCTCTCGTTCGTCCCGACGGTCGGGTTCATCGTGTTCGCGGCCGCCGTGGTCCTCCGGCCGCCGCGTGTCGAGCTGCACGAGGACGTGCTGGTGGTCCGCGGGGTGCGCACCACCCGCATCCCCTACACGGACATCACCGCTGTCCGCGGTGACGTCCCGTCGCGGCTGGACTGGAGCACCCACCTCCTCGTCGAACGGCGGGAGGGCAGGCCGGTGACGCTGTCGGCCGTGGACGTGCCGTTGGCCGAGGTCCACGACCTCATCGCGCGGAGGGCCGGCCTGGGCTGAGAGGCGACGCCGCTCCGGGAGCCGCCGTGAGCGGGGCCGGCCCGGAGCGCGTCCGCTCGTCACGGTGCGTGGACGGGGACGGCGTCTCAGAAGCCCCAGCCGGTGGATGCGGCCGCCGGCCAGGAGAAGGCGGTCGCCGCCGGCACCAGGGCGCCGGGCACGAGCTCGGTGACGCGCCCCGCCGCGGCGAGCGCCGCCAGCGACGTGCCGCCGAGGTAGGCGGCGCCGAGGTCGGCGACACCCACCGCGAGGTGTGCCGCCTCCTCGGTGCGGGTGACGTCCACGCCGCCCGGGCCGCCGCGCACGTGCCAGCGGCCGGTGTTGTCCGGGACGAGCGGGTCGCTCACCTCGAGGACCACGTCGACGGCGCACGGGTAGGCCCGCGCCCGCAGCGCGGCCGGCACGTCGAGGAGGCGCAGCCAGACGTCGTCGTGGATCTTGCGGTTGGTGCCGCGGACGTCGGTGAGCAGGCCGAGGACGGCGTCGTCGGGCGCGAGGTTGCCCACCTCGACGGTCGCCATGAGGTCGAGGTCGAGCAACGCCGCCCACAGCGCCCGGGCCGCCGGGGCGTCGAGCGCGAGGACGTCGTGCACGTGGACGGTGCCCTCCGGCCTTCCCTCGTCGCTCCACTTCTCCTTGCGGCGGAACAGCGCGTAGCCCCGCGGCTCGCCAGCGGCGTCCCGCACGAGGGCGATACGCCGCCGCTCGGCGCCGCGGCGGGCGGAGGGCCAGTCGATGACCCGCATCCGGCGCAGCGCGTCGGTGTCCCGGGTGATCCACCCGGGGCGCACCGCCTGGCCGTGGACGTGCTCGAGCTCGGCACTGTGCCGAGGACCGTCGACGCTCTCGAGCTCGACGACGAGCTCCTCGCTGCCCGGCACGGGACGGAGCTCCGCGCCGCGGCCGAGGGTGGCGGAGACCCGGTGGGTGGCGATCCCGTACCCGTACCGGCCGTAGATGCCGCTCTCGGCCGCGTTGAGCACCGACAGGACCTCGCCACGCTCGCGGGAGCGGCGCAGGTGCGCGTGAAGCATCGCGCGGCTCAGGCCGCGGCGACGGTGGCCCGGGTGCACGCCCACCCAGGTGAGGCCCGCGGCTGGCAGGCGCTCGCCGCCGGGCACCTGGACCCGGAACGCGAAGGACGAGTGCATCGCTGCGAGCGTGGTGCCCCGCGGCCCGTCGTGCCAGACCCCGACGCTGCGACCGGGCTCGAGCTCCCACACGTGGACCTGCTCATCCTCCGGGGTGAGGTCGAAGGCGAAGGCCCACCTGTCGATGTCGTGCATGGCCGCGCGGTCGGCGGCGTCGTCGAGCTCGGCCAGGCGGTAGGCGGGCGGCAACGGGGTGTCGGGCGGGTCGGTGATGGTCACGCGCAGGAGCATGGCAGGGACCGCGGCGGCGCGGCGAGCGGTTTTTGGGACAATGGCGGGCGTGACCGACTGGAGCGAGCTCGTCCTCGACATCGCCGGCGACGTCCCGCCCGGTCGTGCGACGACCTACGGGCTCATCGCCGAGGCCGCCCGCGCGCGCACCGGCCGCGGGTCGGCCCGGTCGGTCGGCGCGGTGATGTCCCGCGAGGGTGGGTCCGTCGCCTGGTGGCGGGTGGTCCGTGCGGACGGCTCACTGCCCGAGCAGCTCACCGCCCGTGCCGCCGAGCACTACCGCACCGAGGGGACGCCGCGGCGCCCCGGCGGCTCCGTCGATCTCACCCGAGCCCTGTGGGACCCCGTGGAGGACCTCAATGCCTGAAGGCCACTCGATCCACCGCCTCGCGCTCGCCTTCGAGGAGCTGCTCCACGGCGAGCGCCTGGAGGTCACCTCACCGCAGGGCCGTTTCGCGGCGGGGGCCGAGCTGCTCGACGGGCGCCGGCTGGTGGCCACCGACGCCCACGGCAAGCACCTGTTCCTCGGCTTCGCGCAGGACGGCGAGGAGACCGAGCACGTCCGGTGGCTGCGTGTGCACCTGGGGCTCTACGGCTCGTGGACCTTCTCCGGTGACACCACCTTCCACGCGCCGCACGCGATCGGCGCGCCCCGGCGGCGGGTGGCCGAGGAGGAGACACCGCTGCCGGACGACGGGCAGGCGCCGTCGCCGGCGGAGTGGACGGTGCCCGAGCCCAGGGGGGCGGTGCGGGTGCGCCTGCTGGGGGAGCACGGCGTCGCCGACCTCACCGGCCCGACGGCCTGCGAGGTCGTGACGCCGCAGGAGAAGGACGCGGTGCACGCTCGGTTGGGCCCGGACCCGCTGCGGGCCGACGGCGACGTCGGGCAGTTCGTCGCCAACGTGCGCCGTCGGGCCCGGCCGGTGGGCGAGCTCCTCATGGACCAGTCGATCGTCGCCGGCGTCGGCAACATCTACCGGGCGGAGGCGCTGTACCGGGCCCGGCTGCACCCCCGCAAGCTCGGCCGCACGGTCGCCGCCCCCCGGCTGCGGGAGATGTGGGCCGACCTCGTCACGCTCATGTCCGACGGCGTCGCCACCGGCCGCATCGTCACCACCGAGCCCGGGGACCGCCAGCAGGACGAGGACCGCTGGTACGTCTACCACCGCGAGGGGCGCCCGTGCCTGCGCTGCGGCAGCACGGTCGCCGAGGACGAGATGGCCGGGCGGCGGGTCTTCTGGTGCCCCCGCGAGCAGCGCCGCCCCTCGGCCACCGCGTGAGGAAAGGCCTCGCGCCGGCGGTGGGGGCGGGGGCAGCATCGAGGGCATGCACGGAGACGAGCAGGAGACCGTCACCGCCGAGCTGACCGACGTCGTGCGGCGGGCCGAGACCAACGTCGCGCGCGGGGGCGGGCCCTTCGCCGCCGTCGTCGTCCTGTCGGACGGCCGACGCTTCGAGGGGGCCAACCGGGTGGTGGCGACGAGCGACCCCACCGCCCACGCGGAGGTCGTCGCCATCCGTCGGGCGTGCGCCGCGACCGGGTCCGTCGCGCTGGGCGGCGCCGTCGTCTACACGAGCTGTGAGCCCTGCCCGATGTGTGTCGCGGTCGCCCTGTGGGCACGTGTCGGCGCGGTCTACTACGCCGCCGACCGCCGCGACGCCGCCCGTGCGGGCTTCGACGACGCCGCCTTCCACGACTACTTCACCGACCCGGGACGCCGGGGGCTGCTGCCCGTCGTCGGGCACCGCGTGCCGGCCGCCACGGCTCCGTTCCGGTCGTGGGAGGACAAGGCCGACCGCTCCCCGTACTGAGGCCCCCCGGCGCCGCCGCGGGTCGGTCAGATGAACAGCGCGGGGTCGGCGTAGGGGTCGATCTCCGGGGGAGCCTCGCGCACCCGGCCGGGCACCCCGACCGCGACGGCGCCCGCCGGCACGTCCTTGACGACGACGGCGTTGGCCCCGATCTGGGCGTCGTCGCCCACGCTGATCGGTCCGAGCACCTTCGCGCCCGCGCCGATGACGACGCGGTCACCGATCGTGGGGTGGCGCTTTCCCTTCGTCATCGAGCGGCCGCCCAGCGTGGTGCCGTGGAAGAGGACGACGTCGTCACCCACGCGGGAGGTCTCCCCGATGACGACCCCCATGCCGTGGTCGATGAACAGGCGGCGGCCGAGGACGGCACCCGGGTGGATCTCGACCCCGGTCAGCGCGCGCACGAGCTGGGACAGCAGGCGCGCCGGCAGCTTGCCCAGCGGCCCGGCGTGCCACATCCGGTGGCAGACCCGGTGGGCCCACAGCGCGTGGACCCCCGGGTAGCCGAGGGCCACCTCCACGAGGCTGCGCGCCGCGGGGTCGCCGCGGCGCGCAGCCTCGAGGTCCTCCCGGAGGAGCACCCAGAACCGGATGTGGGAGTTGTGCACGTCAGTCGGCGAACTCGCTGTAGAGGGGGGTCGACAGGTAGCGCTCGCCGAAGCTCGGGATGACGACGACGATCGTCTTGCCCTCGGCCTCGGGCCGGGCGGCGATCTGGAGCGCGGCCGTCACCGCGGCACCGGAGGAGATGCCGACGAAGATGCCCTCCTCGGCGGTGAGCCGGCGGGCCATCTCGACCGACTGCTCGGCGTTGACGTCGATGACCTCGTCGTAGACGGAGGTGTCGAGGATCTCGGGGACGAAGTTCGCGCCGATGCCCTGGATCTTGTGCGGGCCGGGCTGGCCGCCGTTGAGGATCGGGGACTCGGCGGGCTCGACGGCGATGACCTTGACGCCGGGCTTGCGCTCCTTGAGGACCTGGCCGACGCCGGTGATGGTGCCGCCGGTGCCGATGCCCGCGACGAAGTAGTCCACCTCGCCGTCGGTGTCGTTCCAGACCTCCTCGGCGGTGGTCTGGCGGTGGATGGCGGGGTTGGCCTCGTTGGCGAACTGCTTGGCGAGGATCGCGCCCTTGCGCTCGGCGGCGATCTCCTCGGCCTTGGCGACGGCGCCCTTCATGCCCTCCGAGCCGGGGGTGAGGACGAGCTCGGCGCCGAAGGCGCGCAGCAGCGCGCGGCGCTCGCGGCTCATCGTCTCGGGCATCGCGAGGACGACGTTGTAGCCGCGGGCGGCGCCGACCATCGCCAGCGCGATACCGGTGTTGCCCGAGGTCGCCTCGACGATCGTGCCGCCGGGGGGCAGGGCGCCGGACTGCTCGGCCGCGTTGACGATCGAGACGCCGATGCGGTCCTTGACGGAGTTGGCGGGGTTGTAGAACTCGAGCTTGGCCAGGACGGTGGCGCCCAGGCCCTCGGTGACGCGGTTGAGGCGCACGAGGGGGGTGCGGCCGATGAGCGCGGTGACGTCGTCGTAGATGCGTGCCATGGGACTTCCTTCGCTTCGGGAGGTTCGGGGGAAGGGGCCACCGACGGTGGTGGCGGGGAGCGCCGGGCATGCGGCAGGCCGCACGGTTGGAGCCGGGCGCTCTACAGACAGCGCTGGCAGCGGGAGGAGGCGGGGGCGGCGGCGAGCACGGGCACGGCATCTCCTCTCACTGCTGCCGGGCCGGTCGACGTGCCGGCCTGCGTTCCTTGAACCCTAAACCAGCGCCCCGGGGCGATCAATCGCTGGTCGCATCCCGGGCGGATGTGTGGTGCCGGGCGCGGGCCGCGTAGGTGTTGAGGAGGCCGGCGGCCGACGCGGCGTCGTCGACGGTGACGACGATGCGTCGTCCGCCGGACCGCTCGACGGCGATCGCCTCGCCCGAGCGGATGACGACGCCGACCGTGCCGCCGACGCTCGTGCGCAGTCCCCAGCCGCCGAACTCGGCGAAGGGGCGGACCGTGGTGACGTCCGCGCGCTCGACCTCCCCGGCCGGGACGTGGATCCGGGGCCAGCCGAAGGTGCCGCGGGCGGTGAGCCCGCGCGCGTCGACCTGGACCTGCCACGTCGTCATGGTGAGGACGAGCGCGAGCAGCGGGACGGCGACGACGAGGGGGAGGAGCGTGTCGGCGAGGAGCCACAGCGCCACGGCGGCGACCACGCCGGCGGCGACGACCACCCAGGTGACGGTGGTGCCGAGACCCGCGACCCCGCGGACCCACACGGCGCGGTGTCCCTCTGGCAGGTCCGCGGTGGGGGCGCCCTCCGCGACCGTACCGGTGGCGGGCAGGGCCGGGTCGGCCCCGGCCAGCGCGCCCGCGGTCGTCCCGAGCGCGAGCGCCACGAGGATGCTGACGACGAGCCAGCCGTCGGGGGAGCCGGCGTCCGCGGCCGTCGCGACGTCGACCTGGACGACGACGCTCGCGAGGGTCATGCCGGCGAACAGGGCCGACATGCCCACGGCGAGGCCGAGCGTCAGGCGGCGGGTGATGGCCTGGCGGCCGGTAAGGACGGAGAACGCGGCCATGACGAGGAGCGAGAGGCCGCTGATGACGGCCATGGGCACGACGAGCTCGGCGACCGAGCCGGTGCGGTCCGGCACGCCCGAGGGGCCCCAGTGGACCGCGACCTCCTCGGGCAGGCGGGGGACGAGCCGGGCGGCGACGACCCACGCGGCCGCCGTGACGAGCACGGGCACGAGGACGCCGAGCAGCCAGGCGCGACGACGGTGGGGCAGGGGGTGGGTCACGAGGTCTCCTCGGTGGAGGTGGAGGTGAGCAGGGCGGCGACGGCGGACATCGGCAGACCGAGGCGCGTCGCCTCTCGGCGGACGGCGGCGACCGCCTCGAGCAGCGGGGCGTAGTGCTCGACGGCATGGGCGGTGACGACGGCGCCGCGTCCGCGGCGCAGCTCGACGAGGCCCTCGTCGCGGAGCTGCTGGTAGGCGTGCAGCACCGTGTGCTGGTTGACGTCGAGCGACTCGGCGAGGTCCCGCGCCGAGGGCAGCCGCTCGCCGCTGGTCACCTCACCGCGCAGGACGGCGGTGCGCACTTGGTCGGCGAGCTGCTCGAACAGCGGGAGCGCCGAGGCGGGATCGATCCGAATGAGCATGCCGCCACCTTACTTGCTCTACTCCAACTAGAGCAATTCGCTCGGGGAACGGGCGGGGTGTGTCGGGGGCCGGCTATGCGGGGAGCTCGACGACGCGCGTCCCGGCGGGCCGCACCTCGACCGACCCGCCGGTGAGGCCGGCGACGGCGGAGCGGAGTGCGCCGTCGTCGTTGGTCGCGAGGGTGAGGGTCGCCTGCTCGGCGTAGGCGACGTCGTCGACGGCGAAACCCAGCGCTCGCAGCTCGGACTCCACGCGGCCGGCGTCGGCGTGGGGGAGGGTGACCGCGTGGAGGCGGCTCTCACGCTGGACCACCACGGGCGCCTTCTCCAGCGCCGAGCGCACCGCGTCGGAGTACGCCCGTACCAGTCCGCCCGTCCCGAGCTTGACCCCGCCGAAGTAGCGGACGACGACGGCGCCGAGGTCGACCAGACCGCTGCCGCGCAGCACCTCGAGCATCGGCATGCCGGCGGTGCCGGCCGGCTCGCCGTCGTCGGAGGACCGCTCGACGAGGTTGGTGCCCGGCACGCGGACGACGAAGGCGGAGCAGTGGTGCCGGGCGTCGGGGAAGGTGTGCCGCGCGTCCTCCACCAGCGCACGGGCGGCCGTCTCGTCGTCGGCGCGACGCAGCCACGTGATGAAGCGCGAGCGGCGGACCTCCAGCTCGGTCGCGGTGGTCACGCCGCCGGCAAGGGTGCGAACATCCATGGTGCAGCCATTGTGGACGCCCCGGAGGGGGCAATGTCACACCCGGCCGCGGTGTCCGTCATTGGACCCGGACGCCTGCGCCGTGGCACGCTATACGACGGCAATCGTCTCGACCACGAAAGGAGCGGCAGGGCAGATGGCAGTTCCGAAGCGCAAGATGTCCCGTAGCAACACCCGCTCTCGCCGGTCCCAGTGGAAGGCGGAGCCCACCACGCTCCAGACCGTCCGCGTCCAGGGCCGCGAGATCCAGGTGCCCCGGCGCCTGGCCAAGGCCTACCAGAAGGGCCTGGAGTTCGCGGACTGATCGCGACCTCACGCGTCGGCGGCCGTCACCCCTCGGGGTGGCGGCCGTCTCGCGTCCCCGGGCCGTGCCGCTCGAGCCAGGAGAGGACGTCACGGGGGACGTCGCTGCTCGAGATCGTCGCCACGTGCCCGCGGCCGGGATAGGTGACGAGCGTGCTGTCCGGGATCCACGCCGCGGTCTCCCGCACCGTGTCGAGCGAGAAGAACCGGTCCTCCTCGCCGGCGAGGAGCAGGACCGGGGCGGTGATCTGCGCGAGGACGTCCCGGGCGTCGAAGGCGCGCTCGGCGTCGGCCTCGACGAGGAGGTCGCCGGGCGGGGTCGCCGACCCGGCGAAGAGCCGTCCCGTGAGCGGTCCGAGGGCCCTGCGGACCCCTGCGTGCCGGGGTCCGGGAAGGAAGTACTCGAGGAAGACGGCGCCCGCCTCCTCGTGCCTGCCCTCCGCGCGCAGCCGCGCCCAGCGGGCGTCCACGTCCGTGCCCCACTCCTCGACCCTCGCGGCCGCGCCGGCGAGGACGACCGCGCCGACGACGTCGGGGTGGGCGGCGGCGAGGTGGAGCGCGACCATGCCGCCGTAGGACTGGCCCAGGACGACGTCGACGGCGCCGCCCATCTCCTCGCGGACGAAGCGTGCGTAGTCGTCGCCCATGTCCGCCACCGTGTGACCCGCCGGCATGTCGCGGGGTCGGGTCACGGTCCACACCGCGTAGCCGGCGTCGACGTAGGGACGCGCCTCACGCTCGCTGAGCCGCCCGAGCAGGCCAGTCGGCAGGTCGCTCCCGGGGCCGCCCGGGATGCTGAGCAGCGACCGGGGGCCGTCGCCGAGGACGAGGTACTCCATCCCTCCGGCCGACGTGCCGGTGCGGTGGGGGAGCGGCGGGCGGCTCGGCCTGGCCGCTACGACGACGCCACCCGCGACGGCAGCGAGAGCGGCACCGATCGCCAACCGTCGGCCCATGACCGCCTCCTCGGAGGGTGCACCTGCGCTGGTGTCTGGAGCGGGTGACCAGAATCGAACTGGCACCATCTGCTTGGAAGGCAGAGGCTCTACCATTGAGCTACACCCGCAGCGCGCCGGTCTCCCGGCGTGCAGACCCGAGTGTAACGCGCCGTGGGCGGTCGCCTACAATCGGCACGCGGCCACCGGCCGAACGGGATGTAGCGCAGCTTGGTAGCGCATCCGCTTTGGGAGCGGAAGGTCGCAGGTTCGAATCCTGTCATCCCGACCCTGCCTGCGGCGGACGTCACGCCACCGGGCTCCTCCGCGCCGTCGCGGGCCCTCGCAAGGGTGCTCTACGATGGAACGCGCCTGTGCGCACGTCCGTCTGCCTCGGTTCGCGAACGCACAGCACCCGCACTTCCCCCGCGCGGGGGCGTCCCATGGAACCGAAGAGTGGAGAGCATCGCAGTGAAGAGCGCCGTCGAGACCCTTGAGCCCACCCGGGCCAAGCTCACCGTCGAGGTGTCGTACGAGGAGCTCAAGCCGAGCATCGACCACGCCTACTCGCACATCGCCGAGCAGGTGAACGTGCCCGGGTTCCGCAAGGGCAAGGTCCCCGCCCGCATCATCGACCAGCGTGTCGGCCGGGCGGCCGTCATCGAGCACGCCGTCAACGACGCGCTGCCGGGCCTGTACCGCGACGCCGTCGCCGAGACCGGCATCAAGCCGCTCGGCCAGCCCGAGGTCGACGTCACCGAGGTCCCCAACCTCACCGGCGCGGTCGGTGGCCAGCTCACGTTCACCGCCGAGGTCGACGTGCGCCCCGAGATCACCCTCCCGGACCTGTCCGCCTACGAGATCACCGTCGACTCCGTCGAGGTGACCGACGAGGACGTCGAGCAGCGCCTCGAGTCCCTGCGGGAGCGCTTCGGCACCCTCGTGGGCGTGGACCGCGCCGCGGCCGACGGCGACTTCGTCTCCATCGACCTCAAGGCGACCGTGGGCGAGGAGGAGGTCGACTCCGTCACCGGCACGTCCTACCAGGTCGGCGCCGGCACGATGCTCGAGGGCATGGACGAGGCCATCACCGGCCTGTCCGCCGGCGAGAGCACGACGTTCACCACCACCCTCGTGGGTGGTGAGCGCGCGGGCGAGGAGGCCGAGGTCACCGTCACCGTCAGCAGCGTCAAGGAGCGTGAGCTCCCCGCCGCCGACGACGAGTTCGCCGAGCTCGCCTCCGAGTTCGACACGATCGACGAGCTCCGCGCGGACCTGCGCGAGCAGGTCGGTAAGGACAAGAACTCCAACCGCGCCGTCGCAGCCCGCGACCAGCTCCTCGAGCGCCTGCGCGGCGAGATCGACTTCCCGCTGCCCAAGAACGCGGTCGACGCCGAGATCAAGGCGCACCTCGAGGCCGAGGGCAAGGCCGAGGACGACCCGCACGGCGAGGAGGTCCGCGAGGACACCGAGAAGGCCATGCGCGACCAGTTCATCCTCGACGAGCTGGCCCAGGCGCTGGAGGTGCAGGTCGGGCAGAACGAGCTCCTCGAGTTCCTCCTGTCCACCTCCCGCCAGTACGGGATGGACCCCAACGAGTTCATCCAGTCCGCCGGCCAGGCGGGCCAGATCCCGATCTTCGCCGGTGAGCTCGCGCGCAACAAGGCGCTGGCCGTGGCGCTGCGCAAGGTCAAGGTCGTCGACGGCGAGGGCAAGGACGTCGACCTCAGCGACTTCATCGGCTCCGACGACGACGACGCCGCGGCGGCACTCGCCGAGGCCGCCGCCGTCGCGGACGCCGCCGAGCCGGCCGAGGAGTCCGCCGACTCCGGCGAGAGCGCCGACTCCGGTGACAGCGCCGACTCCGGTGACAGCGCCGACTCGGCCGACAGCGCCGAGTCCGCGCCCAGCGCCGACTGACTCGAGTGATCCGCAGGGCGGTGCCGACAGGCGCCGCCCTGCGGCGTACCCGCAGGTGTGCGCGGGTGCGCCAACAGCGAAAACGCCCGGCAGGCGGCAGAGATGAGCCCCGGGCGGGGTTAGTGTCCTAGGAACATCGCCGCACGGCGGGTCTACCCGACCGCCGGTGCCCCGGACGACCAATGGGAGCGTGTACGTGAGCCACCAGCCTCGAGGTGCCCACGAGGGCAACAGCCTCGGCCTCAGCGACTCGATCTACCAGCGTCTCCTCAGGGAGCGCATCATCTGGCTCGGCACGGAGGTGCGTGACGACAACGCCAACGCCATCTGCGCCCAGATGCTCCTGCTCGCGGCGGAGGACCCCGAGCGCGACATCTTCCTCTACATCAACTCCCCGGGCGGCTCGGTGACGGCCGGCATGGCCATCTACGACACGATGCAGTACGTCCAGCCGGACGTCGCGACGGTCGGCATGGGCATGGCCGCCTCGATGGGGCAGTTCCTCCTCTCCTCCGGCGCCAAGGGCAAGCGCTACGCCACCCCGCACGCGCGCGTCATGATGCACCAGCCCTCCGGCGGTATCGGCGGCACCGCCACCGACATCCGGATCAACGCCGAGCTCATCCTCCACATGAAGCGCGTGCTGGCCGAGATCACCGCCGAGCAGACCGGCAAGACGGTCGAGCAGATCAACCGGGACGCCGACCGCGACCGCTGGTTCACCGCGCCCGAGGCGATGGAGTACGGCTTCGTCGACCACGTCGTCGAGTCCGCTGCCTCCGTCTCCGGTGGCGGCGGGACGACCGGCAAGTAGCGGACCACGACGACCACCCAGGAGCACCAGTGAGCATCGAATCCCAGTTCATGGCCCGCGCCGGACGCCTCGACGGCTCCGCCCTCGCCGGAGGCCTCGCACCGGCCGCGCCGTCCGCGCGGTACGTGCTGCCCCAGTACGAGGAGCGCACCGCGTACGGGTACAAGCGGCAGGACCCCTACACCAAGCTCTTCGAGGACCGCATCATCTTCCTCGGCGTGCAGATCGACGACGCGTCGGCCGACGACGTCATGGCCCAGCTCCTCGTCCTGGAGAGCTCGGACCCGGACGGCCTCATCACCCTGTACATCAACTCGCCCGGTGGCTCCTTCACGGCGCTCACCGCGATCTACGACACGATGCAGTTCATCAAGCCGCAGATCCAGACGGTGTGCCTCGGCCAGGCGGCCTCGGCCGCGGCCGTCCTGCTCGCGGCCGGCTCGCCCGGCAAGCGGCTGGCGCTGCCGAACTCGCGCGTGATGATCCACCAGCCGGCGGTCCAGGGCGGGGGCTACGGCCAGGCCTCGGACATCGAGATCCAGGCCCGCGAGATCCTGCGGATGCGTGAGTGGCTCGAGGAGACCATCGCCCACCACTCGGGCAAGCCGGTCGAGCAGGTGCGCGAGGACGTCGAGCGCGACAAGATCCTCACGGCCGCCGAGGCGCTCGAGTACGGCCTGGTTGACCAGGTCCTCGAGTCCCGCAAGGCGCAGGCCCCCGCGATCACCGCGTGAGCCACCTCCGCCGGCCGGGCAGTCGCCCGGCCGGCGGACCCGTGCCGGGCCGCGTCCACGTATCGCCCGACACACCACGGCCCGGTGACAAGACACGCGGGCCGGTCATGGTGTCCAATGGACGGTGACCCCATCGGTGAAGAGGAGTGAGCATGGCGCGGAGTGCGGAGGGTACTGACCTGCTCAAGTGCTCCTTTTGTGGCAAGAGCCAGAAGCAGGTGAAGAAGCTCATCGCCGGTCCGGGGGTGTACATCTGCGACGAGTGCATCGACCTGTGCAACGAGATCATCGACGAGGAGTTCGCCGAGGCCAGTGAGCTCGGCCTGGTCGACCTGCCCAAGCCGCGAGCGATCTTCGACTTCCTCGAGCAGTACGTCGTCGGCCAGGGGCCCGCCAAGCGCTCGCTCGCCGTCGCCGTCTACAACCACTACAAGCGGGTCCAGGCCACCGAGAAGACCCCCGCCGCCGACGACGCCGTCGAGCTGGCCAAGTCGAACATCCTCCTCATCGGCCCGACCGGCACCGGCAAGACCTACCTCGCCCAGACGCTCGCGAAGATGCTCAACGTCCCCTTCGCGATCGCCGACGCCACGGCGCTGACCGAGGCGGGTTATGTCGGTGAGGACGTCGAGAACATCCTCCTCAAGCTGATCCAGGCCGCGGACTTCGACGTCAAGAAGGCCGAGAAGGGGATCATCTACATCGACGAGATCGACAAGATCGCCCGCAAGAGCGAGAACCCGTCGATCACCCGCGACGTGTCCGGTGAGGGCGTGCAGCAGGCGCTGCTCAAGATCATCGAGGGCACCCAGGCCTCGGTGCCGCCCCAGGGCGGGCGCAAGCACCCCCACCAGGAGTTCCTCCAGATCGACACGTCGAACGTCCTGTTCATCGTGGCGGGTGCCTTCGCGGGCCTGGAGGACATCATCACCTCCCGCATCGGCCGCAGCGGCATCGGCTTCGGTGCGACCCTGCGCTCCACGGACACCGACGTCGACCCCTTCTCCGAGGTGCGGCCCGCCGACCTCCACAAGTTCGGGCTCATCCCCGAGTTCGTCGGCCGCCTCCCGATCGTCACGACCGTCTCCCCGCTCGACCGGGACGCGCTCATCAAGATCCTCACCGAGCCGCGCAACGCCCTAGTACGCCAGTACCAGCGCATGTTCGAGATCGACGGCGTGGAGCTGGAGTTCACCGAGGACGCCCTCGAGGCGATCGCGGACCTCGCGCTCCTGCGGGGGACCGGCGCCCGCGGTCTGCGCGCCATCATGGAGGAGATCCTCCGCGAGACCATGTTCGACGTCCCCAGCCGCGACGACGTCGAGAAGGTCGTCATCACGGCCGAGGTCGTCCAGCAGAACGTCAACCCCACCCTCGTCCCGCGGGAGAAGAAGCGCCGTCCGCCTCGCGAGAAGAGCGCCTGAGCCACTGCCCGCGAGGTGCGCCCCCGCGTTTCGTGGACCACAGTAGACAGCACTGCACGCGAGACGAGTGAGGTGCTGTCACATGCAGATCGATTGGCTCACGAGCCAGGTTCCCAGTGGCGACGACGTCGTCACCGTCACGTTCGACGCCACGCGCGAGTCGGAGAACGGCTACCAGGCCGTGCTCACCCGCTGGCGCGATCTACGCCGCACGCTGGAGGGCCGAGGCGTCAGCGCCAGCACCCTCGACCACGTCGAGGAACAGGTGCGCGTCCCCACCCACGTTCCCGGCAAGCACGGGCGCACGATCGTGGCGGGGCCGGACGGCGTCGTCGTCGACCGGGTGCTGCCCGAACCGCCGTCGGACGACACCGGGGTCGTGGGCCTCGACGTCGTGGCGCTGGCCAAGGTCGCGGACGGCACGGTCGGCTACCTGCTCGCTGAGATCGACCGCACGGGGGCCGATCTCACCCTGCAGCGCCACTCCGCCGTCGAGTACGAGGCCGGTGACGAGCTGGGCAGCGTCGAGGGCGACCAGGACGTCATCAACAAGGTGCGCCGCGCCGGGATGGCGACCCGCCGCCTGCAGGCCCGCGCCGAGGACTCCTGGGAGCGAAACGCGGAGACCGTCGCCGTCGAGCTCGAGCGGATCGTCACCGAGCGCCGGCCCGAGCTGCTGCTCCTCACGGGCGACGTGCGGGCCGTGGCGCTCGTGCGCGAGCGGCTGGGGGCCGAGTCCGCGGCCATCGCCACGGTGCTCGAGGGCGGCTCCCGCGCCGCGGGCGTCAACGAGCAGGCTTTCGAGCGCAACCTGCACGAGGCGCTGGAGATCTTCCGGGCGCGTCGTCGCGAGGAGGTGCTCGACCGCTTCCGCCAGGAGGAGGGCCGGGACGGGACGGCGACCCAGAGCGTCGACGACGTCGTCGCGGCCCTCGCACGCGGCCAGGTCGCCGAGCTCATCCTGCGCGAGGACACGGTCGGCCGGAACTCCCAGCTGCGCCTGCGCAGCCTGTGGTCGGGGGACGGGGCGCTCGAGATCGCCACGACCGAGGCTCTCGTCGCCGACCTGGGGGTGAGCGCCCCGCGGGAGGTGCGTGCCGACCTCGCGATCGGGCGCGCTGCCGCGGAGCAGGCGGCAGGCATCACGATCGTCGACGAGGCGGCCGCCGAGCTCGTCGACGGCGTCGGTGCCCTGCTGCGGTGGCGTGACGCCTCGACCCCGAGCGAGCACGCGTACAAGGTGAGCGGGGACAGCGCCCGCTCCTGACAGACGACGACGGCGCCCCACCGGCAGGCCCGGTGGGGCGCCGTCGTGCGTGAGACGTGCCCGGCCGGCCTAGGGACACGTCCTAGGATCGGGCCATGAGCGAGACCATCCCCGGCGAGCTGGCCAGTGCCCGCGGCACGATCGACAACATCGACGCCGCCCTCATCCACCTGCTCGCCGAGCGCTTCAAGTGCACCCAGCGGGTGGGGCACATCAAGGCCGACCTCGGCCTGCCGGCCTCGGACCCGGGCCGCGAGGCGGAGCAGATCCAGCGTCTGCGCGCCCTCGCCGAGGTCGCCGGCCTCGACCCGGTCTTCGCCGAGAAGTTCCTGACCTTCATCGTCCAGGAGGTCATCCGCCACCACGAGGCCACCGCAGAGCAGCGCCAGGCCGAGTAACCCCCCCCCCAACTTCGCAATTGGTCGAGTGACCGACGGCAGCGGCGCCGAAAGCGTCAGCAGACCGACCAATTGCGAAGTTGGGGCGGGGGGAAGTGTGGGCGGGGGCGGCGTCAGGTGCCGTAGATGGTGTTGATCTCCCGCTCGAAGTCGTCCAGGACCTTGGCGCGCTTCACCTTCTGGCTGGGGGTGAGGTAGCCGTTCTCCATCGTGAAGTCGGTCGTGAGAACGGTGATCTTGCGGATCGACTCCGCACGCGAGACGGCCTCGTTGGCGCGGGTGACGGCGCGGTCGAGGGCGGCGAGCACCCGCTCGTCGGTCGCGGCCTGCTCGACGTTCATCGCGGGCAGGTCGTGGTTGGCCAGCCACCCGGGCAGCATGTCCTCGTCGAGGGTCACGAGCGCGCCGATGAACGGACGCCCGTCCCCGACGACGACGACCTGGGAGACCAGCGGGTGGCCCCGCAGCCGGTCCTCGAGCACCGCCGGGGCGACGTTCTTGCCGCCGGCCGTCACGATGATCTCCTTCTTGCGGCCGGTGATGCGCAGGTAGCCGTCGGAGTCGAGCTGCCCGAGGTCACCGGTGATGAACCAGCCGTCCTCGGTGAAGGCCTGCGCCGTCGCCTCGGGGTTGTCGTGGTAACCGCGGAAGACATGGTCGCCCTTGACGAGCACCTGCCCGTCCTCGGCGATCGCCACGCGGGTGCCCGGGTAGGGCGGGCCGACGGTGCCGATCTTCGTGAGGCCGGGCCGGTTGACGGTGGTGGGGGCGCCCACCTCGGTGAGGCCGTAGCCCTCGAGCACGCCGACGCCGATGCCGCGGAAGAAGTGCCCGAGCCGCTCACCGAGGGGCCCGCCGCCGGAGATCGCCCAGGCGAGGTTCCCGCCCATGGCGGCGCGGATCTTGCCGTAGACCAGCCGGTCGGCCAGGGCGCGCTGCGCCTTGAGCGCGGCCGACGGCCCGCCGTCGGACTCCAGGGCCCGGGAGTAGGTGATGGCGACCTTCGCGCCCCACCGGAAGATGCGCTGCTTGGCGCCGGAGCCGGCCTTCGCGTCGGCCGAGTTGTAGACCTTCTCGAAGACGCGCGGGACGGCGAGGAGGAAGGTCGGCTGGAACGCGTCGAGGTCGGCGACGAGGTTCTTCGCGTCCGGGACGTGGCCCATCGTCGCGCCGGAGTACACGCACAGCACCTCGACGAACCGCGCGAAGACGTGGGCGAGGGGCATGAAGACCAGGGTGCGCTTGTCGGCGCCGCGCACGACGCCGGAGAAGTTCGGGTCGTCGCTGCCGTTGACGACGAGCGTGACGAAGTTGCCGTGGGTGAGCTCGACGCCCTTGGGCCGCCCGGTGGTGCCCGAGGTGTAGATGATCGTCGCGAGGCTCGACATGTCGGTGGCGTCGGAGCGCTCGGCGACCCGCTCGGCGGGGACGTCCGCGCCGTGGCCGATGACGGTCTCCACGGCGTTCTCGTCCAGCACGAGCACCTGCTCGAGGTGCTCGAGCCGGCCGACGAGCGGCTGGAGGAGCGCGGCCATCCCGCGGGTCTCGGCGAAGACGAGCCGCGCGCCGGAGTCCGACACGATCCACTCGGCCTGGTCGGCGGAGGACGTCTCGTAGATCGGCACGGGGACCGCACCGGCGCACCACGCCGCGAAGTCGAGCAGCGACCACTCGTAGCTCGTGTGCGCCATGATCGCCACGCGGTCACCGGCCTCCACGCCCAGCCCGATGAGGCCCTTGGCGACGGCGGTGACCTCCTCGGCGAAGGTCTGCACGCTCACCGGCACGAACTCGGTGCCCAGCGAGGACTTGCGCTCGAAGATCACCCCGGCGGGATCACGGGCGAGGCGGTCGGCCAGCACCCGGGGCAGGGACATGTGCGGCTCGAGCCGCCCGACCCCGGGCGTGCTCGCCTCGGGACGCTGCTGGTTCATCGCTTCTCCCCGCTCAGCGCGTCTTGGCCGGCGGCTCGTCGAGCTCGTGGGCGCCGACGACGGCGTCCTCGAGGTCGGTCCGCCCCATCACCTCGAGGTCGCCGCGCACCCGGCCCGCGGCGCGCAGGTCGGCGAGCGCGTGGCCGATGCGGTCGACGTCGGAGGCGGGCAGCTCCAGGCGCACCCGCGCGAAGGTCGTCCGCTGGGACACCTTGGCCTCGGACTTCACCTTGCGCAGCGCCGCGAGGGCCTTGCCGGTGGCGTGGAGGAGAGCGGGGTCGGCGTCCGTCACGGCCTGCCGCAGCGGCGCGGCCGAGGGCCACGGCGCCGCGTGCACCGATCCGCTGCGCCACCAGCTCCACACCTCCTCGGTCGCGAACGGGAGGAACGGAGCGAGCAGCCGCAGGACGACGTCGGTGGTCACCGCCAGCGCCGTGCGGGCCGAGGCGACCTCGGTGGGCGTGTACCCCGCCGCGGTCGAGCCGTAGGCGCGGTCCTTGACGAGCTCGAGGTAGTCGTCGCAGAACGTCCAGAAGAACGTCTCGGTCAGCTCCAGCGCGCGGGTGTGGTCGTAGCGCTCGAGCGCCGTCGTCGCGCTCTCGACGACGTCCGCCAGCCCCGCGAGGAGCGCGCGGTCCAGCGGCTCGGTGACCGCGGCGACGTCGAGGCTCGCCGGGGTGTCCCCGCCCATGGTGAGCGCGAACTTCGAGGCGTTGAGGACCTTGATCGCCAGGCGGCGGCCGATCTTCATCTGGCCGGTGTCGAAGGCCGCGTCCGTGCCGAGGCGGGCCGATGCCGCCCAGTAGCGGACGGCGTCGGCGCCGTGCTCCTGGAGGAGACCGAGGGGCGTGACGACGTTGCCCTTGGACTTGGACATCTTCTTGCGGTCCGGGTCGAGGATCCACCCGGAGATGGCGGCGTCGCGCCACGGCAGCGAGTCGAACTCGAGGTGGGCCCGGACCGTCGTCGCGAAGAGCCACGTGCGGATGATGTCCTGGCCCTGCGGGCGCAGGTCCATGGGGAAGACGCGGGAGAACAGGTCCTCGTCGCGCAGCCACCCGCCGGCGATCTGCGGCGTGAGCGAGGACGTCGCCCACGTGTCCATGATGTCGACCTCGCCGACGAAGCCCCCGGGCTTGCCGCGCTGGTCCTCGGTGTAGCCGGCGGGCACGTCGATGCTCGGGTCGACCGGCAGCACGTCCTCCGACGGCGTGAGCACGCGCCCGTAGTCGGGCTCACCGTCCTCGTCGACGCCGTACCAGACGGGGATCGGGACGCCGAAGAAGCGCTGGCGGGAGATGAGCCAGTCGCTGTTGAGGCCCTCGACCCAGTTGGTGTAGCGCACCCGCATGAAGTCGGGGTGGAAAGCGAGCTCGCGGCCGCGCTCGAGGAGCGCCTCGCGCAGGTCACGCCCCTGGGAGTCGGTGCCGGGACGGCCGCCGTTGCGGATGTACCACTGGCGGGAGGTGACGATCTCGAGCGGCTTGTCGCCCTTCTCGAAGAAGTTCGTCTTGCGCTGGGTCGCGACCGGCTCGCCGTCGAGGTCGCCGCTGGCGCGCAGCGCGTCGACGATCTCCTTGCGGGCGGAGAAGGTCGTCTTGCCGGCGAGGGACTGCTCCCACAGCTCGAGGGCGGCGGACTGCTCGACCCACTCCGGCGCCTCGGCCAGGAGACGGCCGTCGCGGCGGATGACCGGGCGGGTGGGCAGGTCGAGCTCGCGCCACCACTGGACGTCGGTGAGGTCGCCGAAGGTGCAGCACATCGCGATGCCGGCGCCCTTGTCCATCTCGGCGGCCGGGTGGGCGAGGACGGGGATCTCGACCCCGAACAGGGGGGAGCGCACCGTGGTGCCGAACAGCGCCTGGTAGCGCTCGTCGTCGGGGTGGGCGATGAGGGCGACGACGGCGGGCAACAGCTCGGGGCGCGTCGTCTCGATGTGGACCTTGCCGTCCGTCACCTGCTCGAGCCCGGCGCCGGCGGCCGGGTCGGTGAGGTGGAAGGCGACCCGGTGGTAGTGGCCGGGGTAGTCGCGGGCCTCGAGCTCGGCCTGGGCGACGGCGGTCTGGAAGGTGACGTCCCACAGCCCCGGGGCGGCGGCCTGGTAGGCCTCGCCGCGCGCGAGGTTGCGCAGGAACGCGGCCTGCGCGACGAGCTGGGACTCGCGCCCGATGGTCTGGTAGTGCAGCGACCAGTCCACGCTGAGGCCCAGGTGGCGCCACAGCGCCTCGAACTGCTTCTCGTCCTCCTGGGTGAGGCGCTCGCACAGCTCGACGAAGTTGCGACGGGAGATGGGCTGCTGGTCCGCGGCCTTGACGCTCTTGCCCTCGCCGCCGTCGTGCGGGGGCACGAAGTCCGGGACGTAGGGGAGCGTGGGGTCCACCCGCACGCCGTAGTAGTTCTGGACGCGGCGCTCGGTGGGCAGGCCGTTGTCGTCCCAGCCCATGGGGTAGAAGACGTGCTTGCCGGTCATCCGCTGGTAGCGGGCGACGACGTCGGTGTGCGTGTAGGAGAAGACGTGGCCCACGTGGAGGGAGCCGGAGACCGTGGGCGGCGGGGTGTCGATCGAGTAGACCTGCTCGCGGGTGGCGGTGCGGTCGAAGGCGTAGGTGCCCTGCTCGGCCCAGCGCGCGTCCCACCTCTCCTCCAGGCCGTCGAGGCTGACCTTGTCCGGGACGGACGAGGTGGACAGCGGGGCGGCGGGGGTGGGGTCGTGCGCGTCGGTCATGGGACCCGATTGTTCCACGGCCGCGGGGCAGTGGGCTCATCCGTCCAAGGGGGTGCGGGCGGGCGAGCGGTCCGTCACACCTGACAGACTGGTCCCATGGACCTCACGATCGGGTACGCGGCGGCGCTTGAGCAGTTCCACCCCACCGAGGTGGTGGAGATCAGCGCCCTGGCCGAGGAGCACGGCTTCTCCGGCGTCATGGCCGCCGACCACTTCCAGCCGTGGACGCCGTCGCAGGGCCAGGCCGCGTTCGTGTGGAACGTCCTGTCGGCGCTGGGGGAGCGCACCCGCGGGGACATCGGGCCCGGTGTCACCGCCCCGACCTTCCGCTGGCACCCGGCGATGGTCGCGCAGGCCTCGGCCACGCTCGCGGCGATGTACCCGGGGCGTCACTGGCTCGGCCTGGGCTCGGGGGAGGCGCTCAACGAGCACGTCACCGCCGGCTACTGGCCCGAGGCGCCCGAGCGCATCAACCGGATGTTCGAGGCCATCGAGATCATCCGCAAGCTCTTCACCGCCTCCCTCGCCGGCAAGGACACCAAGCACTCGGGCACGTTCTACAAGCTCGAGTCGACCCGGCTGTGGACGATGCCGGAGGAGGCACCGCCCATCTACGTCGCCACCGGCGGCCCGGTCACCGCCCGCCGCGCCGGCAAGCACGCCGACGGCCTCATCACCGTCGGTGCGCCGCTGGAGAAGATCTCCGGTCTCTTCGACAAGTTCGCCTCCGGCGCCCGGGAGGTCGGCCGCGACCCCGAGGCCATGCCGAAGATCCTCCAGCTCCACATGTCGTGGGCGCCCACCGACGAGGAGGCGCTCGCGAACGCGCTCGACCAGTGGCCCAACGGCGGGATGAAGTTCCCCAAGGCCGACATCCGCTCGCCCTTCGACTTCGCCGCCATGGCCAAGCTCGTGCGCCCCGAAGACTTCGAGGGCCGGATGGTCATCTCCGCCGACCCCGACGTCCACCGCGCCGAGATCCAGAAGTACGTCGACCTCGGCTTCGACCGCATCTACCTCCACAACGTCGGGCGCAACCAGCGTGAGTGGGTCGAGGTCTTCGGCCGCGACGTGCTGCCCAAGCTGAGCCGCTGATGCTGCTCGCCCAGGCCGTCGAGGGCCTGCCTCCGGTCACCGGCGGGGACGACCTCGCCGCCGTCGTCGCACCCGCGCTCCGGGAGCTCGTCTGGCCCGACGGGAGCGTCGGGGTCGCCGAGGGGGACGTCGTCGTCGTCGCGAGCAAGGTCGTGGCCAAGGCGGAGCGGCGGCTCGTCGCCGCCCGGACTCGTGAGGAGCTGGAGGCGGCCATCGCCGCCCAGACCGTGCGGGTGGTGGCCGAGCGGCCGCGGCCGGACGGGTCGACGCTGCGGATCGTCGAGACGCCGCAGGGGCTGGTCATGGCCGCCGCGGGCGTCGACGCCTCCGACGTGCCGCTGGGCACCGCGCTGCTCCTGCCGGAGGACCCGGACGAGTCGGCGCGGCGCCTGCGCCGGGGCCTGGACGCCCGCCTGGGGGTGCGGCCGGGCGTGGTCGTCACCGACACCGTCGGGCGGCCGTGGCGCGAGGGCGTCGCGGACATCGCGATCGGTGCCGCCGGCGTCGTCGTGCTGCAGGACCACCGGGGACGGCGCGACGGGTACGGCCGCGAGCTGCGGATGACGACGATCGCCGCCGCCGACGAGATCGCCGCGGCCGCCGAGCTGGTCAAGGGCAAGGCCGACGGCCGCCCGGTGGCCGTCGTGCGCGGCCTGGCACACCTCGTCACGGTGGCGGACGGGGACGGTGCCCGCGTGCTCGCCCGCTCCGCGGCCGACGACCTCTTCCGTGAGGGCTCCGCCGAGGCCTACGCCCGCGGCCGCGCCGACGGACGGGCGTAGCGCCGGAGCTTCCCCGCGGGTCACCCCTCCAGGGCCGTGCTCGTGACGCGATCCGGTCGGCGTCAGGCGCGGGTGTAGAGGAGGAGGTCCTGGCCGCGGACGGTGACCCGCTCGGCGCGCACCCCGTAGACGCGGGAGACGAGCTCCTCGGTGAGGACCTCGCGCGGCGGGCCCGCCGTCACGACCCGCCCGGCGTCGAGCACGACGACGTGGGCGCAGTGCTGCAGCGCGTGGTTGAGGTCGTGCAGTGCGGTGAGCACCGTGACACCCGTGGCCGCGAGCCCTCCCGCGAGGTGGAGCACGTCGAGCTGGGCGCCGACGTCGAGATGGTTGGTCGGCTCGTCCAGCAGGAGGAGCCGTGGCGTCTGCGCGAGCGCCCGCGCCAGGTGGACGCGCTGGCGCTCGCCGCCGGACAGCGTGGCGACGTCCCGGCCCTCGAGGTGCGCGGCACCGGTGCGCCCGAGCGCCTCACGGGCGAGGGCGACGTCGTCGCGCGAGTCCGCGGACCAGGTGGGGCGGTGCGGGGTGCGCCCGAGGAGGACGACGTCGAGGACGTCGAGGGACACCGGCGCGCTCGAGTCCTGCTCGACCAGCGCGAGCTCGCGCGCGCGGGCACGACGGGACAGCCCGGCGAGCTCGCGGCCGTCGAGGAGGACCGTGCCGTGGTCCGGCTCGAGCGCCCCCACGAGCAGCCGCAGCAGCGTCGACTTCCCCGACCCGTTGGGCCCGACGACGGCGCTCACCTCACCGGGCGGCAGCTGGGCGGCCACCTCGCGCAGGACCTTGGCCCCACCCAGGCTCACACCGACCCCGCCGACGGTGAGCGTCAGCGCCTCGGTGCGGGTCCCGGTCCGCGCGGACCCGCTCACAGCCGGCTCCGGCGCAGGAGGACCGCGAAGACCGGGGCACCGATGGCGGCGGTGAGGATCCCGACCGGCAGCTCACGCGGCTCGAAGACCGTGCGGGCCGCGGTGTCGGCGAGGAGGAGGAACAGTGCCCCGACGAGCGCGGCGACCGGCATGACCCGGTGGTTGCGCGAGCCGAGCACGAGCCGGACGGCGTGGGGGACGACGAGCCCGACGAAGCCGATCGACCCGCACACCGAGACGAGGACGGCGGTGAGGAGCGTGACGACGACGAGGAGCAGCCAGCGCTCGCGCCTCACGTGGACGCCGAGCGCGGACGCCGAGACGTCGCCGAACGCGAAGGCGTCCAGCACCCGCGCGCGTGACGCGAGCAGGCCACCGAGGACCACCGTGCCACCGACGGCGAGCGCCGCCTCGCCCCAGGTGATGCCCCCGAAGGAGCCGAGCAGCCAGGACAGGATCTCCCGGTAGGAGTCGCCCGTCGCGGACCAGAAGATGACGAAGCTGACGAGCGCCGAGCACGCCTGCCCGACCGCGACGCCGGCCAGCACGGTGCGCACGGGCGGCAGCCCACCGCCGCGCCCCGCGGCGAGCAGCAGCGTGAGGACGAGCGCCCCGACCGCCCCCGCGAACGCGGCGACCGGCAGGAGCACCGTCATCCCGAGCACGAGGACGGCGACCGCCCCGAGGGAGGCACCGGAGGAGACGCCGAGGAGGTAGGGGTCGGCCAGCGGGTTGCGCACGACGGCCTGCATGACCGTGCCGGCGACGGCGAGCCCCGCCCCGACGCTGGCCGCCGCGACCACCCGCGCCCCGCGTCCCTGCCACACGATGGCGTCCTGGATCGCGGTGAGCGGGTCGCCGGCGCAGGTGACCGCGCCCGGGGCGAGGGCCGAGCACACGTGGTGCCATGCCGAGCCCCACACCTGTCCCACCGTGATCGACGCCGGCCCCACGGTCACCGCCCAGCTCATCGCGAGGAGGAGCAGCGCGACCAGGCCGACGAGCAGGCCGGCCAGCGCGAGCCGTCGCGGCCGGCCGGCCCCGGCCCGCGGGGCCGGAGCGTCGGTGGCCGGCGCGCGGCGGTCGAGGTCGGTCACGGCGAGAGCTCGTCGATCTGCCGGGTGAGCTCGACGACGGCGTCGACGTTGCGCACGCCGGCCTCCGTCGCCGGGAAGGGGACCGTGAGGAAGCGCTTCTCCTGGACCGCGGGCATGGCCGCGGTCACCGGGTTGGACTCGAGCACCTCGATCTTGTGCTCGGCGGTGTTCCACGCGGAGTCGACGAGCACCAGGACGTCCGGGTCGCGGTCCGCCACGACCTCCCACGACAGCGAGGTCCACGTGTCCGCGACGTCCGCGGCGATGTTCGTCAGCCCGGCCGCGCTCATGATCATCTGCGGTGCCCCGGCCCCGGCACCGACGAAGGGCGTGTCGGAGCCCGAGGAGTACCACAGCGCGCTCAGCCCCTCACCGGTGGGCGTGACGGCGTCGAGCGCCGCCCGCTGCTCGGCGACGAGGCTCGCCGCCTCCTCCGGCGCGCCGAGGAGCCGCCCGACCGTCTCGATCTCGGCGAAGACGTCCTCGAACCCCAGCTGCTCCGGCTGGTGGGCCGGGTCCTGGCAGGCGGAGGGGGAGACAAAGGTCGAGACGCCGAGCTCCTCGTAGCCCGCCCGCTCGCCGGCGCCGTCGTCGGAGAGGTTGGACTCCCACCCGGCGTAGACAAGGTCGGGGGCGAGGTCGAGCACGGACTCGCGGGAGGGGTTGCGCTCGGCGAGGACGGGGGGCTCGGTCACGCCGTCGGGCAGCGGGCCGTCGGAGAAGGCAGTCCCCACGAGCCGGTCACCCGCGCCGAGCGCGATGACCATCTCCGTGGCCGAGGACTTGATCGTGACGATCCGCTCGGGCGGGGCGTCGAGGGTGGTCTCGGTCCCGCAGCTCGCCACGGTCACCGGGAACCCGGCCGCGGACGACGACGGCGCAGCGCTCCCGCCGTCGTCGTCGGTCGTGGCGTCGTCGGCGGGCGCGGCGGAGCAGGCGGTGAGGACGAGGGCGAGTGCGCCGAGGACGGCGGCACGGCGGGGCAGGGGCACGCGGGACTCCAGAGCGGGGTACGGATGAGCTCTGCGCAGTCACAGCGCCGCGCGCGGACCGTGGGCCCAAGGTCGAGGCCCGCCACCGGGCGTGGCCCGGGGTCCGCGGCAAGCCTACGCCTCGGCTCGCCCCCGCGACGGAGGGGCTAGGTGCGGGCCTTGCTCTGCCGTGCGTCGTCGGTCATGTCCTCGAGCTCGCGGCCCTTGGTCTCGGGCACCTTCCACAGGACGAAGAGCAGGGAGAGGAAGGCGAAGGTGGCGTAGAGCCCGTAGGCGAGGCTGAGGCTGATCTCGGAGAGGGTGGGGAAGGTCGTGGAGACGGTGAAGTTCGCCAGCCAGTTGACGGCGGAGGCGACCGAGACGGCCGTGGCGCGGATCTTGTTCGGGAACATCTCCCCGAGCATCACCCACATGATCGGTCCCCAGGTCGCGCCGAAGGACACGACGAAGAGGTTCGCGGCGACGAGCGCGACGGTGCCCCAGGGCTGGGGGAGGCTGACGTCCTCGCCGGTGCCCTGGGCCTGGGAGAAGGCGACGGCGAGCGTCCCGAGCGTCACCGCCATGCCGACCGAGCCGCCGATGAGGAGCGGACGACGGCCCACCTTGTCGACGAGGAGGATCGCGACGATCGTGACGAGGACGTTCGTCACCGACGTGATGACCGACGTCGTCAGGGCCTGGCTCTCCTCGAAGCCGACCGAGCGCCACAGCGTCGTCGAGTAGTAGAAGATGACGTTGATCCCGACGAACTGCTGGAACACGGCGAGCGCGATGCCGACCCACACGATCGGCTTGAGGCCCATGGACGCCCCGCGCAGGTCGCCGAGGTTCTCTCGGGCCTCGCGCGTGAGGGACTGGTGGATCTCCTTGATCTTCGCGGCGGTGTCCCTGACGCCGGTGTACTTCGTGAGGACCTCCGCGGCCTCCTCCTCGCGGTCCTGGTCGACGAGGTAGCGCGGTGACTCGGGGATGGTGAGGGCGAGCAGCCCGTAGATCGTCGCCGGGACCGCCTCGGCCATGAACATCCAGCGCCACGCCTCCTGGCCCAGCCACAGCTCCTCGGCGGCGCCGCCCGCGACGTCGGCGAGGAAGGCGTCCGAGAGGAGGGCGGCGAAGATGCCGAGGACGATCGCGAGCTGCTGCAGGGACCCGAGGCGCCCGCGGACGTCCGCGGGGGAGACCTCGGCGATGTAGGCGGGGGCGATGACGGAGGCCGCGCCGACGCC
Source organism: Georgenia satyanarayanai (assembly GCF_009193135.1). Classification (GTDB taxonomy): domain Bacteria; phylum Actinomycetota; class Actinomycetes; order Actinomycetales; family Actinomycetaceae; genus Oceanitalea; species Oceanitalea satyanarayanai. The sequence goes on from NZ_VUKC01000020.1 coordinate 53,464, forward strand.
GAGGCCCCCGAGCGCGCGCCAGGCGATGAGGTCCCAGGTGCCGAAGGCGAGGCCGGAGCCGATCGCGGAGACCGCGAAGAGCGCCGCGGCGATGATCATCACGCGCACCCGCCCCTGCCGGGCGGCCAGCGGCCCGGCGAGCCACGCGCCGAGCACGCAGCCGAGCAGCGCGGAGGAGACCGCGAAGCCCTGGAGGAAGCCGCTGATGCCGAAGTCCTCGCTCATCGCGTCGATCGCGCCGTTGATGACGGCGGTGTCGAAGCCGAAGAGGAAACCACCCATGGCCGCCGCCAGGCTGATGCCGAGGATGCGTCCGTTCATCGTGCTGCCGCTGTCGCTCATTGCCTCTCCTCGTCGTCCGGTCACGGGGACGCTAGCGCCGAAACCGCTGGTCGGCGCGGGGAGAGCGGGGCGCTCAGTCGGCGAGCGCGCGGTCCCGGTCGACGACCGCCCGCACGCCGCGCACGACGGCGGGGGTGAAGCCGGCCTCCTCCATCGCGACGATCCCGGCGATGGTCGTCCCGCCGGGGGAGCACACCATGTCGACGAGGTCGGCCGGGCTGACGCCGTCCTCGGCCCGCTCGAGGACCATGCGGGCGCTGCCGAGCACGGCCTGCGCGGCGATCCGGGTGGCGAGGGCCTTGGGCATGCCGTCGCGCACCGCGCCGCGGGCGAGGGCGTCGATGAAGGTGAAGACGAAGGCGGGGGAGGAGCCGGCGATCGCGGTGTAGGTGGCGAAGTCCTTCTCGGCGAGGACGACCGTGCCGCCGACGGCCGCGAAGATCTCCTCGACGCGGGCGACGTCGGCCTCACCTGCCGCCTCGTTCCCGCACAGGGCCGCCATGCCCGCGCCGATCATCGCGTTGACGTTGGGCATGACCCGCACGACCGGCACGTCACCCCCGGGCAGCAGGGCGTCCAGGGCGGAGAGCGTGATCCCGGCGGCGATCGACACGAGGACCGGGCGGCGCGCGACGACGGCGGACGCCAGATCGCCCAGGACGGCGGGCAGCACCTGCGGCTTGACGGCGAGCACGACGATGTCGCTGCTCGCGACGACCGCCTCCGCCGAGTCCGCCACGGAGGCGCCGACGTCGTCGGCGAGGCGCCGGGCCGCGGACTCGTTGACGTCGTAGAGGAGCACGTCCCCGCCCGGGACGACGCCCGCCGCGGTCACGCCGCGCACGATGGCGCCGGCCATGGTGCCCGCCCCGATGAACCCGATGGTCATGCTGCCTCCCGCTGCCGTCTGCGAACGCGCCCCAGTATCCACGCCGTGCCGCCCGCGCGGCCAGGCACCATGGGGGCATGGACACCACGTCGCCCACCCCCGTCCGCCGCGCCCTCGTCACCGGTGCCTCCAGCGGGATCGGCGCCGCGACCGTGCGGCGCCTGCGCGCCGAGGGGTGGGACGTCGTCGCGACGGCCCGCCGCGCGGACCGGCTCGCCGCGCTCGCCGAGGAGACCGGTGCCGTCGCCGTCGCCGCGGACCTCACGGACGAGGACGACGTCGCGGCTCTCGTCGCGTCCGTGCGCTCGGGCGGTCCGCTCCACGCGCTCGTCAACAACGCCGGCGGCGCTCGCGGCGCGGACCCGGTCGAGACGGGCAGCGTGGAGGACTGGCGCGTCATGTACGAGATGAACGTCCTGTCGACGCTGCGGCTCACGCAGGCGCTGCTGCCGGACCTGCGCGACTCCGGGGCCGGGGACGTCCTCGTCGTGACGTCGACGGCGGCCCACGGCACGTACCCGGGCGGCGGCGGCTACGTCGCCGCCAAGCACGCCGAGCGGGTCATCGCGACGACGCTGCGGCTCGAGCTCGTCGGCCAGCCGGTGCGCGTCATCGAGATCGCGCCGGGCATGGTCCGCACCGAGGAGTTCTCCCTCAACCGGCTCGGTGACGAGGCAGCCGCGGCGAAGGTCTACGAGGGCGTCGCCGAGCCGCTCCTCGCCGAGGACGTCGCCGACGCGATCGCGTGGACCCTGGGCCGGCCGCACCACGTCAACGTCGACCTCATGGTCCTGCGGCCCCGGGCGCAGGCGTCGAACACCGTGGTGGCGCGCGACCGGTGACCGAGACCTGACGAGGTCCTCGCCAGAGCCGTGGCCTATCGTCGATGGCAGTCATCGCCTCCGCGCGGTGGGCCCGCACACATCGAGGCCACCGGCGTGTGCCTGGGCGGCAGTGGCTGCCGACTGCGGCGAGCGACGACAGGACGTGACCGACTCGGGGAAGAGGCCAGCACCGTGAAGGACAGCACCACCGCCGACGACTGCGCCGACCTCGAGGACGCGCTGTCGGCCCAGGACCTCCCGGCTCTCATCGCCGTCCTGGCCGAGATGTCGACCAGCGAGATCATCCCCGCGCTGGAACGGTTGAGCCTCAAGGAGCGGGCGCTGGTCTACCGGTTGCTTCCCAAGGACAGGGCGCTGGAGGTCTTCGAGGGGCTGGACGCGACCCTCCAGGGGGACCTGGTCCAGGGGCTGCAAGACGAGGACGTCGCCGCGGTGTTCGCCGCGATGGACCCCGATGACCGGGTGAGCCTGCTCGATGAGCTGCCGGCCTCGGTGGCCACCCGCCTGCTCCACGGACTGCCCCGGGCCGAGCGTGACCTCACTGCCGCCGTGCTGGGATACCCGCACGGTTCGATCGGTCGCCGGATGAGCCCGGAGTACGTCACCACCCACCCCCACCTCACTGCCGGCGAGAGCCTGGACCGGGTACGGGCCAGGCTGGCGGACGCGGAGACGGTCTACACCCTGCCGGTGCTCGACGGGCAGCGGCGGCTGGTGGGTGTCGTCAGTCTGCGAGACCTCCTGGGGGCGGCCTCCGACACCCCGGTGGCCGACCTCATGCAGGAACCTCACTCGGCGCTGGTCACCGAGGACGCGGAGACCGCGGCTCGGCGCTGCGCGGAGCAGAGACTGCTCGCGCTGCCGATCGTGGACGCCGAGCGGCGTCTCGTGGGCATCCTCACGGTCGATGACGCCCTGTGGGTCCTGGAGGAGGCGGACTCGGAGGACCAGGCGCGTATCGGCGGGTCCGAGCCCCTGCGCCGGCCCTACCTGTCGACGCCGGTGGGCTCGATCGTGCGCTCCCGGGTGGTGTGGCTGCTCGTGCTGGCAGTCGGGGCGACGCTCACCGTGCAGGTGCTGGAGGTCTTCGAGGAGACGCTCGAGCAGATGGTGGTGCTCTCCCTGTTCATCCCCCTGCTCATCGGCACAGGAGGCAACGCAGGGAACCAGGCCGCCACCACCATCACCCGCGCCCTGGCCCTGGAGGACGTCAGGCCGAGGGACATCTTCCGGGTCCTGGCTCGGGAGGTCCGCGTGGGCCTCAGTCTCGGACTGCTGCTCGGAACGGTGGGTCTGGTGTTCGCCACCTTGGCCTACGGCGCACCCATCGGGGCCGTGGTCGGGCTGACGCTGCTCAGCATCTGCACGATGGCCGCCGCCGTCGGCGGTGTGATGCCGTTGGTGGCCCGGGTCGTCCGGGCCGATCCGGCGGTGTTCTCCAACCCGTTCATCACGACGTTCGTCGACGCCACCGGCCTGGTGATCTACTTCCTCATCGCCATGGCCGTCCTGCAGCTGTGACCGCCGGCGCCGAGCGGCCTGCGGCACCGCGTCCGCTCCTGCACGCCGCCGCGTGGTGGGCCACCGGGCTCGTGCTGGTCACAGCCGCCCTGCTGCTCACCGCGCCGTCCACCCGCCTGTACCTCGCCGTCGCGCACACCCGCGTCGAGTGGCCTGACCAGGTGGCCGACGTCCTGGTGGTCGCCCTCACGTCGGCCGTTGCGCTGCAGACGTGGCGCCTCCGCCGCGCGCGGGAACGCATTGCCACCGCCGTCGCCAGCGGTGTCGGCGTCCTGCTCGCCTACGGGACCAGCGAAGCACTCAAAGTGGTGCTCGCTCGGGAACGACCGTGCCGCGCGGTTCTACCCGACCCCCAGTGCCCCGGCGCCGGGAACTGGTCCTTCCCCAGCAACCACTCGACGATCGCCTTCTCACTGGCCACCGCCCTCGTCCTGCTGAGCGCCAGTGCCTGGGCATGGAGCGCCTACCTGGCCGCCATTGCGACTGCGGCCTCCCGGGTTGTCGACGGTGTCCACCTCCCACACGACACCCTCGCCGGAGCCGCGCTCGGCATCTGCACCACCGCGGCCCTCAGCATCCTCCTCACCCCCCACGCCCTCGCCCTCATCGAGAAGCTCGCCCGGATGTACGAGCGGCGACGCGGCCGGGCGCACCACTGAGGCCCGTCCGGCCTTGGTGAGCCGATCGCTCACGGCTCACGAGCGAGCGATGCCTGGCTCCGCCTATCCGCTTTGCTCCGCCAGGCGTCTTTCAGGCTTCCGCTCCGAACCGCTGCTCGGCGCACGGTGGTCCGTTCCGGCGACTCACGGTGACAGGTCCCCGTCGCCGGGCGGCTGGTCCGGCCACCCCGCGGTGAAGCGGAGATCCACGGCCCGCGTCTCGTCCACCAGCGTGGTCAGCAGCTCCGCCGCGGTCGCCGAGCGCAGCAGCGCGTAGTGATCCAGCGGGCCGAGCGGTGCGATACCGGCGACCTGCCAGATGCGTCTCGCCGGCTCTGCGGAGAGCTCTATGTCAGGCGGCCACGGGAGCTCGACGAACTCGCTCGCTCTGGTCAAGGTCGCGCGCACCAGCGCCTCGGCCTCGGCGAGCATCGACACGGCAGGTGGGTCGAGTGCCAACGTCTCGAGCTCGCGTACCTCGGCACGTGGGAACGGGTCATCCTGGAGCCAGCGGACGACCTCGAACCGTGTCGCACCCGTCGCGAGCAGCCTGATCGAGCCCTCGTCGATCTCGACCGACTGGATGCGTGCCACTGTGCCCACCTCGAACCGGGCGTCGCCGCCGCCGACCTCCGAGCCGCGCTCGATCAGGACCACGCCGAACTCGCGCTCGGGTTCCCCGAGCACCGAGGCGAGCATCGCGATGTAGCGAGGCTCGAAGACTCGCAGCGGCAACGGCATGCCGGGCAGCAGCACGGAGCCGAGCGGGAACATCGCCAGTTCACGCGTCTCGGCGGACATGACTGTGATCCTCCCGCGACCGGCGCGCCGCGGCGAGCCCGGCGCAGGATGGCGGGCGGCGACAGGCTCGCTCCCGTACCTTGCCCGGAGGTCCTGCCCGCCCGTCCGCGGGGGGAGCACCAGCAGCCGCCGGGGGCAATGACTGGGCATCGTCTGTCATCACGCTCGCGGCGCCCCGGTCTACTGTCGATGCATGACGCACAGTGACCGCCCGGACTGGAGTCCCCGCACGCCACCCCCGGGCGGGCAGGTCGCCGTCCCACCCGGGCCGGGTCAGGAGTCGGTGTGGGACTACCCCCGCCCACCCGTCGTGCAGCCGACTGCGGAGCATGTTCGGGTGCTGCTCGGGACGACCGTCGTCGCCGACACCCGACGTGCCCTGCGGGTGCTGGAGACGTCCCACCCGCCGACCTACTACCTGCCGGTCGCCGACATCACCGACGGTGCCCTCGTCGCTGCGGCCGCGCCGACCACCGTGTGTGAGTTCAAGGGGCGCGCCACGTACGCGGACGTCGTCGGCCGCGATGAGACCGGAGCGAGGGTGGTGGCGCCGGCCGGTGCCTGGACCTACCCCGAGCCCTCTCCCGGGTACCAGACGCTGGTCGGGTACGTCGCGTTCTACCCGGGCCGAATGACCCTGTGCACCGTTGACGGCGAACCGGTCCGGCCGCAGGCCGGAGGGTTCTACGGCGGCTGGTGCACCCGCCGTGTGGTCGGCCCGTTCAAGGGTGAGGCCGGGACCCGCGGCTGGTGACGGCGATCGCCGGTCACCTCGTCGAGCTGGGCGACGACGCGACCGAGTAGCGGCTTGCCACGGCCGTGGTGCGCGGTCATTGCCGGACCCGTGTTCATCGGATGAGCCGTACGCGTAGTGGGAGGTCGAGATCGGCCCATGCCCGATCGGCAGTCAGGACTTCAGCCGGGGTGCTGCGGACCGTCAGCGTGAGACAGCACCTATCGCCCAGCGAGGGGTTCTTGTCTCATGTCCAGTGACCGCATGGCTCCCGCCAGCTCAGCGTCCTCCTCCAGGACCGGCTCGATGACGACGCCGGCCGCAGTGAGCAGTCCACGGGCTCGACGCGCATCGACTCCAACGTCGACCAGCGTCCCGATCACCTCAGCGAGGTTGTCTTGACCCGCTTCAACGTCTTGACCCCACTGGCGGATCTGCTCCGCGCTCACCATGAAGACCATCTCGTAAGTCGAATGGGCGATCATCGGAAGCACCCATTGGGGGCAGGCACTTGAGCACCGAGCACTTGCGCCCGGAGAAGGAGAGGTAGTCGCTGGTGGTGCCGGGTTCTGCCCGGTGCTCGAGCCGACCACTGAAGCGGTGGCGCGGCCGGGCCGATCCCTTCGGGAGGTGCGCCATGGGCGCACTACGTGTCGGATACGCCCGATGTTCTACCGATCAGCAAGACCTCACCGCTCAGCGCGACGCCCTGCTCATCCTGGGCGTGGAGAGCGAACGCATCTACGTCGATCACGGCCTGACCGGCACCAACCGGGAACGCCCCGGCCTGCGTGAGGCCCTGGCCGCATGTCGTGCTGGGGACACCCTGGTGGTCACGAAGCTCGACCGTCTGGCCCGGTCCCTGCCGGATGCGCGGGCGATCGCTGATGAGTTGACCGCTCGACAGGTGAGCCTCTCGCTCGGCGGGTCCATCTACGACCCGACCGACGCAGTTGGCCGTCTGCTTTTCAACGTGCTCGCCATGGTTGCCGAGTTCGAGTCCGACCTGATCCGGCTGCGCACGGTCGAGGGCATGAAGGTCGCGAAGGCCAAGGGTCGACTGAAGGGTAGACAGCCCAAACTCAGCCGTAAGCAGGAAGCCCACCTGGTGTCGCTGGTGCACAGCGGCGAGTACAGCACTCTCGAGGTCGCCGAACTGTTCGGCGTCGGTCGCTCTACCGTCTACCGCGCCATCCAGCGCCAACGATTGGCAGCCAAGGCCGAGCTCGCCGTCGCGCCGGCACGAGCTTGAACCCCCCTGCCGGCGTCCCGCAACGGACACTTTCACGGGACGCCGGCAAGCCAGTTCCCTCGAAGCCAGCCACGGGGCTGCGCCCGACCGGGGATCCTCTCGGCGCGTCCCGCCTCTAGCCAGCTGCGGGAACAGTCGGTGCTCTTGGCGGAGGCGATGTCATGCGTGTGGCTGGCCGCACGGGAGCGTCGGTCGGGCTATGGTCGAACAAAGAGTCAGAAATGCACTTGCGGCAGTGAGGTGTGCTCCCAATGGACCCCTTCTCGTGAATCGTTCTCAGCGTGCCGCACTTGGAGTCTGGGGCTTACGTGACTTACTGGGTGGTACGGCCCGCGGTGAGAGACGGCATGGGCGACCACTCAGGACGTCGACAGGACTGACCCCTCGAAGGGTGCCGTCCGCCCTGCTGTGGCTTCACGGCCGCGCCAACTCCAGGGGTAGTGGCAGGCTGCCCTATGCCTGAACCGTTCGCGTGGGTCCCCGACATCTCGCGGGGCGAGTGGCTGCGGCCCATGGAGTCTGAGCCCTTCGGCAGCATCCTGTCGGTGGTGCCCGCCGGCTTCGAGGCGTACGCGCGGGTGTTCCACCCCGTCCAGCGTGACCGACCCCGCGACACCAGGACGTGGCACGGGGTCGACCAGGCGACGCACTTCCAGTGCGTGCGAAACCTCGAGCACGCGATCGAGGACCAGTGGACCAGCTGGGCGGCCACCGCGGCGTCCTTCGGCACGACGATGCACCCCGAGGCCCAGTTCGCCCGACTGGTCCGGCAGGCGCCCGGTCCGGCGGACGACGTGGTCGGTCTGGACGGCTGGCGCTACTTCCCGCCGCAGGAGGGCTGCCTTGACGCCGCCGCACTCTCCGTGGCCGCAACGGTGCTGACTGAGCACACCACGACTCCGACCGCTGGCGTCGCCGCAGTATGGGAGGGCTGGGGCGGGCTGATGAGTGCGGGGGCGCGCATGCAGCTGGTGCTGGCCTCCTCAGGTCTGCGACGGCTGGCGGTGACCGCGCGCCAAGTAGGGGCCAGGGTTCGCGACGCGCTGGGGTACCGCTTCGGCGCATCGCTGAGGCATGCCAAGCCGGGCACCGGGATCCTGTCGCGCGAGGTGGCCACGGGGCCGCGGTTCGACCTGCACGGCGGCACGGGACGCAGCTATGTGCTGTTCGAGGCCGGCGCAGCGGACTTCGTGGACGTCCGATGGACCGACCGGGCGCCATGGATCGACGAAGCGATCTGGGCGCAGTCGCCCAGCATTATCTGGCCCGATGACCACGCGTGGGTGCTGGCCACCGAGATCGACTTCGACTCCACGCTCGTGGCAGGCACCCGGGTGCTGGTCGAGGAACTCGTACACACGCCCGGCCTGGAGGTGCTCCCCGTCCCCTCCGACGCCGACCTCAGTTGGCAGGGGGATGCGCTCGACCACCCTGAGTAACGTCGCGCGCCATCGCCATTAAGAACATTCTTTGACATACCACCCGCGGCGCAGATGCGGACCTTTTCCGCCGCGCTGACCAAGGTGGAGCGATTGCAGCCGCACCATGCTTCGGGCGGCCCTACGTCCGCCCCGACCTCAGTGAGGCCGAACACGCCGCCGCCTTCCCCGACTTCCTTCATCACTACACTCACCACCGCGGCCACACCGCCTTCAAGGACGCCTCACCCCCAAGCCACGTAGCCAAGCGCCGTGGTCAGCACGACTTGGCAAGGGAGATCGCGCGTGACAACAAGGCCCCGCTTCGAGGAGCTCGCATGGCGGTCGACCCCGATCGGCGAGCTGAGCCTGCGCCGCCGGGTGGAGCCGAGCCTCGGCGTCGACGTCTACGAGGTCAAGCTCGGCGACGAGTTCCTGATGTCCAGCCTGTTCACCGCGGCCGAGGAGGAGCTGGCCCGCCTCGCGTTGGCCGAACTCGACGAACCGGCCATCGACGTCGTCGTCGGCGGCTTGGGGCTGGGCTACACCGCGCGGACCGCACTGGCTGACGCCCGGGTGCGATCGCTGACGGTCGTGGACCTTCTCGAAGACGTCATCGACTGGCAGCGACGCGGTCTACTCCCGGGCGCCACAGAGCTGACCGATGACCCGCGCACCGAGCTGGTCGCCGGAAACTTCTTCGCCAGAGCCGCGTCGGCCTCAGGCTTCGACGCGACCGCACCAGGGCGGCGCTTCCACGCCATCCTGCTGGACATCGACCACTCACCGCGCCACGTCCTGGACTCGACCAACGCGCGCTTCTACACCGAGCCGGGGCTGCGCGAGTTGGCCCGGCACCTGCTGCCCGGCGGCGTCTTCGCGCTATGGTCCGACGACCCGCCCGACGAGAGCTTCCGCGCGGTCGCCCAGGCAGTGTTCGCCACGGTGCGCGCGGTCGAGGTGAGCTTTCCGAACTTCTACACCGGCTCCACCTCCGCGAACACGATCTACCTGGCTCGCTGATCTGGCAGCCGCCCTCGGCGAGGTCATACGCCCGGCCAGCGGGGTTGGAAGGTGGGCCAGAAATAGCACTCGGAGAATCTGCGATGCACGAACCCGTCGAGGGTCGCCGCCACCGGCTCGCAGCCTCCACGAATCAGACGCGAGTCACGTTCCGGAGGGGATCCTCACGAGGGACTCCAGCAGCGCGCGCCGTGCTCGGATGGTCGCCCGCATCGAGGAGGACTTCCTCGACCTGTTCGTCGTGTACTCCAGCGACCTCGGGCTCCTGTCCGAGGAGTACGACCCCGGCAGTGGGTGCCTGGTCGG
>NZ_VUKC01000001.1 GCF_009193135.1 Georgenia satyanarayanai
CGCCGTCGCGGCCGGACAGCGAGCCGACCCGCCCGGCGCCCGAGCCGGCGCGGCCCGAGCCGACGCGGCCCGAGCCGACGCGGCCGGCGCCGGAGCCCACGCGTCCGGCTCCCCAGCCGACCACCCCCGCCCCGGCCCAGCCGGAACCGAAGCCCGAGCCGGTACCCCAGCCGCCGCCGTCGTCGTCGAGCGGGGCGCGGGCGGCCCTGGACTGGGCCCGCACGCAGCTGGGCAAGCCCTACGTGTGGGGCGCGGCCGGGCCGAACGGCTACGACTGCTCGGGCCTCACCCAGACGGCGTTCGCCCGCGCCGGGATCTCCCTGCCGCGCACGACGAAGGCGCAGTACGCGGCGACGAGCCGGGTGCCCGTGGACCAGCTGCAGCCCGGCGACCTCGTCTTCTACTCCAGCAACGGCGCCGCCTCGGGGATCTACCACGTGGCGATCTACGCCGGCGACGGGATGCGCCTGCACGCGCCGTCGCCGGGCAAGACCGTCGAGCTCGTCCCGATGTACTGGCCGGGCGTCCTGCCCTACGGCGGGCGGGTCTGAGCTACTCGGCCTGACCCGGCCCGTGCGGGTCGGCGTGCTCGTAGTAGCCGGCGTCCTTGGCCCGCTGGAAGGAGCGGCGGATCTCGTCCTCCGCCTCCTCCCGGCCCACCCAGTGCGCGCCCTCGACCGACTTGCCGGGCTCGAGGTCCTTGTAGACCTCGAAGAAGTGCTGGATCTCCAGGCGGTGGAACTCGCTGACGTCCTCGATGTCCGTGCGCCACGACGCGCGCTGGTCACCGGTCGGCACGCAGAGCACCTTGTCGTCACCGCCGGCCTCGTCGCGCATGCGGAACATGCCGAGCGCGCGGCAGCGGATGAGGCAGCCGGGGAAGGTGGGCTCCTCGAGGAGGACGAGAGCGTCGAGCGGGTCACCGTCCTCGCCGAGGGTCATCTCGATGAAGCCGTAGTCGTCCGGGTAACGGGTGGAGGTGAAGAGCATCCGGTCCAGGCGGATGCGTCCGGTCTCGTGATCCACCTCGTACTTGTTGCGGTTCCCCTTGGGGATCTCGATCGTGACGTCGAACTCCACTGCCTGACCTCTTCTCCTGAGTGCCGGTGCCTCGCTGGGGTGCGGGACCGGGAATGCGCTCATGTCGTTACCGGGCACTAGTCTGGCCTACGAGTTCGCAGATCGCGGCCACGACGTGGCGCAGGAGGGTGGCGGCCGGCGTGGCGTCGACCAGCAGGCGGCGGGTGACGGCCACCGTCTCGGCCCTGCTCCTCCTCCTCGTGGGGGGCTACGGCGCAGCCGACGCCGCCGACGTCGTCCCCGGGGTCCTCACGACGCAGCCGCCGGTCCCCGAGCCGGCGCCCTTCCCGCGGGCCAGCGCCGCGCCCGCCGAGCCGCTCGTCCCGGCGCTCGACCCGGAGGCGCCGCTGCCCTCGGCGCAGCGCCTCACCGAGCTCAGCGAGGCGCTCGCCGCGGACGAGCGGACCGGCGGGGACGTCGGTGTCGTCGTCGCGGACGCCCTCACCGGCGAGGTGCTCGTCGACGTCGGCGGCGCCCGGCCGCGTACCCCCGCGTCCTCCCTCAAGCTCCTCGGCGCCGTCGCGGCGCTCGACGCGCTCGGTCCCGGCCACGTCCTGCGCACGACGGCGGTCGCCGGGGAGGGCGGGCAGGTCGTGCTCGTCGGGGGCGGCGACATCCTCCTCACCGACGGTGAGGCGAACCCGCGCGACGTCGTGGGCCGGGCCTCGCTGCGCGACCTCGCCGCCCAGGCCGCCGAGGTGCTCGCCGGGCAGGAGGTGCGCGTCGCCGTCGACGACTCGCTCTTCACCGGCCCGCTCTACGCCCCCGGCTGGGGCGGCATCGACCTGGACTTCGTCATGCCGGTCCAGCCGCTCGCGGTGCGGGCGGGGGTCGACCCGAGCGGCGGGTACCAGGCGGACCCCGCCCTCGCGGCCGGCGCGGCCTTCGCGGACGCGCTGCGCGCCGAGGGCGTCGCCGTCCGCGGGGAGGTCGTCCGGGCCGCCGCGCCCGCCGGTGGGCAGGAGCTGGGGGCCGTCGAGTCGGCCCCGCTGCGCGACGTCGTCGCCTACACGCTGGCGGTGTCGGAGAACTCCGTCGCCGAGGTGCTCGCCCGGCTCGTCGCCGTCGCCGTCGGCGAGGAGGCGACCTTCGCCGGCGCGACCCGCGCCGTCGTCGACCGCCTCGCGGGCCTGGGGATCGACACCGACGGCGTCACCCTGGCCGACACCTCCGGCCTCCTCGTGGAGAACCAGGTCCCGGCGGTGGTGCTCGCCGAGGTCGTCACCACCGCGATGGGGCGCCCCGAGCTGCACGGCGCGGTCACGGGCCTGCCAGCGGCCGGTCTCGAGGGCACGCTGAGCGCGCGGCCGATGGGCCCCGCCGCGGGGGTGCTGCGGGCCAAGACGGGCACGCTCACCACGGCCGTCAGTCTCACCGGCCTCGTGCAGGACGTCGCGGGCCGGCTGCTCGTCTTCGCCGTCGTCGCCGACGAGCTCGAGCTCGGTGGGGTGGGCCCGGCCCGGGCCGCCGTCGACGAGTGGGCCGCTGCCGTCACCACGTGCGCGTGCTGACAACAAACGTCGCAATTGGTGGCTCCGCTGACGCTTCAGCGTCTCGGAGCGTCGCTCAACCCACCAATTGCGACGTTCTGGGCAAGTGCGACGTTCGGGGGCGGCGCTGCGCCGTGCCGGGACGCGCGGGATAGCGTGGCCGCATGAGCTCTCCCATCGACTGGCGGGTGGCCCGCCACCGCGCCGCCGTGCTGTCCCGGCCCGGGCCCCGTGCCGGCCGCGCGGAGGCCCGCGGCCTCGTCACCGTGCTCCACACCTCCGCGAAGGAGGCACCTGGCCACGTCGCCGACATCACCGGCCTGGACGACGCCGCCGCGCGGGCCGCCCGGCGCCCCGTCTACGTCGTGGACCGGGCCCGCTGGGCCGAGGCCAACGTCGGGATGTTCCGCCACCTCGTCGGGGACCTGCTCCCGCCCACCACGCTGCCCGGAGCCGCGCGGCTCGGCGGCGAGGAGCTCGGCGTCATGCTCTCCTACCTGTCGACGAAGGTGCTCGGCCAGTTCGACCCCTTCACCAGCGTCGACGGCCGCGGGGAGCCCGGCTACCTCCTCCTCGTCGCGCCGAACATCCTCCACGTCGAGCGCGAGCTCGACCTCGACGCCCTCGACTTCCGCCGCTGGGTCTGCCTCCACGAGCAGACGCACGCCGTCCAGTTCTCCGCCGCGCCCTGGCTCGCCGGCCACCTCGCCGAGCGGATGACCGCGACCGTCTCGTCGATCGCCTCCCCCGAGGGCGGGGCGCAGCGACTCGCGCGCACCGTGCGCGCCGTCGTCGAGGCCGTCACCACGCCGCGCGGGGAGACCCCGGCGGCGCAGGCCCTCGCCGGCCCGCTCGTCGACGCCGTGCTCACCGAGGAGGAGCGCGAGCGCCTCGCCGAGGTCGTCGCCGTCATGTCGCTGCTCGAGGGGCACGCCGACGTCGTCATGGACGCCGTGGGTCCGCGCGTGCTGCCCTCGGTCGCCCGCATCCGCACCCAGTTCGACCGCCGCCGTGAGGGAACCGGGACACTGGACGTCGTCGTGCGCCGGCTCATGGGAGTGGACGCGAAGATCGCGCAGTACCGCAACGGCGCCGACTTCGTCCGTGGGGTCGTCCACCGGGTGGGTCACAACGGGCTCAACGCCGTGTGGGCCGCCGCGGAGAACCTCCCGACCCCCGCCGAGATCGCCGACCCGACCGCCTGGGTGCGCCGGGTCCACGGCTGAGCCGTGGCCGGTCCCGCCCCGGCGGTGGCCGCCGCCCGCACCGCCGTCCGCGCGGTGCTGGCGGACCTGCCCGCGGGGTCCCTCGTGCTCGTCGCCTGCTCGGGCGGCGCAGACTCCCTCGCCCTGGCCGCCGCGACCGCCTTCGTCGCCCCGCGGGCGGGCCTGCGGGCGGGGGCCGTCGTCGTGGACCACCGGCTCCAGGTGGGCAGCGGCGACGCCGCCCGCGCGGCCGCGGAGGCGTGCCGCGGGCTCGGGCTCGACCCGGTCCAGGTGCGCGGCGTCGACGTCGGGGGAGCAGGCGGCCCCGAGGCCGCCGCCCGGTCGGCTCGCTACGCCGCGCTCGAGGACGCCGCGGCGACCTCCGGGGCGGCCGCGGTGCTGCTCGGGCACACCCTCGACGACCAGGCCGAGACGGTGCTCCTCGGACTCGGCCGCGGGTCCGGTGGACGCTCGCTGGCGGGCATGGCCCCCGCCGCCGGGCTGTGGCGCCGTCCCCTCCTCGGCCTGCGACGCCGTGACACCGAGGCGGTGTGCACCGCCCACGGGCTGCGCTGGGCCGACGACCCGACGAACACGCCCGACGGCCCGTGGCGCCGCGCCGACGGCGGGCCGCTGCGCCGCTCGGCCGTGCGCCACCACGTGCTGCCCGCCCTGGAGGACGCTCTCGGCCCGGGGGTGCCCGAGGCGCTGGCCCGCACCGCCCGGCGGCTGCGCGAGGACGAGGACTATCTCGCGGCGGCCGCCGCCGAGCTCGCGGCGCGTGCGGGACTGCCGGAGGGGCCGTCGACAAGTCGGCTGTCGGCGACAAGTCGGCTGTCGGCGGCAAGTCGGCTGTCGGCGGCAAGTCGGCTGTCGGCGACAGGTCGGCTGTCGGGGGCAAGTCGGCTGTCGGGGGCAAGTCGGCTGTCGGCGGCAAGTCGGCTGTCGGCGGGCGAGGACGGGGTGAGCCGGGCCGGCGAGGTGAGCCTCGACGTCGTCGTGCTCGCGGGGGCGCACCCCGCGCTGCTCGGGCGGGTGCTCCACCGGGCCGCCACGGCGGCCGGCTGCCCGCCCGGGTCGCTCACGGCCGCGCACGTCGCGGCGCTCGAGACACTCGTCACGGGGTACCGGGGACAGGGCCCGGTGTCGCTGCCCGGCGCTGTCACCGCCGGGCGTCGGTGTGGGAGGCTGACCTTCGGTCGCCGCGGCCCGCGCGGCGCAGGTGAGTGAGGGAGTGCGCGTGGACGCCAGCGACATGGGAGACGACCTCGAGAAGGTCCTGCTGTCGAAGGAGCAGATCGAGGCCCGGCTCGACGAGATGGCGGCCGAGATCGACGCCGACTACGCCGGCAAGGACCTCCTGCTCGTCGGGGTGCTGCGCGGCGCCGTCATGGTCATGGCCGACCTCTCCCGGCGTCTGCACACCAGCATCGAGATGGACTGGATGGCGGTCTCCTCCTACGGGTCGGGCACCAAGTCCTCCGGCGTGGTGCGCATCCTCAAGGACCTCGACACCGACCTGCACGGGCGCCACGTGCTCATCGTCGAGGACATCATCGACTCCGGGCTCACGCTCTCCTGGCTCGTGTCGAACCTCCGCAGCCGCGGGCCGGCGTCCGTGGAGATCGCGACCCTGCTGCGCAAGCCGGAGGCCGCCAAGGTGGACGTCGACGTCCGGTACGTCGGTTTCGACATCCCGCCGGAGTTCGTCATCGGCTACGGGCTCGACTTCGCCGAGAAGTACCGCCACCTGCCCTTCGTCGGCACGCTGGCGCCGCACGTCTACAACGGCTGAGCGGCCCGCGCGCCGCCGCCGGGCAGGGACCGGGCGGCGGTCCCGCCCTGGGCGAACACGCACCCGCCTGCGCGGAGTGTCCGTGTAACGTCACATGGTGATCGATCAAGCAGGAGGGACCCGGCCGTCGCGCCGCCACCGATGAACGCCAAGAAGCTGCTGCGCGGCCCCATCGTGTGGGTCGTCCTCGTCCTCGTCCTCGCCTACCTCGGGGCCTCGATGCTCACCGGGGAGAGCCCCGAGGAGATCGACACGTCCGACGGCCTGGAGCTGCTCGCCGGTGAGACCGTCGAGCAGGCGGAGGTCACCGACACGACGCAGCGCGTCGAGCTCGTCCTCAGCGAGGACTTCGAGGACAAGGGCGACCTCGTCGCCTTCTACTACGCGACCCCGCAGGGCGAGACCGTCATGGAGGCGATCGCCGCGGCCGACCCCGCCGAGGGCTTCAACTCCGAGGTGCCCCGCCCCTCGTTCTGGTCCTCCGCGCTCAGCCTCCTGCTGCCGATGCTCATCCTCCTCGGCGTCTTCTGGTTCCTCCTGTCCCGCATGCAGGGCGGCGGCGGGATGATGAAGTTCGGCAAGTCCAAGGCCAAGATGGTCAGCAAGGAGAACCCGCAGGTCACCTTCGCCGACGTCGCCGGCGCGGAGGAGGCCGTCGAGGAGCTCCAGGAGATCCGCGAGTTCCTCGCCGACCCGACGAAGTTCCAGGCCGTGGGCGCGAAGATCCCCAAGGGCGTCCTCCTGTACGGCCCGCCCGGCACCGGCAAGACCCTCCTCGCCCGCGCCGTCGCCGGCGAGGCCGGGGTGCCCTTCTACTCGATCTCCGGGTCGGACTTCGTCGAGATGTTCGTCGGAGTCGGCGCCTCCCGCGTCCGCGACCTCTTCGAGCAGGCCAAGTCCAACGCCCCGGCGATCATCTTCGTCGACGAGATCGACGCCGTCGGGCGCCACCGCGGCGCCGGCATGGGCGGCGGACACGACGAGCGCGAGCAGACGCTCAACCAGATGCTCGTCGAGATGGACGGCTTCGACGTCAACACCAACGTCATCCTCATCGCCGCCACGAACCGCCCCGACATCCTCGACCCCGCCCTGCTCCGGCCGGGCCGCTTCGACCGTCAGATCACCGTCGAGGCCCCCGACCTCCAGGGCCGCACCGCGATCCTGCGCGTCCACGCCCGCGGCAAGCCGATGGTGCCCGAGATCGACCTCGGGATGGTCGCCAAGCGCACCCCCGGCTTCACCGGCGCGGACCTGGCCAACGTCCTCAACGAGGCCGCCCTCCTCACCGCGCGCTCCGGCGCGGACCTCATCGACGACCGCGCGCTGGACGAGGCGATCGACCGCGTGATCGCCGGGCCGCAGAAGCGCACCCGGGTGATGAACGAGAAGGAGAAGAAGATCACCGCCTACCACGAGGGCGGCCACGCCCTCACGGCGGCGGTCCTCCGGTACACCGACCCGGTGACGAAGGTGACGATCCTGCCCCGCGGCCGCGCCCTCGGCTACACGATGGTCATGCCGAGCGAGGACAAGTACTCGACTACCCGCAACGAGCTCCTCGACCAGCTCGTCTACGCGATGGGCGGACGAGTGGCCGAGGAGATCGTCTTCCACGACCCCACGACCGGTGCCTCCAACGACATCGAGAAGGCCACCGGTCTGGCCCGCAAGATGGTCACCCAGTACGGGATGAGCGACCGGATCGGCGCGGTCAAGCTCGGCGGCGACAACGGCGAGCCGTTCCTCGGCCGCGACATGGGTCACCAGCGCGACTACTCCGAGGACATCGCCCGCGTCGTCGACGAGGAGGTCCGCCGCCTCATCGACTCGGCGCACGACGAGGCGTGGGAGATCCTCCACGAGTACCGCGACGTCCTGGACCACCTCGTCCTGGAGCTCCTCGAGCACGAGACGCTCAACGAGAAGGAGCTCGCCGCCGTCTTCGCGCCCATCACCAAGCGCGACCCCCGGCCGGTGTGGCTCTCCTCGGCCAGCCGGACCGTCTCCGACCGCCCCCCGGTCCGGACGCCCCTCGAGCAGCGCACCGGCGACGACGGCATGCTCCCGCAGGACGAGGCGGCCGCCGCGGGCGGCGAGGAACCCGGGCTGGGCGAGGTCCCGCCGTCGGGGCAGGTCGGCGGCCCGGCCGAGGGCCTGTGATGTCCGAGGAGCCGGCGCTCCCGCCCGAGCTGCGCCCCTACGACGCGGAGGGGGTCCGCGCGGCGGTGCGCGACCTGCTCGTCGCCGTCGGGGAGGACCCGGACCGCGAGGGCCTGCGCGACACCCCCGCCCGGGTGTCACGTGCCCTGCAGGAGATCTTCGCGGGGATGCGCACCGACCCGGCCGAGATCCTCGCGACGACCTTCGACCTCGGCCACGAGGAGATGATCCTCGTGCGGGACATCGAGGTGTACTCCACCTGCGAGCACCACCTGCTGCCCTTCCACGGCGTCGCGCACGTGGGCTACATCCCCGGGCACCAGGGCCGGGTCACCGGGCTGAGCAAGATCGCGCGGCTCGTGGAGACCTTCGCCCGCCGCCCGCAGGTGCAGGAGCGGCTCACCTCGCAGGTCGCCGACGCGCTCGTCACCCACCTCGACCCGCAGGGCGTCATCGTCGTCATCGAGTGCGAGCACCTGTGCATGTCGATGCGCGGGGTGCGCAAGCCCGGTGCCCGCACGATCACCTCCGCGGTCCGTGGCCAGATGCGTCAGGCCGCCACGCGGGCGGAGGCGATGAGCCTCATCGCGCCCCGCCGCTGACCGTGGCCGCCCCCTATCCTGGGCCGGTGGGCAGCCCGCGAGCACGTGCCGCCGACCTGACGAGGGTCGGCCGGACGCTCGTCATGGGCGTCGTCAATGTCACGCCCGACTCCTTCTCCGACGGCGGCCGCTGGGACCGCCCCGACGCCGCCCTCCGTCACGCGCGTGAGCTCCGCGCCCAGGGCGCGGACGTCCTCGACGTCGGTGGGGAGTCCACCCGGCCCGGCTCGGAGCGCGTGCCACCCGCCGTCGAGATCGACCGGGTGCTGCCCGTCGTCACCGGGCTGGCCGCCGAGGGCGCCGTCGTCAGCGTCGACACGGTCCACGCCGAGACGGCCGACGCCTGCCTGCGGGCGGGTGCCGCCGTCGTCAACGACGTCGCCGGCGGGCTCGCCGACCCCGAGATCCTCGCGGTGGCCGCGCGCCACGGCGCCGTGTACGTGCTCGGCCACTGGCGCGGGGACCCCGCGACGATGAACGAGCGCGCCGTCTACGACGACGTCGTCACCGACGTGTGCACCGAGCTCGCGGCGCGGGTGGACGTCGCGCTCGCGGCGGGGGTGGACCCGGCGACGCTCGTCCTCGACCCCGGGCTGGGCTTCGCCAAGGACGCCCCGCACAACTGGCAGCTCCTCGCCCACCTCGACCGGCTGCAGGCGCTGGGCTACCCGGTGCTCGTCGGTGCCTCGCGCAAGCGCTTCCTCGGCACCCTGCTGGCCGCCGACGACGGCACGCCGGCGCCGCCCACCGCCCGCGATGCGGCGACCGCGGCCGTCTCCGCGCTCGCAGCGGCGGCCGGCGTGTGGGGCGTGCGGGTCCACGAGGTGCCCGGCAGCCGCGACGCGGTCCGGGTGGCCGCCGCGCTCACCGCTGCCAGGCTGGCCCCATGAGTGACCGCATCACCCTGAGCGGGCTGCGTGCCCGCGGCCGGCACGGCGTGCTCGCGGCCGAGCGCGAGCTGGGGCAGGAGTTCAGCGCCGACGTCGTGCTCCACCTCGACACGCGGGCGGCCGCCGCGGGCGACGACCTGTCCGCCACCGTCAACTACGCGGACGTGGCGCGCGAGGTCGTCGCGGTCCTCGCCGGGCCGCCCGTCGACCTCGTCGAGACGGTCGCGGCGACCATCGCCGAGCGGGTGCTCGCCCACCCGCGGGTGCTCGCCGTCGACGTCACCGTCCACAAGCCCCAGGCGCCGGTCCCCGTGCCCTTCGCCGACGTCACCGTCCACGTCCACCGCACGGCCGGCGACGCCGGCGGTGGGCGTGAGGTCGTCCTCGCGCTCGGGGGAAACCTCGGGGACGTGCGCGCCACGCTCTCGGCGGCCCTCACCCAGCTCGCTCGGCACCCGCGCGTGACGGTCGCCGCGGTCTCCCCGCTGCTGCGCTCGACGGCACTCACCCTGCCCGGCGCCGGGCCGCAGCCGGACTACCTCAACGCCGTCGCCGTCCTGCGCACCGACCTGCCGCCGCGTGAGCTGCTCGCGCTGTGCCAGGGGCTGGAGCTGGGGCACGGACGGGTGCGCGGGGAGCGGTGGGGCGCGCGGCCGCTCGACCTCGACCTCGTCGCGGCCGGGACCGTGACCTGGCAGGACGCCGACCTCACCCTGCCGCACCCGCGCGCCCACGAGCGCGCCTTCGTGCTCGCCCCGTGGGCGCGGGTGCGGCCGGACGCCGTGCTCCCGGGCCACGGGCCGGTGGCCGGGCTCGCCGCCCGCCTGGGGCCGGTCGAGTGGGTGGCCGAGGAGTGGTGGACCTGATGCGGGGGACGAGCTGGCAGACGCTGCTGGGGACGGCCGTCGTCGTGGGCGCGGTCTCCTACCTCGGGCTCACCGTGCTGGAGACGCGCAGCGGGACGGTCGTGCCGGTGGCGGCGCAGACGTGGCTGGTGCTCGCGGTCGTCGCCGTCGTGCTCCTCCTCCTCGGCCGCTCGGTGCGCCGCCTCACCGAGGGGCGCACCACCCGCATGGACCACCTGCGCGCGGCGCGCGTCGCGATGTTCGCCAAGGCGTGCTCGCTGTGCGGCGCCGCCTTCACCGGCTACTTCGCCGCCCAGGTGGCCGTCGCGTGGACCAACATCTCCGCCCCCGCCCTGCGCGACCACGCCGTCTGGTCCGGCGCCGCGGGCGTGGCCGCGCTGGTGCTCCTGGCAGTGGCGCTCGTGGTCGAGCACTGGTGCCGTCTCCCCCCGGAGGACGACCCCGAACCCGCCTGACCCGCGCCCCGCCCCCGCCCCGCCTCCCAACTTCCCAATTGGTGAGTTGACTGACGGTTATGGGCGGCAAGGCGTCGCTCGACGTCGCACGTGGTGGGTTGTGGGGGCCTCGGGTCCGTCAGCTCGTCCGACCCTGGAAGTGGCGCTGCCACCGGGGGTCGAGGCGCCTGACCCGCACACCCCGGGACTCGAGGGCCTCGACGACGCGCCGCAGGGTCTGGGCCGGGTGGGTGTAGACGTCGGCGGCGCGGATGACGATGAGGCGCCAGCCGTGCCTGTCGAGGAACTCGCGCCGGACGACGTCGTGACTCCACTGCGCGTCGTCCTCCGCGTGCTGGCGACCGTCGTACTCCAGCGCCAGGAGGAGCCCGGGGTAGGCGAGGTCGAGGCGGTAGGTGGTCACGCCGTCGTCGTCGCGCAGCTCGACCTGGAGCAGCGGCTCGGGCAGGCCGGCGAGGACGAGCAGCATCCGGACGCGGGTCTCCATCGGGGACTCCGCGCCCGCACGGACGTACTCGGCGGCACGGCGGGCAGCGGTCGCGCCCTTGAGCCGCGTCCGCCGGCACGCCTCGCGCAGTCCCTCAACTGTGACGTGCCCGAGGCGCACGAGGCAGTCGCCGACGACGACGGCGTCGACCAGTGGCAGCACGCGAGCCAGGTCGATGAAGGTCTGCTCGGGTGAGGTGACCGCGACGCCGCGGACGTGGTGACCGCGCTCCAGGGTGGTGCACACGTGGAAGGTCGTGCCCTCGAGACGGTGCCTCTCGTTCGCCGTCGCGACCATGACGTGCGTCGTCGGCGTGTCGGGGACGACGGCGCCCCACAGGCGGGCGGCGGTGTGGTGGCTGACGACGGCGAGCGGGCCGGCGACGAGGAGCGCGGCCCGGGCTCGCAGCCACGTGTCGACCTCAGCGCCCTCCGGGACGCGGACGCCGCGGAGGACGGCGGTGTAGCGGTGGTGGCGCAGGTCCCGCTCCGTCACGCCGACGGCGTCGGCGTCCCGGGAGCGGAAGAGGTGATGATCGGGTGCGGGCCGGCGGAACGCGGCCCCAGGTTCGGCTGACATGGACCGATGGTGGGGACGCAGGCGGGAGACGGGGAGCCGTCATCCACAGCCGCGGCGAGAGCGGTGGCCGAAGGGCGCCTGTGGAGCACCGATGGACGGCCGAACATCTGACCACGTGGTCGGTTGACCGACGCCGTCGCGCGCATAGCCGTCAGTCAACCCGCCAATTGCGACGTTGGCGGGGGAGGGCGGTGCGTGGGGTGTGGGAGGCTTCCGGTGCTGACCGTACGAGGAGGACCGTTCATGAGTGACACGCCCCGCTGGCAGGGGGAGGCGCGCAACCCGTTCGCGCCCGAGGGCCTGCAGTTCACGCCCGTCTCCCGCGGCCTGACGAAGGTGCGGCTCATCTCGGTGGCGGTGTGGCTGGGCCTGCCGCTCGTCGTGCTCGTCGTCCTCGCCGTGCTCTTCCCCGGCTGGTGGTGGGCGATCCCGATCGGCGTGCTCGTGCTGTTCGTGGCGTGGCTCGGCTGGCTCGTCCCGCGGCAGGTCCGCTCGATCGGCTACGCCGAGCGCGACGAGGACCTCCTCATCCGCAAGGGCATCCTCTTCCGCCAGCTCACCGTCGTGCCCTACGGCCGCATGCAGTACGTCGACGTCCAGGCGGGCCCGCTCGACCGGTGGGCGAAGGTCGCCAAGGTCCAGCTCCACACGGCCTCGGCGCAGACCGACGCGTCGATCCCCGGCCTGCCGCCGGAGGAGGCCTCGCGCCTGCGCGACCGCCTCAGCGAGCGTGGCGAGTCGAGGCTGGCCGGGCTGTGAGCGTCGACCAGCAGCAGCCGGCCCCCGAGGAGCACGTCGACTGGCGGCGGGTCCACAAGGTCACCCCCGTCCTCAACGCGTGGAAGGTCATCGTCGCGCTCTTCGCGGTGCTGATCTGGCAGAACACCCAGCTCATCGCCGAGGTGTGGGAGGACCGCGACACCGTCGACTGGACGCTCGTCCTCCTCATCGGGGGCGGGGCAGTCCTCCTGCTCCTCCTCGTCCTCACCGCCTACTCGGTGCTGTCGTGGCGGATGATGCGCTACGCCGTCGGGCGCGACGCGGTCTTCCTCCACAGCGGCATCCTCTTCCGCCAGCAGCGCCACGCGCGGCTCAACCGCATCCAGGCGGTCGACGTCGTCCAGCCGCTCCTCGCGCGCCTCTTCGGTCTCGCCCAGCTCAAGATCGAGACGGCGGGCGGGGGCGGCTCGTCGGTCGTCCTCGCCTTCCTCAAGGAGGACGAGGCCCAGCGGCTGCGCCGCGAGGTGCTCGACCGCGTCGCCGACCGCGGGACGACGGCGGCACCGGCACCTGCGTCCGACGGTGAACCCGCCGCTCCGGACGCCCCTGCCGCGCCACCGGCACGGCCCGACGTCGAGCGCGAGCTGCTCACCGTGCCCACCGGGCGGCTCGTCGGCTCGCTCATGCTCTCGGGGTCGATGATCGCGCTCGTCGTCGTCCTCGTCGTCCTCCTCGTCGCGGCGATCGCCGCCGAGAGCCTCGCACCGCTCGCGGGCGCGCTGCCCGGCTTCATCGGCTGGGGCACCTACCTGTGGGGCCGCTTCACCGGCGGCTTCAACTTCCGCGCCGCGATCTCCCCCGACGGCATCCGCCTGCGCTACGGCCTGCTCGAGCAGCGCACGCAGACGGTGCCGCCGGGCCGCGTGCACACGGTCGGGCTCAAGCAGCCGCTCCTGTGGCGTCGGCGCGGCTGGTGGCGCGTGGAGGTCAACGTCGCCGGGTACGGGGGCCTGGAGAACCAGATGGAGGCGACGACCGGCAACGTCCTGCTGCCCGTGGGCTCCCGTGGTGACGCACTCACCGCGCTGTGGCTGGTCCTGCCGGACCTCGGCGTGGCGGACCCGCAGGCGGTCATCGACGCCGCGCTCGAGGGCGCCGGTGACGCCGCCGGCTTCACCACGAGTCCCCGCAGCGCCCGCTGGCTCGACCCGATCTCCTGGCGCCGCAACGGCATCCAGCTCACCGACAGCGCCGTGCTCATGCGCAGCGGCCGGCTCAGCCGTGCCCTGGCGATCGTCCCGCACGAGCGCACCCAGTCGCTGGCCATCAGCCAGGGGCCGCTCGAGCGCCGCGCCGGGATCGCCAACGTCGTCGCGGCCACGGTCGGCGGGTCCGTCTCGACGACCGCCCACCACCTCGAGCAGATGACCGCGCTTGCGCTCCTCGGTGAGGCCTCCCAGCGCTCCCGCGCCGCCCGGCACCGCGAGTCCCCCGAGGAGTGGATGCGCCGCGTCGGCCTGCTCGAGCCGGCACAGCACGGGCAGCCCGACGGCGGTGCGCCGGTCCAGGCGCCCCCGCCCGCGGGGGCCCCGGTCCAGGCGCCCCCGCCGCCGGGTGTCCCGGTCCAGCTGCCCCCGCCCGGAGGGGCTCCGGTCCAGGCGCCGCCACTGGCGGGTCCGCCCGTGCACGTGCCCGCCGCCGCGCCCCCGCCGCCCACGGGCGCGCCGCTCACACCTCGTCCCGACGTCCCGCCGCCGCCCGCCGGGCCTCCCGTCCAGGACCCGCCGCCACCCCGGTGACCCGGGGCCGGTGTCCGACGTCACCGCCGCGCTGGCGGTGGGCGGGGCGATAATGGCGCGGTGACCGCGAGCGTGCCTGGAGACGTCCCGCCGTCGTCCCGACCCGGACGGCTCGGCGTGGGCGTCGTCGGTGCGGGCCGCGTCGGCGCGGTGATCGCCAGCGCGCTGCGGGCAGCCGGCCACAGCGTCGTCGGGGCGAGCGCGGTGTCGCAGGACAGCCGAGACCGCGTCGACGCGCTCCTGCCCGGGGTCCCGGTGCTCGAGATCCCCGACGTCGTCGAGCGCGCCGAGCTCGTCCTCCTCACCGTCCCGGACGACGCCCTCGCCGGCCTCGTCCAGGGGATCGCCGACACAGGCGGCTGGCAGGCGGGCCAGATCGTCGTCCACACCGCCGGCCGGTACGGCACCGACGTCCTCGTGCCCGCGCAGCGGGCCGGGGCGATCCCCGTCGCCCTGCACCCGGCGATGACCTTCACCGGCACGAGCATCGACCTGTCCCGCCTGGTCGGCTGTCCCTTCGCCGTCACGGCTCCCGGGCCGGTGCTGCCGATCGGGCAGGCGCTCGTCGTCGAGATCGGCGGGGAGCCGGTGGCGCTGCCGGAGTCGGCGCGCCCGCTCTACCACGCTGCCCTCGCGCACGGCGCCAACCACCTCGTCACCCTGGTGACCCAGGCGATGCGCGTCCTCGGGCGTGCCGGCGTCGACGAGCCCGGGCTCTACCTCGGCCCGCTCCTCACCGCGGCCCTCGACGGCACCCTGCGCGACGGCGAGCTCGCGCTCACCGGCCCCGTCCTGCGTGGGGACGCCGGCACCGTGGCCGAGCACGTCGCCACCCTCGCGGCCCTCGCCGCCGAGGACGCGACCCTCAGCGACCTGCCGCCGGCCTACCGCACCCTCGCTCGGGTGACGACGCAGCGGGCCTGGTCCGCGGGCCGGCTCACCGACTCCGCCGCCCAGCTCCTGCTCGACGCCGTCGCCGAGGCGCCCGCCGTCGACGCTCCCGTCCACCCGGCAGCCGACCACGACGACGCCGCCGCGCCCGTGCCGTCGCCCGTCCTCGTGCGCACCCGCGAGGACCTGCGCGAGGTCCTGGACCGGCAGCGCGGCACCCGCGCCGTCGTCATGACGATGGGGGCGCTGCACGAGGGACACCTCGACCTCGTCCGCGAGGCTCGCCGCCGCGCCGACCACGTGGTCGTGACGATCTTCGTCAACCCCCTCCAGTTCGCGCCGGGGGAGGACCTCGACGCCTACCCGCGCGACCTCGAGGCCGACCTCGCCAAGCTCGCGAGCGTGGGTGCGGACGTCGTCTTCGCCCCCGGCCCCGAGACGATGTACCCGACCGGTGACCCACGCGTGCGGGTCGACCCTGGCCCGCTCGCGTCCGTCCTCGAGGGCGGGACCCGACCCACCCACTTCGCCGGCGTCCTCACCGTGGTCCTCAAGCTCCTCCACCTCACCCGGCCGCACGTCGCGCTCTTCGGGCAGAAGGACGCCCAGCAGCTCGCGCTCGTCCGGGCGATGGTGCGCGACCTCGACGTCGACGTCGAGGTCGTCGGCGTGCCGATCCGCCGGGAGCCCGACGGCCTGGCGATGAGCAGCCGCAACGCCTACCTCGGAGACACCGACCGGGCTGCCGCGCTCGCGCTCTCCGCCGCCCTCGAGGCGGCACGCGGGGCCGCCGGTGGCGGGGCCGAGCAGGTGCTGGCCGCCGCCCGGGAGCGTCTCGCCGCCGAGCCCGGCGTCCGGCTCGACTACCTCGAGCTCGTCCACCCTGAGACGATGGAGCCCGTGCCCGCGGGCGCGAGCGGGCCCACCCTGCTCGTCGTCGCCGCCTGGGTCGGGACCACCCGGCTCATCGACAACACGATTCTCGACCTCTGGAAGGACGAGTGACGATGCCAGCGCCCAGCTCGCTGCAGCGACCCATGCTCATCGGCAAGATCCACCGCGCCACGGTGACCGCTGCCGACCTCCACTACGTCGGTTCCATCACGGTGGACGCCGACCTCCTGGACGCCGCCAACCTCCTGCCCGGCCAGCAGGTCGACGTCGTGGACATCACCAACGGCTCGCGCCTCACCACCTACGTCATCCCCGGGGAGCGCGGGAGGGGCGACATCCAGATCAACGGGGCGGCCGCGCACCACGTGCACCCCGGCGACCTCGTCATCCTCATCGCCTACGGGATGCTCAGCGACGCCGACGCTCGCACCTACGAGCCGGCGGTCGTCTTCGTCGACGAGCACAACCACATCCTCGACGTCGGCCCGGAGCCGGCGCAGCTGCCCGCCGCCGCCGACGACGTGCCCTACCCCGTCGAGCCCAGCGGGGTCCCCTTCGCCGACTACCGCGCCGAGGCAGTCACCGGGCCGCGCTGAGGTGACGGGCGTCCTCGAGGGCTTCGCCGCGCTCGCGGCGCTCATCGCCCTCGGCGCCGTCCTCGCCCACGTCGGCTTCCTCACCTACGCCAGCCAGACGATGCTCGTCCGGCTGGCGTTCTGGGTGGCCAGCCCGGCGCTCCTGCTCACCGTCGTCGCCGACGCCGACGTCCACACCGTCTTCTCCTCGACCCTCGTCGCCACGGCGGGAGCGGTCGCGGGTGCCCTGGTCCTGTACCTGCTCCTCTCGCGGGTGGTCGCGCGGCGGCCGCCGCCGGAGACGGTCGTTGCCGCGCTGTGCTCGATGTACGTCAACGCCGGGAACCTCGGCCTGCCGGTGGCCGCCTACGTGCTGGGGGACGCCGCGCTCGTCGCTCCCGTCATCCTCCTGCAGCTCGTGGTGCTCCAGCCGGTCGCGCTCGCGGTCCTCGACCGCACGACGGCGGGAGGCGGGATGGGGGTGCGGCAGCTCGCGCTGCGCACGGTCCGCAACCCGCTCATGCTCGGCGCGGTGCTCGGCCTCGTCCTCGCGCTCACCGGCCTCCGGCTGCCCAGCGTCGTGCGTGCGCCCGTCGACCTCCTCGGTGGGATGGCCGTCCCGGCGATGCTCCTCGCCTACGGCGTCTCGCTGCGGCTGGGTCCCAAGCCCGGCGCCGGCTCGCCGCCGCGGGACCTCGTGCTCGTCGTCGGGCTCAAGCTCCTCGTCCAGCCCGCCCTCGCCTGCCTCCTCGGCATGGCCGTCGGGCTGCAGGACACCGCCCTCTACGCCGTTGCGGTGCTCGCGGCGCTGCCCACGGCGCAGAACGTCTTCGTGCTCGCCAGCCGCTACGACCGTGGCGTCGTCGTCGCCCGCGACGCGATCTTCCTCTCGACGATCGGTTCCGTGCCCGTGATCCTCGCCATCACCGCCCTGCTCACCTGACGCGTCCCATCCCCGAGAGCTGGGCTGTTCCTGTCGACAAGTCGGCTGTCGGCGACAGGTCGGCTGTCGGCGGTGGGGGTGGGGGCGGGGGCGGGTCTCCTCAGGCGGGGCGGGTGACGAGGCCGCGGATGTACTGCTCGGCCTCGGTCACCCGCATCGTGCGCGCGCCGCGGCGCTCGAGCTCGGCGATCATCCCCGGCTCGATGCGCGCGAGGTTGAGGCCGCGGCGCAGGAGTGTGAGCGGGGGCTTGCGGGCCTCACCGAGGTCGCGCAGGAGCCGGAACCAGAAGGTCTGCAGGCGCGGGCGCCACAGGCACAGGGCGTCGGCGAGGATGTCCTCGTCGCGGCACTCCGCGATGAGCTCGGCGGCGAAGATTCCCTCGGCGAGCACGATGGGGCTGCCGCCGGCGTCGAACTGGGTGGTCGTCGTGCGCCGGTTGGTCGGGATGTCGTACAGCGGCACCTCGGCGCGGCCGGTGCGGGCGATCTCGAGGAGCGCGGCGAGCGCGCCCTCACGGTCCCAGCTGCGCGGGTCGTCCCAGTCGACGATGCCGTACCGGCGGGGCAGCTCGGGGTGGTCACCGTCGCGGTAGAAGTCGTCCAGCGAGACCACCGGGAGGCCGAGTCGGCCCGTGAGCGAGGTCTTTCCCGACCCGGAGGGCCCGGTGAGAAGCACCACGCGAACGGGCGTGCGCCGCGCACCCGGCGGGATGTCGAACAGCCCGGGCTGGCTGACCTCGTCGGCGGCGGGACCGGCCTCGGCGTCGCCCGTGGCGCCGGTGCTCGTCGCGCTCATCGCCCATCCCCTCGTGCGCCGCCTCGGCCCGGCGCGTCCCGCACGAGGATAGCGCCGGGCCCGGCCCCGACGCGCCGCTGGATAGGATCGGGGGGTGAGTGAGACGACCCCCACCGTGCCGGTACCCGAGGATCTCGAGCAGGACGTTCCCGAGCAGGTCAGGGTCCGTGCCGAGAAGCGCGCCCGGATGCTGGCCGCGGGCGTCGACCCCTACCCCGTCACCCTCCCGGTCACGACGACCATCGCCGCCGTCCGCGAGAGGCACGCCGGTCTGGAGGCGGGGGAGGAGACGGACGACGTCGTCGGCGTCGCCGGGCGGGTCATGTACCTGCGCAACACGGGCAAGCTGTGCTTCGTCACGCTCCAGAGCGGGGACGGCACCCGCCTGCAGGCGATGCTCTCGCGCGCCGAGGTCGGGGAGGAGGCGCTGGCCGCCTTCAAGGCCGACGTCGACCTCGGCGACCACCTCTTCGTGCACGGCCGGGTCATCGCCTCCCGCCGTGGCGAGCTGAGCATCTTCGCCGACTCCTACCGGCTGGCCGCCAAGTCCCTGCGTCCGCTGCCCAAGACCTACGAGACCGAGGACGGCGAGCAGGTCGCGCTCTCCGAGGAGGGCCGGGTGCGCCGCCGCCACCTCGACCTCATCATGCGCCCGGCCGCCCGCGACATGGTCCGCACGCGCGCCGCCGTCGTGAGGTCGTTGCGCCGCAACCTCGACGAGCGCGACTTCCTCGAGATCGAGACGCCGATGCTCCAGGTCCAGCCGGGTGGTGCGGCCGCGCGGCCCTTCGTCACCCACATGAACGCCTACGACGTCGACCTCTTCCTCCGCATCGCGCCCGAGCTCTTCCTCAAGCGCGCCGTCGTCGGCGGGATCGACCGGGTCTTCGAGATCAACCGCAACTTCCGCAACGAGGGCGCCGACTCCAGCCACTCCCCGGAGTTCGCCATGCTCGAGGCCTACGAGGCCTACGGCTCCTACGACACGATGGCCGCGCTCACCCGCCACCTCGTCCAGCAGGCGGCGCTGGACGCCTTCGGGAGCACGACGGTCACCCTCGCGGACGGCAGCGAGTACGAGCTCGGGGGCGAGTGGGACGAGCTGTCCCTGTTCCCCTCGCTCAGTGCCGCGCTCGGTGAGGAGGTCTCCCCGCAGACCTCGCTCGCGGACCTCACCCGGCACGCCGACCGGCTCGAGGTCCCCGTCGCCCCGCACTACACGCCCGGCAAGGTCGTCGAGGAGCTGTGGGAGCACCTCGTCGGCGACCACCTCCACGCCCCGACCTTCGTGCGCGACTACCCCGTGGACACCTCCCCGCTCACCCGCGAGCACCGCTCGGTGCCGGGTGTCGTGGAGAAGTGGGACCTGTACGTGCGCGGCTTCGAGCTCGCCACCGCCTACTCCGAGCTCGTCGACCCCGTCGTCCAGCGCGAGCGCTTCGCCGCGCAGGCGCTCGTGGCCGCGGCGGGCGACCCCGAGGCCATGGTCCTGGACGAGGACTTCCTCCAGGCGATGGAGCAGGGCATGCCGCCGGCCGGTGGCATGGGGATGGGCATCGACCGCCTCCTCATGGCGCTCACCGGCCACGGCATCCGCGAGACGATCACCTTCCCGCTGGTCAAGCGCCTCTGACGGGCTGCTCGTCCTCCCGCGTCCGTGCGCCGGGGGCGGTGCACGGCTGCCCGGGGCGACGGCTCCACCGACCCTGGCCGCCTCACGGCGTCGTCGCCCGAACCCGCACGCGTACTGTGAGCCTCTGCCGGGGGAGACCCACGACACCGCGACGAACGGGTATGACGAGAGCAATGACTGCAGAATCTGACACGCCGGAACGGCCCGGTCGGTCGGTCGGGGTCCGCGAGGTGGCGGCGATGGCCGGCGTGTCCCTGGGCACCGTCTCCAACGTCCTCAACAACCCCGACCGTGTGGTGCCCAAGACGCGCGAGCGGGTCGAGCGCGCGATGCGGGAGCTCGGTTTCGTGCCGTCGCGGGCGGCGGGACAGCTCCGCAGCCGCAGGTCCGAGCTCATCGGCGTCGTCGTCCCCGACGTGGGGAACCCCTTCTGGGCGTCGGTGCTCCGGGGGATCGAGACGGTCGCCGACGGCGCGGGTCTCACGATGGTCGTCGGCTCGACCCGACAGGACCCCGCGCGCCAGCGGCACGTGCTGCGGGTGCTGGAGAGCCAGGGCGTGGACGGCCTGGTGATCGCGCCGATCGTCGAGCGTGCCGAGGACTGGGCCGCCTTCGAGGACCGCCGCTTCGGTGTCGTGACGCTCGAGCGGCAGGCGGCGGGCTCCTCGGGCGCCTGGGTGAGTCTCGACAACGTCGAGGGTGCTCGTCAGGCGATGGGCCACCTGGTCGACCAGGGGCACCGTCGTATCGCGCTCGTCAACGGTCCGACATCGGTGTCGTGGTGCGCCGAGCGGCGTGAAGGCGCCGTCCAGGCCGTCACCGAGCGTGGGCTGCGGGCCGCGGACGTCGTGGTCGACGTCGTCGTCGGCGACCTCACGGTCGAGGAGGGCGCCCGTGCGGTCGAGCCGCTGCTCGCCACCGGCGCGGTCTCGGCGGTGATGTGCGTGAACGACATGCTCGCCCTGGGCGCGCTCCTGGCCATGCAGCGACGGGGGACCCGGGTCCCGCAGGACATCGCCCTCGTCGGGTACGACGACGCGGACTTCGCCCCGGCGCTCAACCCGCCGCTGACGACGGTGCACCAGCCCGCCTTCGACATGGGGACCGCCGCGGCGGGCCTGCTCGTCCGGGCCGACGGGCGGGCACCGGGCGAGCACATCTCCTTCGAACCCCGGCTCGTCGTCCGCGGCTCCAGCGTCGTTGCCCAACCGTGACCTCCCTCAGTTGACACGAGCGCCACAACGGGACATTGTTGAACCGGTTCATAAGTGAACCGGTTCAAAGACGACGAAACGACGGGCACGGCAGCCCAGCCGCCCGCAGCACCACGAGGAGGATCCTGTGAATCGGGACCACGTCACCCGCCGGGAGTACGACGAGTGGCTCAACGAGGCGGCGAGCCTGGCTCGTGCCCTGCGCTACCCCGTGACGGCCGAGATGGTCAACGACAGCGCCGGTATCGTCTTCGGCGACGACCAGTACGAGGCCTTCACCAACGGGCTGTGGTCCCGTGAGCCCTACGAGGTCATGGTGATCTTCGAGGCGCTCAACGAACCCGCCGTCGACGGTCTGCCGACCGCAGGGGCCGGCCACGCCGAGTACGGCGGCCTGTGCGACAAGCTGATGATCGTGCACCCGGGGAAGTTCTGCCCGCCGCACTTCCACCAGCGCAAGACCGAGAGCTACGAGGTCGTGCTCGGCGAGATGGAGGTGTTCTACTCCCACCGCCCCGTGGCCGTGGGGGACGAGGACGTCGTCGAGTTCTCGCCGATGGCCGAGGGCGCTGCCTGGCCCGAGGGCGTCGCCCTTCCCGCGGGCAGGGAGGACTCCTACGCCGAGCTCACCAGCTACGTCCGCCTGCGCGCCGGGGACCCGAAGTTCGTCATGCACCGCAAGCACCTGCACGCCTTCCGCTGCCCGGCGGACTCGCCGGTGCCCCTCGTCGTGCGGGAGGTCTCGACCTACAGCCACGAGCCGACCGAGCACGCCCAGGGCAACCCCGCCCCCCTGCCCTCCTGGGCAGGGCTCCACGACAACGCTTTCGTCGCGCCCGCCGCCAACTCCGGGCGTCTCGCGACGGCGATCCGCTAGCCCCCTCCACCCACCCGTCCATCCCGTCAAAGGAGACCACCATGCGCACCCTCACCTCCGTCGCGGCCCTCGCCGTCGCGGGCCTCATGCTCACCGCCTGCGCCAGCGGCGCCGACGAGCCCGCTGCCGACGCCGCCAGCGGGGACGCCCCGGCGACCGAGTTCGAGGCCAAGGACCCGCTCACCCTCGGGTACTCGGTCTACGACCTGCAGAACCCCTACTGGCAGTCCTACGCCGCGGGCGTCGAGGCCGGCGCCGAGGCCGCCGGCGTCGACGTGACGGTCGTCGACCAGAAGTCCGACCAGCAGCAGCAGGTCTCCGGCAGCCTGGACCTCGTCAACCAGGGGATCTCCGGACTCATCGTCACCCCCGTCCAGCCCTCCGCGCTCCCGGCGACGATCGACGCGGCGCACGACGCCAAGATCCCGGTCGTCATCGCGGACATCGGCACGGCGGGCGACTACGACGCCTACATCCAGTCCAACAACGTCGACGGTGGCGCGCTCGCCGCCGACTACGTCATCGAGCAGCTCGGGGACGTCCCGGGCCCGCACAAGGTCGGTGTCATCGAGCTGCACGCCGGCTCCGTCGTCGGCGAGGAGCGGGTCGCCGAGTTCGTCTCGACCATCGAGGCGCACGAGAACTTCGAGATCGTCTCGAGCCTCGACGGCAACGACACCGTCGACGGCGGCTTCGCGGCCGCGCAGGACATGCTGTCCGCGAACCCCGACCTCGAGGTCATCTACGCCGCGAACGACGACTCGGCGATGGGCGCGCAGCGGGCGATGGAGACGGCGGGCAAGTCCGTCGCCGACGGGTTCATCCTCATCGGCTTCGACGGCGCCGACGGCGCTCTCGACCTCATCGAGCAGGGCCTGATGAGCGCGTCGGTCGCGCAGGACCCGTACGGCCAGGGCGTGAAGGCCGTGGAGACCGTCCTCGCCCTGCTCGACGGCACGGTCGAGTACGACGACGCCGCCAGCAGGACGATCTTCTTCCCGGTCGAGATCGTCACGGCGGAGAACCTGGACGACTTCCGCGCGTCCCGCGCCGCCCAGGACTGAGACGACGACGGGTGGGGGCGCGCGGGGACGCCGCCCCCACCCGGCCGTGAAGGACCCGGTCGTGAAGGATGGAGACAAAGCGATGACGACAGTGCTTCAGGTGAAGGACGTCGTGCAGGAGTACCCCGGCGTCCGGGCGCTCAAGGGAGTGTCCCTGGAGCTGCGCGCGGGCCAGGTCCTCGGACTGGTCGGCGAGAACGGCGCCGGGAAGAGCACACTGATCAGGATCCTCGGCGGTATCGAGACGCCGGTCCGGGGTGAGGTCGCCGTCCAGGGCCGGCCCCGGACCTTCCGCAGCTCCGCGGACTCCCAGGCCGCGGGGATCAGCGTGGTGAGCCAGGAGTTCCGCCTGGTCTCCCAGCTGTCCATCGCCGACAACGTCTTCCTCGGGCACGAGTCGACGACCGCGGGGGTCGTGGACGGCGCCGGGACGCGCCGGCGGACGGCCGAGCTCCTCGACCAGCTCGGCCTCGACCTCGACCCGGACCGGCCGGTCTCGTCCCTCACGGTGGGCGACCGGCAGATGGTCGAGATCGCCCGGGCCCTGTCCCGCGAGTTCGACGTCCTCATCATGGACGAGCCCACCGCCGCTCTCAACGGAGCGGAGATCGGCCGACTCCACGGCATCGTGCGCCGCCTCGCGGACCAGGGCAAGGCGATCATCTACGTCTCCCACCACCTCGACGAGATCTTCGAGATCTGCCACGACGTCGCCGTGCTCCGCGACGGCGAGCTCGTCGCGCACGCACCCACCGCCGAGCTCGACGAGGCGCGCCTCGTCGAGCACATGCTCGGCCGCAAGCCCCAGACCCTCGACCGGGCGACCGGCACCGCTAGTGACGCCGCCGTCCGCCTCGAGGTCCGCGAGCTGCGGGTGCCCGGTGTCGCGAGCCCTGTCAGCCTCAGCGTGCGCGCCGGGGAGATCCTCGGGCTCGCGGGCCTCGTCGGCTCCGGCCGCACCGAGCTCACCCGCGCCCTGTTCGGCGACCTCGTCGCGATGGGCGGGGAGGTCCGCATCGACGGCCGCCCCGTCCGTCTGCGCTCGAGCCGTGAGGCCATGCGCAACGGGCTGTTCATGCTGAGCGAGGACCGCAAGGGGGAGGGGATCCTGCCCCACCTCGACGTCACCGAGAACGCGATGGTCTCGCGGGACAGGTCCGCCCTCCCGCTGCGTCAGCGGCTCCTGCCGGTCGGCAGCGACGAGCGGGCCCAGTTCACGCGGCTGCGCGACCTCATGCGCATCCGGGTGCCGCACGGCCGGCAGCTCATCGGGAACCTCTCGGGCGGCAACCAGCAGAAGGTCCTCCTCGGCCGGGCGCTCCTGTCCGGGTGCTCCGTCCTGCTGCTCAACGAGCCCACCCGAGGGGTCGACGTCGGCGCCAAGGTCGACATCTACCAGCTCATCCGGCAGCTCGCCGAGTCAGGGGTGGCTGTCATCGTCTCGAGCTCGGACGCTCCGGAGCTCGCCGCCATCACCGAGCGCTGCGCGGTCTACTTCGCCGGCCGCCAGGTCGCCGAGCTGCACGGTCGCGACGTGACCGAGGAGAACATCGTCGGAGCATCTGTCGGTCAGACCGCGGAGGAGATCACCCATGCCTGAGGCACCCACGACCGCTGCGGCCGCCCTGGTCGCCGACGAGCGCGCGCGGTCCGCCGAGCGGGCGCGACGAGCGGACCACCGCCGTCGCCTCATGCAGAACGCCGGCGTCCTCATCCCGTTCCTGCTCGTGCTCGTCGCCGGGCTCCTCGTCGTGCCCAACTTCTCCTCGTCGTCGAACGTGACGAACGTGCTCGTCAACGCCGCGATCCTGGCGATCGTCGGTTACGGCATGACCCTCGTCATCGCGGTCCGCGGCATCGACCTGTCGGTCGGGTCGGCCCAGGCACTGGCGGCCTGCGTCGCCGCGGCCGCCGTCAACGCGGCCGGTCCGCTCGTCGGCGCGCTCGTCGGGATCGGCGTCGGCGCCGGGCTCGGGCTCGTCAACGGGCTCATCGTCACCCAGCTGCGGGTGCCGGGCTTCATCGCCACGTTGAGCACGATGAGCGTCTTCCGCGGCCTAGTCCTCCTCTTCACCGGCGGCGCACCGATCATGGTCGCGTCCGTGGGCTTCAAGTCGGTCTCGACCAGCTCGGTGCTCGGGGTCCCGGTGCCCTTCCTCCTCGCGGTCGTGCTCGGCGCCGCAGCCGTGTTCGTCCTCGGCCGGATGCGCTTCGGCAAGCACGTCGTCGCGGTCGGTGACAACCCCGAGGCGGCGGTCGACACCGGCATCAGTGTCAACCGGGTGCTCCTGTGGGCCTACCTCGTCGCCGGTGCCTCCGCGGGCGTGGGCGGGGTGCTCCTGGCGAGCCAGCTCGGTGCCGTCAACGGCTCCGTCGCGTCGGGCCTCGAGCTGCAGGCCATCGCCATCGTCGTCCTCGGTGGCACGAGCATGGCGGGCGGGCGGCCGCGCATCGCCGGCACGTTCGTCGCCGCCCTGCTGCTCTCGATGATCAACTCCGGCCTCAACCTGCTCAACGTCCCCTCGTTCTACCAGTACGTCGCCCTCGGCGCCCTGCTCGTGTTCGCACTCAGCATCGACGGCGCCCAGCGGGCCGCCGTCCGCCGCATGCTCGTCGGGAGGATCTCGTGACCACCACGGACCAGCTCACCACCGCACAGACACCCCCGGGTGGCCCGACCCGTCCCGGCGACCGCCCCGGCCTCGCCGGAGCGGTGTGGCGGGTCCTCTCGCAGCAGTACCTCGTCGTCGCGCTCGTCGCCCTCTGCCTCGCGGTCGGGCTCGCCCGGCCGGCCTTCTGGGGGACGGGGAACCTCTCCAACCTGCTGTTCCAGGCGTCCTTCGTGGGTCTCGCGGCGGTCGGGATGACGCTGCTCATCGCCGGTGGACTGCTCGACCTGTCCGTCGGCGGCGTCATCGCGGTGAGCTCGATCGCGGTCGCGACCGTGCTGCCGCACACGACGATCGGGGCGGCGATCGGCCTGGCGCTCCTCATCGGGGCCGGGCTCGGGCTCGTCAACGGGCTGCTCGTCACCTACGTGAGGATCGCCCCCTTCATCGCCACCCTCGGCACGCTCTACCTCTTCCTCGGCCTGGCGTTCATCTGGACCTCCGGCTCGGTCGTCCCGATCACCTCGAGCAACTACCGGGCGCTGACGACGGGCACCGTCGGCTGGGTCCCCGTGCCGTTCCTCGTCTTCGCCGCGACCGCCGTGGCCGGCTACCTCCTCCTCAAGCGCACGTACTTCGGCCGGACGGTGCGCGCGTTCGGCTCCAACGAGCGTGCCGCGGTGCTTGCCGGCCTCCCGGTCAACCGGGCGAAGGTCACCGTGTTCGTCGTCGCCGGCGTGTGCTTCGCCCTCGCGGCGGTCTTCATGGCCGGACGCCTGGCCTCGGCGGAGGGCAACATGGCCATGGGCTTCGAGATGGACGTCATCGCGGCGGTCGTCGTGGGCGGCACCGCGCTGCGCGGTGGCCGCGGCACGCTGCTCGGGACCGTGGTGGGCGCGCTGCTCTTCGCCGTCCTGGCCAACGCCCTCAACCTCCTCGGTGTGGCGTCCTACTGGCAGTACGTCCTCACCGGCACCGTGCTCGTCGCCGCCATCGCCATCGGCGCCCGGCGGGCGTCGGCCGCCGAGGTCCGGGGGGCGGGCTGATGGGGTTCGGGGGTGACTCCGTCCCGCTGCCCGACGGCCTGCGCCATCTTGTCGGTGCGACCGACCAGCTCGTGTCCGTGGAGCGTCTCGTGCGTGACGACGGACCCGGCCGCGGCGCGCCCGTGCTCGCCGTGCGCAACCCCCGGGGGATCTCCTTCGAGGTCCTGCTCGACCGGGCGATGGACCTGGGGTGGGCGGACGCGGCAGGCCTGCCCCTCGCGTGGCGCTCGTCCCGCGGGCCGGTGAGCTCCGCCCGGCACGAGCCCGAGGGCACCGGCTGGACGAGGACCTTCGGGGGCGGCCTGCTGACCACGTGCGGTCTCAGCTCGACGGGTGCGCCCTCGGAGGTGGACGGCGTCCGGCACGGCCTGCACGGGCGGGTGGGTCACGTCCCCGCGGAGAACGTCGGCTGGCGGCTCGTCGACGACGGCGACGACCGCGCCGTCGAGGTGACGGGCGACGTCGTCGAGGCGGGGCTCGGCGCGCCGACGCTCCGGCTGAGGCGACGCATCGTCGCGAGCACGACGACGGCCCGCCTCCGGGTCGAGGACACGGTGCGCAACGAGGGGTTCACCCCCGCCGCGCACATGTTCCGCCACCACCTCAACCTCGGGTACCCGCTCGTCCAGCCGGGGACGGTCGTCACGGCGACCGCCGACGCCGTCGGGGAGCGGGACCGTGCCGACGGCTGGCAGCCCCTGCCGTGGACGCTGGACGCCCCCGTGGTGGCCCCGGAGACCGTCCTGTACTGCCGGCCGCGGGCGGGGAGCACCGCGACGACGACGGTGCGGGCGCCCGGTGGTGAGTGGCTCGAGGTCGAGCAGTCCGTGCCCACGTTCCCGCTCCTGGTGCTCTGGCGCGACCCGACGCCGGGCGTCAACGTGCTCGGCGTGGAGCCCTCGACCTCGCGGGACGGCGGCCGTGCCCAGGCCGAGCGGGACGGCGAGGTCGTGCGGCTCGACCCTGGAGTGGCACGCTCCTACGTGACGGTGGTGCGCGCCGGCCGCTGAGCCGGGAGACGGCGCAGCAGCACCCCGGGCGAGCGGCACCCCAGGACGACGAGCCCTGCCGGGGCCGCGGACGTGACGTGGCACCTCACTCCCGTCCGTCCGTCCACGACTCGCGCAGGCTGCGGGCGCGCGCCTCGTCCGCACGGCGGCGGGCCGCGGCGCGGTGGCTGGCGCGCTGGTCGCGGACGTCCACCTGGATCGCGCGGTCCGCCTCCACCCCGCTCACCAGCTGCCGGGCCCGCGCGAGCTCACGGTCGAGCTCGGCGCCGAGGAGGAGGGAGATGTTGATGAGCCACAGCCACAGGACGAGGACGACGATGCCCGCCAGCGTCGCGCCGTAGGTCGTCTCGAAGTATCCGGCGAGCCGGAGGTAGAGCTGGAAGCCGAAGGAGGCGACGAGCGCGATGCCCAGTGCCAGGAGCGAGCCGGGGGAGACGAGCCGGAAGCGCTGGTACCGGACGTTCGGCGTCGTGAAGTAGAGCAGGCAGATGACGACGAGCCCGGCCAGCAGGACGACCGGCCAGCGGGCCAGCTCCCACACGGTGACCGACGCCTCCACCTCCAGCGTCTTCCCGACGGCGCGCGCGACCGGGCCGGAGACGACGGCGAAGAGGGTGACGAGCGTGGCGAAGACGACGAGGACGAGGGTGGTGAGCAGGTGCCAGCCGAGCAGCTGCAGGGCCGGGCGCCCCTCCTCGACGCCGTAGATGCGGTTCATCGCCCGGCCGAACGAACCGACGTACCCGGCCGCGATCCACAGCGAGGACCCGACGCCGAGCGCGAGCGTCCACCCCGCGGCCGGGTGCTCCAGGACGGAACGGACCGGCTGGCTGATGAGGTCGAGGGCGTCCTCGTCGGGGGCGAGCTGACCGACGATCTCGAGCATCGTGTCGGTGCTCGCCGCGCCCTGACCAGCGAGGGCCAGCACGGAGGTGAGCATGATGACGAGCGGAGGGATCGCGAGGACGGAGAAGAGGGTGAGCGCCGCGGACCGGTCCAGGCACTCGTCGGCCATGAAGTCGCGCAGGGCCTTGCCCAGCATGAACCGCCGCGACGGGCGGCGCCCGGGCCGCGGGGTACCAGCCTGCTGTGAGCTCATCGTCACCCCCTCGGGCCTACGCAAGCACGGTCGGTCCCCGGCTGCGCGCCGGCACGGCTCAGCGGCCCTGCCACAGGTCCCGCAGCACGGCGTTGAAGGGCTCCCCGGCGAGCTGCACCTCGTGGCCGGAGCCCTCGACCACCCGCAGCCGGGCACCGTGGTCCCGGGCGAGGGCGAGGCAGACGGCGTGGAAGGCCTCGTCGTGCCGGCCGGTGACGACGACCGTGGGGAAGGGGGCACCGGCGAGGTGCGCCACCGGCACCTCGCCCTGCCACGGGTGCCTGGCGCGTCGGAGCGCGGGGACCATCCCCTCGAGCCGCGCGAGCAGCTCGGCCGGGAGGTCGTCCTCCGGCGTGCCGACCAGGGCGAGGAACCGCCCGAGGAACTCGCGGTCGTCCACGTCGGTGCGCAGGAGCGCCCGCAGGGAGTCGACGAGCGCCGCGACGGCCGGGTGGTCGGCGGCCGCCGCGAAGAGGGGTGGCTCGGCGAGGACGAGGGACCGGACCGCGGCGGGCCGCAGGTGGGAGGCGACGAGCGCGACGAGGCCGCCGTAGGAGTGTCCTACGAGGTGGGCGCCGTCACCGAGGAGCCGCGCGACGTCCTCGCCGTCGCTGAGGAAGTCCTCACCGGGCCCCGGGCGGGCGTAGGCCCGGCGGGTCGGCACGACGAGCTCGAACCCCTCGTCCGCGAGCGGCCGCTGCGCGAGCCACTCCTCGGGGCCGGTGGCCAGCGACCCGTGGACCAGGACGGCACGGTCGCCCTCGCCCCACACCGTCGGCGTCGACATGGCGCACAGCGTAGGGCACCCGGGCACGGCGGACGGCGCTCCGCGCTCGCGGCTCACCCCGGGCGCGGCCGGTGCGTCAGGGCGTCGACGAACACGGTGCGGATGTCGGCCGGGTCGCGCGCGAGGTAGCTGCGGCCGCCGGTCTGGGCCGAGATGAGCCGCAGGACCTCCTCGTCGGCACCCGGGCCCATGCCGACCGTGATGACGGGGACCGGACGGCTGGGGTCGATGCGGGCCTGGAGCTCGGCGAGCAGCTCGTCCAGGGAGATGCCGTCGTCGTCCTCGTTGACGCCGTCGGTGAGCAGGACGACGGAGTTGACGTACCCCGGCTCGTAGGTCTCCTGGACCTGCCGGTAGGCGTCGAGGACGGTGTCGTACAGGCCGGTGTCCGCGCCGGGCCGGACGTGGTCGGACAGGGCCGCGGCGGCTTCCAGGAGGGCGTCGCGGTGGATGCCCGCACCGCTCTCGGCGTGGAGAGGCAGGACCGGGGCCAGCTCGGTCCAGTCGGTGCCACCGGGGTGGTCGGTGGAGAACACCCACAGCCCCACCTGGGAGGTCAGCGGGAAGACGCTCAGCGCGGTCTGCGCGGAGGCGCCCGCCAGCGCGATCCTCGTCCGGTCCCCGGCCGGCTGGAGCATCGACCCGGAGACGTCGATGACGGCGAGCATGCGCATGTCGACCGCGACGGTGCGCCAGAGCGTCACCACGGCGTCCGCGTCGGCGGCCGCCGGCTGCGGCAGGACGCCCGCGGGGTCGCCGACGAGCCCGGGTCCGGCGTCGTCGCCCGGAGCGCGGAAGCCCGCGGCCCGCACGTCCGCCACGCCCGCCACGCCGGTGAGGGCCTCCTCGAGTGCCGCCAGCGCGGCCCGCATGCCTACCCCGTTGTCCGTCCCGGGCAGCGGCACCCAGGAGTAGGTGAGCGCACCCGTGCCCTCCGCCGGGACGACGACCTCCAGGGGTGTCACGGCGTTGACGGCGCGCTGCTGCACGACCTGCTGCTCGGTGGCGACGACGGCGCTGACACCCTCGGCGTCGTTCCCCGCGTACCTCACCAGCTCGTCGGGGTCGGCGACGAGCCGGGACATCTGGATCATCGCGGCACCGAGCAGCTGGTCACCGCCGGGGGTGCCCGCCAGGGCCGCGTGGGCGGAGTGGAGGAGGAGCAGGCTCGCGGTGGACTCCGTGGGGTCGGCGATGCGCGGGGCGAGCGGGCCGGAGAGGATCTCGGGCCACGGCTGCGGCCCGCTCGCGCCCGTGGACTCGGCGAGCGTGGCGGGGACGGCGACGAGGACGGGGGTCCAGGCGAGGGTGGGACCGGCGGTGAGTGCCGGGGCGCCGGGGTCCTGGTTGACCCGCTCGACCCAGACGTCGGAGTCCGGGATCCACACCCGCGACGGGACCGTGCCGCCGCGGAGCTGCTCCGCCGTGTCCGCCGCGGAGCTCGTGGCGACGGAGTAGGTGGTGCACGGGTCCGCGTCCTCGACGCGGTCGGCGGCGGCGACGACGACGGGGGCGAAGTCCGGGGTGGTGGTGACCGGGACGGTCAGCTCCTGCGCGCAGCCGGCGGTCGTGGGGCCGGGCGCCCCCGTCGCGTCCGGGGCGGCGCCGTCGTCGCGCAGGAGGCCCCAGGCGAGCAGGGCGAGCACGACGACGACCACGAGCACGGCGAGGACCCGCGCGAGCCCGCCCCCGCCACGCGTCGTCGCGTCATCGGCCATGCTGCCAGAACGTAGCCGCTCGACGCGTCCGCCGGAAGGGGGTGGCCGACCGACCTACGCTCGGGGCATGACCACCGAGCTGCTGCCCGACGCCCTCCTCGACCGGATCCGGGACCGCGCGGCCCGCTACGACCGGGAGAACGACTTCTTCGCCGAGGACCTCGCCGAGCTCGTCGCGGCCGGGTACCTCACCGCCATGGTGCCCACCGAGATGGGCGGCGCCGGGCTCAGCCTCGAGGAGATGACCCGCCAGCAGATGCGGCTGGCCGGTGCCGCACCGGCCACGGCGCTCGCGGTCAACATGCACCACGTGTGGGTGGCCGTGGCCCGCATCGTCCGGGCGCGCGGCGACCACTCCTGCGACGTCGTCCTCGAGGAGGCGGCCGCCGGGGAGATCTTCGCCTTCGGGGTCTCCGAGGCGGGCAACGACCTCGTGCTGTTCGGCTCCGCGAGCGACGCCGTGCCCGACGGCGCGGGCGGCTACTCCTTCCACGGCACGAAGATCTTCACCTCCCTCTCCCCGGCGTGGACGCGACTGGGCACCTTCGGCACCGACCGGACCGGTGGGGAGGACCACAACGTGTGGGGCTTCGTCACCCGCGACGGCGGGGGAGTGGAGGTCCGCGACGACTGGGACGCGATGGGGATGCGCGCCTCGCAGTCCTGCACCACCGTCCTGTCCGGCGCGCACGCCCCGGCCGAGCGCGTCGTGCGCCGCCTCGAGCCCGGCCCGACGACGGACCCGTTCATCTTCGGGATCTTCGCGGCCTTCGAGATCCTCCTCGCGAGCGTCTACACCGGCATCGCGGCGCGGGCGATCGACGTCGCCGTCGCCACCGTCCACGAGCGGCGGTCGATGGCCGCCGGCGGCGCCCCGTACGCCCACGACCCGGACATCCGCCGGCGGCTGGCCGACGCCGCCATCCAGCTCGACGGCGTCTACCCGCAGATCGCCCAGGTCGCCCGGGACGTCGACGAGCAGGTGGACCGCGGCTCGCTGTGGCTGCCGCAGCTGTCCGCCGTCAAGGCGCGCGCGACCGAGACCGCCAAGGACGTCGTCGAGAAGGCCGTGCGCGTGTCGGGCGGCTCGAGCTACTTCAGCCGCAGCGAGCTCTCCCGGCTGTACCGCGACGTCCTCGCCGGGCTCTTCCACCCGAGCGACGACGAGTCCGTCCACCGCGCGTGGGCCACCGTGCTGCTCGGGCCGGCCGGGGACTGATCAGCGCGGGGTGTGCTGGTGGCTGACCAGCCGCCAGCCGCCCGCTCGTCGCACGTACACGCTCGCGACGAGCGCGGTGTAGGGCGAGCCCGCGCGCTCGGCCTCGACGCGGTAGCTGACGACGGCGACGTCCGGTGTCGGCTCGAGGACGTCGAGGTCGGTGAGCTCGTGGGTGTCCCACGGCGGACCGGCCATCGAGGCGAGCACCTGCCGGCGTCCGGCGAGGAGCAGCCCGCCCGGGAAGAGCATCCGGACGTCGTCGTCGAGGACCTCGTCGTAGAAGGCGAGGGCACGGTCGGGCCCGCTGGACAGCGCGCGCCAGCCCAGGCGCTCGAGCTCCTCGGGAGTGCTCACGGTCCTCTCCTCTCGTCGCGCGCACGCTACCGCGCCGGGCGGCCGACGGGCCACCGCCTACAGTGGCGGGCATGGAACTCTCCGACGAGCAGACCGCGAGGGTCGTCGCGAT
Organism: Georgenia satyanarayanai; assembly: GCF_009193135.1. Classification (GTDB taxonomy): domain Bacteria; phylum Actinomycetota; class Actinomycetes; order Actinomycetales; family Actinomycetaceae; genus Oceanitalea; species Oceanitalea satyanarayanai. Next base: position 32,973 of record NZ_VUKC01000001.1, read on the forward strand.
GGCCATGGAGCTGGCGCGCGGTGGGCAGACGGCGGAGGTGCTCGAGCTCGTCGACCACGGCCTGCCGGTCGACACCCGGGACGCCGAGGGCAACACCATGCTCATGCTCGCCGCCTACCACGGGCGCGCCGCCACGGTGCGGGCGCTCGTCGAGCGCGGCGCCGACGTCGACCTGCGCAACGCGCGTGACCAGTCCCCGATCGCCGGTGCCCTGTTCAAGGGCGAGGACGGCGTCGTCACGGTGCTCCGCGAGGCCGGTGCGGACCTCGACGCCGGCACTCCCAGCGCCCGCGTCACGGCCGAGATGTTCGGCCGGTCCCACCTCCTGGGCTGAGACGCGGGAGGACCCGGGTGACCGTGTGTCACCCGGGTCCTCCCGCTGCCGTTCGGTCCCGCGAGGGGGCGAGGTCAGAGGGTGCTCATCGCCGGCTCGTTGTTCGGGTTCGCGTCGAGCGAGTCGAGCGTCCCCGCCTTGAGGGCCTCGACGGCGCGCCGCACGCCCTCGCCGTAGGCCGGGTCGGCCAGCGTGCAGTTCTGGATGTGCCGCTCGACGGTCGCGTCGGACGCGCCGTCGATGGCGCGGGCCGTGTTCGCGAAGAGGCGCTGCTGCTCCTCCGGGCTCATGAGCCGGAAGAGGTTGCCGGGCTGCTCGTAGTAGTTGTGGTCCTCCTCGCGGTAGTCGAACCGGTCGGCGACGGCACCCACGGCCTGGGTGGGCTCGCGGTAGGCCGGGTCGTTCTGGAGGCGGCCGTAGCTGTTGGGGGTGTAGCTCGGCATGCTGCCGCCGTTGCCGTCCACCCGGCCCTGGCCGTCGCGGTGGTAGGTGTTGACGGCCTTGGCCGCGCGGGGGTAGTTCACCGGGATCTGGTGGTGGTTGACACCGAGGCGGTAGCGGGCGGCGTCACCGTAGGAGAACAGGCGGCCCTGGAGCATGCGGTCGGGGGAGAAGCCGATGCCGGGAACGACGTTCGCCGGGGTGAAGGCGGCCTGCTCGACGTCCTGGAAGTAGTTCTCCGGGTTGCGGTTGAGCTCGAACTCGCCGACCTCGATGAGCGGGTAGTCCTTCTTCGACCAGACCTTGGTGAGGTCGAAGGGGTGGAAGCGGTAGTGCTGCGCGTCCGCCTCGGGCATGACCTGGATGGAGAAGGTCCACTTCGGGTAGTCGCCACGCTCGATGGCCTCGTAGAGGTCGCGCTGGGCGGACTCGCGGTCCTCGGCGACGACCTTGGCGGCCTCGGCGTCGGTGAGGTTCTTGATGCCCTGCTGCGTGCGGAAGTGGAACTTCACCCAGAAGCGCTCGTTCTGCGCGTTGACGAAGGAGTAGGTGTGCGAGCCGAAGCCGTGCATGTGGCGGTAGCCGTCGGGGATGCCGCGGTCGGACATGACGATGGTGACCTGGTGCAGCGCCTCGGGCAGGTTGGTCCAGAAGTCCCAGTTGATCTCGGCGTCGCGCATGTTCGTGCGCGGGTTGCGCTTGACGGCGCGGTTGAGGTCGGGGAAGTGGTGGGGGTCGCGCAGGAAGAACACCGGGGTGTTGTTCCCGACCATGTCCCAGTTGCCCTCCTCGGTGAAGAAGCGCAGGGAGAAGCCGCGGATGTCGCGCTCGGCGTCGGCCGCGCCGCGCTCACCGGCGACGGTGGAGAAGCGGGCGAACATCTCGGTCTGCTTGCCGACCTCGGAGAACAGGGCTGCCCGGGTGTACTTCGTGATGTCCTGCGTCACGGTGAAGGTGCCCCACGCGCCGGAGCCCTTGGCGTGCATGCGCCGCTCGGGGATGACCTCACGGTCGAAGTGGGCGAGCTTCTCGAGGAACCACACGTCCTGGAGCAGCATCGGGCCACGCGGGCCGGCGGTCACGGCGTTGTCGTTGTCCCAGATGGGAGCGCCGGCGGCAGTGGTGAGCGGCAGGTTGTTGTCCGCGGACATTCATTCTCCTTGTGTGCGTGCATCGGCACGGCGTGCCGACTCGGGTCTCAGGTCTGGGTGCGACAGGCGGGGCAGGTGCCCCAGTAGACGACCTCGGCGGCGTCGATCGAGAAGCCGTGGTCGTCGCTCGCCGTGAGGCAGGGCGCGTGGCCGACGGCGCAGGGCACGTCGCCGATCTCGCCGCACGTCCGGCACACCACGTGGTGGTGGTTGTCCTCGCGGAAGAGCTCGAAGCGGCCGGGGGACCCGTCCGGCTCGATCCTCCGCAGGAGGTGCACGTCCGTCAGGGCGTGCAGGACGTCGTAGACCGCCTGGGTGGACACCGTCCCGAGACGCTCCTTGACGAGACGCCGGATCTCCTCCGCCGTCGCGTGGGGGTGCGCCTCGACCTCCGCCAGGACCGCGAGACGCGGAGCGGTGACCCGGAGGTCGGCGGCGCGCAGCAGCTCGGCGTGGTCGGTGGGCATGGGTCAAGACTAGGCAGGAGACTGGAACTGTTCAAGTCTTGGGGTGTCTCCGGGCGAGGGTCCGTGGCGTGGCGTCCCGCCCGGCGCGCGGGCCGGGCGTGCCATCATCGGGCGATGAGCACGAGCGGCGCCTACCCCGAGGGGACCGAGCGGCCCTCGGTCATCGTGCGGCCCGCCCTCCCGTCCGACGCCCGGCGCATCTACGAGCTCGTCGCCCCGTACGCGGAGCAGCGCATCCTCATCGCCAAGGAGCTCATCAGCTACTTCGAGGCGATCCAGGAGTTCCTCGTCGCGGAGCTGCCCGACGAGGACGGCAGCTGGCAGGTGGTCGGCTGCGGTGCGCTGCACGTCATGTGGGACGACATCGCCGAGGTCCGCACCCTCGCGGTCGACCCCGGCTGCCAGCGGCGCGGCGTGGGCTGGCACGTGCTCAGCGCGCTCATCGAGCGGGCGCGGGTGCTGGGGCTCAGGCGCGTCTTCTGCCTCACCTTCGAGGTCGAGTTCTTCCAGCGGATGGGCTTCGAGGTCATCGAGGGCACGCCGGTGGGCACCGACGTCTACGCGCAGATGCTGCGTTCCCACGACGACGGCATCGCCGAGTTCCTCGACCTCGCCCGGGTCAAGCCCAACACCCTCGGCAACTCCCGCATGCTCCTCGAGCTCTAGCCGACGAGGACGACGACGAGGTCGGCCCGGTCCCGGACCGCGCGGACGAGCGCGGCGTTGGGCTCGTCGGTGCCCTCCGTCCATGCCGCCGCGGCGGCCGGGTCCATCCCGTGCCGCTCGTGGCGGGCCCGCAGCCGGCGCCGGCGCTCCTCGTCGGGCAGGTCGACGTACCAGACCGCGTCGAGGCACGAGCGGGCGGCCGGCCACGCGCCGTCGTCGAGGAGGAGGTAGTTCCCCTCGGTGAGGACGAGACGGGTCGGCGGCGGCACGGCGACGGCGGCGGCCACCGGCTCGTCGAGCTCGCGGTCGAAGTCGGGGGCGTAGACGGTGCCCCCCTCGGTGTCGCGCAGGCGGCCCAGGAGGTGGGCGTAGCCGGTGTCGTCGAAGGTGTCCGGCGCCCCCTTGCGGCCGCGCCGGCCCAGCGTGTGGAGGACGGCGTTGCTCAGGTGGAAGCCGTCAATCGGGACGAGCGCGGCGCGAGGAGCGAGGGCGGCCACGAGCGCTGCGGCGAGGGTCGACTTCCCCGCTCCGGGCGGCCCGGCGAGCCCGAGGAGACGCCGCGGGGCACCGTCCTCGAGCAGGGAGCCGGCACGGTCGACGAGCTCGGGCAGCGTGGCGCGCAGGGTCGGCGGGGCCACGGCTCAGCCCTCGCGGGGCAGGCGCCGGCGCACGAGGAGGACGACGACGGTGAGCTGCGCGGTGACGGCGCCCAGGGCGAGGAACAGCACGGTGCGGGCCGGGTCCGCGAGTGACCAGCCGACCGCCGCGCCCACGCTCCACACGAGCGTGGCCCGCACGACCCACCGCAGCCGCTCCCGGGTCGCCTCGACGACACCCGCGAGGGGGCGGCCGACGAGCGCGCCGCGCAGCCCGAGAGCGGCGAACGCCGCGCCGGCGAGCGCGAGGAGCTGCCCACCGCCGAGGATGGTGAGCGTGGGGCCGGCGAGGAGCGGGTCGGAGCTGCTCAGCGCGAGGATCGCGGCGGCCACGACCGCCAGCCCGAGGCACGCGGCCCCGCAGCCGACGACGGCGTCGCGCAGGGCACGGATGGTGCGCGCCAGCCGGACGTCCGGCGGGACCGAGGGGCTCTCCACACCGGCACCCTACGTGGCGGCCGGCCCGGGACGGTGCCGCCGAGCCCGCGGCACCACGGACGCCCGGCGCGCGGGCGGTCGGCCCCGCTCGTAACCTCGTGGCATGAGACGCCGAGCCGCCCTGTCAGCCGTCCTGCTCATCCTCGCCGCGGGCTGCAGCACCAACGACGAGGCGTCGCTCGAGCGGCCGACCGACGCCGGGGAGCGCGACAGCGAGCAGGTGGCCACGTGCGAGGCCTTCTACGAGGGGACCGGGACACCGCTGGCGGAGCGTGCCGAGGCGGCCCGCGTGGCCCTCGAGTCCGGCCAGGTGACCGACACCACGACGTACACGGAGGTCAACGCGCTCGAGCAGCGGCTGCGGGAGCTCACCCGCGACGCCCACCCCGAGATGGTGCCGGTCCTGGCGGAGGTGGCCGGCCCCCTCACCGCTGCCGTCACCGCGGTCAACGAGGCCGGTGAGCAGGAGGTGCCCGAGGGGGAGGAGCCCGCCTTCCCGGACCTCACGACGATCGACGTCACCGAGGCCGCGACCGCGCAGGAGACGCTCGCCGAGATGTGCTCCGACGCCGGGTACGAGGCCCCGTAGCTCAGCCGGGCAGCGCCCACCGCCCCGGCGCGGGCTCCGCCACGAGGCCGTCCACGAGGAGCGAGGCCAGGGCCCGCTCCGGCTGGGCGGCGTCCGCCGCGCCCTCGCGCAGCGGGGCGAGGAGCTCCTCGGTGGCGAGCGTGGCGCCGTCGGGCTGCTCACGCAGGCGCGCCATGACGCGGCCCCGCGCCTGACGGTCCGTCCCGTGCCACGCCTGCCGGCGGGGACCCTGGGCGGCCGCCGGCGCGCCGGCACGCCGCCAGCGGCACCGCTCCGCCAGCGGGCAGGCGGCGCAGCGGGGGGAGCGCGCGGTGCACACGAGGGCGCCGAGCTCCATGACGCCCTCGTTCCAGCGGACGGAGGCGGCGGCCTCGGCGGGCAGCAGCTCGGCCGCGCCCGCCCGCTCCCCGGCGGTGAGCCCCGGCGGCGGCAGCGCCCGGCCGGCGACGACGCGGCCCAGGACGCGGCGCACGTTCGTGTCGAGCACGAGGGCGCGGCCGCCGTGGGCGAAGCTGACGACCGCTGCGGCCGTGTACCCGCCGACCCCCGGCAGGCTGAGCAGCTCCTCCTCCGTGCGCGGCACCACCCCGCCGAAGCGGTCGGTGACCTGCGCGGCACACTCCCGCAGCCGCAGCGCCCGGCGCGGGTAGCCGAGGCGGTCCCAGGCACGCAGGACGTCGGCCGGTGCGGCCGCGGCGAGGTCGGCCGGCTCGGGCCACCGCACCATCCACGCCTCCCAGACGGGCGCGACACGGGCCACCGGCGTCTGCTGGGACATGACCTCGCTGACGAGCACGCCCCACGGCGTCGTGCCGGGGCGTCGCCACGGGAGGTCGCGGGCGTGGGTGGCGTACCAGTCGGCCACCGTCGCGTGGAGGTCGGTGCGCATCGCCACCCAGTGTGCCCCGTCCCGGCGAGCCGCCCGGACCCCGCGCCCGAACCTGCCTACCGTCGGGGTGTGACGAGCTCGACCCCGGACCCGACGCAGCGACCGGCCCGACCCTCGGCCGCCGTCTACCGGCGCCGCCGCGCCGTGGCGCTGCTGCTCCTGCTGCTCGTCGGCGCCGGTGTGGTCTGGGGCGTCAGCACGGTGCTGGGCGGTCGGGACCCGGCGGCCGGCGCGCCCGACGCCGCCGCCGTGGAGGCGGCCGCGACGCAGCCACCGCCGGCGCCGCCCGGTCACGTGGCGGTGTGTGCCGCGGAGGACATCACGGCCGAGGTCGCGGTGGAGCCGGCCGGCGCCGGCGCGAGCGTCGAGGTGAGGATGCGCAACGCCGGTGCGGTGCCGTGCCTCGTCGACGCGGGGCCGGGCGTGCTCGTCGCCGAGGTCGGCTCGGGCACCGACTCCGTGTGGTCCTCGGCGCACTGCGCGGGCGAGGCGAGGGAGGAGCTGCTCCTCGACACCGGGTCCGCCACGCCCGTGACGGTGCGCTGGGACGGCCACCGCTCCGCCGCCGGCTGCCCCGGTGACCAGCCGCAGGCCGGGCGGGGCACCTACCGGGTCACCGTCGCGCTCGACGGCGAGCCGCTCGGCGGGCCCGAGGTCTTCACCCTCGGGTGAGGCGGGGCCGGCTCAGACGTAGCGCTCGAGGATGGAGGACTCGGCCAGCCGGGAGAGCCCCTCACGCACCGAGCGGGCGCGCTGCGGCCCGACGCCGTCGACCTGCTGGAGGTCCTCGGTGCTCGCCGCGAGGAGCTTCTGGAGCGGGCCGAGGTGCTCGACCAGCGCCGTCACCACCGGGGAGGGCAGGCGGGGGATGCGCGAGAGCATCCGGTAGCCGCGGGGGCTGAGGGGGTCGTCGAGGGACTGGCCGTCGGGTCCGCCGATGCCGAGGGCACGCGCGATCGCCGACATCTCGATGAGCTCGGCGGAGGACAGCGCGGCGAGCCGCGCCTGGACCCCGGCGACGTTGTCCGCCGCCCTGGCGCTGTAGTCGCGGATGATGAACTCCCGGTCGGGCGCGAGCCCGCCGATGAGCTCCTCGAGCTGGAGGGACAGCAGGCGTCCGTCCGCGCCGAGCTCGACGACGTAGCCGTCGATCTCCGCGGAGATGCGCGAGACCATCTCGAGGCGCTGGACGACGGTCGTGACGTCGCGGACGGTGACGAGGTCCTCGATCTCCAGGGCTGCCAGCGTGCCGGACACCTCGTCGAGGCGGGCCTTGTAGCGCTCGAGCGTGGCCAGGGCCTGGTGCGCGCGGGAGAGGATGGCGCTGGAGTCCTCGACGACGTGCCGCACGCCGTCGACGTAGAGCGCGACGATGCGCATCGACTGGCTCACCGTGATGACGGGGTACCCCGTCTGCTTGGCCACCCGCTCGGCGGTGCGGTGCCGCATGCCGGACTCGCTCGTCTCGACGCTCGTGTCGGGCATGAGCTGGACGTTGGCGCGCCGGATCCGCTGGCGGGCGTAGTCGACGACGACGGCGCCGTCCATCTTGGCGAGCTCGCGCAGCCGGGTGGCGGAGAACTCGACGTCGAGGTCGAAGCCGCCGGAGCAGATCGTCTCGACGAGGTCGTCGTAGCCGAGGACGATGAGCGCGCCGGTACGCCCGCGCAGGATGCGCTCGAGGCCGTCCCGCAGCTCGGTGCCCGGTGCGACGGCCTGCAGGGTGGCGCGCAGCAGGGTGTCGGCCTTGTCGGGCACCTGTTCTCCTCGGGTCGCGGGGCGGAGCGCCGCACGCGCGGCCCCGGGCGTCATCTTACGGCGCGCACGTGCCGTTCCGGCTCCTTGGGCGGCGGTGGCTTCTGGGGCAGGGCACCGAGCAGCGCCTCGTGGACGTTGGCGACCGGGAGCACCGACACGCCGGCAACGGCCTTGAGCTGGTCGGCGCCGTGCCGGGGGACGAGCGCGATGGTGAACCCGAGCCGGGCCGCCTCGCTCAGCCGACGCTGGACCCCGACCGTGGCCCGGACGTCCCCGGTGAGCCCGACCTCCCCGATCGCGACGACCCCGCTGACGAGCGGCCGGTCGGCGGCTGCGGAGGCGACGGCGAGCGCGACGGCGAGGTCGACCGCCGGCTCGACGGCCCGTGCCCCGCCCACGGTGGAGACGTAGACGTCGCGACCGCCGAGGTCCAGGCCCACCCGCGCCTGGAGGACGGCGAGGGTCATCGCGGTGCGCGAGGCGTCCAGGCCGGAGGTGGTGCGGCGCGGGTTGCTCAGCGAGCTGTTGGCGACGAGCGCCTGGATCTCGGTGGGCATCGGGCGGCGCCCCTCGAGGCTCACCGAGGCGCAGGTGCCCGGCACCGCGGTGGTGCGGGACTCGGAGAGGAAGAGCCCGGACGGGTCGGCCAGGCCGCTGATGCCGGAGTCGGTCAGCTCGAAGCAACCGACCTCGTCGGTGGGGCCGTAGCGGTTCTTCGTCGCCCGCAGCAGCCGCAGGCGGGAGTGGCGGTCGCCGTCGAACTGGCACACGACGTCGACGAGGTGCTCGAGCACGCGCGGTCCCGCGAGCGAGCCGTCCTTGGTGACGTGCCCGACGAGGATGACGGGCACGTGCCGCTTCTTCGCCGCACCGATGAGCGCGGCGGCGACCTCCCGCACCTGGCTCACCCCGCCGGCGGCGCCGTCCACCTCGGCCGAGGAGATGGTCTGGACGGAGTCGACGACGACGAGGGAGGGGGCGGCGGCCTCGATGTGGCCGAGCACGGTGGCGAGGTCGTTCTCGGCGGTGAGGAGCAGCCGCTCGGCCATCGCCCCGATCCGGTCCGCGCGCAGGCGCACCTGGCTGGCCGACTCCTCACCCGTCACGTAGAGCACCGAGCCGGTGCCGTGCTCGGCCGCCCGGGCGGCGACGTCGAGCAGGAGCGTGGACTTGCCCGCCCCGGGCTCGCCGGCGAGGAGCACGACGGCGCCCGGGACGATCCCGCCGCCGAGGACGCGGTCGAGCTCCCCGACCCCCGTGGGGCGGGCGCGGGCGGTGTCGACGTCGACGTCACCGATGGGCTGGGCGGCGAGCGCCGGCCGGGCCGGGGCGGGGGCGCGGCTGCCGGCCGGCGCGCCGGCCTCGCTCACGGTGCCCCAGGCCTGGCACTCCCCGCAGCGGCCGACCCACTTGGTGGTGCTCCAGCCGCACTCCGTGCACCGGTAGGCGGGGCGCTGGGTCCTGGTCGATGCCATGGGGTGACGGTAGCCCGGGCCACCGACACGGCGGCCGGACCGTCCTCAGGCCGTGGGGACCGCGTCGATCCGCATCGTCAGCGTGTGCGTCCCGCCGGGGGCGAGGACGACGAGGTCGGTGCCGGAGTTGAAGGCGTCCGGCGGGCAGGTCATCGGCTCCACGGCCACCCCGCGCCGGTCGACCTTCTCCCCGGTGTAGACCTGCACCCAGGGGCTGTCGGCGTGCATCCGCGCGCTGAAGGGGGTGCCCGGGTGCTCGAGCGTCACGGTCCAGCCGCCGTCGGGCAGGGCGGTGTAGGCGTGGTCGACACGGCGCTCGCCCAGCGGGCGCGGTGCGCGCAGGTCGAGGTCGCCGCTCACGTCCCGCAGCCCCACGGGCCGCAGCCGCTCGTCGACCTCGAGGACCCGTGCGCCGGGGGCGGTGAGCGTGCACTCGTCCACCGGCGCGCGGTCGCAGCTGAGGTAGGGGTGGGAGGAGGCGCCGTACGGGGCCGGGACCTCACCGAGGTTGGTCGAGGTGATGCTCACCGTGAGGCCCGACCCGGCGTCGAGGCGGTAGGTGACCGTCGAGCGGAGCCAGAAGGGGTAGCCGTAGCGGGGCGCGAGGTCCGTCGTCAGCGTGACCTCCTCCGCCGTGGCCGACGCGACGTCCCAGCGCACCCAGCACGCCAGCCCGTGGAGGGCGGCGTTCGTCTCGTGCTCGTTGACCGGGACCTCGTGCGTCTGGCCGCCGAACTCGTAGCGGCCGTCGGTGATGCGGTTGGGCCACGGCAGGAGCGTCTTGCCGAGGTAGCCGACGGGCAGCTCGCCCGGGTCGTGCCCGACGACGACGTGCCCGCCGCGCCAGGTGAGCCCGGCGAGGCCCGCGCCCACGGTGACGACGGTCGCGCGGTAGTCACCGGCGGTGAGGGTGAGGACATCGCCTCCGGGGGTGGTCACGTCGTCGTCCTTCCTTGCGCCACCGGGCGTGAACGCTCACATCCCATCCTAGTGAGGGCTGCGGGCGGCGGTCAGGGCCGCGCGGCGAAGGTCTCGAGGAGGCTCGAGTCGCCCGAGACGATGATCGTGTCCCCGGGGCTGATCCGGGTGTCCTCGGTCGCGTACTCGAAGGCCTCGCCGGGGGACTTCACCCCGAGGACGGTGACGCCGTAGCGGGCGCGGATCTGCGACTGGCCGATCGTGAAGCCCTGCGTCTCCCGCGGCGGGCGCATCTTGACGATCGTGAAGCCGTCCTCCATCTCGATGTAGTCGAGCATGCGGCCGGAGACCATGTGCGCGACGCGCTGACCGGCGTCGTGCTCGGGGTAGACGACGTGGTGGGCGCCGATGCGCCGCAGGATGCGCCCGTGCTCGCCGGAGGTCGCCTTCGCCCAGATCTGCGGCACCTCCATGTCGACGAGGTTGGCCGTGACGAGGACGCTCGCCTCCAGCGACGTGCCGACCCCGACGACGACGACGGAGAAGTCCTGCGCGCCCAGCTGCTCCAGTGCGTCGGGGTTCGTCGCGTCCGCCTCGACCACCGGGAGGCGTCCGGACCACTGGGAGACGAGGTGCTCGTCCTTCTCCACGGCGAGGACCTCGCGCCCGATGTCCTCCAGCGTCGCCGCGAGCGCGGCCCCGAAGCGGCCGAGCCCGATCACGAGCACCGCGCCCGCGCGGGGCAGGTTGCGCTGCGCCATCTGTCACCGTTCCTTTCGTCTCGGCCCCCAGTGTGCCCGGCTCAGCCGACGATCGGCGGCTCGGACGGCATGCGGATCACCCGGCGGCGCTGACGCAGCGCCAGCGCGCCCGCCAGCGTGACGGTGCCGAGGCGGCCGGCGAACATGAGCGCGCTGAGCACGTACTTGCCGGCGTCGGGCAGGTCGGGGGTGATCCCGGTGCTCAGCCCGACGGTCGCGAAGGCGGAGATGACCTCGAAGAGCACGAGCTCGAGGTGGTAGTCGGTGAGGGCGAGGAGGAGGAGCGTCGCGACGCCCACGAGCGTGGCGCCGAGGAAGGCGACGGCGACGGCGAGCCGGATCGTCGTCGTGCCGATCCTGCGCCCGAAGGCCTCGGCGTCCCGGTCGCCGCGGGCCTCGGCGACGATGGCGAGGACGAGGACGGCGAAGGTCGTCACCTTGATGCCGCCCGCGGTGGACGCGGAACCGCCACCGACGAACATGAGCGCGTCGGTGAGGAACCACGTCGCGTCGCTCGCGACGGCGAGGTCGACCGTGCTCAGGCCCGAGGACCGCGAGTTCACCCCGGCGAGGAGCGAGGCGAGCAGCCGGTCGGCGACCGGCAGCTGCCCGAGGGTCGCGGCGTTGCGCCACTCGAAGACCGCGAAGCCGAGCGCGCCGCCGACGGCGAGCACGCTGTAGGTGACGAGCGTGAGCTTGGAGTGGAGGGACAGGCGCCGCCGGCCCCGCAGCAGCCCGGCGACGTTGAGGATGACGGGGAAGCCGAGAGCCCCGATCCCACCGCCGACGATGATGGGCAGGCACATCCACCAGTCCCCGACGTACGGCTCCATCCCGCTCTCCAGGACGACGAAGCCGGCGTTGTTGAAGATGGACACCGACATGAACAGCGCGTGCCACAGCGCCGCGTCCAGCGACTCCCCCAGCGTGAGGAAGCGGGGCAGGAGGACGAGGGTGAGGGTCGCCTCGACGGCGAGGGACGCGACGACGACGGCGCGCACGAGGGTGCCGACCTCCCCCAGGCGGGTGGTCTTCGTCTCCGAGGCGGCGAGCAGCCGCTGGGTGAGGCCGATCCGTCGGGAGATCGCCAGTCCGAGGATCGAGGCGAGCGTCATGACGCCGAGCCCGCCGATCTTGATCCCGATGATGATGACCGCCTGCCCGAAGGCGGACCAGTAGGTCGCCGTCGACACCGTCGTCAGCCCCGTGACGCACACGGCCGACACGGCCGTGAAGAGCGCGTCGACGAAGCGGGCCGGCTCGGGCGCGCGGGTCGCCGCGGGCAGCGACAGCAGGGCGGTGACGACGGCGATGATCGCGGCGAAGACGAGGAGCGCCAGCCGCGCGGGGGAGCGGTGCGCCACGTGGTCGACGGCGTCGCGCAACGCGCCGAGCGCCCGTGCGGGCCAGGGGGTGCGCGCCGTCCTCACAGCTGTCACTCGCCCACCTTGCCAGACTCCGGCCCGCGCTACCGTGAAGCATGCCCAAGCCGCTGCTCCCGTGGAGCGAGGACCTGCTGAAGTACAACTTCGGCGCCGGCCACCCGATGGCCCCCCTCCGCCTCGCCCTGACGCACCGGCTGCTCGACGACCTCGGCCTCCTCGAGGACTTCACCGTCACGGACGTCGCCCCCGCCGACGACGCCGCGCTCCTGCGCGTCCACGAGGCCGCGTACCTGGCGGCCGTGCGCGCGGCCGGTGAGGGGCGGCCCGACCCGGCGCGCGGGCTGGGGGAGGCGGACAACCCGATCTTCGGGCACATCCACGAGGCCGGTGCCCGGGTCGCCGGCTCCACCCTCGCCGCCGCGCGCGCCGTCTGGGAGGGGCGCGCGACCCGCGCGCTCAGCCTCGCCGGGGGCATGCACCACGCGATGCCGAACCGGGCGTCGGGCTTCTGCGTCTACAACGACGTCGCCGTGGCCGTCGCCGCCCTCCTCGACGCGGGCGCCGAGCGGGTCGCCTACGTCGACCTCGACGCGCACCACGGCGACGGTGTCGAGCGGGCCTTCTGGGACGACGACCGCGTGCTGACGATCTCCGTCCACCAGCACCCCGGCACGCTCTTCCCCGGCACGGGCTACGCCCAGGACCTCGGTGGGCCCGCGGCGCGCGGGAGCGCGGTCAACGTGCCGCTGCCCCCGGGCACCGGGGACGCCGGCTGGCTGCGGGTCCTGGACGCCGTCGTCGCCCCGCTCGTCGAGGAGTTCCGCCCCCAGCTGCTCGTCACCCAGCACGGCTGCGACTCCCACGCCCTGGACCCGCTCGCCGAGCTCGCGGTCTCCGTCGACGCCCAGCGGCGCGCCGCCGTCCTCATGGGCGAGCTCGCCGACGCGCACGCCGAGGGTCGCTGGGTGGCGACCGGTGGTGGTGGCTACGAGGTCGTCAGCGTCGTCCCGCGGGTGTGGGGGCACCTGGCCGCGGTCGTCGCCGGCCGTCCCCTCGACCCGGGCACCGCGGTGCCCGAGTCCTGGCGCGCCGACGTCACCGGGCTGGCCGACGTCGAACCGCCCCTGCTGATGACCGACGACGTCGACGCCGCCTACCGTCCGTGGTCCGCGGGCTACAACCCCGACGACGCCGTCGACCGCGCCGTCATGGCCACGCGGGGCGCGGTGTTCCCGCTCCACGGGCTCGATCCGCATCTCCGGTAGGGCGACGGCCGAACGTTTCCCAAATGTCGCCCGAGGCTCTAGAGTCGTCGCGTATCTCCGCGCGATCGCGCCGAAAACGACAGGTAGGTGGACATGGCCGAGCACCAGGCACCGCGGTTCCTCACCGTGGCCGAGGTTGCCGAGCTCCTCCGGGTCTCGAAGATGACCGTCTACCGCATGGTGCACGCCGGGGAGATCCCCGCCGTCCGGGTGGGCCGCTCCTTCCGTGTCCCGCAGCTGGCCGTCGAGGAGATGCTCAGCAGCGGCATCGGCGACTGGTCCCCGGAGTCCCAGGCCCGCTGAGCCTGCCCTCGCGCGCGCCGCGTGGTCGCGAGACGATCACGCGATGGCGCTCACGCGAACCCTGCTCGTCGTCCTGGCCGGTGGCGCGGGCTCCCGGATGGAGACCCTCACCGAGAACCGGGCCAAGCCGGCGCTGCGCTTCGGCGGCAGCCACCGGCTCATCGACTTCCCGCTGTCCAACGCCGCCAACAGCGGCGTGAACGACGTGTGGGTGCTCGAGCAGTTCGAGCCCGAGTCGATCACCCGGCACCTGGCGGGCGGCCGGCCCTGGGACCTGGACCGTTCCCGCGGCGGGCTCATGCTCCTGGGGCCCCACCGCGGCGACGAGCGCGAGGGCTGGCACACGGGCACGGCCGACGCGCTGTGGCGCAAGGTCGACAGCATCCGGGAGCTCGACCCCGACGTCGTCCTCGTCGCCTCCGCCGACGCCGTCTACCGGATGGACTACGCCGACGTCGTCGCCCACCACGTCGCCGGTGACGCCGAGGTCACCATGGTCACCACCCGCCACGACGGCGACTGCTCGCGCTACGGGGTCGTCCGCGTCGAGGAGGGACGGGTGACGGAGTACGTCCTCAAGCCCGACGACCCGCCCACCCGGACCGTGACGACCGAGGTCTTCGCCTTCACGCCCGCCGCCCTGCTCGCGACCCTCGAGGCCTGCGCCGGCGAGGCCGACGAGGACGGGCTGGGTGACCTCGGTGAGCAGGTCCTGCCGGCGATGGTGGGCCGCGGTGCGGCCGCGGACTACCGGCACAGCGGCTACTGGCAGGACGTCGGCACGGTCGACGCCTACTGGGCGGCCCACATGGAGCTGCTCGAGCAGCCGCCCTTCGACCTCGACGACCCGGCGTGGCCGATCCGTACCCCCGCGCACCGCCACCTCGGGGCCCGGGTCCACGCCCGGGGGCAGGTCGAGGACTCCCTGCTCTCGCCCGGCGTCGTCGTCGAGGGCACGGTGCGGCGCAGCGTCCTGGCCCCCGGCGTCCAGGTGGCCCCGGGCGCGGAGGTCGTCGACTCCGTCCTCCTCGACGACGTGCGGGTGGGGCCGGGGGCCACGGTGCGCCGCAGCGTCGTCGACGAGGGTGCCCGCGTGCGCGGCCGCGCGGAGGTCGGCGGGGACGGCGGGGTCACCCTCGTCGGGGCCGGCAGCGTCGTCCACCCGCGCAAGCGGATCCCCGCCGGCGGGCGCTACCCGGGGTGACCTGCGTCCCAGAGCCGCGGCGGGGGCGAGGAGGCGGTAGACTCGCCGAGTTCAGCGTGTAGTCCCGCGCGCCACCATCCGGCACACCACAGCACTGCGAGGTCCCATGGGCTCTGTCATCAAGAAGCGCCGTAAGCGTATGTCGAAGAAGAAGCACCGCAAGCTGCTTCGCAAGACGCGCCACCAGCGTCGCAACAAGAAGTGATCGCCTCCAGGCCCGGCAGACTGCCGGGCCTGGCGCATGTCCGGCGGTCCTAGGGGCCGACCCGTCGGCGCAGGGCGCGCAGCACGGCGGTCGCGGCCCACGCCGCCCCGGCCCAGCCGGCGCCGCGCACCCCCGTGCGCACGTCCTGCTTGACGTCCCGGCGGCGGCGGCGGAAGTCGCGCACCGGCCAGCTGACGTCCACCGCGTGCAGCCGCATGCGCGGCTCGGGGTTGATCGCGCAGGGCGAGCCGACGATCGAGAGCAGCGGGATGTCGTTGACGGAGTCGCCGTAGGCGTGGCTGCGGGCGAGGTCGATGCCGCGCTCCCGCGCGAGGGCCTCGACGTTGGCCCTCTTGCCCTCGCCGTGGAGCATGTTGCCGCGCAGCTCCCCGGTGTAGACGCCCTCCTCGTGCTCCGCGACGGTGCCGAGCGCCCCCGTGGCGCCGAGCCGGCCGGCGATGAGGTCGGCGATCTCGGCGGGGGTCGCGGAGATGAGCCACACCTCGTGCCCCGCGGTGAGGTGCTCCTCGATGAGCGCCCGCGCGCCGGGGAAGATCTTGTTGGCCAGGACCTGGTCGTAGACCTCCTCGCCGATCGAGATGATCTCCGCGACGGTCCGTCCCCGCACGATGCGCAGGGCCCGGGCCCGGACAGCGGCGATGCGCCGCACGTCCTCCCCGAACAGGAAGTAGCGCACGGAGTGGCCGGCGAAGAAGGCGATGTCGCGCAGCCCGAAGAAGTCGCGCCGGTACAGCTCGCGGGCGAGGTGGTAGGCGCTGGCCCCGCGGATGATCGTGTTGTCGACGTCGAAGAAGGCCGCGACCACGGCGCCGTCACGTCCGGGGCCTTCCGTCGTCACCTGCACGTCCCCAGCCTAGGGTGCCGCACGTAGGATCGGCGCGTGCCCGAGTCCCGAGTGGTCCTCTACTCCCGCGCCGGCTGCCACCTGTGCGACGAGGCGCGCGCCGTCGTCCTCGCCGAGTGCGACCGCGCCCGGGCCCGGTGGCGGGAGGTCGACGTCGACGCCGACCCGCAGCTGCAGGCGCGCTACGGGGAGTACGTGCCCGTCGTCGAGGTCGACGGCACCGTCCAGGGCTTCTGGCACCTCGACCCCGCGCGCGTCCGGGAGGCACTCGACAACCCCAGCAACGCCGAGAGCTGAGCTCTTCCGGGGAAGGGCTCAGCTCTCGGCGCCGTGCGTGTCGCGGGGGCGGGCGTGTCAGGCCGCGATCGCGGAGATCTCCATGGCGATGCGGATCTTGTCGCCGACGAGCACGCCGCCGGTCTCGAGGGCCGCGTTCCACGTGAGGCCGAAGTCCTTGCGGGAGACCTCGGTGGCGGCGGAGAACCCGACGCGCTTGTTGCCGAACGGGTCGGTCGCCGCGCCGTTGTACTCGACCGCGAGGGAGGCGGGCTTGGTCACGCCGTTGATGGTGAGGTCGCCGTTGACGGTGAACTCCTCGCCGCTGCCCTCGACGCCGGTGCTCGCGAAGGTCCAGGTGGGCTTGTTCTCGGAGTCCCAGAAGTCGGCGGAGCGCAGGTGGTTGTCGCGGTTCTCGTCGCGGGTGTCGACGGAGGCGGACTGGATCGTCACGTTGACGGCGGAGTCGGCGAAGCTCTCGGCCACGGTGATGTCGCCGGCGAAGTCGGTGAACTGGCCGCGCACCTTGGAGATGCCGGCGTGACGGACGGTGAAGCCGATCTCGGTGTGCGACGGGTCGATGGTGTACGTGCCGGGGGCGAGCGTCATGGTGGGGTCTCCCAGATTGATGCAAACGAACTTGACTGTTCAACATTAAGCGCTAGACGCGCGGTGTGCAACAGGAGCCGCCGACCCGGGGCGAGGGTGGGACGGACCTCACCACCCGGCCCCGGGGGCAGGGGCCCCCGTCCCCCGGGAGTTTGCGACACTAGGGGCATGTCCCGAACGACGGTGCACCTCCTGCGCCACGGCGAGGTCCACAACCCCGGCGGCGTCCTGTACGGCCGGCTCGAGGGTTTCCGCCTGTCCGACCGCGGGCAGCAGATGGCGCGGCGGGTCGCCGAGGTCCTCCACGGCAACGGGCACGACCTCCGCCTCGTCCTCGCCTCCCCGCTCCAGCGCGCCCAGGAGACGGCACTGCCCACGGCGCAGGCCTTCGGCCTCGGGCTCGGCACCGACGAGCGCCTCATCGAGGCCGCCAACGACTTCGAGGGCACGACCGTCGGCAGCCAGCGGGCCAAGCTCGCCAGCCCCCGCTACTGGCGCCGCTACGTCAACCCGGCCCGGCCCAGCTGGGGCGAGCCCTACCGCGACCAGGTCGCCCGCATGACCGCCGCGGTCGGCGACGCCCGCCGCCGCCTCCAGGCGCAGGACGGCGGCGAGGCGCTCCTCGTCAGCCACCAGCTGCCCATCTGGGTCACCCGCCTCTTCCTCGAGCGCCGCCCGCTGTGGCACGACCCCCGCAGGCGACAGTGCTCCCTGGCCTCCCTCACCTCCCTCACCTTCGACGGGTCCCGGCTCGTGGGCCTGGCCTACTGGGAGCCGGCCGCGGACCTCGTCGCCGGCGCCCTCGACCTGCTGCCCGGCGCCTCCGGTGCGGCGGTCCCGCGCGCGGACGCCGAGGAGCGCGCGTGAGGCGGGCGGCGCGCGCGCTGGCGGCCCTCGCGCTCACCGCACTGGCCCTCGCCGGCTGCGCCCCCGCCTCGGACACGGCGCAGGACACGACCGGCGCGGGCTACCAGGCCGGTGACGGCTCCTGGACCACGTGGGAGGAGGGCGAGCGCACGGGCCCGGTCGAGCTCGTCGGCACCACCTACGAGGGCGAGGAGGTGGCGCTCGCCGACTGGCGCGGCGACGTCGTCGTCCTCAACTTCTGGTACGCCGCCTGCCCGCCCTGCCGCGCCGAGGCCCCCGACCTCGCCGCGATCCAGACGGACTACGCCGACGCCGGGGTCCGGCTGCTCGGCGTCAACCCGCGCGACGACGCGGCCACCGCCCAGGCCTTCGAGCGCAGCTTCGAGGTGCCCTACCCGAGCGTCCACGACGAGGCGGCCCGCGGGGTGGCGGCGCTCCAGGGCGTCGTGCCGCTGCAGGCGATGCCGACGACGGTCGTGCTCGACGCCGAGGGGCGCGTCGCGGGCCGGGTGCTCGGCCAGATCGACCCGGGCGTCGTGCGCGGCATGGTCGACGACGTCCTCGCCGAGGCCGCCCGATGAGCTGGGACGGCATCGCCGAGACCTTCCAGGCGACCGTCCTGAGCGGCTCCCTCCTCGCCGCGGTGCCCGTCGCGCTGCTGGCCGGGGCGGTCTCCTTCGCCTCCCCCTGCGTGCTGCCGCTCATCCCCGGCTACGTCGGCTACCTCGGCGGGATGGCCGGGACGCTGGGCCACGCACCGGGCGGCACCGGCCGCGCGGCGACGGCGGCGCGCACGTCGACGGGCCAGGGCCGGCTGCTCCTCGGCGTGCTCCTGTTCGTCCTCGGCTTCAGCGCGGTCTTCGTGCTCCTCGGCGTCGTCTTCGGGGCGCTCGGGGTGGCGCTCGCGCCGTGGCTCGACGTCATCACCCGGGTGATGGGGGTCGTCGTCATCCTCATGGGTCTGGCCTTCATGGGCGCCGTGCCCTTCCTCCAGCGTGAGCGCCGCCTCCACCTCAGCCCCCGCGCGGGGCTGTGGGGGGCGCCGCTGCTCGGTGTCGTCTTCGGGCTCGGCTGGGCGCCGTGCATCGGCCCCACCCTGTCCGCGGTCCTGCTGCTCTCCCTCGACGGCGGCGACCCCGCCCGCGGGGCGCTGCTCGCCGCGGCCTACTGCCTGGGCCTGGGCGTGCCGTTCGTCGTCATCGCGCTGCTCTACTCGCGCACGACGCGGGCGATGGGCTTCCTGCGCCGGCACCGCCTGACGATCATGCGGGTCGGCGGCGCGATGCTCGTGCTCGTCGGCCTCGCGCTCGTCACCGGGCTGTGGGGGCACTTCGCGGGCTGGGTGCAGGGCCTGGTCGCCGGCTTCGTGACGGTGGTGTGATGAGCTACCGCCCCGAGGGCCTGCGCACGATGGACGAGGCCGACGACGCCCCGCCGCCGCCCGCCGCCCCCGCCGGGATCGGCCTGCGCGGCTGGCTGCGCTGGGCCTGGCGCCAGCTCACCTCGATGCGGGTGGCGCTGCTCCTCCTCATGCTCCTCGCGCTCGCCGCGCTGCCGGGTGCCTTCTTCCCGCAGCGGCCGCAGGACCCGGCGGCCGTGGCCGCCTACTACGCCGACAACCCCGGGGCAGCGGAGTGGCTCGAGCGGCTCGGCCTCTTCGACGTCTACGGCGCCCCGTGGTTCGCGGCCATCTACCTGCTCCTGTTCGTCTCGCTCATCGGCTGCATCCTGCCCCGCACCCGCGCCCACGTCCGGGCGCTGCGGGCGGCGCCCTCGCGCGTGCCGCGGCGCCTGGGCCGGTTCCCCGTCCACGCCACCCACACGACGTCGGCGTCCGCCGCGGAGGTCACCCGGGCGGTGCGCCGGGCCCTGGGCCGGCGCTTCCGGGTCGCCCAGACGCCCGAGGGGATCAGCGCCGAGCGCGGCTACCTCCGGGAGACCGGCAACATCGTCTTCCACCTCTCGCTCGTGGGGGTGCTCCTCGCCCTGGGTGCCGGCCAGATGCTCAGCTACCGCGGGCAGGCCGTCGTCGTCGAGGGGCGCTCCTTCGCCAACGCGCTCGTGGACTACGACTCCTTCACCCCCGGCACGCTCGTCGACACCGACGACCTCGAGCCCTTCACCGTCACCCTCGACGAGCTCACCTCGGAGTTCACCTGGGACGCGCAGGCGCGCGACTTCGCCGCGGATGTCACCGTCACCCGGCCGGACGGTGAGGCCCGGACCGACACGATCCGGGTCAACTACCCGATCAACGCCGCCGGCGCGAACGTCTACCTCGCGGGCAACGGCTTCGCCCCGCACCTGACCGTGCGCGACGCCGCGGGGGAGGTCGCCTTCTCCCAGCCGGTGCCCTTCCTCCCGGAGGACGACTTCTACACCTCCCGCGGCGTCGTCAAGGTCCCCGACGTCTCCCCGGGACTCGAGCAGCTCGGCTTCACCGGCTACCTGCTGCCCAGCGCGGTCCTCGACGAGGAGGGCGCCCGCTCGGTGCACCCGCAGCCCAACGCCCCGCTCGTCGTCCTCGACGTCTACACCGGCGACCTCGGCCTGGACGACGGCGTCCCGCAGAACGTCTACGAGCTCGACACCGAGGGCATGACCCCGGTGATGGCGGGCGAGGAGGCGGCCAAGATCCTCATCGAGCCCGGGCAGGAGGTCGAGCTGCCCGACGGCCTGGGCACCATCGCCTTCGACTCCCTGCCGCGCTTCGCCGCCCTCGACCTGCGCTACGACCCCTCGCTCACCGTCCTGCTCGTCTCCGCCCTCCTCGCCATGGCCGGGCTGTCCGCGTCGCTCTTCGCGCCGCGGCGCCGGCTGTGGGTGAAGATCGGGCAGGACGAGGACGGACGTACAGTTGTCGAGGCGGCCGCGCTCGCCCGCGGCGACGACCCCGGTCTCGAGCCCGAGCTCGAGCGCGTCATGACCGCAGTCCGGGCCGCCGCGCCCACGTCTCAGGAGGACACGTGAACGACCTCGGCCAGCTGAGCCTGCTGGCGATCTACGGCGCGATGGCCGCCTACGGCATCGCGATGATCGCCTTCGGCATCGACCTGTCCGCCCTGCGTGACGGTGGTCCCGCCGACCGCCCCCGCCGGGCGGTGGGCGTGGCCATGACGACGACGTGGGCGGGCCTGGCCCTGCACGCGATCGGCGTCGTCACCCGCGGGATCGCCGCCGGCCGCGTGCCGTGGGCGAACATGTACGAGTTCTCGATCGTCTTCACGCTCGTCGCGGTGACGACCTTCCTCCTCGTCCAGCGCTGGCGCGACCTGCGCTACCTCGGCGCGCTCGTCATCACCCCGGTGCTCCTCGCCCTCGGCCTGGCCGTCTCCGTCCTCTACATCGAGGCCGACGGCGTGCGCCCGGCGCTGGACCACTACTGGCTCGTCATCCACGTCTCCGTCGCGACGGCGGCGATCGGGGTCTTCTCCGTGGCCGCGGCGATCTCGGTGGTGCAGCTCGTCAAGGCGCGCGGGGAGGCCACCCGGGTCGCCGCCGAGCGGGAGCCCGCCGTCGCCCTCGCCGGCGGCGGCTCCGGTGCCACGGCCGCCGGCGCCGCGCCGGTGGAGCGCGACCGCGGCTTCTGGGGCCGGCTGGCCGACGTGCTGCCCAGCGCCACCGAGCTCGAGCGCCTGGCGTACCGGCTCAACGCCGTCGGCTTCCTGCTGTGGACCTTCACGCTCATCGCCGGCGCGATCTGGGCCGAGCACGCGTGGGGCCGGCCGTGGAACTGGGACCCCAAGGAGGTCGGCACCTTCGTCGTGTGGGTCGTCTACGCCGCCTACCTCCACGCCCGCGCGACCCGCGGCTGGGACGGGCGCAAGGCCGCCTACCTCGGCCTGTCCGGCTTCGGGCTGCTGCTCGTCAACTACTACGTCGTCAACCTCTTCGCCGACACCGTCCACGGCTACGCTTTCTAGCCCACCCCCCGCCGACAGCCGACTTACCGCCGACAGCCGACTTACCGCCGACAGCCGAGTTGTCGTCGACAGCCGAGTTGTCGTCGACAGCCGAGTTGTCGTCGACAGCCGAGCTGTCGTCGACAGCCGAGCTGTCGGACGCTCAGCTGCGGGTGCCGGGCTCGCCGTCGTCGGTCGTCTCGTCGTCGGCGTCCGTGTCGGCGGTCGGCTCGGGCGCCGGGGGCTCGGCGGGCCGCTGCCGGTCGAGGCCCGCGAGGAACTCGGGGTCGTCGTCGGGGGCTAGCGGGCGCGGGGCGGGCCGCCGCGGGCCGGGACGCGAGGGGCGGCCGGCAGCCCCGCCCCGGACCTGGCCGGCGGCCTGGCGGCTCACCCGGCTCACGACGAGCCACGCGAGGGCCCCGGCACCCGGGAAGACGACGATGAGGATGACCCACAGCGCCTTGGGCAGGCCCACGGGCATGTCGGCGTCGTCGGAGCGGACGCAGTCGACGAGGGCGTAGACGACGAGGGCGACGAGGAGGATGACCGGCAGGAATCTCATGTTCCCTCAAGCCTAAGCCGAGCGGGCCGCGTCGGGGGCCCGGCGGGGCGGCGACGTAGGCTGGCCCCGTGCCCATCCTGCGTTACACGCTCCTGCGCCTGGCCCTCGTGGCCGGCGCCTTCGCGCTCCTGTGGCTGCTCGGCCTGCGCGGCTGGCTCGTCGCCGTCGTCGCCGTCGTCGTCGGGGCGATGCTGTCCTACCTCCTCCTGCCGCGCCAGGCCGACGCCGCGGCGGCCGTCATCGCCGAGCGCCGCCGCCGGACTGCGGACTCCCTGGACGAGGCCATCGCCCAGGACGCCGCCGAGGAGGACGCGATCATCGACGGCGAGGACCGCCGGACCGACTAGAGGACGAGGCCCAGGCCGAGGAGCACGCCGTAACCGAGCTCGAGCAGCCCGGTGTCGCGCAGCACGAGGATGAGCTCGCGCCCCCGCGCCCCGCCGAGCACCACCCGTGCCAGGCGCACGACCACCGGCACGAGCAGGAGGGTGAGGAGCGCCCACGGGTGGGCCGGGGCCAGGGCGACCGCGAGGACGAGCGGCACGGCGACCATGGCGACGTACCCGAGGCGCGCGCGCCGGTCCCCGAGCCGCACCGCCAGGGTGCGCTTGCCCGCCACGGTGTCGGTCGGGATGTCACGGACGTTGTTGACCATGAGCAGGGCGCAGGCGATGAGCCCGATGCCGACCGCGCCGGCCACCGCCGCCCACGACACGGTCAGGGCCTGGGTGTAGGTGGTCCCGAGTGTCGCGACGAGCCCGAAGAAGACGAAGACGCCCACCTCACCGAGCCCGCGGTAGCCGTAGGGGGTGCGGCCGCCGGTGTAGTACCAGGCCGCGACGACGCACAGCGCCCCGACCGCGACGAGCCACCACGTGCCCGCCAGCGCGCACAGCACCAGGCCGAGGACGGCGGCGAGGCCGAAGGACGCGAAGGCGGCGAGCCGGACGGTGCCCGGCGGTGCGGCGCCCGAGCCGGTGAGCCGCGGGGGACCGGTGCGCACGTCGTCGGTGCCGCGCACGCCGTCGGAGTAGTCGTTGGCGAAGTTGACGCCCACCTGGAGGGTGAGGGCCACCCCGCCGGCGAGGAGGGCGCGGACGACGGAGCCGGAGCCGAGGTCGTAGGCGGCGCCGGTGCCGACGAGGACGGGGGCGGCGGCGGCGGGGAGCGTGCGGACCCGCGCGCCCTCCACCCAGTCGGCGAACGTGGCCATGGAGCTCCTTGCTGGGGGACGGCGTCCAGGGTATCGGCCGTCAGGGCATGCGCTCGGCCCGCGGGTCGGCGGCCGCGAGGAGCCCCGCGGCGGTCCGGGCGGCGGCCAGCCGGTCGACCTTGCCCGGACCGCGCAGCGGCAGCTCGGGCAGCCGGACGAGCGCCCGGGGGGCGTGGTGGCGTCCCAGCCGCGCGGCGACGTGCGCGCGCACGGGACCCAGGGCAGGGAGGTCGTCACCCGCGACGACCACCGTCACGAGCGCTCCCCAGTGCTCGTCCGGGACACCGACGACGACGGCCTCCCCGGCGCCCGGCAGCTCACCCAGCGCCTGCTCCACCGCGGCGGCGGACACGTTGAGGCCGCCGGTGACGACGACGTCGTCCAGGCGGCCGAGGACCGTGAGGGTGCCGCCGTCGAGGGAGCCGCGGTCGTTGGTCCGCAGCCAGCGGCGGCCGTCGCGCTCCTGGAAGGTGTCGCGGTCGGCGGAGTCGTCGAGGTAGCCACGGGCGAGCACGGGGCCGGCGAGCCAGATGCGGCCGTCGGCGTCGACGTCGACGTCCACGCCGTCGAGGGGCACGCCGTCGTAGACGCAGCCCCCGCCGGTCTCCGTCATCCCGTACGTCGTCACCACGGGTACGCCGGCGTCCCGGGCGGCGCCGAGGAGGGCTCCGGAGGTGCGGGCGCCGCCGACGAGGACCGCAGCGAGGCCGCGGAGGGCGGCGACGGCGTCGTCGTCGGCCATGACCCGGGCCAGCTGGGTCGGGACGAGGGAGAGGTAGCCCGGCACGTCCGGGCGCAGGCGGCGCACCGCGGCCGCGAGGTCGCCGGGCCGGAACCCGGCGGAGGTGTCGAGGACGACCGGGTCGGTGCCCGCGACGACCGAGCGCACCAGCACCTGGAGCCCGGCCACGTGGTGGACCGGCAGGCAGGCCACCCACTGCCCGGGGCCGGACAGGCGCGCGGAGGTGGCACGGGCCGAGGCGACGAGCCCGGCGCCGTCGAGCGCGACGAGGTGCCCGGTGCCCGAGGTCGAGCCGGAGGTCGCGACGAGAGCCGCGACGCCCTCCGGTGCGACGGGGGCAGGGGGCGTCGCGACCTGCGGGTCGGTCACCCGCAGCGCGGGCCCGCTGCCCTCCAGCGCCCGGGGCAGCGCGGTGAGCACGGCCGCGACGGCGCGCGCGCCGGTGCCGCCGGGGAGCACGGTGGCGGGGTGGCCGTCCTGGGACCTCATGCCCGCCAGGCTAGGCCCCGGCGCGAGTACCGTGGTTCTCGAGCGGACCGGGGAGGACGACATGGCTGGGCGACGCCGCCGGCTCGCGGCCCTGACCCTCGCGGCACTCGCGCTGGTGGGCTGCACCTCGTCGGTGCCGCGCGGGGTGGCGACCCCGACGGCGACCGCGACCGCGACCGCGCCCGCGCCCGGGGCCACGTGGCCGCTCACCGGCGTGCCCGTCGAGGACGCCGAGGAGCGCCCGGCCGTGGCGGTCAAGATCGACAACACCGCCATGGCCCGCCCGCAGACGGGGCTCGGGGAGGCCGACGTCGTGTGGGAGGAGATGGTCGAGGGCGGCATCACCCGTTTCAACGCCGTCTTCCACTCCCGGCTCCCCGAGGTCGTCGGCCCGGTCCGCTCGGTGCGGCCGATGGACGCCGGGATCGTCGCGCCGCTCGGCGGCCCGCAGGTGATCTCCGGCGGCCAACCGCTCTTCCTCGACTCGGTGCGGGACGCGGGCGTCCAGCTCGTCTCCCACGACGCCGGGGACGCCGGCTTCTTCCGCAGCCCCGACCGCCGCGCGCCCCACAACCTGTACGGCCGCCTGCCCGAGCTGCTGTCCCAGGCGGAGGCGACCGAGCCGCCGCCCGGGCAGTTCAGCTTTGCGGCCGACGGCGAGGAGGCCACGGCGGCCACCACGGGGGAGCCGGCCACCGCGCTGCGGCTCAGCTTCCCGCAGACCTCGCCCGGGTGGACCTGGGACGCGGACGCGGGGCACTGGCTGCGCGACGAGGCCGGGGAACCGGCGACGTCGGCGGACGGGGACGTGCTCGGCGCGGACAACGTCGTCGTCCTGCGGGTGGAGGTCGTCGCCTCCGAGGGCCACGACCAGTCCGGCGACGCCGTCCCCGAGACGGTCATGACGGGCACCGGCGAGGCCCTCGTGGCCTCGGGCGGGCACGTCGTGCCGGCAACCTGGTCCAAGGCGGCCCTCGGGGAGCCCGTCGCCCTCGGAACGGCCGCAGGCGACGGCGTCCTGCTCGCCCCCGGGACGACGTGGGTCGAGCTCGTCCCGGTCGACCGGGGCGGCGTCGAGATCGAGCACTGAGCACGGTCGTCCGAAAGGGGGAGACCTGCGTCATGCCCGGGCAGGACGGGGAACCGCCCGAATCGGTGCTGGTGGCCGATGGCTCGCCGTTGTGAGGAACGGCATGCTGGTACTCGTGACCGCGCTCCACGAGCTTCTTCCGATGTCGCAGGGGGTGTGGCAGGCACGGTAACGGGGGGCGTGCCCGCTTCACGCAGGAGTGGAGGCCTGCGCGACGCGGCACGTACGAGGCTGTACCCGCAGCGGCTGACAGGGATGGAGGGCCCGGGCGCTGCGGGTACAGCCGCTTTCTCGTGACTCAGTAGTAGTACGGGAAACGTGACCAGTCGGGGTCGCGGCGCTCGAGGAAGGCGTCGCGCCCCTCGGCCGCCTCGTCGGTCATGTACGCCAGGCGGGTGGCCTCCCCGGCGAAGACCTGCTGCCCGGCCAGGCCGTCATCCACCATGTTGAAGGCGAGCTTGAGCATCCGGACCGCCTGCGGGGACTTGCCCGCCACGGTGAGCGCCCACTCCAGCGCCGTCGACTCGAGGTCGGCGTGGTCGACGGCCTCGTTGACCACGCCCCAGCGCTCGGCGTCCTCGGCGGAGTACTCGCGGGCGAGGAAGAAGATCTCCCGGGCGCGCTTGTCGCCGGCCTGCCGGGCCAGGAGGCCCGAGCCGTAGCCGGCGTCGAAGGACCCGACGTTCGCGTCGGTCTGCTTGAAGCGGGCGTGCTGACGGGAGGCCACCGACAGGTCGCACACGACGTTGAGGGAGTGCCCGCCGCCGGCGGCCCAGCCGCTCACCGCGGCGATGACGACCTTCGGCATGGTCCGGATGAGGCGCTGGACCTCGAGGATGTGCAGCCTGCCGGCGCGGGCCGGGTCGATCTGCTCCCGGCGCCGGGCGGTGTCCGCCAGCGGGTCGGCGTCCTCCGTCTCGTAGCGGTAGCCGTCGCGGCCGCGGATGCGCTGGTCCCCGCCGGAGCAGAACGCCCAGCCGCCGTCCTTGGGGCTGGGACCGTTGCCGGTGAGGATGACGGCGGCGACGTCGGAGGTCATCCGCGCGTGGTCCAGGGCGCGGTACAGCTCGTCGACGGTCCGCGGCCGGAAGGCGTTGCGGACCTCGGGGCGGTCGAAGGCGATCCGGACCGCCGGCAGGTCGCGGCCCTCGCGGACCGCCCGGTGGTAGGTGATGTCGCTGAGGTCGAAGCCCTCCACCGGGCGCCAGGCGCTCGGGTCGAAGGGCTGGTCGGACGGCACGGGCTCGCTCATGCCGCCAGCCTAGGCGTCGTCCCGCGGGGCACACTGCTGCCGGTACGCTCGTGCCGTTCGTGGTACGCGCGTACTGGAGGTGTGGGATGGCGTGGGTGGTGCTGATGGCGTCGGGGCTCCTCGAGGCCGGGTGGGCGCTGGCCCTCAAGGCCTCCGAGGGGTTCACCCGGCTGTGGCCGAGCGTGTGGTTCGTCCTCCTCGCGGGCCTGAGCTTCCTCGGGCTCGCGTACGCACTGCGCTCGCTGCCGGTCGGTGTCGCGTACGCGGTGTGGACCGGGATCGGGGCAGCCGTCACGGCGACGATCGGCATGGCGTGGCTCGGTGAGGGCGTCTCGACGCTGAAGATCGTCTCGATCCTCCTCGTGATCGCGGGGATCGCCGGGCTCCAGATCTCGACGGCGGAGCCCGCTGCCGCGGTGGTGACGACCGGTGAGTGAGGAGCCCGCGGGCCGGGGCGCCCGCCGCCGCGCCGGGCTCGTCGAGGCCGCCGCCTCCCTCATCCTCGAGCTCGGCCCCGCAGAGGTGACCCACCGGCGCGTGGCCGAGCGGGCCGGTGCCTCCCTCTCGGCGACGACGTACTACTTCCGCGACCTCGAGGAGCTCCGCGGCTCCGGCGCCGAGCTCATCGCCGAGCTGTGGGCCGAGCAGGCCGAGTGGGTCGCCGAGCGCGCGGAGGAGGGGCCGCTCACCCGGGAGGAGACGGTCGAGCTGCTCAGCGAGGCACTGCTGCCGCCGGCAGCCGGCGTGCGGGGCCACTACGAGCAGCTCGCCCGCGCCGGCCGCAGCCCCGCCGTCGCCGCCGCCTACCGGGCGGGGCGGGAGCGGCTCGCGGCCGCCGTTGCCCGTGCCCTCGCCGCTGCGGGGAGCACCTGTCCCGCCGAGGTGGCCCTCGCCGTCGTCGACGGCGCCGCGCTCGCCGCGCTCAGCGTCGGCGGCGACCCTCGCGCGGAGGCTGGTCGGCTCCTCGGTGAGGTGCTCTGATCCGCGCTGCCGGGGTGGGCCCGTCCTATCCTCGGGAGGTGACCTCCTCGCCCGGGCGCCCCGCCGTCCCGCCCGTCGCCGTCTGGTCCAGCCCGATGACCACCCGTTTCCGCGGCCTCACGACCCGGGACGGGGTCCTGCTGCGCGGCGACGCCGGCTGGGGGGAGTTCTCCCCGTTCTGGGACTACGACGACGCCGAGTCCCGCCCGTGGCTGGCGGCCGCCGTCGAGGCCGCCGAGCTCGGCTGGCCGGCCCCCGTCCGCGACCGGGTCCCCGTCAACGTCACCGTCCCCGCGGTCGGGCCCGAGGCGGCCGCGGCCATCGTCGCGGCGAGCGACGGCTGCCGCACGGCCAAGGTCAAGGTCGCCGAGCCGGGCCAGGACGTGGCCCACGAGCAGGCCCGGCTCGAGGCCGTCCGCGACGCCCTCGGGCCGGGCGGGAGGATCCGTGTCGACGCCAACGGCGCGTGGGACCTCGACACCGCCCTCGAGCGGCTCCGCCTCCTCGACCACGCGGCCGGCGGGCTGGAGTACGCGGAGCAGCCCTGTGCCGCCGTCGAGGACCTCGCCGCCCTGCGCCGCCGCACCGACGTCCCCATCGCCGCCGACGAGTCGATCCGGCGCGCCGCCGACCCCCTCGCCGTGCGTCGGGCGGAGGCGGCCGACGTCGTCGTCCTCAAGGTGCAGCCCCTCGGGGGCGTACGCGCCTGTCTGCGGCTGGCGGAGGAGGTCGGGCTGCCGGTCGTCGTCTCCTCCGCGCTCGAGTCCTCGGTCGGGATCGCCGCCGGCGTCGCGCTCGCCGCGGCCCTGCCCGAGCTCCACCACGCGTGCGGGCTCGGCACGGTCCGGCTCCTCGAGCGCGACACCGTCCCCGATCCCCTCGTCCCGCACGGCGGCTACCTGCCGGTGACCGCCGCCGTCCCGACGCAGGCGAGCCTCGCCGCCGTCGCCGCGCCGCCGGACGTCAGCCGCCGGTGGGGCGCCCGTCTCGCCGACGTCGCCGCCCTGGCGGGGGCGAGCCGGTGAGCGGCGAGGCGCCCGCCGCGCTCCTCGCCCGCGGGCTCGTCACCGAGCTCGTCCGTGGCGGCGTGCGGCACGTCGTCCTGTCCCCGGGCTCGCGCAGCGCGCCGCTCGCCTACGCGATGCTCGCCGCGCACGACGCCGGGTGGTTGCGCCTGCACGTGCGCGTGGACGAGCGGGTGGCCGGCTTCGTCGCGCTCGGGCTGGCCCGCGCCGACGGCGTGCCCGCCGCCGTCGTCACGACGTCCGGCACGGCCGTCGCCAACCTCCATCCCGCCGTCCTCGAGGCCGCGCACAGCGGGGTCCCGCTCGTCGTCCTCACCGCCGACCGCCCTCACGAGCTGCGCCGCACCGGCGCGAGCCAGACCACCGAGCAGGTCGGCATCTTCGCCGCCGCCCCGCGTTGGGCTGCCGACCTGCCTGCCGACACGCCCCCGGCCGCCACCCGTCAGGTCGTCGTCCGGTCCCTCGCCGCGGCCACCGGTGCCCGCTCCAGCGACCCCGGTCCGGTCCACCTCAACGTCGCCTTCCGCGACCCGCTCGTCCCGGACGCCGACTGGCAGCCGGGGGACCGGCCCGCGCCCCGCGAGGTCGTCGCGGTTCGCGGGAGCGGTGGCACGGTCGACGTGCCCGCGGGTGGGCGCGCCGTCGTCGTCGCCGGGGACGGCGCCGGCCCGGAGGCCGCACGCGTCGCCGAGGCGGGGGGCTGGCCGCTCCTCGCCGAGCCGACGTCCGGGGCCCGGACCGGTCCCCACGCGGTCCCCGCCTACCGGCTGCTCCTCGCCGAGCTCGGTGAGGAGGTCGAGCGCGTCCTCGTGCTCGGCCACCCCACGCTCTCCCGCCCCGTCAGCGCGCTGCTCGCCCGCCCGGGCGTCGACGTCGTCGTCGTGGCGCCCACCGGCGCGGTGTGGCCCGACGTCGCCGGTACCGCCACACGTGTCGTGGGCGGCGTGCGTGTCGTCCCCGGCGACGACGACGGCGCGTGGCTGGCCAGGTGGCAGCGGGCCGGGGCCGCCGCCGAGCGGGTCCTCGCGGACCACGAGGAGCTCGACGGGCTGGGCGTGGCCCGCACGGTGGCGGCGGCCGCGACCGCCGCACACCGGGAGGGCCGCCGCGAGACGCTCGTCCTCGGGTCCTCGATGACGGTGCGGGACTGGGACCTCGCGGTCCCGGCGCTGCCCCAGGGGCTGCGGGTGGTCGCGAACCGGGGGCTGGCCGGCATCGACGGCACGGTCGCCACCGCGATCGGCCTCGCGCTCGCCACCGGCGCCCCCGCCAGGGTGGTCCTCGGCGACCTCACCTTCCTCCACGACGCCGGTGCGCTGCTGCGCGGGACGCTCGAGGAGGAGGTCGACCTCCAGGTGGTCCTCCTCAACGACCGGGGCGGGGCGATCTTCGCGACCCTCGAGCACGGCGCCCCCGAGCGGGCGGCGTCCTTCGAGCGGGTCTTCGGCACGCCGCAGGAGGTTGACGTCGCCGCGCTCTGCGCGGGGTACGGCGTCCGGCACACGGCGGTGGGGAGCCGGGCGGAGCTGGCGGCCGTGCTGGCCGAGCCGGTCGTGGGCCGGTCCGTCGTCGAGGTGACGCTCGACCGCACGGACCTGCGCGACCAGCGGGCGCGCCTCGCGGCGAGCGTGAGCCGCGCCGTCCGTCCCGGGCCGGCAGGCCAGCGACGCACGGGCGCGCGCACTAGCCGTCGAGGGTGAAGGTCACCCAGATGTGCTTGGTCGTTCCCGTGGTGTACCAGCCGACCTCCTGGCCGACCCGCCGGGCGATCTGCAGCCCGAAACCGCCGGCCCCCGGCGCGCGGTGCCCGGCGAGGACCGGGACCGAGTCCGGGTCGTGGTCGGCGACCTCGAGGAGGTAGCGGCTGCCGTCGGATCCCAGCGTGACGATGGTCGGCGGCCGGCCGTGCTCCAGGGCGTTCGCGGCGAGCTCGGAGGCGACGAGGATCATCCGCTCGGGCACGTCCCCCAGGCCGCCGGACGACGTCGAGTCCTCCAGCCCGAACGTCTCCCTCAGCCCCTGGCGGACCGTGCGGATCTCCTCGGCCGTCGACAGGGTCCACCGGCCGACCGTCCGGTAGCTCGCGGGCGGGGTGGAGGAGGTCAGCCCCTCGTCCGACTCCTCGCGGTGGATGTAGTCCGGCATGTTGTCCTTCGTCTCGGTCCCGTGCAGCACCGAGCATGCGGCATCCCGGTGCCCCGGGCGACCGGAGGGAGGCGGTCAGCGCCCGGTGAGCCGCCGGCGGTCGTCGGGCAGGCGGCGGGTGCGGCCGGTGCGGTCGAGGTGGGCGAGGAGCGGGAGCACCACCCGGCGGCTGGTGGCCAGGTGGCGGCGCGCGTCGCTCACGGTGAAGGGCTGGGGGAGCTCGGCGAGGCGCTCGGCGGCGGCCTCGTCGGCGCCCGCGAGCAGCACGACGCCCGGGACCGGGCACAGCAGGAGCCCGGCGCGCACCGCGGCGCCCTGGACCTTCGGGGTGAGGCCGAGCGCGGTCAGCTCGTCGGCCGCCGGTGCCGCGAAGGGCGCGCCGGCCAGCCGCTCGCCGAGCGCCGCCACCGCGGCACGGACGTCGGCGGGCACGTCGTCGGTGCCGGCGAGCCGGACCCGGCCGGCCGCGACGCGTAGCGGCTCCCCGACGACGGCGGCCGCGAGCTCCGGTGCCGGCAGCCCCAGGCGCTCGGCGAGGGCCGCCAGGGTGAGCGCCGGCTCGAGGGGCGCGCTCGCCGCGTGCTCGCTGACCACCTCCACCGCTTCCCGGGCCGCCGCGGCGGCCCGGTCGGCGGACAGGAGCCACCCGCCGGCGGCCACGACACCGTGCGGCACCGGGGCCACGGGCACCCCGATCCGGGCGAGCAGCTCGACGGCGACGACGCCGCGCCGCGCGACCTCGGCCGCGACGTCCGCCTCCCCGTGGGCCGTCGTCAGTGCCTCGCCGCGCAGCCGCGCGGCGAGGCGGCGCCGCAGCGGCGGGGGCGCGGGGTCGAGCACGGTGACGGCCCACAGCCGCCGGGTGCCCGGGTCGCGCAGCAGCGCCCGGTCCCCGACCCGCAGCGGCAGCGACCGCTCGGTGGTGAGCCGGGCCAGCCCGGGCGCGAGCGGGCGGTGGTGGACGCTGAGCACGGTCGAGCCGAGATGGAGCAGCGGGCGCTGCGGCGGCTCGCCGGACCCCAGCCGCACCTCGCCCAGGCGCACGTCGAGGACCTCGGTGTGGTGCCAGGCGCCGGGGCCGACGAGGACCTCGCCGCGCTCGACCCGGCCGGAGACGTTGAGGGCCACCCGCGCCGGCCCCTGCGCCTCCTCGACCGGGCGGCCCAGGGACTGCACCGCCCGGACCCGGTGCCCCCCGCGGGAGGAGGCCAGCCCGTCCCCCGGACGCACCCGCCCGGCGGGCAGCGTGCCGGTGACGACGGTCCCGGCGCCCGGCATCGAGAAGCTGCGGTCCACCCACAGCCGCACCGGCTCGTGCGCCGGCGGCCGGGGCAGCCCGGTGAGCATGGCGGCGAGCGCGGCCCGCAGCTCCGCGACCCCCTCGCCGGTGCGGGCGGAGACGGTCACGGCGGGCGCCCCGCGCAGGGACGTGACGGCGAGCTCGGCGAGGGCGCGCTCGCGGGCGGGGGCCGGGTCGGCGAGGTCGGCGCGCGTGACGGCGAGGACGCCGTGCTCCACCCCGAGCGCGTCGAGGGCGGCGAGGTGCTCGGCGGCCTGCGGCATCCACGGGTCGTCCGCCGCGACGACGAGGAGGACGGCGGGCACCGGCCCGAGCCCCGCGAGCGTCGTGCTGATGAAGCGCTCGTGTCCCGGGACGTCGACGAAGGCGACCTCGCCGGCGCCGGGCAGCGTCGTCCACGCGTAGCCGAGCTCGATGGACAGGCCGCGCCGCTGCTCCTCCTCCAGCCGGTCCGGCTGCGCGCCGGTGAGCGCGGTGACGAGGGCGGACTTGCCGTGGTCGACGTGCCCCGCCGTCGCGACGACGTGCATCACGCCCCTCCCGCGGCGACCGCACGGACCGCCGCCACGACGGCGTCGTCCTGGGACGGCGGGACCGCGAGGAGGTCGAGGAGCAGCCGGCCGCGGTGGGCGCGGCCGAGGACGGGCGTGGGGCCGGTGCGCAGCGCGGGGGCCCAGGCGGCGTCGACGGCGACGGCCGCGCTGGGCAGCTCGACCCCGGGCCCGCCGCCCCCGCCCACCGCGGCGACGCTCGGCACGGCCTCCGCGCCGGTGTGGGGCCCCAGCGCCGCCACGATCCGCCGGGCGCGCTCGAGCAGCGTCGCGGGGTCGGCCCCGAGGCCGGCCGGGACGGGCGGGACCGGGCCGGTGAGGGTGGCCTCGAGGGCGGCGAGGGTGAGCTTGTCGACGCGCAGCGCGCGGGCGAAGGGGTGGCGGCGCAGGCCCTCGACGACGTCCGCGTCCCCGAGCAGCAGCCCGCACTGCGGTCCCCCGAGGAGCTTGTCGCCCGAGGCCGTGACGACCGTCGCCCCGGCCCGCAGCGTGGCGGAGGCCGACGGCTCCCGGGGCAGCCGCGGGTGCGGCGCGAGCAGCCCGGAGCCGATGTCCGCGACGACCGGCACCGGCAGGGTCGCCAGCTGCTCGACCGGGACGCTCGACGTGAACCCGGTGACCTCGAAGTTCGAGGGGTGCACCTTGAGGACGAACGCGACCTCCCCGCCGTCGACGGCGGCCGCGTAGTCCTCCAGGCGCACCCGGTTGGTCGTTCCGACCTCGCGCAGCCGCGCGCCCACCGACTCGAGGAGCTCGGGGATCCGGAAGCCGTCCCCGATCTCGACGAGCTCCCCCCGCGCGACGACGACCTCGCGTCCCGCGGCCAGGGCGAGGGTGACGAGCGCGAGCGCCGCGGCGCCGTTGTTGACGACGTGGACCGCCCCGGCCTCCGGAACCGCCCGCGCCAGCGCTTCCAGGGCCCCGCGCCCGCGCCGGCCGCGCCGTCCGGTCGCGAGGTCGAGCTCGACGTCGGTCGCGCCGGCCGCGACGGAGAGCGCCGCGACGGCCGCCGCGGACAGCGGCGCGCGGCCGAGGTTCGTGTGGACGAGCACCCCGGTCGCGTTGACGACCGGGCGCACCGTCGTCGCCGTCGTCGGGAGCATGCCGAGGGCGACCGCGACGACGTTCCCGGCCTCGGCCCGCCCCTGGCGGCACTCGTCGATGGCGCGGCGGGCCGCGTCCTTGACGAGGGCGGGGCCCAGCCGGTCGGCGGCAGCGACGAGGGCGGGGTCGGCGAGGACGGCGTCGGTGCGCGGCGTCGCGCGCCGGGGGTCGGGCACCACGGAGCTCCCTGGGTCGGGTTGGCGGAGGCGGACGGGAATCGAACCCGCCTGGCCGAGGTCCTCGACCACAACGGCTTTGAAGACCGCGCCCGTCACCAGACGAGGTACGCCTCCGCGTGCAGCCTAACCGGGCGGCGCACCGGCCCGCATCGACTCCGTCACCGCGGCGACCTACGCTGACGCCTGTGACCACCGCCACGTACCCCGA
This sequence comes from Georgenia satyanarayanai, assembly GCF_009193135.1. Lineage (GTDB taxonomy): Bacteria > Actinomycetota > Actinomycetes > Actinomycetales > Actinomycetaceae > Oceanitalea > Oceanitalea satyanarayanai. Next base: position 67,238 of record NZ_VUKC01000001.1, read on the forward strand.
GCTGCGCCTCACCCAGCACGCCTCCGGCGGAGGCTGCGCCTGCAAGGTCCCGCCCGGGGAGCTCGAGCGGGTCCTCGGCGGCCTGCCGACGAGCACGCACCCCGACCTCCTCGTCGGCATGGAGAACGGCGACGACGCCGCGGCCGTCCGCATCGACGGCACCCGCGCCGTCATCGCGACGGCGGACTTCTTCACGCCGGTCGTCGACGACCCCTACGACTTCGGCCGCATCGCCGCGACCAACGCGCTCTCGGACGTCTACGCCATGGGCGGCACCCCGCTCGTCGCGGTCAACCTGCTCGCCTGGCCGCGCGACCGCATCCCCTTCGACGTCGCCGCGGAGGTGCTGCGCGGCGGTGCGGCCGTGTGCGCGGAGGCCGGGACCGTGCTCGGCGGCGGGCACAGCGTCGACGACCCCGAGCCCAAGTACGGGCAGGCGGTCACCGGCATCGCCGACGCCGACCGTCTCCTGCGCAACGACGCCGGGCGGGCCGGCCTGCCCCTCACGCTCACCAAGCCGCTCGGGCTGGGGGTGCTCAACAACCGGCACAAGGCCACCGGCGAGCGCTTCGAGGAGGCCATCGCCGTCATGACGACGCTCAACCGGGAGGCGTCGCTCGCGGCGCTCGCGGCCGGCGTGCGGGCCGCCACCGACGTCACCGGCTTCGGGCTGCTCGGCCACCTGTACAAGCTCGCGCGGGCGAGCGGCGTCAGCGCCGTCGTCGACTCCGTCGCGGTCCCCTACGTCGGCGGGGCGCGCGCGTCCTTCGCCGCCGGCTACGTGCCCGGCGGCAGCCGCCGCAACCTCGACTGGGTGCGGCCGCACCTGCGCTCCGACGTCGCCGACGACGAGCTCGTCCTCCTCGCGGACGCCCAGACCTCCGGGGGTCTGCTCGTCGTCGGCGAGATCCCCGGCCACCCCGTCGTCGGGGAGCTCGTGCCCGCCGAGGAGTGGACCGTGCGGGTGCGCTGAGCCCGATCCCGTGCGCGTGTCGGAGGGGCGCGCTACGGTGACCGGGATCACGAAGGGGGCGACGATGACAGCATTCCTCGGCTGGCCGGTCCTCCGGCAGCTGACCGGCACGGACGTGCTGGGCCGGGGCAAGGCCGCGCGCTCCCGCAAGACCGACCGGATCACCCCCCGCACCGCCACCGCCGACCGCGTGGCCCGCAGCGTCTGCCCCTACTGCGCCGTGGGCTGCGGGCAGCGGGTGTTCGTCAAGGACGAGAAGGTCGTCCAGATCGAGGGTGACCCCGACAGCCCGATCTCCCGCGGAAGGCTGTGCCCCAAGGGCTCGGCGAGCAAGAGCCTGGTCACCAGCCCGGACCGCCTCTCGACGGTCCGCTACCGGCGCCCCCACGGCACCGAGTGGGAGGACCTCGACCTCGGCACGGCGATGGAGATGATCGCCGACCGCGTCCTCACCACCCGCGCCGAGACCTGGCAGCAGACCGACACCGAGGGGCGCCACCTGCGCCGCACCATGGGCATCGCCGCCCTCGGCGGGGCCACGCTGGACAACGAGGAGAACTACCTCATCAAGAAGCTCTTCACCGCGATGGGTGCGGTGCAGATCGAGAACCAGGCCCGTATTTGACACTCCGCCACGGTCCCCGGTCTGGGGACCAGCTTCGGCCGGGGCGGTGCGACCGGTTTCCAGCAGGACCTCGCGAACGCGGACTGCATCATCATCCAGGGCTCGAACATGGCCGAGGCCCACCCGGTGGGCTTCCAGTGGGTGATGGAGGCCAAGCGGCGCGGCGCCAAGGTCATCCACGTCGACCCCCGGTTCACGCGGACCAGCGCGCTCGCGGACACCTTCGTGCCGATCCGGGTGGGCACCGACATCGTGTTCCTCGGCGCGATCATCAACCACGTCCTGCAAAACGAGCTCGACTTCCGCGAGTACGTCCTCGCGTACACGAACGCGGCGTCGATCGTCTCCGAGGACTACCTCGACACCGAGGACCTCGACGGCCTGTTCTCCGGCTTCGACCCCGAGACCCGCACCTACGACACGACCACGTGGCAGTACGCCGGGTCCGAGGGTGCGGGGGAGGACCAGGACGAGGTCGCCGAGGACAGGGCCACCGCCTCCGGTCTGCAGCACGAGTCGCACGGCATGCCGGTGGGCGAGGAGCCCGAGCGCGACGAGACCCTGCGCCACCCCCGGACGGTCTACCAGGTGCTCAAGCGGCACTTCGCCCGGTACACCCCCGAGCTCGTCGCCGAGACGTGCGGCATCACCCCCGAGCAGTTCCACGAGGTGGCCGAGGCGTGGGTCGCCGCGTCCGGGCGGGAGCGGACGACCGCGCTCGTCTACAGCGTGGGGTGGACGCAGCACAGCGTCGGCGCCCAGTACATCCGTACCGGTTCCATCCTCCAGCTGCTGCTGGGGAACATGGGCCGCCCGGGCGGCGGGATCATGGCGCTGCGCGGCCACGCGAGCATCCAGGGCTCCACCGACATCCCCACCCTGTTCAACCTGCTGCCCGGCTACCTCGAGATGCCCAACGCCTCGTCGCACCCGGACTACGCCAGCTGGGTGGAGAGCATGTCGATGCCCGGCGCCAAGGGCTTCTGGGGCAACGCCTCGGGCTACGCGGCCAGCCTCCTCAAGGCCTACTGGGGTGAGCACGCGACACCCGAGAACGACTTCGCCTACGACTACATGCCGCGCATCAGCGGTGACCACGGCACCTACCGCACCGTCCTCGACATGATCGAGGGGAAGGTCAAGGGCTACTTCCTCCTCGGCCAGAACCCCGCGGTCGGGTCCGCGCACGGCAAGGCGCAGCGGCTGGGCATGGCCAAGCTCGACTGGCTCGTCGTCCGCGACCTGTACGAGATCGAGAGCGCGAGCTTCTGGAAGGACGCCCCGGAGATCGAGACCGGGGAGATCGTCACCGAGGAGTGCCCCACCGAGGTCTTCCTCCTGCCCGCCGCCTCCCACGTGGAGAAGGAGGGCACCTTCACCCAGACCCAGCGCATGCTCCAGTGGCGGGAGAAGGCGGTCGAGCCCACCGGGGACCGTCGCTCGGAGCTGTGGTTCTTCTACCACCTGGGCCGGATCATGCGCGAGCGTCTGGCGGAGGGGAACCTCGAGCGGGACCGCCCGCTCCTCGACCTCGCGTGGGACTACCCGGTGCACGGCGAGCACGACGAGCCCAGCGCCGAGGCCGTCCTCATGGAGATCAACGGCTACGAGGTCGCCACTCGCCGGCCGCTGTCGAGCTTCACCGAGCTGCGCGCCGACGGCACCACGGTGGGTGGTTGCTGGATCTACACCGGTGTCTACGCCGACGGCGTCAACCAGGCCGCGCGGCGCAAGCCCGGCCGGGAGCAGGACTGGGTGGCCCTCGAGTGGGGCTGGGTGTGGCCGGCCAACCGCCGCATCCTCTACAACCGCGCGTCGGCCGACCCCGAGGGCCGCCCGTGGAGCGAGCGCAAGGCCTACGTGTGGTGGGACGAGGAGAGGGGGGAGTGGACCGGCCACGACATCCCCGACTTCGAGAGGACCAAGCCGCCGTCCTACCGCCACGAGCCCGGGGCCACCGGCGTCGCGGCGATCGACGGCACCGACGCCTTCATCATGCAGGGGGACGGCCGGGGCGCGCTGTTCGTCCCCTCCGGGCTCGTCGACGGGCCCCTGCCCACGCACTACGAGCCCGTCGAGTCGCCCTTCCGCAACGCGCTGTACGGCCAGCAGGCCAACCCCACCCGCATCGAGTACCGCGAGCCCGTCAACCCGATGAACCCGAGCCCCCCGGGCGGTGGCAGCGAGGTGTTCCCGATCGTCTTCACGACGAGCCGGCTCACCGAGCACCACACCGCCGGCGGCATGAGCCGCACGCTGGCGTACCTCGCCGAGCTCCAGCCCGAGATGTTCGTCGAGGTGTCCCCGGCCCTGGCCCAGGAGCGGGGACTGGAGCACCTGGGCTGGTGCCACGTCGTCACCGCCCGCGCCGCCGTCGAGGGGCGCGTCGTCGTCACCGACCGCCTGCGGCCGCTGCGGGTGTCGGGCCGCACCGTCCACCAGGTGTGGCTGCCCTACCACTGGGGCAGCCGGGGCCTGGTGACGGGTGACGCCGCCAACGACCTGTTCGGCATCAGCCTGGACCCCAACGTCCTCATCCAGGAGACCAAGGCCGGCACCTGCGACGTGCTGCCCGGGCGCCGGCCGCGCGGCCCGGCCCTCCTCGAGTTGATCGCGGGCTACCGGTCCCGCGCAGGCACGGACGTCGAACGTCCGATCGTCACGGCCGACCCGCGGGCCGTCGTCCGCTCCGACACCCACAGGGACACCCCGACCGGACCACCCGAAGGGAGCCCATGATGGCGAACAGCCTGTTCGGGCCCGTCAACCCGGCGCTCGACGCCGGCTACGAGGACCCGCCCCCGCGCAAGGGCTTCTTCACCGACACGAGCGTGTGCATCGGCTGCAAGGCATGCGAGGTGGCCTGCAAGGAGTGGAACCTCGTCCCGGGCGGTGAGGACCTCGACCTCCTGGGCCAGTCCTTCGACAACACCGGGGCGCTGGGCGCGAACACGTGGCGTCACGTCGCCTTCATCGAGCAGCAGCGCCCCACCGTCAGCCTCGGCATGCCCGGCAGCGGCCCACCCGCCCCCACCGGCGGACAGGGCACGAGCATGCCGCCGGGGACCGCCGCGCCGCAGACCGACCTGGGCGGCCCGGACGGCGCCGGCCCCCAGATGGCCGACGAGGACGGCGCGCAGGCCGACTTCCGCTGGCTGATGTCCTCGAACGTGTGCAAGCACTGCACCCACGCCGGGTGCCTGGACGTGTGCCCCACCGGGGCCCTGTTCCGCACCGAGTTCGGCACCGTCGTCGTCCAGGACGACGTGTGCAACGGCTGCGGCTACTGCGTGCCCGCCTGCCCGTACGGGGTCATCGAGCGGCGCCGCGGCCCGGCCGGGGCGCTCAACGTCGGCATCGCCCAGAAGTGCACGCTGTGCTACGACCGCATCGGCGACGGCCTCCAGCCCGCCTGCGCGCAGGCGTGCCCCACGCAGTCCATCCAGTACGGCGACGTCGACGAGCTGCGCGAGCGCGCCGAGCAGCGCCGCGCGGAGCTCCACGAGCAGGGGGTGGCCGAGGCCCGTCTCTACGGCCACGACCCGAACGACGGCGTCGGTGGCACCGGCGCCTTCTTCCTCCTCCTCGACGAGCCGGAGGTCTACGGCCTGCCGCCCGACCCCGTCGTCCCGACCCGCGACCTGCCGCAGATGTTCAACCGCGCCACCGCCGCCGCCGCGGCGCTGCTGGCCGGTGCGGCGCTGGCCTTCCTGGGGAAGCGATGACGACGACGCACGTCGGCGGGCGGCGCCCCCGCACCCGCCGGGACCGCTCCGACGAGCAGCCGGTGCCGGAGGCGGAGTTCAGCTCCTACTACGGGCGCCAGGTCGTCAAGCCCGCGCCGTGGGACGTGCGCATCCCGCTGTACATGTTCGCCGGCGGGGTCGCCGCCGGGTCGTCGCTGCTCGCCGCGGGCGCCCAGCTCACCGGTCGCCCGGCGCTGCGCAGGGCGGGGCGGCTCACCGCCCTGGGCGCGCTGGGCGTGAGCCTCGGGGCGCTGGTGAGCGACCTCGGCCGTCCCGAGCGCTTCCTCAACATGCTGCGGACGGTCAAGCTCACCTCGCCGATGTCCGTCGGGACCTGGCTGCTGAGCATCTACGGCGCCCCGGCCGGCGTCGTCGCCCTCGACGAGGTCGCCAGGATCGCCGGGCTGGACTCCCGCCCGGTGCGCCTGCTGGGCTCCGTCAGCGGGCCCACGGGCGTGCTCGCGGCGCTCACCGCGCCACCGGTGGCCGCCTACACGGCGGTGCTCCTCTCCGACACCTCCACGCCCACGTGGAGGGCCGGGTACCGGGAGCTTCCCCTGGTCTTCTGCGCCTCGGCGGCCGCCGCGTCCGGCGGGGTCGCGATGATGACGACGCCGGTGGCCCAGGCGGCCCCAGCTCGGCGGCTGGCCGCGGCGGGCGCCGTCGTCGAGCTCGTCAGCGAGCAGGCGATGGAGCGCTCGATGGGGCTCATGGCCGAGCCGCTGCACACCGGCACCGGCGGGCGCTACATGCGGGCCGCCAAGGCGTTCACCGTCGCCGGCGCCCTGGGTACGGTGCTCGGCGGGCGCCGCCGGTGGGCAGCGGTCCTCAGCGGCGCGGCGCTCGCGGCCGGGTCCTTCTGCACCCGCATGGGCGTCTTCGAGGCGGGCCAGGCCTCGGCGCGGGACCCGAAGTACACGGTGGTGCCCCAGCGCGAGCGCGTGGACCGCGGTGAGGAGGTGCGGTTCACGCCGCGCGGGGACGGCCCTCGGTGAGCGACGCCGTCGCGCCGCTCGGCATCGTCGACGCCGTCGGGCCGGCCGGCGAGAAGAAGGCGGAGGTGCCCGCGTGGCAGCTCGTGCTGCGCGCCGTCCTCGCCACCTACCTGCTCGGCGCCGCCACGACCCTCGCGGTGATGGTCCAGGTGGAGACCGGCATCCCCGTCCTCGGCTCGCTCCTGTTCCCCATCGGGCTCGTCCTCGTCGTCCTCCTCGGGCTCGAGCTCGTCACCGGGGCCTTCGGTGTCGTGCCGGTGGCCGTGCTGGAGCGGCGCGTCAGCGTCGCGGCGTGCCTGCGCGTGTTCCTCTGGCTCATCGTCGGCCACCTCGTCGGCGGCCTCGCCGCCGCCTGGATGATCAGCGCGGTCCTCACCGGCATGGGCACGATCAGCGACGAGCCCACCGCCCAGGCCCTCGTCGACCTCGCGGTCGACAAGACGCTGCGCTACGCGGAGGCGGGCCCGGCCACCGGGCTCACCTGGGCCACGCTCAGCGCCGTGCTGTGCAACTGGCTCGTCGTGCTCGGCGTCGTCATGGGCTTCTCCTCCACGAGCCTCGCCGGGAAGGTCCTCGCGATCTGGATGCCGATCCTCGCTTTCTTCGCGCTCGGCTACGAGCACGCCGTCGTCAACTTCTTCGTCATCCCCGCCGGGATGATGCTCGGCGCCCCGATCGGCGTCGGGGACTGGTGGCTGTGGAACCAGGTCCCCGTGCTCGTGGGCAACTTCATCGGCGGCATCACCCTGGCGGCCCTCGGTCTCTACTTCTCCCACCGCAGCCGGCCGCGCCGTCCCGAGGAGGACGTCGAGGCGGAGGACCGCGACCCGCAGACGGCCTAGACGACGATGCGCTCGCGGCCGGCGTAGACGTTGGCGGAGTTGCCGCGGCTGAAGCCGACCAGGGTCATCCCCACCCCCGCCGCCAGCTCCACCGACATGGCCGACGGCGCGCTGACGGCCGACAGCACGGCGATCCCCGCCATGTGCGCCTTCTGTACGAGCTCGAAGGACGCCCGGCCGGAGACCTGGAGGACGCACCGGCGCAGCGGCAGCCCTCGCTCGCGCAGCGCCCAGCCCACGACCTTGTCGACGGCGTTGTGCCGCCCGACGTCCTCACGCAGGCACAGCAGCTCGGCCCGCCCGTCGTCGTCGACGGCGAAGAGGCCGGCCGCGTGGACGCCACCGGTCTCGGCGAAGAGGCGCTGCTCCGTGCGCAGACGGTCGGTCATCGCGAGCAGCTCGGTGAGCGGGACGCGGACGTCGTCGGCGACGGGGAAGCGGGAGGGGCGGGTGACGGCGTCGGCGGACGCCGTGCCGCAGATGCCGCACGCGCTGGAGGTGTAGACGTGCCGGACGTGGGAGGTGTCGGAGGGGGCGACACCCGGGGCGAGGCGCACGTCCACGACGTTGTAGCTGTGGGTGCCGTCGGGGTTGACGCCGGGCCCGTAACCGATCCCGGCCACCTGCTGCGCGTCCCAGAGGACCCCCTCGGACACGAGGAAGCCGAGCGCGAGGTCGAAGTCGTCGCCCGGTGTGCGCATCGTGACGGTCCACGCGCCGCCGTCCACGCGCAGCTCCATCGGCTCCTCACCGGCGAGGACGTCGCTGCGCGGGCGGCTGGTGCCGTCGGCGCTGAGCCGCTCGACGCGGTGCCGCCTGGTCCGTCGCACCCGTCCTCCTCGCCGCTCGTGGGGCCCTGATCGTATCCGCGCGCGGCCACCGGCGCGTCACCCAGGAAGCTCCCAGGCGGCACCCAGAGCCGGACAAGGTCGCGGGTGTTCCCTACGTGTGGACCACGACCCAGGAGGACCACCATGACCGACACCGGCAGCACCGGCGACGCGCGACGCGACGCCTACATCGCCCGCGACGAGCGGGCCGCCCGCGAGCAGGCGGAGGTCGACGCCATGCTCCTGGGCACCGCCCCCCTTCCCGCCCCCGACCCCGCGACCCGCGTGCCGTCCGTCGACGAGCTCGCCGAGCGGCGCGAGGTCCGGGTGCTCCCGCACGGCCGCCGTCGCGGCTGGGCCGCCATCGGCGGCACCGCGGCGACCGCCGCCCTCCTCGCCAGCCTCGGCACGGCCGCCGTCACCGGCGCGCTCGACGCACCGGCCCTGGACACCCCGACGACGGCGGCGCCCACGCAGGTCGTCCCCGCCAGCTCGACGTCGGCCACCCCGGACTGGCAGGCGGTCACCGCCGCCGTGCACGAGTCCGTCGTCGCCATCGACGTCACGACCGCGTCCGGGCAGGGCCAGGGCTCCGGCGTCGTCATCGACGACGAGGGGCACGTCCTCACCAACAGCCACGTCGTCGACGGCGCGCGCGAGCTCACCGTCTCGCTCGCCGACGGCCGCCTCTACAAGGCTGAGCTCGTGGGCCAGGACGAGACGACCGACCTGGCCGTCGTCCGACTCCTCGACCCGCCCGCCGACCTCGCCCCGGCCACCCTCGGCAGCTCCGCCGACCTCGCCGTCGGCCAGGCCGTTCTCGCGATCGGCAACCCGCTCGGGCTGGACTCGACCGCGACCACCGGCATCATCTCCGCCCTCGACCGCCCGGTCGTCACCCAGAGCCGCACGCAGTCGGTCGTGACGAACGCGATCCAGATCGACGCCGCGGTCAACCCCGGCAACTCCGGCGGCCCGCTCTTCGACGCGAGGGGGCAGGTCATCGGCATCAACAGCTCGATCGCCACCCTCTCCGGCGGCGGTGGCCAGTCCGGCAGCATCGGCCTGGGCTTCGCGATCCCGGTGGACCAGGCGGCCGACGTCGCCGAGCAGCTCGTCGAGGACGGCAGCGTCGAGCACGCCTTCCTCGGGGTCGGGCTCACCGACGCGACGGCCGAGGTCGACGGCGTCACCCGCGCCGGCGCCCGCATCGAGCAGGTCGAGCAGGGCTCGCCCGCCGCCGAGGGGGGCCTGCAGCGCGGCGACGTCGTCACCGCGATCGACGACCGCGCCGTCGACGGCTCCGCGGCCCTCACCGGGTACGTCCGCCAGTACTCCTCGGGTGACACCGCCACCCTCGACGTCGCCCGCGACGGAGAGCGGATCGAGGTCGACGTCACCCTGGCCACCAGGCCCGCCCCCTGACCCTCACCCCCCACCCCAACACCCCCCACCCCCCCACCCCACCGTCGCAGTTGGTGGGTTGACTGACGCTTATGCCACTCCAGGCGTCGCCGAACCCACCAACTGCGACGTTGTTGTGGGTGTTGTGGGTGTTGGGGGTGGGGCGGGCCGTCAGGTGGTCAGGGCGCTGCGCATGGGGCGGAGCTTGGCCTCGGACTCGCGGACCTCGGCCGCGGGGTCGGAGGCGGCGACGATGCCGCAGCCGGCGAACAGGCGCACCGAGCGCGGGCCGGTCACCTCGCCGGACCGCAGCGCGATGCCCCACTCGCCGTCGCCGTCGGCGCCCATCCAGCCGACCGGGCCGGCGTAGCGGCCGCGGTCCATCCGCTCCGTCTCGGCGAGCACCTCGACGGCCCGGGGCGTGGGTGTCCCGCCGACGGCGGCCGTCGGGTGCAGCGCCGCCGCGAGCGCGAGGGAGCTCGGGGACGTGTGCCGGTCGACGACGCCGGTGACGTCGCTGGCCAGGTGCATGACGTTGGGCAGGTGGAGGACGAAGGGCGAGTCGGGCACGTTGAAGCTCGAGCAGTACGGCCCCAGCGCCTCGGCGACGGACTGCACCGCGAGCTCGTGCTCGCCGAGGTCCTTGGAGGAGCGGGCGAGCTCGGCGGCGTGCCGCAGGTCCGCGGCGTCGTCGCCCGTGCGCTGGATGGTGCCGGCGAGGACCCGGCAGGCGACCAGGCCCTGGTCGCGCCGCACGAGCAGCTCGGGCGTCGCGCCGACGAGCGCGTCGACGGCGAAGGTCCAGCACGTGGGGTACTGGTCGGCGAGGTTGCGCAGGAGGTGCCGGACGTCGACGTCGGCGCTCGTGCGGGCGACGACGTCGCGCGCCATGACGACCTTCTCCACCGTGCCGGACCGGATGGCGGCGACGACCTCGCCGACCGCCTCCTGCCACTGCTCGGTCGTCAGGGCGCCGTCGGTGAACGTGACGTCACCGGGGGTGGTGACGGGCACGACGTCGCCGCGGCTGTGGGCGAGCGAGGGGGAGGGGCCCAGTCCCGCGGGGCCGACGACGGTGAGCCAGCTGCGGCCCTCGCGGCGCCCGACGACGACGCGAGGGACGACGAGCGTGCCACCCGCCTGCGAGCGGCGCGAGAAGGCGAAGGAGCCGAAGGCGACCGGCCCGGTACCCGGGACCCCGACGGCGTCGCGCACGACCATCTCGGCAGCCGTCCGCCGCCACCACGCGTCGGCGTCGATCATCCGGGTGGCGCCGGAGGTGTCGACGCGGGCGGCGACCCCCCACCCGACGAGCCCGTCACCGCGGCGTACCCAGCTCGTCGTCGTCGCGACGTCGGGGCTCGGGAGGAGCTCGAGGAGGTCGCCGGGGTCGGCGATGGGGACCGTGCGGGCGAGCAGCGGGACGCTCGCCGGGTCCCCGGCGGGTGCGGACGACATCGCGGCGGGCCTCAGCGGGTCGCGCGGTGGAGCGCGACGATGCCGCCGGAGAGGTTGCGGTAGCCCACCGAGCGCCAGCCCGCGCCGGCCACGAGCTGCGCCAGCCCGCGCTGGTCGGGCCAGTCGGTGATCGACTCGGCGAGGTAGCCGTAGGCGTCGGTGTTGGACGACACCAGCCGGGCCACCCGGGGCAGCACCTGGGTGAGGTAGAGGCTGTACAGCACGCGGAAGGGCCCGAAGGTGGGCCGGGAGAACTCGCAGATGACCAGCCGCCCACCGGGCCGCGTCACGCGCCGCATCTCACGCAGCGCGAGGTCGGTGTCGACGACGTTGCGCAGCCCGAAGGAGATCGTCACGACGTCGAAGGACTCGTCGGCGAAGGGCAGCTTCGTCGCGTCGCCGGCGACGAAGCTGAGGTCCGGGCGCCGGCGCTTGCCCACCCCGACCATGCCGGTGGAGAAGTCGCAGGGGACGACGGCGACGCCGGCGTCGGCGTACGCCTCGCTCGAGGTGCCGGTGCCGGCCGCGAGGTCGAGGACCCGCATGCCCGGCTCGGCCGCGACGGCCCGCCGGGTGGCCACGCGCCACAGCCGGTCCTGCCACAGGGAGAGGACGTCGTTGGTGACGTCGTAGCGCTGGGCCACGGCGTCGAACATCCTCGCCACCTCACGCGGCTGCTTGTCCAGGTCGGCTCGGCTCATGGCGGCATTGTCCCAGGGCCCGCCCCCGGCGCGTGGTTAGGTCACCCTAAGCGGTTCGCGGGTCGCGAACTTTGTAGACTGCTGATGCATCACGGCGCCGTTCCGGACGTCGGTGGGCACCGGGACGAACCAGGAGAGGTGACGTGCGCGCAGCTCACGATGACGCAGACGTCATCGTTGTCGGTGCAGGTCCCGCGGGCTCCGCCACCGCCCACTACCTCGCCCAGACCGGGATGGACGTCCTCCTCCTCGAGAAGGCGACCTTCCCCCGCGACAAGATCTGCGGTGACGGGCTCACCCCGCGTGCGGTCGCCGAGCTCATCCGCATGGGCGTCCCCACCCCCGAGTCCGACGGCTGGATCCGCAACTGGGGGCTGCGCACCTACGGTGCCGGCCACCGGATCGAGATCCCGTGGCCCGAGCTCGCCGAGATGCCGTCCTACGGCCTGGCCCGCTCCCGGATGAACCTCGACGAGACCCTCGCCCGGCACGCCGTCGCCAGCGGGGCGCGGCTCCTCGAGGGCGTGGCCGTCACCGGACCCGTGCGCCACGAGCGTTCGGGCCGCATCCTCGGCGTCACCACCCGCTCGGTCGACGCGACGGGCCGGCGCACGGGGGAGGAGCGCTCCTACCGCGCCCGCATCGTCGTCGACGCCGGTGGGGTCTCGGCCCGCCTGGCCACGACGATGGGCATCGAGAAGAACGACAACCGCCCCATGGGCGTCGCGATCCGCACCTACTTCAGGAGCCCCCGCCACGACGACCCGATGATGGAGTCGCACCTGGAGCTGTGGGACGGGGAGCCGGGCCGCTCGAACCTCATGCCCGGCTACGGCTGGATCTTCGCCCTGGGCGACGGCACGGTCAACGTCGGGCTCGGCTCGCTCAGCTCCACCGCCACGCCCACGAAGCTCGACTACAAGGGCCTGTTCGCGACGTGGATGCGCAACGCGCCCGCCGAGTGGGAGTTCACGCCCGAGAACCAGGTGGGCGAGCTGCGCAGCGCCGCCCTGCCCATGGCCTTCAACCGCAAGCCCCACTACTCCCAGGGCATGCTTCTCGTCGGTGACTCCGGCGGCATGGTCTCCCCCTTCAACGGTGAGGGCATCGCCTACGCGATGCAGTCGGGGCGCATCGCCGCCGACGTCGTGTCCCAGGCGCTGGCCCGGACCACGCCCTACGCGATGGAGAAGGCGCTGCGGACCTACCCCGCGATCCTCGCCGACGAGCTCGGCGGGTACTTCACGATGGGCCAGGTCTTCGCCCGCCTCATCGAGCGGCCGGAGGTCATGCGGGCCTGCGTGAAGTACGGTCTGCCACGGCCCGTCCTCATGCGCTTCGTCATGAAGCTCCTGTCGGACGGCTTCGACCGTCGGGACGGGGACTGGATGGATAGGCTCATCGCGGCACTCAGCAGGGCGGTGCCCGCATCGTGAGGCAGCGACACGGACACCCGAGCAGCCGGAGGGCCACGCCCCCCGCGCACCGAGCAACCACGGAGGCACGATGAACCCCTTCGTCCCCATCCTCATCATGGCGGCGGCAGCCGCCGCGCTGGCGATCGGCGGCCTCGCGGCGAGCGCGGTCATCGGCCCCAAGCGCTACAACCGGGTCAAGGTCGCGAACTACGAGTGCGGTGTGGAGGCCACCCCGCGCGCGACCGGCGCCGGCCGCTTCCCCATCAAGTACTACCTCGTGGCCATGACCTTCATCGTCTTCGACGTCGAGGTCATCTTCCTCGTGCCGTGGGCCATCGCCTTCAGCGAGCTGGCTGCCTTCGGCCTCATCGCCGCGCTCGCGTTCATCGCCATCATCACCGTGCCTTTCGCCTACGAGTGGCGGCGCGGCGCCCTGGAGTGGGACTGAGGAGGACAACATGGGTCTGGAAGAGAAGCTCCCAGCGGGGTTCATGCTCACGACCGTGGAGAAGGCCGTCGGGCTGGCCCGCAAGGGCTCGATGTGGCCGGTCACCATGGGCCTGGCGTGCTGCGCCATCGAGATGATGGCCGCGGGCACCCCGCGCTTCGACATCTCCCGCTTCGGCATGGAGGTCTTCCGGGCGTCCCCGCGCCACGCCGACCTCATGATCGTGTCCGGGCGCGTGAGCCAGAAGATGGCGCCCGTCGTCCGGCAGATCTACGACCAGATGTCGGACCCCAAGTGGGTCATCTCGATGGGCGTGTGCGCCTCCAGCGGCGGCATGTTCAACAACTACGCGATCATCCAGGGCGTCGACCACCTCGTGCCCGTGGACATCTACCTGCCCGGCTGCCCGCCGCGCCCGGAGATGCTCATCAACGCGATCATGGCGCTGCACGACCAGGTCAAACACGAGCCCCTCGGGGCCAACCGTGAGGCCGTGGCCCGTGCGGCGGAGGAGGCGGCCCTCGCCGCCACCCCGACCCACCAGATGAAGGGGCTGCTGGCGTGAGCGAGCGCGAGGACGAGAAGACGTCCGCCGCCGACGTCGTCAAGCCAGGCGTCGGCGAGACGGGCGCGCAGTCGACGACGGAGGCCGCCCTCGAGGCGGCCGGCCAGAACATCCCCGCCGGCCCCGTCGGCGGGCGCCGCGAGCTCGAGGTCGTCGACGTCCGGCGGGGCATGTTCGGCGTCCACGGCAGCGGGGACACCTCCGGCTTCGGTGGCCTCGTCGCCACCGTCGCGATGCCGCCGGCCGCCGAGCGGCCCTACGGCAGCTGGTTCGACGAGGTCGTCGACATCCTCGTCGAGCTCCTCGAGGCCGACGGCATCGACCCTGACAGCGCGATCGAGAAGGTCGTCGTCGACCGGGGCGAGCTGACGATCTTCCTCGCCCGCGAGCACCTGCGCCGCGTGGCGCAGTGGCTGCGTGACGACCAGGACCTGCGTTTCGAGCTGTGCATGGGCGTCTCCGGCGTCCACTTCCCGGCCGACGTCGACCGTGAGCTCCACGCCGTCTACCACCTCATCTCGCTCACCCACGGCCGTCAGCTGCGTGTGGAGGTCGCCGTCGCCGACGCCGACCCGCACGTGCCGACGATCGTCGACATCTACCCGGGCAACGACTGGCACGAGCGGGAGACCTGGGACCTCATGGGCATCGTCTTCGACGGTCACCCCTCCCTCGCCCGCACCGCGATGCCCGACGACTGGGTCGGTCACCCGCAGCGCAAGGACTACCCGCTGGGCGGGATCCCGGTCGAGTACAAGGGCGGGACGATCCCGCCGCCCGACACCCGGAGGTCTTACAGCTGATGGCCGAGCACACGAACCTGCACGCCACCGGGCCCGCGCTCGACTCGCAGACCGGCCCCGAGTTCACCGCCGACGGCGGGGACTGGGCGGCCATCGCCGCCGAGGCCGAGCGTCTGGGCGAGGAGCGCATCGTCGTCAACATGGGCCCGGTGCACCCCTCGACCCACGGCGTGCTCCGGCTCATCCTCGACATCGAGGGCGAGACCGTCAACGAGCTGCGCGTCGGTACCGGGTACCTGCACACCGGTATCGAGAAGAACATGGAGTACCGCAACTGGACCCAGGGCGTGACGTTCTGCACCCGCATGGACTACGTCGCCCCGCTGTTCCAGGAGGCCGCCTACTGCCTCGGCGTGGAGAAGCTCCTCGGCATCACCGACGAGATCCCGGTGCGGGCCACGCTCATCCGTGTGCTCGTCATGGAGCTCAACCGCATCGCCTCGCACATCGTCGCGATCGCCACGGCCGGTAACGAGCTCGGCGCCACGACGATGATGACGATCGGCTTCCGCGGCCGTGAGGAGATCCTGCGGATCCTCGAGCACATCACCGGCCTGCGGATGAACCACGCCTACATCCGCCCCGGCGGCGTCGCGCAGGACATCCCGGCCGACACCGTCGAGATGGTCCGCGAGCTGCTCCCCAAGGTGCGCCGCGACATCGGTGAGCTGCAGGACCTCACGATGGCCAACCCCATCTACCGGCTGCGTCACGAGGACGTCGGCCACATCTCGCTCGCCGCCGGCCTGGCCCTCGGGCTCACCGGCCCCTCGCTGCGCGCCTCGGGCTACCCGCTCGACATGCGCCGCATCGCCCCCTACTGCGGGTACGAGACCTACGACTTCGACGTCATCACCGACGACAGCTGCGACGCCTTCGGGCGCGTGCGGGTCCGGTGGGCCGAGTGCTACGAGTCGATGAAGATCATCGACCAGGTCCTCGAGCGCCTCGAGGCCACCCCCGGCCCCGTCATGGTCGCGGACAAGAAGGTCGCCTGGCCGGCCCAGCTGTCGATCGGCAGCGACGGCCAGGGCAACTCCCTGGACCACATCCGCGAGATCATGGGCACCTCGATGGAGTCGCTCATCCACCACTTCAAGCTCGTCACCGAGGGCTTCCGGGTCCCGGCCGGGCAGGTGTACCAGAACGTCGAGCACCCGCGCGGCGTCCTGGGCGTCCACCTCGTCTCCGACGGCGGGACGCGGCCCTACCGGGCGCACTTCCGCGACCCGTCCTTCTCCAACCTGCAGTCGACGTCGATCATGAGCGAGGGCGGCCAGCTCGCCGACGTCGTCGTCACGCTGGCCTCGATCGACCCTGTCCTGGGAGGGGTGGACCGCTGATGAGCGTCGTCACCACGTACGCACCGGAGGTGGAGGAGCGGCTGCGCGGCGAGGCCGGGCAGATCGTCTCCCGCTACCCGCAGGCACGCTCGGCCCTGCTGCCGATGCTGCACCTCGTCCAGTCCGAGGACGGCTACGTCAGCGCCCGCGGCATCGCGCTGTGCGCGGAGATCCTCGGCCTCACCCGCGCCGAGGTCTCCGCCGTCGCGACCTTCTACACGCAGTACAAGCGCCACCCCAACGGCCAGTACACGGTCGGGGTGTGCACCAACGCGCTGTGCGCCGTCATGGGCGGCGACATCATCTACGACACGCTCTCCGCGCACCTGGGCATCGGCCACGACGAGACCACCGAGGATGGTCAGGTCACCCTCGAGCAGGTCGAGTGCAACGCAGCCTGCGACTACGCGCCCGTCGTCGTCGTCAACTGGGAGTTCTTCGACAACCAGACCCCGGCGTCGGCCGTCGAGCTCGTCGACGAGCTGCGGGCCGGCCGGCCGGTCAGCCCCACCCGCGGGGCCGCCACCGTCGGCACCTTCAAGGAGATCTCCCACGTCCTCGCCGGCTTCGAGGACGGTCGCGCGGACGAGGGCGTGGGCGCCGGGCCGGCGACCCTCGCCGGCCTGCACCTGGCCCGCGAGCGCGGCTGGACCGCCCCCGCGACCGACGAGCCCCAGGACGGCTCCGCCGTCGAGGGCGGGACCGTCCCCAACCCCTACGGCAGCGCCGAGCGCCCGCCGTCCACTCCTGACGACACCGACCCGGCGGGCAAGCGCGGCCCGGCCGGCGAGGGCGCCACGGCCGAGGAGGGCAAGCAGTGAGCCAGACGCAGCTGACTCCGATCCTGTCGGACATCTGGGACGCCGAGCGGTCCTGGAGCCTGGACACCTACCGCTCCCGCGGCGGCTACCAGGCCCTGGCCACGGCGATGGACATGGCCCCGGGCGACGTCGTCGAGACCGTCAAGGGCTCCGGCCTGCGCGGCCGCGGCGGCGCCGGCTTCCCGACCGGGCTCAAGTGGTCCTTCCTGCCGGCTCCGGACGGTGGACCCCGCTACCTCGTCGTCAACGCCGACGAGTCCGAGCCGGGCGCCTGCAAGGACGTCCCGCTCATGATGGCCAACCCGCACGCCCTCATCGAGGGCGTGGCGATCACGTCCTACGCCATCGGCGGCAACCACGCCTTCATCTACCTCCGCGGCGAGGTCGTCCACGTCTACCGCCGGCTCCTGGCCGCGGTGCGCGAGGCCCGCGAGGCGGGGCTCGTCGGGACCAACCTGGGCCCGAACGGCGACTACAGCCTCGAGATCACCGTGCACGCCGGCGCCGGCGCCTACATCTGCGGCGAGGAGACGGCGCTGCTCGACTCCCTCGAGGGACGCCGCGGACAGCCGCGGCTCAAGCCGCCGTTCCCGGCCGTCGCCGGCCTCTACGCCCGGCCCACGGTCGTCAACAACGTCGAGTCCATCGCCTCGGTCCCCGGCATCCTGCGCGGCGGCACCGACTGGTTCTCCTCGATGGGCACCGAGAAGTCGGCCGGCCACGGCCTGTTCTCCCTGTCCGGGCACGTCGCCCGGCCCGGCCAGTACGAGGCACCGCTCGGCATCACGATGCGTGAGCTCATCGACATGGCCGGCGGGATCCGCGCCGGTCACCGGCTGAAGTTCTGGACTCCGGGTGGCTCGTCGAGCCCGATCCTCACCGAGGAGCACCTCGACGTCCCGCTCGACTACGAGTCCGTGGGGGCGGCCGGCTCGATGCTCGGCACCCGCTCGCTCATGGTCTTCGACGAGACCGTCTCGGTGGTCCGCGTCGTGTCCCGCTGGACGGACTTCTACCAGCACGAGTCCTGCGGCAAGTGCACCCCCTGCCGCGAGGGCACGTACTGGATGAAGCAGGTCATGCACCGGCTCGAGGCGGGCAAGGGCCTGCCCACGGACATCGACCTCCTCCTGGACGTCTCGGCGAACATCGCCGGGCGCTCCTTCTGCGCGCTCGGCGACGCGTCCGCCGTACCGATCCAGAGCGGCATCAAGCACTTCCGCTCGGAGTTCGAGGCCGGCACCCACACCCCCGCCCGCGAGCTCTTCCCGTACGAGGCCTCGGCCGTGTTCTCCGAAGTAGGTGCCCGATGACGACGACGGCTTCCACTCCCGCGACGACGGAGCAGCGCGACCTCCTCACCGTCACCATCGACGGCGTCGAGGTCGACGTCCCCAAGGGCACGCTCGTCATCCGGGCGGCCGAGCAGGTCGGCATCCAGATCCCGCGCTTCTGCGACCACCCCCTCCTCAAGCCCGCCGGCGCCTGCCGCCAGTGCCTCGTCGAGGTGTCCACCCCGGACCGTGAGGGCAACCTCCGCGCGATGCCCAAGCCGCAGACCTCGTGCACGCTCGAGGCCACCCCCGGCATGGTCGTCGCCACCCAGCACACCTCCGCCGTCGCCGACAAGGCGCAGCACGGGATGATCGAGTTCCTCCTCATCAACCACCCGCTCGACTGCCCCGTCTGCGACAAGGGCGGGGAGTGCCCGCTGCAGAACCAGGCGATGTCGAACGGCCGGGCCACCACGCGCTTCGTCGACATCAAGCGGACGTTCCCCAAGCCGCTGAAGATCTCCAGCGAGATCCTCCTCGACCGCGACCGCTGCATCCTGTGCCAGCGCTGCACCCGGTTCTCCGACCAGATCGCCGGTGACCCGTTCATCGCGCTCCAGGGCCGTGGCGGTGGCACGCCGGGCCGTGACGTCCACGCGACGCACGGCTCGCAGATCGGCACGTTCGACGCGGACGTCCTCGACTTCGCCTACGAGGGCGGGGAGGCGCCGCGCGTCTCCGACCGCGGCCTCAGCGGTCCCGCCGAGGGGGAGCCCGGCGTCCTCGTCGGCCTGTCCGCCGGCCCGGTCGGCGTCGCCGAGACCGACACGACCGGACGCCCGTTCTCCTCCTACTTCTCGGGCAACACCATCCAGATCTGCCCGGTCGGTGCGCTCACGTCCGCGACCTACCGCTTCCGCGCGCGTCCCTTCGACCTCATCTCGACCGAGTCCGTCGCCGAGCACGACGCCGGCGGCTCGGCGATCCGCGTCGACCACCGCCGCGGGGTTGTCGTGCGCCGCCTCGCCGGCGACGACGCCGAGGTCAACGAGGAGTGGATCACCGACAAGGACCGCTTCGCGTTCACCTGGCAGTCGGCCCCCGACCGCCTGGAGTACCCGCTCGTGCGGGACGAGGAGACCGGCGAGCTCGTCGAGACGAGCTGGTCCGAGGCGCTGCACCTGGCCGCCCGCGGCCTCGAGCGCGCCCGCGAGAACGGCGGCGTCGGCGTCCTGCCCGGCGGCCGCCTCACCCTCGAGGACTCCTACGCCTGGTCCCGTTTCGCGCGGACCGCGCTCGGTACCAACGACGTCGACCACCGCGCCCGCCCCTCCTCCGCGGAGGAGGCCGACTTCCTCGCCCGCCGGGTCGCCGGCGCCCCGATGGACGTCACCTTCACCGCCCTCGAGCACGCCGGGCACGTCCTGCTCGTCGGCCTGGAGCCCGAGGAGGAGAGCGGGACGATGTTCCTGCGCCTGCGCAAGGGGGTCCTCGCCGGGACGGTCGCGGTCAGCACGATCGCGCCCCTCGCCACCCGCGGCACGACCAAGCTGCGCGCGTCGCTGCTGCCCGCCGTCCCCGGCGCCGAGGCGGCCGTGCTCGACAGCATCACGCCCGACGCCACCGAGGTCGCCGCCGCCGCGGTGGCCACCGCACTCACCCAGCCCGGCGCCGTCGTCCTCGTCGGCGAGCGTGCCGGTGCCCTGCCCGGCGTGCTCACCGCCGTCGAGCGACTCGTCGACCGCACCGGCGCGCGCCTTGCCTGGGTGCCGCGCCGGGCCGGCGAGCGCGGTGCCGTCGAGGCCGGGCTGCTGCCCGGCCTGCTGCCCGGCGGGCGCCACGTGTCCGACGCCGAGGCCCGCGTCGACGTCGCGGCCGCCTGGGGCGTCGACCGGCTGCCCTCCGCCGCCGGCCGCGACCTGCCCGCCATCCTCGAGGACGCCGCGGCCGGACGTCTCGGCGGGCTCCTCGTCGGCGGCGTCGACCTGCGCGACCTTCCCGACCCGGCCCTCGCGCGCCGCGCGCTGGCCGCGGCCGGCGTCGTCGTCCAGCTCGAGGTGCGCCGCAGCGAGGTCACCGAGCACGCCGACGTCGTCCTGCCGGTCGCCCCGCCCGTCGAGAAGGGGGGCACCTTCGTCAACTGGGAGGGCCGACGCCGGCCCTTCGGGCAGGTGCTCGTCTCCCACCACATGGCCGACCAGCGCGTCCTGGACGCCCTCGCGGCCGAGATGGGCACGAGCCTGGGCTGCGACACCCTCGCCGACGTCCACGCCCAGCTCACCGAGCTCGCCGGCTGGCAACCCGCGCAGGCGCCCGTCCCCGCGCCGGTCGGCGCTGTGCCGGTCCCCGCGGTCGGTGAGCACCAGGCGGTCCTGGCCACCTGGAAGCTCCAGCTCGACGCCGGGCGCGGCCAGGACGGCGAGCCGCACCTCGCGGGCACCGCCCACCGCCCTGTGCTGCGTCTGTCGGCCGCCCGGGCGGCCCGACTCGGCGCCGTCGACGGGACGGCGGTCACCGTCCGCGGCCCGGCCGGTAGCATCACCCTGCCGCTGGCCGTCACGACGATGTCCGACGACGTCGTCTGGGTCCCGGAGAACTCCCCGGGGTCCCACGTGCACGAGATGCTCGGCGCGGGCGCCGGCTCCCTCGTCGACCTGGAGGTGACGCGATGATGTTCGCGCCCATGGTGGTCAGCGACCCCACGGCCGCCCCGGCCGCCGACTTCAGCAACGACACCTGGTGGATCTGGGTGATCAAGGCGCTGGCGATCGTCGTCATGCTGCTGGTCTTCGTGCTCGTCGCCATCTGGGCCGAGCGCAAGGTGCTGGCCCGGATGCAGACGCGCCCCGGCCCCAACGTCCACGGCCCCATGGGTCTGCTCCAGTCGACGGCCGACGCGATGAAGCTGCTCCTCAAGGAGGACATCAACCTCAAGGGCGCCGACCGCTTCGTCTACCTGCTGGCGCCGTTCATCGCCGCGCTGTGCGCCTTCCTCATCTACGCGGTCATCCCCTTCGGGCCCGAGGTGTCGATCTTCGGGGTCGAGACCCCGCTCCAGCTGGCCGACTCCTCCGTCTCGGTCCTCTACATCCTCGGCATCACCGCGCTCGGGGTGTACGGCATCGTCCTGGGCGGGTGGTCCTCGAACTCGACCTTCCCGCTGCTCGGTGCCGTGCGCTCCTCCGCGCAGGTCATCTCCTACGAGCTCGCCATGGCCCTGGCCCTCGTGTCCGTCTTCCTCGTGTCCGGCTCCGCGTCGACCTCGCAGATCGTCGCGTCGCAGGACCGGCTGTGGTGGGGCATCGTCCTGCTGCCCGCCTTCCTCATCTACCTCGTGTCGATGGTCGGTGAGGTCAACCGCCTGCCCTTCGACCTCCCCGAGGCCGAGGGCGAGCTCGTGGCGGGCCACATGGTCGAGTACTCGTCGATGAAGTTCGCGTGGTTCTTCCTCGCCGAGTACATCAACATGTTCAACGTCTCCGCGATCGCCGCCACCCTCTTCCTCGGCGGCTGGCGCGCGCCCTGGGGCATCGAGCTCATCAACGACGGCATGTTCAACGAGGGCTGGTGGCCGATCCTGTGGATGGTCGCCAAGATCTGGCTCGTCATGTTCTTCATGTTCTGGCTGCGCGGCACGCTCCTGCGCTTCCGCTACGACCAGTTCATGAACCTCGGCTGGAAGATCCTCATCCCGGCCGCCCTCGTCTGGCTCGTCGCCGTCGCCGTCGTCCAGGGCCTGCTCCAGTTCTCCGACGTCGACCTGCGGACGATGCTCTTCGTGCTCGCCGGCTTCTTCGTCGTCGTCCTCGTCCTCACCCTCGTGTGGCCGGAGAAGAAGAAGGAGCCCGAGACGGAGACGTCGGCGCCCACGGGCACCGACGGCGTCGTCGTCGACTCCGAGTTCGACGCCTTCGCCGGTGGCTTCCCCGTGCCCCCGATGCCCGGCCAGCAGCTCCCGCCCTCTCCGCGGCGCCGCCTCCAGCAGGCCGGCACCGCGACCCAGACCAAGTCGGCACCCGCCCAGGAGGCCACCGATGAGTAAGCGGCAGGATCACGAGCCCGGCAAGGAGAACCTGCGCAAGCAGCTCGCCAAGCCCTCCAAGCGCCGGGGGGAGGTCGGCAAGCGCCTCCCCATGGACTACCAGCCCGACAAGAAGGGCCCGGTCGGGGAGCTCCTCGCACCCGTCGCCGGGTTCGGTGTCACCTTCTCCTCGATGTTCCGTCCCACGGTCACCGAGCAGTACCCCTTCGAGAAGGTGCCCACGCAGCCGCGCTACCACGGCCGCCACCAGCTCAACCGGTACGCGGACGGGCTGGAGAAGTGCATCGGCTGCGAGCTGTGCGCCTGGGCCTGCCCGGCGGACGCGATCCTCGTCGAGGGGGCCAACAACAGCCCCGACGCCCAGTACTCCCCGGGGGAGCGCTACGGCCGCGTCTACCAGATCAACTACCTGCGCTGCATCTTCTGCGGGTACTGCATCGAGGCCTGCCCCACCCGTGCGCTGACGATGGGCAACGACTACGAGCTCACCGGCCCCAGCCGCGAGGGCCTCATCTACGAGAAGCAGGACCTCCTCGCCCCGCTCATGCCGGGCATGCTCGCCCCGCCGCACCCGATGGTCGAGGGCGCCGACGACGACACCTACTACCGCGGCGAGGTCACCGGCCCCACCGCGGGGCAGGTCGAGTGGGTGCGGGAGAACCGACCCGAGGACGAGAGCCTGCAGACCGCGCGTCCCGTCGAGGGGGCCTCCGCATGATGCTCCCGATGACTCTGGCCGAGACCGGCGTCACGAGCACGGGGGAGGAGATCTTCTTCTGGGTCGTCGCGCCGCTCGCGGTGCTCGCGGCCCTGGGCCTCCTCTTCGCCCGCAAGGCGATGTACGCCGCCATGTGCGTCGTCTTCGTCATGATCGCCCTGGCCGGCTTCTACATCGTCCAGGAGGCGATCTTCCTCGGCGTCGCGCAGATCGTCGTCTACACCGGCGCGATCATGATGCTCTTCCTCTTCGTCCTCATGCTCGTCGGCGTCGACGCGTCCGACTCGATCGTCGAGACGCTCAAGGGACAGCGCTGGATCGGCTTCCTCGGCGGGGCCGGCCTCATCGCGCTCGTCGCCGCCGTGAGCCTGCGCGCCGCGCTGCCCGCGCCGCGGGGGCTGGAGGCCGCCAACGCCGACACCAACCCGGTGGGCGTGGCCCGGCTCCTCTTCTCCGACTACGTCGTCGCGATGGAGGTCTCGGGGGTGCTGCTCGTCACCGCCGCCGTCGGTGCCGTCGTCCTCACGCGCGCCGAGCGGCTGCGCAAGAAGACCACCCAGCGCGACGTCGCCGAGGCGAAGATGGCCGCCTACGCCGCCGGCGGCGGGCGCATCCGCAGCCTGCCGGCGCCCGGCGTCTACGCGCGGCACAACGCCGCCGACGTGCCCGCGCTCGGCGCGGACGGCCAGCCGATCGACGAGTCGGTGCCCCGGGTGCTGCGCATCCGAGGCCAGCAGCGGAGCATCGCCTCGGTCAGCCCCGAGCTCGCCGCGCAGCTCGAGGCGTCCACCAGCTCCCACCCCGGCGACCTGGGGGCGCGCAGCGTCACCCAGTCCGGCATGCCCGGGATGCCCGGCACGACGCCGGCGCCCGGGACCGAGACCGTCGACGGCGAGGTGCCCACGAGCCAGAGCACCGAGGACACCGACACGAAGCGCGCCCGCGTGACGGACCAGCAGGAGGAGCAGCGATGAGCCTGGTCAACTACCTCGTCCTGTCCGGGGTCCTCTTCTCCATCGGGGCGGCCGCGGTGCTGCTGCGGCGCAACAGCATCATCGCCCTCATGGGGGTCGAGCTCATGCTCAACGCCGCGAACCTCACGCTCATCACCTTCGCGCGGTGGCACGGCAACCTGCACGGTCAGGTGCTCGCCTTCTTCGTCATGCTCGTCGCCGCCGCCGAGGTCGTCATCGGCCTGGCGATCGTCGTCTCCATCTTCCGAACCCGCCGGTCGGCGTCCATCGACGACGTCAACCTGCTCAAGAACTGACGGGGAGCAACGTGCTAATGCTGGGAACTCCGGCACTGACCGTGCCCACTGACGTGGTGGATGCCGCCGCGGCAGGCGGGGCGGCCTCCTACGCGTGGCTCATGGTCGCGCTGCCGCTCGTCGGTGCCGCCGTGCTGCTGCTCGCCGGCCGCCGCTCCAACGGCTGGGGGCACTGGCTGGGCGTGCTCGCCTCGGCCGGCTCCTTCGTCGTCGGACTCCTCGTCGTCCTCCAGCTGCTCGGGCTCGACCCCGAGCAGCGGGTCATGGGGCTGCACCTGTTCACCTGGCTGCCCGCCGGTGACCTCACGGTGGACGCCGGGCTGCGCATCGACCCGCTGTCGATGTCCTTCGTCATGCTCGTCACCTTCGTGGGCACGCTCATCCACGTGTACTCGGTGGCCTACATGGAGCACGACGTCGACCGCCGCCGGTTCTTCGCCTACCTCAACCTCTTCGTCGCGGCGATGCTCCTCCTCGTCCTCGCCGACTCCTACGTGCTCCTCTTCGTCGGCTGGGAGGGCGTGGGCCTGGCGTCCTACCTCCTCATCGGCTTCTGGAACTTCCGCACGGAGTACGCGGTGGCGGCGAAGAAGGCCTTCGTCATGAACCGCGTCGGTGACGTCGGGCTGCTCCTCGCGATGATGATGATGTTCGCCGCCTTCGGCACCGTCGAGTTCGACGGCGTCTTCGCGGGCGCCCAGGGTGCCAGCACGACGATCCTCACCATCACCGGCCTGTTCCTCCTCCTCGCGGCCTGCGGCAAGTCGGCCCAGTTCCCGCTGCAGGCCTGGCTGGGCGACGCGATGGCCGGCCCCACACCGGTCTCCGCGCTCATCCACGCCGCGACCATGGTCACCGCCGGCGTCTACCTCATCGTCCGCTCGGCCCCGGTCTTCGACGGTGCGCCCACCGCGCAGCTCGTCGTCGTGGTCGTCGGCGCGATCACGCTCGTCTTCGGGGCGATCGTCGGTGCGGCCAAGGACGACATCAAGAAGGTGCTCGCCGCCTCGACGATGTCCCAGATCGGCTACATGATGCTCGCCGCGGGCCTCGGCCCGGTGGGGTACGCCTTCGCGATCTTCCACCTCGTCACCCACGGCTTCTTCAAGGCCGGGATGTTCCTCGGTGCCGGGTCGGTCATGCACGGCATGGACGACCAGGTCGACATGCGCCGCTTCGGTGGCCTGTCCAAGCACATGAGGATCACCTGGCTGACTTTCGCCGCCGGGTGGCTCGCGATCATCGGCTTCCCGGGATTGTCGGGCTTCTGGAGCAAGGACCTCATCATCGAGGCCGCCTTCGTCGGCGAGGGCTGGCGCCCGTGGGTCTTCGGCACGGTCACCCTCCTCGCCGCCGGGCTCACCGCGTTCTACATGTCGCGCCTGTTCTTCATGACCTTCCACGGCAAGGAGCGCTGGGCGCCCACCCGGGAGGGTGCGAAGCAGCACCCGCACGAGTCCCCGCTGCTCATGACGGTCCCGATGGTGGTCCTCGCCGTCGGGTCGGTCGCCCTGGGCGCCCTGCTCGCGGTCGGTGACGGCTTCGTCACCTGGCTCGAGCCGGTCACCGGGCACGCCGAGCACCACGACCCCGTGCTTCCCATCCCGGTCATCATGGGCTCGACGGTCGCCCTCATGGCGGTCGGTGTCTTCCTCGCGTGGCGCCAGTACGCCGCGTCCACCGTCCCGGTCGAGGCCCCCCGCGGCTCGGTGCTCACCCGCGCCGCCCGTCGCGACCTCTACCAGGACGCCGTCAACGAAGGAGTGTTCATGCGCCCGGGGCAGTACCTCACCCGCGCACTCGTCTACGGGGACTCCGCCGTGGTCGACGGCGCGGTCATGGGCCTGGCCCGTGGCACCGCCGGGACCGGCGGGTGGCTGCGCCGCCTGCAGACCGGTTACATCCGCTCCTACGCCGCGATCATGCTCGTCGGTGTCGTGGCCGCCCTTGCCGTCGTCCTGGCCTCGCGCGGCTGAGCCGGAGGAAGTGACCAATGCAGAACATCAGTGACCTTCCCTGGCTGAGCCTGCTCATCGTCGTGCCGCTCGTCGCGGCCGCGGTGGTCTGGCTCGTGCCCGCCCTCCACCGGGTGGCCCGCACCGTCGGCCTCGTCGTCTCGCTCGTCGTGCTCGCCGGGTTCGTCGTCATGGCGACCGGCTTCGACTACGGCGCCGCCGCGGAGCACCAGTTCGCCGAGCAGCTGTCGTGGATCCCGCAGCTGGGCGTCTCCTACGCCGTCGGGATCAACGGTCTGGGCCTGACGATGGTGGGCCTGTCGGTCCTCCTCGTCCCGCTCGCGCTGCTCGCCGCCTGGCGGGAGCAGGAGATCGTCCCCGAGGGCGCGGTCGTCGCGCGCCGGCAGGCCGGCTTCGTGGCCCTCGTCCTCCTCCTCGAGGCGACGATGGTGGCGGTGTTCTCCGCCCGCGACGTCTTCCTCTTCTACGTCGTCTTCGAGGCGATGCTCGTCCCGGTGTACTTCCTCATCGGGAACTACGGCGGGCCCAAGCGCCGCCACGCCGCGATCAAGTTCCTGGTCTACTCCCTGGCGAGCGGGCTCGTCATGCTCGTCGGCGTCATCGCCCTCGGGGTCCTCGGCCCCGGCGGGGAGCAGGCCTTCCTCATCGACACGCTCGCCGGCACCGAGCTCGGCGTGTGGGCCGAGCGGTGGATCTTCATCTCCTTCTTCATCGCCTTCGCGGTCAAGGCGCCGATGTGGCCGGTCCACACGTGGCTGCCCGACGCCGCGCAGCAGGCCTCGCCCGGCACCTCGGCGCTCCTCGTCGGCGTCCTCGACAAGGTCGGCACCTTCGGGATGCTCGCGCTGTGCCTCCCGCTCTTCCCGGAGGCGTCCCGCTGGGCGGCGCCGGTCATCATCGTGCTGGCGGTCGTCTCGATCCTCTACGGCGCGCTCGTCGCCGTCGGGCAGCGCGACGTCATGCGGCTCATCGCCTTCACCTCGGTGTCCCACTTCGGCTTCATCGTCCTGGGCATCTTCGTGCGCGAGGAGGTCGCCCTCACCGGTGCGATGCTCTACATGGTGGCCCACGGCGTCTCGACCGCCGCGCTGTTCCTCGTCTCCGGCTTCCTCACCCAGCGCGGTGGCACGCAGGAGATCGCCGCGTACGGCGGCATGCAGCGGGTGACCCCGGTCCTCGCGGGCAGCTGGCTCGTCGCCGGCCTCGCGACCATCGCGCTCCCGGGGCTGTCGGGCTTCGTGCCCGAGTACCTCGTCCTGCTCGGCACCTTCCGGGTGAACGTCGTCGCGGCGGTGTTCGCCGTGGTGGCCGTCATCATCGCCGCCCTGTACATCCTGCTGCCCTACCAGCGGATGTTCACCGGGCCGCGCAACGAGACCCTCGCGGCACTGCCGGACCTCGGCGCCCGGGAGAAGTGGGTCGTGGCCCCGCTGGTCGCCGGCATGCTCGCCCTGGGCCTGGTGCCCGGGCCGGTCATGGACGTCGTGCGGCCGGTGGCCGAGGAGGCCGCGATCGAGCAGCCCAGCGTGCTGGACTCCGCCGCTGTGGCAGGACCTGACGGATCGAACGACGCCGCAGCCGCGGGCGCCGAGGGGAGCGAGCAGTGAACTTCGTCCCACCGCACATCGACTGGGCGGCCCTGACGCCCGTCCTCATCGTGCTCGGCGCGGGCCTCCTCGGCATCCTCGTCGCCGCCTTCGTGCCCCGCGGGGCGCGCCGAGGAGCGCAGGTCGCGCTCTCGGCGCTGGCGCTCGCGGGTGCGCTCGTCGCCGTCGTGTGGCGCTGGACCGTCGTGACCGTCGACGGCCCGCAGGAGATCGCCGGCGGCGCCCTCATCGAGGACGGCCCCGCCCTCCTCGCCCAGGGGATCATCGCGATCGTCGCGCTCATCGGCCTGCTCGTCATCGCCGACCGCTCCGAGTGGGGCGAGGACGCGTTCGCGGCCCAGGTCGGCACGCGTCCGGGCAGCCCGGAGGAGGCCGAGGCGCAGCGGGCCGGCCTGAGCCAGACCGAGGTCTTCCCGCTCGTCCTCTTCGCGACCGGCGGCATGCTGCTCTTCCCCGCCGCGGGTGACCTCCTCATGATGTTCGTCGCGCTCGAGGTCCTCTCGCTGCCGCTCTACCTCCTCACCGCCATGGCCCGTCGCCGCCGCCTGCTCTCCCAGGAGGCCGCGCTCAAGTACTTCGTGCTCGGCGCCTTCTCCTCGGCGTTCTTCCTCATGGGCGCCGCCCTCCTCTACGGCTTCTCCGGCAGCCTGCGGCTCTCCGAGCTCGCGACCGCCGTGCCGAGCACGGGCGGCATGGACGGCCTGCTCCTCGCGGGATCGGTCCTCCTCATCGTCGGCCTGCTCTTCAAGGTCGGCGCGGTGCCCTTCCACATGTGGACCCCGGACGTCTACCAGGGCGCCCCGACGCCGATCACCGGCTTCATGGCGGCCGCCACGAAGATCGCGGCCTTCGGCGCCCTGCTGCGCTTCGTCTACGTCGTCGTGCCGGGCCTGGGCTGGGACCTCGAGCCGCTCCTGTGGGGGATCGCGATCCTCACGATGGGCGTGGGCACCGTCATCGCGCTCGTCCAGACGGACGTCAAGCGGATGCTCGCCTACTCCTCGATCGCGCACGCCGGGTTCGTGCTCGTCGGCGTCGTCGCCCTGGTGCAGGACGGCATCAGCTCCGTCCTGTTCTACCTGCTCGCCTACGGCCTGGCCACGGTCGGTGCCTTCGCCGTCGTCACGCTCGTCCGGGAGCGGGACACGGAGGGCAACGTCACCGGCGAGGCCCTGCACCTGTCCCAGTGGGCGGGCCTCGGCCGCCGCAGCCCGGCCCTGGCCCTGGCGATGACCCTGTTCCTCCTGTCCTTCGCCGGAATCCCGCTCACCGGCGGGTTCATCGGGAAGTTCACGGTCTTCGCCGCGGGGGTGGAGGGCGGGGCCACCGTGCTCGTCGTCCTCGCCGTCCTCGCCAGCGCGGCGGCCGCGTTCTTCTACGTCCGCCTCGTCGTGCTCATGTTCTTCACCGAGCCCGACGGCGAGCGCACCGCCGTCGTCCGTTCCGAGGGCCTCACCTCGGTGGCGATCGCGGTCTGCGCGCTCGGCACGGTCCTCCTCGGCGTCGTGCCCGGCCCAGTGCTCGACCTCGCCCAGCAGGCGGCGACGTTCCTGCCGTGACCGCATCCATGTTCCAGCTCGGCGACGACGAGCTCAGCGACCGCCTCCTCCTCCGGATGGAGGACGTGGAGGACCGTCTGCGCCAGGCCGTCACGGGCGCCGACGAGCTCGTCGACGCCCCCTTGCAGCACCTGGCCGCGGCGGGCGGCAAGCGGCTGCGGCCGGCCCTCACCCTCCTCACCGCGGAGCTCGGCACCGCGGGGCGCGAGGAGGTCGTACGGGCGGCCGTCGCCGTCGAGCTCACCCACCTCGCCACGCTGTACCACGACGACGTCATGGACTCCGCCTCCCTGCGGCGCGGGGCACCGAGCGCACACGCCGTGTGGGACAACTCCGTCGCGATCCTCACCGGGGACCTCCTCTTCGCCCGGGCCTCCCAGCTCGTGGCGTCCCTGGGTGCCGACGCCGTGCGGGTGCACGCCGAGACCTTCGAGCGGTTGTGCCTGGGCCAGCTGCACGAGACCCTCGGTCCCCGCGAGGGCGAGGACCCGATCGCGCACTACATCCAGGTGCTGGCCGACAAGACCGGGTCCCTCATCGCCGCCTCGGCGCGGTACGGCGCCGTCTTCAGCGGCGCGGGGGAGGAGCTGGCGGGGGTCCTCGAGAAGTACGGCGAGAAGGTCGGCGTCGCCTTCCAGCTCGCCGACGACGTCATCGACCTCGCCTCGGACTCCGCGACCACCGGCAAGACGCCCGGCACGGACCTGCGGGAAGGCGTGGCGACCATGCCGGTGCTGCTCCTCCAGCGCCGCGCCGCGCAGGGGCGGATCGACGCCGCGGGTGCCGCCGTGCTCGAGCGGCTCGCCAGCGACCTCGGCTCGGACTCCGCGCTGCGCGCCGCCGTCGAGCAGCTGCGCGGCCACGACGTCCTCGACGAGGCCCGCGAGCTCGCCCGCCAGTGGGCGCGCGACGCCGTCGCCGAGCTCGCCCCGCTCCCGACGGGCCCGGTGAAGGAGGCGTTGGAAGCCTTCGCCCGCCTCATGGTCGACCGCCTCGCCTAACCCCCCACCTTCGCAATTGGTGGGTTGACCGACGGTGGCAAGCGCTTTCCCCGTCGCCGAACCCGCCAAGTGCGCGGTTCTGGGGAGGGGCGGTGGAGCGCTTAGACTGGACGGCGGATTTCCCTGCCCACTCCCACCTGACGAGGCTCTGTGACCAAGCCCCTGCGCGTTGCCCTCATCGGCGCCGGCCCGGCCGGCATCTACGCCGCCGACATCCTGTCCAAGGCCGGCCTCGAGGTCTCCATCGACCTCTACGAGCGCCTCCCCGCCCCCTTCGGCCTGGTCCGGTACGGCGTGGCCCCCGACCACCCGCGCATCAAGCAGATCATCGTGGCGCTGCAGAAGATCCTCGCCCGCGGGGACATCCGGCTGGTCGGCAACGTCGACGTCGGCACGGACGTCACCATGGCGGAGCTGCGGCGCCACTACGACGCCGTCATCATCTCCACCGGCGCCGACAAGGACGCCCCGCTGCCCATCCCCGGTATCGACCTGCCCGGCAGCTACGGTGCCGCGGACTTCGTCTCCTGGTACGACGGGCACCCCGACGTCCCGCGCACCTGGCCGCTGGAGGCGCAGAGCGTCGCCGTCCTCGGCGTCGGGAACGTCGCGCTCGACGTCGCGCGCATCCTCGCCAAGCACGTCGAGGACCTCATGCCCACCGAGGTCCCGGAGAACGTCGTCGAGGGCCTGCGCCAGAGCCCGGTCACCGACGTCCACGTCTTCGGCCGCCGCGGACCCGCCCAGGTGAAGTTCACCCCCCTCGAGCTGCGTGAGCTCGGCAAGGTCCCCGACGTCGACGTCATCGTCTACGAGGAGGACTTCGAGTTCGACGAGGGCTCCGAGGCCGCGATCCGTTCGACCAACCAGACCAAGCAGGTCGTCAAGACGCTCACCGACTGGACGCTGCGCGACCCGGAGGAGCTCACCGCCTCCCGGCGCATCCACCTCCACTTCCTCCACCGGCCCGTGGAGATCCTCGGCACCGACCGTGTCGAGGGCATCCGCACCGAGCGCACCGAGCTCGTCGGGGACGGCACCGTGCGGGGCACCGGCGTCTTCGTCGACACGCCCGTCCAGGCCGTCTACCGGGCGGTCGGCTACTTCAGCTCCCCGCTCGACGGCGTCGCCTTCGACGGCGTCGCGGGCGTCGTCCCCAACGACGAGGGCCGCGTCCTGGACGAGGACGGCGAGATCGTCACCGGCCTCTACGCGACGGGCTGGATCAAGCGCGGACCGGTCGGCCTCATCGGCTCGACGAAGTCCGACGCCCAGCAGACGATCGGCCACCTCGTCGCCGACGTCGGCGCCGGACGCGTGACCCCGGGCAGCGCCCCGGCGGACCCCGACGCCCTCATCAGCGCCCTCGCGGAGCGTGGCGTGCCGACGACGAGCTGGTCCGGCTGGGAACTGCTCGACGCGTACGAGCGTTCCCTGGGTGAGGCCGAGGGGCGCGAGCGCGTCAAGGTCGTGCCCAGGGACGAGATGACCCGCGTGTCGCGGGGGGAGGAGAGCTGACGATGGACGGCGGTCGACGGCACCTGAACGGAGTCAAGACCGCGGCGCTCTTCGGCGTCATGTGGGCCGTCCTCCTCGGGATCGGCGGCCTCATCTCCAGCGGCACCGGCTCCGGTGCCTTCATCTGGCTCTTCGCCCTCATCGGCGTCGGCACGACGTTCTACAGCTACTGGAACTCCGACAAGCTGGCGATCCGCGCCATGGGCGCCCGTCCCGTCTCCGAGGCGGAGGCGCCGGCCATGTACCGGATCGTGCGCGAGCTCTCGACGACGGCGCGCCAGCCCATGCCGCGCCTGTACGTCTCGCCCACCGCCCAGCCCAACGCCTTCGCCACCGGCCGCAACCCGCGCAACGCCGCGGTCTGCTGCACGGCCGGCATCCTCCAGATCCTCGACGAGCGCGAGCTGCGTGGGGTGCTGGGCCACGAGCTCATGCACGTGTACAACCGCGACATCCTCACCTCCTCGGTGGCCGCGGCCATCGCGGGCCTCATCACCTCCGCGGCCCAGTTCCTCCTGTTCTTCGGGGGCGGGCGCGACCGCGGCGGCAACCCGCTGGCGATGATCGCGACGGCGCTGCTCGCCCCGATCGCCGCGTCCCTCATCCAGCTGGCGATCTCCCGCACCCGCGAGTTCGACGCCGACGAGGACGGCGCCCAGCTCACCGGTGACCCGATGGCCCTGGCCTCGGCCCTCGCCAAGCTCGAGCGCGGCACCGCGGCCGCCCCGCTGCGGCCCGAGCCCCGGCTCGAGGACGTCTCGCACATGATGATCGCCAACCCCTTCCGGGGCGGTGGCATGACCAAGCTCTTCGCCACCCACCCGCCGATGGCCGAGCGCATCGCCCGCCTGGAGCGGATGGCCGGCTACCGCTGAGCGGCGGGCGCCCTGAGGCGCCCCCGACGGACCGCCTACGCGACTGTGCGCCTCCTGTGCGCCTCAGCGGTAGTTGACGAACTGCAGGGCGGCGTCGATGTCGTCGGCGCCCTTGAGGAGCGCGATGACGGCCTGGAGGTCGTCGCGGTTCTTGGAGGTGACCCGCACCTCGTCGCCCTGGATCTGCGTCTTGACGCCCTTGGGGCCCTCGTCGCGGATGAGCTTGGTGACCTTCTTGGCGTTCTCCGAGCTCAGCCCCTCCTTGAGGGAGCCGACGAGACGGTACTCCTTGCCCGAGGCCTGGGGCTCGTTCTCGCCGGTGTCCAGCGCCTTGAGGGAGACCCCGCGGCGGATGAGCTTGCTCTGGAGCACGTCGAGGACGGCCAGCACGCGCTCCTCGGAGTTGGCCTTCATGAGGATCGCGTCCTCACCGCTCCACTCGACCGAGGCGCCCACGCCCTTGAAGTCGTAGCGCTGGGCGATCTCCTTGGCGGCCTGGTTGACGGCGTTGTCCACCTCCTGGCGGTCGATCTTGCTCACGACGTCGAAGGACGAGTCCGCTGCCATCGGTGGGTCTCCTAGGGTGCGAGGTGGATCACGTGGGTGCCGGGTTAGGAGCACCCGCTCCGGCTTGGTATTGTTCCACTCGGTCCTGCACGGACCAAGGCGGGTTGCCCGAGCGGCCAAAGGGAGCTGACTGTAAATCAGCCGCGGAATGCTTCGCAGGTTCGAATCCTGCACCCGCCACGCGAGACGGCCCGGATCCGATGGATCCGGGCTGTCGTCGTCACCGGCCGGGCCGACGGACGTGAGGAGGGCCACTGCCAGCCGATTTCGTCCCCGGCGCCCGGAGCATGTACGGTTGTCAGCGCCGCCCCGATAGCTCAGTCGGCAGAGCGTCTCCATGGTAAGGAGAAGGTCAAGGGTTCGATTCCCTTTCGGGGCTCCGATCGACGTCCACGTCGTGCGTCACGTAACATGGCGTGCCGGCCATGGTCGACGATCATGGCGGGGTAGCTCAGGTGGTTAGAGCACACGGCTCATAATCGTGGTGTCGCGGGTTCGAGTCCCGCCCCCGCTACTGAACGACATGGCTCCGGGGCCCCGGAGCCCCGATGAACGCGAGGAATACCGTGGCCAGCAAGTCCAGCGACGTCCGTCCGAAGATCACCCTCGCCTGCGAGGAGTGCAAGGAGCGGAACTACATCACCAACAAGAACCGTCGGAACAACCCCGACCGCCTCGAGGTGAAGAAGTACTGCCCGCGCGACAACCGCCACACCATCCACCGCGAGACCCGCTGACCGCGTGGACGCGCGTTCCGACCGCCCCACCAGCGTCAACCTGACGCTCGTGGGGCGTTCGTACGCCCCGACGGAGACGTACCGCGTGTCCGCCGCGAAGATCGCCGAGATGGCCGCCGCCACCGGTGCCGCGCACCCCGCGCACACGGACGCCGACGCCGCCCGGGAGCTCGGCTACGACGACGTCGTCGCGCCGCCCACCTTCGCCGTCGTCGTGGCCCAGCGCGCCGAGCAGGCCTACATCGCCGACCCCGAGTCGGGGATCGACTTCTCCCGCGTCGTCCACGCGGAGGAGCGCTTCACCCACCACCGCCCGATCGTCGCCGGTGACCTCCTGCGCACCACCGTCCACGTCGACGCCGTCACCGAGCGGGCGGGCATCGCGATGGTGAGCACCCGCGCCGAGATCGCCGACGACGCCGGTGCGCCGGTCGCGACGGTCCGCTCGACGCTCGCCGTGCGCGGGGAGGGACGCTGATGGACCTGTCCACCCTCACCGTCGGCGACGAGCTGTTCACCCGCACCTACACCGTCGACCGGGCGCTGCTCGTGCGCTACGCCGGTGCCTCCGGGGACTTCAACCCCATCCACTACAGCGAGCGCGTCGCCCGCGAGGTCGGCCTCGACGGCGTCATCGCCCACGGGATGGCGACGATGGGCCTGGCCGCGGCCGCCGTCGCCGACTGGGCGGGGGACCCGGGCGCCGTCGTCGACTACGGGGTGCGCTTCACCCGCCCGATCGTCGTGCCCGACCCCGGTGAGGTCGAGCTCGAGGTCACCGGGAAGGTCGGCGCCCTGGACGTCGAGGCCGGCACCGTGCGCGTCGACCTCACCGCCCGCGCAGCGGGAGTGACCGTGCTCGCCAAGGCCCAGGCCGTGGTCCGGCGCAGGTGAGCGCCACCGCTTCGCCCGCCGGCAGGCGGGCGACCAACGCGGTGCTCGGCGTCTTCGCCCTCAACGGCTTCCTCTTCGCCAGCTGGGTCTCCCGGCTGCCCGCCGTCCGCGACACCCTCGGGCTGAGCCCCGGTGAGATGGGCGCGCTCCTCCTCGTGGGCTCCGTCGGCTCCCTCCTCGCACTGCCCGTCGGCGGCGCCGTCGCCCAGCGCGTCGGCGCGGCCCTGACCGTGCGCGGCGGGGTCCTCGTCGCGGTGGTGGGCTTCGCGGTCGTCGCGGCGGGGCTGCTCGCCGGTACCGTCCCGCTGCTGGCCGTCGGCCTGCTCGTCGCGCAGATGGGGATCGCCGCCTGGGACGTCGCGATGAACCTCGAGGGCGGGCTGGTCGAGCACGAGATCGACCGCGAGATCATGCCCCGCTTCCATGCGGGGTTCTCGCTGGGCACCGTGGTCGGGGCAGGCGTCGGGGCGGGCGCCGCCCTCCTCGGGGTCCCGGTGGTCGCGCACCTCGCGGCCGTGGCCGTCGCCGTCGCCCTCGGCGGCCTGGCCGCCAGCCGCGGCTTCCTCCCCTTCACGCCCGCGCCCCCCGAGGCGGGACGACGACGTCGGCTCGCCGCCGCGCTCGGCGGGTGGCGCGAGCCGCGCACCCTCCTCGTCGGCGTCATGGTCCTCGCCTTCGCGCTCACCGAGGGCGCCGCCAACGACTGGCTCGCGCTCGGCGTCGTCGACGGCTTCGGCACGTCCGACGCCGCCGGTGCCCTCGGGTTCGGCGTCTTCGTCACCGCGATGACCGTCATGCGGCTGGCGGGCGAGCGGCTGCTCGCCCGCTTCGGACGCGTCGCGGTGCTGCGGGGCACGACCGTCCTCGCGCTCGCCGGTCTCCTCCTCTTCGCCCTGTCCCCGGTGCTGTGGTTGGCGCTCGTCGGCGGGGCGCTGTGGGGCCTGGGCGCGGCGCTCGGCTTCCCCGCGGGCATGAGCGCCGCGGGCGACGAGCCGCTGCGCGCGGCCACCCGCGTCTCGGTCGTCGCCTCGATCGGCTACACGGCCTTCCTGTGCGGCCCGCCGCTCCTCGGCCTGCTCGCCGAGCACGTCGGCTACCGCCGGGCGATGCTGGCGATCGCGGTGCCGCTCGCCGTCGCCTTCCTCGTGAGCCGCGCGGCACGTCCGCTCACCGGCGAGGAGCGGCCGCTGGACGCGCCGGCGCCCGGCCACGTCTAGATTGGTGCGGTGAGCACCGAGCAGTCCGCGGCCGCGCCGCCCACCCTGGGCGAGCTGACGACCTTCCGCGTCGGTGGGCCGGTGGCCCGCCTCGTCGACGCGACGACGGAGGCCGAGCTCGTCGACGCCGTGCGCGAGGCCGACGAGCGGGGCACCGCGCTCCTCGTCCTCGGCGGCGGCTCCAACCTCCTCGCCTCCGACGACGGCTTCGACGGCGTCGTCGTGCGCGACGCCCGGCGCGGCATCAGGACCGGGTCGCAGTACGCGTGCGCGGGGGTCTCGATCACCGTGCCCGCCGGCCATCCCTGGGACGACGTCGTCGCCACCGCTGTCGCCGAGGGCTGGCGCGGCGTGGAGGCCCTGTCCGGCATCCCCGGCTCCACCGGCGCCACCCCGGTCCAGAACGTCGGTGCCTACGGCCAGGAGGTCGCCGAGACCCTGGAGACGGTCCGCGTCTACGACCGCCTCGAGCAGCGCACGCGCACGCTCGTGGTGAGCGAGCTCGGGCTGGGCTACCGCACGAGCGTGCTCAAGCGATCCCTCACCGACACCCGCGCGGGCGGCGGGCGCACCTGGGGACCCACCGGCCGGTACGTCGTCCTGGAGGTCGGCTTCCAGCTCGCGCTCGGCTCCTCCTCCGCCCCCGTCCGGTACGCCGAGCTGGCACGCGTGCTCGGCGTCGAGCTCGGTGCCCGGGCACCGGCCGCCGAGGTCCGGCAGGCCGTCCTCGGGCTGCGCCGCGGCAAGGGGATGGTCCTCGACGACGCCGACCCCGACTCGTGGTCGGCCGGCTCGTTCTTCACCAACCCGGTGCTCCGTGTGGAGCAGGCCGACGCCCTGCTGCCGCCCGACGCCCCCCGGTTCCCGGTCGAGGACCGCTCCCGCCCGGCGTTCGGCGCCACCCCGCCCACCGTCCCGGGCCTGGTCAAGACCTCCGCCGCGTGGCTGATCTCCCGCTCCGGCGTCGAGCGCGGCCAGGGCGACCCCCGGCGAGCGGCGGTCTCGAGCAAGCACGTCCTGGCCCTGACCAACCGCGGGGAGGCGAGCGCCGCCGACGTCCTCACGCTCGCTCGCACCGTGCGCGACGCCGTGCACGCGCGCTTCGGCGTCGAGCTCGTCCCCGAGCCGGTCCTTCTCGGACTCAGTCTCTAGGACGCGAGCCAGGCGTCGATCTCGGTCAGCCAGCGCCGCTTGCTCGACTCCGCGGCGAGACTCGCGTGCACCGAGCCGCGGGCCAGCCCGGCGACCGCGGCGTCGTCCATGCCGTGGTCCTCCCGCGCGATCCGGTACTGGTCGGTGAGCCGGGCGACGAACAGGAGCGGGTCGTCGGCACTCAGCGCGATGCGGGCACCGGCCTCGTGGAGTGTGCGCAGCGGCACGTCCGCGGCCGTGGGGTAGACCCCCAGGGCGACGTTGCTGGCCGGAGCCAGCTCGAGCGCGATGCCCGCCGCGCTCACCTTCTCGAGCAGCCCGAGGTCCTCGGCGAGCCGCACACCGTGGCCCAGGCGGGTGGGGCCGAGGTGGGTGAGGACGGAGCGGACGTGGTCCGGGCCCAGGAGCTCGCCGCCGTGGGGGAGGCTCGCGAGCCCGGCCTGGCGGGCGATGGTGAAGGCGGAGGCGAACTCGCTCGTGTCCCCGCGCCGCTCGTCGTTGCTCAGCCCGAAGCCGATGACCTCGCCCGGGCCGTCACCGCTGTGCCGGACCGCGAGCCGCGCGAGCGTACGGGCGTCGAGCGGGTGGCGCGTCCGGGAGGCGGCGACGACGACGCCGACCTCCACGCCCGTCGTCCGGCTCGCCACCCGCGCCTCGTCCAGGACGATCTCCAGTGCCGGGGTGAGCCCACCGACGAAGGGGGCGTAGGACGTCGGGTCGACCTGGATCTCCAGGCGCCGCGACCCTTCTGCGGCGTCGTCCTCGGCCGCCTCGCGCACGATCCGCCGCATCGCGGCCTCGCTGCGCACGACCGCGCGGGCGGCGTCGTAGAGGCGTTGGAAGCGGAACCAGCCCCGCTCCCCGGCGGGCACGCGCAGCGCCTGCCCGTCGAGCAGCGCCGGAGGGAGCCGGATCCCGGCCTCGGTGGCGAGCTCGGCGAGGGTGCTGGGGCGCATCGAACCGGTGAAGTGGAGATGCAGGTGGGTCTTGGGCAGCGTCGTCAGGTCCCGCACGGGCCTGAGTCTGTCACGGACCCGGCCACGACGACGGGCGGCGGCGCGGCACCCGGACGTGGTGGACTGTCCCCATGGACGAGGCGGTGTCGCAGACCGAGCGGGACGACGTCGCCCTGCTCACCGGCCCGGGGGCGGCGGAGGTGCTCGGCGCGGCGCTCGCTGCCGAGGGCGGCACGCTCGGCCCGTGGCGGGTCCACACGGTGCACCACCGGCCCGGGGCCGGTGTCACCGTCGGGTACACCGTCCGCACCGGTGGCGACGCTCCGGACGACTACCTGTGCGCGACGACGGGCCGGGTCACCGCGCCGGCGGGTGCGGGGCTCGTGCGCCTGGAGAGCGGTGGCAGTGTCGTCCACGTGTGGCGCCACCCGGCCGACCCCGAGCTCCCGGCGCTCGCGGCGGCGTGCTCGCCGACGGGGCTGGCCCGGCGCCTGGGGGTGGACCGGCAGCCCGCGGTCGAGCTCCTCGCCTACCGGCCCCTGCGCCGCGCCGTCGTGCGGGCGCGCGGGGCGGGCCTCCGGGACGGGGAGGTCTACGCGAAGGTCGTGCGCCCGCGGGTGCTGGACCAGCTCGCCACCCGCCACCGGATGCTCACCGCGGCCGGGGTCCCCGCACCGGAGGTGATCCACGCGGACGGCGACGGGCTCCTCGTCATCCGCGCGGGGCGCGGCACGTCCCTGGCGCACGCGCTCGCGCGGGGGGTGGAGCCGGCGCAGGCACGCGCCGTGCTCGACGACGTCGTCGCCGTCCTCGACCGCCTGCCCGCGGCCGCCCTCGAGCTGCCGCGGCGCGCCGCCTGGGCCGAGCGGGCCGGGCACTACGCCCACGCGGCGAGCGTGGTCCTTCCCGAGCACCGCGCGCGCATCGAGGCCCTCGCGGACGGTGTGGCCGCCGCGCTGGCGACGACCGACGCCGGCCCGGTGGTGCCCACGCACGGTGACCTCTACGAGGCGAACCTCCTCACGACCGACGGGCGGGTCAGCACGCTGCTCGACGTCGACTCCCTGGGGCCCGGGCACCGGGTCGACGACCTCGCCTGCCTCCTCGCGCACGTGAGCGTGCTGCCGCACCTCGCCCCGCGGACCTACCCGGGCGTGCCCAAGGTCCTCGAGACGTGGACGCAGCAGTGCGAGCGTCACG
Source organism: Georgenia satyanarayanai (assembly GCF_009193135.1). Classification (GTDB taxonomy): domain Bacteria; phylum Actinomycetota; class Actinomycetes; order Actinomycetales; family Actinomycetaceae; genus Oceanitalea; species Oceanitalea satyanarayanai. The sequence goes on from NZ_VUKC01000001.1 coordinate 106,773, forward strand.
TGGACCCCGGCGCGCTACGGGCCCGGACGGCGGGTGTGGTGCTCTCGCTCGTCGCCGGTGCACGCCGTACGGGGGCGGCGGGCTGGCGCACCGACGCCGAGGGCCGGCTGGCGGAGGCCGAGAGCTGGCTCGCCCGCGCCAGATGAGAGTCCTCTCATCCGGCCTTCCTCGCCGTCTCATGAAGGGGGGCTGGGCTGGTCCCGGGTGCGGTAGGCGCACCCGGGGAGGAGGGACAGGCGATGAGCGCACGACGCTGGGTCACGACGGGGGTCCTGGGGGCGCTGGGCATCGGCGGGGCCGGGCTGGCCGCCGCGGCCATCACCGAGCCGCCCGCCGGCCAGACGCTGCCCGCGGTGCGGGTGGCCGGCGAGCAGGCATCCGCACCGGCCACCCCGGACACGCGGGCCACCGACCCCGCGTCCCCGGACCCCGGGACGGCGACGACGGCGGCCACGCCACCCACCGCGGAGACTGCCGCGGACGCCCCCCGGAAGGACGCCGCGCCCGCCGGCGAGCCTGCGCGGACCCAGGCACCCGAGCGCGCCCAGGCGCCGCAGCGCACGCAGGCGCCCGCCCGGGTGAGCGCGCCCACCGACGTCAGTGCCCCGAGCCCGGTGACCGCGCCCTCCCCGGTGACGCCCCAGTCGCCGCAGAGCGCGCCGTCGGCCGACTCCGGTGACTGATGAGAGCCCCCTCATCACCACCTCCTCCTGGTCTCACCCGTGCCCGGTTGGGTAGGAGACACAGCCCCGCCACGGCGGCCGACGACAGGAGATGAAGGATGAGGACACGCAGGAGCTGGATCGCCACCGGAGCACTCGGTGCCGTCGCCGTCATCGGCGGTAGCGTCGTCAGTGCCACCGCGGACGACTCCGCCACCACCGCGGGCGCGCGCATCGACGTCGCGGCGACCGACGCACCGACGGTCGGGACCACCACCCGGCCGGAGGCGGACGCCCGCGCGACGGACCCCGCCTCGCCCTCCGCCGGCTCGGCGGTCACGGCCCACACCGCGGTCAGTGCGCAGACCGCCCAGACGCCGACGACCCCGCCGAGCCCGGCCACGCCCCCGAGCCCGGCCAGTGCCCCGAGCCCGGCCACGCCGCCGAGCCCGGCCAGCCCGCCGAGCCCGGCCACGCCCCCGAGCCCGGCCAGCCCGGCCAGCCCGCCGAGCCCGGCCAGCCCGCCGAGCCCGGCCAGCCCGGCGTCGGCCGACTCCGCAGACTGACCGCCCGACCCGCGCACGAGAGCCGGCCCCCACGAGGGGGTCGGCTCTCACGTCGCCCGGCGCCTCTCGCCCGCGTGCACCGACGGGGGCGGCGCTCAGCGGGTGGTGTCGACGAGGCGGTAGCCCATGCCGCGCACGGTGACGATCCGCTCGGCACCGACCTTCTTGCGCAGGTAGCGGACGTAGACGTCCACGACGTTGGAGCCCGGGTCGAAGTCGTAGCCCCACACGCGGTCGAGCAGCTGCTCGCGGCTGAGCACCTGACCCGGGTGGGACAGGAAGGTCTCGGCCAACGAGAACTCCCGGGCGGACAGCTCGACCTCCCGCCCGGCGACCGTCGCGTGCCGGGTGCGCAGGTCCAGGGAGAGGTCACCGACGGAGAGGACGCTCGTCGCCTGGGTGCCCTGGTCCGGCGCGCGCAGGCGCAGCCGGATCCGTGCGAGCAGCTCCTCGAAGCGGAATGGCTTGGGCATGTAGTCGTCGGCCCCGCCCTCGAGGCCGGCGACGGTGTCGTCCACCGAGGTCCGGGCCGTGAGGATGATGACGGGCAGGGCCGAGCCGGCCTCGCGCAGCCGGCGCAGCACGGCGAAGCCGTCCATGTCCGGCAGTCCGATGTCGAGGACGAGCAGCTGGACGTCCCCGGCGAGCGCGAGGACGAGCGCCTCCTGCCCCGTCGTCACGGCCGTCGAGGCGTACCCGGCGGCTCGCAGGCCCTTGGTGATGAAGGAGGAGATGCCGGGCTCGTCCTCGGCGATCAGGATCTGGGACATCTACCTGGCTCCGTCCTGGCCGCCGCCCCCGGCGGCCACCTCGTCGGGGTCGACGACGATCTCGTCGTCGGGGATGGGGACCGGCTCGACACCGGGCGCGGGCAGGAGCAGCGTGAAGCGCGCCCCCCGGCCAGGGGCGGAGGTCACCGCGACCCGCCCGTGGTGGGCGGCCGCGATCGCCGCGACGATCGACAGCCCCAGACCGGACCCCGCCGCCGGGCGCCCCCGCGGGCCGGTCACCTGGGCGAAGCGCTCGAAGATCCGGTCCTGCTGCTCGGGCGGGATGCCGATGCCCTCGTCCTCGACCCACAGGGCCAGCTCGTCGCCCTCGAGGCGGGAGCCGAGACGGACGGTGCTGCCGTCGTCGGAGAACTTCACCGCGTTGGCGGCGAGCTGGAGGAGCGCCTGCGTCACGCGCTCGGGGTCGACGTCGACGACCGCCTCGGCGCGGTTCGTCACCCGCCACCGCCGGTCGCCCAGCTGGCGGGCCTGGTCGAGGACGTTGTCGAGGAGCGTGCCGACGTCCGTCGGCTCGGTCCGCACGAAGTCCGGGGCCTCGGACCGGGCGAGCAGGACGAGGTCGTCGGCCAGCCGGTGCATGCGGTCCAGCTCGCGCAGCGCGAGCGCCCGCGTCTCGGTCGCGTCCTGCTCGTCGGACGGGTCCATGAGCTCGAGGTGGCCCCGGACGATGGTGATCGGCGTGCGCAGCTCGTGCCCGGCGTCGTCGAGGAGCCGGCGCTGGGAGCGGAAGGCCGTCTCCAGCCGTCCGAGCATGTCGTTGAAGGTTCGGGCGACCTCGGACAGGTCGTCGGTGCCGTCGACCGGGATGCGGCGGGACAGGTCGGTGACGCTGATCTGCTCCGCCGTCTCCCGCAGCGTCCGCAGCGGCCGCAGCAGGCGCCCGGAGAGGACCCACCCGACGACGGCGAGCACGAGGAGCGAGCCGGCGGCGACGATGCCGTAGGTCCGGAAGGTCGCACCGACCTCCGCCTGCTCCGCGTCACGGTCGAAGGCGAGGATCATCGCGCCCGGTGTCGAGTCCCCGACCTGGACCGGCACGGCGGCGTAGCGGTACTCCCGCTGCGAGGTCCGCAGCGTGTCGATGACGACGCGGTCGAGCTGCCAGGCGTCCGAGAGGGCGTGGACGAGCTCGGGGTCCAGCGCGAGGGGGACCCCGATGTCCTGGGTCTGGTAGCGGACGTTGTCCCGGATGAAGGCGATCATGCCCTCGTGGGTCGCCGGCACCTCCCGGCTCATCATCGTGTAGAGCAGGCGGTCGGAGTCCCGGAAGGCGGTGCCGGTGTCCGGGTCGACGCCCGTCGCCGCCAGGGTGCGCAGCTCGGTGATCGTCCGGCCCAGGGCCTCGTCGATGTTCCGGTCCACGCGGATGCGCTGCAGACCCCACGCCGTCCCTCCGGCCGCGACGAGCGCGAGCGCGCTCAGCACCAGCACGGTCGCGAGGATGCGGGCGCGGACCGTGAGGGGACGACGGCGGGTGCTCACGGGCCCAGTATCGGGGCGGGGCATGAGACAGGGATGAGAAAGGGCCCGGACATCTCGCCCGGGCCCTTCTCGTCGCGTGCTCGGCTCAGCCGAGGAGCTCCTGGATGCGGCGGATGCCCTCGACCAGGTCGTCGGTCCCGAGCGCGTAGCTCAGGCGGAGGTAGCCGCTGGGGCCGAAGGCCTCACCGGGGACGACGGCGACCTCGGCCTCCTCGAGGATGAGCGCCGCCAGCTCCGCGGAGGTCTGCGGCGTGCGGCCGCGGATGGTCCGCCTGAGGACGCCCTCGACGTTCGGGTAGGCGTAGAAGGCCCCGCGCGGGGTGGGGACCTCGACGCCGTCGATCTCCCGCAGCATGCCCACCATCGTGCGGCGCCGCTCGTCGAAGGCGGCCCGCATCGTCTCGACGGCGCTGAGGTCGCCGGACACCGCCGCGAGGGCGGCGCGCTGGGAGACGTTCGCGACGTTGGAGGTGAGGTGGGACTGGAGGTTCGTCGCCGCCTTGATGACGTCGCTCGGGCCGGCCATCCAGCCCACCCGCCAGCCGGTCATCGCGTAGGTCTTGGCGACGCCGTTGAGGACGATCGTCGTGTCGGCCAGCTCGGGCACGGCCCGCAGGACGGGGGTGAACACGGCGTCGTCGTACACGAGGTGCTCGTAGATCTCGTCGGTGATGACCCACACGCCGTGCTCGTGCGCCCAGCGGCCGATCGCGGCGGTCTGCTCGGGGGAGTAGACGGCGCCGGTGGGGTTGGAGGGGGAGCAGAAGAGCAGCGCCTTGGTGCGGGAGGTGCGGGCCGCCTCGAGCTGCTCGACCGTGACGAGGTAGTCCTGGTCGGAGCCGGCGAAGACCTCGACGGTGCGGCCCCCGGCCAGCGCGATGGCCTCCGGGTAGGTGGTCCAGTACGGGGCGGGGAGGATGACCTCGTCGCCCGGGTCGATGATCGCGGCGAAGGCCTGGTAGACCGCCTGCTTGCCGCCGTTCGTCACGAGGACCTGGTCCGGGGAGACCTCGTACCCGGAGTCCCGCAGCGTCTTGGCCGCGATGGCCTCGCGCAGGACGGGCAGGCCCTTGGCAGGGGAGTAGCGGTGGTTGACCGGGTCCTGCGCCGCGGCGACGGCCGCGTCGACGATGTACTGCGGCGTGGGGAAGTCCGGCTCGCCGGCGCCGAAGCCGATGACCGGCCGGCCGGCGGCCTTGAGCGCCTTCGCCTTCGCGTCGACCGCCAGCGTGGCGCTCTCGGCGATCGCCGCCAGCCGGGCGGAGACGCGCGTGGGGGACGGGGTGCTCGGGGTGCTCGTGTGCTCGCTCACCCGGCTATGGTGGCACGGCTCGAGGATGCCGTCCCAGGGCCGCCCGTCCCGCGGACGAGCCCCCCGCGACGAGCGTCACGGGGAGCCGTATTCGACCAAGCGGCCCCGGACGCGTACACTCGATCCCTGGTGGCTCTCGACCATCGGCTGGACCGCGCGCTGCGACGGTCCGTCGGCGGGAGGAAGTCGCGAAGGGCAGTGGCGCAATTGGTAGCGCACCGGTCTCCAAAACCGGCGGTTGTGGGTTCGAGTCCCTCCTGCCCTGCAGCAGCGGCGTCGGCACGGCGCCCTCAGCCACGACACCCAGACCAGTGAGGAAGACCGCCTGTGAGTGAGTCCGCGAGCACGACCTCGGGCAAGCCCGAGCGTGCCGGCCGCGACGGGGCCGGGACGACCAAGAAGCGTGGTCTGTTCGCCCGGATCGCGCTGTTCGTCCGCCAGGTGATCGCCGAGCTGAAGAAGGTCGTCAAGCCGACCCGCAACGAGCTGTTCACGTTCTTCGTCGTCGTCATCGTCTTCGTGCTGGCGATCATGGCCTACGTGGGCCTTGTCGACCTGGGCTTCGGGCGGCTGGCGCTGTGGGTGTTCGGCGGCTGAGCCGCCCCCCGCAGCATCGAACTACGACGCAAGAAAGTTGGTGACCCCGTGACTGAGGAGACCGTGGAGCACACGGCCCCGGACGAGGCTCCTGACGACACCCCGAGCGACCTGCCGGGTGCGGAGGCCGAGAGCCCCGCAGCCGTGACGGAGGCCGAGGCGGCAGGCGAGGACTCGACCCCGGCCGAGGACCCGGCCGTCGTCGAGGACACGTCCGAGGACGCCGAGGACGTCTCCCCCGAGGAGGAGTTCCGCCGCGAGCTGCGGCTGCTGCCGGGCTACTGGTACGTCGTGCACTCCTACGCGGGCTACGAGAAGCGCGTCAAGGCGAACCTCGAGAACCGCATCCAGAGCCTCAACATGGAGGACTACATCTTCCAGGTCGAGGTCCCGATGGAGGACGTCGTCGAGATCAAGAACTCCCAGCGCAAGCTCGTCACCCGGGTCCGCATCCCGGGCTACGTGCTCGTGCGCATGGACCTGACCGACGAGTCGTGGGGCGCGGTGCGCCACACGCCCGGTGTCACCGGCTTCGTCGGCCACACGCACCAGCCCGTGCCGCTGACCGAGGACGAGGTCTTCTCGATGCTCGCCCCGACCCTCGCCCCCAAGGAGACGGCCAAGGCCGCCGCCGGCGGGAGTGCCCCGAGCACCCCGATCGAGGTCGAGTTCTCCGTCGGCGAGTCCGTCACCGTCACCGACGGGCCCTTCGAGACCCTCCCGGCCACGATCTCCGAGATCAGCCCGGAGCAGCAGAAGCTCAAGGTGCTCGTGTCGATCTTCGGCCGGGAGACCCCGGTCGAGCTGTCGTTCTCGCAGGTCGCCAAGATCTGAGCGGACGGCCCCCGGCGCACGCTTCCTGCTGCGCCGGACCCGCAAGGCGGCGTCGGCGGTCACCGGCGCCCAGGAACATAAGGACGCACCATGCCTCCCAAGAAGAAGGTCGCAGGCCTGATCAAGCTCCAGATCCAGGCCGGCGCCGCGACCCCCGCGCCGCCCATCGGCCCCGCGCTGGGCCAGCACGGCGTGAACATCATGGAGTTCTGCAAGGCGTACAACGCCGCGACCGAGTCGCAGCGCGGCAACGTCATCCCGGTCGAGATCACGGTGTACGAGGACCGCTCGTTCACCTTCATCACCAAGACCCCGCCGGCCGCCGAGCTCATCAAGAAGGCCGCCGGCGTCGCCAAGGGCTCCGGCACCCCGCACACCGCGAAGGTCGGCAGCCTCACGATGGCGCAGGTCCGCGAGATCGCCGAGGGCAAGATGGTCGACCTCAACGCCAACGACGTCGACGCCGCCGCGAAGATCATCGCCGGCACCGCCCGTTCCATGGGCATCACCGTCTCGGACTGAGGCACCAGGACGCTCCCCGCGTCCGTCGTTCCAGGCGCCTCGGCGCCCCGTGGCAGGGTCCGGCGCGGACCCGCGGACCACGACTGCTGAAACTAGGAGAAGCAGCATGACCACGCGCAGCAAGAACTACCGCAAGGCGGCCGAGAAGATCGACCGCTCCCAGGTCTACGCCCCCCTCGAGGCCGTCCGCCTCGCCAAGGAGAGCGCGACCACCACGTTCGACCAGACCGTCGAGGTCGTCTTCCGTCTCGGCGTCGACCCCCGCAAGGCGGACCAGATGGTGCGCGGCACCGTCAGCCTGCCCCACGGCACCGGCAAGTCGGCCCGCGTCCTCGTCTTCGCCGTCGGCGAGCGCGCGGCGCAGGCCGAGGCCGCCGGCGCCGACGAGGTCGGCGGCGACGAGCTCATCGAGAAGGTCGCCGGGGGCTACACGAACTTCGACGCCGCCGTCGCGACGCCGGACCTTATGGGCAAGGTGGGCCGCCTCGGCCGCGTGCTCGGCCCCCGTGGCCTCATGCCCAACCCGAAGACCGGCACGGTGACCATGGACGTCGCCAAGGCGGTCACGGAGATCAAGGGCGGGCGGATCGAGTTCCGCGTCGACAAGAACTCCAACCTCCACTTCATCGTGGGCAAGGCCTCCTTCACCGAGGAGCAGCTGGTGGAGAACTACGCGGCCGCCCTCGACGAGGTCCTGCGGCTCAAGCCGGCCTCGGCCAAGGGCCGGTACATCTCCAAGGCCACCATGGCCACGACGATGGGCCCGGGCATCCCGCTCGACGCCACCCTCACGCGCAACCTCACGTCGGACAGCCCGTCCTGACCTGAGCGTCCGTCAGCAGCGCCCCGGCCCACGAGGACCGGGGCGCTGCTGCGTCTGCGTGTGCGGTGCGGCACACCGGCACCCGCGAGCTTGGACCGGGGCCCGGTCCCGGGGTACTGTTGCCTCTGCCCAAGACCGCCGGTCCCCCGTCAGCCATGACGGGTCGAAGTCCGCAGCAAGCGGAGCCAGCGCAGGTGCTCATGTGACGCCGTCTCGCGACGCGCCCCGTGCACACGCTGCGCGGGGCTTTTCTGTTGCTCGACTCCATCCTCCGGCGGCACGACCGAGAAGGAGGGCCATGGCGAGGCCTGACAAGGTGGCGGCAGTCACCGAGCTCACGCAGCAGCTGCGTGAGGCAAACGCCGTCGTGCTCACCGAGTACCGCGGGCTCAGCGTCGGCCAGCTCAAGGAGCTGCGTCGCTCGCTCGGCACCAATGCCAGCTACGCCGTCGTGAAGAACACGCTGACCACCATCGCGGCGAAGGAGGCTGGGCTCGAGGGACTCGAGGCGCAGCTCACCGGCCCGACGGCGATCGCGTTCGTGACCGGGGAGCCTTCCGAGGCTGCCAAGGGTCTGCGTGACTTCGCCAAGAGCAACCCCCAGCTCGTCATCAAGGGCGGCGTGCTCGAGGGCCGGACGCTGTCGGCGCAGGACGTCGACACGCTCGCGAGCCTCGAGAGCCGTGAGGTGCTGCTGGGCAAGGCGGCTGGCGCGTTCAAGGCAGCGCTCTACCAGGCTGCGTACCTGTTCACCGCGCCGGCCACCCAGGCCGCGCGCACCATCGAGGCCCTGCGCGAGAAGCAGGCCGCCGACGCCGCCTGAGGCTTCGGTACCCCCACCCCACCCTGCTCCACGCAGTAGACAGCACAGGGCAGAACAACCAGGAAGGACGCCACCATGGCGAAGCTCACCACCGACGAGCTCATCGAGGCTTTCAAGGAGCTCACCCTCATCGAGCTCTCCGAGTTCGTGAAGCAGTTCGAGGAGACCTTCGAGGTCACCGCCGCTGCTCCGGTCGCCGCTGCCGCGGCCGCCCCGGCCGGCGGCGGCGACGCCGGCGCCGCCGAGGAGGAGAAGACCGAGTTCGACGTCGTCCTCGACGCGATCGGCGACAAGAAGATCCAGGTCATCAAGGAGGTCCGCGCGCTCACGAGCCTCGGCCTCAAGGAGGCCAAGGACCTCGTGGACTCGGCCCCCAAGGCCATCCTCGAGGGCGTCGACAAGGACACCGCGGACAAGGCCAAGGAGGCCCTCGAGGGCGCCGGGGCCACCGTCTCCGTCAAGTGACCTCGTAGCACCACCCGGCCTCACGGCCCGTCACGGCCCGGCACCCCTCGGGGTGCCGGGCCTTCGACGTCCTGTCGGATCTCCCGGCGCGCCATGACTTCTCCGACCCGAGACGATGGCGTATGGTGGCGGCGTCGGTCCGACCAGGGTCCGCAGCGCGAGGGTGCGCTGGACACAGCCCTGCGCACGTGTGTATGCTGTCGCTTTGCGCTGACTTCTGCCTGCCTGTCTGCCGCCCCCGAACCCTGCCACGTGCCGGGTCGACGCGACGAGGAGACAGTCCCGACAGCGCAGTGTGCACACAATTCGCAGGGAAGGACCCCCTTTGGCTGCCTCGCGCACCTCTTCTGTTCCCACCGCTGAAGACATCGCCACTCGGCTCGCATCGCGCCGAGTCTCGTTCGCCAAGATCCAGGAGCCGCTCCAGGCGCCCGACCTCCTCGGGCTGCAGACCGAGAGCTTCGACTGGCTCCTCGGCAACCCGGCGTGGCGCGACCGCGTCGCCGCTGCCATCGAGCAGGGCGACAAGAACGTTCCCCGCACCTCGGGACTGGAGGAGATCTTCGCGGAGATCTCCCCGATCGAGGACTTCGGCCAGTCGATGTCCCTCTCCTTCAACGACCACCGCTTCGAGCCGGCGAAGTACACGCCGGAGGAGTGCAAGGAGAAGGACTTCACCTACGCCGCCCCGCTGTTCGTCACGGCGGAGTTCACGAACTACGAGACCGGCGAGATCAAGTCGCAGACGGTCTTCATGGGCGACTTCCCGCTCATGACCGAGCGCGGCACGTTCATCATCAACGGCACCGAGCGTGTCGTCGTCTCCCAGCTCGTCCGCTCCCCGGGCGTGTACTTCGAGCGCAGCGCCGACAAGACGTCCGACAAGGACATCTTCACGACGAAGATCATCCCCTCGCGTGGCGCCTGGCTCGAGTTCGAGATCGACAAGCGCGACGCCGTCGGTATCCGCATCGACCGCAAGCGCAAGCAGTCGATCACCGTCTTCCTGCGCGCGCTGGGTATGACGGAGAGCGAGATCCGCGAGGAGTTCGCCGACTACCCGGTCCTCCTGGAGACCCTCGAGAAGGACAACGTCAGCACCCAGGACGAGGCCCTGCTCGACATCTACCGCAAGGTCCGCCCCGGCGAGCCGCCGACGGTCGAGGCCGGTCGCAACCTCCTCGACAACTACTACTTCAACTCCAAGCGCTACGACCTCGCCAAGGTCGGCCGCTACAAGGTGAACAAGAAGCTCGGCACGAGCGGTGACCTCACCGAGTCCGTGCTGCGCGTCGAGGACGTCAAGGCCGCGGTCCGCTACCTCCTCGCCCTGCACAAGGGCGAGACGGAGTACACCGTCGAGCGCGACGGCGAGCAGGTCACGGTGCGCGTCGAGACCGACGACATCGACCACTTCGGCAACCGCCGCATCCGCTCCGTGGGTGAGCTCATCCAGAACCAGATCCGCACGGGTCTGTCCCGGATGGAGCGCGTCGTGCGCGAGCGCATGACCACGCAGGACGTCGAGGCGATCACGCCGCAGACCCTCATCAACATCCGGCCGGTCGTCGCCTCCATCAAGGAGTTCTTCGGCACGTCGCAGCTCTCGCAGTTCATGGACCAGAACAACCCGCTGGCCGGGCTGACGCACAAGCGTCGTCTCAACGCCCTCGGCCCCGGTGGTCTGTCCCGTGACCGCGCGGCGATGGAGGTCCGTGACGTCCACCCCTCGCACTACGGCCGCATGTGCCCGATCGAGACCCCTGAGGGCCCGAACATCGGCCTCATCGGCTCGCTCGCGACCTTCGCGCGCATCAACCCCTTCGGGTTCGTCGAGACCCCCTACCGTCGCGTCGTCGACGGCCGGGTCACCGACGACGTCGACTACCTCACGGCCGACGACGAGGACCGCTACGTCATCGCGCAGGCCAACGCCAAGCTCGACGACGACGGCCGCTTCCGTGAGGAGCAGGTCCTCGTCCGGGCGAGCGGCGGCAGCGGCGAAATGGCCACCGTCCCCGCGGACGAGATCGACTACATGGACGTCTCCGCCCGCCAGATGGTGTCCGTCGCCACCGCGATGATCCCGTTCCTCGAGCACGACGACGCGAACCGCGCGCTCATGGGCGCCAACATGCAGCGTCAGGCGGTCCCGCTGGTCCGCAGCGAGGCGCCGCTCGTCGGCACCGGCATGGAGCGTCGTGCGGCAGTGGACGCCGGGGACGTCATCACGGCGAGCAAGCCCGGTGTCGTCACCGAGGTCTCCGCGGACGCGATCCACGTGGCCGCCGACGACGGCACGAACCAGGTCTACCGCGTCGCGAAGTTCCGTCGCTCCAACCAGGGCACGTCCTACAACCAGCGCGTGCTGGTCGACGAGGGCGACCGCGTCGAGGTCGGCTCCGCGCTGGCCGACGGCCCGGCGACCGACGACGGCGAGCTGGCCCTGGGCCGCAACCTCCTCGTCGCGTTCATGTCGTGGGAGGGCCACAACTACGAGGACGCGATCATCCTCTCCCAGCGTCTCGTGGCCGAGGACGTCCTGTCCTCGATCCACATCGAGGAGCACGAGGTCGACGCCCGCGACACCAAGCTCGGTGCCGAGGAGATCACCCGGGACATCCCGAACGTCTCCGAGGACGTGCTGGCCGACCTCGACGAGCGCGGCATCATCCGCATCGGCGCCGAGGTCAGCGCCGGTGACATCCTCGTCGGCAAGGTCACCCCGAAGGGCGAGACCGAGCTGACCAGCGAGGAGCGCCTGCTGCGCGCGATCTTCGGTGAGAAGGCCCGCGAGGTGCGCGACACGTCCCTCAAGGTGCCCCACGGTGAGTCCGGGACCGTCATCGGGATCCAGGAGTTCAACGCGGACGAGGACGACGAGCTGCCCGCCGGCGTCAACCAGATGGTGCGCGTCTACATCGCCCAGCGCCGCAAGATCACCGACGGCGACAAGCTCGCCGGGCGCCACGGCAACAAGGGTGTCATCTCCAAGATCCTCCCCGTCGAGGACATGCCCTTCCTCGAGGACGGCACGCCGGTCGACATCATCCTCAACCCGCTCGGTGTGCCCGGCCGCATGAACGTCGGCCAGGTGCTCGAGACCCACCTCGGGTGGGTCGCCAAGCAGGGCTGGGACGCCACCGACGCGCCGCAGGGCGAGGGCACGTGGACCGAGAACCTGCCCGAGGGCTCGCTGCGCGGAGAGGCCGGGACCCCGGTCGCGACGCCGGTGTTCGACGGCATCCACGAGCACGAGCTCACCGGTCTGCTCGGCCACACGACGCCCAACCGTGACGGCCAGCGCGTGGTCGGCACCGACGGCAAGGCGCGCCTGTTCGACGGCCGCTCCGGGGAGCCCTTCCCCGAGCCCGTCGCGGTCGGCTACATGTACATCCTCAAGCTCCACCACCTCGTGGACGACAAGATCCACGCCCGCTCCACCGGCCCGTACTCGATGATCACCCAGCAGCCGCTGGGCGGTAAGGCACAGTTCGGTGGCCAGCGCTTCGGTGAGATGGAGGTGTGGGCCCTGGAGGCCTACGGCGCCGCCTACGCGCTGCAGGAGCTCCTGACGATCAAGTCCGACGACATCCCCGGACGCGTCAAGGTGTACGAGGCCATCGTCAAGGGCGAGAACATCCCCGAGCCCGGCATCCCCGAGTCCTTCAAGGTGCTCATGAAGGAGATGCAGTCCCTGTGCCTGAACGTCGAGGCCCTGGACGCGGAGGGCAACGCCATCGAGCTGCGTGACGCCGACGAGGAGGTCTACCGGGCTGCCGACGAGCTCGGGATCGACCTGTCGCGTCGTCCCGACGCCAGCAGCGTCGACGACATCTAGGAGGCCGCGGCTGCCGTGACGCCCGGCGTCACGGCAGCCCCGCCGGCCCCGTTTGGATTCCACACGGTGACATACCGAAGGAAGTAGGAAACCTTGCTCGACGTCAATGTCTTCGACCAGCTCCACATCGGCCTGGCCACGGCATCGGAGATCCGTGGGTGGTCCCACGGAGAGGTGAAGAAGCCCGAGACGATCAACTACCGCACGCTCAAGCCCGAGAAGGACGGCCTGTTCTGCGAGCGGATCTTCGGTCCCACCCGGGACTGGGAGTGCAACTGCGGCAAGTACAAGCGCGTGCGGTACAAGGGCATCATCTGCGAGCGCTGTGGTGTCGAGGTCACGCGCTCCAAGGTGCGCCGTGAGCGGATGGGCCACATCGAGCTCGCCGCCCCCGTCACCCACATCTGGTACTTCAAGGGCGTCCCCTCGCGCCTGGGGTACCTGCTCAACCTCGCCCCGAAGGACCTCGAGAAGGTCATCTACTTCGCGGCGTACATGATCACCGAGGTCGACCAGGACGGTCGCCACGAGGACCTGTCCAGCCTCCAGAACGAGATGGACCTCGAGAAGCAGGACGTCGAGCGCAAGCGCGACACCGACATCGAGGGCCGCGCCAAGCGCCTGGAGGAGGACCTCGCCGAGCTCGAGCAGGCCGGGGCCAAGGCCGACGCCCGCGAGAAGCTGCGCAAGTCCGCCGAGCGCGAGATGGCGCAGATCCGCAAGCGCGCCGACCAGGACCTCGACCGTCTCGACACGATCTGGGACCGGTTCAAGAACCTCAAGGTCGGTGACCTCGAGGGTGACGAGCTGCTCTACCGCGAGCTCCAGGCCCGCTACGGCATCTACTTCAAGGGCTACATGGGGGCCGAGGCCATCCAGAAGCGCCTGGAGACCTTCGACCTGGCCGCCGAGGCCGAGTCGCTGCGCGAGACGATCTCGACCGGCACCGGGCAGCGCAAGACCCGCGCCCTCAAGCGCCTCAAGGTCGTCAACGCGTTCCTCACCACGGAGAACTCGCCGCTGGGCATGGTCCTGGACGCCGTCCCGGTCATCCCGCCGGACCTGCGTCCGATGGTCCAGCTGGACGGTGGCCGCTTCGCGACCTCCGACCTCAACGACCTCTACCGCCGCGTCATCAACCGGAACAACCGCCTCAAGCGGCTGCTCGACCTCGGTGCGCCGGAGATCATCGTCAACAACGAGAAGCGGATGCTCCAGGAGGCCGTCGACTCGCTGTTCGACAACGGCCGCCGTGGCCGTCCGGTCACTGGGCCGGGCAACCGCGCGCTCAAGTCGATCTCCGACATGCTCAAGGGCAAGCAGGGCCGGTTCCGGCAGAACCTGCTCGGCAAGCGCGTCGACTACTCCGGCCGTTCGGTCATCGTCGTCGGCCCGCAGCTGCAGCTGCACCAGTGCGGTCTGCCCAAGCAGATGGCGCTCGAGCTCTTCAAGCCCTTCGTCATGAAGCGGCTCGTCGACCTCAACCACGCGCAGAACATCAAGGCCGCCAAGCGGATGGTCGAGCGGGCCCGCACCCAGGTGTGGGACGTGCTCGAGGAGGTCATCACCGAGCACCCCGTGCTGCTCAACCGTGCCCCCACCCTGCACCGCCTCGGCATCCAGGCCTTCGAGCCGCAGCTCGTCGAGGGCAAGGCCATCCAGCTCCACCCGCTCGTGTGCGGCGCCTTCAACGCCGACTTCGACGGCGACCAGATGGCCGTGCACCTGCCGCTGAGCACCGAGGCGCAGGCCGAGGCCCGCATCCTCATGCTCTCGAGCAACAACATCCTCAAGCCCTCGGACGGCCGTCCGGTGACCATGCCCACCCAGGACATGATCATCGGCCTGTTCCACCTCACCGGTGAGAAGGCCGACGCGACGGGTGCCGGCCGGGTCTTCGGCTCGCCCTCCGAGGCTCGCATGGCCTTCGACGCCGGCGAGCTCGACATCAACGCGACCGTGCGGATCCGCTTCACCGACCTCGTCCCGCCGCTCGGCTGGACGGCGCCGGAGGGCTGGGAGGAGGGTGACTCGATCACCCTCGAGACCTCCCTGGGCCGCGCGCTGTTCAACGAGGCGCTGCCGATCGACTACCCGTTCGTCAACGGCGTCGTCGGCAAGAAGGAGCTCTCGGGGATCGTCAACGACCTCGCCGAGCGCTACCCGAAGGTCGAGGTGGCCGCGAGCCTCGACGCCCTCAAGGAGGCCGGTTTCCACTGGGCCACCCGCTCGGGCGTGACGATCGCGATCTCCGACGTCGTCGCCCCGGACATCAAGGCGCACATCCTCGAGTCCTACGAGGAGAAGGCCCAGAAGGTCCAGCGCGAGTACGACCTCGGCCGCCGCAGCGAGGAGGAGCGTCGCTCCGAGCTCATCGACATCTGGACCCAGGCGACCAACGAGGTCGACCAGGCCATGCGAGCGAACTTCCCGGCGGACAACAACATCTTCCGGATGGTGACCTCCGGTGCCCGTGGTAACTGGCACCAGGTGCGTCAGATCGCCGGTATGCGTGGTCTGGTCGCCGACCCCAAGGGCCAGATCATCCCGCGTCCGATCAAGTCGAACTACCGCGAGGGCCTGTCGGTCCTCGAGTACTTCACCGCGACGCACGGCGCCCGCAAGGGGCTGGCGGACACCGCGCTGCGGACCGCCGACTCCGGCTACCTCACCCGTCGTCTCGTCGACGTCTCCCAGGACGTCATCGTCCGCGAGGACGACTGCGGGACCACGCTGGGCCTCACCCTGCCGATCGCGGAGACGGACTCCTCCGGGAACCTCATGCTGCTCGACACCGTCGAGACCAGCGTCTACGCCCGTACGCTCGCCCAGGACGCCGCGACCGACGACGGCACCGTCGTCGCCGAGGGGGGCGAGGACGTCGGTGACGTCCTCATCGCCAAGCTCGTGGCCGCGGGGGTCACGCAGGTCAAGGTCCGCTCGGTCCTCACCTGCCAGTCCCGGGTGGGCACCTGCGCCAAGTGCTACGGCCGCTCGCTGGCCACCGGCAAGCTCGTCGACATCGGTGAGGCCGTCGGCATCATCGCGGCGCAGTCCATCGGTGAGCCCGGCACGCAGCTGACCATGCGGACCTTCCACACCGGTGGTGCGGCCTCGGCCGAGGACATCACCCAGGGTCTGCCCCGTATCCAGGAGCTCTTCGAGGCCCGCACCCCCAAGGGTGAGGCGCCGATCAGCGAGGCCGCCGGCCGCGTGAAGATCGACGACTCCGAGCGGACCCGCAAGATCGTCGTCGTCCGCGACGACGGCGGTGAGGACCTGGCCTACCCGGTCTCCAAGCGCGTGCGCCTGCTGGTCGAGGACGGCGAGCACATCGCCGTCGGCCGCCAGCTCGTCGCCGGCGCCGTGGACCCGAAGAAGGTCCTGCGCATCCTCGGCCCGCGCGCGGTCCAGAAGCACCTCGTCGACCAGGTCCAGGAGGTCTACCGCTCCCAGGGCGTGGACATCCACGACAAGCACGTCGAGGTCATCGTCCGCCAGATGCTGCGCCGCGTCACCGTGCTCGACTCCGGCGACTCCCGGCTCCTGCCGGGTGAGCTCGCCGAGCGCGGCCGCTTCGAGGACGAGAACCGTCGCACCGTCTCCGAGGGCGGGGCGCCGGCCTCCGGCCGCCCCGAGCTCATGGGCATCACCAAGGCGTCGCTGGCCACGGACTCGTGGCTGTCGGCGGCCTCCTTCCAGGAGACCACCAAGGTGCTGACCGAGGCCGCGATGAGCGGGCGGCGCGACCCGCTCCTCGGCCTCAAGGAGAACGTCATCCTCGGAAAGCTCATCCCCGCCGGCACGGGCCTGCCCCGCTACCGCAACGTGGACGTCGAGCCCACCGAGGAGGCCAAGGCCAAGGCCTTCTCCCAGCTGGGTTACAGCGAGCTGGACTTCGTCCAGGGCGGCTCGGACCCGATCATGCTCGAGGAGCTGGACTTCGGCCCGGACTCCTTCGGCGTGGACTTCCGCGGCGTGTGACCGACCGTGGGGCGGCCGCTGGTGCGGCCGCCCCACGGAACGCGTGACGGACGTCAAGCCGCCACGCTTTGACGCAAGAAACTGCGGCAGAGTACGCTACTGGGCGGTGCCCGCGACATCGGGTCCCTCGTGCGTGCTTGTGATCCGCAGGCTCGGCGACACTCCCGAGCGCGGGGGGCAGGGGCCAGCAGACGACCGTCCATCGGTCAGGCCGGCGGCCCACCCGGTTCGCCGGGCGAACATCAAGCAGAGAAACACATCCGAGACGGAGACGTAGTGCCCACGATTCAGCAGCTGGTCCGCAAGGGCCGCAGCGTCAAGACCTCGACGTCGAAGACGCCCGCCCTCAAGGGCAGCCCCCAGCGGCGCGGGGTGTGCACCCGCGTGTACACGACGACCCCGAAGAAGCCGAACTCGGCGCTCCGCAAGGTCGCGCGCGTGCGCCTGTCCAGCGGCATCGAGGTCACGGCCTACATCCCCGGTGTCGGTCACAACCTTCAGGAGCACTCCATCGTGCTCGTCCGCGGCGGTCGCGTGAAGGACCTCCCCGGTGTCCGATACAAGATCGTGCGCGGCGCGCTCGACACCCAGGGTGTCCGTGGTCGCCAGCAGGCTCGCAGCCGTTACGGCGCGAAGAAGGAGAAGAAGTAATGCCGCGCAAGGGCCCCGCACCCGTACGGCCGCTCGTCGTCGACCCCGTCTACGGGTCGCCGACCGTCACCCAGCTCGTCAACCGCATCCTGCAGGACGGCAAGAAGTCGACCGCCGAGCGGATCGTCTACGACGCCCTCGAGGGTGTGCGCGAGAAGACCGACAGCGACCCCGCCGTCGTCCTCAAGCGTGCGCTCGAGAACGTGCGACCGTCCCTCGAGGTACGTTCGCGCCGCGTCGGTGGCGCCACCTACCAGGTGCCCGTCGAGGTGCGCCCCTCCCGCCAGACCACGCTGGCGCTCCGGTGGCTCGTCGACTACGCCCGGGCGCGTCGCGAGAAGACGATGACCGAGCGCCTCATGAACGAGATCCTCGACGCCTCCAACGGTCTCGGTGCCGCGGTCAAGCGCCGCGAGGACACCCACAAGATGGCCGAGTCCAACCGGGCCTTCGCGCACTACCGCTGGTAGTTCGTCGCCCTGCCGCCCTGCACGAATCGACTGAAGAGAGTCTCCTGTGGCACTTGACGTGCTGACCGATCTGACCAAGGTCCGCAACATCGGCATCATGGCGCACATCGACGCCGGCAAGACGACGACCACCGAGCGGATCCTGTTCTACACCGGCATCAACTACAAGATCGGCGAGACGCACGACGGCGCCTCGACGATGGACTGGATGGAGCAGGAGCAGGAGCGCGGCATCACGATCACGTCGGCCGCCACGACCTGCTACTGGCACGACAACCAGATCAACATCATCGACACCCCCGGGCACGTCGACTTCACCGTCGAGGTGGAGCGCTCGCTGCGCGTCCTCGACGGCGCCGTCGCCGTCTTCGACGGCAAGGAGGGTGTCGAGCCGCAGTCGGAGACCGTGTGGCGGCAGGCGGACAAGTACAACGTCCCGCGCATCTGCTTCGTCAACAAGATGGACAAGCTCGGCGCGGACTTCTACTTCACCGTGCAGACCATCAAGGACCGCCTCAAGGCCAAGCCGCTCGTCATGCAGCTGCCGATCGGTTCCGAGTCCGACTTCATCGGTGTCGTCGACGTCGTCTACAACCGCGCCCTCACCTGGCGTGGCGAGGTCACCAAGGGCGAGGACTACACGATCGAGGAGGTCCCCGCGGACCTCGTCGAGAAGGTCGCCGAGTACCGTGCCGCCCTCATCGAGGACGTCGCCGAGGCCGACGAGGAGCTCCTCGAGAAGTACCTCGGCGGTGAGGAGCTGACCCCCGAGGAGATCAAGCAGGGCGTCCGCGCCCTCACGGTCACCGGCGAGGCGTTCCCGGTCTTCTGCGGCACGGCGTTCAAGAACAAGGGTGTCCAGCCCATCCTCGACGCCGTCATCGACTACCTCCCCTCCCCGCTCGACGTCCCGGCGATGATCGGTCACGCCGTCGGCGACGAGGAGAAGGAGCTCACCCGCAAGCCGAGCGAGGACGAGCCGTTCGCGGCCCTGGCCTTCAAGGTCGCCGTCCACCCCTTCTTCGGCAAGCTCACCTACGTCCGGGTCTACTCGGGCAAGGTGACGCAGGGCAACATGGTCCTCAACTCGACCAAGGGGAAGAAGGAGCGCATCGGGAAGCTCTTCCAGATGCACTCCAACAAGGAGAACCCGGTCGACGAGGCCCACGCGGGCCACATCTACGCGTTCATCGGCCTCAAGGACACCACCACCGGTGACACCCTGTGCGCCCAGGACGCGCCGATCGTCCTCGAGTCGATGACCTTCCCCGAGCCCGTCATCCACGTGGCGGTCGAGCCCAAGACCAAGGGTGACCAGGAGAAGCTCGGCACCGCGATCCAGAAGCTCGCCGAGGAGGACCCGACCTTCACCGTGCGCCTGGACGACGAGACCGGTCAGACCGTCATCGGCGGCATGGGCGAGCTCCACCTCGACGTCCTCGTCGACCGCATGCGTCGCGAGTTCAAGGTCGAGGCGAACGTCGGCAAGCCGCAGGTCGCCTACCGCGAGACCATCCGCCGCGCGGCGGAGAAGGTCGACTACACGCACAAGAAGCAGACCGGTGGCTCCGGGCAGTTCGCGAAGGTGCAGGTCACCTTCGAGCCGCTCGACACCGCCGAGGGCGAGCTGTACGAGTTCGAGAACAAGGTCACCGGTGGCCGC
This sequence comes from Georgenia satyanarayanai, assembly GCF_009193135.1. Taxonomy (GTDB): domain Bacteria; phylum Actinomycetota; class Actinomycetes; order Actinomycetales; family Actinomycetaceae; genus Oceanitalea; species Oceanitalea satyanarayanai. Next base: position 126,259 of record NZ_VUKC01000001.1, read on the forward strand.
ATCCCGCGCGAGTACATCCCGAGCGTGGACGCGGGCATCCAGGACTCCATGCAGAACGGTGTCCTCGCCGGCTACCCCATGGTGGGTGTCAAGGCGATCCTGCTCGACGGTGGATACCACGAGGTCGACTCCTCGGAGATGGCCTTCAAGATCGCCGGCTCGATGGTGTTCAAGGAGGGTGTCCGCAAGGCGGACCCCGTGCTCCTCGAGCCCGTCATGGACGTCGAGGTGCGTACGCCCGAGGAGTACATGGGCGACGTCATCGGCGACCTCAACTCCCGTCGTGGAATGATCCAGTCCATGACGGACGCGACTGGCATCAAGGTCGTTCGCGCACTGGTGCCGCTGTCGGAGATGTTCGGCTACGTCGGTGACCTGCGGTCCAAGACCCAGGGTCGCGCCGTGTACTCGATGCAGTTCGACAGCTACGCCGAGGTTCCTCGGAACGTTGCCGAGGAGATCATCAAGAAGACCCGGGGCGAGTAAGTCCCACTGGTCGACCAGCAGTACCCATCACAAAACCGACCCGTAGGGCTTGCTCCCCGACAGGCGCACACGCACCTGACGATGAGCAGACAACTACCCGAGTCCCAGGAGGACACAAGTGGCGAAGGCCAAGTTCGAGCGGACCAAGCCGCACGTCAACATCGGCACCATCGGTCACGTCGACCACGGTAAGACGACGCTGACCGCGGCCATCTCCAAGGTGCTGCACGACAAGTACCCCGACCTGAACGAGTTCACCCCGTTCGACCAGGTCGACAACGCTCCCGAGGAGCGTCAGCGCGGTATCACCATCAACGTCTCGCACGTCGAGTACCAGACCGAGGCGCGCCACTACGCCCACGTCGACGCTCCCGGTCACGCGGACTACATCAAGAACATGATCACGGGTGCCGCGCAGATGGACGGCGCGATCCTCGTGGTCGCGGCGACCGACGGCCCGATGGCCCAGACGCGTGAGCACGTCCTGCTCGCCCGTCAGGTCGGCGTGCCCTACGTCCTCGTCGCGCTGAACAAGTCCGACATGGTCGACGACGAGGAGATCCTCGAGCTCGTCGAGGTCGAGGTCCGCGACCTGCTCTCCAGCCAGGAGTTCCCGGGCGACGACGCGCCGGTCGTGCGCGTCTCCGCGCTCAAGGCCCTCGAGGGTGACCCGAAGTGGGTCGCCTCCGTCGAGGAGCTCATGACCGCTGTCGACGAGAACGTTCCGACCCCGGAGCGCGACATCGACAAGCCCTTCCTCATGCCGATCGAGGACGTCTTCACGATCACCGGTCGTGGCACGGTCGTCACCGGCCGCGTCGAGCGCGGTGCGCTCAAGGTCAACGACGAGGTCGAGATCGTCGGTATCAAGGAGAAGTCCATCAAGACGACCGTCACCGGCGTCGAGATGTTCCGCAAGCTCCTCGACACCGCCGAGGCCGGTGAGAACGTCGGTCTGCTCCTCCGCGGCACCAAGCGCGAGGAGGTCGAGCGTGGCCAGGTCGTCGTGAAGCCGGGTTCGATCACCCCGCACACGAAGTTCGAGGCCCAGGTCTACATCCTGAGCAAGGACGAGGGTGGGCGTCACAACCCCTTCTACTCGAACTACCGCCCGCAGTTCTACTTCCGCACCACGGACGTCACCGGCGTCATCCAGCTGCCCGAGGGCACCGAGATGGTCATGCCCGGCGACAACACCGAGATGACGGTCGACCTCATCCAGCCGATCGCGATGGAGGAGGGCCTCGGCTTCGCCATCCGTGAGGGTGGCCGCACCGTGGGCTCCGGCCGCGTCGTCAAGATCCTCCAGTGATCTTGCGCTGGGCCTAGACCCAGCACCCAGCACGACCCGAAGGGCCCGGCGAGCACGCTCGCCGGGCCCTTCGCCGTCCCTCCCGGCCCCCACCCCCACCCGCGCCCGCCCACATCACCCCACCGCCGACAGCCGACTTACCGCCGACAGTCGACTTATCGCCGACAGCCGACTTACCCCCGTCAGCTGGAACGCCGCCGACAGCCGTTGCTCGGGATGGCCGGCCCGTCGGTGCGAGGGTGATCTCGCGTGAGAGGCGGGGGTTGTGGTCGGGCCGGGTGCCGTGCCCTGGCAGGAGAGGCGGCCGTTCGCACAGTGCGGCGCTGACGCTGAGACGTCGCGGCTCCGGGGCCGGCTATCGATTGCGCCCGGTGGGAAGTCGACGTCGACAACTCGGCTGTCGGCGGTAAGTCGGCTGTCGGTGACAAGTCGGCTGTCGGGACAGGTCGGCTCTGGGCGACAAGTCGGCTGTCGGCGGTCGGGGTGCGGGAGGTCACCGGGGACCGCCTCGTCAAGGAGGCGCGCGGGCTGGTAGGGTGGATCGGGTCGGGTGAGAGCCCGGCACGCGTGCCCGCGGTGACCGCACCGTGGGCGCCGACAAGAGCTCGTCGGTGGGCCTCCAGCCCGCCGATGACCAAGAACACACCGGTGAGGGCCGGAGCCGATTCGCCATGAGGCGGTCGGGTCTGGCAGACTGTTCCGGTTGCCTGGGGGCGTGCCCCCGGGTGTCAGGCTGAGTCGGGCCCCGAGCCCTGGCTCCACAAGCAAGCACAAGGGCCCCGCATCGACGATGCGCCGTGCTCAGGTGTGTGCGCACAGCGCGACACGCCCGAGCGCGGGGGACGGTAACAGAGCGGTACGAGAGAGGTTAGACGACGCCATGGCGGGACAGAAGATCCGCATCAGGCTCAAGTCCTACGACCACGAAGTCATCGACAGCTCGGCGCGCAAGATCGTCGACACGGTGACTCGCGCTGGTGCGACGGTCGTGGGTCCGGTGCCGCTGCCGACGGAGAAGAACGTCTTCGTCGTCATTCGTTCACCGCACAAGTACAAGGACAGCCGCGAGCAGTTCGAGATGCGCACCCACAAGCGCCTCATCGACATCATCGACCCGACGCCGAAGGCCGTTGACTCGCTCATGCGGCTCGACCTGCCCGCCGACGTCAACATCGAGATCAAGCTCTGAGGTTCGCCACAATGACTACCTTCACCAAGCAGGCTGCGAGCAGGCCGGTCACGGCCCTGCTCGGCACCAAGCTCGGCATGACCCAGGTCTGGGACGAGGACGGACGTCTCGTCCCGGTGACGGTCGTGCAGGTGGGCACCAACGTGGTGACCCAGCTGCGCACCCCCGAGACCGACGGGTACAGCGCCGTACAGCTCGCCTTCGGCGAGATCGACCCGCGCAAGGTCACCCAGCCCCTCAAGGGCCACTTCGAGAAGGCCGGCACGACGCCGCGCCGCTTCGTCACCGAGGTCCGCACCTCCGAGTCCGACAGCTACACCGTCGGCCAGGAGCTGCGCGCTGACGCGTTCGAGGCCGGCACCGTCGTCGACGTCGTCGGCACCACGAAGGGCAAGGGCACCGCGGGCGTCATGAAGCGTCACGGCTTCTCCGGCGTCGGCGCCTCCCACGGTGCGCACCGCAACCACCGCAAGCCCGGCTCGATCGGCGGGGCCTCGACGCCCGGCCGCGTGTTCCGTGGCCAGCGGATGGCCGGCCGCATGGGCCACAAGCGCCAGACCACCCAGAACCTCACGATCCACGCCGTCGACGTCGAGAGGGGCCTGCTGCTCGTTGCCGGCCCGATCCCCGGCCCGAAGCGCGGCGTCGTCGTCGTCCGTACCGCTGTGAAGGGGGCGTGACCATGGCTGACACCCAGACCGTCGACGTCCTGGACGCCACGGGCAAGAAGGCCGGCTCCGCCGAGCTGCCCGCCGCGATCTTCGACGTCCCCACGAACGTGCCGCTGATCCACCAGGTCGTCGTCGCCCAGCTCGCCGCCGCGCGTCAGGGCACCGCGAAGACCAAGACCCGCGGCGAGGTCCGCGGTGGTGGCAAGAAGCCGTACCGCCAGAAGGGCACCGGCCGCGCCCGTCAGGGCTCGATCCGCGCGCCGCAGTACGCCGGTGGTGGCGTCGTCCACGGGCCGGTCCCGCGCGACTACACCCAGCGCACCCCGAAGAAGATGAAGGCTGCCGCCCTCCGTGGCGCCCTGTCGGACCGCGCCCGCGCCGGCCGTCTGCACGTCGTCAGCGAGCTCGTCTCCAGCGACGTCCCCAAGACGTCCGCCGCGCTGACCGCGCTGCGCAACGTCGTCGCCGAGCGGAGCGCGCTGGTCGTGCTGGCGCGTGGTGACGAGCTCACGCTCAAGTCGCTGCGCAACGTCCCCAGCACGCACCTCATCTGGGTCGACCAGCTCAACACCTACGACGTCCTCGTCAACGACGACGTCGTGTTCACGGCCGCCGCCCTCGAGGAGTTCCTCGGGACCGCCGCGCCGCGCGAGGAGGATGGCAAGTGAGCATCGAGCACAACAAGAACCCCCGGGACGTCATCATCGCCCCGGTGGTCTCCGAGAAGAGCTACAGCCTCATCGACGAGGGGAAGTACACCTTCCTCGTCGACCCGCGCTCGAACAAGACCGAGATCAAGAACGCCGTCGAGGCGATCTTCCAGGTCAAGGTCAGCTCGGTGAACACGGCGAACCGCCAGGGCAAGACCCGGCGGACGCGCACCGGCCTCGGCAAGCGTAAGGACACCAAGCGCGCGATCGTCACGCTGCGCGAGGGCACCATCGACATCTTCGGTGAAGTTGCCGGCTGACGCCGCGCGCTGGAGAGATTGAGGATCGACACCCATGGCAATCCGTAAGTACAAGCCGACGACGCCGGGCCGTCGTGGCTCGAGCGTGGCCGACTTCGTCGAGATCACCCGGTCGCAGCCCGAGAAGTCGCTGGTCCGTCCGCTGAGCAAGAGCGGTGGCCGCAACAGCACCGGTCGCATCACCACCCGTCACAAGGGTGGTGGCCACAAGCGTGCCTACCGCGTCATCGACTTCCGTCGCCACGACAAGGACGGCGTCCCGGCGAAGGTCGCGCACATCGAGTACGACCCCAACCGCACGGCGCGCATCGCGCTCCTGCACTACGCCGACGGCGAGAAGCGCTACATCATCGCGCCGAACAAGATCTCGGTCGGCACCGTCATCGAGAACGGTCCGGGCGCCGACATCAAGCCGGGCAACAACCTGCCGCTGCGCAACATCCCCGTCGGTACGGTCATCCACGCCATCGAGCTCAAGCCCGGTGGCGGCGCAAAGATCGCCCGCTCGGCCGGTGCGTCGGTCCAGCTCGTCGCCCGTGAGGGCACGATGGCCCAGCTGCGGATGCCCTCCGGTGAGATCCGCAACGTCGACTCCCGCTGCCGCGCCACCATCGGCGAGGTCGGCAACGCCGAGCAGTCGAACATCAACTGGGGCAAGGCCGGCCGCATGCGGTGGAAGGGCAAGCGCCCGACCGTCCGCGGTGTCGCGATGAACCCCGTCGACCACCCCCACGGTGGTGGTGAGGGTAAGACCTCCGGTGGTCGCCACCCGGTCAGCCCCTGGGGTCAGCCCGAGGGCCGGACCCGCCGTCCGAACAAGCCGAGCGACCAGCTCATCGTGCGCCGCCGGCGCACCGGCAAGAAGCGCTGAGAGTAGGAGAGCGACGAGATGCCTCGCAGCCTCAAGAAGGGTCCCTTCGTCGACGGCCACCTGCTCAAGAAGGTGGACACGGCCAACGAGACGGGCTCCAAGAACGTCATCAAGACCTGGTCCCGCCGGTCGGTCATCACGCCCGACTTCCTGGGCCACACCTTCGCGGTGCACGACGGCCGCAAGCACGTCCCGGTCTTCATCACCGAGTCGATGGTCGGCCACAAGCTGGGGGAGTTCGCCCCGACCCGCACCTATCGCGGGCACGACAAGGACGACCGCAAGGCCCGACGCCGCTGAGGCGTCTGGTGACCCAGCAACCCGCACATCCGACAAGTAAGGCAGGAATGATGGAAGCCAAGGCGCAGGCGCGATACGTGCGCGTCACGCCCCTCAAGGCTCGGCGCGTCGTGGACACCATCCGCGGTCAGCGCGCCTCCGAGGCCGTGACCGTGCTGCGGTTCGCCCCTCAGGCGGCAGCCGAGACGGTGCGTAAGGTCGTGGAGAGCGCGATCGCCAATGCTCGCGTCAAGGCCGACCAGGCCGGCGAGGCGTTCGACGAGAACGCTCTCGTCATCAGCGCGGCATTCGTGGACGAGGGACCGACGCTCAAGCGCTTCCGGCCCCGGGCCAAGGGCAGCGCGAGCCGGATCCTCAAGCGCACGAGCCACATCACCGTGGTCGTGGGCGACGACAGCAAGGTCGGCGCGAGCTCATCCGCCGCTGGAACGAAGGGGAGGACCCGATAGTGGGTCAGAAGGTCAACCCGACCGGGTTCCGGCTCGGCATCACGACTGACCACCGCTCGCGGTGGTTCGCAGACAGCACGAAGCCGGGGCAGCGCTACCGCGACTACGTCCGTGAGGACGTCGCGATCCGCAAGCTCATGGCCTCCGGGCTCGAGCGCGCCGGCATCTCCAAGGTCGACATCGAGCGCACCCGGGACCGGGTCCGCGTCGACCTGCACACCGCGCGTCCGGGCATCGTCATCGGTCGCCGCGGCGCCGAGGCCGACCGCCTGCGCGGGGAGCTGGAGAAGCTCACGGGCAAGCAGGTGCAGCTGAACATCCTCGAGGTCAAGAACCCCGAGATCGACGCGCAGCTCGTCGCCCAGGGCATCGCCGAGCAGCTCGCGAGCCGCGTGTCCTTCCGCCGTGCGATGCGCAAGGGCATGCAGTCCGCCCAGCGCGCCGGCGCCAAGGGCATCCGGGTCCAGTGCTCCGGCCGTCTCGGCGGCGCCGAGATGTCGCGCTCGGAGTTCTACCGCGAGGGCCGCGTGCCCCTGCACACCCTCCGCGCGAACATCGACTACGGCTTCTTCGAGGCCCGCACTACGTTCGGTCGCATCGGCGTCAAGGTGTGGATCTACAAGGGCGACCAGACCGAGCGCGAGTTCGCCCGCGAGCAGGCCGACGCCACCCCGCGTGGCCGCGGTCGCGCCGGCGAGCGTGGCGGCGCCGACCGTCCCCGTGGCCGCCGGCCCGAGGGTCGTGGTCCTCGCCAGGCCGAGCAGACCGAGGGCGCGCCTGCCGAGCAGGCCGCAGCCCCCGCCGAGTCAGGAACGGAGGCCTGAGCGAGATGCTCATCCCCCGGCGGACCAAGTTCCGCAAGCAGCACCACCCCAAGCGCTCCGGCGTGGCCAAGGGTGGCACCGAGATCGCCTTCGGTGAGTTCGCGATCCAGGCTCTCGAGCCCGCGTACGTCACCAACCGGCAGATCGAGGCCGCCCGTATCGCCATGACCCGGCACATCAAGCGTGGTGGAAAGGTGTGGATCAACATCTACCCCGACCGCCCGCTGACCAAGAAGCCGGCCGAGACCCGCATGGGTTCCGGCAAGGGCTCGCCCGAGTGGTGGGTCGCCAACGTCAAGCCCGGCCGCGTGCTCTTCGAGCTGGCCGGTGTCCCCGAGGAGCTGGCACGCGAGGCGCTGTCCCGCGCGCAGCACAAGCTCCCCATGAAGACTCGTTTCGTGAGCCGTGAGGGTGGTGAAGGCTGATGGCTATCGGATCCAAGGGCCTGACTCCGTTCGACCTGGACGCGATGACCGACGAGACCCTGGCTGAAGAGCTCGCGAAGGCCAAGGAGGAGCTGTTCAAGCTGCGCTTCTCCTCGGCCACCGGGCAGCTCGAGGACCACGGTCGGCTCAAGGCCGTGCGTCGCGACATCGCCCGCATCTACACCATCGTGCACGAGCGCGAGCTCGGCATCCGCACCGCGCCCAGCAGCGAGAAGTGATCGAGGCCATGAGCGAGAACACCGAAGAGACCACCACGCAGGAGCGCAACGACCGCAAGGTGCGCCGTGGCTACGTGGTGTCCGACAAGATGGACAAGACCGTCGTCGTCGAGGTGGAGGACCGCGTCAAGCACCCGCTGTACGGCAAGGTCATCCGCCGCACGAGCAAGGTCAAGGCGCACGACGAGGCCAACTCGGCCGGCGTCGGTGACCTCGTCCGCATCATGGAGACGCGGCCGCTGAGCGCGACCAAGCGCTGGCGACTTCTCGACATCGTCGAGAAGGCCAAGTAGCCCAAACCAAGCCCCCCATCCGTTCGGCAAGGCTCGGGGCCTCGCGCCCTGAGAACCGGCTCGACGACAGGAGTACATCGAATGATCCAGCAGGAGTCGCGACTGAAGGTCGCCGACAACACCGGTGCCAAGGAGATCTTGTGCATCCGTGTGCTCGGAGGCTCCGGCCGGCGCTACGCCGGTATCGGTGACGTCATCGTCGCCACCGTCAAGGACGCCATCCCCGGCGGCAACGTCAAGAAGGGCGACGTCGTCAAGGCTGTCGTCGTGCGCGCTGCCAAGCAGCGTCGTCGCCCCGACGGTTCCTACATCCGCTTCGACGAGAACGCCGCCGTCATCCTCAAGGCTGACGGCGAGCCGCGCGGAACCCGCATCTTCGGCCCCGTGGGCCGCGAGCTGCGCGACAAGAAGTTCATGCGCATCGTCTCCCTGGCTCCGGAGGTGATCTGAGATGGCTCGGATCAAGAAGGGCGACCTCGTGGTCGTCATCGCAGGCCGCGACAAGGGCAAGCAGGGTCGTGTCCTCGAGGTCGACGTCGAGCGTGACCGCGTCGTCGTGGAGGGTGTCCAGCGCATGAAGCGCCACACCAAGGTCGGCCAGTCCGGCCGCGGCGCCAAGACCGGTGGCATCGAGACCATCGAGGCGGCGATCCACGCCAGCAACGTCATGGTCGTCGACCCGGAGACCAAGAAGGGCACCCGGGTCGGGATCCGCACCGAGACGGTCGAGCGCGACGGCGTGGAGCGCACGCAGCGTGTCCGCGTCGCCAAGCGCTCCGGTAAGGACATCTGACATGAGCGAGACCACCACCGCAACGAGCCCGCGCCTCAAGCTGCGCTACCGCGAGGACATCGTCACCGCCCTGCGGGACGAGTTCCAGCACCCGAACGTCAACCAGGTCGCCGGTCTGACCAAGATCGTCGTCAACATGGGCGTGGGGGACGCGGCACGCGACTCCAAGCTCATCGAGGGCGCGATCCGCGACCTGGCTCTCATCACCGGCCAGAAGCCGCAGGTGACGAAGGCCCGCAAGTCGATCGCCCAGTTCAAGCTCCGTGAGGGGCAGCCCATCGGCGCCCACGTCACGCTGCGCGGCGACCGCATGTGGGAGTTCCTCGACCGGCTGCTGTCGATCGCGCTGCCCCGCATCCGCGACTTCCGTGGGCTCTCGCCCAAGCAGTTCGACGGGAACGGGAACTACACCTTCGGTCTCAACGAGCAGTCGATGTTCCACGAGATCGACCAGGACAAGATCGACCGCGTGCGCGGCATGGACATCACGGTCGTCACCACGGCCAAGACCGACGACGAGGCGCGCTCGCTGCTCAAGCACCTCGGCTTCCCGTTCAAGGAGAACTGACGTGGCGAAGACCGCCCTGATCCAGAAGGCGAACCGCAAGCCCAAGTTCGCGGTGCGCGCCTACACCCGGTGCCAGCGGTGCGGCCGTCCGCACTCGGTCTACCGCAAGTTCGGCCTGTGCCGGATCTGCCTGCGGGAGATGGCCCTCGCCGGCCAGCTCCCCGGCATCACGAAGAGCAGCTGGTAAACGACTACGTCGTAGGTCCCGTAGGAAACCCCGACGAGGAAGGGCCGAGGCCCGATGACAATGACTGACCCCATCGCAGACATGCTCACGCGTCTGCGTAACGCCAACTCGGCGTACCACGAGTCGGTGACCATGCCGTACTCGAAGCTCAAGCAGAACATCGCCGAGATCCTCAAGACCGAGGGTTACATCGCCGGCTGGGACGTCGAGGACGCCCCGGTGGGCAAGAACCTCACGCTCCAGCTGAAGTTCGGCCCGCAGCGCGAGCGCTCGCTCGCCGGTGTGCGCCGCGTGTCCAAGCCCGGACTGCGCGTGTACGCCAAGTCCACCAACCTGCCCCGGGTGCTCGGCGGCCTGGGTGTGGCGATCCTGTCCACCTCCTCCGGTCTGCTCACCGACCGCGAGGCACAGACCAAGGGCGTTGGCGGGGAAGTCCTCGCCTACGTCTGGTAACCGGGAAGGAGTAGAGACATGTCCCGTATCGGAAAGGTCCCCGTCCCGGTCCCCGCAGGTGTCGACGTCACCATCGAGGGCTCGGTCGTGACCGTCAAGGGCCCCAAGGGCACCCTCAGCCACACCGTCGCCGCCCCCATCGCCGTCGCTCGCGACGACGCGGGTGCGATCGTCGTGACCCGGCCGGACGACGAGCGCGAGTCGCGTTCGCTGCACGGCCTCACCCGCACGCTCATCGCCAACCTCGTCACCGGCGTGACCCAGGGCTACGAGCGCAAGCTCGAGATCGTCGGCACGGGTTACCGCGCCGTCGCCAAGGGCTCCTCGGTCGAGCTGGCGCTCGGCTTCTCCCACCCGGTCGTCATCGAGCCGCCGGAGGGCGTGACGGTCACCGTCGACGCCCCCACCAAGCTCACGGTCTCCGGGATCGACAAGCAGCAGGTCGGCGAGCTGGCCGCCAACATCCGCAAGATCCGCAAGCCCGAGCCCTACAAGGGCAAGGGTGTGCGCTACGCCGGCGAGCAGGTGCGCCGCAAGGCCGGAAAGGCAGGTAAGTGATGGCACTGTCCGGCAAGGGCAAGGGCAAGAACGCCGCTCGCGGGCGCCGTCACCTCCGTGTCCGCAAGAAGGTCTCCGGCACGCCGGAGCGTCCGCGCCTCGTCGTCACCCGCTCCTCGCGCCACATGGTCGCGCAGCTGGTCGACGACACGAGCGGCACCACGATCGCGTCCGCGTCGACCCTCGAGGCCGACCTGCGGGCGTCGGACGACGAGAAGGTCGCCAAGGCGCGTCGCGTCGGCGAGCTCGTCGCCGAGCGGGCCAAGGCTGCCGGTGTCGAGGTCGCGGTGTTCGACCGCGGCGGCAACCGGTACCACGGCCGCGTGGCCGCCGTCGCCGACGGCGCCCGTGAGGGCGGGCTCGCCCTGTGACCAGCGTGAACGTACGAGAGCAAAGGAACATCTGATGGCTGCACCGCAGCGAAGCAGGACCGGTTCCGGTACCGGCGCCGGCCCCGCCGCCGGCGGCGAGCGTTCCGGCGGTCGCCGGGGCGAGGGCCGTCGCGGCGCCGCCGAGCCGAGGAACGAGTTCATCGAGCGCGTCGTCACGATCAACCGCGTCTCCAAGGTCGTCAAGGGTGGTCGTCGCTTCAGCTTCACCGCTCTCGTCGTCGTCGGGGACGGCAACGGGACGGTCGGCGTCGGCTACGGCAAGGCCAAGGAGGTGCCGGCCGCGATCGCCAAGGGCGTCGAGGAGGCGAAGAAGAACTTCTTCCGCGTCCCGATGATCCAGAAGACGATCCCGCACGCCGTCACCGGCGAGGCCGCGGCAGGCGTGGTGTTCCTGCGCCCCGCAGCCCCGGGTACCGGAGTCATCGCCGGTGGTCCCGTCCGCGCCGTCCTCGACTGCGCCGGGATCCACGACGTGCTGAGCAAGTCGCTCGGCTCGGAGAACGCGATCAACATCGTGCACGCCACCGCTCAGGCGCTGCGCAACCTCGAGCAGCCCGAGTCCGTCGCGGCCCGCCGCGGTCTGCCCCTCGAGCGTGTCGCTCCCGCCGTCATGCTGCGCAACCGCGCGGCAGGCGAGGCCGCGGCCCGCGAGGAGAAGCAGGCCGAGGCCGCCGGGAAGGTCGGTGCGTGATGGCACAGCTCAAGGTCACGCAGACGAAGTCCGCGATCGGCGGCAAGGAGAACCAGCGCCAGACCCTGCGCACGCTCGGTCTGGGCCGGATCGGCCGGAGCGTCGTGCGTGAGGACCGTCCCGAGGTCCGCGGCATGATCACGACGGTGGCCCACCTGGTCTCCGTCGAGGAGGTCAAGTAACCATGGCAGAGTCCAAGCAGACTCCCGAGCAGGCACGCACCCTCAAGGTGCACCACCTGCGTCCGGCCCCGGGCGCGAAGAGCGCCAAGATCCGCGTGGGACGCGGTGAGGGCGGCAAGCGCGGGAAGACCGCGGGTCGCGGCACCAAGGGCACCAAGGCCCGCTACCAGGTGCCCGCCGGCTTCGAGGGTGGGCAGATGCCGCTGCACATGCGGCTGCCCAAGCTCCGCGGCTTCAAGAACCCCTTCCGCGTCGAGTACCAGGTCGTCAACCTCGACCGTCTGTCCGCCCTCTTCCCCGAGGGTGGCTCCGTGACAGTCGACGACCTCGTCGCCAAGGGCGCCGTGCGCTCCGGCCAGCTGGTCAAGGTGCTGGGCAGCGGTGAGATCACCGTCAAGCTCGACATCGTGGCCAACGCGTGGTCCGCGTCGGCGCAGGAGAAGATCGAGGCAGCCGGCGGGTCCCTGACCCAGGCCTGAGCTGCCGACGAACGGGCGGTCCGGACACCGGGCCGCCCGTTCGCGCTCCCGGACGTGGCACAGGCCACGTTCCGGAACCGGTACAGTACGTTGCGGTCCAGACCGCCGACGCGAGCTATGTCGCCCGCCGTCGTCACATTGCAGGAGGAAGATTGCTCAGCGCATTCGCCCAGGCGTTCCGTACGCCGGACCTGCGGCGCAAGCTGCTCTTCACGCTGGGGATCATGGCGATCTTCCGCCTCGGGTCCGTCATCCCCACCCCCGGGGTGTCGTACCCGAACGTGCAGCAGTGCCTCGAGGCCGTCGGCAGCACCAACGACCTCCTCGGCCTCGTCAACCTCTTCTCCGGCGGCGCCCTGCTGCAGCTGTCGATCTTCGCGCTGGGCATCATGCCCTACATCACCGCGAGCATCATCACCCAGCTCCTGCGTGTGGTCATCCCGCGCTTCGAGGCGCTGCAGAAGGAGGGCCAGCAGGGGCAGGCCAAGCTCACGCAGTACACCCGCTACCTCACGATCTTCCTCGCCGTCCTCCAGTCGACGACGATGATCACGATGGCGCGCAGCGGGAACCTCATCCCGGGCTGCTCCGTCCCGCTCATCCCGAACGACTCGGTCCTCACGATCGTCATCATGATCATCGTCATGACGGCGGGCACGGGACTCATCATGTGGCTGGGCGAGCTCATCACCGAGCGCGGTGTCGGCAACGGCATGTCGCTGCTCATCTTCACCTCGATCGCGGCCGGCTTCCCGTCGGCGCTGTGGTCGGTCGGCGGCGCCGCCAACGGCATCGCGAACGTGACGATCGTGATCGCCCTGCTCCTCGTCATCACCCTGCTCGTCGTGTTCGTCGAGCAGTCCCAGCGCCGGGTGCCCGTCCAGTACGCCAAGCGCATGGTGGGGCGGCGCATGTACGGCGGGTCGAGCACCTACATCCCGATCAAGATCAACATGGCGGGCGTCATTCCGGTCATCTTCGCCTCCTCCCTGCTCGCGCTGCCGGGCCTGTTCTCCCAGTTCGGCGACCAGACCGAGGGCTGGGTGCAGTGGGTGAGCCTCAACCTCCTGTCGCCCACGGCGCCGCTCTACATGGCGATCTACTTCGTCCTCGTCCTGTTCTTCGCGTTCTTCTACACGGCGATCACCTTCAACCCCGACGACGTGGCGGACAACATGAAGCGCTACGGCGGCTTCATCCCCGGGATCCGGGCCGGCCGGCCGACGGCGGAGTACCTCCAGTACGTCATCACCCGGATCACCACCGCGGGTGCGCTGTACCTCGCGCTCATCGCGATCTTCCCGGTCATCGTGTTCGCCGCCCTCAACCTGCCCGACACCGTCGGCTTCGCCCTGGGCGGCACCTCGATCCTCATCGTCGTGGGCGTCGGTCTGCAGACCGTCAAGGAGATCGACTCCCAGCTCCAGCAGCGTCACTACGAAGGGTTCCTCCGATGAGCCGCCGCCTCGTCCTTCTCGGACCTCCCGGCGCGGGCAAGGGCACCCAGGCCACCCGCCTGAGCTCCAGCCTCGGCATCCCGGCGATCTCCACCGGCGACATCTTCCGCAGCAACGTCGCCGAGCGCACCGAGCTCGGGCAGCGCGCGCAGCGGTACATGGACGCCGGGGAGTACGTGCCCGACGAGATCACCAACGACATGGTCCGTGACCGCCTCGCCCGCGAGGACGCCGCCGAGGGCTTCCTGCTCGACGGCTACCCACGGACGCTGGACCAGGTCCGCGAGCTCGACGCGATGCTCGAGGCGAGCGGTACCGCCCTGGACGCCGTCGTCGAGCTCACCGCCGACGACGAGGTCGTCGTCCAGCGTCTGCTCGGCCGCGCGGCCGAGCAGAACCGCGCCGACGACACCGACGTGGTCATCCGTCGGCGCCTCGAGGTGTACCACGACCAGACCGCGCCGCTGGCCGACCACTATGCCGAGCGCGGGCTGCTCGCGCGGGTCGACGGGATCGGTGCCGTCGAGGAGGTCACCGAGCGGCTGCTCAGCGCGCTGCACGCGGGCTGATGCGCGAGCGCATCGAGTACAAGACCCCGGACCAGGTCCGGGTGATGCGTCGGGCGGGTCTCGTCGTCGCCGAGATCCACGCGGCGCTGCGGGAGGCCGCGGCCCCCGGGCGGACCACCGCCGAGCTCGACGACGTCGCCCGGGAGGTCCTGGAGCGCGCGGGGGCGCGCTCGAACTTCCTCGGGTACCACGGCTACCCGGCGCACGTGTGCATCTCCGTCAACGAGGAGGTCGTCCACGGCATCCCGGGGGACCGGGTGCTCACCGACGGTGACGTCGTCTCCTTCGACTGCGGCGCCGTCGTCGACGGCTGGCACGGCGACGCCGCGTTCACCGTCGTCCTCGGGGAGGGCGACCCCCGCGACCACGCGCTCAGCCAGGCCACCCGCACCGCGATGTGGGACGCCATCGCCGCCCTGGCCGGCGCGGACCGTCTCGACGTCGTCGGGGCGGCCGTCGAGGACGCGGTGGCCGCGCACGTCGCCGGGGGCAGCGAGCCTCTCGGCATCATCGAGGACTACGTGGGCCACGGCATCGGCAGCGCGATGCACCAGCCCCCCGACGTCCTCAACTACCGCGCCTCGCGGCGCGGCCCGAAGCTGCGGCCGGGGATGTGTCTGGCGATCGAGCCGATGCTCACCCGCGGCGGCATCGAGACCCGCGTCCTGGCCGACGACTGGACGGTCGTCACGGCCGACGGCGCTCGTGCGGCGCACTGGGAGCACTCCGTCGCGGTCACCGAGCACGGCATCTGGGTCCTCACCGCCGAGGACGGCGGGGCGACCGAGCTCGAAAGACGGAACGTGCGCGTCGCGACTCTGCAATGATACGGGCATGAATCGCCTGGGGCGGCGGGTTCACGGACCCCTCCCACGCGCCAGTCGCGCCGCCTACGTGGCGCCGCGGATCCTGGACGCGTTGGGATCCCGCGCGCCTCTCACCGTCCTGCGCGGGCCCCGCGGGTACGGCAAGACGACCGCGCTCGTGGACTGGCTCAGCAGCGAGGACGACGGCGTCCCCACCCTCTACGTCCCCCTCGACGAGGGCTCGCGACTCGCCCCGGGATTCTGGGCCACGCTGCGTGAGGCCCTCCTGACGGCCGGTCTCGACGGGCACAGGTCCGGGGCGGAGGAGGTGGACCCCGACCGGGCCGCCGTGCTCGGCGCACTCCTCCGGCACGAGGAGCCGCTGCGGCTCATCGTCGACAACTACCACGAGGCCGGGCACCTCGAGGGCCGCAACGAGATCGACGACCAGCTCCTCGAGCTCGTCCGGTCGAGCGCGGCGCTCGAGCTCGTCGTCTCCACCCGGTCGCTGCGGGCGCTGGAGACGACGGGGGCGCTCTCGGTCGACCTCACCGTCGTGCGCCCGGCCGACCTCGCCATGCAGGCCGAGGACGTGCTCGCGCTGGCCGAGCTGCACGGCGTCACGATGACACTGGACGACGCCAGCGAGCTCGCGATGGAGCTGGGGGGCTGGCCCGCTGCCGTGCGTACGTGCATCGCGGCCGCCCTCGTCGGCGGGCGTCAGGCCGCCGTCGACGCCGGGACGGTCGACGGCTTCATCGAGGCCCTCCTGGCGGACGTGCGCTCGACGGCGCTGCGGGAGTTCCTCATGCGCACCGCCGTCCCGGACGAGTTCTCCGCGGCGGCCGCCCGCGCGATCGTCCCCGACGGCACCGCGCTGCGCGAGCTGCGCAACCTCCGCGTCGGTGGTCTGCTGCGCGAGCGCGAGACGGTCGAGGGGCTGCGCTACTCCTACCCGCCGGCCATCCGTGACGCGCTGCGCCGCGTGGCGCTCGAGCTCCACCCGCACCTGGAGCGGGAGGTCCACATCGCCCTCATGGCGCTCGCCGCCCAGGAGGAGGGGCCGGTCGGGGTGCTCCGCCACGCCGTCCGGGCCCAGGAGTGGGACACGGCGCTGCGGATCATCGCCGAGGAGTGGTCCACCCTCCTCACCCAGCACCCGCACCGGCTCATCGAGCTTGCCGGCAGCTTCCCCCGGGAGATTGCCGACGGGGACCCCCGGCTCCAGGTGGTGCGCCGCCACCTGCCCCGGATGGCGCCGACGAGCGAGAAGGAGGCAAGCGCCTGGACGCCCACCGGCGCCCACTTCGTCGACGCGGCCGTCAAGCAGCGCTGGCGGGAGATGCGGGAGACCACCGACGAGGTGCACATCCTCATCCAGTCCGGACTGGCCGCTGTCTTCGCGGGGGAGCACGAGGCAGCCGCGTACGCCTTCGAGCGTGTCCGGGACCACGGGCTGCGTCACGACGACCGCACCGCGCGGCTGCTCGGCATCGGCGGCATGCTCACCGCCAAGACCTTCCACGGGGAGACCGACCTCGCGTTGCGGCTGCTGGAGGACGCCGAGCTCGCCGACGTCATCTCCGGCGGGGACGACGACGAGGTGAGCCGCCTCGTGCGGGTGGGCGCGCGGATCATGCGGGCGATCGCCACCGTCGACGGGATGCGGCCGGAGGTCCACGAGGCCGTCGCGGCGATCGTCGAGCCCGGGCGGCGCGACGAGCTGTGGGCGCTGGCGATCCATGCCCGCGGGATGTACGCCTCGGTGTACGGCAACCCGGAGGACCAGGCACGGGTGGTCGGCCAGCTGCGGGCCGCGCTGCGGCACCTGGAGCCGGGCGGCATCGCGGAGTCGACCATCGGCACCCAGCTGGTCGAGCTGCTCGTGGCCGGCGGGATGGTGGACGTGGCCGAGCAGGTGCTCGACCGGCTTGCCGACGGCTTCGTGTCGAGCTCCACGCGCGCCTACCTGCTCCACGCGCAGGGGCGGGAGCAGGAAGCCATCGACATCGCCGCCCGCGACCTCGGCGACCGTCGGATGACGGCACGCAGCCGGCTCATCAACGAGCTCGTCATCGCCGCGGCGCTCCACCGGCTCGGGCAGGGAACGGCGGCTCGCCGGCGCTTCAGCCGGGCCGTGCGGATCGCCTACGAGACCGGGCAGCGGCGTCCCTTCGCCCTCATCGGCGCGGACGTGTTCACCGCGCTCGCCGGCAACGACCCTGACCTGCTCGCCCTGCGGCCCCTGCCGTCCACGACCGAGGCGCAGCGGCCCCCGGCCGTCCCGTCCTCGCCCGCCGCGCCCACCGAGCTCAGCGCCCGTGAGCTGCAGGTCCTCGCCGCGCTCCAGGACAGTGCCGGACCGGCCGGGGTGGCGGCGGCCCTGGGCATGTCCGTCAACACGGCCAAGACCCACCTGCGGCACGTGTACCGCAAGCTCGGTGCCTCGAGCAGGGACGAGGCCCTCGTGCTCAGCAGGGGCCTCAGCGTGGAGCGGCGGTAGCGGTGGGGGACAGCGGCCAC
This sequence comes from Georgenia satyanarayanai, assembly GCF_009193135.1. Lineage (GTDB taxonomy): Bacteria > Actinomycetota > Actinomycetes > Actinomycetales > Actinomycetaceae > Oceanitalea > Oceanitalea satyanarayanai. The sequence continues at coordinate 143,946 of NZ_VUKC01000001.1, forward strand.
GGCACGCGGCTGCCGCGCGTGCCGAGCGTCTTCTGCCCCACCCCGGCCGTCGTCGCGGTCGCGCGCCACCTCCCCGCGCTCGTCCTCCTCCGGGCGCCCCGCGGGTACGGCAAGACGAGCACGGTCGCGTACTGGCTGCGCAGCGGCGAGTTCGACGACAGGGCCGTCGCCTGGCTCACGCTCTCGGACCGCACCGGTGTCGCCGAGCTCTGGGCGGCCGTCCACGACGCGCTCGTCGCTGCCGGCGTCGCGTCGCCCGCCGCCGCGCCCGACCTCGACACCGTGGACCAGGCGCTGCGGCGCCTCACCCGCCGGCTCGTCCTCGTCATCGACGGGCTGCACCAGGTGACCGACGTCGGCGTCGACCCCGAGCTCGTCGAGCTCGCCCAGGTGCACGAGCTGCTCCACCTCGTCGTCACCACGCGACTCGTGCGGCCGATCCTCAGCATCGGCCCCGCGACGGTCGACGCCGCGGTCCTCGACATCGCCGACCTGCGTCTCACGCCCGCGGAGGGCGCGCTCCTCGCCGGGCGCCTCGGCCTGTCCCTGTCCCAGGAGGAGATCGCCGACATCCTTGCCGCGTACGCGGGGTGGCCGGCGCTCGTCCGCGCGGCGCTCCTCGAGGCGCGCCGGGCGGGCGACGGCCGGCTCGTCACGGACGCCGCGGCGATCGCCCGCTACACGGCTCTCATCGTCAGGGACCAGGAACGGGCGGAGTGGCGTGACGTGCTGACGGCGCTGGCCGTCCCCGACCCGCTGCGCCCCGGGGACCTCGACGTGCTCGTCGACGAGCCGACGCAGCTCCCGCTGGCGGACGTCGTCGTCGAGAGCTCGTACACGGACCGCCGGCCGGACGGCACCACCGCCTACCCTCCCGGTCTGCGCCAGGCGCTGCTGGAGAACCTGCGGTCCGACAGCCCGGACCGCTTCCGCGACCTCAACGGCCGCCTCGCCCGTCGTCGCCGCGAGCAGCGGCTGGCGGGGGAGGCACTCATCTACGCCATGCGCGCCGAGGCGTGGCCGCTGGTCCTCGGGATCCTCGAGGACCACTGGGCCGAGCTCCTGGGCCGGCACTCCGACGCCGTCCAGGCGGCGGTGCGGGCGATGCCGCGAGAGCTCGTGGCCTCCAGCGCCCGGCTCGTCGTCGCCCGTGACTACGTGCTCGACCGGGACACCCGGCACCAGGCCGAGGCGGCGCTCCGCAGCGGCCTGCTCACCCCGGGCGGCCCCCTACCGGTGCGCACGCTGACCACGACGCAGCGCCTGGCGCTCCGTTTCGACGGCACGCCGGCCTTCGGTGCCGCGCAGATCCTGCTGGGACGGCTGGACAGCGCCCTCGCCGACGGCGGACATCCCCAGCACAGTCCCGAGGTCGAGCGGGCGATCCCCGAGCTCCTCACGCAGTGGGCGCTGTCGATGCTCCACGCCAACGACGGCGTGCGCGCGGCCTACGGCTTCGCGCTCGCCTGCCAGGAGGCCGTACGGCTGGGCAACTCCGCTGCCGCACGGGAGGCCGCCCACGGCACCGCCCTGGCGATGGCGCTGCTCGGCCACACCCGCAGCGCCGACGCGTGGAGCACCTACGGCGACGGGCTGGCCGCCGCCCCCACCCCGCTGGAGGTGGTGGCCCGTCCGCTGGCGCGCACGGTCCTGGCGGGCATGCGGCTGGCCCGGAGCTCGTGGCCGAGCGTGCCGACGCTGTCCGGGGAGCACGGGCTCGCCCCGCTGCTGGAGCTGACACGGGTCGCGGCCGCCTTCGCCGACATCCTCCACGGCCGTTTCGAGCACGCGCGCGTCGTCCTCCAGCGCCACGCGACGGACCACGGGCACGACCAGCCGGAGCTGGTCCGCGCCTCGGTCACGGCGCTGAGGGTCGACCTTGCGCTCGCCGAGGGCCGGCTCGACCGTGCCGGCGCGCTCCTCGCCAGCGTGCACGACGACGCCGCCTGGACGCGCGCGAGCCGGGCGCGGCACGCGTTCTACGTGGGCGCCTACGCCGAGACCTTACGTCTGACCGAGGACGGGGCCACCTTCGCCGGCACACGACCGCGGGCCGGGCTCGAGCTGCTCCTGCTCCATGCGTGCGCGGCGTGGCGCGCGGGGCAGCGGGAGGCCGCTGTGGACGACCTCGCCACCGCCGTGGGTCTCGCGGCCGACACCGAGGTGCTGCTGCCCTTCCTCACCGTCCCGCGGAGCGACCTGGAGGCGATCGCGCCCGACGGCTCCTGGGCGCGGCAGTTCCTCGACGAGCCGCGCCTGGTCCACACCGACACCGTGTTCCCCGAGCCCCTGCGCGCCGGTCAGCTCAGCGTCGCCGAGCTCCGTGTGCTGCGCGAGCTGCGGGCCGACGTCCCGCTCGCCCACATCGGGCGGCGCCTGTACCTGTCGGAGTCGACGGTCAAGACCCACGTGCGGCGCATCTACCGCAAGCTCGGGGTGTCGGACAGGACGCACGCGCTCGAGCGGGCCCGGGAGCTGTCCCTGCTCGACGGCGACTGACGGCGGCGCACTCACCCCCGGCGCGCGCCGCGATCGGGTCCGGATCACCCGGCCACGCGCACCGTCCCGTGCGCCGGGATGATGGGGTTGGCGGGTGCACCCACCGGAGAGGTTCGTCGTGAGTACCACCATGCCAGCGCGTCTCTCCCGGCCGACCGACGGTGGGCAGCAGGGGAGGACGCTGCTCGTCGCGTCCACCGGTGGCCACCTCGAGCAGCTGTGGCGCCTGCGCGGCAGGCTGCGGCCGGCACTCGGGGACGTCGAGTGGGCGACCTTCGACGAGGCGCAGTCGCGCTCGCTCCTCGCCGGGGAGACGGTCCACCACGTCCCGTACATCCCGCCCCGCGGCTACGGCGCGGTGGTGCGGGTCATCCCCGAGGCCCGGCGGATCCTGCACGACGGACACTTCGACCGGGTGGTGAGCACCGGCTCCGGGATCGCGCTCGCCTTCCTGCCCGTCGCGCGGGCCCTGGGGATCCGCACGCACTACATCGAGAGCGCCGCCCGGGCGGAGGGGCCGAGCCTCACCGGGCGGATCATCTCCCGGGTCCCCGGCACGCAGACGTACAGCCAGTACCCGCGGTGGGCGGACGAGCGGTGGCAGTACCGCGGCTCGCTCTTCGACGGCTACGACGCCGTCGAGGAGCGCCCGGTCACGACGGCCGGTCGCGTCGTCGTCACGCTCGGGACGATGAAGACCTACGGCTTCCGCCGCGGCCTGGAGGCCGTGTGCCGGGCGCTTCCGCAGGTTCTCGCACCGGACGCCGAGGTGCTGTGGCAGGTGGGTGTCACCGACGCCTCCGGTCTCCCGATCCGCGCCCGGGTCGACGTGCCGGCCGCCGAGCTGCACGCCGCGATCGGGGAGGCCGACCTCGTCGTCGCACACGCCGGCATCGGGTCGTGCCTGACCGCGCTCGACGCCGGCCGCTGCCCCGTCGTGCTGCCGCGCAGGCAGGAGCACGGGGAGCACGTCGACAACCACCAGGAGCTCATCGCCCACGAGCTGGACCGCCGCGGTCTGGCCGTGCGCCGGCTGCCGGGCGAGCTCACGGCACAAGACCTGCGGGCCGCGATGGCGCGGCGTGTGCAGGCGGCCGTGGCCCCGCAGACCTTCGTCCTGGGGGCAGTGTGAGGAGGTCCACGGCACCGCACTGACCAGGAGGTTCACCCCTCTGCTAGGGCCTCTGCGCCGTCGTGTCCACTCAAGGCCGGTAACGGTCTGGTTACGATGGCGCGGTCCATGGGGGGACTCGGGCGGATTTTCCCCAATGGCCGGCGCCTCCGCGCCGCTGTTCCGCAACCGAGAAAGAGCGAGCTACTACATGCGAGTTACACACGCGCTCACGAGCCTGGTCGTCGCCCTGGGCGGCATCGGCCTCGTGGCAGGATCGGCAGCAGCCACGACGGTCGGGGTCCCTGACGACGTCGAGCTGGCACCGTCCGGAAGCCTCACGATCACCGAGCCGGGCACCGTCGTCGACGGGCTCCACGTCGACGGCAGGATCCACGTCCGTGCCGACGACGTCACCATCAAGAACACGAAGGTGTCCTACGGGGGCAACCACAGCATCCGTGTCGACGCCGACGTGAAGAACGCCCGCATCCTCGACACGACGGTCGAGTGCGAGAACCCGAGCAAGACGAACGGCATCACCTTCGGCAACTACTACGCCGAGGGCGTGGCCCTCGAGGGTTGCCGGAACGACTTCATGTCGCAGAAGGGCAAGCCGGCGGTCGTCGTCGACAGCACCGTCGACGGCGAGGCCTTCAGCCTCAACGCCGACGAGCGTCCCGGCGACAAGCCGGAGCTGACTCCCGCGCCGGAGCCGACCCCCGAGCCGCAGCCGACTCCCGCGCCGGAGCCGACTCCGGCGCCCGGCACGGACGGGCAGTGGCCCACACCGGAGACGACCGGCCCGCGCTACGACGCGGACCGGCGAGTCACCGGCGGGTTCGAGAGCTCCCGCGACGGTGAGGTCATCGAGCGCCTGGAGATCGACGGGCGGCTGACCGTGACGCACGACAACGTCACTGTCCGCGACGTCACGGTCAACGGCACGGGTACCTACATGGTGCAGGTGAAGCCGGGCAACGACGGGCAGTGCCCGGAGAACGTCCGCTTCGAGTACGTCGAGATCGACGGCGCCAAGGCCGCGGAGAACGACATCCCGCTGTACTCGCCCGACTGCGGCTACACCTTCGACCACGGCCACATCCACAACGTGGGCAGGGCGTCGCGGGTCGTGCACGACACGACGATCAGCAACTCCTACATCTTCTCCGACAGGACCGGGAACTCCGGCGCGCACCGCGGCGGCATCGGGAACAACGGCGGGACGAACAACGCCCTGCTGAACAACGTCATCAAGTGCGAGGGCACCGGGTGCTCGGCCGCCCTGCCCATGTACGGCGACTTCCGCACGATCGACGGCTACCGGGTCGAGGGCAACCTCCTCGCCACGACGGGTTCGTACTGCGCGTACGGCGGGAGCCTCGACTCCAAGCCGTTCCCCGACGGCAGGAACATCCGGTTCATCGACAACCACTTCTCCACGGAGTACTTCGACTCGTGCGGCCGGTACGGGGCCATCAGTGGCTTCGACGACGGTGTCCGCGGCAACGAGTGGAAGGGCAACGTCTGGCACGAGACGGGCAAGCCCGTCAACGCCGGCTGACGCAGCCACAGTCCACGGGTACACACGGCGGGCCGCCTCGAGATGTCTCGAGGCGGCCCGCTCGTTCGTGACGCCCGCGCCGCCCCCCTCTCACCCCGGCGACAGCGGTGTGTCACCCGCTCGTCGGTCTAGGCGCCGGCAGCAGGGACGCACCACGCTGGAGGACGTCGTCGTCGGGTAGGGAGGTGTCTGTTGCGGCTCCTTGCACACCGGACGCGGGCGGAGACCACCCCCTCCCTCGACGCGTGGCTGGACCGGTCGGTACGGCGTGACGACCTCGGGCACACGGTCGCCCGGGGCATCAGCTGGACGCTGCTGAGCAACTGGGTCGCCGCCGGGCTGCAGATCGCCACCACCGTCGTCCTGGCCCGCCTCCTCACCCCCGCGGACTTCGGCCTCATGGCCATGGCCCTGACACTGACGGTCATCGTGACGCAGTTCCGGCAGCTCGGTCTGAGCCAGGCTGTCGTCCAGCGGGAGAACCTCACCTGGACCCAGGTCAACGCGCTGTTCTGGGTCAACGCCGCCGCGGGCGTGCTGCTCGCGGTGGTCGTGGCCGCAGCCGGTGTGCCGCTGGCGGCCTTCTACGGCGAGCCCGCGGTCGTGTCGCTGTGCGCTGCCCTCGGCGCCGGCTTCGTGTTCTCGGGTCTCGCGGTCCAGCACGGCGCGCTCCTCAACCGGGCGATGCAGTTCCGCCGGATCGCCGTGCGCAACATGGCGGCCGGGGTCCTCTCGAGCGCGGCCGCCGTGGCAGCGGCTCTCCTCGGCATGGGCGTGTGGTCGCTCGTCGTGCAGAACGTCAGCGCCCTCGTCATCGCGACGGCGCTGAACTGGTGGGCCGTCCCGTGGCGGCCGAGCCGCCCGTCCGGTCTGCGTGAGGCGTTGCCGCTCCTGACGTTCGGTGCCCACGTCTCGGTGGCCAACCTCTGCTACACGCTCTCCCGCCAGGCCGACAACGTCATCATCGGCCGCGTGCTCGACGCCGGCGCGCTGGGCCTGTACAGCCGCGCCTACAGCCTCCTCATGCTGCCGCTGCGGCAGCTCAAGACACCCGTCCAGGCGGTCATGGTGCCGGCCCTGGCCTCGCTCCAGGGGGAGCCGGAGCGGTACCGCGACGCGTACCGTCGGGCCGTCAGCGGGCTCAGCCACGCCGGCATGCCGGCCGTCGTGGTCATGGCCGTGACCTCTCACGAACTCGTGCTGGTCGTCCTCGGCGAGCAGTGGGTGGGCGCAGCACCGCTCTTCCAGGTCCTCGCGGTCGCCGGCTTCGTGCAGCTCGTCTCGACGACGACCGGGTGGATCTTCACCAGCACCGGCCGTGGCGCCGCGTACGCGGGCTGGGCCGTCGTCAACGGGGCCGTGACGATCGGCGGGTTCGCCGTCGGTGTCCGGTGGGGCGTCACCGGGGTCGCCGTGTCGTACGCGGTGACCCAGCTCCTCCTCCTGGTGCCCGCCTTCGTCGTCGCGTGCCGGGACACGGCGCTGTCACCGGCCGACCCCTTCCGGGCGATGGCGCGCCCGGTCGTTGTCTCGACGGCCGTCCTGCTGGTCAGCGTGACCGTGCGCACGAGCGTTGACCTCCCGGCCCTCGGCACCCTGGCCGTGACCTGCGGTGCGGCGGGCGCGGTGTGGGTCGGCTGCCTGGCTGCCTGGCCGCGCGCCCGTGGAGAGGTGAGGGAGCTGGTGGCGATGGCGCGGAAGCGCAAGGCGCGTCCCTCCCGCACCACGGCGAGCGGTGGAGGCAGCGGTGCTTGACGTCGGCCGGACAGCCGAGGTGCGACGCAACCGGACGGTGGGTGTTCTCGGGGGGATGGGGCCCCTGGCGACGGTCGAGACCTACCGCCGGATCGTCGCGTCGACGCCGGCGCGGCGCGACCAGGACCACCTCCACGTCGTCATCGACTCCAACCCGGCCGTCCCGGACCGGACCGCGGCCCTTCTCTCCGGCGGGGAGGACCCCCGCCCGCTCCTGCACGCAGGGGCGCAGCGCCTCGTCGTCGCCGGCGCCGAGGTGCTGTGCATCCCGTGCAACACGGCGCACGCCTACCACGAGTGGTTGCAGCGACGGGTCCCCGTGCCGATCGTCCACATGCTGCGGGAGACGGCGTCGCGCGTCGCTGCCCTCGGTGCGCGCCGGGTCGGCCTGCTCGCCACCACCGGGACGGTGGCGACGGGGCTCTACCAGGCGGAGCTGCAGCGGGCGGGCCTCGGACTCGTCACCCTCGAGGCCCCGGTCCAGAGCCGGGTGATGGACGCGATCGGGGCGATCAAGGCCGGGGACGTCGGCGACGGCGTCGTCAGCGCCCTCGCCGCTGCCGCGCTCTGCCTCGTCAGCGCGGGCGCGGACCACGTCGTCGTCGGGTGCACCGAGATCTCCCTCGTCGCCGGCGAGCTCCCGCTGCCCGTCCCCGTCGTGGACGCACTGGACGTCCTCGTGTCCTCCACCCTGCGCCTCGCCACATCGGTCCCTGAGCCACCGGAGCTGGTCCCCCATGTCGTATGAGCTGATCGCCGTCACGGGGCCCGTGGGTCCGGAGCTCGGCGCGCGGCGCCGGGACGTGGTGGAGCACGCTGCCGCAGCGGTCCCCGGCGCGACGCGCTGGACGGTGCACGAGACCTCGACGTCGTGCGCCGCCCTCGTCACGACGGCACCGGCCGGGGGCACCGTCGCGGAGACCCGCCCCGCCGGCACGGCGGCACGCCTCACCGTGGCGACCTCTCCCCGCGGGCTCACGGCGGCCGGAGGGGCCCGGGAGGTGGGCGCGGAGGCCGGCCACGTCAGTCTCGCGCTCGCCGCCGATGGCGCCGTCGAGCTCACCACCGACGGCGTGGGCTTCCTCCCGTGCTACTGGGGGACGGTCCCCGACGGGGTCGCTGTGTCGACGCACCTGGCCACGCTCGTGAGCCTCGGTGTCAGCCCCGAGCCGGACGAGCGGGGCGTGGTGGAGTACCTCGCGATGCACCACCCGCTGGGGACGCGGACCCTGCTCCGGGACGCGCGGATGCTCCCGGCGGGAGGGCGGTTGCGCTGGGCACCGGACGTCGACGTCTCGGTCCGCGCCGTCCCGCTGTTCGTGCCGACCGGTGACGTCCTGAGCGACGACGCCGTCATCGCCACCTTCGCCGAGCTGTGGCCCCAGGTCGTCGCGGACGCCTTCGACGGGCCCGGGGAGGCGGCTCTCGGGCTCAGCGGGGGTCTGGACAGCCGTGCCATCGCCGAGGCCGCCGTCCAGATCGGTCTCCGGCCCAGCACCTACACCTACGGGACCCCACCCACCCACGAGCCCGTGGTCGCGGCCCGCGTGGCTGCGGCCCTCGGCCTGGACCACGTGGCCATCCCGGTCACCGGCGAGACCGTGCTCGCCGGTGGCGCCCAGGCGCTGGACCGGCTGGACGGGGCGCACAGTGCGAGCGAGATGTACGAGCTGTGGTTCCTCGACACGCTGCGGTCACTCACCGGCACCGTCGTCAACGGGCTGGCCGGAGGCCCGCTGTGGGGGGACGACAAGGCGGTCGGGCTCACCGATCCCCGGGCGGTCCTGGACCGGCAGTGGCAGCGGTACGCCGGTGATGCCCGGCTCTCGGCGGGTTTCCTCGCAGGCGAGCTCGCTGAGCGAGCACCGCAGCTCCTCCGCGACTCCCTCGCCGACTCGCTGGGAGGCTGGGACCTCGGCGCGCGCGACGACATGGTCCTGTACTGGAAGATCGCCAACCGGCAGGTCCGCTGGGGGAACATGCTCACCAACGCCCTGCGGCGGTCCGGTGTGCGCGCCGAGGCGCCGTTCCTCGACTCCCGCTTCCTCCAGCTCGCCGCGCGGCTGTCCCCGCAGCAGCGTCGTAACGGGAACCTGTACCTGAGAGTGCACCGCGAGCTCTTCCCACGGACCGCCGGAGTTCCCCGCAGCGACGACGGCAACGCGCCCGCCGCCCTGGACCACGTGTACTGGTCCGGCGAGACGTCCTACGTCACGCAGCTCATGGGGCTCACCCGGCGCCACCCGGTCTCCGGGGCCCGTCGCGCGGCCCGGCTCGGTGGCCACATGGTGCGGACGAGGCTCCGTGACGTCGTCGGTCTGGAGGGACCGGCCGACCGCAGCGAGCGGCGTCGCTCGGTCTTCCCCGCCGACGTCTGGCTGCGGACCGAGCCGCGCTACGGGGAGCGGCTGGGCGAGCTGCTCGAGCTCGGCAGGCACCGGATCATCGACGAGTCCGCCGTGGCGGCGCAGGTGAGCGCCGTCCGCGCCGGCAGGCCGGCCGCCCCCGCACTCCTCCTCGGCAGGGTGGCGGCTGCGGGTATCTGGCTGTCGGACTACGAGAGCCGCGCTCGTGCCCGGGTACCGGCGGGCGCCTGACCCAGGGGCCTCACCCGTCCCCGCAGGAGCGCTCGCGCCGCCTCACGGTGGGTCGGTCGCCCCAGGAGCGCGCGGCTGGTCTCGTTGAGCAGGACGACGAGCCAGAAGACGGCACCGGGCACGCCGCCGTGTCGCCGGCGGTACAGCCGTGTCCGGTTGAGCGCCACGAGGCTCCACAGCCACGGGGACACCGACATGTCGCCTCCCGGGTGGACGACGTCGGCAGAGGCGACGTACCGGAGGCACAGGCCTGCATCACGGGCTCGCAGGGCGTAGTCGGTCTCCTCCGAGTACAGGAAGAAGTCCTCGGTCCAGCTGCCGACCGCGTCGAGGGTCCGGGGGGCGAGGAACATCGCCGCACCCGTCGCCCAGTCCGCGGTGGCCCCGTCGACGTAGTAGGCGGGGTCACGGATCATGTCTCCCCAGGCGGGGTAGCGGGCGGCGCGATGCCCCCCGAGGACCGCTTCCCCGAGCGCTCGGCGGATCGTCGGCTCCCGGCGCAGCGAGAACTTGAGCCGGCCCTGGCCGTCGAGGACGCGGGGGACCGCGATGCCGACGTCGTCGGCGCTCTCGACCACGCGCACGAGGCGGACGACGCTGCCGGGGGACGGGACGGCGTCCGGGTTGAGGACGTAGGCACCCCTGCGTGGCCGGGCCTGGCGCAGTGCCAGGTTGATCCCGGCGCCGTACCCGAGGTTCGCTCGCGGTTCCACCACGGTGGCCCACGGGGCCAGCGCCCTCACGCGGTCCACGGTCCCGTCCCGGGAGTCGTTGTCGACGACGACGACCCGTGCGGTCCCCGCGCCCTCGAGGGCGGCCGGCAGCGCGCGCAGGAAGGGGGCCACGATCGCGGCGCTGTTGTAGGTGACGACGGCGACGAGGACGTCCGGCTCGTCCCCGGGCGCCGGGGCGAGCGGGGCGGGTACCGGGCTCACCAGCGAGCCGGCTTCCCGACGGCCCGCCGGGCGCGCTTGCGCGCCGAGGTGAGCTTGCGCCGCCACCCGGAGTGCGCGCGGACGTCCAGGGAGGCCACCTGGAGCACACGAGCGCTCTGGACGAGCTGCGCCGTCCAGTCGGCGACGGTGGTGACGCCGTTCGCCCGGGCGGAGAGCGGCATCCGGTCCCGCAGGTCGGCATCGGTGCGGATGAGCGTGTGCGGGGAGCGGGGGTCGTCCATGTGGTCCTCGGGCACGAAGGGGTAGTAGAAGCCGTTGACGGCGCCGCCGCGCGCGAGGCGGATGCAGTAGCCGGTGAAGGACTCGGCCTCCCGGATGCCGCCGTGACGGGTCGTGAGCGCTCGCGGCAGCAGGTAGCCGCTGCCCTGGACCCACAGGTTGCGCATGAGACGGTGACCGCCGGCCAGGTCGACGATCTTGCGCGAGGCCAGCTCCGGCACGAAGTCCTCCTCCGGGTGGCGCCAGCTGCCCACCGCGCCCAGCTGCGGGTTCGCCGCGTGTGCGGCCGCGAAGGTGTCGAGCCAGCCGGGGCTCACGCGGCAGTCGTCGTCGACCTTGGAGACGTAGGTGGCCTCCGACTCCTGCCACAGCCAGTTGGTCGGCTCACGGAGCTGCACGTTCTCGCGGCTGTGGTGGAAGCGGTGCACCCGGGGGTCGTCACGGAAGGGGCGCAGCGCCTCGAGCGTCGCCTCGTCGTCCCCGTTGTGCCAGAGCCACACCCGGTCGCGCTCACCCAGGGTGTCGAGCAGCCTGGGCAGGCTCAGGTGGAGGTACCCGGCGCTGCGGTAGGTGATCATGAGGACGTCGGCACGGGGGGTCACGGGGCACTCGCTTCCGGTCGGCGGAGGCCGCGCCGGCGAGCGCGGTTGTAGGTCCCGGCGATCGAGGTGACCTTCCCGCGCAGCGGCAGGCGCAGCCACAGCCGGAAGGCCGGGACGTTGCGGTACCGGGGGACGCGCAGGCCCATGAGCGCCATGGTGAGGACCCGGCCCCACACTGCCCCACGGGTCGCGGCGAGGCTCGGCTGGGACTGCTCGAGACGCTCGAGAGGGATCGGGCCGCCGTCGAGGGCGCCGTCGGCCAGGGCGGCGAGCAGCGCGTCGCGACCGGCCTCGGTGCGTACGACGACGAGCGAGCGGCCGGGCTCGTCGGCCCCGATCTCCCGGTACCACGGGTCCCCGACGGACAGGTCGGCGAACTCGCCGGTGTGGTCGGGGCAGATGAGGCAGCGCCACTGGCGGTTCCTGGTCAGGGTGCCGTTCCACGCCTCGGCGTAGGTCATGCTCCGCACCTCGCCGGTGCGGGAGCGCACCCGGAAGCTCCCCGGCCACCCCTCGCCCCGGTAGTCGACGGACGTGACGTCCTCCGGGTCCGTGCCGAGGGTGCGGACGAGCTCCTCGGTCGCCCTCGTGGACGGCGTCCCGGCGCAGAAGATCGCCACGGTGATGTCGAGCCGGTCGGCGAGGGCGGGCCGGACGGCGGCGACGTTCCGGACGGCCGCGACGTCGCAGGGCTTGCCGACGAAGAGCGTGCGCCCCTCGGCCTCCTCGACGAGGTCGAGGCGCTCGCAGGGGCTCGCCGGTGCGTACCGGGAGCCGGTGGCCGCCGTGATCGTCGCGTAGGTGGTGTTGCGCACGGTGACGTTCCGGATCGGGTCGAGCGGGTCGGCCTGGACCTGCAGCGCGCCGGTCGCGCGTCCGCTCGTCACGGCGTGGGCCGCGAGGGCGGTCGCCACGCCGCCCGAGGAACCGCGGTGGCGCACGTCCGGGTCGGTGGACCAGCACTCGTACAGCGCGAGCACCGGTCCCCACTCACCGTGCAGCGGTGCCCCCTCGAGCGTCTCGGGCCGGTGCTCGAGCCGCCGTCCCGGGCACACCGCCAGCGCGTCACCGCTGAGCGAGCCGTTGACGGAGGCGATGGGCAGCGGCCGGCGGCCGACGTCGGGGACGTCGCGCATGGTGAGGACGTCCCCCGCGACGTGGGCGCAGGCGCCGCAGCCCGTGCACAGGTGCGAGGCGACGACCTCGGGGATGGACCGGGGCAGACGGCCGATCATGTGATCGTGCCCGCGGGCTCGTCGCGCCAGGACAGGGCCGCCTCGAGCACCTCGTCGAGCTGGCCGCGGGCGCGGGAGACGACCCCCGGCACCCGCTCGAGCAGGACCGCACGCGCCTGCGCGCGCGCGGTGAAGGAGTCCAGGGCCCGCTCCACCGCTTCGGCGCCGGCCACGGCCCGGGCATCGGTGACGTGGTCGGCCACGCCGCAGGTCCCGAAGACTCCCCGCGCCTTGTCGCTGTAGGCGTAGCCGAAGGCGGGCACGGCCGAGCTCAGGGCGGCGATGGTGGCGTGCATCCGGGAGCCTGCGAACCACTCGAGTCGCGCGATGCACCACTTGAGCTCCGCGGCCCGCAGCGTCGGCGTCAGGCGCCAGACCCGCGCCCGCTCGGACGGGCTCAGGGCCGCCTCGACCTGAGCGTGGGCCGCGGCGTCGCGCTCCGTCGGGTCTCCGCCGTCGACGTGCGAGACGAGGACGACGACGGCACCGCGCTGGACGAGGGCGCGCACCAGCTCGACCATCGTCGCGAGGTAGGGCCCGGCAAGGCCGAACCGGCCACCGGCGTCCTCCTCCCGCAGCAGACCGCTGACGTTGACGCCGACGACGAGCTCCCCGGCGAGCTCAGCGAAGCGCGCCACCGTGCCGGGGTCCGGCTCGCGTGCCGTCAGACCGAACGCGACGTCCACCCCCTGACGCAGGCGGCTGGTGTCCGCGGACGTCCCGGCGAGGTCGAGCAGCTGCTCGTGGCTCCAGGCGTCGCGTGCGTACGCCAGTGCCGACCGTCGCACGAGTCGCTCGGCGCGTCGGCGTCCCTCTGGCGTCGTGAACGGGCCGAAGGTCTGCGGCAGGAGCACGAGGGGCCGGCCCGCGCGGACGGCTGCCTCCTTCGGTGCGCAGACGGTGGCCAGGCGGCGGGGGCCGTAGAGGTCGGTGAAGCTGTCGCCGCCGCTGAGGTCGAGCAGGGCGTCGGCGCGTGCCAGGCGGGTGAGGAACGGGTTCCCGAGCCCGCCGAGCGCCTGGTCGACGCGGATCCGTGCCCAGCTCTCCCTCCGGTGCCAGCGCCGGGAGTTCCGCACGCCGATGCGGTCGACGCGGACCGTCGCGCCCCAGGACGGGTCGGCGCGCACGCCCCAGCCGTCGTCCAGGACACTCACGCCGCCCACCGAGGCGGCTGAGGCGAGGTGCGCGACCACGGAGGTGCCGAGCGCCTCGACCCCGCGGTTGTCGTTGTCGAGCGGGGCGCCGGCGACGACCAGCCGCGTCCTTGTCGCGGCGACCGGGGCGTCGGTCGCTGTCGTCGTGCTGTGGGTAGTCATGCATCGCCTTCCGTGCGCGGCGGGTGCTCTGGCACGCCCGCGAGTGCTGTGCTGGTCAGGGACTGGGCAGGGTGAGGACTTCGTGGACGGCACTCGCCGCCGCACCGGCGAACTGCCCGCCACCGACGACGTGCAGACGTCCGTCGATGACGCCCGCGGCCGCGCCGTGCCGGCCGGTCGGGACGCGACGTGCGGTGGACCACGTGTCGGTCGCCGGGTCGTAGACCTCGGTCGCGTCGAAGGGCAGGCCGTCGGGCCGGGCCTCTCCTCCGACGGCGACGATCCGGCCTGCGATGACGCCCGTCGCCATCGTGCGGCGTGCGGTGGGCATGGGCGCTCGCGGCGTCCACCCTCCGCCGGCGCCCGGGTGCAGCGCCTCCATGGACCCGAGCGTCCCCATCGGGGTCTGCCCGTTGGCCAGGCGAGTACGGCCCCCGAAGACGTGGAGGACGCCGTCGACGACGGCCGAGCCCGGGTTGTCCCTCGCCGTGGTGAGGGCGGGGGCGGCGTGCCAGGTGCCCGCCGCGAGGTCGAGCCGCTCCACGACGGCCGTCGAGGCGCCGTCGGCGGTCATGCCGCCCGCGACGTACACCTGGCCGCCGACCACCTGGGCGGTCGCGCCGCCGCGGGCGGTGGGCATGGACGGCAGCGGCGACCACGCGTCGGTCGCCGGGTCGTAGGACCAGGCTGTCGCGACGGCCCCGGAGAACGGGGCGGTGGAGCCGCCGAGCACGAGGAGCCGGGTCCCGTCCGTCGTGACGGCGGGGTTCTCCACCCCCGGCCCCGGCAGGTCGGCGACGCGTGCCCACGTGCCCTCGGCCGCGTCGTACCGGTAGGTGCGGGTCGAGTGGCCGTCGGGGCCCTTGCCGCCGACGACGTAGAGGTCGTCGCCGATCGCGACACCACCGGCGTCGAGGACGTCGACGGGCAACGGCGCCTCCTCCGTCCAGCAGCCGATGTCCCGGGGGGTGAGGAAGGTGACCCGTCCCCCCGTGCCGGCGAACTCGCCGACGACGATGCGGCCGTCGGGCGCCTGGGTGATCGGCAGCGGGTCGGTGAAGCCGCCGACGACGCTTCGCGCGCGGACGACCGAGCGCCCGTCCGCGGAGAGCGTCACCGCGGTGATGTCGTCGCCCACCGAGTAGTTCGTGATGAGGAGGTCGTGCTCGAGCGCCCCGCAGAAGGCGTCACCGCTGAACTCGATGATGCCGTTGGCCGAGCGGTTGGCGCCCAGGTCGCCGATCGGTGGGGTGTAGGTGGGCAGCGGCGCGACGTTCTGGTAAGCGCCGGTCTTGAAGACGCACTCGTCGCGGGCGGGGTTCGGGTGGCCGTAGTAGCGCCCCTCCTCGATGAGGTTGAGGACGTCGTTCTGGTTGCCCGGGTTGTTGCCACCCTGGGTCCACGGGCGCGTGTCGCCGAAGCCGAGGCAGGGCGCAGCCGGTGAGGGCGGGTAGCTGCCGACGACGCCGAGCCCGTTGTCGGGCCCGTAGAGGTGCCCGTTGGAGTGCTCGACGAAGTCGTAGGTGTTGCGCAGCCCCGAGGCGAAGACCTCGACGTCACAGTCACCGGACTGGTAGATGTCCGTGGGGTGGGCGCAGGCACCGTCGAAGCCCGGGACCTTGGGGTCGGCGACGAGGAGGGCGGCGGACAGGGGCTGCTCGCCACGGTCGCCGAACTCCGTGTTCGCCGTGTTCGGCGCACCTGCCCCGGTGTTGCCGCCCTGGGCGATGTAGAGGCGCCCGTCGCTGCCGAAGTGGATGGCGTTGGTGCCGTGGTTGGCGATGGACCGGGGCAGGCCGGTGATGACGTCGCTGCGGTACGCCAGGTTCGGGCCGGAGAGGCGCGACACGATGCTCGAGTCGGCCTCGCCGTCGTCGGCGGAGGGCGAGGAGTGGCCCGCCCACACGATGACGTTGCCCGGGGTGGAGGCGGGGTCGACGGCGAGGCCGAGCGCGAGACGCGTGCCGAGGGTGGACACCACCTGGGTGCTGCTCACGGTGCCGTCCGGCGCGAAGGAGAGGATGTAGATCTTGCCGAACATCGACTGGACGTACAGCTTGCCGTCCGGGCCGTAGGCCATCGACGTGGGGAACGGGACGGGTACCGAGTACCGGTCGAAGGGGTAGTCCGCGACGTCCGCGGGGTCGTGCTCCCCGGTGACCGCGAACTGGGAGAAGCGGAACTCGGCCGGCTGCACGGCGCTCCGGCTGCTCGCGAAGACCCCGCCGAAGCTGCGGGTGCCGATGAGCGGGTCGATGCCGGCGGCGTCGAAGCTGAAGAACTCACCGGGCACGGCGAAGCTCCGCAGCGCGGACTGGCCGCCGTCCCCGACCCGGTAGTAGCCCGTCGCCTGGCGCGTCCCCGGGTCGACGCGGATGGACAGCTCGACGGGGACGTCGGAGGGGATGGTGAGGTAGCCGGAGTTGCGCCGTGCCACCTCGGTGCCGTCCACCTCCAGGACGTGCTCCACACGCCAGCCCTGCGGGGTGCTGACGAGCGCGACGCGGTCGACGTGGTCCTGGTCGTAGCCGAACCAGATCCCGGCCTGCTCGTACTTCCCGGTGGTGGCGGGCGGACCGGCGATGGTCGCGGTGAGCACGGTCGTGGCCGTCGGGCCGTCGAAGCCGACGCCGAGGGCGTTGTCGAGGGTGTTCTCCTTGACCGAGCCGGTGCCGCCGGTGATGTTGAGCGTGCCCTCGCCGAGGTCGACCTGGAGGCGCTCGCGGAGGTACTCCGCGTCGTCCGGCCGGGGCAGCAGGGTGGTGAAGCCGGTGCCGACGCCGTCGACGTCGATGACCCCCTTGGCCTCGTAGCGGAAGCCGAGGTTGTAGGGCGTGTCGACCTTGATGAGCTCGCAGGAGACCGGGGCGCAGCCGCCCGGGTCCCCGACGACGAGCGTGACGGGGAGGACGGCGGTGAACGCGCCGGCGGAGGTGGCGACGAGCTCCCCGTGCCACACGCCGGCGGACAGCCCCGCCGGGTTGACGAGGACGTCGACGGTCGCCGGGGTGGTCTCCTGGCTCGTCGTGGCGCTGAGCCATGGCGCGGTGCTCGCGATCCGGGCCACGGTGCCGGGCGTCGTCGCCTCGAGGGAGACCTGGCGCTCCTGCACCTGCCCGCCCTCGGTGGCGGGGACCTCGAGGACTGCCGGCGCCCACGTCAGCGTGTTCGTGTCGTTGACCGTGGTGAAGGCGGTGTGGACCACGTGGGTCGTGCCGTCGGAGGTGAGGACCGCGACGGTGACCGTGTGCTCGCCGTCGGGGATGAGGGTGGTGTCGAAGGGGGCGGCGGCGTGGGCGACGGAGCCAGGCGCCATGTCGAAGGGAGCGACGGAGTCGGTGCGCAGCGGTGCGCCGGTGTGCTGCGGGTCGTCCACCCACCACGACGTCGAGGAGACGCCCTCGGTCTGGGCGAGGAACGCGTAGATGCTCCCGCTGACGGTGCGGCCCGCGAGCGGCTCGGGCGACCGGCGCTTCGCGTCGACGCCCGTGACCACCTGGAACGGCGACGCGTCCTGGACCGCGAGGGTGACCGGGACGACGACGTCGGGCAGGCCCGGCGACGACAGCGTGAGGTTCCCGGTGCGCGACCCGGGGGAGAGCCCGGCGGGGTCGGCGGACACGGTGAGCTGCGCGGGTGCCGCGGCGGTGGTCGGGTCCGCGCTGAGCCAGGGCGCCGAGGACGAGACCGTGAACGGGAGCGCCGAGCCGTCGCTCGACGAGACGACGAGCGGGGCGCTCGCCGGTCCACCGGCGGCGAGCGCCGTGAGGGTGAGGGCTCCGGGGTCCACGACCAGGCCGGGCGCGGCGTCGACGAGGAAGGAGACCGTGAGCACGGCGGAGGAGGCGCCGTCGGCCGTGGCCGTGACGCGCCCGGTGTGCGTGCCGCCCGCGAGGCCGGCGGGGTCGACGGTGACCTCGACCGACCCGGGAAGTGCGACGGGTCCGGCGGTGACGGCGAGCCAGGGGGCGTCGCTCGTCAGCGTGGCGACGGTTCCGGGCTCGGTCGCCGAGAGCGCGAGCGTGCGGGTCTGCGGCCCGTCCCCGGCCTCGACGACGAGCGAGGCGGGCTCCCAGAGGAGGGCGTTCGTCCCGTTGCTCGTCTCGAAGGTCGCTGTCGAGACGTGCTGGGCGCCGCCGGACGTCGTCACGCGCACGGTGATCGTGTGCTCGCCGTCGGCGAGGGTCGTCGTGTCGAGCGGAGCGGCCCGGTGGGTGACGGAGCCGGGCCCGAAGTCGAACGGCTCCGTCGTGTCGGTCCGCAGCGGCGCGCCGCCCATGAGCGGGTCGTCGAGCCACCACGCGGTCGCGGTGACGCCGTCGGTCGGCGCGAGGAAGGGGTAGATGTTCCCTGAGACGTCAGCGCCGTCGAGAACCGTGGGGCTCCCGCGCTTGGAGTCCTTGCTGTGCACGACCGTGAAGCCGTCGAGCGGCGCCGCCGCCACGGTGAGGGTCACCGGGACGACGACGTCGGGGAGGTCGGCACTCGCGAGGGTGACCGTGGCGGTGTGGGTGCCGACGGGCAGATCGGAGGCTGCGGTGAGCGACACGGCTGCCGGCGCGGTCCCGGTCGACGGGGCGACGGTGAGCCAGTCGACCGAGCCCGTGGCGGTGAAGGCGCGCGGCGCTCCGTCGGACGTGCCCACGTCGATCGTCGCCCCCGCGGCCGGCCCACCCGCGGTGCTCGCGAGGGTGACCGACGACGGGCTCGCGACGAGCAGCGCCGCGACATCGTTGTCCGTGACGAAGGTGGCCTCGCGCGTCACCACACCGGCGGCCGTGGTCACCCGAGCCGTGATCGTGTGCTCGCCGTCGGGGAGCTGCGTGGTGTCGAAGGCGCCCGAGGCGTGGGCGGTGGACCCTGGCGCGTAGTCGAAGGGCGAGGTCGTGTCGGTGCGGACCGGGGTGCCGCTCGCCGCGGGGTCGTCGAGCCACCAGCTCACGGCGGTGACACCGGTGTCCCCGGTGAGGAAGGGGTGGATGACGCCGTCGACGGTGGCGCCGTCCAGCGTCTGCGGTGACGTGCGCTTCCTGGCCAGGCTGAAGGAGATCTGGGGGTCGTCGGCCGACGCCGCCGGCAGGGTCCCGAGCAGGCTCGCGAGGAGGGTGAGGGCGATGACGGCGGCCCAGCTACGGGCCGTGGTGCGGGTCATGAGGAACGCTCCGCTCGGGGGATGGCGGGGGTGGGGGTGCTGGGCGGGCCGGCGGGCGGGTCCACCCGCCGGCTGCTCTCGTCGCGCAGCCAGGTGGTGCTGCCGCGGGCCAGAGCCCACCGGGCGCGGGCCCGGGCGAGGACGGCGGTGCCGAGGAAGACGGCGACGGACGGCAGGAGTCGAGGGTCGCGCCGGGTGAGGGTGGCCAGAGTGCCGACACCGCCGCCGGCACCGCGGATCGGGGGAGCATCGGGGTCGCGCGCGAGCTGCCGGTTGCCGGTCATCGCCCGCGCCCGGCGGCGGAGAAGGTCCCCGTACTCGCGGGGCGCACGGATGCGAGCCGCGGCGCCGGGGACGACACGCAGCTCCTCGGGGGCGAAGCTCATCGCCGCGACGAGGTCGTCGGCCATCGTCTCGCGCCAGCCGGCGAGGCGCCGGTGGCCGGCCTCGTCGACGCCGATGACGCCGCGGCCGTACAGCTCGGTCGCGACGCCGGGGAGCCGGCTCCACACCGAGTAGTACGCCCGTACCGGCCAGCTCGACCCGGAGAGCTCGACGTCTCGCCCGGGGCCGACGGCGTGCACCCCCGGCTCGCCGAGAGCGGCGCCGAGCGCGGACAGGTCGCGCGCCCCGACGACGACGTCGGCGTCGACGTAGAAGCGGGGGAACCGGGAGACGTGCCGGTCACCGAGGGCGAGCGCGTGCATCTTCGACGGTACGGGGGTCTCGAGGACCCGGACGCCCGGGAACGACCGGGCGACCTGCGCCGTCGCGTCGGTGCAGCCGTTCGCGACGACGACGACCTCGAGGTCGGCGCCGTCGGCCGTGAGCGCGTGGAGGAGCCGGCCGATGACGGCCGCCTCGTTGTGGGCCGGCACGACGACGCACCCGAGCCCCTCCGCCCCCGTGCCCGCGGGGGTGGTCCCGGAGGTGTCAGTACGCGCCATGGCCGCCCAGCACGGCGTGGGCCGTGCGCCACAGGATGTGGAGGTCCATGCGGACCGACCAGTTGTCGGTGTACCGCAGGTCCAGACGCACCGACTGCTCCACCGAGAGGTTGGAGCGCCCGCTCACCTGCCACAGGCCGGTGAGGCCGGGCTTGACACGCAGCCGCTGGCACACGTCCCCGGTGAAGCGGTCGACCTCGGACTGCAGGGCCGGCCGGGGCCCGACGAGCGACATGTCTCCCCGGACGACGTTCCACAGCTGGGGCAGCTCGTCGATCGACAGGCGCCGCAGCACCCGCCCAGCCCGCGTCACACGGGGGTCCTCCCGGAGCTTGAAGAGCATGCCGTTGCCCTCGTTGCGGTCGAGCAGCTCCGCCAGGCGCGCCTCGGCGTCGGTGTACATCGAGCGGAGCTTGTACATGGTGAAGGGGCGGCCACCCAGGCCGACGCGGGTCTGGGCGAAGAAGGCCGGGCCCGGCGAGGTGAGACGCACCGCGACGGCGGCGGGCACGATGACGAGAAGGGCGGCGAGGAGCAGCAGGCTCCCGAGCACGCGGTCGAAGACGGCCTTGGACCACAGCGAGGGCCGCGGGGGAGTGAGCGCGACCCCGAGGAGTGGGGTCCCGCCCAGCGACTCCAGCCGCAGCCGGCGCGGCACCACCTCCGCGATCGCGGGAAGCACGAGGAGCTCGGCGGACAGCGAGGCGAGCTGCCAGCCGAGGCGCCGGAGATCAGGCGCCTCCATCGCCCCACCGGAGACGACGACGGCGTCGATGTCGAGGGTCCGCACGAGGTCGGGGATGTCGGCGTAGCGGCCGAGGACGGGGCTGCGGCTGGCGATGTCGTCGGTCGTGGGAGTGCACACCCCGACGACGACGAGCCCGTGGGACTGCGCCTCGTCGAGCACGTCGAACAGGTGGCTCAGGCCGTCGACCGGGCCCACGACGAGCGTCCGCCGCAGGAACGTGCCGCGTGCGCGGAGGCGCCGCAGGACGGGCCGGGCCGCGATCCGCGCGAGCGCGGTGAAGCCGATGGACAGCGCCAGGGCCTCGAAGAGGAGGGACCGGGGGACCTGCGCGACGCCGACGTAGTGCACCCCGAGCGACACGAGCGCGAGGACGCCGGCCGCGCGGACGAGGCTGGAGAGGTCCTCCAGCGTCGAGGCCGCGCACGCGGCGCGGTACCCCCGGGACGCGGCCACGGCGAGGACGAGGCCCGCCCCGGCGGAGACCGCGAGGACGGCCACCACGAGGGGCTCGTGCTCCTGCCGGACGCACAGGGCGACGGCCAGCGCGGCGAGGCCGAGGTCGGCCACGGCGAGCGCGGCGAGGTAGCGGGTCACCGCGGACCGCCACGGCAGTCCGGACCGTGCCGCGCGCAGCGGCCCCTCGGTCACGGCCGTGGGCGGGAGCGCCTGGTCGTCGTCGTGGTAGCGGTCGGTGCGCAAGGTCATCGTGACCACCCCACGGGGAGGGACGGACAGGGGAGCGGCTGGGCCGGTGGAGGAGCGGAGGTGGCGGGCCGCTGGGCGTCTGGAGGGGTGTTCACGTGAGAAGTTCGCCCTCCGTCGCTCGTCGTGGTCTGAGCCGTCGGACGGGACGACGTTGGCTCGCCCGAGCAGCCGTCTCAACATGGCACGGGGTCCGTGGGCCGTTAAGGATGACCGCCGGATGACGTCACGGGGATGAGGTGCGCGCCGGGGGTGACTGGGCCGTCGGCGGCGTCCGGCCCGCGGCCGGGCTCACCCCGCTGGTCACCCCGTCGTCCGCCGTCTGATCAGCTCGTCGTCATCCTGCGGCGCGTCGCAGGAGCGGCGGGGCGGGTGCTGTGCTTGTCACGTGACGGGCACCACTCCCGACGTGGACGGTGCCCGCATGGCTCAGCCCTGTCGTTGGCACCGCCCGGTCAGCGACGGGCTGGGGGCCGCCCACGGGTCGACGACGGACCGACGCCCGTGATCGGCAGGGCCGTCTGGCCCGACCGGGTGGCCGACGGGTGGGGACCTCGGTCCCCACCCGTCCCCACCCCGACCACGCACAACGGAGGCCACAGTGGATGTCTGGCGGATCACGGTGGCGACATTGCGCCGGTGGTACATCTTCCTGCCCCTTCTCGCGCTCACGGCGGGAGCGGTCCAGGTCGTCGGCGCGGGGGTCGCCCCGGAGTACGAGGTGGCCGGCACCGCGCTCATCACTCCCGGCAGTGCGCCGGCCCCTGTCCCCAACCCGTACGGCGGTGAGCAGCAGGCGAACGTCGCTGTCGCCATCGTCCTCAACAGCGCCGAGATGCGGGCACGCGCCCAGGCGGAGGGGTTCCTCCCGAGCTATGAGGTGTCCGGCCAGTCACGCAGCACGATCATGACCGTGACGGTGCGCGGTGGCGACGCCGACCAGGCGATGGCCACGGCCGGTTTCGTCTTCGGGCTGGCGGTCGAGGAGCTCGAGGCGCGTCAGTCGGCCGCCGGGATCCCAGCAGCGGCCCAGTACGGGTTGGACGTCCTCGCGGCTCCGTCCCTCATGGCCGTCGTCTACGACGGCAAGCTCCAGGTGCAGGCCGTCACGGGGCTGCTCGGGGCCAGTGCCGCCCTCCTCGTCGCGGTGCTCTTCGACGACATCGTCGGGCTCTTCCGGCGCCGTCGTGCCCGCCGGAGGGCGAGGGCGGAGGCACGCTCGACGCCCGCCGTCGAGGAGCTGCCCGAGTGGTCCGAGGGCGCGCAGCCGCCCGTGGACCCGCGCCGGGACCGCGACCACGCCCACGCGTGAGCGCGCGACCGCGGCGGTCCACGGGCCGCCAGGACCTGGACTTCGAGCCGGCGCTGCTGCGCCGCCCGGGCGGCGCGGGGGAGTGGCAGCCGGTGCTGCTGCGCCGGCGGCGGATCAGCACGCTCGCCCTGCTCCTCACCTTCCTCGTGCTGCAGTTCCTCATCCCGGCCCGGCTCGTCATCGGCGGCCTCGGGTCGGTGGGTCGCCCCTCCGTCGCCGTCGGCATCCTCCTCGCCTTCCTGTGGTGCGTCTCCATGCGGCGTCCGCAGCGGCTGCCCGCCGGCCGGCAGCCGGTGCGGTGGCTCCTCGCGGGCTACCTCGCCGTCCAGCTCGTCGGCTACGCCGTCGGCTACGACCGGCTCCTTCCGCAGATCGAGGCCAACAGCGCCGACCGCTGGCTGATCTTCAACGTCGCGATGGTCGGCGTGGCGCTCGCGGTCGCCGACGGCCTCGTCACGCGGCGGCAGCTCGACACGCTGCTGCGAACCCTCGTGACACTGGCCGCCGCCATGGCGACCGTGGGCATCCTCCAGTTCTTCCGGGTCGTCGACCTCACCCGGTTCATCCGCATCCCCGGCCTGCGGCACAACTCCACGCTCATCGGCGTCGGCGCACGGGGTGACGGTGACTTCGCGCGGGTGGCCGGCACGGCGAACCACTACATCGAGTTCGGTGTGGTCCTGGCTCTCGTGCTGCCCCTCGCGCTCCACTACGCGTTCTTCGCGCCGGCGGGGCGCACGCGCGTGGGCCAGTGGGTGTGCGTCGTGCTCATCGCCTCCGCGATCCCGCTGTCGATCTCGCGGTCGGCGATCCTCACGGTCGCGGTGACGATGGTGCTGCTCGGCGTGGTGTGGCCGTGGCGGCGGCGGTACAACGTGCTCGTCGTGGCGCTCGTCGGGACCGCCGCGTTCCACGTGGTCAACCGCGGGGTTCTCGGCACCATCCGTGCCCTGTTCACCAACATGGACAACGATCCGAGCGTCCAGAACCGGATCGCGGACCAGGACTTCGTCCAGCGGATGTTCGAGGAGCGTCCCTGGCTCGGACGCGGCGCCGGGACGGTCATCCCCGAGCGCTACATCCTCCTCGACAACCAGGTCTACGGCACGCTCGTGGCCGGCGGCCTGCTCGGGCTGTCCGCACTCCTCGCGCTCTTCCTCGTCCCCTACGTCCTGGCACGCAGCATCCGGCTGCGCGGGAGCACCGAGGAGACCCGCCACCTCGGCCAGGCCCTGGCGGTGGTGATGCCGGGTGGCCTGCTCGCCAGCGCGACCTTCGACTCCTTCAGCTTCGCGACCTTCGTGGGAGTCACCTTCGTCGTGATCGGCGCGATCGGCACCCTGTGGCGGCTGGAGGCGATGAGCCCCGCACTGCCGCTGCGCGTGGCCGGGGAGGCGGACACCGTGGTGGCGACGCCACTCACCGCGAACCTGCGGGAGCGGCTGCGCGCGCCCGCCGGCGCCTGAGCCGGTCCCGGACGGCGAGCTCGGTCGCGACCCAGGCCGCGACGTACCGGTGGTAGACCTCGCCGACGAGGAAGGCGGCGCGGGCGCGGCCGGTGAGGAGCTGGGGCGCCTCGCGCGCCCGCCGGACCGCCCCCACGGGAGGGACGAGCGAGCGCGGTGCCGGCCAGGGAGCCGGCGCGTCGTGGCCGTCGAGGACGTCGCGCTCGTGCCGGCCGGCGATGACCCGGCGCAGCTTGGTGCGCAGGGCGGCGTAGGAGTCGCGGGCCGGGTGGTGGACGACGGCGTGTGCGCAGTAGACCGTCCGCAGCCCCAGGCGGTTGGCTCGCTGCGCCCACTCGATGTCGGCGCCGGAGAGGAGCTCGGAGCGGAAGGGGCCGGCTGCGTCGAAGGCGGCGCGCGTCGTGCACATGTTGGCGGTGACCGACGCCCCGCTGCGGGACACGTAGGTCTCCTGGGGAAAGGCGTGGACCAGCTCGTAGGCCTCGACGGGGTGGGGGCGTGCGGCGTCGCGGGCGTACACGGCAACCCGCCCCGCGACAATGTCCGCGCCGTCGACCAGGGCGCGGACCGCCTGCTCGAGCCACTGCGGCTCGGGCAGGCAGTCCGCGTCGGTGAACGCGAGGACCTCGCCCGTGCTCACGAGCACCGCCGCGTTGCGAGCGGTGTAGGAGCCACCGGCGGGCTCGGCGACGTAGAGCACTCCCGGATGTGTGTCGGCGAGCGCCCGGACGGCGGGGTCGTCACCGTTGTCGGCGACGATCACCTCGACCAGCCCGGCGGGGTAGCTCTGCCGGCTCAGCGCCTCGAGGCAGGCCGACAGCCGGGGGTCGTCCCGGACCGGGACCACCACCGACACCCGTGGTTGAGCGTGCACGACCACAGTGTGGGGCACGGGGCAGGCCTGCCGTGGCCGTTCTGGTTCGCCCATGTCCGGACCTCCTCACGCCCGCACCGGCCGCATCCGCGCGGGGGCGCGGATCGGCGCCCTCACGAGGACGACGCCGTCACCCCGGTCAGGAGGCAAATCAACCGGCGATCATCCCGGTTCGCCCCTCCCCGTGCGCGGCCGTGGTGGTGGGCTGGGCAGCGCCCTACCGATCACAAGGAGCGTCGCCATGCCTCGTCGTCATCGCAGCACCGCATCCCCCTGGCGGCGCCGGTCGCGCGCCATCCTCGTCGGGCTCACGAGCCTCACGCTCGTCCTCAGCGGCACCGCGACCCTGGCCTCGCCCGAGGGCGACGCTGAGGTCGCCGAGCTGCTGAGCGAGCTGAGCCCGGACCCCACCCTCGAGACCGCCGACGCGGTCGAGGAGCCGGCGGCCGCCGGCGAGGCTGACGAGCCCGCCGCCGAGGAGCCCGCCGCCGAGGAGCCGGCCGCCGAGGAGCCCGCCGCCGAGGAGTCGGCGGTCGAGGAGCCCGCGGTCGAGGAGGCCGCCGCCGAGGAGCCGCCAGCCGAAGAGGCGGAGGCCACCCCCTTCCTCGTGCCCCCGGGCGACCCCGGGCCGGGCGAGGTCAAGCTCATCGTGCGGTCCGGTGCCGACCGCACGGGCACGGGCGCCACGAGCACCACGGCCACGCCGCTCGCGGGCGTGAGCTACGAGTTCTACCGGTTCACCGAGCTACCGACGGAGGGGGAGCCCGACGGTGTCCTCGTCGGCAGCTGCACCACCGACGAGACGGGCGAGTGCGGCATCTTCGCCGACCTCGTGGGCGCGCTCGGTGGGGTGGACGCCTTCTACGCCGTGCAGACCGACGCCCCCGACGGCTGGGTCGCCCCGGCCCAGTGGGCCCCGGACAACGACTACATCTTCGCCACCGGGCCCGTCGCCGCTGACGACTCCGTCGCCGAGCGGACCATCGAGCTTCCCCTCGCGTACAGCGACACCGTGACGGAGCCGCGCTGGGCGAGTGTCCGGCCCAACAACGTGGCCCCGGCACAGTGCGGCCTCGACATGGCGATGGTCCTCGACCTGTCCAACTCGGTCACCGAGACCGAGGAGCTGCTCGACGAGCACAAGGCCGCCGCGAACGACTTCATCGACGCCATCACCGGCACGCCGTCGCAGGTGGCGCTCTTCACCTTCGGCAGCGAGGCGCCCGCGGCGGGCCCGACCAACGGGGGCCTGCCGCTGACCAGCGTGGCGACGCCGGGCGGCGCGCAGCAGATCATCGACAGGATCAACGGGTACCAGGCGACGCCGAGCGGCGGTGGCGGGACGAACTGGGACCGTGCCCTCCACCAGGTCGTCGAGTCCGGGGTGACCTACGACGTCGTCCTGTTCCTCACCGACGGCCAGCCGACCTTCCACCGCGACCGCCAGGGCCCCGGCGACGTCTCGACGATCGCCGAGGTGAACGAGGCGATCCTCTCCGCCAACGCGGTCAAGGCGACCGGCGCCCAGGTCGTCCTCGTCGGTTTCGGGCCCGAGGCCTTCCTGCCCGGCGCGAGCATCCGCATCCCGCTCGTCTCCGGCCCCGACGAGGGGCAGGACTTCTACCGCACGAACCTCGAGGACCTCGCGGCGACCCTCGAGGAGATCGCCAACGCCGAGTGCGCCGGAACGCTCACGGTCGTCAAGGAGGTCGTGGACGCGGACGGTGAGGTCGTGCCCGGCGGGGCGGGGTGGACCTTCGGCACCACGACGGAGGGTGTCTCGCCCGCGACGGCGACGACCGACGACTCGAGCGCCGTCAACTTCACGGTCGACCACACCCCGGCGGTGCAGAGCCGCAGCGTGACGGTCACCGAGACGCAGCAGGAGGGCTACGAGCTCGTCCCGGTGGACGGTGCCAACGCCCGGTGCGTCGAGACGGGGACCGGTGAGGTGCTGCCGGTCGCCGACAGCGGGGACCTCGGCTTCACCGTCGACGTCGCCGCCGAGGAGATCGTCAGCTGTACGGTCCGCAACGCCCTCGTCCCGCCCGACTACGACGACCTCCTCGTGTCGAAGACCGCCGAGCCGAGCCTCGTCCGCGACTGGGAGTGGGGCATCACCAAGGTGGCCCGGGAGGACCGGCTCGAGGTGCCCGCGGGGGAGGACGGGACCTTCACCTACGACGTCACGGTCACGCCGGAGGGGCCGGTCGACTCCGGCTACACGGTGGGCGGGACGATCGTCGTGACGAACCCCAACGACGTCCCCTTCACCGGCGTCGACGTCGTCGACAGCCTGCCGGACTCGACGTGCTCGGTGCCCGGGGGCACGAACGTCACCGTTCCCGCGGGTGACTCCGTCACGCTCAGCTACACCTGTGACCTCGTCGACGCCACGGGGACGACCACGGGGACCAACACCGCCACCGTCACCTGGGACGCCGCGGCCTTCCCCGGGACCGGCGGCAGCGCCACGGCCACCGCGCCCTTCGACTTCGCTGCAGCGGCCGTGTCGGAGACCGACCGGTACGTCACGGTGACCGACTCCGAGTACGACCTGTCCGAGCTTCCCGGTGGCAACGCCCTCGACGCGACCGACGGCGAGGCCGTCCTCACCTACGACCTCGAGTGGCCGAGCACCGCCGGCCGGTGCGTGGAGTTCGAGAACACCGCGACCATCGTCAACTCGCCCGAGCCGCTGGTCGCTCCGCTCGTCGTCAACGAGTCGAGCATCGAGGTCGTCACGCTCTGCGCCGGCCTGGACCTCGAGGTCGAGAAGAACGTCGTCCTCTCCTTCGACCGCACCTACCTGTGGGACATCGACAAGGAGGCCGACGAGACGACCGTGACCCCCGACCCCGCCACCGGGACCGCGACCGTCGGCTACACCGTCACCGCGACCCCCACGGGGAGCAGCGACGCCGGCTGGGCCATGCAGGGCACCGTCACGGTGTCCAACCCGAACGAGTGGCTCGACATCACCGCCGACGTCACCGACACCGTCGACGTCGGGGGTGGGGCGCTGTGCACCGTCGCCGGTGGGGCCGGCGTGCTCGTCGAGGCCGGCGAGAGCGTCGACCTCAGCTACACGTGCACCTTCGTCACCCAGCCGGCCTACTCCGGCACGAACACGGCGACCGCCACGTGGGCGGGCACCGTGCCGACACCGAGCAGCACGGCCACCGGGACCGCCGACATCGAGCCCGGTGACTGGGCGCAGACGCCGGTCAACGAGACGATCACGGTCGTCGACGACCAGACCGACCCGGCCAACCCGGTGGATCTCGGCACCGCCACGTGGGACGCGGCCGGTACGCCGACCGTCTTCACCTACTCCCTCGAGCTCGAGGGAGTCCCGCAGGGCTGCGTCGAGTACACGAACACGGCGTGGATCGCGCAGACGCAGCAGTCCGCGGAGGAGGTCGTCGAGGTCTGCGTGCCGGACCTCGAGGTCGCCAAGCGGGCCGTCTCGGCCGACCAGCTGCCCGGTGGCGACTGGCTCGTCACCTACGAGATCGACGTCGTCAACCCCGACGCCTACCCGGGTGTCTACAGCCTGAGCGACACGATCGAGTACAGCGGTGGGATCACGCCGACGGCGGCCGCGTGGTTCCCGGCGGGCCAGCCCGACGCTGGCGGGGAGTGGGACGAGCCGGTGGCCGACAACCCGACGACGGTGCTCGCCACCGACGCCGAGATCGCGGCGGGCACGACCCACACCTACGTCGTCGTCGTCATCGCGGACGTCGCCGCGGGTGTCATCGGCACCGAGGCCGGGCTGTGCGACGAGGAGGAGCCGAGCGAGGGCGGTGGGTTCCTCAACGCCGCCACCCTCACCTCCTACGGTGAGGACGAGACCGATCGGGCGTGCGCCGAGCCCGTCGCCCCGACCGTCGAGAAGACGGCCGGCGACCTCGTCGACAACGGCGACGGCACCTGGGACGTCAGCTACACCATCGACGTCGTCAACCCCGACGCCGACCAGGCCGTCAGCTACGACCTGTCGGACGCGTTCGACGTCGTCGAGGGCGTCGACATCCTCGACGCGACCGTCGAGCGTGACGGCACGGTCTACGACGACTGGGACGGGGTGACGGAGACGCAGGTCGTCAGCGGCGTCCTCCTGCCCGCCGCCACCACCCACACCTACACGGTGACCGCGACCGTGAGCCTCACCGACGTCGTCGAGACCGACGACGGCGGGCTGCGGGAGTGCGGCCTCGACGGCTCCGACGACGGCCACGGGCTGTTCAACCTGGCCACCATCGTCTCCGGCAACGACGAGTACGACGACGACGCCTGCGTGCCGGTCCCGGACCCGGACATGTCGGTCGACAAGACGGCCGTCTCCGCCGACCAGCTGCCCGACGGCACCTGGGAGGTCGTCTACGAGGTCGTCGCCTCCAACGACTCGAGCGTCGGCGGGGTCTACGACCTCACCGACACCCTCGAGTACGGCGAGGGCATCACGCCGATCACCGCGACCTGGACCCTCGAGGGCACCGGGGTCGCGGGCGAGTGGGCCGACCTGCCGGACGAGCTCACCGCGACCCTCGCCAACGACCGGCCGCTCGCCGGAGGTGCCAGCGACACCTTCGTCGTCACCGTCAACGCGTTCGTCGCCGCCGGGATCGCCGGGGACGAGGACAGCGACGCGCGGTGCACCGGCGACGACGGCACCGACGGCGGCGGGTTCCTCAACGCCGCGACGATCACCGCCCACGGCGAGGAGAGCACCGACCGCGACTGCCTCCCGCCGAGCGAGGTGGACTTCGACAAGGAGTTCGGCTCGGCGGTCCGGCAGGAGGACGGCACGTGGGCGGTGAGCTACACGCTCGTCGTCGACAACTCGGCCAGCGACGCCCGCATCTACTACGACCTCGTCGACGTCCCCGCCTTCCCCGACGGCGTGACGATCCTCGACCAGGAGGCGTGGGACGTCAGCGACCCGGAGGATCCGCAGGACCTCGCGTGGGACGGTGAGGGGCCGATCGTCGAGCTCGTCGCCGTCGAGGGCGGGGACGTGCACCGGTACGAGGTCGTCTTCGTCGTCGAGGTGAGCGCTGGGATCCCGGACGAGAACCTCGTCTGCGACCCCGACGGCCGCCCCGGGTACGGCTACGTCAACCGGGCCGCGCTGTACAGCGGCTTCGACGTCCTCACGGCCGAGGACTGCGGCCCGATCGGGGAGCCGTCCTGGACGCTGACGAAGAGCTCGGACCCCGCGTCGGGCGGCACGGTCGACCCGGGCGACACGATCACCTACACGGTGACCGCCACCCCGACCGGTGACGTCGACCCGATGGACCTCACCATCACCGACGACCTGTCCGACGTCCTCGAGCACGCCCGGACCACCGGCGCCGTCGTGGCGAGCGTGGGCAGCGTCGACTGGGACGGCGAGGACCTCGTGTGGGACATCCCGCGCCTGAGCGAGACGGCCACCCTCACCTACCGGGTGCAGGTGGACCACGACGCCTGGGGCGTGCGGCTGCGCAACGTCGTCACCGGTGAGGGCACGCCCCCGCCGCTCTGCATCGAGTGCTCGACGACGCACCTCACCCCGCCGCGCAAGCCCGGGCTGCCGCCAACCGGTGCGGCCGTCGCCGGCACCGCGCTGCTGGCGGTGCTCCTGTCCGCGGGCGGTCTCGCCCTCGGCACGACCAGGCGCCGGAAGGAGGCCTGACACCAGCCGGTGGAGGTCGCTGACGCGACCGACACCTCCCGCACCGCGTCCCCATCGGCTCCGCCCGGCAGGTGAGGACGCGGGCGGCCCCCATGGCCGCCGGGACCGCAGGGCGTTTGTGATCGGCGCCAGGCGTAAGTCCCGCACCGGCTCGGTGGCCGGCGAACGGGGTCGTCCTCCGGGACGGCCCCGTTCGCGCGTTTCTGCTCTCGACATGTGGACAACGGGCCGCGGCCCGGCGCCGGGCGGGGGACCCGCCGACCACCACCCCGGTGGGCCGTCCGGGACCGAGGGTGAGACAGGGGTGAGTCCTACGAAAGTGGGGTGACCACTCCTCCGTTCGCAGGATCGCGCGGATCTGCGCGCGGCAGCCGCCGGCGCCGCCGCGGCTCCCCTCACCCCCGGGCGCTCGACGTGCGGGGAGACTAGCCCGCGCCCCTCGTGGCGGTCCTCTGCCGGTCACTCGTGGCCCGCCCCCGCAGCGGCTGTCGCGGCTGGTGTGCTTCCCCTCGTCATCGATCACGGGCGGAGCACGACACCATGAAGCACCGAGCCTCTACCGGCAGCCGGGCCGGGCGCACCTCGCGCCTGGGCCTGTCGGCCCTCGTCACCCTGGCGCTCGTCGTCGGCGGGACGGGGTCCGGCGCGAGCGGCGAGCCCGGCGACGCCACCGCGCAGGCCGTGGGCGCGCCGGCGACCGCCCAGCTGCCTCCGCAGGAGGGTGCTGTCCACGAGCCGGTCCCCGCCGTCGAGGGCGAGGTGCCTGCCGGTGAGGAACCGGCACCCTCCGTCGAGGAGCCGGCAGCGTCCGTCGAGGACGGGGCCCTCGCCGTCGAGGAGACGGCACCCGCGGCCGACGACGCACCGGTCGCCCCCGCGCCGGTCGGCGACGTCACCCGCCCCGGCGTGACCCGGGGCGTCGCCCCTCTCGCCGTCCCCAGCCCGGCCGGTGCCTCGGCCGTCATCACGGTCAAGGCGGGCGGTGACCGCACCTCGTCCTCCGCCGTCGCCCCTCTCGCCGGTGTGCGCCTGCGCCTCCACGACGGCGGCGCCTCGGGACCGACCTCCCCCGTCGCGGCGAGCTGGGCGTCGTGCGTGTCCGACGCACAGGGCGACTGCAGCTTCGTCGTCCCCGACACCCAGCAGGCCGTCACGCGCACCGGCGAGTGCATCTCCTGGTTCTTCTGGTGCCTGGAGTACGAGCAGGTCCTCGTCTCCCCGGCGGGCGTCAACCGGGACCGCCAGTTCTGGGTGGTCCAGGAGGCGGCTCCCGGCGGCTGGTACACGAGCCCGGCGCTCGTCACGGGCGGGGCGGTCTCCCAGGAGGCGACGTCCTACCGCTTCCGGACGGGGACCCAGCTGAGGGCAGGGAGCACGTACACGGCCGGCCGTGACTTCATGACGAGCTCCGGTGGGAGCTCCGACCGGACGGTCTCCGGGGCCCGCTGGCAGAGCTCGCGCGCCAACCCGCAGCTGCCGCAGACCTGCGCCGCCGGTATCGACGTCGCGCTCGTCCTCGACCTGTCGGGCTCCGTCTCGGAGGCGGGCGCCGTCGGTGACCTCAAGGCCTCGGCCATCGCCTTCGCCGAGGCGCTCGAGGGCACGGGCTCGCGCCTGTCCCTCTTCACCTTCGCGCAGAACGCCCCGCGCTCCACGAGCGCGAACGGTCGCAACTACCCCGACCTCCTCCCGATCGACGGCAACCTCGCGACGATCCGCTCGCGGATCAACGCCTACACCGCAGGCGGCGGGACCAACTGGGACCGCGGCATCCACCAGGTGGCCGAGAACGGGCAGGCCTTCGACCTCGCGATCGTCGTCACGGACGGCATGGCGACCTACGCCGGCTCCCCGGTCACCGGGCCGGGCAACGTCACCCGCTTCGTCGAGACCGAGCAGGCGATCTTCTCCGCCAACGCGCTCAAGGCGGAGGGGACGAGAGTCCTCGCCGTCGGCGTCGGGGAGGGCGTGGGTGGCGACGCCGCCAACCTGCGCGCGGTCTCCGGCCCCACGAGGTATGTCACGGGTTCCTCCGCGAACACCGCGGACTACTTCCAGACGGGCTGGCGTCAGCTCGCCCCCCTCCTCCAGAACCTCGCCAAGGGCGCCACCTGCCAGGCCACCATCACGGTCGACAAGGTCGCGCAGCCCTACGGTGCGAGCGCCGGCCCCGGGGCCGGCTGGACGTTCACCGCCACCCGCACGGCCGGCAGCGGCGCGCTCGCCCCCGGCGAGGTGCAGGTGACCGGGCAGTCCGGCTCCGTCGGCTACACGGTCCGCTTCACCCGTCCCGACGCGACCGCCGCGACGGTCCGGCTCGAGGAGCGCCTCACCTCCGCGCAGCGGTCCCAGGGCTGGGCACTGTCCGCGCTGAGCTGCACCGCCAACGGGCGGTCGGTCGCGGTGGCCCGCGACGGTGACGGCCTCACCCTCGACGTCGCGCCCGGCGACGACGTCACCTGCACGTTCACCAACACCCAGACCCGCGAGCCGGGCGTCGAGATCGTCAAGCGGGCGTGGGACGTCACGTCCGCCGCGCAGCTCGACGGCGCCCGCGAGCTGAGCGCCGGCTCCACCGTGACGACCGGCGCCACCGTCACCTGGACCTACACGGTCCGCAACACCGGTCAGACCCCCCTCACCGACGTCGTCGTCACCGACGACCAGGGTGTGGACGTCCGGTGCCCACGCGCAGACCTCGCCGTCGGCGACCACATGGTCTGCACGGGCTCAGGGCCCGTCACCGCACGTCCCTGACCCTCCCTCCCACTGCCCGAGCCCTCCGCTCGGTCAGGTGACAGCGCGCACGTGCCGTCACCGATCACGACAGCTAAGGACATGAACATGAGCAAGAAGACCACGGGCATCGTCGCCGGAGCCGCTGGCGCGGCCCTCCTCGTGGGCGGCGCGACCTTCGCGCTGTGGAACGACAGCGCCGAGGTCGCCGGTGGCGCGATCACCTCCGGCAACCTCGACGTCGAGGCCGGCACCGTGTCCTGGCAGGACGTCTCCGCGGACCGGACCCAGGGCGACCACGAGATCACCCTCGACACCTTCCGCATCGTCCCCGGCGACACCATCGAGGGCACCCTGCCCCTGACGGCGGCCCTCCAGGGCGACAACCTCGTCGCCGAGCTCTCCCTCGACCGCCTCGGCGTCACCGGCAACGGCCAGCTCCTCGCCGAGCTCGCCGAGCACGCCACCTACGAGGTCCGTCTCGACGGCGAGACCATCGTCGACGCGACCCCGCTGGCCGCCGCGCACCCCCTCCGCTTCGCCTCCGCGGACAACTCGCAGAACGAGGCCCCGCTCCACACGCTGCCCGCCGCGCTCACCGGCACCCCGAACCTCGAGGTCGTCCTCAGCGTGACCTTCGACGAGGACGTCGCCGAGCGCGACCTCGTCGAGGCCAAGGCCGCGCTCAAGGCCTTCGACGTCACCCTCACGCAGGTGCGTGACGGAGGCGTCGGCGGCTTCTGAGCGCCCCCGGGTGGGGGCCCGCACCCCCGGCGTGCCCCCACCCACCCCACGCACCGACGACCCGCCACCAGAGGAAGGAGCACCATGGCCACGACCGTCGCGGCCCCCGGCACGACGACGCCGGCCCGCCCTGGCTCGTTCCGGCGGGCGGTCCTCAGCGGGACCACCGCCGTCCTCCTCGTCGCGCTGCTCCTCCTCGCCGGCGCGGTCGCCGTCGTCCCCCGTGTGCTGGGCGGTGCGGCGCTGACGGTGCTCACCGGCTCCATGGAGCCGACCTACTCACCCGGCGACATGGTCGTGTCGGTCCCGCAGGAGCGGTACGAGGTCGGTGACGTCGTCACCTTCCAGCCGGTCCCCGGGGACCCCACCCTCATCACCCACCGCGTCGTCGGCGTCAGCCTCGGCGCCGAGACCGCCTACGTCACCCGAGGTGACGCGAACGGCGCCGACGACGACCCCGTCTCACCCGAGCAGGTCATGGGCCGGGTCGTCTACCACGTCCCCCACGTCGGTCACCTCGCCGGCGCCGTGGGACCCCACCGCAGCGCCGTCGTCACCGCGGTCGCCTGCCTCCTCATCGGGTACGGCAGCTACCTCGTCATCGCAGACTCCCGTGCCGGCCGCCGTCGCGGCCCCGGGCTGATCACCACAGGAGAGTCGTGACACCTCGCCCCACCCCTCGCCGGCCTCGCCGGCGCCGCGGGTCCCTCCCCATCGTCGCCGGCGTCGCGCTCCTCGCGGGTGCCGTCGGTGCAGGCGGCACCGTCGCCCTCTGGCACACCGCCGCCGAGCTGCCCCTGGGCACCGTCACCGCCGGCAACCTCGACATCGAGACCGTCGGTGGGGCGGTGTGGCAGGAGACGTCGCCGGACGTGCCGGGCTCGCCGCGACGCATCGACCCGGCCACCTTCCTCGCCCGCCCCGGCGACTCGCTGCTCATGAGCCAGCGTCTCACCACGGCGCTCGAGGGCGACAACATGCTCGGCCGGCTCTCCGTCGGCTGGGAGCGTGAGCCCGCCCTCCCCGACGGCGTCACCGCCACCTACTCGGTGCTGGACGCGGCCGGCGACCACCTCGTCATCGGCGCCCCGCTCGGCGAGGAGCGGCTCGTCACCCTCGACGGCGGCGGCGCACTCACCCTCGAGGTCGCCGTCGCCCTGGGCGAGGGCACCAGCGACCGGGTCGGGGCGGACGCCGCCCCTCAGCTCGCGGACCTCGGGACCGTGGTCGTCGACCTCGACCAGGTCCGGACCGGAGAGGGCTTCACCTCATGACCACGACACGACGCCGCACCGTGCTCACGGCCGCCGTCGTCGGCCTCACCGGTGCCTGCCTCGGGATCGGGGGCGTGTCCCTCGCCCTGTGGAGCGACTCGACCGAGCTGGGCGGCGCGGTCGCCGCCGGCTACCAGTCCTTCGCCGTCGGGACGCCCGGCGCGACCGTGGCGGCCCCGACCGGTACCGCGGTCCTCACCGTCGGCCCGCAGGAGGCCGCCCGGCTCGTCCGCGACGGTGAGCTCGCCGTCCCCGTCCAGGTCGACTCCCTCAGCCAGGGCAACAAGGGGCTGCACTACGTCGTCAGCCCACCGGCGGACTGGGGCGCGGGTGTCCTCGGCCACGCCCGCCCGGCCCTCTTCGCCGTCGACTCACCGGACGCGTGCGACGTCGCGCGGCTCTCCCCGGGCAGCGCTCCCGAGCCGAGCGGGTACGAGTCCACGCCCGTCCCGAGCGCGTACACCGCGGCCACCGAACCCGTCCGGGAGTACTGGTGCCTCTACGCGAGCTATGACGGTCCCCCGCAGGTCGGGGACTACGCCAACACGGCGCGGGTCACCGCCCGTCCCCCCGAGGGGCCGGCCGTCCAGGCGGAGGACACGTGGGACGCCGCCGTCCTCGACCGGCTCGACCCCGCCGACGAGCCGGTCCACGCCATCACCTTCACCTCCACCACCTTCCGTCCCGGGGAGCAGCCGTGAGCCGAGTCCTCAGCACCGTCGCCACGGCGGCGCTCACCGTCGGTCTCGGCGCGGCCGGCGCGCACGCGGCCGTGCCCTACGACGAGTCGATCCACCTGTCGTGGGACGGTGCCACGTACAGCGGCGTGACGACCGAGAGCTTCCTCGGGTCGCCGGTGGCCGTGCCGGGCGACGCCGCCAGCCGGACCGTGCTCGTGCGCAACGACGGCCCCGCGACGGGCACGCTGCGCGCCAGCATCGTCAACGTCGACCTCCTCGACCCCGCGGCTGCCGACGTCCACCACGAGAGCGGTGAGGACGAGGGGAGCTTCTACGACGACCTCGTCCTGCGCTGGCCCGGGGGCTCGGCCTCCTTCGCCGAGCTCGACGCCAACGGGGTGACGCCCGTCCTCGAGGTCGACCTCGCGAAGGGCGGGGAGGTGCCCGTCACGGTCGGGTACGAGCTGCCGGTCGCGGCAACCTCGGGGAACCGGGCCAACGTCGCGCCGCGCCGGGCGTCCTTCGACGTCCTGCTCGAGATCGGCGCCGAGCTGCCCGAGGAGCCGGAGCCGGAGCCGACGGAGAGCGACGGCCTGTCGGAGGTCGACGTGCCGCCGACGGGCGGGCAGGGCACGGGGCGGCTGCAGGAGACCGGCGCGGGCGTGGGGCCGCTGGTCACCCTCGCCTGCCTCGCGGCCGCCCTCGGCGCTGGCCTCGCAGTCCTGGCCCGCCGCCGGACCGGGACCGCCGGGCACCCGCCCGGCCACTAGACCCACCCCGGCCGGCCTTGCCCGGCCGGCCGGGGTGCAGGGGGAGGCAGGGGCGCGCGGATCCCCGGTGCTTGTGATCGGTCCCGGGGGCGAGCCGCGCGACCCGACTCCCCAGCCGGGCGGGGCCGTCTCCAGGCGGCCCCGCCCGTGCCCCCTGTGAGGGACGTCATGCACGCGGCTGCTGGTGCGATGTCGTATGATGGAGCGCTGGACGAGCGTGCCTGCCACTTCCCTGCCTGGAACCTGGGGGACGGGCGTGTTCCACGGTACGCCCCGCCGGAGTCGTCAGACGACGGCGGCCATGCAGGAGAGAAGAGTTAGCGGAGGATATGGCGAAGAAGGACGGCGTCATCGAGATCGAGGGCAGCGTTGTCGAAGCGCTGCCCAACGCGATGTTCCGGGTGGAGCTCAGCAACGGCCACAAGGTGCTCGCGCACATCTCGGGCAAGATGCGTCAGAACTACATCCGGATCCTCCCCGAGGACCGGGTCGTCGTTGAGCTGAGCCCGTACGACCTCACCCGGGGTCGCATCGTCTACCGCTACAAGTAACCACTCGACAATCGCCGTCGCGGTGCCCAGTGCGCCGGCGCGGCGGCGGAGGAATGCCATGAAGGTCAAGCCCAGCGTCAAGAAGATCTGCGACAACTGCAAGGTCATCCGTCGTCACGGCCGCGTGATGGTGATCTGCACCAACCTTCGTCACAAGCAGCGTCAGGGCTGATCTGACGACGGCGGCGTCCTGCCGCCAAGCGCACCGCTAGCTCCCAGGAGCAACCCCCGGCTCGGAGGCCGGGGCCCGTCCGGCTCGGACGGGAGGGTGGTGCGGAAGACCTCCGAGCAGCACAAGGAGCACAAGTTGGCACGACTCGTCGGCGTCGACCTCCCCCGCGAGAAGCGGCTTGAGATCGCGCTCACCTACATCTACGGCGTCGGGCGCACCCGCGCCAAGCAGGCGCTCGAGGCGACGGGCGTCAGCCCCGACCTTCGCGTCAAGGACATGACCGACAGCGACCTGGTCGCTCTCCGTGACTACATCGAGGGCAGCTTCAAGGTCGAAGGAGACCTGCGCCGTGAGGTCCAGGCCGACATCCGCCGCAAGGTGGAGATCGGCTCCTACCAGGGCCTGCGTCACCGTCGAGGGCTGCCCGTCCGCGGTCAGCGCACGAAGACCAACGCGCGTACCCGCAAGGGCCCCAAGCGCACCGTGGCCGGCAAGAAGAAGGCCCGCTAAGTAGTCCGGTCGCACGTCCCGGCGCTCACCGCGCCGACTGCCACCGGTCCGACGACCAGGAGAGAAGCACCGCATGCCCCCCAAGACCCGTTCGGCGTCCACGGCTCGCAAGCCGCGCCGGAATCAGCGCAAGAACGTCACGCACGGTCACGCGTACATCAAGAGCACGTTCAACAACACGATCGTCACGCTCACCGACCCCTCCGGCGCCGTCATCGCCTGGGCCTCCTCGGGCCAGGTCGGCTTCAAGGGCTCGCGCAAGTCGACGCCCTTCGCCGCCCAGATGGCTGCCGAGGCCGCGGCGCGTCGCGCCCAGGAGCACGGCATGAAGAAGGTCGACGTCTTCGTCAAGGGTCCCGGCTCCGGCCGTGAGACCGCGATCCGCTCCCTCACGGCCGCCGGCCTCGAGGTGGGCTCGATCCAGGACGTCACCCCCCAGGCCCACAACGGCTGCCGTCCCCCCAAGCGCCGCCGCGTCTGAGTCTTCCGCCGCACGCCGCCCCCACGGGGCGGCGTGCGGCACCACGTGAGGCCCCGCCCCACCCTCCCGCCGGCCGGACCGATGGTCGGCGGGTGCCCTGCACGGCGTCATATAGCGGATGCCTGCTGAAAGGAACACATCGTGCTCATCGCACAGCGCCCCACCCTGACCGAAGAGGTCGTCAGCCCGCAGCGCTCCCGGTTCGTCATCGAGCCGCTCGAGCCCGGCTTCGGCTACACCCTCGGCAACTCCCTGCGTCGCACCCTGCTCTCCTCGATCCCCGGTGCTGCGGTCACGAGCATCCGGATCGACGGTGTCCTCCACGAGTTCACGACCGTCCCGGGCGTGAAGGAGGACGTCACCGAGATCATCCTCAACATCAAGGGCATCGTCGTCTCCTCGGAGCACGACGAGCCCGTCGTGATGTACCTGCGCAAGCAGGGCCCGGGCGTCGTCACCGCGGGGGACATCACCCCGCCGGCCGGCGTCGAGGTCCACAACCCCGACCTGCAGCTCGCGACGATCAACGCCAAGGGCAAGCTCGAGGTCGAGCTGACCGTCGAGCGTGGCCGCGGCTACGTCTCGGCGAGCCAGAACAAGAGCTTCGACTCGGAGATCGGTCGCGTGCCGGTCGACTCGATCTACTCACCGGTCCTCAAGGTGACCTACAAGGTCGAGGCCACCCGTGTCGAGCAGCGCACCGACTTCGACCGCCTCATCGTCGACGTCGAGACGAAGAACGCGATCACCCCGCGTGACGCGCTCGCCTCGGCCGGCAAGACCCTCGTCGAGCTGTTCGGCCTCGCCCGGGAGCTCAACGTCGAGGCCGAGGGCATCGAGATCGGCCCCTCGCCGACCGACGCCGCCCTCGCCGCCGACCTTGCCCTGCCGATCGAGGAGCTCGGGCTGCAGTCGCGCTCGTACAACTGCCTCAAGCGCGAGGGCATCCACTCCGTCGGCGAGCTCGTCGCCCGCAGCGAGGCCGACCTGCTCGACATCCGCAACTTCGGGTCCAAGTCGATCGGCGAGATCCGCGAGAAGCTCGCTGCTCTCGGTCTGGGCCTCAAGGACAGCCCGGTCGACTTCGACATCTCGCAGGTCGAGGACGACGAGTCGGACTTCGAGGGCGACGTCGAGTTCAGCGACGACGCGCGCGACTGACGCCACCAACGATTCACAACAGGAGAGATCATGCCCACTCCCGCTAAGGGCCCCCGTCTTGGTGGCAGCCCGGCTCACGAGCGTCACATGCTTGCGAACCTCGCCACGGCGCTGCTCGAGCACCGCGCCATCACGACGACGGAGCACCGCGCCAAGCGCCTGCGTCCCGTCGTCGAGAAGCTCATCACCCTCGGCAAGCGAGGCGACCTGCACGCCCGCCGCAAGGTGATGGCCACGATCCGTGACAAGGGCGTCGTGCACGACCTGTTCGCGGAGATCGCGCCGGCCATGGCCGAGCGCCAGGGTGGCTACACCCGGATCACCAAGACCGCTCCCCGCAAGGGCGACAACGCCCCCATGGCGGTCATCGAGCTCGTCATGGAGCCGGTGAGCCCCAAGCAGGCCACCGTCCGTGAGGCCGAGAAGGCCGTCGAGCGCGCCGCGAAGGAGGCCACGACGCCCGCCGTCGAGGCCCCCGAGACCGCCGTGTCCGACGAGGCGGCCGACGCCGTCGAGGACGCCAAGGCGACCGAGACCACCGAGGCGCAGCAGGCTGCCGCCGAGTCCTCCGCCCAGGCGGCGACGGACGCGGCCACGGACGCACAGGCCGGCGCGACCGACACCGGTCACGCCAACCCGCGCGGCTGACTCCTGGCCGGCCACCGGCCGGCCCACCAGCTCGGGGAGCCCACGAGGTCACCCCGGCGAATCGCGAGGCCCCTCACCCTCACCCGGGTGTGGGGCCTCGCGTGCACCCACGATCGTCCGCCCGTGCGCCCCGTGCGGGCCCCACGCCGGCACTACGCTGGCACCGACCCGCCGCACCGCTGCGCGCGTGGTCGCGGCACCGTCGTCGGCGGCGCCGCGGGACCTGGGAGGAGTGCACGTGCAGCTGCGGACCGAGGGCATCACCTGGCAGGAGATCGACGACGAGCTGGTCATCCTCGACACCGCGCGCTCGGTCTACCTCACGACGAACGTGGCCGGTGCCCACCTGGCCAAGCTGCTGACCGAGGAGCGCTCCGTGGAGGAGCTCGCCGACGCGCTCGTCGTGGAGTACGGGATCGACCGCGCGACTGCCCAGGCGGACGCGGCGGCCTTCGCGGCCGACCTCGCGGAGAAGGGCCTGCTGCGGTGACCCGCCCCGGGGCCGGGCGATGACGGAGGAGCCCGAGCCGCTCGACCCGCTCGACCTCCAGATCGAGAGCCGTAACCAGCGGCGCTCCGTCGGCCGGCTGTGGCAGCTGGTCCGACGATCGACGCGCCTGGTGTGGGGCTCGGGCCGTCTCCTGTTCACCGGGCTCCTCGTCGTCCAGGTGGTCGCGGCTCTCGTGCTGGCGGGTCAGGTGCTCGTCGTCGAGTCCTTCCTGTCCGGTGTGCTCGACCTCGGGCCGGGCGGCGGCGTGCCGACCGTGCTGGTGGC
The DNA here is from genome assembly GCF_009193135.1 of Georgenia satyanarayanai. Lineage (GTDB taxonomy): Bacteria > Actinomycetota > Actinomycetes > Actinomycetales > Actinomycetaceae > Oceanitalea > Oceanitalea satyanarayanai. The sequence continues at coordinate 185,189 of NZ_VUKC01000001.1, forward strand.
CGCGACGCTCGGGCTCGCGGGCCTCATGGCCGCGGCCGCGCTGCTCGACTCGCTGCGCAGCAGCATGAGCCGCTTCCTCGGGGAGTCCGTCGCGCGGCGCACCTACCAGGACGTCCTCGACGCGGCCACCGGCGTCTCCCTGCGCCACTTCGAGTCGGCCTCCTTCTACGACCGGCTCCAGCGCGTCGAGGCCAGCGCGACGAGCCGGCCCTTCCAGGTGACCCAGGCCCTGCTCGGGATCGTCGGTGGCCTCACCGCGACGATCGGCGTCGGCGCCGTGCTGGCGCGCATCCACCCCGTGCTCCTGCCGCTGCTCCTGCTCGGCGGCCTGCCGATGATCCTCACCAACCGCCGGGAGAGCCGGCGGGAGTTCCAGTTCACCGTGGCCCAGACGCCGCCCCAGCGTCAGCGGTTCTACCTCAGCTACCTCCTCACGACGCGCGACGAGGCCAAGGAGGTCCGTGCGTTCGACCTCGGCGGGCCGTTCCGCACACGGTTCGACGAGCTCTACGCCCGGTACCTCGCCGACCTCGCCCGCCACCTGCGGCGGCGTCTGGCGCTGAGCACCGTCGGGAACCTCGGGGCCGCCGTGGTCCTCACCGGCACCCTGCTCGTCCTCGTCGTGCTCATCGGCCGAGGCGCGGTGTCCGTCGCCGAGGCGGGCGCCGCCATCGTCGCGATCAGGATGCTCCAGGGGCAGGTCCAGGCCCTCCTCCGCGGCATGCAGTCGATCTTCGAGGCCGGTCTCTTCCTCTCCGACGTCGACCAGTTCATGGACCTCGCGGCGACGGCGCGGGACGAGGAGGACGGTGACCCGGCGCCCGCGACGTTCGGGGAGATCACCGTCGACGACGTCCGTTTCAGCTACCCGGGCAGCGTCACCGAGGCGCTGCGGGGTGTGGACCTGCGCATCCGCCGCGGAGAGGTCGTTGCCCTCGTCGGGGAGAACGGGTCGGGCAAGACCACGCTCGCGAAGATCCTCGCCGGCCTGTACGACCCGAGCGCCGGGGCCGTGCGGTGGGACGGGAGGGACACGCGCACGTACTCCCGGGTGTCCGTGCGCGACCGTGTCGCGGTGATCTTCCAGGACTTCGTCCGGTACGCCTTCACGGCGAGGGAGAACATCGCGTTCGGTCGCGCCACGGCGGACCCCGACGGCGGTCGTGTCGTCGAGGCGGCACGCCGGGCCGGTGCCGCGGACTTCCTCGAGGCGCTGCCCAAGGGGTACGACACGATCCTCTCGCGCATGTTCAAGGGCGGGCGGGACCTCTCCGGCGGCCAGTGGCAGCGGGTGGCGATCGCCCGCGCCTTCTACCGCGACGCGCAGCTCATGATCCTCGACGAGCCGACCGCCGCCCTCGACCCCCGCGCGGAGAGCGCCCTGTACGAGTCGCTGCGCGCGGTGCTCGCCGGGCGGACCGCGGTGTTCATCTCGCACCGATTCTCCTCGGTGCGGGCCGCCGACGTCATCTACGTCCTCGACCAGGGACGCGTGGTCGAGGCCGGCTCCCACGACGAGCTCATGGCCCGCGAGGGCATGTACGCCGAGCTGTTCCGGCTCCAGGCCGCCGCCTACCTCGGCGACCCCGGCGTCCCTCAGGCCCGGTAGGCGGGGGACAGGCGGTCCGCCGCCGTCCAGATCGCCGGCGCGATGTCCTCCCGGAAGGGCGGGCCCCAGGGCACGTGCCCGACGAGGACGGGGACGGTGCGCGCGAGCCAGGAGGCGTGGGTGAAGACCTGCGCCAGGACGGCGGGGTCCTGCCAGCCCATGAGACGCGGGAAGCTCATGAGCGCGAAGAGCGCCGACTTGTGGTCGAGCGGCTCCAGCTCGAGCCGCCCCTCCCGGTTGGGCCGGGGGATGACGACGGCGCCCAGGGGCACCGCGTCCGTCCCGGGCGAGGGCAGCCCCACCACGGTCCGGTCGTCGGCGCTCACCCGTGAGCGCAGGTCGGGCAGTCCGGCCGTGACGGCCTCGGCACCGGCGCGCAGACGCAGCTCCGTCGCGCCCAGGGGGACGAGGGGGACGTCACCGGTGGTCACCGGGACGACGTCGTCACTCACCACGCGCGCACCCTGCGCGCACAGGAGGGCCGCCAGAGTGCTCTTGCCCATCCCGGAGTGCCCGACGAAGGCGACGGCGGTCCCGTCACGCTCGACGGCGCTCGCGTGGAGGACGGCGCTGCCCCGGAGGTAGAGCTGGAGGGCGAGCAGGGTCCCGGTCGTCATGATGGCGCGCATGCCCGGCGCGGTGCCGTGGACGAGGTGGAGGGTCACCTCGGTCAGGTCCGCGCTGATGACGAAGTCGCAGACCCCGTGGACGCGCAGGACCAGCGTGCCGTCCTCGCGGCGCGTCACCGTGTACCAGCGGTCGGGGTCGGTGCCGAAGTCGAGCAGGACGGTGCCGGGCGGGGTGCGCCGGTCCTCCGCCATGGGCGCACCGTCGACGACGGTGACGTCGACGCGCGACCCGGCGGGGGCCGGGCGGTGCTGGTGGAGGGCGAAGCCGGCGGCGACGGTGAGGCCGTAGAGGCGCTGCGGCGGTTCGGTGCTCATGCGGGGACTCCGCTCGTGAGGGTACGGAAGCTCTCGACGCCGTCGGGGTCGACGACGATCCCGTCGATCTCCAGCCAGGCGTGGGCCTTGACCTCACCGGCGACCTTCTGCACACCGATGCGGACCGCGTGGTCGCGGTACCGCAGCGCGTGCGCACCGAGGAGGGCGCGGCGCAGGCAGGTCCCGTTGAAGGGGCGGTGCCGCAGCACCCGCCACGTGACGTCCAGCCGTTCGCGCTCCTCCTCGGTGAGGCGGATCAGCCGGGGGTCGGTCCGCCGACCGGCGGTGCCGTCGAGGACGAGCCGCACCCGCAACAGGTGGGCGAGGCGGGGCAGTGGCAGGGTGCGCAGCCCGATCTCGACGGCTGTCGCGAGCACTGCCGTGCGGAGGGCACGGATCCAGGTGCGGGGAGAGCGGCGCAGCAGCGTCCGCACGGCGCGGATCACGGCGTCTGCTCCAGCACCGTCGCGATGCCCTGGGACTGGCACCAGGCGACCTGGAGGAGGTAGTCGGCCGCCGGGTGGGGGTCCTCCTCGAGCCACGCGGACCGCAGGGCGTCGGCGTCGACCCAGTCCGGGTCGAGGCCCGACCCGTCCCAGGCGCGGGCGAACGCACGCTCCTCCGGCCCCCAGCGGGTGGAGTTGAAGGAGGCCTTGGAGCGCCGGCTCAGCACGCGGTCGGGCAGGACGTCGTGGAAGAGTCGCCGGAAGACCGCCGTCCGGTCGCCCCAGCCCAGCGGGCCGGCCTCCGCCGCGAGGGCGTCGGCGAACCGGAGGTCCGCGAAGGGGTTGACGGGGCGCGAGCCGTACTCCGCGATGCCGGCGGCAAAGTTCGCCATCGCCACGGCCATGGGCCGGGAGCGCAGCGCCTCGCGGGTCGCGCGGTCCCAGCGCAGCGGCTCCTGCGCGAGCGCGGTGACGCGCGTGAGGTACTCGGTGGCGGCGGCCCGGCGCAGCCACGGCGGGCTGATCGACGGACCCTGGGCGCGGACGTCACGGCGCCGCAGGACGTTGGGCCGGGCGGCGCGCAGACCCTGGCGCAGGTGGCGGCGGCGGGGACGGGTGAGCGCGAGGGCGTCGCGGATCGCGCCCATCCGCTGCCCGTCGATGATGGCGTCGCCCCCCTCGCCGGAGATGACGACACCCGGCTCGAGCCGGCGGTAGACGGCCCCCTGGAGCTGCACGGCCTCGGGCCACTGCGGGCCGTGCCGGCGCAGCGCCGCGGTGGCGACCTCTCCGAGGAGCCGCTGCTCGCCGGCGAACTCGAGGACGTGGTGGTGACGGAGACCGAGATGGGCGAGGACGAGCTGCTGCCAGGTGGTCTCGTCCGACTCGGGCGCCGCGGGGTGGCGGACCGTCACGGGCAGTGGCTCCGGCAGGCCGTGCCGCCGGGCCAGGTGGACGGCGAGGGCGAGGAGGGCGGAGGAGTCGCGGCCGCCGGAGAAGAGGACGTGGCAGGGCGGCGTCGACAGGGCGTCGAGGAGGATCGCCTCGAGGGTCGCCCGGGCACCGAGCCCGGTGCGCTCGACGGGGACCGGCACGGTGGTGGCCGCGGGCAGGGCCAGGAGGGTCTCGGCCCGGGTGAGGCCGCAGAAGGTGGCCTGTGCCGTCGGTGCACTCACGCGGGGACCTCTCCTCGGGGCCGGGGGGACGTGCTGCGGGTCGCCCCAGATGTCCCACCAGATGTGGTTGTCCTTCATGGGGCCGGAGGCGAGCTTGCCGAGCGTGAGGTCGCGGACGCTGCCGACCTCGGTCATGCGGGGTGCGTCGTACTTCATGTCCTTCTCCTTCGTGAGCGATGAGCCATGACGCCCGGAGGGGCCGTGCACCGACGAACGGGGGTTCCGCCGGCTGGGACCGAGCCTAGGGACGGGCCCGCCCCGTGACGACGGTTGTCGCGGGAGAACCTGGGTGACCCCCGGATGACGGGGCCCGGGGCGCCGCGCTCACCCGGACCCTCACCCCGTGCGTCCCCGGAGAGACTCGGGCAATCACGCCGTGGTCCGACCTCGGCGTCGCTACGCTCCCCGTAGCGCCGGACCAGACGGCGGGCGAGGACGGGATCGGTATGACGACGCGCACGAACCACGACCGGGCGGTCGGCGAGCTCCTGCGCGCCGTGTGCGGCGACGGTGACCTCCCCGCGCTCTCGCTGCCGGCCGACCCCGTCGTCGCGGCGGCCCGCCACCACCGGGTCTCCCCGCTGGCCCACGTCCGCCTGCGGGAGGCCGCCCCGGCGGTCGCCGAGGAGCTCCGGGCGGACCGGGACGCCGCCAAGTCGCTGCACATCCGCTCCGGCATGCTCCTCGCCCACGTGTCCGAGCTGCTCGCCGACGTCCCCTGGCTCGTCTTCAAGGGGCCGGTCCTCTCCGAGCTCGCCCACCCCGTGCCCGGTGTGCGGCCCTACGGCGACCTCGACCTGCTCGTCGCGCCCCAGGACCTGCGGACGGTCAGCCGCGCCCTGCTCGCGGCCGGGTGGGAGGTCGGCGACTACGAGGACATGCTCCGGAACCCGCAGACGCCGGGTGAGATGCACTGGTTCACCCCCGCGGGGATCCAGGTCGACCTCCACTGGGCGATGATCAACATGGGCTCCCGCCGCCGGCTCTTCCGGATCGACACCGGCGCGCTCCTCGCGCGGCGGCGCCGGGTGCGGATCGGCCTCGCGCAGGCGTGGACGCTGGACGAGGCGGACGCCCTCGTCCACGTCGCGCTGCACGCCGCGCTCGCCGGCGCCAACAGGCTCGGGTGGATGGTCGACGTCGACCAGCTGAGCCGGCAGGTCGGTGACTGGCCCGCGGTCGCGGCCCGGGCCACGGAGTGGGGTGCCCAGGCGCAGCTGGCGCTCGCGCTGCGGCGGGCCACGGCGACCCTCGGCACCCCGGTGCCCCCGGAGGTCTACCGGATGCTGGGGACGTCGCTGCCCCTGCGGGTGGTCCTCGACGCCGTCGACCGGCTCTTCCCGGTGGCACGGCAGTGCCGGGACGCCTCGCCCTCGCGGCTCGTCGCCCGGGCGGTGCGCCCGGGCGCCGTCCGCACGCTCGCACAGGCCGCCCGGAACGCGGGCCAGGGAGTCGTCGACAGGCTGGCGCCGCACGCGGGCGTCACCGCGGCCAGGGTGACGGCAGGGGAGGAGGCCCTCGAGGTCTACCTCCGGGCGGTGGAGGGCACCGCGAGGACGGGGGCCCCACCGGTCTCCCGGTGAGGCCCCCGTTCGTCAGCGCGAGCCGACCGGCGGGTGCGGACCCGTCGGCGGCTCGTCGGGCGGCCCGGCGTAGCCGGACCACACCGAGTTGTCCTTCTTCGGCCCCGGCGTCTGACGGCCGAGCGTCAGTCCGTGGACGGTGCCGACCTCGTCGAGGCGAGGTGCCGTGTAGGCCATGTGTCCTCCTCTCCTGGGTGGTGGCGACGCGCGGCAGGTGGAGGCCCGGGCGCCGGTGTGAGGGGAGACTACGGGCGCTCGGACGCCGGCGGACGGGACGAGCCGGGGGCTCGGCGGGTGATTACGGCTGACGGCGACGCTCACCCTCGCCGCGCGTGGCAGGGTGGGCGCGTGAGCCCCGTCTCGGTCGTCCTCGTCCACGGCATCCGCGCCTCCCGCACGATGTGGCGCCCGCAGCTCGCCGCGCTCGAGGAGGCCGGCGTGCCGGCTCTCGCCCCGGACCTCCCCGGCCACGGCCGGCGCGCGGGGGAGCCCTTCACCCTCGACGGCGCCCGCGCGGCGGTGGAGGACGCCGCCCGCTCGGCCGGGGGCGCCGTCGTCGTCGTCGGTCTCTCACTCGGTGGCTACCTCACCCTGGACTGGGCGGCGCGGACCGAGCAGCGCGTCGTCGGGGTGCTGGCGGCGGGCTGCTCCACCCGGCCGCGTGGCCCCGGCCTGGTCGCGTACCGGAGGGTCGCCGCGCTCATCGCACGGCTGCCCGACGGCGGGCGGTGGCTCAACGACACCCTGGCGCGACTGGCGCTGCCGGCCGCGGCGCTCGCGGACCTCCACGACGGCGGCATGGAGCTCGGGGTCATGGACGCCGCCCTCGCGGCGGTCGGCGGCCTGGACCCGATCGCCGACCTGCGCGCGATCGAGGCCCCGGTGCGGCTCGTCAACGGCCGCTGGGACCACTTCCGCACCGAGGAGCGCCGCTTCCTCGCCGCCTGCCGCGACGGACGGCTCGACATCGTCCCCGGCGCGACCCACCTCGTCTCGCTCGTGCGACCCGAGGAGTTCAACCGCATCATGCTCGGCCTCGTCGAGGAGGTCGCGCCCGGCTCGGTCAGGGCCCCCCGCTCGGGGTGATGCCGCCGAGCTCCCAGGCGCGCACCCCGCCGATGATCCCCGCGCTGTTGGGGACGATGACGACGTCGTCACCGAGGCGGTCGAGCGTCGTGGCGGTGATGCGGCGGGAGTTGCCACCCCCGAGGTAGAGCCGGTCCCACAGGACGACCGGACGCAGGGAGTCGACGACCTGCCGCACGCGTCGCGACCACATCGCATCCCCCAGCCGCAGCCGTTCGTGCTCGCCGATGTACTCGTCGTAGGTCAGCCCCCACCGGGCCTGGGCGCGCGAGAGCTCGAGGTGCGGGGCGAGCCGGCCGCCGTCGAACAGGGCGTTGCCCAGGCCCGTCCCGAGCGTGACGACGAGCTCGAGGCCGGCCCCCGCGACCACGCCTGCGCCGTGCACCTCGGCGTCGTTGAGGAGGAGCACCGGCATGCCGAGCTCCGCGGTGAGGGCCTCCTGGAGGTCGAGGTTCTCCCACGCCTCGACGAGGTCCGCCAGCACCCTCGTCCGCGGCCCGGCGCGTGTCACGTAGTGGGGGGTGGTGACGACGACGCCGTGCCGGATCATCCCCGGCATCCCCACGGTGGCGCGCTCGGCGGGCGGCAGCTGCTCGGCCAGGGACCGGATCGTGTCGACGAGCCGCTGCGGCGGCAGGGGGTAGGGGGTGGCCGCCCGGACCGGCTGGGCGTGCATCGTGCCCGCCGCGTCGAGCACCGAGGCCTTGAGGCCGCCGCCGCCGCAGTCGACGGCCAGGGTTGTCGGGCCGCGGCGCGCGGTGCTCAGTGGGTCCACGAACGCGACGCTACTACTAGCCTCGGGGCGTGAGCGCAGCCCCTGACGGAGACACGGTCCGGCTCCGGTTGGACCTCCGCTACGACGGCACGGACTTCTTCGGGTGGGCCACCCAGCCGGGTCTGCGGACCGTCCAGGGCGTCCTGGAGGGGGCGCTCACCACCGTCCTGCGCCTGCCGGTGCCCGCGCGGCTCACGGTCGCCGGGCGCACCGACGCCGGCGTCCACGCGCGCGGCCAGGTCGCCCACCTCGACGTGCCCGTCGCCGCGTGGCGGGCCGTGCCCGGGCGCAGCGACCGTCCGCCGGAGGAGGCGCTGGTCTCCCGGCTCGCCGGCGTCCTCGGCCGCGACGCACGCCCCCGCGGGGCGGGGGACGTCGTCGTCCACCGCGTCCGTGTGGCGCCCCCCGGCTTCGACGCCCGCTTCTCCGCGGTGTGGCGGCGCTACGCCTACCGGGTGGCGGACACCCCGGGCGCGCGCGACCCGCTGCGGCGCCGTGACGTCCTGTGGCACGGGCGCCCGCTCGACGTCGCGGCCATGGACCTCGCCGCCCAGTGGCTGCGCGGGGAGCACGACTTCGCCGCGTACTGCAAGCCCCGGGAGGGGGCCACGACCATCCGCACCCTCGAGGAGCTGCGCTGGCACCGGCGGGCCGACGGGCTGGTCGTCGCCACCGTCCGCGCCGACGCCTTCTGCCACTCGATGGTGCGCGCCCTCGTCGGGGCGAGCCTCGCCGTCGGGGAGGGACGGCGGCCCGTCGACTGGCCCGCCACCGTCCTCGCCGCCGGCCGCCGCGACCCGGGCGTCGCCGTCGTCGCCCCCCACGGGCTCACGCTCGAGGAGGTCGGGTACCCCGCCGACGACGCGCTCGCCAGCCGGGCCGTGCAGGCGCGCAACGTCCGCACGCTGCCCTGACGGCTCCTCGTGCGAGCGCCCGGCGCCGGTGGCAGCCTGGGACGCATGACAGAGCCAGCAGAGGACACCCCGGCCACCAGCTCCGACCCCCAGTGGCCCGGGGAGGGCGACCACAACCAGCTGCCCAAGGAGGACACCCTCGAGAACCGCGCGGTCGACGACCTCATCGAGGAGGGGTACTCCCCGCCCGAGCGCGACCCGCTGCGCGGCAAGAACCTCACCGAGGCGGAGCTCCTCGAGGGCGACACCCTCACCGAGCGGCTCGAGCAGGAGGAGCCGGAGGTCTGGGAGGAGCGCCAGGAGCCGGACGCCGCCCGCGAGCCCGACCGCGCCGGCCGCATCGAGGCCGTCTCCGAGGAGGCCGCCGGGCCGCTCGGGGAGCGCGAGCAGGACGTCATGGCCGAGGACGTCGGCGTCGCCGGCGGCGCCGCCTCGGCGGAGGAGGCCGCGATGCGGATCCGCGAGGAGGACGAGCCCATCGGGCTCACCGGTGAGGGCGGCACGCCCGGCTGACCCGGGTGGCACGTCTCACTCGTGTCGCCGTCCGCCGCCTTTTGACCCAGCGCGGCGGGCGGCGGTACTCTTGGATGTCGTTGTGCATCCCTTTGCGCTCCCCGGTGCTCCCACTCGCCGGCGCAGCGGCGCGGATGCGCGCAACGAGCACCACCAGACCATGGACGGCCCTTGCGCCTACGCGCACGACGCCGCCCGACGACAGAGAAACGAAGGCTACGCCCGTGCGCACGTACACACCGAAGCCCGGCGACGTCGAGAAGAACTGGTACGTCATCGACGCTACCGACGTCGTCCTCGGCCGACTGGCGACCCACGTCGCCACCCTGCTCCGTGGGAAGCACAAGCCGAGCTTCGCACCGCACGTCGACAACGGTGACTTCGTCATCGTCATCAACGCGGAGAAGGTTGCCCTCACCGGCAGCAAGCTCGACGACAAGCTCGCCTACCGCCACTCCGGTTACCCGGGCGGCCTCAAGGCGACGAGCTACGCCCAGCTCCTCGAGCGCTTCCCGGAGCGCGCGATCGAGAAGGCCGTCCGCGGCATGGTGCCCAAGACGACCCTCGGTCGCGAGCAGCTGAAGAAGCTCAAGGTCTACGCAGGCCCCGAGCACCCCCACGCCGCGCAGCAGCCGCAGGCCTTCGAGATCACCCAGGTTGCCCAGTAGTCCGCAAGGACGCGGCACCCTCTCACCAGGACACGAGGAGAACTGTGGCTGAGACCACTCCCGAGATCGAGCTGGACGACGAGAACGTCCCCAGCAGCTACACCACCGAGACCGACGCACCCGCCGCGGGTGCCGGTCAGAGCCTCACCGCCCCGGGGCAGGCGCTCGGCCGCCGCAAGGAAGCGGTTGCGCGCGTCCGACTCGTCCCCGGGACGGGCCAGTGGACCATCAACGGTCGCTCGCTGGAGGACTACTTCCCGAACAAGCTCCACCAGCAGCTGGTGAGCTCGCCGTTCTCGCTGCTCGACATCGAGGGCCGCTTCGACGTCGTCGCGCGGATCCACGGCGGTGGCATCTCCGGCCAGGCCGGTGCGCTGCGCCTCGGCGTGGCCCGCGCGCTCAACGAGATCGACGCCGAGTCGAACCGTCCGGCGCTGAAGAAGGCCGGGTTCCTCACCCGCGACGCCCGCGCCGTCGAGCGCAAGAAGGCCGGCCTCAAGAAGGCCCGCAAGGCCCCGCAGTACTCCAAGCGCTGATCCAGCGCCGAGTGGAACGGCCCCGTCGACAGACGGGGCCGTTTCGCGTTCCCGCACCTCCCCGGACACCGCACCCGGTGCGTCGCAGGACGGGCACCGCGAACGTCACCCAACTCACCACGTGGGCGGATGGCGGTGGTGTGGTCCTCTGGCACCATGGGGCGGGGCCCTCGGCCCCCTGGCCTCGAGACGAAGGAACCCCCATGCCCCGACTGTTCGGAACCGACGGCGTGCGCGGACTCGCCAACCGGGACATCTCCGCGGAGCTCGCCCTCGGCCTCGGTGCCGCAGCGGCGCGGGTGCTCACCGCCACGGCCGGCGCGGAGGGGCGCCGCCCGCGCGCCGTCATCGGCCGTGACACCCGCATCTCCGGGGACTTCCTCTCCGCCGCCCTGGCCGCCGGTCTCACGAGCGCGGGCGTCGACGTCGTCGAGGTCGGCGTGCTGCCCACCCCGGGCGTGGCGCACCTGACCGCGACGACGGACGTCGACCTCGGCGTCGTCATCTCCGCCTCGCACAACCCCATGCCCGACAACGGCATCAAGTTCTTCGCCCACGGCGGCTTCAAGCTCGAGGACGCCATCGAGGACGCCATCGAGGAGAGCCTCGGCGCCGTGTGGGACCGCCCGACCGCCGACGGCGTGGGCCGCATCGAGGAGGACGCGCGCGCCGCCGACCGCACGTACATCGACCACCTCGTCGCCGCCGCGGGCCGGCCGCTCGAGGGGTTGCGCATCGCCATCGACTGCGCCAACGGCGCGGCGAGCGACATCGCACCGCTCGCGCTGCGGGAGGCCGGCGCCGACGTCGTCGTCATCAACGCCTCGCCCGACGGCCGCAACATCAACGACGACTGCGGCTCCACCCACCCCGAGCAGCTCCAGGCCGTCACCGTCGCCTCCGGTGCCGCCTTCGGGGTCGCCTTCGACGGAGACGCCGACCGCTGCATCGCCGTCGACCACGAGGGCACGATCGTCGACGGCGACCAGATCATGGGCGTGCTCGCCACCGCGTTCAAGGAGCAGGGCCGGCTCGCCGAGGACACGCTCGTCGTCACGGTCATGAGCAACCTCGGGCTCCTCCTCGCCATGCGCGACGCCGGGATCCGCACGGTCCAGACGGCGGTCGGGGACCGGTACGTCCTCGAGGCCATGCGCGCCGGCGGCTTCAGCCTCGGCGGGGAGCAGTCCGGCCACATCATCGCCAGCGACCACGCCACCACCGGCGACGGCCTCCTCACCGCGCTGCTCCTCGCCGCCCGGGTGGTCGAGACCGGGCGCTCGCTCGCCGACCTCGCCTCGATCGTCACCCGCCTCCCGCAGACCCTCGTCAACGTCCCCGACGTCGACAAGGCCCGGGCCGGTACCGACGACGGGCTGCGCGCCGCCGTCGCCGCCGCGGAGCAGCGCCTCGGCGACACCGGCCGTGTCCTGCTCCGCCCCTCGGGCACCGAGGCGCTCGTGCGGGTCATGGTCGAGGCCGCCACGCAGGAGGAGGCCGACGCCGTCGCCGGGGAGCTGGCCGACGTCGTGCGCACCCGCCTCGCGCTCGGCTGACTCGGGGGGTCGTCGGGGTCATACCCCGGTGACACCGGGGTGCCCGGCACGGTCTAATGGTCCGGTGACACGAACCGGTGCCCGATGACGGCGGCCATGGTGGCGATCGAGTCGTGGGTGCTCGGCATGGCCGACTCCCCGTGGCTGCTCGTCGCGGTCCTCGCCCTCGCCACCATCGACGGCTTCTTCCCGCCGGTGCCGAGCGAGTCGGTCGTCATCGGCGTCGCCGTGCTCGCGATGACGGGCGAGGGCCCCAACCTGTGGCTGCTCATCCTCGTCGCGGCCGTCGGCGCCTTCACCGGTGACCTCATCGCGTACACGATCGGGAGCAGGGTCCCCATCGACCGGCTCCGCATCTTCCAGGGAAGACGGGGGAGGGCGAGCCTCGCGTGGGCCAGGCGCGCCCTCGCCCAGCGTGGCACCGTGCTCATCCTCTCCGCCCGGTTCATCCCGATCGGCCGGGTGGCGGTGAACATGACGGCCGGGGCGGTCGCCTTCCCGCGGCCCCGCTTCATCCTCATCGCGGCGATCGCGGCGATCGTGTGGGGCGGGTACTCCACCGCGCTCGGGATCGGCGCGGGCGTGTTCCTCCACGACCACCCGCTCGTCGCGATCGCCGTCGGTGTCACCGGTGGGGTGCTCATCGGGTTCGTCGTCGACGCCGGGCTGCGGTGGGTGCACCGTCGGTTCGGCGGCAAGCTCCCCGAGAGCCTCGAGGTCCTCGCCCCGGACTACGTCGCCCCGCCGGAGGGTGAGGCCAGCGAGCAGAGCTGGGACGAGTGCTCGAGCACCCCTGGCTAGATCTTGCGCAGCCGCATCCGGTGCATCCGGTGGTCACCGGACTTGGTGAGCACGAGGGAGGCCCGCCCGCGCGTGGGCAGGATGTTCTCCTCGAGGTTCGGCTCGTTGATCGAGCCCCAGATGCGGGTGGCCGTCTCGACCGCCTCGTCGTCGCTCAGCGCCGCGTAGCGGTGGAAGTAGGAGCGGGGGTCGGCGAAGGCCGTCTCCCGCAGTGAGAGGAAGCGGTTGACGTACCAGCGGCGCACGTCGCTCGTGCGGGCGTCGACGTAGATCGAGAAGTCGAAGAAGTCGCTGACCGCGAGGCTGGGGGCGCCGTCCGCCGTCGTGCGGGCGGGCTGCAGCACGTTGAGGCCCTCGACGATGAGGACGTCGGGGCGGTGCACGGTGATCTCGCGGCCCGGCACGATGTCGTAGGTGAGGTGGTCGTAGACCGGTGCGGTCACCTCGGGGACACCGGACTTCACCGCGCTGAGGAAGCGCAGGAGGGCGCGCTGGTCGTAGGACTCCGGGAAGCCCTTGCGGGACATGAGGCCGCGGCGCTCGAGCTCGGCGTTGGGGTGGAGGAAGCCGTCCGTGGTCACGAGGTCCACCCGTGGCATCCCCGACCAGCGGCGCAGCATCTCCCGCAGCAGCCGTGAGGTCGTCGACTTCCCGACGGCGACCGACCCCGCCACCCCGATGACGAAGGGCGTGCGCCCCATCCGCTCCCCGAGGAACGTCGAGGTCACCGAGCCGAGCCGGCGCGAGGAGGCGACGTACAGCGACAGCAGGCGCGACAGCGGCCGGTAGACCGTGTCGACCTCGGTGAGGTCGACCGGGTCACCCAGGCCGCGCAGCCGGTCGATGTCCGCGGAGGTGAGCGGTTGCGGTGTCGCGGCCGACAGTCGGCTCCACGCCGCGCGGTCGAACTCGAGGAAGGGTGAGGTCGCCGGCTGCGTCGCCGACGTCGCTGCCTGCGGGGACGTCACGGCACCAGTCTCTCGTACGGCGGCAGGTGCTGCGCACCGGCGCCGGCCGGGTGCGTGCGTGAGGCCGACAACCGGCAAGTAGGCTGCTGCCCATGTGTGGAATCGTGGGAGCAGTCTCCGTTGCGGCCGCGGGCACCCCGCCCGCCGACGTCGTCCTCGACGGGCTCGCCCGTCTCGAGTACCGCGGCTACGACTCCGCAGGCATCGCCGCCGTCGCCGACGGCGCGCTCGCGGTGCGCAAGAAGGCCGGCAAGCTGCAGGGGCTGCTCGACGAGCTCGAGCGCGAGCCGCTGCCCGCGACGCACGCCGCGATCGGGCACACCCGGTGGGCCACGCACGGCGCGCCGACCGACGAGAACGCCCACCCGCACCTGTCCGGGGACGGGCGCCTCGCGCTCATCCACAACGGCATCATCGAGAACTACGCGTCGCTGCGGAACGAGCTCCTCGCGGAGGGCGCCGTCTTCGCCTCGCAGACCGACACCGAGGTCGTGGCCCACCTCCTGGGGCGCACCTACGCCGGCGACCTCACCGCCGCGATGCTCGAGGTGACCAAGCGGCTCGAGGGCGCCTTCACGCTCCTCGCCGTGCACGCCGACCACCCGGGCACGATCGTCGCCGCGCGCCGCAACTCCCCGCTCGTCATCGGCCTCGGCGACGGCGCGAACTACCTGGGCTCCGACGTCGCCGCCTTCGTCTCGCAGACGAAGTCGGCGCTCGAGGTCGACCAGGACCAGGTCGTCACCATCACCGGGGACTCGGTGAGCGTCGTCGACGCCGCCGGGCAGCCGGTGGAGCCGCGTGGCTTCACCGTCGAGTGGGACGCCGCGGCAGCGGTCAAGGGTGGCTTCGACTCCTTCATGGACAAGGAGATCCACGACCAGCCGCAGGCCGTGGCCGACACGCTCCTCGGCCGCACCGACGAGCTCGGGCGCCTCAAGCTCGACGAGCTGCGCATCGACGAGACGATCCTGCGGAGCATCGACAAGATCATCGTCGTCGCCTGCGGCACCGCCGCCTACGCCGGGCACGTGGCCAAGTACGCCGTCGAGCACTGGTGCCGCATCCCCGTCGAGGTCGAGCTCGCCCACGAGTTCCGCTACCGCGACCCGGTCGTCAACGAGAAGACGCTCGTCGTGGCGATCTCCCAGTCCGGGGAGACGATGGACACGATCATGGCGGTGCGCCACGCCCGCGAGCAGGGCTCCAAGGTGCTCGCCGTCGTCAACACCTACGGCTCGACGATCGCCCGCGAGTCCGACGCCGTGCTCTACACGCACGCCGGCCCGGAGGTCGCCGTCGCCTCGACGAAGGCCTTCATCGCGCAGATCACCGCGACCTACCTCCTGGGCCTGTACCTCGCCCAGCTCCGTGGCAACAAGTACATCGACGAGGTCGCCGACTACCTCGCCGAGCTCGGCCGCATCCCCGCGCGGATCGAGGAGGTCCTCGCGCGCCAGGAGGAGGTCCGCGAGGTGGCGCGGGCGATGAAGGACACCACCTCGGTGCTCTTCCTCGGCCGCCACGTCGGCTTCCCGGTGGCCCTGGAGGGTGCGCTCAAGCTCAAGGAGCTCGCCTACATTCACGCCGAGGGCTTCGCGGCCGGTGAGCTCAAGCACGGCCCGATCGCGCTCATCGAGGAGGGCCAGCCGGTCTTCGTCGTCGTCCCGACCCCGCGCCGGCCCACCCTCCACGCGAAGGTCATCTCCAACATCCAGGAGATCCGGGCCCGCGGCGCCCGCACCCTCGTCATCGCCGAGGACGGCGACGACGACGTCTCGCCCTACGCCGACGTCGTCTTCCGCTACCCGCCGACCCCCACGCTCATGACGCCGCTCGTCTCGGTCGTGCCGCTGCAGATCTTCGCCGGCGAGCTGGCCCGGGCCAAGGGCTACGACGTCGACCAGCCGCGCAACCTCGCGAAGTCCGTCACCGTCGAGTGAGCATCGTCGGGGTGGGCATCGACGTCGTCGACGTCGAGCGCTTCATGCGGACGCTCGAGCGCACCCCGCGGCTGCGGGAGAAGCTCTTCACGCCCGAGGAGCGCGAGCTGCCGCCCGCGTCGCTCGCCGCGCGCTTCGCGGCGAAGGAGGCGATCGCCAAGGCGCTCGGGGCGCCGGGCGGGATGTCGTGGCAGGACTGCACGGTCGAGCGGGTGGTCGGCGGCGCGCCGGTCGTCCACGTCCGCGGCTCGGTCCTCGCGCGGGCCGAGCAGCTCGGGGTGCGGACCTGGCACCTGACGATCTCCCACGACGCCGGCATCGCCTCCGCCATGGTCCTCGCCGAGAGCTGACCGTCCCTCCCGCCAACAGCCGACTTACCGCCGACAGTCGAGTTGTCGTCGACAGCCGAGTTGTCGGCGCCAGCTCGCCTCACCGCTCCGGTGGGTGGGTGGGGAACAGCTCCGTTGTCGGCGGGAGGTGGGGGCGCGGGCGGGACACAATGGGGCCATGATCCGTGCGTACGAGGCCGAGGCGGTCCGGGCGGCCGAGGCGCCGTTGCTCGCGTCCACCGCACCGGACGAGCTGATGAAGCAGGCCGCCTTCGCGGTCGCCACCGAGGTGCTGCGCGAGCTCGGCCGGCTCGGGGCACGCCGCAGCGGCAGCACGGTGCTGCTCCTCGTGGGCGGCGGCAACAACGGCGGGGACGCCCTGTACGCCGGCGGCTACCTCGCCCGGCGCGGCCTGCAGGTCGTGGCCGCGCTGTGCACCGACCGGCCGCACGTACGCGCGCTCGCCGCCGCCCGCGGCGCCGGCGTGCGCGTGCGCGAGGTCCTCGACGGCGCCGGCGCTCCCCGCTGGGAGGTGCTCGCGACGCTCGCGGACCGCGCCGGCGTGTGGGTCGACGGACTCACCGGCATCGGTGCCCGCGGCGCCCTGCGCGAGCCGCTCGCCGGGATCGTCACCGCCCTCGAGGACCGGCGGGCCGTCATGCCGGACGAGCCGACCGTCGTCGCCGTCGACGTCCCCTCCGGCACCGGCGTCGACGACGGCACCGTCCCCGGCCCGGTCCTGCGCGCCGACGTCACCGTGACGATGGGCGCGGCCAAGCCCGGCCTGCTGGTGCGGCCGGCGGCGGCCCTGGCGGGGAGGGTCGTCGTCGTGGACATCGGCCTGGGCCCCCACCTCGGTGAGCCGGCGCTGCGCCGCCTCACCCCGGCCGACGTCGCCGACCTCCTCCCCGCACCCGTCGCCACCGACCACAAGTACACCCGCGGCGTGCTCGGTCTCGTGGCCGGCTCGACCACCTACCCCGGCGCCGCGGTCCTCGCCGCCGCCGGCGCCCTGCGCACCGGGCTCGGCATGGTCCGCTACCTCGGCCCCGACGCCGTCGCCCGGCTCATCCACGACCGCTTCCCCGAGGTGGTGGTCGGGAGCGGACGCGTCCAGGCCTGGACCCTCGGCAGCGGTGTCGACCCTGCCGACGACGCCCGCGCCGACGACGTGCGCGACGCCCTCCAGCGGGCCCTCGACGACGGCGTCCCCGCCGTGCTCGACGCCGGCGCCCTCGCCCTCGCACCCGAGCGGCTCACCGCCACCACCGTCCTCACCCCGCACGCCGGGGAGCTCGCCCGCCTGCTGTCGACCCGCGGTGAGCGGACGAGCCGCGCGGACGTCGAGGCCGCGCCCCTCGACCTGGCCCGCCGCGCCGCCGTCCTCACCGGTGCCGTCGTCCTCCTCAAGGGGCCGACCACCGTGGTCGCCGCGCCGGGCGGCGCCGGGCTCAGCCAGGCCGACGGGACCCCCTGGCTGGCCACCGCCGGCACCGGTGACGTCCTGGCCGGGGTGCTCGGCGCGCTGCTCGCCCAGCGCGGGGAGGACCTCGCCGCCGGGCACGACCCCGCAGGCACCCTCACCGCCGAGCTCGCGGCCGCTGCAGCCCTCGTCCACGGTCGCGCGGGTGCCCGTGCCTCGGGCGGCGGACCGGTCACCGCCACGGGGGTCGCCGACGCGGTACCCGGCGTGGTCGCCGCGCTGCTCGCGGACCGCTGAGGCCGCGCGGCTCCGTGGCAGACTCGGCACCGTGAGCTACTACCCGGCACGGGCGGTCGTCGACCATGCCGCCATCCGCGCGAACGTCGAGCGGCTGCGTGCCGCCGCGGGCGCCGCGGAGGTCATGGCCGTGGTCAAGGCCGATGCGTACGGGCACGGCATCGTGCCGGTCTCCCGCACGGCGCTGGCCGCCGGTGCGACGTGGCTCGGCGTCGCCCAGCTCGGCGAGGCCCTCGAGCTGCGCGCCGCGGGCGTCGACGCGCCGCTCCTCACGTGGATCTACGGCCCCGGCGCCCCGCTCACCGCGGCGCTGACCGCGGACCTCGACGTCTCGGCGTCGGCGCCGTGGGCCCTGGACGAGCTCGCGGCCGCCGCCCGGGCCACCGGCCGGGTCGCCCGGGTGCACCTCAAGGCCGACACCGGCATGGCGCGGGGAGGCGCCCGGCCCGAGCAGTGGGCCCAGCTCGTCGACCACGCCGCCGGGCTCGCGGCGGAGGGGACCGTCGACGTCGTCGGCGTGTGGTCCCACCTCGCTCGCGGTGACGAGCCGGCCGAGCCGACGACGTCCACGCAGCTGGCCGCCTTCCGTGACGCCGTCGCCACCGCCGAGCGTGCGGGCCTGCGGCCCGCCGTCCGCCACCTCGCCGCCTCCTCCGGCACGCTCCTGCACCCCGACACCCACCTCGACCTCGTCCGCCCGGGCCTGGCCCTCTACGGGCTCTCGCCCGCCCCGGACGTCGCCGACGCCGTCGCGCTCGGGCTGCGCCCGGCGATGCGGCTGGAGGCGGAGGTCATCCACGTCAAGGACGTCCCCGCCGGCACACCCGTCGGCTACGGTCACACCTACACGACACCGTCGGCCGGACGGCTGGCGCTCGTGCCGCTCGGTTACGGCGACGGGATCCCGCGCCACGCCGGCAACGCCGGACCGGTCCAGGTCGGCGCCCACCGCGGCCGCGTGACCGGGCGGGTGAGCATGGACCAGGTCGTCGTCGACCTCGGTCCGGGCGGCACGGACGTGTCGGTCGGTGACGTCGCCGTGCTCCTGGGTGACGCCCGCGACGGCGTCCCGACGGCGCAGGACTGGGCCGACGCCGCCGGCACCATCAGCTACGAGATCGTCACCCGGCTCGGCAGCCGCATCCCACGCACCCACGTCTCGCAGGAGGACCCCCGATGAGCACCTGGCAGCCCGCCGACCCCGAGGCCACCCGCGAGCTCGGACGCCGGCTCGCCGGCGTCCTGCGCGCGGGGGACCTCGTCGTCCTCACCGGGGACCTCGGCGCCGGCAAGACCACCCTCACGCAGGGCATCGGTGCCGGGCTCGGCGTGCGCGGGCAGGTGGCCTCGCCGACCTTCATCATCGCTCGCGCCCACCCCAGCCTGGGGGAGGGGCCCGACCTCGTCCACGTCGACGCCTACCGTCTCCAGTCCCTCGCCGAGGTGGACGCACTCGACCTCGACAGCTCGCTGGAGGACTCCGTCACCGTCGTCGAGTGGGGAGAGGGCATGGTCGAGGGGCTGGCCGAGGACCGCCTCGAGGTCATGGTCGGCCGGCCGCGCGGGGGCCTGCGGGACGCGGAGGAGGTCGCCGACGCCGGGGCCCGCACCGTGACGGTCCACGCCCACGGGCCACGGTGGGAGGGCGTCGACCTGAGCGCCGCGCTCGGGGACCCGGTGGACGCGTCGGGGACCGGACGGTGAGCAGCCGCCGGCTGACCGGACTGCTCCTCGCCGCGGCGATCCTGCTCCACCCGGGCGCCGCGGCCGCGGCGACGGACGAGCCCACGCCCGGCGCACCGGCCACCGGCGTGCCCGCCGAGGTCTCCGCATGGTTCGCCGAGGAGGGCGACGACGCCGTCGCGGACCTCGGCGATGACCTCACGCTCGGCGCCCCGCGCCGCGTCGCGACGTGGAACGAGGAGTACGTCGCCGGTGAGGCGCCCGACGCCCCCGCCGCCCCCCTCGAGGAGTGGGTCGCCGCCGTCGTCCGGCGCGCGGAGACGCCCGAGCCGGTCGGGGTGGTCCGTGCGGGTGCGGCGGACGGTTCCCTCCAGCTGCTCGACGTCACCGAGGACACCGAGCTCGCCGTCGCCCTCCAGGAGGTCCCCTCCGGCACCGTCCTCATCCGCGACGACACGGTCGAGGGCTGGTTCGGGCTCCTCGACGGTGAGGTGTGGCCGCTCACCGAGGGCGCCCGCAACGTCCTCCAGGGCGCCCTGCCCGCCGAGGTCTTCCAGGGCTTCCTCGCCGCGTGGCGCGGGGAGGCGCCACCGGCGACCGTCCCCGGCGCCGCCCAGGACGACGACGACACCCTGTCCCCGCTCATCCCGATCGGCGTCATCGTGCTCGCCGGCGTGGGGGTCGCCATCCTCCTGCTGCGCCAGTACCGGCGGGCGGACTCGCGGATCGTCGCCGACGTCCATGCCGGGATGGCGCCACGGCCCGAGGACTCCGACGCGGAGGGGCCACGCCCGGAGCAGCCCGGCGGGTGAGCGCCGCCGAGGGCGGACTACCCTGGGTGCCGTGCGAACCCTGTGCATCGACACCTCCGCCGGTAGTGCGGTCGCCCTCCACGACGACGAGGCGGGTGTGCTGGCCCGCGCCCGGAGCGCCGACCACCGCGGTCACGCCGAGCGCCTCTCCGCACTCGTCGCCGAGGTCCTCGGGACCGCGGGGCTGGGCGCCGCCGACGTCGACCGGGTGGCCGTGGGCACCGGCCCAGCGCCCTACACCGGTCTGCGGGTGGGGCTCGTCACCGCGTTGACCTTCGGCCGCGCCCGGGGAGTGCCCGTCCACGGCGTCTCCAGCCTCGACGTCCTCGCCCGCCAGGTGCTCGACCTCCGCCCCGGCTCGACGGTGCTCGTCCTCGGGGACGCGCGACGCAAGGAGGTCTACTCCGCCCGCTACCGCGAGCTCGGCAACGACGACGTCGAGGTCCTGTCCGGCCCCCGCGTCGGGCCGGCCGCCGAGCTGGCCACCGACCCGCTGGACGCCGCGGTGGACGAGGGACCCGTCGTCGTCGCCGGTCCGGGGTCCCTCCTGTACGCCGACGTCCTTCCCCCCACGCCCGGCGCGCCGGACGAGGTCGACGCCGCCGTCCTCGCGCGCATCGTGCGGGCCCGCCTCGCGCGCGCCGCGGAGGGCGAGGAGGTCGCACTCGGCACCGAGCCGCTCTACCTTCGCCGCCCCGACGTCACCCCGGCGGCGGCGCGCAAGCGCGCCTCGTGACCCTCCGGCCGCTCCGGGAGGACGACCTCGACCGGGTCGACGAGCTCGAGCACGAGCTCTTCGGTCGGGGCGCGTGGTCCCGGGCGGCCTACCTGTCCGAGCTCCGTCAGCCGGGCCGGTACTACGTCGCCGCGGAGAGCGACGGCGTCGTCGTCGGCTACGCGGGGATCGCCCTCGGGCAGGACTGCGAGGTGATGACCGTCGGCGTCGCCGGCAGCCACCGTGGCCAGGGCATCGGCGCCGCGCTGCTGGACGACCTGCTCGGGCAGGCGCGCGCCGCACGGGCCCGCCACGTCTTCCTCGAGGTGCGGGCGGGGAACGGGACCGCGCAACGGCTGTACGAGCGTGCCGGCTTCCTGCCGATCGGCACCCGCCCGCGCTACTACGGCGACGAGGACGCCGTCGTCATGCGCCTCACCCTGCGGCGGGGTCAGGGCGACCTCACCGCGCACCCGTGACGCGTCAGAGGACGACGGCCGCCGTCTCGAAGTCGAGCCGGCCCGCGCGGGGGCGGACGGCGTCGGGCGCGTCGCTCGCGGCGTGACCGATGTTGAGGACGGCCAGGGTGCGCCAGCCGGACCCGGCGAAGAGCTCGGCGTCGAGGCCGGCGGCGTCCAGGCCCGTCATCGGGCCCACGGCCAGGCCGGCGGCGCGCAGGCCGAGGATGAGGTAGCCGAGCTGGATGAGCCCGTTCGTCCGCGCGAAGGTCTCGCGGAACCCCGGGTCGCCCGCCATCTTCTCGCGCGCACCGGCGCGGTGCGGGGCGAGGACCTCGAGGTGCTCGTGGAAGGCGGGGTCGTAGGCCGCCACGATGCTCAGCGGCGCAGCGAGCGTCTTCGCCTGGTTCCCCTGGTACATGTGTGCCACCAGGCGCTCGCGGGCCTCGGCGGACTCGACGACCGCGAGCCGCAGCGGCTGCCCGTTCATCGCCGTCGGCGCCCAGCGCACCGCCTCGTAGACCTCCCGCACGAGCGCGACGTCGACCGGCTCCGGCGTGAAGGCGTTCGTCGTGCGCGCGTCGTGGAAGATCGCGCGCGGCAGGCTGGTCACGGGGATCGCGTCGGTGGTCATGCCGACGGCAACCCCGCGGCCGTGAGGAAGCATCCGTCCGGGGCTGTGAGGTCAGCCACAGGCGCTGCCGGGTGGGGAGCGGACTACCCTGTGGGGGTGAGTGAACCCCTGGTCCTCGGCATCGAGACGAGCTGCGACGAGACGGGCTTCGCCCTGGTGAGGGGCCGCGAGCTGCTCGCCGACGTGACGGCCTCCTCCATGGACGAGCACGCCCGCTTCGGCGGCATCGTCCCCGAGGTCGCCAGCCGCGCCCACCTCGAGGCCTTCGTCCCCACGCTCGACGCGGCGCTCGACGCGGCCGGCTGCCGTCTCGAGGACGTCGACGCCGTCGCCGTCACCGCCGGGCCCGGCCTCGTCGGCTCCCTCACGGTCGGGCTCGCTGCCGCGAAGTCGCTCGCGCTGGCGCTGGACCGTCCGTTGTACGGCGTCAACCACGTCATCGGGCACATCGCCGTCGACGAGCTCGTCCACGGCGCCTTCCCCGACCACTTCGTCGGTCTGGTCGTCTCCGGCGGTCACACCAGCCTGCTCGAGGTCCGCGACATCGCGACCGACGTCGTCGAGCTCGGGCAGACCCTCGACGACGCCGCCGGGGAGGCCTTCGACAAGGTCGGCCGCCTGCTCGGCCTGCCCTACCCCGGCGGGCCCCACGTCGACCGCCTCTCCCAGCAGGGGAACCGGAGCGCGATCCGCTTCCCGCGCGGCCTGTCCAAGGGCAAGGACGTCGCCCGCCACCCCTACGACTTCTCCTTCTCGGGGCTCAAGACCGCCGTCGCCCGGTACGTCGAGGGTGTCGAGGATGCCGGTGAGGAGCTGCCCGCCGCGGACGTCGCCGCCTCCTTCTCCGAGGCCGTCGCCGACGTGCTCGTGAGCAAGACCCTCGCGGCGTGCCAGCGAACAGGGACGCGGACCGTCGTCATCGGCGGCGGGTTCTCGGCGAACTCGCGCCTGCGCGAGCTGGCCGCCGAGCGGGGCGCGGCGCACGGCATCGAGGTGCGCATCCCGCCGATCCGTTACTGCACCGACAACGGGGCGATGATCGCCGCTCTCGGCTCCGCGATGCTCCGCTCGGGTGTCGCGCCCTCCGCGGTGGGCATCGCGGCCGACTCGGGGATGCCGCTCACGACCGTCCGCGCCTGACAGCCCGCCGTTGGGTCGTCCCTTCCACTCCCCATGGGGTGGTGGGACGTGCGACGCACGATCCAGAAGGGCGACGCACGCGGCGGCGGTCCGTCGTCAGCCGGTCAGAGGGGGCGGCCCGCCCTCATCTCCGCCACGAGGGAGGCGACGACGGCGTCGAGGTCGCCGTCGTGGCGGCGCGCCACCCGGCGCTGACGCTGGTAGGAGGCGCCCTTGGCGAGGATCGCGCGGATGCCGTCGAGCTCCTCGAGGCAGCCGAGGCGCTGGGCCACCGGCTCGAGGCGGGGGAGCAGCTCGCTCACGGCCTCGCTGACGAGCTGCTCGTTGCCGGCGGCGTCGAGGATGACGATGGCGTCCATGCCGTAGCGCGCCGAGCGCCACTTGTTCTCGTGAAGGAACCACTGCGGCATGCGGGGCAGCTCCTCACCGTTGTCGAGCATGGTCGAGAAGTGCTCGACGAGGCAGTGGACGAGCGCCGCGAGCGCGAGGACCTCGGTGAGGTTGGACGCGCCGTCGAACACGCGCATCTCCAGGGTCCCCAGGTGCGGCGCGGGCCGGATGTCCCAGCGGATCTCGTTGAGGTCGTCGATGACGCCGGTGTGGAGCATGTCGCGGGCGTAGGACTCGAGCTCGTGCCACTCCTCGAAGACCTGCGGCAGCCCCGCCGTGGGCAGCTGCTGGAAGAGGAGCGCACGGTTGGAGGCGTAGCCCGTGTCCCGCCCCGCCCAGAACGGGGAGGACGCCGCGAGGGACTGCAGGTGCGGCAGGTAGCACAGCACCGCGCGCAGGAGCGGGAGCACCTTGCGCCGGTCCTCGACGCCGACGTGCACGTGGACGCCGTAGATGACCATCTGACGGCCCCACCACTGCGTGCGCTCGATGAGCGTGGCGTAGCGCTCCTTGTTCGTCACCCGCTGGAAGTCGTAGCGCGCGAACGGATGGGTGCCGGCGCACATGAGGTCCACACGCAGCGGGTCGAGCACGGTGCGCAGCTCGTCGACGGTGCGCGCGAGGTCCGCGCCCGCCCCGCGCACCGTCGTCGCGACGCCGGAGACGACCTCGATGGTGTTGAGGAGGAGCTCGGGGTGGATGTTGGGGTGCGCGTCCGCGCCGGGCGGCCGGACGGCCTCGAGCACGGTCGGTGCGACCTGGCGCAGGTCGCCGGAGTCGACGTCGACCAGGGCGAGCTCCCACTCGATCCCCACCGTCGATCGCGCCGACGGGGCGAAGTCTATCTCCATGGGGACATGATGCCGTCCGTCGGCGTGATGCGCCCGCACGGGGCCGACCCGGCGTCTACCCGGGGGCGGTGACCGGCTCGACGACGATGACGCTCTGCCGGCCGGCGACCCGCGTGAGCACGATCGTCGCCGCGTTCGGGCCGCTCGGGGAGAGCTGACGGCGCAGCTGCCCGGGCTCCACGGCCGTACCCCGCTTCTTGATCGTCACGGTCCCCACGTGCCGGTCGCGCAGGTAGGCACGCAGGGACTTGAGCGCGAACGGGAAGGAGTCGAGCACCCGGTAGGCGGTGAGGAAGGGGGAGTGGGCCAGTCGGGGCCCGGTGAGGTAGGCGATGGACTCGGCGACGAGGCCGGCGCCGACCTCCTCCCCGGCGAGGGCCACGAGACCGGCGCGGATGACCGCGCCGTCCGGCTCGTAGAGGTAGCGGTCGAGGTCCTGGACCTGCCCGGCCCGCACGGGGGCGTCGGCGGCGGCGACCTCGGAGGCGAGGCGGTGGGCGTGGCCGTCACGGTCGAGGACGAGGGCGCCGCGCCCGGGCCCCTCCGGGGCGAGCGGCCCGAACCACAGACCGGCCTCGACGACGTCGCCCGCCACGCTCACCCACTGGGCGTGGGCGTCGGCGGGCAGCCCGGTGTGCGGGATGCCCGGGGCGACCTTGAGCCCGAGAGCGGGCACCCGGTCGCGCAGGGCGAGGACGTCGTCGAGGGACGGGGAGTAAGCGTTCGGGTCGAAGACGCGCCGGCCGCCGCGGGTGCGCCTGGCGGGGTCGGCGAAGACGGCGTCGACGCCGTCGAGGTCGGTGGCGAGCGCGTCGCCGTGGACGACGGTGACCTCCGGGAAGTGGCGCAGGTTGACGGTCGCGACGGCGGCGGTCAGCTCGTCGAGCTCCACGGCGAGCACGGGCAGCCCCAGCGCGCCCATCGCCATCGCGTCCCCGCCGATGCCGCAGCCGAGGTCGGCGACCCTCGTGGCGCCGGCCGCCGCGAAGCGCGCGGCGTGGTGCGCGGCGACCGTCAGGCGGGTGGACTGCTCGAGCCCGGCCTGGGTGAAGACCATCCCGTCGGCGAACTCCCCGAACTTCGCCCGTCCCTTCGCGCGCAGCCGCGACTGGGTCATCGCGGCGGCGACGAGGTCGGGGTCCAGCCCGCGGTCCCGCAGCGCCATCGACAGCGGGAGCGCGGTCGCCTCGTCGTAGGGCGGCAGCTGGCCGAGCAGGGCCCAGCCCTCGGGGGAGAGCAGCTTGCTCAGCGCACTGGCGTCCACCCGACGATCGTAGGCGGCGACGCCGTTGGCACTCACCTTGACCGAGTGCTAACGCGGGCATAGATTTGGCCGTGCGGTGGCCCCCGGGCCCCGCGACAGCACCAGAACCACGGGCCGACCCCCGCGACGGCGGCCCGCCGGTGACGGTGCGACTGACCTTGTTCCGTTACTCACCTAAGCGAAGGGGAGGTCCGCAGTGTCGGTCTCCATCAAGCCCCTCGAGGACCGCATCGTCGTGCAGACCCTCGAGGCCGAGCAGACCACCGCGTCTGGCCTCGTCATCCCGGACACCGCCCAGGAGAAGCCCCAGGAGGGCTCCGTCGTCGCCGTCGGCCCCGGCCGCGTGGACGACAAGGGCAACCGCGTCCCCGTGGACGTGGCCGTGGGTGACGTCGTCATCTACAGCAAGTACGGCGGCACCGAGGTGAAGTACGCCGGCGAGGAGTACCTCATCCTCTCCGCGCGCGACGTCCTCGCCGTCGTCGAGAAGTGACGTCCTCCTAGGACAAGCGAAGGGCCCCGGTCGCAAGACCGGGGCCCTTCGTCGTACGACGTGGCGTGATGCGTCAGCTCGCGCGGCGCAGGGGGGTGGTGAGGATCTGCTGGCGGTCGTCCTCGGACAGGCCGCCCCAGACGCCGTAGGGCTCGCGGACCTTCAGCGCGTGCTCACGGCACTGCTGGATGACGGGGCAATCGGCGCACACGGCCTTGGCCGCCTCGTCGCGGCGGCGGCGGGTGCCGCCCCGCTCACCCTCGGGGTGGAAGAAGAGGTTCGGGTCGGCGTCGCGGCACGCGCCCTGGTACTGCCACTCCCAGAGGTCCATGACCGGGCCGGGAAGCCTGCTGAGCTCTGCCATCGTCGTACTCCTTCACATCCGTGGTGCGCGACCTCGGTGCCGCGGGGCCATGGGGTGAACCTAGCAACCGATGCAGGCATTGTTCAAGCCCCTCGCGAAAGTAGTTCACGAATCGATGCGGAAGCGGGCGTCGACCGCGCCGTGAACGGGTCCGCGGACGCGTGGTCACGGCCCCCTGGCGCGGCGGACGTGCCCGCACGGGCGCCCGGGTGCAGAATCGAGGCCGACGAAGGAGGACTGGTGGCTCGAGCGACCCCCGGAACCGGCGGGGACTCCCGGATGGACGCTGCTCCCCTCACCGTGGCGGCCGTTGCGCGAACCCTCGGCGTGGCCGCGTCGACCCTGCGCACGTGGGACCGCCGCTACGGCCTGGGCCCCTCGTCGCACCAGGCCGGCAGCCACCGCCGCTACACGCCCGACGACGTCGCCCGCCTCCAGACGATGCGGCGCCTCACCCTGCGGGGTGTCGCGCCCGTGGACGCCGCCCGCATCGCGACCGAGCCCGGCACCGGCGACTCGCGCGACGGGGAGGAGACGGGCCCCGCGGAGGAGGCCGACGACGGCTCGCTCGCCCTCGACCCGCTCACCCTCGCGGCGGCCGCCGTCGAGCCGGACCTGCGGCGCGTGCACCGGATGCTCAGCCGCGCCACCCGGGAGGCCGGGGTCGTGGCGGTGTGGGCCGACCTCGTGCAGCCCGCGGCGGAGATGGTCGACCAGGGCCGGCACCGTCTCGCCCAGCGGCCGGGCAGCGACCCGCACGGAGTCATGCGCCTCGGCCTCATGCAGGCGATCCGCGAGCTCGCCGTCCCCGGACCAGCGCCGGTGCGGGTCCTCGCCCCCGCGGCCGACCGCGTGTCGGCGCACGTCATCGCCGGCGGGCTGGCCGAGGCCGGTGTCGGTGCGCTCGTCGTCCCGGCCGAGCACCTGCCCGTCGACACCGACCCGCTGGCGTGGCTGCCCGAGGGGGAGGTGGCCGTGCTCGCGGTCATCGGGAACCCGCCGGGCGCGGAGGAGGTCGTCACCCGGTCCTCCGAGCGCGGGGACGTCAACGTCTTCCTCCTCGGCGACGAGAGCCCCTCGCTGTGGTTGCCGCACGTCCACCGGGTGCGGACGCCCGCGGCGGCGGTGGCGGAGATCGCCGCCACCGTCCGTGACTAGACCCACCTGCACCAGCACCGGTCCGCGCACGTAGGATCGGAGGGTGAGCGACTCCCACGTGACGGACCCCTTCGGCTTCACCGGCCTGACCTACGACGACGTCCTCCTGCTCCCCGGACCCACCGACGTCATCCCCTCCGAGGTGGACACGACGGCGCGGCTGACCAAGGAGATCTCCCTGCGCGTGCCGCTGCTCTCGGCCGCCATGGACACCGTGACCGAGGCGCGCATGGCGATCGCCATGGCGCGGCAGGGCGGGATCGGGATCCTGCACCGCAACCTCTCCATCGAGCAGCAGGCGCAGCAGGTGCAGACCGTCAAGCGCTCGGAGTCGGGCATGATCACCGACCCGGTCACCGTCGGCCCCGGCGCCACCCTCGCCGAGCTCGACGCGCTGTGCGCGCGCTACCGCGTCTCCGGCCTCCCGGTCGTCGACGAGCGTGGTGTCCTGCTCGGCATCATCACCAACCGCGACACCGCCTTCATCGACCGAGCGGAGTTCGACGGCCGCCTCGTGCGGGACGTCATGACACCGATGCCGCTCGTCACCGGTCCCGTCGGTATCAGCCGTGACGACGCCGCCGCGCTGCTCGCCCGGCACAAGATCGAGAAGCTCCCGCTCGTGGACGGCGACGGCGTGCTGCAGGGCCTCATCACCGTCAAGGACTTCGTCAAGTCCGAGCAGTACCCGCTCGCCACCAAGGACGACGAGGGCCGGCTGCGCGTCGGCGCGGCGATCGGCTTCTTCGGTGACGCGTGGGAGCGCGCGACGGCTCTCGTCGAGGCGGGCGTCGACGTCCTCGTCGCCGACACCGCCAACGGGCACGCGCGGCTCCTGCTCGAGATGGTGACGCGGCTGAAGAAGGACCCCGCCACGAGCCACGTCCAGGTCATCGGCGGCAACGTCGCCACCCGTGAGGGTGCGCAGGCGCTCGTCGACGCCGGCGCGGACGCCGTCAAGGTCGGTGTCGGTCCGGGCTCGATCTGCACCACCCGCGTCGTCGCCGGCGTCGGGGTGCCGCAGGTCAGCGCCATCCACCTGGCCGCCCAGGCGTGCAGGCCGGCCGGCGTCCCGGTCATCGGCGACGGCGGTCTGCAGTACTCCGGGGACATCGCCAAGGCGCTCGTCGCCGGCGCGGACACCGTCATGCTCGGCTCGCTCCTCGCCGGCTGCGACGAGAGCCCCGGCGACCTCGTCTTCGTCAACGGCAAGCAGTACAAGCACTACCGCGGCATGGGGTCCCTCGGGGCCATGGCCTCCCGCGGACGGGTGTCCTACTCCAAGGACCGCTACTTCCAGGCGGACGTCGACACCGACGACAAGATCGTGCCCGAGGGCATCGAGGGGCAGGTGCCCTACCGCGGGCCGCTGTCCGCCGTGGCCTACCAGCTCATCGGCGGGCTGCACCAGTCGATGTTCTACGTCGGTGCGCACGACCTCGTCGAGCTCGCCGAGAAGGGCAAGTTCGTCCGGATCACCTCCGCCGGGCTCAAGGAGTCCCACCCGCACGACGTCCAGCTCACGGTCGAGGCGCCCAACTACACCCGCTGACCGCCGCGGGGCGCCCGCCTACGATGGGAGCACGACCCCGATCGACGAGGAGGTGCCCCGTGACGCTCACCCGCGCGGCCACCGCCATCCTGCAGACCACGCCGACGTCGTTGCTCGTCGGGGGAGCCTGGCGGGACGCGGACGGCGGGACGACCTTCGACGTCCACGACCCGGCGACCGGCGAGGTGATCGCCGCGGTCGCGGACGCCTCGGCCGCGGACGGTGCCGCCGCGATGGACGCCGCCGCGGCCGCCCAGGACGCCTGGGCGGCGACGTCGCCGCGTGAGCGCGCGGAGGTCCTGCGCCGGGCGTTCGACCTCGTGGGGGAGCGGGCAGAGGAGCTCGCGACCCTCATGACGCTGGAGATGGGCAAGCCGCTCGCCGAGGCGCGGGCCGAGGTCACCTACGGCGGGGAGTTCCTGCGGTGGTTCTCCGAGGAGGCCGCGCACGTCAACGGCCGCTACCAGACGGCTCCCGAGGGCACGCTGCGGATCCTCGTCGCCAAGCGGCCGGTGGGTCCGTGCCTGTTCATCACCCCGTGGAACTTCCCGCTGACGATGGCCACGCGCAAGATCGCCCCGGCGCTCGCCGCCGGCTGCACGGTCATCCTCAAGCCGGCCGCACTGACCCCGCTCACCGCGCTGGCGCTCGGCCAGATCCTGCTGGACGCCGGTGTCCCCGACGGCGTCGTCAACATCCTCCCGACGTCCGCGGCCCGGGCGGTGACCGGCCCGCTGCTCCGGGACCGGCGGCTGCGCAAGCTCTCGTTCACCGGTTCCACGGAGGTGGGGCGGGCGCTGCTGAGGGATGCCGCGGACAACGTGCTGCGCACGTCGATGGAGCTGGGCGGCAGCGCGCCG
The DNA here is from genome assembly GCF_009193135.1 of Georgenia satyanarayanai. GTDB lineage: Bacteria > Actinomycetota > Actinomycetes > Actinomycetales > Actinomycetaceae > Oceanitalea > Oceanitalea satyanarayanai. The sequence goes on from NZ_VUKC01000001.1 coordinate 215,129, forward strand.
TTCATCGTCTTCGCCGACGCCGACCTGGATGCCGCCCTCGTCGGCGCCCGCCAGGCGAAGCTGCGCAACATGGGGGAGGCGTGCACGGCGGCCAACCGCTTCCTCGTGCACGAGTCCGTCGCCGAGGAGTTCTCGCGCCGGCTCGCCGAGGACTTCGCCGGCCTCACCGTCGGCCCGGGCGTCGAGGAGAGCACCGACGTCGGCCCCCTCGTCTCCGAGGGGCAGCGCGACGGCGTGCACCGGCTCGTCACCGCCGCCCGCGACGCCGGGGCGCGGGTCCTCACGGGAGGGGAGCCGGTCGCCGGCCCGGGCTACTTCTACCCGCCCACCGTGCTCACCGGCGTCGCTCCCGACAGCCCCGTCATGGCCCACGAGATCTTCGGCCCGGTCGCCCCGGTGGCGACCTTCCGCGACGAGGACGAGGTCGTCCGCCTCGCGAACGCCTCCGACGTGGGACTCGCCGCCTACCTGTTCACCGCGGACCTCTCCCGGGTGCTGCGACTCAGCGAGCGCCTGGAGGTCGGCATGGTGGGGGTCAACACCGGCCTGCTGTCCAACGCCGCCGCACCCTTCGGGGGGGTCAAGCACTCGGGTGTCGGCCGCGAGGGTGGTGCCGAGGGCATCGCGGAGTACCTCGAGACCGTCTACGTCGCGCTGCCGGTGTGATCCCGGCCGGGCGCCGTGCGCGTGGCTCGGGATGTCGGTGCTGTCTGGCACCGTGGGGGACATCGACGACGACGCCGCGCGGCCGCGCGGCACCCCGGGAGGAGCGGCCATGCGCACCTGGACGGCGGGCCCGTTCCTCGGTTTCGACACCGAGACCACCGGTGTCGACCCGCGCCACGACCGCATCGTGACGGCGGCGCTCGTCACCCGTGACGCCCGCGGGACCCGCCAGCGCACCTGGCTCCTCGACCCCGGGGTCGAGATCCCCGAGCCCGCCAGCGCGATCCACGGCGTGACCACCGACCGTGCCCGGGCCGAGGGTGCCGCGCCGGGCGTCGCGCTCGCGGAGATCGCGGACGAGCTCGTGCGGGCCGTCGAGGACGGCGTGCCCCTCGTCGCCTACAACGCCTGCTTCGACCTCACCCTGCTCGAGCACGAGCTCGCGCGGTGGCACCTGCCCACCCTCGCCGAGCGGCTCGGCCGCACCCCCGGCCCGGTCCTCGACCCCCTCGTCATCGACCGCGCCCTCGACCACGACCGGCAAGGCACTCGCAGGCTCGGGGACCTGTGCGGGCACTACCGGGTGGAGGTCCGCGAGAGCCTCCACACCGCCGAGGTCGACGTGCTCGCCACGCTCCAGCTGCTCGACTGCCTGGTCGGCGCCTTCCCCGAGCTCGGCGCCCGGGAGCTGCCGGACCTCCACGAGTGGCAGCGCGAGTGCCACCGCGACTGGGCCACCGCCGTCAACACGCGGCGGGCCGCCGAGGGGCTCGACCGCCCGGGCGTCGACGTCGAGTGGCTCCCGTCCGTGGACCACGCGGCCGCCCGGACCCTGCCCGCCTAGCGCTGCGCCACGCCTCGAGTGCCGAGCTGGTCCCGGGTCACAAGTCTGCGGTCGGCCGGGAGGGGGACGGGGCGGGGACCGGTCAGACGGCGACGACGGTGCCGGACTCGATGCGGACCTCGACGCGGGGGAGGGGCTCCTCCGCGGGCCCCTGGAGGACGGCACCGTCGGCGACCGCGAAGCGCGACCCGTGGCACGGGCAGGCGAGCTCGGTGCTCTCCCGGCGGACCGTGCAGCCCTGGTGGGTGCACACGGCGCTGAGCGCGACGACCTCCTCCTCGCTCACCCGGGTGACGACGACCTCGGCGCCCGCGCTCGTGCGCACCTGGACCGACTCGCCGACGGGGATGTCCTCGAGCGTGGCGAGGGCCTCCCCGGGCTCGGGAGGCGGCGAGGTGTCCTCCTCGCCGGAGCACGCGGCAACCGTGAGCGCGGCGGCGCCCACCCCCGCCCAGGCGAGGACCTGCCGACGGGAGGGGCCGAGGGGGTGCGCGCAGACCATGGGCCGCAATCTACCGACCGCCGGGTAACCTGGCGCCTGTGAGCAACGAGATCGAGATCGGCCGAGGCAAGCGGGGACGACGGGCCTACTCCTTCGACGACGTCGCGGTGGTGCCCTCCCGCCGCACGCGCGACCCGCAGGACGTCTCGGTCGGCTGGCAGATCGACGCCTACTACGTCGACATCCCCGTCCTCGCGGCGCCGATGGACTCGGTGATGAGCCCGGCGACGGCGATCCTCCTCGGCAAGCTCGGCGGCATCGGGGTCCTCGACCTCGAGGGCCTGTGGACCCGCTACGAGGACCCCGAGCCCCTCTTCGAGGAGATCGCGACCCTCGAGGGCGCCGAGGTCACCCGCCGGATGCAGGAGATCTACTCCCAGCCGATCGTCCCCGAGCTCATCACCCAGCGCCTGCACGAGATCCGCGCCGCCGGGGTCACCGTGGCCGGCAAGCTCTCCCCGCAGAGCACCCAGCAGCACTGGCGCACCGTCGTCGAGGCCGGTGTCGACCTCTTCGTCATCCGCGGCACCACCGTCTCCGCCGAGCACGTCTCCTCCACCGCGGAGCCGCTCAACCTCAAGCGCTTCATCTACGAGCTCGACGTGCCCGTCGTCGTCGGCGGCGCCGGCACCTACACCGCGGCGCTGCACCTCATGCGCACGGGCGCGGCCGGCGTCCTCGTCGGCTTCGGCGGCGGGGCCGCCCACACCACCCGCACCTCCCTGGGGATCCACACCCCGATGGCCACCGCCGTCGCCGACGTCGCCGCCGCGCGCCGCGACTACCTCGACGAGTCGGGCGGCCGTTACGTCCACGTCATCGCCGACGGCGGGGTGGGCCGCTCCGGCGACCTCGTCAAGGCCGTCGCGTGCGGGGCCGACGCCGTCATGCTCGGCTCCTCCCTCGCCCGCGCCCAGGAGGCGCCCGGGCGCGGCTGGCACTGGGGCTCGGAGGCGCACCACCCGCAGCTGCCGCGCGGCGAGCGCGTGCGTGTGGGGACGGTCGGCTCCCTCGAGCAGATCCTCCACGGCCCCAGCGACACGCCCGACGGCACCGTCAACCTCATCGGCGCCCTGCGTCGGGCGATGGCCACGACCGGGTACTCCGACCTCAAGGAGTTCCAGCGGGTCGAGGTCGTCGTCTCCCCCTACACGCCCAACAACAACCGGTAGGAGTTCCCATGGCAGAGCGCACCGTCACCATCGGCTCGAAGGTCGGGCTGCACGCCCGCCCGGCCTCCCTCTTCGTCAAGGCCGCCGGCGAGGCCGGCATCCCGGTGAAGATCGCCAAGGAGGGTGGCGCACCGGTCGACGCGGCGAGCATCCTCGGGGTCATGACGCTGGGCGCGAAGTACCAGGAGAACGTCGTCCTCACCGCCGACGGGGAGCGTGCCGAGGAGGTCCTCGACTCCCTCGCCGAGCTGCTGAGCAAGGACCTGGACGAGAAGTAGCACCACCGCACCACGAGTACCCGCCGCCAACCGAGCTTTGGAGCAGCAGTGACGCAGGACGAGGCCTTCCGCATCGAGCACGACACCATGGGGGAGGTGCGGGTCCCGCGCGGCGCCCTCTACAGCGCCCAGACGCAGCGCGCCGTGGAGAACTTCGCGATCTCCGGGACGCGGCTGTCGCGGCACCACATCGCTGCCCTCGCGCAGGTCAAGCGCGCCGCCGCGCTCACCAACGCCGAGCTCGGGGTCCTCGAGGAGGACCTCGCGCGGGCCATCGCGGAGGCCGCCGAGCAGGTCATCGCCGGCGAGCACGACGAGCACTTCCCGGTCGACGTCTTCCAGACCGGCTCGGGCACGTCGTCGAACATGAACACCAACGAGGTCGTCGCGAACATCGCGAGCACGCTGCTCGGACGCAGCGTCCACCCCAATGACCACGTCAACGCCTCCCAGTCGTCCAACGACGTCTTCCCCTCCTCGATCCACATCGCCGCCACGGCCGCCGTCGTCCACGACCTGCTGCCCGCGCTCGACACGCTCGCGGTGTCCCTCGAGCGCAAGGCCGAGGAGCTGTCCGACGTCGTCAAGTCCGGCCGCACCCACCTCATGGACGCCACCCCGGTGACCCTGGGGCAGGAGTTCGCCGGCTACGCCACCCAGCTGCGCTACGGCATCGCCCGGGTCGAGGCCGCCCTGCCGCGCCTGGCCGAGCTCGCGCTCGGGGGCACCGCCGTCGGGACCGGGATCAACACCCCGGCCGGCTTCGCGCCGGCGGCGATCGCGAGGATCGCCGAGAACACCGGCCTGCCGCTCACCGAGGCGACCAACCACTTCGAGGCGCAGAGCGCGCAGGACAGCGCGGTCGAGATGTCGGGCGCGCTGCGCACCGTCGCGGTCTCGCTCGTCAAGATCTGCAACGACCTGCGGTGGATGGGCTCGGGCCCCAACACCGGGCTCGGCGAGATCGCCATCCCCGACCTCCAGCCCGGCTCCTCGATCATGCCCGGCAAGGTCAACCCGGTGATCCCCGAGGCCACGCTCATGGTGTGCGCGCAGGTCATCGGCAACGACGCGACGATCGCCTTCGCGGGCGCCTCCGGCTCCTTCGAGCTCAACGTCATGCTCCCGGTCATCGCCCGCAACCTCCTCGAGTCGATCACCCTGCTGGCGAACGCGAGCGTCGCGCTGGCCACGCGCACGGTCGACGGCGTCACCGCCAACGTCGACCGCGCCCGCGCCCTGGCGGAGTCCTCCCCGTCCATCGTCACGCCGCTCAACCGGGTCATCGGCTACGAGGCCGCCGCGGCGATCGCCAAGCACGCCGTCAAGAACGGCACGACGATCCGCGAGGCCGTCGAGGAGCTGGGCTACGTCGAGCGCGGGGAGGTCAGCCCCGAGCAGCTGGACAGCTCCCTCGACGTCGTCGCGATGACCCGCCCGAACTGATGGCCACCACCCGGACCGAGGAGGACCTCCTCGGCCAGCGCGAGATCCCCGACGACGTCTACTGGGGCGTCCACACGCTGCGTGCGGTGGAGAACTTCGCCCTGTCCGGCACCCGGGTGCGCGACCTGCCCGACCTCGTGCGCGGGATGGTCCTGGTCAAGAAGGCGTCCGCACTGGCCAACCGGGACCTGCGCACGCTGCCGGTGGACATCGCCGACGCCATCGTCTGGGCCTGCGACGAGATGCTCGAGTCCGGCCGCTGCCTCGACCAGTTCCCGGTGGACGTCTACCAGGGCGGGGCCGGCACCTCGGTCAACATGAACGTCAACGAGGTCATCGCCAACCTCGCCCTCGAGCGGCTCGGCCTGCCCAAGGGCCGCTACGACGTCGTCCACCCCAACGACCACGTCAACAAGAGCCAGTCGACCAACGACGCCTACCCCACGGGTCTGCGCATCGCGACCCACCAGGCCGTCGACCGGCTCAAGGCACGCCTCGAGGCGCTCGCGGCGACCTTCACCCGCAAGGGGCACGAGTTCTCCCGCGTCCTGAAGATGGGCCGCACGCAGCTGCAGGACGCCGTGCCGATGACCCTGGGCCAGGAGTTCAGCGCGTTCGCGGCGCTCATCGGCGAGGAGCTGCTCAACCTCTCCCGGCAGCAGGCGCTGCTCCTGGAGGTCAACCTCGGGGCGACGGCGATCGGGACCGGGCTCAACACCCCGCCCGGGTACACCGTGCGCGCCGTCGCCCACCTCGCGGAGGTGACCGGCCTGCCGGTCGTGCGCTCGGAGAACCTCATCGAGGCCACCTCCGACGCCGGCGCCTACGTGTCGATGCACGCCGCACTCAAGCGGGTGGCGGTCAAGCTCGACAAGATCTGCAACGACCTGCGCCTGCTGTCCTCCGGCCCGCGCGCCGGCCTGGGGGAGATCAACCTGCCCGAGATGCAGGCGGGCTCCTCGATCATGCCGGCGAAGGTCAACCCGGTCATCCCCGAGGTCGTCAACCAGGTGTGCTTCAGCGTCATGGGCAACGACACGACCGTGACGATGGCGGCGGCCGCGGGCCAGCTCCAGCTCAACGTCATGGAGCCGGTCATCGCGACGGCGCTCTTCGAGTCGATCTCGCTGCTCACCCGCGCCTGCGACACCCTCGACCGGCGCTGCGTCGCCGGCATCACCGCCAACGAGGAGGTGTGCCGCCGCAACGTCATGAGCTCGATCGGGCTGGTCACCTTCCTCAACCCGATCATCGGGCACCACAACGGGGACAGGGTCGGGCGTGAGGCCGCCCGCAGCGGCCGTGGCGTCCGCGAGATCGTCCTCGAGTGGGGGCTGCTCACCGAGGCGGAGCTCGACGACCTGCTCTCGGTGGAGAACCTCATGCGTCCGCGCTACCGGGGCGCGTTCTACGGGGAGGACCCCGCCGTCATCGCCCCCACGGCCGACGACGTGACGTCCGACGGCGGCGCCCGGGCGGGCCTGCGCGCGGACGTCGAGGAGACCGAGGGCGGCGAGCTCGAGGAGGGGTCGGCGGCCACGGGCTGAGCCCCTGCCACCCGGGGCCACCGTCGGGCCCGTTCACCCGCGTGGCAGCGCGGCGTCAGGTGCTGATCCCCCGCAAACACCCGCTCGGGCCGGAGAGTCGGGAGTACCCTCGGCGCAGGCGCCCCCTCCACGACCGGGCGCCCGCCTGTCAGCGGAACGGACCGCTGAGGAGGGAGAGCGATGACGTTCCTCGAGTACCTCGCGCTGCTGCAGCGGCGCTGGCGGGCGTGGGTATCGATGATCGTCATCGGGCTCCTGCTCGGGTTCGGGCTCAGCCTCCTCGCCGAGGAGCGCTACGTGGCCGTGGCGACCTCCTTCGTCACGGTCGCCGACGAGGAGGCCGCCGGCGCGGGGGAGGTCTTCCAGGGGTCCCAGTTCGTCACCCAGCGGATGGTCTCCTACGCCGCCCTGAGCACGAGCCCCACCGTCGTCGACGGCGTGATCGACGAGCTGGAGCTCGACGTCACCCCGCGCGAGCTGCGCCAGATGGTCGACGTCACCAGCCCGACGGGCACCGTCATGCTCGAGGTGTCCGTCGAGCACGCCGACCCCGCGCTGGCGGCGGCCGTCGCCGACGCGATGTCGCTCGGGCTCGCGACGCTCATCGAGGAGCTCGAGACGCCCCGCGGTCTCGCGGCCTCCTCGGTCGAGGTCGTGCTCACCCACCCGGCGGCCGTCCCGGTGGAACCGTCCTCGCCGCGCACGCGGCTCAACCTCATCCTCGGCGGGCTCGTGGGGGCGGCGGCCGGTGTGCTCCTCGCCCTGGTCCGGGAGCACGCGGACCGTCGGGTGCGGAGCGTCGCCGACGTCCTCGCCGTCACCGGCGCGACCCCTCTCGGGTCCACCCTCGCCCCCCGCGACGGTGAGCCGCTCGCCGCGCTGCAGCCGCGGTCGGTGGCGGCCGAGCGGTACCGCGCCGTGAGGACCGCGCTCAAGGTCGGCCACCCCCGGGCGGTGCTCCGGCAGATCGCCGTCACCTCCCCGACGGAGCGGGAGGGCAGGGCCGGCGAGACGGCCAACCTCGCGATCACCTGGGCGCTGGCCGGGACGCGGGTGTGCCTCGTCGACGCCGGGTTGCGGCACTCGGCGCTCTCCCGGCTCCTCGAGGTCGGGGATGGCGTCGGCCTCGCCGACGTGCTCGTCGGTGACGTCGAGCTCGGTACGGCGCTCACCCCCTGGCGGGACGGCGTGCTCACCGTCCTGCCCGCGGGTCTCACGCCGGAGGACCCGGCCGAGCTGCTCGGCTCGGAGGCGATGGCGCTCCTGACCGCCGAGCTGCGGTCCCGGTTCGACCTCGTCGTCTACGACGTCGGGGCCACCGAGGTGGCGGACGCGGTGGTCACCGCGCGGACGCTCGACGGGGTCGTCGTCGTCGTCCGTGCGGGCACGACGAGGAGGGACGAGCTCGCGGACTGCCTGGAGACCGTGCGCGCGGCACGGCTCACCGTGCTCGGCACGGTCCGGGCCGGCGTGCGGGTGAGGCGGCGCGCCGACCGCGGCGGGAACGGCGCCCAGGGCCGGCGCCGTCCGGCGCACCCGCGCAGCGAGCTCAGCCCGAGCGTGTGACGGGACGGGCGGCCGGGGACATGGCGAGAGCACCGGGCAGGTGGCGCGGGAGGCTCGCGCGCCTGCCCCACCGGGCGCTCGGCGCGCTCGCGGGCCAGGTCACCCTCGCCCTGGGCAGCTTCGTGCTGTCCGTCGTGGCCGCCCGGACTCTCGGTGCGACGGGGTTCGGGACGTACGCGCTGCTGTTCGGCGCCGTCGTCATGGCGACGGCGGTCACCACCGGGCTGCTCGGGGACTCGCTCACCGTCCTCGACCGGCACGACCCCGGGGTCCGCGCCTCCCTCACCCGGATCGGGCTGCTGCTCGTCGCCGTCCTCGCGGCAGCCGGCTTCGCGGCCTCGCTCCCGGTGCTCAGCGCCGGCACGGCGCTCGTGTTCGCCCTGGCGCTCACGGCGTTCGTGCTCGCCGACCTGTGCCGGCGGCTGCTCATGGCCACCCTGCGGTTCTGGAGCCTCGTCCTCGTCGACGCCGCCGGGCTCGTCGCGCTGCTCGCCTTCCTCGCCGGCTTCGGTCTCACCGGGCGACTCACCCTCGACCACGTCCTCGGGGCCCTGGCGGTGGGGCAGACGGTGGCCGGGCTGCTCGCGGTGGCCCGGCTCCCGGCCGTGGAACGCCGGCTGCGGCTGCGCGGCGCCGGGAACTGGCGGGCGGTGGTCGGGTACGGCTCCTGGCGCGCGCTGCAGCAGTTCGTCCGGCCGACCACCCTCAACCTCGCCCGCTCCGTCGTGCTCGTCGCCGCCGGCACGGCCGCCGTCGGCGAGCTCGAGGCCGCACGGGTGGTCGTCGCGCCCGCGATGCTGCTGGTCCAGGGCGTCGGCTCCTACCTGTTCTCGAGCTACGCCGCCGACCGCGGCCAGGGCTCCGCCGCGCTGCTGACCCGGGCCGACCGCGCGGCGACCGTCATGCTCGCCGGTGCCGTCCTCGTCGCGGCGTCAGCCGCGGTCCTCCTGCCCCGGCTCGGTCCGCTGGTCACGGCGGACCGCTTCGACATCAGCCTCCTCGCCACCCTCGGCTGGGCGTGCTACGCGGCGTCGTGCGCGGCGGTCCTGCCGTACGGCAGCCTGGCGGCCGTCCAGGGGCGCCAGCAGTGGGTGCTGCTCATCCGGGTGGTCGACTCCGCCGTGGCCCTGGGGCTCGTGCTGCTGGCCCTCCGCGCGCTCGGTGTGGCGGCGGAGTGGATGCCCTGGTTCCTCTCCGTGGGCTCCTTCGTGGGCGGCGCGCTGTGCCGGCAGCTCCTGCTGCGTCCCCGCCGCAGCACGCGACCCGCGCCGGCGGAGGTGGTGGCGTGACCCTCGAGCTCGCGCGCGCCCCCGCCACCCCGACCGTCCGGGCGCTCACGCTGCGGCCGCTCTCCCTCGTCCTCACCTGCCTGCTCCTCATGGTGTCCGCGGTGGCGTGGCGGCGCGGGGCGTTCTACGAGGGGGGACTGGACGTCGTCGTCGTCGCGAAAGCCGTCCTCACCGCCGTCGCGGTCGGCATCGCGTTCCTCACGCCCCGCGGACCGGGCGCCTGGGGAGGGGTGCGGGCCGCGCCCGTCCTCTGGCTCAGCACCTACCTCGCCATCTCGGTGGTCGGGGGCGTCGTCAACGCCGACGGTCTGCCCGCGGTCGTCCTCGCCTGCCGGCTGGCGCTCCTCGCGTTCGCGCTCGTCCTCATCACCGTCACCCACCCGTGGCAGGACGTGATCAGCGCGCTGAGCAGCGCGATGCTCCTCCTCGCCGGGTTCGGCGCGGTGACCGGCGTGGGCTCGCTGGCCGAGACCGGGCGGCTCTACGGCGGCATCCCGCCGCTCAACGCCAACACGATCTGCCTCCTGGTGAGCTTCCCGGTCGTCGTGCTGTTCTGGAAGGCGCTCACCGGCGCGGCGTCCGCGGGGGAGACCGCCCTGCTCCTCCCGCTGCTCGGGGTCATCTGGCTCACCGGCTCCCGCACCGGCCTCAGCGTGCTCCTCGTCGTGCTGGCCCTGCTCTTCGTCGCGACCCCGCGGGTGCGCCCCCCGATGGTCGCCGGCGTGGTCGTCGCCGCGACCGGTTTGCTGCTCGTCAGCGCGCTCACCCCGTACGTGGCGGCCTACGCCGGGCGCGGCACGCTTGCCGACATCACGACGCTGAACAACCGGACGGTCGCGTGGGGTGCGGCGGCGGACTACGCCGACTCCCTCGCGCAGCAGCTCGTCGGCAGCGGGCTCGCGCTCAAGCAGATCCCGGTCACCGCGCTGTACCGCAACGAGCAGATGCTCGACAGCTCGTGGGTGTCGGCCCTGCTCCAGGTCGGCTACGTGGGCAGTGTCGTCCTCGTGCTGTTCGTCCTCGCCGCGCTGCGGCACGCCCTGCGCCTGCCCTCGCCCGAGCGGCTGCTCGTGGCGGCCCTCGTCCTGCTCGTCACCCTGCTCGGGGTGCTCGAGAGCGGCCTGTTCGACACGGCCCCGGCGTTCATCATCTTCTTCACCGCGACGCTCGTCGCCTACCGCCTCGTCGCGCCGCTCGACCGGGCAGGCACCGGCCCGGGGACGGGGAGGTAGCCGTGCGCCTGGCGGTCCGGCTCGACCCGAGCGCGCTGCGCCGGTGGCACCTCGAGCTCGTCACGGCGCTGGCGGGCCGGACGGACCTGGACGTCGCCGTGCGGTGGAGCACGCCGCCTCGCCCGGTCGCGCGGGAGGTGGAGGGACTGTTCACGCTCGAGCGGCTCCTCCACCGGCTCCCCCCGGGCCGGTCCGCGCGGCTGGCCGGCGAGCGCCTCGCCGCATACCTGGCCCCGGACGGCACGGCCGACGTCGTGCTCGACCTCGTGGGCGACGACGGCGCGGCGTCACCCACGTGGCACCTGACCTTCGACGGCCACGCCGGTGAGGACGCCCTGCTCGGGGCACTCCTCGCCGGCCGGCCCCCGGCCGTCCGCGTCGTCGACCTCGCCGCCGGCCGCACGCTCGCGGCGGGCCGGCCGGGCAGCGAGAGCCCCGGGGTGACGGTCGCCGCCTTCGAGGACGTGCTCGCCGGGTGCACCCGGCTGATCCACGCCGCCCTCGACGGCGGCGCGCCGGGCGCCGTGGCGGACGGGCCGCCGTCACCACTCCGGCGGGAGGCGGTGCTCCGGCACGCGGGCCGGTCGGCCGTGCGCGCCGCCGTCCACCGGCTCTACCGGCTGCTGTACCGCGCCCCGCACTGGCGGGTGGGGTGGCGGTGGGTCGACGGCCCCGACGTCGTCGACCTCGGGCGGCTGCCCGGCGGGTGGGCCGAGCTCCCGGACGACGGCCGGCACTTCTACGCGGACCCGTTCCCGGCCGTCGTCGACGGCGCGACGTACCTCTTCGTCGAGGACTTCGACCACCGCCTCGGACGGGGGGTGATCTCCGTCGTCCCGGTCGGGAGCACCGGGCCGGTCGGGACGCCCTGGCCGGTGCTCGAGCACGGGGTCCACCTGTCCTACCCGTTCGTGCTCGAGGACGCCGGGCAGCAGTGGATGATCCCCGAGACGTCGGGTGCGGGCACCGTCGAGCTGTACCGCGCCGCCTCCTTCCCGTCGGTGTGGACGCTGGAGGAGGTGCTGCTCGACGGCCTGGAGGTGAGCGATGCGACGCCGTTCCGGCACGGCGGCCGGTGGTGGCTCAGCGCCACGGTCCGGGAGGGCGGGTCCTTCTCCGACGCCCTCTACCTGTGGTCGGCGGACCGTTTGCAGGGACCGTGGGTGCCCCACGTCCGCAACCCGGTCCTCGTCGACATCGCCGCGGCGCGCCCCGCCGGTCGGGTGGTCCACCGGGGCGGGCGCCTCGTCCGTCCCGTCCAGGACGGCAGCGGTGGCTACGGCGCGGCGCTCGCCCTGGCGGAGGTCACCCGGCTGGACGACACCGGCTTCGCGCAGCGGGTCGTCTCCCGCATCACCCCGGGCCCGCAGTGGCCGGGCACCCGCCTGCACACCCTCAACCGTGCGGGCCGGCTGGAGGTCGTCGACGGGTCCGCGTACTCACCCCGGTTCCGCTACCTCGCCTGGCCGGGACGCCGCTGACACCGCGTCCGTCCGCGGGGCCGCGGCCGCGACCTGCCCCGCGAGCGCGGCGATGCGTGCGCGGTACTCGTCCACCCCGAACCGCGTGCTCGCGCGGTGGCGCCCGGCGGCGGCGAGGCGGGCTGCGAGGGCCGGGTCCTCGGCCAGCGCCGCGACGGCGGCGGCGAGCGCGGGCGCGGAGCCCGGCCTGACGAGCACGCCCGTGCGGCCGTGCTCGACGACCTCGGCGAGGCCCTGGACGCCGGAGGCCACCACCGGCCGGCCGGCGAGCATGCCCTCGACGGCGACGTTGCCGAAGGACTCCCCGAACGAGGGGACGACGACCACGTCGGCCCGTTCGAGCAGCGGCCGGGTCGGGTCGACGTAGCCGTGGAAGGTGACGGCGTCCGCCACGCCGCGGTCGCCCACCTGGTCGGCCAGCGCGCGCTCGTACCACTCGTAGCCGGGGAAGGTGCTGCCACAGACGTCGAGGGTCGCCAGGTGCCCGCGCGCCCGCAGGAGGGCGACCGCCTCGACGGCCACGTGGATCCCCTTGCGGGGCGAGAGCCGGCTGACGAGCGCCAGCCGGAGCTCCTCGCCGGGCGAGCGCGTCCGCAGCGGCGCGGGCGGTCCGACGTCCGGCACCCCGTTGGGCACGACGACCGCGCGCCCGACCAGGCGCGGCACCGCCTGCGTGAGGACCTCGCGGGTGGACTCGCTGTTGGCGATGACGAGCCGGGCGAGGAGCAGCGGCACCGTGAGCGCGAGCTGGAGCGGGCGCGACACCCGCTCGGCCTCGTGGCTGTGGCAGATGACGGGCAGCCCCGCGGTGCGCGCGGCGAGCACCCACGCGGGGATCGTCAGCGTGTTGACGTAGACGGCGCACGCACCGGACCGGCGGAGCAGCGACCGGAGGCGCCCCACGGCGGCCGGCGCCCCGAGCACGAGCCCGAGCAGTGCCCGCGGGCGCAGCAGCGCCCTGCGCAGGACGGGGAACTCGCGGATGCGCACCTCGGCGCCGCGCGCCTCGAGCAGGGGCCGGAGCGGACCGTCCGCGGGCAGCACGACCGTGACGAGCCAGCCGTGCTCCACCAGTCCCTGGACGCTCTCGGCGAGCTGCCGGTCCGAGCCGTACACGTCGGGGGAGGGGTGGGCGACGACGATGCGCCGCCGCGCACCCGTGTCACCAGGCACGGTCGTGGGCGGGGACGGGAGCGAGGCGGGAGCCGTCCGTCCGGCGCCCGGAGGGACGGGTCGGTGGGGGCTCGCTGACGAGCCGCAGGCACAGCTGCTCGTAGGAGTCGGCGACGTCGTCCCACCGGTAGTCCCGTGCGCGCTCGCGGAGCAGCGCGCCGCGGGCGCGCTGGCCCGGAGGGTCGAGCTCGGCAACCTCCAGCGCGGCGCGGACGTCCGCCGGGCTGCTGAAGTAGGTGCCGGCGTCACCGAGCACGTCGCGGTTGAAGGGGACGTCGAAGGCGAGCGTCGGCGCGCCCGCGCCGATCGCCCGCAGCAGGGACGGGTTGGTCCCCCCGACGGAGTGCCCGTGGACGTAGGTGAAGGACCCGGCGTAGAGCTGGTCGAGCAGCTCGGAGTCCCACACGCCGCCGAGGAAACGGACCCGCTCGTCCCCCAGGCTGCGGAGGTGGGCGGTGTACCGGTCGGAGTAGGGCGCCGAGCCGACGACGACGAGCGGGAGCCGGGCCGATCCGGCGCCGTAGCCCTCGAGGACCACGTGGACGTTGTTCTCCGGCTCGAAGCGCGCGACCACGAGGTGGTAGCCGCGTGCGCGCAGGCCGAGCTCACCCAGCCGGTCCTCGCCCGGGTCGATGATCGGGGCGCCGTAGGCGATGAGGCACGTCGGGGCACCGAACTCGCTCTCGTAGTACGCCGCGATACCGGGGGCGTCGGCGATGACGGCGTCCGACCAGCGGACCGCGAGCGCCTCGGCGGCGCGGTAGTACCGCCGGCCGGTAGGCCCCCACTTGCTCCGCAGCCACTCGAGGCCGTCCACGTGGGTCGCCACCGGGATCCCGCTCGAGCGGATCACCGGGAGCGTCGGGGCGTTGGCGGCGTTGAAGACGAGTGCGACGTCGGTGCGGTGGGACGCCAGGTGGGCGACCGACGCCGCGCTGTGGCTCAGCGTCTCCAGCGCGCGCCGCGGGACCGCCGGCAGGTGGACGAGCTCCATGCCGAGGTGGCTCCTCGGCGGTTCACGCTCGTCGTCGGCCCGGCGGCAGTACACGACCACGCGGTGCCCGCGGTCCGCGAGCCGGCTGCCCACCTCCTCGACGCACGTCTCGAAGCCGCCGTAGCGGGCGGGCACGCCGCGGGTCCCGACCATGGCGATGCTGAGTCTCGGGTGTCTGCTCATCGGAACGTCCTCTCTCCGCGCGGCTCCCTTGCCGCGCCTGGTCAGGGTGGGGGTGCGGTGGTCCACGCCCCCAGGTGCTGCTCGCCGGGGTCCCGGCCGACGAGCTCGGCGATGCCGCGCGGCAGCGGCTGGGCCACCGACGCGACGAGGTCCTCGAGGACCGGGAGCGGGCGGAGGTCCGCGGTGAGCCCGGGCGTGCCGGTGAGCTCGGCGCCGGCGCCCTCCTGGTACACGGTCCGGCGGAAGTCCTCCACGGTCCGGAACACGTAGGGGTCGCGGTCGCGGCGGGACCACACGACGACCCACCTGGGCGAGGCGGCGTCGGGCCGCTGGTAGACGTTGCCCAGCGCGGTGACGTCCATCTCCGCCGCGGTCCACCGCCCGCTGTAGTCCTCGACGCAGAGCAGGCAGATCCGCCGCTCGGTCCCGAGCAGCGGGACCGAGCCCGTCCGGGCGAGCACGTTGTTCCGGATCGCGATGTCCTGCGTCTGCCAGCTGAGCGGGAGGTCGGGGTCCCGGTAGCTCCCGCGCGGGTCGAGGTCGCGGTCGTCCTGGATGACGTTGATGGACCGGAGGTTGTCGACGAAGGTGTTGTTCCAGACCTCGACCTCCTCGGCGTCGTTGAGCTTGAGGCCGTTGCGGCCGTTGCGGGCCAGGACGTTGTCGGCGATGACGACGTGCCCGGTGAGCTCGATCGACACCCCGTGACCGGCGTTGTCGACCATGTGCGAGCCGACGAGCGCGAGGTCGTGGACGGACTCGTCGAACCACACGCCGTTCGCGTGGTTCCCGGAGAAGGTGCTGTCGCGGACGGTGACGCCCGACGAGCGGCCGATCTTCACCCCGCCCGCCGCCGGTGACCGGTTGAACCGCTCGGTGTTGTTCTCGCTGGCGGTGACCCGGACGAGCTCGAGGCCGTCGGCGTCCGTGGCGGACATCCCGAGCATGCCGTTGCGGACGATCTCCATGTCCTCCAGCCGCACCCCGGTGCTCAGCACGTGGACGCCCGTGGTGGCGTTGTCGGCGACCGTGACGCCGTCGAGGAGGACGTGGTGCGCCTCGACGGTGACCGCACCCATGTGGGGCACCGAGGGGGCGTACCTCCGGATGCCGATGTCCCGGACCACCACCTGGGCGCTGCGCAGCCGCAGGGCGCGGGTCAGCGTGCTGGCCGTCACGGTCCGGCCGGTCGGGTCGCTCCCCAGGACGAGCTCGTCCCGGTCGTGGTCCACGTAGAAGGTCCCCTCCCCGACCTCGCTGCGCGCGCCGACCTGCGCCTGGGCCTCGTCGTCGAGCCACACCTGGTCCGGGTGTGCCGCCATGGGGTAGGCGGGATCGAGGAAGCTCCAGCCCGGCTGGTCGTGGTCGGGCGCGCCCCAGCTGTAGGTGGGGCTCGCGTCGAGCTCGGTGGTCCAGTCGGGGGAGACCCAGTGCTCCCCGTCGGGTCCCCAGTCCTCCACGACGACGGAGCCGTCCAGCCAGACCTCCGCCCCGGGGGCGGCGACGAGGTGGAGGCCGGGCCGGCTCTCGATCTTCAGCTCCTCGTGATAGCTCCCGGCGTGCACCACGATCGTGTCGGCCGGCCCCGAGGACCGCACGGCCGCCCTGATCGTGCGCAGGGGCCGAGCCGCTGAGCCGTCGGCGTCGTCGTCCCCCTCGACCGCGACGTGGATCGTCTGCGGTTCGTGGACGGGCAGGAGCTTGTGCAGCGCCTCGTCCTCACCTGCCGCCGGCCGGCCGAGCACCTGGACCAGGGCCGCGACCGCGACGACGACGGCGGTGAGCAGGACCGCGGCGACGACCGGCCTGCGCCCGTCCGAGCGCCGCGCCTGCTGCTCGTGCTGCTCCCACGCCACGTCCACCATGGGTCATCGCCGCCCCTTCGCCGCGGGGGTGCCCGCGGTGACCGACGTGCGCCCTCCGGCCCGCCCGAGCTCGACGCGCCGCGCGACCGCCTTCGCGAGCCGGCGGGCGCGGAGGTTGCCATCCCGCAGCAGGGCGGCTGCCGCCCCCAGTGGCGTGCGGGACACGCGCACCTCGTAGAGCGGGCGGGACCGGGCACCGAAGTCCGCCTTGTAGGGCTCGTCACCGACGGTGAGGTCGAGCTGACGCTGGCCGCGGCCGATCGCGGCCCGGGCGAGCTCGGCCACGATGACCAGACCGAGCGAGACGTTCCGGAACCGCTCGAGGTCGTAACCGACGAGGACGTACAGCTCGGTCGTGACGTTCGCCAGGCCGAGCACGACGACGACCGGCTCACCGGCGACGTCGAGGGTGACGAGGCGCCCCGGCCCGTTCCCCAGGCTCCGACGTGCCACCGCGCAGTAGAACGCGAAGCAGTCGGGGTCCTGGACGAGGTCCACCCCGCCTCGTTCGCCGAAGCGGACGGCCCGGAACTGCCGCATCCGGCTCATCACGGGTTCGACGTCGGCGGGATCGTCGACGACCCGCAGCCGGTGCTCGCCCCGCGGGCGCAGCCGCTTGTAGCGGCGCGAGAGCTGCCGGGCGAACCCCGGCTCGAGGGCCGCCTGCCACTCCTCGACCGTGCCGGGGAGGTCGATGACATGGGTGCGGTAGTGGTGACGGACGGCACGGGCACCGGCAAGCATCGACAGGAAGACGTCCGGGCTGTCCGGCACGTGCGCCACGCGCAGGAGGTCGAAGCCGCCGAGCGCCGCCCGCACCTGCCGGGCGACCGCCCGGTCACCGAGGAGGGCCGCGGCCTCCCGGGGGTCCACGACGGGTTCCGCGTAGTCGCTCACCCCGAGGTTGGCGTGCTCGAGCACCCGCACGGGCCCGTTCCGGACCCGGACGAGCGGGAGCACGAGCACGAGGTGACCGTCCGCGTCACGGACCGTGACGACCACCTTCCGGGCGTGTCGGCGTGGTGCCAGGACGCCGTAGAGCTCGCTGAGCCACACCCCGTGCTGGAAGGGCGGGGACCCCGCCCGGGCGTGGAGGTCGCCGTACTCCACCGACCCGAAGTCGAAGTCGTCCTCACGGCCGACCGCCCAGGTGGAGCGGGCGGAGGAGACGGGCGCCGCGGCGGGGCGGGGCGCGGCGCTAGGCAGCGAGGCGGGAGACATCGTGGAACCACTTGGGCAGGGCGAGGACGACATAGCCGGCGACGCCGAGGAACATGGCGCCGTACAGGAGCAGGAAGAGCTCCGGCCAGGCGAGGGTGACGAAGACGAGGCAGAGGAGCCCGTAGTCGGTGGGCAGCGACAGGACGGACCGGAGGAACGACGGCCGGGACCGCTCGGACACGGCGAGCACCGGTCCGCTCGGCTTGCGCAGGTTGTCGGTGTGGATGAAGCCGAAGAAGTGAAGCGTGTCGACGGGGGCGAAGAGCAGCGGGACGAGCAGCCACGGCTCGGGGAGGTCGGCGAAGCGGTACAACGACACGAGCACCGCGAGGTGGACCGTCGCCACCTTGAGGCAGTCGCAGACATGGTCGAGCCACTCGCCCGCCACCGTGCCGCCACCGCGCAGGCGCGCGAGCTGGCCGTCGGCGGAGTCGAGGGCGTACCCGACGACGAGCAGCAGGGCGACACCCACCGACATCGTGGGCGAGGGTGGTACGAGCGCGACGACCGCGATCCCGGTGAAGGTGAAGCCGGCGCTGACGGCGGTGACCTGGTTCGGTGTCAGTCCGGCCTGGTGGGCCAGCGCCGCGAGGAGGCGCCCGAGCGGCCGGTTGACGAGGCGCGAGTAGAGCGGCGCGCCCCGGTTGGACTTCTGCGCCGTCCGCAGCGCACGGACCGACTGGGTGAACGACACTGTGGCCACGTCCATGGATGATCTCCGTGTGTGCGGGTGCCCCGGCAGCACCGCCTGGCCTCGCAGGCTATGGCGCGGCATTCCGGCCGTGGAGCGAAAGCACCAGCGGCGCGGATGCTGTGCGGGTGCCTTGCGGGCGCGATGCGGAGAGTGCGAAAACCGCTCACGGCACCGGGCACGTCAGTACGCTGGCCGGATGGCCGACGAGGTTCGCGCCGAGGAGTCACCGCTGATACTCGGCCGTGCGCGAGAGCTCGCCCGGATCGACGAGATGGTCGAGCGCCTGGTCGCGGGCCGGGGTGGCGTGGTCGCCCTCCTCGGGCCGCCGGGGATCGGGCTGACCACGCTGCTGACGGAGGCGCTCGCGCGGGTCGGTGAGACGGTCGGTGACGTCCGTTCGGTCCATGTGCCGAGCGGGCTCCTCGAGGGCGAGGTGCCTGCTGCCGTGGCCGCGTCGGTCCTCACCAGCGAGGCCTACCGCGACCTCGCGGACGTGGTCGTCGAGGCGGTGGAGCTCGGCGGGGCGGTGTCGCCCGACGACCCGCGGCTCGTCCGGGCGGCGGTCGCCGGGATGCGGAGGCTGAGCCGTGACCGACCCCTGTGCGTCACGGTCGACAACCTGCCGGTGGTGGACGAGTCGGTGCTCCCCGCCCTCGCCTCGCTCGCGGCCGGACTCGCCGACGTGCCCGCGCTCGCGCTCGTCACCAGCCACGAGCTGCCTCCGAGCTCCTTCGAGGAGAGCCCGGTGGGCCCGCTGTGGGTGCACCGCGTGCCCGCCCTCCTCATGCCCGACGCGGTGGCCCTGGTCCGCGCGACCGCCGACCGGTGGGTTCCCCACCCCGTGGCGGCCGCGGTCGCGTTGCGCTGCGGCATGAACCCCGGCGACCTCGTCGCCGTCTGCGAGTCGCTCGACCCCGACCAGCTCGCCGGCCACGAACCCCTCCCCGAGGTCCTGCCCGGCACCCCCGTCTCCGCGGCCACCTACCGGAGCTGGTGGGCGGGGCTCGGCGCGCCGCAGCGGTTGCTCGTCCTCGGGACGGCCGCCGCCGTGCGGCCGGAGCGGAGCACCCTCGAGGAGTGTGCCGGTGCCGTGCTCCGCGACGTCGTGGGCCCGGGCGGGGAGCCGGTCCTCAGCGAGGAGCGCGGGCTCGTGCGCTCGGGCGACCCGCGCCTGCTCTCCGCGGTCCGCGCGCTCACCCCGTCCCACGAGCTCCGGGCCGCCCTCGGTGCCCTCTCCGCCTGCCACCCCGAGGACGCGCTCGACCGGCACTGGCTCGCCCTCCGCGGGGGCGAGCCACCGACCCCGGAGACGGTCGCGGCGCTGCTGGGCGGCGCGCGCGACCACCTCGACCGCGGCGAGGCGGAGGCGGTGGAGACTCTTGTCGACGACGTCGTCCAGCACTCCGGAGCGCCGGCACCCCCGCCCGAGCTTCTCGTTCTCGGGGGTGTCGCGGCGACGTACTGCGGCCACCCGGCGCGGGCGGTGACGCTGCTGACGGCCGCGCTCGCCGAGGCCCCCGACGATCTCGGCCGTCTCGTCCCGCCGCTCCTCGTCGCGACGACCCACCGGGAGAACGGTGTGCCACACCGTCTCGTCACCGCGTGCCTGCGGCGCCTGGAGCAGGCCGAGCCCGAGGCTGCCGCGCCGATCGCGGCGCTCGCCGCCCGCCTCTGTGCGGAGTACGGACAGTCCGAGGAGGCGCGGCAGTACCTGCGCGAGGCGGAGCGGCTCCACCAGGCCGGCTCGGCCGGCGAGGACCGGGACCCCGGGCTCGCACTCGCCCGTGCGATGGTCGACCGGTCCGCGCCGCGGTCCGCCGACCCGCTCACGGCGTTCGGGGCGCCCCGCCCCGGCAGCGACGTCGTCGGCTGGCTGTGCGAGGTCGGGGAGCTCGAGCAGCTCGTCGAGCGGGGGACGTGGGTGCAGGCGCGGGGCGCGGTCGCCGACCTCCAGGCCCTCGTCCGGCGGTTCCCGGTCCCTGTGCTCCGCGCGCAGCTCGCGCTCGCCACGATCCGGCTCCACCTGGCGGCCGGTGAGTACCGTCGCGCGGACGAGGCGGCGGCCCTCGCCGTCGCCCAGATGCTTCCCCTCCACGTACCCCGGGGCGGGGCCGGGATCGCGCTGCTCGCCCAGGTGGCGCTCGTGCGCGGACGCACCGCGGAGGCCGAGGCGTGGCTCGCCGACCTGGGCGAGCTCGCCCAGGTCGGCTCCGGCGCCCCGGCCGTGACGGCGGCACTCCACGAGACCCTGGGTTTCCGGGCACGTCTCGCCGGTGACGCCGCGACGGCCGCGGAGCACTACCTGCGGGCGCTGCGCGAGGGCCTGGTCCAGTCCTCGACCGTCCTCGACCTCGTGCACCTGCGCTGGCGGACGGGCGTGGGCGAGGACGAGCAGGCGGCGTTCCTCGACGCCCACGACGGGGGCAGCGACACCGCGATCGGCGCGGCGCTCGCGCTGGTGCGCGCCCCCGCGGAGCACGTCGCCGCGACCCTGGACCGCGTGTCCCAGGGCGCCCACGTACCGCCCGCGCACGAGGCGCAGCTGCTCGAGCTCGCGGCGGACCTCCTCCCCGAGGAGGGGCAGCGCGTGGCCCTGCTCCGCCGGGCCCGGGACCTGTACGGCCGGACGGGCGCCGTCGGACGGGCGGACGCCGCGGAACGCGAGATCGCGCGGCTCGAGCGCTCGGCCACCCGTGGTGACCTCGGCAGCCTCACCGCGGACGAGCGCACGATCGCCCGGCTGGTCCACGGCGGTGCGACGAACAAGGAGGTCGCGGCCGCCCTCTACCTCTCGGTGCGGACCGTGGAGCTGCGGCTCACGAGCATCTACCGCAAGCTCGGGATCGGGACGCGGCGGGAGCTGCGGCAGATGCCCGGGCTCGCGGAGTCCTAGGGGGCGGACGGGAGCGCGCTCGCGAGGAACGCGCGCAGCATGGTCGAGGACGTCGACGGCGTGTAGGGCAGGTAGACCACGCGCGCCCCCACCTCGGCGAGCTGGGCCTCGAGGAGGTCACCCTTCGCCGTCCCCAACCAGTCGGTCCCCTTGAAGAGGACGTCGAACGGGTGCGTCCGCCAGGCCACCCGCTTGTCCGCCGACACGTCGGGAACGACGGCGTCGACGAAGCGGAAGTTCGAGAGGATCTCCATCCGCTCGGCATGGGGGACCACCGGGGCGCGGCCCTTCATCACTGTGAGCGCCTCGTCCGTCGCCACCCCCACGACGAGGAACGCGCAGCGCTCCCGCGCGGCGCGCAGGATGTTCAGGTGCCCGATGTGGAACATGTCGAACCCACCCGGGACGTACCCCACCTCGCCGACCGCGTACCCGTCCACGTCCGTGCTCCCTGTCTCGACCCCGAGCCCTGGCGGCTCTGGGGCCCACCTTGCCGGAGCGGAGCAGCCCGTGGGGCCGCCGCGGACGCGCATGCGGTCGCGGTGCGGGAATTGCGGGACCGGGCCCCCCGCCACCGCCTCCATACTCCTCGTACCCGGGGGGACAGACCGGAGAGTGAGTGAGATCGACGTGGATCCGGATACCTCGACGCGGCAGGGTCGCCGCCGGCCCGTTCTCGCCCTCGCCGTGCTCAGCCTCCTCGCCGTCGCGGTCTGGGCACTGCTCGCCTCCGCACCCGGGGACCGGGTGACGGTCGGCGCCCCGTCACCGACCCAGCATCCGGTCCCGGCGCCGACCGCGACGGCCGCGCCGGCTCGGGCGACCACCGCGCCGGCGGTGCCCCCGAGCGCGGCACCGACAGCCGCGCCACGCGAGGAGCCCACGGGCCCCCCGCCCGCCCCCGACACTCCCCGCCGGCTGGGCGAGGGCCGGACCGTGGACGTCGGGCCGGTCACCGTCCGGCCGCCCGTCGGCCTCGACGAGGCGGGCGACTTCGGCACCGGACTCACCGTCCGGCTCACCGCGATCGAGCCGGTGGACGGTGTCGCCCGGGCGCCGGGCGAGATCGCCGGGCCGGCCCTGGCCGTCACCGTGCAGGCGGTCAACGACTCGACCGCACCGGTCTCGCTGGCGGACGTCGTCGTCTTCCTCTCCTCCGGTCCGGACCGCACTCCGGCCTCCGACCTCGGACAGGGCAGCACGCCGTTGGGCGGCAGCCTGGACGCCGGGTCCTCCACCACCGGCACCTACGTCTTCACCGTCCCCGACGACGAGCGTGACGACCTCCGGGTCGAGATCAGCTACACCGGCGAGGCCCCCACCGTGGCCTTCACCGGCGCCGTCGACTGACCGATCGGCCACCGCCCCCGGACGCGTGCACAGCCGCACGTGCCGCGGGGTGACAGTCCTCAAGAGATGGGATCCACCACCGTGAACACGTCCCGCACCTCCGCCCAGAACGGCGCCCGCCTGCGCCGGTTCCTGGCGCTCGTCCTCGCCCTCGCCCTCGCCACGACCGTCACGCTCGTCGCGCTCGGCCCACCCTCGGCCCGGGCCGACAGCAGGCCGGCCGATCCGGCGAACCCGGCCACGCCCGTCACGGTGACCGCGGACGCGCTGCCGACGCCGCAGATCGACGGCGTCGTCTGGTCGGTGGCGATGGCTGGGAACACCGTCTACGCCGGGGGCAGCTTCACCACCGCCCGGCCGGCGGGCGCACCGGCGGGACAGAACACCGTCGCGCGCGCGAACATGGTGGCCTTCGACGTCACGACCGGGCAGCTGACCTCGTTCGCTCCGACGTTCAACCAGCAGGTCCGCACCGTCGCGGTCTCCCCGGACAACCGCCGCCTCTACGTCGGGGGCCAGTTCACGAGCGTCAACGGCCAGACGCGGCAGCGGATCGCCGCCTTCGACACCGCCACCGGGGCGCTCCTGCAGAGCTTCGCCCCGCCGCTGAACTACCACGTGCACGCCATCGTGGCGACCAACACCACCGTGTACGTCGGCGGCAACTTCACGAGCGTCGGGAGCACCCCCCGCGGTCGGCTCGCGGCGTTCAGCGCCGCGACCGGGGCCCTGCTCGACTGGGCGCCCCAGGTGAGCGGCGGCACCGTCGACGCGATCACCATCGACCCGCAGGGCACGAAGGTCGCCGTGGGCGGTGGGTTCACCGCGCTCAACGGGTCGAGCAACCCTGGCTACGGGCTGGGCATGGTCGACGCCGTCACCGGCGCGAACCTGCCCTTCGAGGCCAACGCGTACGTCCGCAACGGCACCACGGACGGAGCCATCGACACCCTCGCCACCGACGGTGAGTACATCTACGGCGGTGGGTGGACCTTCGGGAGGAGCGGCGGCACCTGGGAGGGGGTGTTCGCGGCGAGCTGGGACGACGGCAAGGTCCACTGGCTCAACGACTGCCACGGCGACACCTACGGCGTGTTCCCCGTCGGTGACGTGGTCTACGCCGCCAGCCACACGCACTACTGCGAGAACGTCGACGGCATGCGCCAGGGACCGGGCGGTGTCGGCGAGTACCCCTACCACCGTGCCGTCGCCTTCGGCCGGGACGTCACCGGCACCGTCTCGTGGGAACCCGACCAGCGCCGCTACTACAGCTTCGCCGGCCAGCCGGCCTCCACCCAGCTCGGCTGGTTCCCCAGCCTCAACACCGGCACGTACACCGGCCAGTACCAGGGGCCGTGGAGCGTGGTCGGCAACGCCGACTACGTCGTCATGGGTGGGGAGTTCACCCGGGTCAACGGCACGAACCAGCAGGGGCTCGTCCGGTTCGCGGTCGCCGACAAGGCCCCCAACAGCCAGGGGCCGAGCCTCTTCAACGCCTCCTACCCGCTCAACCTCACCTCGACCGCGGCGGGGCAGGTGCGGGTGAACTGGCGCACCAACCAGGACATCGACAACGAGAACCTCACCTACCGGGTCTACCGCGACTCCCAGAACGGGGCCGGGCTCCTCCACACGCGCACCGTCGAGTCGAGGTACTGGAACCCGTTCACGATGGGATTCACGGACACCGGTCTCACCCCGGGGGCGACGCACCGGTACCGGGTCGCCGTCACCGACCCCTTCGGCAACGTCGCCAACTCCCCGTGGACCACCGTCACGGTCGCGGCCAGCGGCGCGGACAGCGCCTACGTCCGGGCCGTCCGCGCCGACGAGCCGACGGACTACTGGCGCCTGGGCGAGGCGGCCGGTCCCACGCTCGCCGACGCCGTCGGCTTCCACCCCCTCACCGCGGCCGCCGGCATCCTGCCCGTCAGCACCGGCGCGATCGCGGGTGACAGCGACGGGGCGATGCGGTTCAACGGCACGAACACGGGCTGGGCGGCGACGACCACCCAGGGCAACCCCCCGGACGTGTTCACCGTCGAGACGTGGTTCCGGACCACGACGAAGACCGGCGGCCGGCTCGTCGGCTGGAGCAACCGCAGCACCCAGGGCAGCTCGAGCAAGCACGACCGCCAGCTGTACATGGACAGCTCCGGCCGGATCCACTTCGGCGTCAAGCCGAACGCCAGCCGCCTCGTCGTCACGAGCCCGACCGGGTTCAACGACGGCGGGTGGCACCACGCGGTCGCGACGCTGTCCAAGGACGGGATGGCCCTTTACCTCGACGGCAAGAAGGTCGGCGGGCGCAGCGACGTCACGGTCGGTGAGCACCTGGCCCTCGGCTACTGGCGGATCGGTGGGGACACGGTCAGCGGCTGGCCGTCGGCGCCGAGCACCCCGTACTTCTCCGGCGAGCTCGACGAGGTCGCCATCTACAAGAGGGCGTTGTCGGCGGCGGACGTCGCCGCCCACTACGCGGCCGGTACCGGCACGGAGGCGCCGAACGTCGCCCCGACAGCCGCGTTCACCGCGACCGCGACCGGCCTCGCCGTCGCCGTGGACGGTCGGGACTCGGCCGACCCGGACGGGACGATCACGTCCCACGCCTGGACCTTCGGCGACGGCGCGAGCGCCACGGGCGCCGAGGCGGACCACACCTACGCCGCGGCCGGCACCTACGACGTCACCCTCACGGTGACCGACGACGACGGCGCGTCGACGAGCCTGACGAAGCAGGTGACGGTGGCGCCCGTGCCGAACGCCGCCCCGACGGCGGCCTTCACGGTGACGACGGACGGGCTCGCCGTCGCCGTCGACGGGCGCGGCTCGAGCGACCCCGACGGCACCGTCGCGTCCCACGCCTGGACCTTCGGCGACGGCGCGAGCGCCACGGGCGCCGAGGTGGACCACACCTACGCCGCGGCGGGCACCTACGACGTCACCCTCACGGTGACCGACGACGAGGGCGCGACGGACTCGCTCACGCGGCAGGTGAGCGTGAGCACGGCGCCCGTGGCGTTCGCCCAGGACGCCTTCGCCCGCTCGCTCACGGGCGGCTGGGGCACCGCCGACGTCGGGGGCGGGTGGTCGCCGATCGGGAGCGCGGCGAACTTCTCGGTCGTCGACGGCACCGGCAGGATCCGGATGGGCAGCCCGGGAGCCGGGCCCGGCATGCGGCTGACCGGCGTCGCGTCCACCGACACCGACCTGCGGGTCCGGGTCGGCTCGGACAAGGCGGCGACCGGCGGAGGGACGTACCTCACCGCCCAACCGCGGGTGGTGCCGAACGGCGACCGCTACTTCACCGACGTGCGGCTGCTGTCGACCGGTGGGGTCCAGCTCATCGTGGGCCGTGCGGTGGGCGGCGCGGAGACCAACCTGCGCTCCGTGTCGGTCGCCGGGCTCACCGTGACGCCGGGTGAGCTCCTCCACCTGCGCACGCAGGCGGTCGGGACCTCCCCGACCACCCTGCGGGCCAGGGTGTGGGCGGCCGGCACGCCGGAGCCGGACGGCTGGACCGTGGCGGTCACCGACTCCACGGCGGGGCTGCAGGCGGCCGGCGGCGTGGGCCTGCGCACCTACCTCTCCGGCTCGTCGACGAACGCCCCGGTGCTCGCGCTCTTCGACGACCTGTGGGCCGGTCCCAGCGAGTGACCACCGGCGGGACCCGCCCGGCGCGAGGCCGCCGGGCGGGTCGCGCGGCCCTAGAGGAGCGCGACCGCCTGGCGGGCGATCTCCTGCTCCTCCTTCGTCGGCACCACGAGCACGGTGACGCGCGAACGGTCGGTGGAGATGACCTTGGGCTCGCTCATCCGGCCGGCGTTGCGGGCGTGGTCGAGCTCGATGCCGAGGAACTCCAGCCCCTGCAGCGCCTCGGCGCGGACGATCTCGTCGTTCTCCCCGATCCCGGCGGTGAACGAGAGGACGTCCAGCCCGCCCATGACCGCGGCGTAGCCGCCGACGTACTTGCGCAGCCGGTGGGCGTAGACGTCCAGCGCGAGCCGGGCGCCGGCGTCACCGGCCGCCACGAGCCGGTGGACCTCGCGCATGTCGTTCTTGCCGGACAGGCCCTTGAGCCCGGAGCGACGGTTGAACAGGTCGTCGATCTCGTTGATGGTGAAGCCGGCGTTGCGGCTGAGGTGGAAGATGACCGCCGGGTCGATGTCACCGGTGCGGGTGCCCATGACCAGCCCCTCCAGCGGGGTCATCCCCATCGAGGTGTCCACGGCGCGCCCGCCGGCGACGGCGGACGCCGAGGCCCCGTTGCCGAGATGGAGGACCACCTGGCGCAGCTCACTTAGCGGCCGGCCGACGACGGTCGCGGCCGTGCGGGAGACGTACTGGTGGGAGGTGCCGTGCGCGCCGTAGCGGCGCACCCGGTAGCGCTTGGCCACCTCACGGTCCAGGGCGTAGGTCGCGGCGGCGTCGGGCAGGTCGGAGAAGAACGCGGTGTCGAAGACCGCGACGTGGGGGACGCCCGGGAGCAGGTCGCGCGCCACCTGGATCCCGCGCAGGTTCGGCGGGTTGTGGAGCGGGGCGAGCGGGATGAGCTCCTCGATGTCGGCGAGGACGTGGTCGTCGACGAGGGCAGGGCCCGAGTAGCGCGCCCCGCCCTGGACGACGCGGTGCCCGACGGCGACGATCCCGGCGGCACCGAGGTCCGGGCCCACCTCGGCGAAGAGCTCCAGGACGCGGCGCAGGCCCTCGCCGTGGTCGGCGACCGGCTCGGTGAGCCGAGTGTCGACGCCCTCGAAGGTGTGCCGCAGCAGCCCCTCCTCCTCCCCGATCCGCTCGACGAGCCCGGAGGCGACGACGACCCCCTCGTCCGGCTCGATGAGCTGGTACTTGATCGAGGACGAACCGGAGTTGATGACAAGGACGGTGCTGCTCACTGCTGCTCCTCGCTGGCCTGTGCCTGGATGGCGGTGATGGCGACGGTGTTGACGATGTCCTGGACCAGGGCGCCCCGGGAGAGGTCGTTGACCGGCTTGTTGAGGCCCTGGAGGACCGGCCCGATCGCCACCGCACCGGCCGAGCGCTGCACGGCCTTGTAGGTGTTGTTGCCCGTGTTGAGGTCGGGGAAGACGAAGACGGTCGCCTTGCCCGCGACGTCGGACCCGGGCATCTTCGTCTGCGCGACGGACGCGTCCACGGCGGCGTCGTACTGGATCGGGCCCTCGACGAAGAGGTCGGGCCGGCGCTCGCGGACGAGCTCGGTCGCCGCCCGCACCTTGTCGACGTCCGCGCCGCTGCCCGAGGTGCCCGTCGAGTAGGACAACATCGCGATGCGCGGGTCGATGCCGAACTGGGCGGAGGTCTCCGCGGAGGAGATCGCGATGTCGGCGAGCTGCTCGGCGTCGGGGTCGGGGTTGACCGCGCAGTCGCCGTAGACGAGGACCCGGTCGGCCAGGCACATGAGGAACACCGAGGACACGATCGACGTGCCCGGCCGTGTCTTGATGATCTCGAAGGAGGGCTTGATGGTGTGCGCGGTCGTGTGCTGGGCGCCGGAGACCATGCCGTCCGCGTAACCGAGGTGGACCATCATCGTGCCGAAGTACGACACGCTCGGGAGCACCTCCAGCGCCCGCTCCATCGTCATGCCGCGGTGGGCGCGCAGACGGGTGTACTCCTCGGCGAAGGGCTGCAGCCACTCGCTCGTGCGGGGCTCGATGATCTGGGCGGCCTCGATGTCCAGGCCCAGGTCGCTGGCCCGGTCCCGCACGGCGCTCTCGTTGCCGAGGAGCGTGAGGTCGGCGACGCCGCGGGAGAGCAGCGTGCTGGCGGCCCGCAGGATGCGGTCGTCGGTCCCCTCGGGCAGGACGATGTGCTTGCGGTCCCCGCGGGCCCGCTCGAGGAGCTCGGACTCGAACATGAGCGGGGTGACGACCGAGCTGCGCGGCACGTCGAGCGCCGCGAGGACGGCGTCGCCGTCGACGCTGCGCTCGAAGGCGCTCAGCGCGAGGTCCCGCTTGCGCTGGCTGCCGCGGGAGATGAGGCCGCGGGTGGTCGAGGCGATGCGTGCCGACTCGTAGGTGTTGTGCTCGGTCGTGACGATCGGCAGCGAGCGGCCCAGGCCCTCGACGAGCGTGCGGACCTCCGCGTTGGGCTCGTAGCCGCCGTTGAGGACGATCCCGGCGAGGGAGGGGAAGTTCTGCGACGCGTGTGCCGCCGCGAGCGCGATGAGGACCTCCGAACGGTCCCCGGCGGCGATGGCGAGCTGGCCCTCCTTGAGCCGCTCGAGGATGTGCTCGACGTTCATCCCGCACACGAGGATCGACTCCGCCTCGCGGGTGAGCAGGTCCTCGTCACCGGCGATGACCGTGCCGTCCAGGGCCGCGACGAGGTCGGCGATCGTCGCGGCCGAGAGGAGCGGGAGCTCGGGGAAGGCCCACACCGGTACGTCCAGGCCGGCGACGGCGTCGCGCACCTCCGCGATGCGCTCGGGCTCGCAGCGGTTGACGGCGACGGCCGCGACGGTCGCGTGGTCCGAGCGCAGCTCGGCGGCGGCGATGTCGACGACCTGCCGGATCTCCTCGGTGGTGCGGTCCAGGGCGCGGACCGTGAGGAGGACCGGGGCGCCGAGGTTCGCGGCGGCGCGCCCGTTGAAGGAGAGCTCGGCGGGCCCGGCGACGTCGGTGTAGTCCGAGCCGACGATGACGACGATGTCGCTGCGCTGCTCGACGGCGTGGAAGCGCTCGACGATCCGGGTGAGGGCCGCCGTCTCGTCGGCGTGGACGTCGTCGTAGGTGACGCCGACGCAGTCCTCGTAGGCGAGGTCGACGCCGTCGTGGGACAGGAGGAGCTCGAGGACGTTGTCGGGCTCGTCGCCGGCGTGGACCACCGGCCGGAAGATGCCGACGCGCTCCACCCGCCTGACGAACAGGTCGACCAGACCCAGCGCGATGGTCGACTTCCCGGTGTGACCCTCCGGTGAGGCGATGTAGATGCTGCGCGCCACGACGTCTCCTCTCAGTGCTTCGCCGGCCGCCGTTCCCGCGGCCGGGTGCCAGTGTCTCCCGGTGGCCGCGCGGCCACCTGGGACTTTGTCCCGGTTGGCCGTGTGTGTCCGGCCACGTCCGGGTCGTCCGGTGCCCGGGGCCGGGCTCAGTCGTTGTCGCCACCGGTGTCGTACTCCGGCCCGCCCGAGGCGGTGGCCGTCTCCCCGACGTCGGGCCACTGCCACTCGGCGACCTCGGGGGTGTCGGTGCCGTGCTCGCGGGTGTAGCGGCGCGCGGCGAGGCGTGCGTCGGCCATCCGCTGGCGCAGGCCCGCGTACCGTGAGCCCAGCCCCGGCACCCGGTCGATGACGTCCATGACGAGGTGGTACCGGTCGAGGTCGTTGAGCATGACCATGTCGAAGGGCGTCGTCGTCGTGCCCTCCTCCTTGTAGCCACGCACGTGGAGGTTGGCGTGGCCCCTGCGCCGGTAGGTGAGGCGGTGGATGAGCCACGGGTAGCCGTGGTAGGCGAAGATCACCGGCCGGTCGGTGGTGAAGACGGTGTCGAAGTCCCGGTCGCTCATGCCGTGCGGGTGCTCCTTCTCGTCCTGCAGCCGCATGAGGTCGACGACGTTGACGACACGCACCCGCAGCTCGGGCAGGTGCTGGCGCAGCAGGTCGGCGGCGGCGAGCACCTCGAGGGTGGGGATGTCGCCGGCGCAGACGAGGACGACGTCGGGCTCCTGCCCCTCCTCCTCGGTCCCGGCCCACTCCCAGATCCCCACGCCGCGGTGGCAGTGGTCCTGCGCCTCCTCGATCGTGAGGAAGTCCGGTCCGGGCTGCTTGCCGGCGACGACGACGTTGACGTACTGGCGGGTGCGCAGCACGTGGTCGTAGGTCGCCAGCAGCGTGTTCGTGTCCGGCGGCAGGTAGACGCGGACGATGTCGGCACCCTTGTTGACGACGTGGTCGATGAAGCCCGGGTCCTGGTGGGAGAAGCCGTTGTGGTCCTGTCGCCACACGTGGGAGGAGAGGAGGTAGTTGAGCGAGGCGATGGGTCGGCGCCACTCGAGCTCGTCGGTGACCTTGAGCCACTTCGCGTGCTGGTTGACCATCGAGTCGACGATGTGGATGAAGGCCTCGTAGGACGTGAACAGGCCGTGGCGGCCGGTGAGGAGGTACCCCTCCAGCCACCCCTGGCACTGGTGCTCGGAGAGGACCTCCATGACGCGCCCGGCGCGGGCGAGGTGCTCCTCCCGGTCCGCGGGCACCATCTCGGCGTTCCACTGCTTGGAGGTCACGTCGTAGACGGCCTGGAGCCGGTTGGAGGCGACCTCGTCGGGCCCGAAGAGCCGGAAGTTGTCCGGGTTGCGCCGCATGATCTCCGTGAGCCACTCGCCCAGCACCCGGGTGGACTCGGTGATCGAGGCGCCCGGGGCGGGGACGTCGACGGCGAAGTCCCGCATGTCGGGCAGGCGGAGGTCGCGCAGGAGCAGGCCGCCGTTCGTGCTCGGGTTGTCGCTCATCCGCAGCTGGCCGGCGGGTGCGAGGGT
Source organism: Georgenia satyanarayanai (assembly GCF_009193135.1). GTDB lineage: Bacteria > Actinomycetota > Actinomycetes > Actinomycetales > Actinomycetaceae > Oceanitalea > Oceanitalea satyanarayanai. The sequence continues at coordinate 246,021 of NZ_VUKC01000001.1, forward strand.
GGCGACGTCGTCGACGAGACGGCCGTCGGCGTCGAACAGCTCCTCGGGCCGGTAGCTGCGCATCCAGTCCTCGAGGACCTCCATGTGCTCGGGAGTGTCGCGGGCGCTGGACAGCGGCACCTGGTGGGAGCGCCAGGACCCCTCGACCTGCTGCCCGTCGATGACCTCCGGGCAGGTCCAGCCCTTGGGCGTGCGCATGACGATCATCGGCCACTGCGGCCGCTCGACCTCCTCCGGGTCGGTCTGCGCGGCCCGCTGCTTGATCTCGGCGATCTCGTCGAGGACCTCGTCGAGCAGCGCGGCGAAGCGGCCGTGGACGGAGGCCGGCTCCTCGTCGTCGAAGCCGGCGGTGAAGACGTACGGACGGTGGCCGTAGCCGCGCATGAGATCGGTGAGCTCGTCCTCCCCGATGCGCGCCAGCACCGTCGGGTTGGCGATCTTGTACCCGTTGAGGTGGAGGACCGGCAGGACGACGCCGTCGGTGCGCGGGTTGACGAACTTGTTCGAGTGCCAGCTCGTGGCCAGCGGCCCGGTCTCTGCCTCGCCGTCACCGACGACGGCGAGGACGAGGAGGTCGGGGTTGTCGAAGGCGGCGCCGTAGGCGTGGGACAGGGCGTAGCCGAGCTCACCGCCCTCGTGGATCGAGCCGGGTGTCTCGGGGGCGACGTGGGAGGGGATGCCGCCGGGGAAGGAGAACTGCCGGAAGAGGCGCCGCAGGCCCTCGGCGTCCTGGGTGATGTCGGAGTAGACCTCGGAGTAGGTGCCCTCGAGGTAGGTGTTGGCCACGAGCCCGGGCCCGCCGTGGCCGGGGCCGGTGACGTACATCATCGGCTGCTCGCGCTCCTGGATCGCGCGGTTGGCGTGGGCGTAGAGGAAGTTGAGGCCGGGGGTGGTGCCCCAGTGGCCGAGGAGGCGCGGCTTGACGTGCTCGGTGCTCAGCGGCTCGCGCAGCAGCGGGTTGTCGAGCAGGTAGATCTGGCCCACGGACAGGTAGTTCGCCGCACGCCACCAGGCGTCGACGCGAGCGAGAGTCCCGTCGTCCGGGGCGGGGCGGGCCCGGCGACGCCAGGCGTTCGTCGTGACGGGGACGGAGGCCGTGTTCATGGGGAGCTCCCTGTGTCGGTGGTCACGCCCCAGCCTTCCGGTTCCCGGGGGCCGGAGCCACCGGAGAAGGTCCTGGGCCGGGACCCGGGGAGCGGCGAACTACCCTGGGAGCGTGTTCACCACCGCCCAGCGCCCCCGGGCCGACGCCCGTGACTGGCTGCGGGCGGCGACGACGAGGCGGATGCTCGTCCTCCTGCTGCTCGTCGTCGTCGTGGCAGCGGTGTGCGCGCGTCTGGGCTTCTGGCAGCTCGACCGGGCCGGCATCCGCGGGCAGGAGGCGGCGCGCATCGAGCGCGAGGAGCTCATGGCGGCGCCGGCCGCCCCGATCACCGAGGTGCTGGCCCCGCAGAGCGCCTTCACCGCCGAGCACTTCGGACGGCGGGTGAGCCTCGAGGGGGCCTTCGACCCCGAGCAGCAGGTGCTCGTGCCCGGCCGCAACGTCGGTGGGCAGGACGCGCTCATGGTCGTCACCGCCTTCCACGTCGACGGCGGCCCGCACGACGGCGCGATCATGCCGGTGCTGCGCGGCTGGCTCCCGGACGGGATCGCCGACCGCCTCGAGGCCGGCGGCGCCGGGGCGGAGGCGACCGCACCCCCGCCCCCGACCACGCGGCTGGAGATCGTCGGGGTGCTCAGCGACTCGGAGGCGGCGGGGGAGCCCGGCCTGCCCGAGGGGTTCGCCGGCGGCATCAGCGCCGGGGAGCTCGCCGGGCTGTGGGGCACCCCGATGTACAGCGCCTACCTCGTGCTCGAGGAGCCGGCTCCGACCAGCGGCCTGAGCCCGGCGCCCTCACCCGTCGAGGAGCTCGACGCCGACCCGAACCTCCAGAGCCTCGCGTACGCGATCGAGTGGTGGGCCTTCGCCCTCTTCGCCGTCGTCTTCTGGGTCAAGGTGCTGCGCGACGACGTCCGGGAGTCGAGGCTGGCCGCGGGCGGGTGAGAGGTGGGTCGGGGCGCCCACCCCACGTGACGAGGGAGCGGATGACGTCGGCGAGGCGGCCTGACACCCCGGTCTCCGCGGCGACGGTCGCGCGCTGCTCGAGCGCGACGTCGGGGGCGGAGGTGATGACGCCGTCGACGCCCTCCCGGACGAGGACCCGCAGCTGTCGCGGGTCCGTCACGGTCCAGACGAACACCTGCACCCCGGCGGCGTGGGCCTGGCGCAGGAGGCGCTGGTCGTAGGAGCCCTGCTCGAGGGTGAGGAAGTCGGCGGCGCCGGGGTCGAACCGGCCGCGGGAGAAGGCGACGACGCTGCCGGTCGTCACGTGGGGGAAGCGGGCCTCGACCTCGGCGACGGTCGAGCGGTCGAAGGACTGGACCAGGGACGAGCCGACGAGGTCGTGGGCCTCGAGGACGGCGACGACGTCTCCCACCAGGTCGCCCCGCTCCCGTCCGTGCTCCTTGATCTCCACGAGGAGCGGCATGCCCAGGTCCGCCGCCCGTTCCGCGAACGCCGCGAAGGTGGGGATGGTCGACTCGTGACCGCCCTGCCGCACGGTGGTGGCGGTGAGCTCGGCCGTGGTGAGGTCGGCGACGTCCCGGTCCACCCCCGCGAGGCGGCGCAGGTTGGTGTCGTGGACGACGACGAGCCCCCCGTCCGCTGCCTGGAGGACGTCGAGCTCGACGACGTCGGCGCCGAGCCGGGCCGCCGCACCCAGTGACTCGAGGGTGTTCTCCACGGCGCCCGCGCTGGCACCGCGGTGGGCGATGACGAGCGTGGTGCGCTCGGGACCGGCGGCGCTGAGGGCTGCTGCGCCGGCAGCGCCCGTCCCGGCGACCAGCACCGCGAGGACGGCGGCCGCGAGCAGCTGGCGTGCGCTCGCGGGCGCGCGGCACACGGGGACGACAGGGGCCGACGGGTGGCCGGGGACCAGGCGGAGCAGCAGGACGGCGACGAAGGCCGCGGCCAGCCCACCACCGGCGAGGAGGACCACCTCGGCGAGGACGAGGACCACCCCGGCCACGGCCGGCGACACGGCCGGCCACAGCGCGTCGGACACGCGGGTGACGGCCACCGCGGCAGCAGCGAGGGCGGCGACCGCGGCGGCGCCGGCCAGCCACAGTGCCGTCACGACGACGGCGAGCCGGGCGACCCGGCCGCGGGTCGCCCGCCAGCTGGCGGCGTAGGCGCCGGCGGGGGTGAGCCCCGCGGTGAGGACGAAGGTCGGCACGAGCAGCAGGCGGAGGTTGGTGTAGCCGAGGAGGGCGACGGCGCCGAGCCAGGCCGTCGTCCCGACCGGCGTCTTGCGGAGCTCGCCGCTGATGAAGGCCGGCACCTCGAGCGGCCGGACGAAGGAGGCGCCCAGCGCGAACCCTCCGAGGGGCGCGATGACGACCAGGTAGAGCGCGAGCAGCCCGAGCTGGGGTCCGGCCGAGCGGGCGACCACGGCAGCGCCCTGGCGGGCCAGCTCCCGCACGTGCGCCACCCGTCCGCGGGCCAGGTCGCGGGGCGAACAGGACGAACGCCGCGTGCTGGAGCAGCGCCGCCGTGGTCGCGACCACCGCGAGGGCGACGATGAGCAGGGCGGCTGCGGGATGGCGCAGCACCTGCCCCAGGCTCGCCTCGGTGAGCGTGGGCACCCCGGCGACTCCCAGAGCCGCCACGAGGAGCAGGCCGACGACCGGTCCGGCGACGACGGCGGTGAGGAGCTGGAGGGCGACCGCGACCCGCAGCCAGACCGGCCAGTCCGCAGCGACCGCCCGGAGAGCCGCCGCGGCTCCGAGCCCGGGCCACCGCGCGGCCGGTGTCCCGCCGGTCATGGCACTCATCCCGCACCTCCCACGAGGTCGTCCTGCTCGGGTCACCCGGCGCTCCCCCGGGCGCGGGGGTACCGCAGCGGGCGCCGTGGTGGAAGGCTGGTGACCGACCCCGTTGCCCACGTGAGGGAGCGTTCGATGTCAGAGCTGATCATCCTCGGGTACGACGACCACGTCACCGCCCGACGTGCCTACGACAAGGTTCTCGACCTGCAGCGGGACTTCATCGTCGAGCTCGCCGGACTCGCCCTCGTGCGCGTGGACGACGACGGCGAGAAGCACGTCGACACACCGTCGAGCGTCGTCGGGGCGTCCACCGCCTCCGGCGCCCTGTGGGGGGCCGTCTTCGGTCTCCTGTTCCTGGTCCCTGGCTTCGGGCTGCTCGTCGGCGGCGCTCTCGGCGCGCTGACCGGCAAGCTCGGCAAGACGGGCATCAACCGGGGCTTCCAGGACCGGGTGCAGGGCCTGCTCGAGCCCGGCAGGGCCGCCGTCGTCGTCATGGCGCGCAAGCTCACGGAGGACAGGTTCGCCGCGGCGATGGGCGACTTCGGCGGGACCGTCCTGAAGACCTCGCTCTCGGAGGCGGACGAGCGGGAGCTGGCGGAGGAGCTGGCGGGCTGAGACGGGGCGGGACCCGGCTGTCGGCGCAGGGGGTCGGGTCAGTCCTGCTGCCAGGACTGCCAGAGCGCCGCGTACTCGCCGCCCGCCGCGACGAGCTCGTCGTGCGGGCCGATCTCGGCGATGCGGCCGGCCTCCATGACGGCGACCCGGTCGGCGTCGTGCGCGGTGTGCAGGCGGTGGGCGATCGCCACCACCGTGCGGCCGGTGAGCAGCGCGGACAGCGAGCGCTCGAGGTGCCGGGCCGCGCGCGGGTCGAGCAGCGAGGTCGCCTCGTCGAGCACGAGGGTGTGCGGGTCCAGGAGCACGAGCCGGGCGAGCGCGAGCTGCTGGGCCTGCGCCGGTGTCAGCGTGACACCGCCCGAGCCGACGGCCGTCCCCATGCCCTCGGGCAGCGCCGCCACCCACTCCGCGGCGTCGACGGCCTCGAGCGCGCGGGTGAGCTCGGTGTCGTCGGCGTCGTGCCTGGCCAGGCGCAGGTTGTCCGCGACCGTCCCGACGAAGACGTGGTGCTCCTGCGTGACGAGGGCGACGTGCCGGCGCAGCTCCTCCTCGGGCAGGTCGACGAGCGGCACGCCGTCGATCGTCACCCGCCCACCGGTGGGCGGGTGGATGCCGGCGAGCATGCGCCCGAAGGTCGACTTGCCGGCCCCGGACGGGCCGACGATCGCCAGCCGCTCCCCGGGAGCAAGAGTGAGGTCGATGCCGTGGAGGACGTCCTCGCCGTCACGGTAGGCGTAGCGCACCTCGCGCGCGCGCACGTCCTCGCGCTCGGGCCGCGCAGGACCGGCCGCACGGTCCGGTGGGACGAGCTCGATGCCGACGATCCGCGCGAGGCTCGCCGTCGCGACCTGGATCTCGTCCACCCACATGAGCAGCTCGAAGAGCGGGCCGCGGATCTGGATGACGTACAGCGCCACCGTGGTGACCGCGCCGAGGGTGACGAGGCCCGCGCCCACGAGGTGCGCGCCCCACAGCACGACGGCGGCGACCGGCAGTGCGAAGGAGGTGACGAGCCAGAAGAACACCGACATCCGCAGCCGCAGCGTCACTTTCTCGGTGTCCCACGCGGCGGCGACGACGGCGTCGGCCCGGCGCCGGCGCTGGGCGCCCAGCGCGAGCGCGTCGACCGTCGCGGCGTGCTCGACCGACTCGGTGAGGACCCCGTTGAGGTCGGCGTAGGCGGCTGCGTTCTCCCGGTAGGCGGGGGCCGAGCGGCGCAGGTAGCGACGCGTGGCGAGTGCGAGCACCGGCAGGCCGACGAGCATCGCCAGCGCGACGAGCGGGGAGGCGAGCAGCGCGGCCCCGAAGGTGAGCGCGATCGTCGTCGTCGTCACCAGGACGCGGGGGACACCGAAGCGCACCGCCCACTGCACCCGGTCGATGTCGTTGGTGGTCCGCCCGAGCAGGTCGCCGGTCCCGGCGCGCTCGACGGTCGACAGCGGCAGGTGGGTGACGCCGGTGAGGAACCGCTCGCGCAGCTCGGCGAAGACCTCCTCGCCGAGCACCATCGCGCTGCGCTGGGCGTAGCGGGTGACGAGCGCCTGGAGGACGACGACGCCCACGAGCCACAGCGCGACGGTGTCGACGTAGCGGCGGGTGGTGCCGGCGACGACGGCGTCGACGAGCCCGCCGAGCAGCCACGGCAGGGCGAGCGCGGCGATCGCGGCCAGGGCCTGGAGCACGACGACGGTGGCGAGCGGGCGCCGGTAGGAGCGCAGGAGGCGCCCGGCGAAGGCGCGCACCCGCGCGGAGTCGGCGACGGGCAGCTGCATCACACCACCTCCGTGGTGAGGGACCGGCCGACGACGGCGTGGTAGGCCCGCGCCTCCGGCTCCCCGGCCGCGGCGCGGGTGAGGAGGTCACGGTGGCGGCCGTGGGCGCGGACGACGCCGTCGTCGAGGAGGACGACGTCGTCGGCGTGCTCGAGGACGAGCGGGGAGGCGGTGAGGACGACGGTCGTCCTGCCGCGGCGGTACTCGGCCAGCCGGGCCGCGATCCGTGCCTCGGTGTGGGCGTCGACGGCGCTGGTCGGCTCGACGAGGACGAGGACCTGCGGCTCGGTGAGCAGGGCGCGGGCGAGGGCGACGCGCTGGCGCTGGCCGCCGGACAGGGAGCGGCCCTTCTCGGTGATCTCCCCGTCCAGGCCCTCGGGCAGGGACTCGAGGACGTCGTGCGCGTCGGCGGTGTGGAGCGCGCGCAGGAGGGCGGCGTCGTCGAGGCCGTCCTCGCGCGCGTCGAGCGCCGTGCGCAGCGGGCCGGTGAACAGCTGCGGGGTGGAGGAGGCGACGACGACGCGGTGGCGGACCTCGGCGAGGGGCAGCTCGCGCAGCGGGTGACCGTCGAGGAGGACCTCGTCGGTGACGCGGTCGTCGAGGCGTCCGAGCCGGGTCGCGACGGCCTCGGCCTCCCCGGGCCGCGGGGTGACGACGGCGGTGAGCGCGCCCGGCCGCGGCCGGAGCCCCGTGAGCGTGTCGACGAGCGCGCCGGGGGAGGACGGGACGGCGGGGCGGGGCAGGGAGTCGGCCGCCTCGGACTCGGCGAGCGTCCCGGCCTCCGGGGTCACCGACAGGACGCCGGTGATCTTGCGGGCGGCGACCCGCCCCCGGGTGAGGAAGTTGATGAACTGGGTGACCCAGCGCAGCGGCTCGGACAGGTAGGCGGTGAAGCCGTAGAACGTGACGAGCTGCCCCGGCGAGATCTCCCCGGTGATCGCGAGGCGGGCGCCGAGCCACACGACGCAGGCGACGAAGAGGCCGGGCAGGAGGATCTGGAGCGCCTCGAGCACGGAGGACAGCCCGGCGACCCGCACCCCGGCCCGCCGCACCCGCTGGGACTGGGCGCGGTAGCGCTCGGCGAAGACGTCCTCGCCGCCGATCCCGCGCAGGATGCGCAGCCCCGAGACCGTGTCGGTCGCGAGCGTCGCGAGCCGGCCCGACGCGTCGCGCTGCTCCTTCTGCCGCGCCTGCAGCGGCTTGATGAGGAAGGAGACGACGACCGTGACGACGGGCAGCCCGAGCGCGACGACGAGCCCGAGCGAGGGCGACTGCTGGAGCATGTAGACGGTGACGGCGAGGTAGCCGGCCAGGCCGCCGACGAAGGCGGGCAGCAGCTCGAGGACGTTGCCGACCTGGAAGGAGTCGTTGGCGACGGCGCTGACGACCTCACCGGTGGGCAGCTCCTCGCCGATCGCCGGGCCGGTGCGGGTGACGTGGTGCCCCACGAGCCGGGAGGCGCTGAAGGCGCCGTGCAGCCAGCCGCCGACCTCGGCGGCGTGGCCGACGCTCGTCGCGACGGCGCTGAGCAGCCCGATCCCCACGAGCGCGAGGGCCAGCCACAGGAGGCGGGTGGACACGCCGTCGGTGAGGCCGCTGTCCAGGGCAGTGCCCAGGACGAGCGGCACCGCGGCCCCCGCGAGGGAGACGACCGAGGCGAGGAGGCAGCCGATCAGCAGGGTGGGCCAGGCTCCGCGGGCGGCCCAGGCGAGGAAGGCCGTGGGCGCACCGAGAGGGGGATGACCGGGGTGACCGGTCGGGACGTCGAGCACGAGACCTGAGCCTAGGTGTCGCCGACGACACCGGGCAGCCTGTTTTCCGCCGTCGGCGGCGCCTGAGACACTGAGGGCGAGCTCGCACGGGCGGGCGCGAGGAGGACGCAATGAGCGAGGAGACCACGGCCGCAGCGGCGACCGCACCGGGTGCGGCGCTGCGGGCGGAGCGCGAGCGCAAGGCGCGCGGGGCCTGGAGGTTCTACCGGGCCATGGCATTTGTCACAGGCGTCATGCTGCTGCTCCTGTGCGTGGAGATGATCCTGGTCTACCTCGTCGGGGTGGGGCCGGAGGTCGAGGCGTGGATCGGGTGGATCCCCTTCGCGCACGGCTGGATCTACGTCGTCTACCTCGTCAGCGTCTTCAACCTGTGGTCGACGATGCGCTGGGGCCTGGGCCGGATGGCGGCGCTCGTCGTCGCCGGTGTCGTCCCCGTCCTGTCCTTCGTCATGGAGCACCGCGCCCAGGGCTGGTTCGCGGCGGACCTGCCCGGCGTCGTCGCCCGCCCCGCGGCTACCCTGGCGAGGTGAGCATGAGCGACGCCCCGACCGACGCCCCCACCACCGCCGAGCGCGCGGCCACGCCGCAACCCGTCCTCGTCGTCGACTTCGGCGCCCAGTACGCCCAGCTCATCGCGCGCCGTGTGCGCGAGGCCGGGGTGTACTCCGAGATCGTCCCGCACACGATGGCGGCCGAGCGGGTCCTGGAGAAGGACCCCGCCGCGATCATCCTGTCCGGTGGCCCCTCCTCGGTGTACGCGGAGGACGCCCCGGGCGTCGACCCCGGGCTCTTCACCGCCGGCGTGCCCGTCCTCGGCATCTGCTACGGCTTCCAGGCGATGGCCTCCGCGCTCGGTGGCACCGTCGCGCGCACCGGCGACCGCGAGTACGGCGCGACCGTCGTCGAGCTGCGCGGCGCCGGGTCCCTCCTCGCGGGCACGCCGGAGCGCCAGCAGGTGTGGATGAGCCACGGTGACGCCGTCCAGGAGGCACCGGAGGGCTTCGAGGTCCTCGCCACCTCCCCGGGCGCGCCCGTCGCGGCCTTCGAGGACCGCGGCCGCCGCCTCTTCGGCGTCCAGTGGCACCCCGAGGTCAAGCACTCCGACTTCGGCCAGGCCGCGCTCGAGCGCTTCCTCTACGACGGCGCCGGCCTCCAGCCGACGTGGACCGCCGGCAACGTCATCGCCGAGCAGGTCGCCGCGATCCGGCAGCAGGTCGGTGACGCGCGGGTCATCTGCGGCCTGTCCGGAGGCGTGGACTCCTCCGTCGCCGCGGCCCTCGTCCAGAAGGCCGTCGGGGACCAGCTCACGTGCGTCTTCGTCGACCACGGCCTGCTGCGTGCCGGCGAGGCCGAGCAGGTGGAGCAGGACTTCGTCGCTGCCACCGGCGTCAACCTCAAGGTCGTCGACGCGACCGAGCAGTTCCTCACCGCGCTCGCCGGGGTCACCGACCCCGAGGCCAAGCGCAAGATCATCGGCCGCGAGTTCATCCGCACCTTCGAGGCCGCCGCCCGCGAGATCGTCGAGGAGGCGGGCCAGGACGAGGAGGTCCGCTTCCTCGTCCAGGGCACCCTCTACCCCGACGTCGTCGAGTCCGGCGGCGGCGAGGGTGCGGCGAACATCAAGTCCCACCACAACGTCGGCGGGCTGCCCGAGGACCTCCAGTTCGAGCTCGTCGAGCCGCTGCGCACGCTGTTCAAGGACGAGGTCCGCGCCGTCGGGCTCGAGCTCGGGGTGCCCGAGGGGATCGTGTGGCGCCAGCCCTTCCCCGGGCCGGGGCTGGGCATCCGCATCGTCGGCGCCGTCGACGCCGAGCGGCTCGCCGTGCTGCGTGCCGCGGACGCGATCGCCCGAGAGGAGCTCACCGCCGCCGGCCTGGACCGCGACATCTGGCAGTGCCCGGTGGTCCTCCTCGCCGACGTCCGCTCCGTGGGCGTCCAGGGGGACGGCCGTACCTACGGCCACCCCGTCGTGCTGCGCCCCGTCAGCTCGGAGGACGCGATGACCGCCGACTGGACGCGCCTGCCCTACGACGTCCTGGCCCGCATCTCCAGCCGCATCACCAACGAGGTCCCCGAGGTCAACCGGGTGGTCCTCGACGTCACGAGCAAGCCGCCCGGCACCATCGAGTGGGAGTGAGGGTCCTCCACGTCTCGGACTGCTTCCCGCCCCGCACGGGGGGCATCGAGATGCAGGTCCACGACCTGGCGAACGCTCAGGCCCGCGCCGGTCACGACGTCCACGTCGCGACGGCGACGGCGGGGGCGGACGGGACTCGCCGGGCCACCCGGGTGCTGGGCTCGGGCGTGCGCGTCCACCGGATGGCCTCCGCCCTCACCCTCGGCCTGCCGGTCAACCCACGCGGCCCCTGGCTGCTGCGGGAGGCGGTCGAGCGGCTGCGTCCGGATGTCGTCCACGTCCACGCCGGCGTCGTCTCGCCCTTCGCCCTCGACGGTGTGGCCGCGGCCCGCCTCACCGGGGTGCCGCTCGCCATCACCTGGCACTGCATGCTCGACGGCGTCGTCACCGGTTTCGGGGCGCTCGCCCGGCGCAGCGAGACGCTGCGGTCCCGGGCCGCGGTCTCCGCGGTGTCGAGCGCGGCGGGTGAGCGGGTGGCGCGGATGCTCGGCCGCGAGGACGTCTCGGTCCTGCCCAACGGCCTCACGGTCGCCGACTGGCGCCCGGCCGGGGCACCGCGCGTCCCGGACGGCACCCTGCGGCTCGTCGCGACACAGCGGCTGGCGCCGCGCAAGCGCCCGGCACCCCTCGTGGAGGTCGTCGCCGCCGCTCACCGCCGGCTCGGGCGCGGCCCCGGAGGTGCTCCGCGCGTGCACCTCACCCTCATCGGTGCGGGACCTGAGGAGCACCGGGTGCGCGCGCTCGTCGCGCGGCTCGGGCTCGAGGACGTCGTCTCCCTCACCGGCGGCCTGCCCCGGGCGCAGCTCGTCGCGCGCTACGCCGGGGAGGACGTCTTCGTCGCCCCCGCCCGGCTCGAGGCCTTCGGCGTCGCCGGGCTCGAGGCGCGGGCGGCCGGGCTGCCGGTCGTCGCGGGCCGAGGCACGGGCCCGAGCGAGTACGTCGCCGACGGGGTCGACGGGCTGCTCATCGCCGACCGTGCCGACGGGCTCGACGACGCCGCCGCCGACGCCGCCCTCACCGACGCGGTCGTCCGGCTCGCCGAGGACCCCGCGCTGCTGCGTCGCCTGCGCGAGCACGCGCACGCGACGCCCCCGCCCTTCGACTGGGCGGACGTCCGCGGCGCCTGCGACGCGCTCTACGCCCGGGCTCGCACCCCTTTCCCCGCCGCCCGCTGAGCTGTCCCGGTCATAGCTCAGCGCTCAACGGCCGAGGGTGACGCGGCTCACGGTCGCGGCCTCTCGCCCTGCTGCCGGTCTGGGACCATGGGCCCGGAAACGGACATTCCGGAATGCCAGGATTGTCCTCAGAAGCCCAGAACGGGCCTCACGGCACAGAGCCACTTGTTGAAAGGACGACACCATGAGCACCACCCGCGGCACCGGCATCGCCCGCATCGCCAGCATCCTCGCGATCGTGGCCGGCATCATCTTCATCGTCGCCGGCGGCGTCACCTGGGGCATGGTGACGAGCCAGCTCAAGGCCGAGAACATCACGGTCCCGGAGGACGCCGCGTTCCTCGCCGGTGCCGAGGTCCAGGGTCCCTTCTCCGCCTACGCCCAGGCCGACATCATCAACACCCACGCGCTGGCCGCCACCAACGGCGCCACCTACGCCGAGCTCGGCGCCCTGGCCGGTGAGGCCGAGGCCGCCGGCGACACGGAGGCCGCCGCCGAGTACCAGGCGCAGCGCACGACGATCATGAACGCCTCCTTCCTCCGCGCCTCGCTCTTCACCTCGGTCGTCTCCTACGGCGTCGCCGCCCTCGTCATCGGTCTCGGCGCCCTGCTCGTCGTCATCGGTCTCGGGATGAACCAGCTGGCCAAGGTCCCCGCCGCCGTCGACGCGGGCCGCGAGCCGGTCCGTCAGCCCGTCGCCTAGCACCCCCGCTCCACACGCCGAGAGCCGGACCCCCAGGGGTCCGGCTCTCGGCATGTCCGCTCTCGGCAGGGTCCTCAGTCGGAGCGGGTGAGGAGGGCCTTGACGAGCAGGCCCACGCCGGCGAGGGCGAGGAGCGCGATGAGTGCGGCCTGCAGGTCGACGGTGACACCGGCGCCGACGGCGAGGACCCCGAGCCCCAGCAGGAGCAGGATGATCCCCCAGACGACGGTCCCCACTCGGGGGCCGGTGCGGACGGGTGACGGGTCGGTGTAGTCGGTGTCGCTCATGACGTCTCCTCGATGTAGATCTGGCCGAAGGTGACGGCGGCGTCGACGACGATCGTCGGGCCGCGGCCGTCGCCCTCCTGGACGAGGGTGGTGCTCAGGCCGGCGCCGTTGACGATCGTGTCGCCGGAGGACCCGCTCGTCGGCATGCCGGGCCCGGACCAGTCGTCGTCGAGCGGTCCGACGACCTCCCCGGCCGTGACCGCGGCGTTGATCGTGACGTCAGCGTCCTCCGGGACCACGAGGTTGAGGTTGCCGAAGGTCACGCTGACGGGGACGGTCGCGTCCTCCTCGAGGTCGGACAGGTCGACGACGAGCTCACCGGTGACGAGGGAGTAGCCGGCCTCCGCCTCCGTCGCGGTGCGTGGGGTCCACGTCGGGTCCCCGGCCCAGGTGCTGGCGTCCGTGCCGAAGCGGGCGAAACCGGGCAGCGTGGCCGCGGCGGCGGCCGCCGGCACCATGACGAGCGCGACGAGCAGGGCGACGACCCCGATCCCGCCCTGGCTGCGGCCCCTGAAGCCGCTGACGAGGACCCCGGCACCGAGGACGGCGAGGACCCCGCCGCCCGCGACGAGCCACGGGTTGGCGTCGAGGGCGCCCTGGTGGTGGGCGAGGGCGACGCCGGCGGCGCCGAGGAGGCAGACCGCCAGGACGAGGCTCGTCATCCGGGACCCGGGCCCCGGGACGGGCGGGCGCGGAGGGACGGGCGGTTGCGGCGGAGGCGTCTGCCCGCCGCTCCACCCCGTGCCGTCCCAGCCGCCCGAGCCGCCGGCGCCCGAGCCGCCGTGCCAGCCGGCGCTGCCGTGCCAGCCCGCGCCGCTGCCGTGCCAGCTGCCCTCACCCGGCGCGGTGGCGCCGGGAGGTGCCGCGGGCGCGGTGGGCTCGGGAACGTCCTCCGTGGTCGTCCCGGTCGTCGCGGACATGGGCAGGGTGGGCGACTCGATCACCTCCGTGGACGAGGAGGTCTCCCCGGTGGCCGGGGCTGGGGTTGCGGGCATGGCGTCCTCCGGGACGTCGTAGGCGGGCCGCGGCGCGGCGGCCGGGGGCGGGGGAGCGGCCGGGCCGGCCGCGAAGGGGGGCGGGGCGCCCGGTGCGGGCGGCGTCGTGTCGCGGTCCTTGCTCACGACGACGAGGACGATCACCGCGGCGACGATGAGCACCCACGGGGCCGACCACCAGGTGGCGCCCCACCAGAAGACCGGTCGGCTGAGACCGATGACGAGGACGGCGGCAGCGCCGGCGAGGGCGATGTCGATCTTCCCGCGCAGGGCCTCCTCGAGGTGGATGCGGCCGTCGGCCTCCTCGGGGAGCAGGGCCCAGCCCAGGCCGTACAGGACGAGACCAAGCCCGCCGAAGAGCGTGACGACGACGAACAGTCCCCGCACGAGCAGCGGGTCCAGGCCGTAGCGGCGGCCGATGCCGGCGGCCACGCCGCCGGCCCACCGGTCGGCGGGACGCCAGATGCCGATCCGGCGGACCGACTCGAAGAAGCCGCTGGTCGGTGACGGGGGAGGTGAGGGAGGGGTGTGCGGTGCACTCTGGCCGTTCATAGGACCAGCAAAGCGCGGGCCGGCCGCCCTGGGTATCGGGGAACCCCCTGATCGGCACCCCGGTCGGTGGCGAGCGGGACCCGGGGGCGACCCTGGTCCTCGCCCGGGGGACTCCCGGTGGGGGCCCGCGGCGTGTGACGATCGGGCCGTGACGACCTCCCTTCCCGAGCGGCTGCCGCTGCGCCGGCCGGTGGCCGAGCGGCGGATCGGTGGCGTGTGCACCGGCCTCGCCGCGCACCTCGGCGTGCCCGTGGCGCGCGTCCGCCTGGCCATGCTGCTGTCGGTGCTCGCCTTCGGGGCCGGGATCGTCCTCTACGGCTGGCTGTGGGTGCTCGTGCCCAGCGGCGAGCCCGAGGACGCGGCCGAGGCGGCCCGGCCCGCGGCGTCCGTGCGCCTCGCGCCGCGGCTGCGGAGGATGGGCCGGGTGGTCCCGGCGACCGACGTCGTCGTCGGCCTGCTCCTCCTCCTCGCCGCGGGCGCCGTGCTGCTGTGGCGGGCGGACGTGCCGCTGCCCAACGAGTGGCTGGTGCCGCTCCTCGTCGTCGTCGGCGGCGCGGCCCTCGTGTGGACCCAGCTCGACGCGTCCCTCTCCGGGCAGGAGGCCGCGCCGGCGCCCCGGTGGCACCGGGTGGCGCGCGTGGGCGGCGGGCTGCTCCTCGCCGTCGTCGGCATCGTGCTCCTGCTCGGGCGCGGTCTCGGCGCCGACGAGCTCCTGTCGGGGATCCTCGCGAGCACCGCGATCCTCGTGGGCATGGCCGTCGTCCTCGCCCCCGTGTGGCTGCGCCTCGTGCGCGACCTCAGCGCCGAGCGCACCGCCCGCGCCCGGGAGTCCGAACGGGCGGACATCGCCGCCCACCTGCACGACTCCGTGCTGCAGACGCTCTCCCTCATCCGCGCCCGTGCCGACGACCCCGACCAGGTCGCCCGGCTGGCCCGCGCGCAGGAGCGCGAGCTGCGGCAGTGGCTCTACGCCGACCGGCCAGCCGCCGGCACCTCCGTGGCCGCCGCGCTGCGGGAGGTCGCCGCGGAGGTCGAGGACCGGCACGGGGTGGCCGTCGACGTGGTGACCGCCGGTGACCGGAACCCGCACGCGACGACCGAGCCGCTGCTGGCCGCCACCCGGGAGGCGCTGCGCAACGCCGTCGTCCACGGCGCACCGCCCGTGTCCCTGTACGTCGAGGTCGGCGACGACGCGACGGAGGTCTTCGTCAGGGACCGGGGACCGGGCTTCGACCCCTCGGCGGTGCCGGCGGACCGGCACGGGGTGAGGGACTCGATCGTCGGCCGCTTGGAACGGCACGGCGGCAGTGCGACGATCCGTACGGGACCGGGCAGCGGCCTGGAGGGCACGGAGGTCGTGCTGCGGATGCCCGAGCCGGCGACAGGGGAGTGAGATGAGCACGACACCAGAGGACGGTCGGCTGCGGGTCGTCGTCGTCGACGACCACGCCCTCGTGCGCAGCGGGGTGCGCAGCGAGCTCGAGGCGCACGCCCCGGACCTGCGGATCGTCGGGGAGGCCGCGGACGTCGAGTCCGCCGTCGCCGTCGTCCACGAGACGCGGCCCGACGTCGTCCTGCTCGACGTCCACCTGCCCGGTGGGCGTGGCGGCGGCGGGATCGACGTCATCACCGGCTGCCGTGACCTGCCGGCCCGTTTCCTCGCGCTGTCCGTGTCGGACTCGAGCGAGGACGTCGTCGGTGTCATCAGGGCCGGCGCCCGCGGCTACGTGACCAAGGCGATCACCCCGACCGAGCTCGCCGACGCCGTGCGCCGGGTGGCCGGTGGGGACGCCGTCTTCTCCCCGCGGCTGGCCGGCTTCGTCCTCGACGCCTTCGGCACCGCGGCGAAGGACATCGCCACGACCGACGACGAGCTCGACCGGCTCTCCGCCCGCGAGCAGGAGGTCATGCGCCTCATCGCCCGTGGCTACTCCTACAAGGAGGTCGCGGGCGAGCTGTTCATCTCGGTCAAGACGGTGGAGACCCACGTGTCCGCGGTGCTGCGCAAGCTCCAGCTCTCCTCGCGCCACGAGCTGACGAGGTGGGCGGCGGTCCGCCGCCTCATCTGAGGCTGCCGCGCCGGACTCCCGTTCTTGGGTGTGGGTTCGTGGACTCCTGCGGTCCAAGGACCCACACCCAAGGCCTGCGGGCGGGCAGCCCCTCGGGCTCAACCGGTGTAGGCGATCTCCACCCGGCGGTTGGCGGCGTAGGTCGACGGATCCTCGGGGTCCTCGTCCACGGCGGGGTCGGAGTCGCCGACGCCCGAGACGTCGAACTCGAGGTCGGGACGCTCGGAGCGCAGGGCGTCAGCGACCGCCTCGGCGCGGTTCTCCGACAGCTCCTGGTTGTCGAAGTCGTGGCCGGTGGGCTGCTGGGAGTCGGTGTGGCCGGTGACTTGGACGGTGGCGCCGTCGGGGACGTCGGCGACGAGTCCGGCGATCCGGCCGGGTCCGCTGCTCGGCAGCTCCCAGCTGTTCTCGGGGAACAGCAGGTCGCTGGACAGGGAGATGGTCGTGACGCCGTCGTCGACGTTGCGGGCGTCACCGAGGGACTCGACGTGCGCAGCCGGGTCGAAGACGCGGACGCTGTCCGCGGTGGAGAAAGCGATGACGGAGTCGTGGAGCATGGCGGTCGTGACACCGCCCTCCGGCTCCGGCGGCGGCTCGTGGACTGTCTCGGCGGCGGCGGTCACGGTGCCCGCGGCGAGGGCGAGGCCGAGGGCGGCGGCGAGTACATGCGGCGTGACTCGAGGCAGGGGTCGGGTCATCGGGGTCACCGCTCGATCGTCACGTCGGGGAACTCGACGAGGTTGACGCTGACGTTGATGGTGTCGATGTCGTCCTCGGGCGCCGCGAAGTGCGCGGTGTAGGACACCGTCTGGCCACTGCTGTAGCGGTGGCCGTTCCCGCTGTCGTCGGTGGCCCAGCCCGTATTTCCGCCCTGGCTGCCGATGACGGTGTACTGCTTGAGGTTCTCCCGGTCGTTGAGGACCGGCTGCACGCGACTGTTACCGAACATGTGCCACAGCCGCATCGTGTCGTCGCCACGGAACTCCGGGGTGATGCTGAGCTCGAGCACCATGACCTCGCCCTCGACGCGCAGCGAGTGCAGGCCCACCGTGACCGTGGCCTCGTCGCGCTCGTCGGCACCCGGGACGTCGAAGACCGCGGTCTCGATCGCGTCCTCGGGGCCCGCGACCGTGCGCACAGCGGAGCCGGAAGCCGCGGCGGTCTGGTCCTCGTCCTTGTCCTCCGCCAGCGGGTCCTTGTCCTCGGGCTCCTGGTCGGCCGAGTCGCTCTCAGCGGCCTCGGTGGTCTGCTCGGCGGTCGGCTGCTCGGTCTCGAAGTCGGCGGGCTCGTCCCCACCGCAGGCGGTGAGGGTGGCCGTCGCGAGGACGGCCAGGCTGAGGCTGGCGAAAGTGCGGCGCACTGAGCGGGACATGTGATCTCCAGTTCGAGGACGTCGGGATGGTGTCTGTGAGTCGCGAACGCATGGGCGGAAGTTGCATGAGGTCGGTGTGACCTGTGTCACTCGGTGACCGTGAGGTGGTGGACACTCTCCAGGTCCGTGCCGTCGGGGGCTCGGGCGCGCAGGACCACGCGCGCCGTCCCGGGGGACCTGGCCGTCGTCGACACGTCCGGCTCGTCGAGGACGAGCGAGCCGGACGGCATGGTCCACACCCAGCTGTCCACCCCCTCGACGAGGGCGGTGAAGGTGGCTTGCTCACCGACCGTGATCTCCGAGGGCCCCTCGACGGCGACCGTCGCGCTGCCGGAGCGGTCCGGCACCCCGCCGCCGGCGATCCAGGTGCCGCCGACGAGCCCGCCGACGACCGCAAGGACGAGAGCGAGCGACGCCCCCAGGACCGCACCGCGCCGCCAACGCCGGCCGTCCGGCGCCGGGGCGGGGCGCTCCGACGCCGGCGGCGGGGGTGGCGTGAGCGCGGCCTCGACGTCGGTGAGCCAGGACGCGACGTCGGGGTGCCGGTCCTCGGGGTCGTCGGCGGTGCTCCGACGCAGGGCGGTGAGCAACGCGGGCGCTAGGTCCCCGCCCTCGCACATCCACAGCAGCAGCGCCGACATCGCCCAGAGGTCGGCGCGCGTGTCGACGACACCGGGCCCGTGCTGCTCCGGCGGACGGAATCCCTGCGTTCCACCAGCCACCGTGAGGCCCGAGTTGAGCGCAAGGTCCTTGCACATGCCGAGGTCCGCGACGAGCATGCGCTCGTCCGGCCGGACGACGGCGGAGACGAGCGTGGGCTCGGGCTGCGGGGAGGTGGAGCGCAGCAGGATGTTGCCTGGGCTGAGGTCCCGGTGGACGAGCCGGGCGCGGTGGACCGCCTCGACTGCGGCGGCCAGCGACCGGGCGGTGGCGAGGACGTCGGCGGTGCCCGGCGTCCACCCGCGGTTGCGCAGCTCGGCGACCCGGGCCGCGAGGGTGCCGCGGTCGGCGTGCTCGAGCACGAGGTAGGGCTGCTGACGCTCGGACTCGCCGATGTCGTGGATCGTCACGACGTGCGAGCTGCTCACCCGGCGCAGCGCGCGCCCCTCGGCGATGAACCGCTCGCGCACCTCCGGGTTGAGGCTGTGGTTCTCCGCCAGCACCTTGACGACGACGACGTCGTCGAGCCGGTCGTCCACCGCGCGGTGGACGGTGGCGAAGGACCCGACGCCGATGACCTCCTCGAGCCGGTAGCGCCCCAGCCGTCCGGTCATGGCGTCGCGTCCTCGGGCGTGGTGCCCGGGTCGCGCAGGGCGGCGGCGACCAGGGCGCGCCCACGGGACACCTGGGACTTCACCGTGCCGACGCTGCGCTCGAGCCGTTGCGCGAGCTCCGCGTAGGTCAGACCCTCGACGTCGCGCAGGGTGACGGGCTCGCGGTAGGGGTCGGGGAGCGAGGCGAGGACGTCGCGGACGGTGGCGCGCGTGGCGATGATCGAGCTCATCCGCTCGGCGGGCCCGAGGTCCTCCGGGGGCAGTGGCACGGTGGCACGCTGCCGGCGCAGGTGGTCGACCACCCGGTTGCGCACGATGCGGTGCACCCACGTGGTGACGCGCGCCGCGCCGGTGAAGGAGTGGACCGAGCCGGCGACCGAGACGAGGACGTCCTGGGCGACGTCGTCGACGGCTGACTCGTCGAGCAGGCTCGCTCGGACGAAGCGGTGGACCACCCCGGAGCCGTCGAGCGCCTCGACGAGCAGCTCGACGGCGAGCGACGAGCCGGCGGCCGCCGCGTGGGCGAGCGCGTCGAGAGGTGGCTCCACGCCGAACCGTGCGAGGAGCCGGCGAGCCTCGATGGCGTCGCCGGCGACGACCGCCGTACGCAGGGCGGCCTGCACGTCGTCGCCGCCCGAGACCATGCGACGAGGCTATCGCGCGGCCGGTCCCCGGGTCCGCCGGTCCGCGGGCCGACCCGGCCTCCTGCCCCGGCGCTCACCTACGCTGACGGCATGACCGTCGTGTACAACATCCTCCTCGTCCTCCACCTCGTCGGCTGGGCCATCGTGCTCGGCGGGACGGTGACGAACCTGCGCACGCCGCGCCTGGCACCGGGCGTCCTGCACGGTGCCCTCACCGCCCTCGTCACCGGGGTGCTCATGGTCGGGGTCGCCGAGGCCGCCCTCGACGCCGAGCTCGACCACGTGAAGATCGCCGTCAAGCTCGTCGTCGCTGCCGTCGTCACCGCACTCGTCGTCGCGGCCGGGCGTCGCAAGGAGCCCAGCCGGGGCCTCATGGGCTCGATCGCCCTGCTCACCGTCGTCAACATCGCCGTCGCGGCGCTGTGGCGATGAGCCGCTGATGCCGCTCTGGGGTGAGGCGATCGTCCTCCTCGTCGTCGTCATCGGGATCGTCGGCGCCGTCGTCCAGGTGGTGCCCGGTGGCGGCACGCTCGTCGGCATCGCCGTCGTCGTGTGGGCGATCGTCACCGGCGGCAGCGTCGGATGGACGGTCGGGATCATCGCCGCGGTCGCCGTCGTCGCCGCGGAGGTCGGCAAGTACGTGCTCGCCGGCCGCTACCTCGGACGGGGCGGGGTGCCGGGCCGGACGCTCGTCGTCGGGGCCGTGCTCGGCGTCGTCGGGTTCTTCGTCATCCCGGTGATCGGACTGCCCATCGGCTTCGTCGTCGGTGTGTACGGCGCGGAGAGTGCCCGGCTGCGCGACCAGCGCGAGGCCCGGCGCTCCACCGGGCTGGCGATGCGCGCCGTCGGGCTGGCGATCCTCGTCGAGCTGTCCGGCGCCCTCGTCACCACCGCCGCCCTGCTCATCGGCATGTGGCAGACCTGACGCCCGGAGTGTCGGTGGCAGCACCTACCCTGGAGTTGCCATGACCTCGCTCTTCGACAACCTCCCCGGTCTCCTCGGCGGCGACCGCCCGCCCCTGCCCGCCGCCGTCCCCCCGCGCGACGACGACACCCCCGCTGCGGCGGAGGTCCGGCCGCGCGCCGCCGAGCTCCTCGAGGGGCTCAACCCGCAGCAGCGCGCCGCCGTCGTCCACGAGGGCGGCCCGCTGCTCATCGTCGCGGGCGCCGGCTCGGGCAAGACCCGCGTGCTCACGCACCGCATCGCCGGGCTGCTCGCCACCGGACGCGCCCGGGCGGGAGAGGTGCTGGCCATCACCTTCACCAACAAGGCCGCGGCAGAGATGCGTGAGCGCGTGGGCGAGCTCGTCGGGCCTGTCGCGCGCCACATGTGGGTCTCGACCTTCCACTCCGCCTGCGTGCGGATCCTGCGCCGCGAGCACGCGGCCCTCGGACTGCGCTCGAGCTTCTCCATCTACGACGCCGCGGACTCCCAGCGCCTCATGGCCCTGGTCATGCGTCAGCTCGACCTCGACCCCAAGCGCTACCCGCCCAAGGCGTTCTCCCGGAAGGTCTCCGACCTCAAGAACGAGCTCGTCGACCCCGACTCCTTCGCCGCGGGGATCAGCGAGGGCAACGCCTACGACTCCGCGCTCGCCCAGGCCTACCGCCAGTACGACGCCCGGCTGCGGCAGGCCCACGCGCTCGACTTCGACGACATCATCATGCAGACGGTCAACCTGCTCCAGGCCTTCCCGAACGTGGCCGAGCACTACCGCCGCCGTTTCCGCCACGTGCTCGTCGACGAGTACCAGGACACCAACCACGCCCAGTACGTCCTCATCCGCGAGCTCGCCGGGGTGACGGACGGCGCGGACGGCCTGGAGCCCGCCGAGCTCACCGTCGTCGGTGACGCCGACCAGTCGATCTACGCCTTCCGCGGTGCCACGATCCGCAACATCCTCGAGTTCGAGGCGGACTACCCCGACGCGACGACCATCCTGCTCGAGCAGAACTACCGCTCCACGCAGAACATCCTCACCGCCGCCAACGCCGTCATCTCGCGCAACCCGAACCGCCGCGCGAAGAACCTGTGGACCGACAGCGGTGCCGGCCCCGAGGTGGTCGGCTACGTCGCGGACTCCGAGCACCAGGAGGCCCGGTTCATCGCCGAGGAGATCGACCGCCTCGGCGACTCCGAGGGCGTGCGGCCCGGCGACGTCGCCGTCTTCTACCGCACCAACGCCCAGTCCCGGGCGCTGGAGGAGGTGCTCGTCCGCGTCGGCATCCCCTACAAGGTCGTCGGCGGCACGCGCTTCTACGAGCGCAAGGAGATCAAGGACGCGCTCGCCTACCTCCGCGCCGTCGCCAACCCCGACGACGCCGTCAACCTCCGCCGCATCCTCAACGTCCCCAAGCGCGGGCTGGGGGAGCGCGCCGAGGCGATGCTCGCCGCCCACGCCGAGCGCGAGCGGATCTCCTTCGGCGGCGCGATCGAGCACGCCGCTGCTCCCGACGGCGCCGCCCCCGAGGTCCTCGGCCTCGCCACCCGCGGGCGCACCCAGGTGCGTAGCTTCCACGAGCTCATGACCGGCCTGCGCGACATGCTCGCCGCCGGGGCGGGCCCGGCCGAGATCCTCGACGCCGCCCTCGACCGTTCCGGCTACCTCGCCGAGCTGCGGGCCAGCGAGGACCCGCAGGACGCCACCCGGGTGGAGAACCTTGCCGAGCTCCACGCCGTCGCCGCCGAGTTCTCCCAGAGCGACCCCGACGGGGACCTCGGGGACTTCCTCGAGCGCGTCGCCCTCGTCGCCGACTCCGACCAGATCCCCGACGACGACTCCGCCAACCAGGGGCAGGTCACCCTCATGACCGTCCACACCGCCAAGGGCCTGGAGTTCCCGGTCGTCTTCGTCACGGGCCTGGAGGACGGCACGTTCCCGCACCAGCGCTCGCTCACCGACGAGGATGAGCTCGCCGAGGAGCGGCGCCTGGCCTACGTCGCGCTCACCCGGGCGCGCAAGCGCCTCTACCTCTCGCGCGCGGCCGTGCGCACCGCCTGGGGCATGCCCCAGCAGCTGCCGCCGAGCCGCTTCATCTCCGACATCCCCGAGGAGCTCCTCGACTGGCGCCGCGCCGAGTCCTCCACCGACGCGCTGCGCGGCGGCGGCTGGGGCTCCGGCGGCTTCGGCTACGGCGGGGGCCGCCCCGCGGGTGGCAGCGGCGCGCGCAGCGGCCCGGTGCGTACCCGTCGCAGCGAGCCGGAGACCCCGAGCTTCGGCTCGGCGGCACCGCGCCCCGCGGGGGACATCCCCGGCTTCGACATCGGCGACAAGGTCACCCACGACTCCTACGGCCTGGGCACCGTCGTCGGCCTCGAGGGCTCCGGTTCCAGCGCGGTCGCGCAGATCGACTTCGGCGGCGGCCAGGTCAAGCGCCTCCTCCTGCGCTACGCCCCGGTCACCAAGCTCTAGACGAACACGCGTGCGGCGCGGCTCCCACCGCGGGCGGCGCGGCGGACCTAGCCTGACCCCGACACGACTGTCGAGGAGGGCGGATGGCTCAGACCGCCGCGCCGGCTCGTCCCGCGCGCACCCGTACGACCTCCCGTCGTGCCCCCGCCCGGACCACCCCCGGGGCCGGGCACATCCACGGCCTGGACGGCCTTCGGGCGCTCGCCGTCGGCGCGGTGCTCGTCTACCACCTGCGGCCCACCTCGCTGCCCGGTGGCTTCCTCGGCGTCGACGTCTTCTTCGTCATCTCCGGCTTCCTCATCACCACCCTGCTCCTGCGTGAGCTCGGCAGGAAGGGCCGCGTCGACCTCCCGCAGTTCTGGCTGCGGCGGGCGCGGCGGCTGCTGCCGGCGCTGGTGAGCGTCGTCGTCGTCAGCGTGAGCCTGGCGGCCGTCGCGGGCGGTGACCTGCTCGTCAACATCGGCCGGCAGGTGCTCGGGGCGCTCACCTTCTCCAACAACTGGCTGGAGATCGGCGCGGGCTCGAGCTACTTCGCGCAGACCTCACCGCTGCTGTTCGTCAACTTCTGGTCCCTCGCGGTCGAGGAGCAGTTCTACCTCCTGTGGCCCCCGCTGCTCGGCCTGCTCCTCGCGCTGACGAGCACCGGACGCCAGCGGGTACGCGTCGCGCTCGCCGTCGCCGCCGTCTCCGAGCTCCTCATGGCGGTCCTGTACACACCGGGCGAGGACGCGACACGCGTCTACTACGGCACCGACTCCCACCTCTTCGGCCTCATGGTCGGGGTGGCGCTCGCCTTCGCCTGGGCCGCCCCGCGCAGCTGGCTGCACTCCGCGGCGTGGCAGCGCTGGCGGCAGCCCGCCGCGCTCGTGGCCCTGGCCGGCCTGCTCACGCTCATGACGGTCCTCCACGAGGACTCGGCGCTCACCTTCCGCGGCGGCATCCTCGCCGCCTGCCTCCTCACCGCCGTGCTCGTCGCGGCCCTCCTCGGGCCGGTGGGCCTCTACCAGCGGCTGCTGCGGATGCCGCCGGTCGCCTGGGTAGGGGAGCGGTCCTACGGCATCTACCTGTGGCACTGGCCGCTCATCCTCGTCCTCACCGAGCTGCTGCCCGCCACGACGTACGACTCCGTGCTCAGCTGGACCACCCGGGCGCTGGCCCTCGTCCTCACCCTCGTGGTGGCGGGCGCCTCCTACCGCTGGCTGGAGATGCCGGTCCGCCGGGAGGGCTTCGCCGGGGTGTGGCGCCGGTGGCGCGCCGCCCTGCGCGGAGGCAGGCGCGCCGCTCAGGTGGTGGGCGGGGCCGCCGTCGTCCTCGTCGTCACGACAGCCGTCGCCGTGGCGACCGCGCCGACGACGTCGCTGACCCAGCAGCAGATCGAGGCGAACGAGGAGCTCGTCGCCGCCTCCGCCGCCGAGAGCGAGGCGCCCGAGCCGCTGCCCGCCGACGCCGACTGGACCGTGCCCACCGGCGAGGAGATCAGCGGCTTCGGCGACTCGATCATGGTGACGAGCGCCCACGGCCTCGCCGACCGGTGGCCGGAGATCGCGCTGGACGCGAAGTCGAACCGGCAGTGGCCCGACGGGCTCGCCGCGATCGAGCAGGCCGTCGAGCAGGGCACCGTGCGCCGCGCCGTCGTCCTCGACTTCGGGACCAACGCCGGGGTCGGTGAGCCGGACGTCGTCCGGGCGGCGCTCGACGCGCTCGGCCCGGGCCGGATGATCGTCGTCGTCAACCTCTACGGTGGCTCCTATTGGATCCCCGAGGCCAACGCCGCGCTCGCGGAGGTCGTGGCCGACTACCCCAACGCGCTCATCGCCGACTGGTACGCCGCCATCGACGCCGAGCCGGACAAGCTCCAGTCCGACGGCATCCACCCCGGCATCGAGGGCGGCCACCTGTACACCGACGTCGTCGCCGAGGCCTTCGATGAGCTGTCCGAGCGGCTGCTGGAGGAGTCCGCCGGTGAGTGACGTCGTCCTCGGTGAGGACGGTCTGGCCCGCCCGGCATGGGCCGCGACCGACCCGCTGCTGCGCGAGTACTACGACGCCGAGTGGGGCATGCCGGTGCGTGACGAGCGCGGCCTCTTCGAGCGGCTCAGCCTCGAGGCCTTCCAGTCCGGGCTCTCGTGGGTGACGATCCTGCGCAAGCGGCCGGCCTTCCGCGCCGCCTTCGCCGGTTTCGACCCCGACGCCGTCGCCGCCTTCGACGACGACGACGTCGCGCGCCTCATGGCCGACGCCGGCATCGTCCGCAACCGGCGCAAGGTCGACGCGACGATCACCAACGCCCGCGCGACGGTCGCCCTCCGGGCCGAGGGTGGGCTGCCCGCGTTCGTCTGGTCCTTCCAACCGGCCGACACGCCCCGGCCGCGCACCGGCGCGGAGGTCCCGACGACGTCGCCCGAGTCGGTCGCTCTCGCGAAGGCGCTCAAGGCGCGCGGCTTCCGGCACGTGGGCCCGACGACGATGTTCGCGCTCATGGAGGCCGTCGGCATCGTCGACACCCACCTCGTCGGCAGCCACCGGCGCGGGTCCTCGGGGGTCTGGTCGGGGTAGCCCTCCGGATGCCGCGCCGCCGCCGTGGTCCTAACCTCGGCACCGAGCAGACGGACGGAGGAGCGAACGGTGGGACGAGAGACGCCTGAGGCAGCGCACGACCCGGTGGAGTCGGCGGACGCCGCCGGCGAGCAGGAGGCCTCGAGCCTCGAGCGGGCGGGGGAGGCCGAGGAGGCCATCGAGGAGCGCCTCGACTAGTCGCCCGGGTGTCGCTGTGCTGCGCACAAGTCCCCGCGAACTGGCCTTGGTCGTCAGTTGTTCCGGCGTGTCACGCGCGTGCCGCGGACGTGTGCGCAGAACGGCGACGGCGCGCGCACACCCGGAGCGGGGAGAGGATGGACCCATGACCGAGCAGAGCAAGTGGGTCCAGATGACCCAGGCCAACCCGCAGCACTCGCACTGGTACGTCGAGCGCTTCCGGACGATGGCCGAGTCCGGCGCCGACCTCGTCGGCGAGGCGCGCCTCGTCGACGCCATGGTGCCGCGCGGGGCGCGCATCCTCGACGCCGGCTGCGGGCCGGGCCGGCACGGCGGCTACCTCGCCGAGCGGGGGCACACCGTCGTCGGCGTCGACGTCGACCCCGTCCTCGTCGCCGCCGCGCAGGAGGACTTCCCCGGCGCGACGTGGGTGGTCGAGGACCTCGCCGAGCTCGACCTGCCCGCTCGCGGGATCACCGAGCCGTTCGACGCGATCCTCTGTGCGGGCAACGTCATGACCTTCCTCGCGACGAGCACCCGGCGGGAGGTGCTGCGCCGCATGGGCCGCCACCTCACCCACGACGGCCGCGCCGTCATCGGCTTCGGGGCCGACCGCGGCTATGAGTTCGACGACTTCCTCGGCGACGCCGTCGCCGCCGGCCTCGTGGCCGACCACCTGCTGTCCACCTGGGACCTGCGCCCGGCCGCCGAGGACTCCGACTTCCTCGTCGCGGTGCTCCGCCGCGCCTGACCGACCGAACCGACCCCGAGAGGACCTCGTGACCGAGACCACCACCGCCCTGCCCGTCGGCGCCTCCGAGCTACGCGTCTCCCCGCTCGGCCTGGGCACCAACACCTTCAACGACCCCGCCGACCCCCAGCAGTTCCACACCGTCCTCGACGGCTTCGTCGAGCGGGGCGGCACGTTCGTCGACACCGCGGACATGTACTCCTACTGGGTGCCGGGCAACGCCGGCGGGGAGTCCGAGACGATCATCGGCCAGTGGGTGGCCGACCGCCGCAACCGCGACGACGTCGTCATCGCCACCAAGGTCTCCGCCAAGCCCGACCTGCTCGGCCTCAAGGCGGAGACGGTCGTGCGCGGCGCCGAGGACTCCCTGCGCCGCCTGCGGACCGACTACATCGACCTCTTCTACGCCCACTACCAGGACGACGAGACGCCGATCGTCGAGAGCGCCGCGGCCTTCGACCGCCTCGTCACCGAGGGCAAGGTCCGCGCCGTCGCGCTGTCCAACTTCTCCGTGGCCGCGATCGAGGAGTGGTTCGCGGCCTGCGAGGAGAACGGCTTCGCCAAGCCCGTGGCGCTGCAGCCGCGCTACTCCCTGGTCTCGCGCGAGTACGAGACCGGCCTGGCCGGCGTCGCCCAGCGCCTGGGCATGTCCGTCTTCCCCTACCAGGTCCTCGCCGGCGGCTTCCTCACCGGCAAGTACCGGACCGAGGCCGACACCGAGGGCCGTGCCCGGGGCGGCGCCGTCAAGCGCTACCTCACCCCGGAGGGGCTGCGGGTCCTCGACGTGCTCGACGCCGTCGCCCGCGAGCACGGCACCGAGCCGGCCGCCGTCGCCCTCGCGTGGGCGACGGCGAACGGCAAGGTCACCGCCCCGCTCGCGGCCGCGACGAGCACCGCCCAGCTCGACCAGCTCTTCGCCGCGGTGGCCCTGGAGCTGACCGCGGAGCAGGTGCAGCGCCTCGACGAGGTCTCCGCCAGCTTCGTGTGAGACGCGCCGGGCCGGTCCTGGGAGGACCGGCCCGGTGGGCCCTTGTCTAGACGGGCGGGTACAGTGGACGGAGATGTCTCGATGTCGAGGCATTCCGAGAGACGTCGATGAGAGGACTGACCTGGTGGACCTTTTCGAGTACCAGGCACGGGACGTGTTCGAGAAGCACGGGGTACCCGTCCTGGGCGGCATCGTGGCGACCACGCCGGCGGAGGCGCGCGCCGCGGCCGAGCGGCTGGGAGGCGGGACCGTCGTCGTCAAGGCGCAGGTCAAGACCGGTGGCCGCGGCAAGGCGGGCGGCGTCAAGCTCGCCCACAGCCCGGAGGAGGCCGAGGCCCGCGCGGCCGAGATCCTCGGCATGGACATCAAGGGCCACACGGTCCACCGCGTGATGATCGCCGAGGGCGCGAAGATCGCCGAGGAGTTCTACTTCTCGGTGCTGCTGGACCGCGCCGAGCGCCGCTACCTGGCCATGGCCAGCGTCGAGGGCGGCATGGAGATCGAGCAGCTGGCCGTCGAGCGCCCCGAGGCGCTGGCCCGTGTGGCCGTCGACCCGGTCGTCGGCATCGACGAGGCCAAGGCCAACGAGATCGTCCAGGCCGCCGGCTTCGCCGCGGACGTGGCCGACGCCGTCGCCGACGTCATCCAGAAGCTGTGGACCGTCTACGCGAACGAGGACGCGACCCTCGTCGAGGTCAACCCCCTCGTGCGGACCGAGGACGGCGCGATCATCGCCCTCGACGGCAAGGTGACGATCGACGCGAACGCCGACTTCCGCCACCCCGAGCACGCCGAGCTCGAGGACAAGGACGCCGCCGACCCGCTCGAGGCCAAGGCCAAGGAGCTGGGCCTCAACTACGTCAAGCTCGACGGCGAGGTCGGCATCATCGGCAACGGTGCGGGCCTGGTCATGAGCACCCTCGACGTCGTCGCCTACGCGGGCGAGCAGTACGGCGTCGGCCCGGCGAACTTCCTCGACATCGGAGGCGGCGCGAACGCCGAGGTCATGGCCAACGGGCTGGACGTCATCCTCGGTGACGAGCAGGTCAAGAGCGTCTTCGTCAACGTCTTCGGCGGCATCACCGCGTGCGACCAGGTCGCCAGCGGCATCGTCCAGGCGCTGGAGATCCTCGGCGACGCCGCCACCAAGCCGCTCGTCGTCCGCCTGGACGGCAACAACGTGGTCGAGGGACGTCGCATCCTCGACGAGGCCAACCACCCGCTGGTCACCATGGTGGACACGATGGACGACGCCGCGGCCAAGGCCGCCGAGCTCGCGAAGTAAGGACGGGACAACAGCATGTCGATCTTCCTCGACGCGAACTCGCGCGTCATCGTCCAGGGCATGACCGGTGCCGAGGGCCAGAAGCACACCCGCCGGATGCTCGGCTCGGGCACCCAGATCGTCGGCGGCGTCAACCCCCGCAAGGCCGGCACCAGCGTCGACTTCGACGTCACCCCCATCGGCCCCGGTGCCGAGGAGCGCACCGCGGGCTCGGTGTCCGTGCCGGTGTTCGGGACCGTGACCGAGGCGATGGACGCCACCGGCGCGAACGTGTCGGTCATCTTCGTCCCGCCGGCCTTCACCAAGTCCGCGGTCATCGAGGCCGTCGACGCGGGCATGCCGCTCGTCGTCATCATCACCGAGGGTGTCCCCGTCGCCGACACCGCCGAGTTCTTCACCTACGCGGAGAGCAAGGGCGTGCGGCTCATCGGCCCCAACTGCCCCGGCATCATCAGCCCCGGGAAGTCCAACGTCGGCATCACGCCGGCGGACATCACCGGTCCGGGCCGCATCGGCCTCGTGTCCAAGTCCGGCACGCTGACCTACCAGATGATGTTCGAGCTGCGGGACATCGGCTTCACCACCGCCATCGGCATCGGTGGGGACCCGGTCATCGGGACCACCCACATCGACGCCCTCGCGGCGTTCGAGGCGGACCCCGAGACCGAGCTCATCGTCATGATCGGTGAGATCGGCGGCGACGCCGAGGAGCGGGCCGCGGCGTTCATCAAGGAGAACGTCACCAAGCCGGTCGTCGGCTACGTCGCCGGGTTCACCGCGCCCGAGGGCAAGACGATGGGCCACGCCGGCGCCATCGTCTCCGGCTCCTCCGGCACGGCCGAGGCGAAGAAGGAGGCCCTCGAGGCCGCCGGCGTCAAGGTCGGCAAGACCCCGAGCGAGACCGCGCGCCTGGCCCGCGAGCTGCTCCAGGGCTGAGCCCACCCGCACCACCGGCGGCCCGTCGCGCACCCGCGCGGCGGGCCGCCTGCGTGTCCCGGCCCGGGAGGCGGCAGCGCCCGGGACACGGATCGGACACAACGCCACGACACGCCGCCGCCTTCGCGCGCCCACGCCGCGCGGTCACCGACGATGGATGGGATGACGACGACGGTCCACCCCCAGGTGAGCGGCCCCGCCCGCCGCGCGCCGCGGCTCCCCGAGGCCTGGCTGCGTGCCACCCTGGCGGGGATCGAGGCCGCGATCATCAGCTGGCTGCTCGTCGTCGTGCCCACGGTCGCGACCTACGTCGCCACCGCCGCCGCACCGCTGCTCGGCAACGCGAGCTGGACCGACGCCGCGGCCATCGGCACCGGCGTGTGGCTGCTCGGCCACGGCGCGGCCGTCGACGTCGGCGAGGCCGGCGTCGTCTCGCTCGCCCCGCTCGGCACCAGCCTCGTCAGCGCCGCCCTCGTCTACGGCGGCGCCCGCCGCGCCCGGCTGCGCCGGCCCGCCACCGCCGCCTTCGCCCTCGGGGGCTTCGTCCTCAGCGTCCTCGGCCTCTCGGCCGTCGTCCCCGGGCCTGCCGGCCGCCCCACGGTCGCGCTCGGAGCGCTCGCCATCGGTGGGGGCGCCCTCCTCCTCGCGCTGTGGCGCGCCCGCACCCCGCGGCCCGCGGGGTGGCTGCGCCTGCGTGAGGCCTCCCCGGGCTGGGTGCGCGCCGGCATCCGGGGCGCGTGGCTCGCGCTCGCCGGCCTGCTCGCCCTCGCGGTCCTCGTCCTCGCCGTCGGGCTGGTGAGCGGGATCGTCACCGTCCTCGAGCTCCACGAGGCGCTCGCGCCGGGCCGGCTCGGCACCGTCGTCCTGCTCCTCGGCCAGCTCGCCTACCTGCCGACGATGGTCGTGTGGGCCCTGGCCTGGCTGTGCGGTCCCGGCTTCGCCGTGGGGCGGGGCACGCTGTTCTCCCCGGGCGAGGTCGTCACGGCGCCGCTGCCCGCCTTCCCCGTGCTCGGCATCCTGCCCGAGCCGGGCGGCACTCCGGCCCTCGGGCTCGTCGTGCTCCTGCCGGTGCTCGTCGGCGCCGCCGTGGGGGCGTGGTTGCACCGCAGGCGCTTCCAGGAGCGCTGGTGGCAGTCCGCGCTCAGCGGCGTCGTCGCCGCGGCCACGCTCGCGGTCCTCGGCGCGCTGCTCGCGGCGGCCGCCTCCGGCAGCATCGGGCCCGGCCGGCTCGCGACCGTGGGGCCCTCCGCCCCGGCCGTCGCCGGCGCCCTCGCCTGGCAGACCGCCCTGGGCGCCGTCGTCGTCCTCCTCGCCCTGCACCCCCAGGTGCACGACGCCGTCGGGCGCGGCTCACGCGCCGTCCGCGCGAGGGTGACCCGCAGGAACGACGACGGCGGCGCGGGCTCCGCGCCCACGCCGCCGTCCGCCTCGCCCGAGTAGGTCAGGCCGTCTGGCCGTCGTGCTCGCCCTCGCCGATCTCCTCGACGAGCTTGTCGCAGAAGGCCGGCAGGTCGTCCGGCGTGCGGCTCGAGACGAGCCCGGCGTCGACGACGACCTCCTCGTCCACCCACGTCGCCCCGGCGTTCTTGAGGTCGGTCCTGAGGCTCGGGTAGGACGTGAGCGTCCGGCCCTCGAGGACCTCGGCGTCGGTGAGGATCCAGCCGCCGTGGCAGATGACGCCGACCGGCTTGTGCTGGTTGAAGATCTCCCGGACGAATGCGACGGCCGCCTCGTCCATGCGGAGCTTGTCCCCGTTGACGACGCCGCCGGGCAGGACCAGGGCGTGGAAGCGGTCGGGGGTGGCGTCGGCGGTGGTGAGGTCGACCTGCTGCTCGTGACCGTTCTTGCCGGTGATCGAGCCGGACTCCGGGGAGATGAGCACCGCCTCGGCGCCCTGGGACGTCACGGCCTCCCAGGGCACGGTGAGCTCGGAGTCCTCGAAGCCGTTGGTCGAGAGGAACGCGACGGTCTTGTTCGTCAGCTGGGCCATGGGTGTGCCTCCTTGGGTCTGGGGTTCGCCCTCCACGCTAGGAGCGTTCGGGCCATCCCGCTTCCCGAGGGCGTCAGGGCCGCAGGAGCATCCGCTGGGCACGCTCCTCGAGCCCGGTGAGGCAGGCGGCCTCCGCCTGGTGGGTGAGGGCGCGGTCCAGGCAGGCGTAGAAGTCGGCGTAGACGGGCCACAGGAGGGCCTGGAGCCCGGTGAGGAGCACCATCGCCGCCGCGATACCGAGCCCGACGACGACGAGCACGAGCATCGCCCCGCCCACCCGGGCGCGCCGCATCCGCACGAGGCCGATGACGCCGAGGACGGCCGCGAGCAGCCCGAGCAGCCCCGGCACGAGCGGCAGCGGCCACGGCGGACGCGTCACCGACAGCCACAGGCCCACGAGCAGCACGACCGAGAACCAGAGCACCGGCCGGGTCGCGGCGCGGACCGCCTCCTCGTTCGGCGGCGCAGCGGGCTGGTCGCGGGACATGCGCCCAGTGTTCCATCCCGGCCGACTACCCTCGGCACGTGCCCACACGAGTCGTCGTCCTCATCTCCGGCGGGGGATCGAACCTCGCTGCCCTCCTCGACGCGGCCCGCGACCCGGGCTACGGCGTCGAGGTCGTCGCCGTGGGGGCGGACCGGCTCTCCGCCGGCGGGCTCGCGCTCGCCGAGCAGGCCGGGGTGCCCACGTTCGTCGAACGCCTCGGTGACCACCCCGACCGGGAGTCCTGGGACCGTGCGCTGACCGCCGCCGTCGCGGCCGCCGAGCCCGACCTCGTCGTCTCCGCCGGGTTCCTCAAGCTGTGCGGGCGCCACTTCCTCGAGCGCTTCGGTGGGCGCTACCTCAACACCCACAACTCCCTGCTGCCCGCCTTCGCCGGCATCAACGGCCCGCGCGACGCGCTGGAGTACGGGGTCAAGATCGCCGGCGCCACACTCTTCGTCGTCGACGAGGGGGTGGACACCGGCGCGATCGTCGCCCAGGTCGCCGTGCCCGTCCACGACGACGACACGGTGGAGACCCTCACGGAGCGGATCAAGGTCGCCGAGCGCGCCCAGCTCGTCGAGCAGGTGGGCCGCCTGGCGAGGCTGCCGTGGCGGGTCGAGGGCCGGCGCGTCGTCGTCGACGGCTGAGCCGGTGGAGGAGACGCGCCCGCCCGTGACGGCCGTGCGCAGCGGTGCCGAGCTGCGCCGGTGGTACTGGCTGCGGGCCGAGCTCCAGGAGCTCGCCACGGCGCTCGGTGTCTCCCGCAGCGGCGGCAAGGAGGAGCTCCTGCGGAGGGTGGCCGCGGCCCTCGACGGCGAGGCGGTGCCCGCCGCCGCCCCACGGCGGCCGGCGGCGCGCCAGCTCACCGCGCCGGTCGGTCCGGGCACCGTGATCCCGGCCGGGCAGCGGTGCAGCCTGGTGCTGCGCCAGTTCTTCGCCGCGGCGGTGGGCCCCGGGTTCCGCTTCGACGAGCACATGCGGGAGTTCATCGCCCACGGCGAGGGCCGCACGCTGGCCGAGGCGGTGGAGCACTGGCACCGCACCCGCGGCCTGCCGCCCGGGCACGTCGGGGAGCAGTTCGAGTACAACCGGTTCACCCGCGCGTGGTTCGCCGCGCACCCCGGGGGAACGCGCCGAGAGTGCCGGCGGGCCTGGTGGGAGCACCGCGGGCTGCCCGTCGACCGGCGCGGTCCTGTCGGCTGAGCAGCGCCCGGTAGACTGGGTCCCGGCCGTGACTGGCGCAGAGGTGGAGTCACCACCGGGAAGCGGCCGGATGTCCCCTGCAGGGTGCCGCCCGCCTGGGTGCCCGGGTCCGATCCAGCGAACCCAGGAGTGACCTCGTGACCGACACGCGTCCCGTCCGCCGCGCCCTCGTCTCCGTCTACGACAAGACGGGGCTCGAGCCCCTCGCCCAGGCGTTGCACGCCGCCGGCGTGGAGATCGTCTCCACCGGCTCCACCGCCCGCACCATCGCCGCCGCCGGTGTCCCGGTGACGCCCGTGGAGGAGGTGACCGGCTTCCCCGAGTGCCTCGACGGGCGCGTCAAGACCCTCCACCCCCGCGTCCACGCCGGGATCCTCGCCGACCTCCGCAAGGACGCCCACGTCCGCGAGCTCGCCGAGCTGGGCGTCGCGCCCTTCGAGCTCGTCGTCGTCAACCTCTACCCCTTCACCGACACGGTGGCCTCCGGCGCCGCTCCCGAGGAGTGCGTCGAGCAGATCGACATCGGGGGGCCGACCATGGTCCGGGCCGCCGCGAAGAACCACGCGAGCGTCGCCGTCGTCGTCGACCCGTCCGGGTACGACGACGTCCCCGCGGCCGTCGCCGCCGGCGGCTTCACCCTCGAGCAGCGTCGCCGCCTCGCGGCCGCCGCCTTCCGGCACACGGCCGACTACGACGTCGCCGTCGCGTCGTGGATGGGCAACGTCGTCGCGCCCGACGACGAGAGCCGCTTCCCGGCGTGGACCGGCGCGACCTGGCAGCGCGCCGACGTCCTGCGCTACGGCGAGAACCCCCACCAGGCTGCCGCGCTGTACCGCTCGGGCACGCCCGGGCTCGCGCAGGCCGAGCAGCTCCACGGCAAGGCGATGAGCTACAACAACTACGTCGACGCCGACGCCGCCTGGCGGGCCGCGCACGACCACGCCGACCCCGCCGTCGCGATCATCAAGCACGCCAACCCCTGCGGGATCGCCGTCGGTGCGACGATCGCCGCGGCCCACGCGGCCGCGCACGCCTGTGACCCGGTCTCCGCCTTTGGTGGCGTCATCGCGGCCAACCGACCGGTCACCGCCGAGGCCGCCGCCCAGATCGCCCCGGTGTTCACCGAGGTCGTCGTCGCGCCGGCCTTCGAGCCGGAGGCGGTGGAGATCCTCACCGCGAAGAAGAACATCCGCCTGCTCGTCGTGCCCGAGGGCTCGGGCTCCGGCCTGGAGATGCGCGCGATCAGCGGCGGGCTGCTCGTCCAGGCCAGCGACCTCGTCGACGCGCCCGGCGACGACCCGAGCGGCTGGACCCTGGCCGCCGGTGAGCCCGCCGACCCGGCCACGCTCTCCGACCTCGCCTTCGCGTGGCGCTCGGTGCGCGCCGTGCGGTCCAACGCGATCCTCCTCGCCGCCGGTGGCGCGAGCGTCGGTGTGGGCATGGGGCAGGTCAACCGGGTCGACTCCTGCCGTCTCGCGGTGGAGCGGGCCAACGCGCTGGGGGAGGGGCGCGAGCGCGCCCGCGGCGCCGTCGCGGCCTCCGACGCGTTCTTCCCCTTCGCCGACGGGCTGCAGGTGCTGCTCGACGCCGGGGTGCGCGCCGTCGTCCAGCCCGGCGGCTCGATCCGGGACGAGGAGGTCGTCGCGGCGGCCCAGGCGGCCGGCGTGACGATGTACCTCACCGGAACCCGTCACTTCGCCCACTGACCGGCCTTCCCCGCCGACAGCCGACTTCCCGCCGCCAGCCGACTTCCCGCCGACAGCCGACTTCCCGCCGACAGCCGACTTCCCGCCGACAGCCGACTTCCCGCCGACAGCCGAGTTGCCGCCGACAGCCGAGTTCCCGCCGACAGGCGACTTACCGCCGACAGCCGAGTTACCGCCGACAGCCGAGTTCTCGCCGACAGCTGACTTATCGCCATGGGCGACAAGTCAGCTGTGGACGGTAGATCACTGCGGGCGACAACTCGGCTGTGGGTGACAACTCGGCTGTCGGCGAGGGCGCTGGGGCTCAGGCCAGCGCCTTGCGCAGCTGGACGGCCGGGTCGGCGGCGGCTGCGAGGTCGAGGATCGGGTGCGCGGGGGCTGACAGGACCTTGCGGAGGGGGCCGACGTCGCGCGGGCGGTCGACCGTGAGTCCCGCGTGCAGGCGCGGCGCACCCTCGGAGTCCGGGACGACGTACAGCGCGGTCCACGGACCGGCGCCCGGGTCGCCGCGCAGCACGATCCGCGCCCCCGGCGGCACGTGCCCGACAACAGTCAGCTCGTGCCCCAGCTGGGTGGAGAACACGTAGGGGGCCGGGTCCGGTGCCGGTCCGTCGGCCACGCCGAGCAGATCGGCGACGAGTGCGGCCGGGTGGTTGAGCGCGCCGTCCCAGTGCGCGCCGGGCACCACGCCGTCACGGGGGGAGTGGCGGTCCGTGCAGTCCCCGACCGCCCGGACGGATGCCGGCCCGCCGCGGACGCGCCCCGCCAGGTCCACGGGCACCGCGCCGCGCGGTGTGAGCGGCAGTGCCCCGGCCAGCCAGCCCGTGCTCGGGCGCACCCCGACGGCTGCGACGACGGCGTCGGCCGCCACCCGCTCACCGTCACCGAGCACCACCCCGCCCGCGTCCGCGGCGGTCACCGTCGCGCCGCAGCGCAGCTCGATCCCGCGCTCGGCGTACCAGGGGAGCAGCAACGCCCCGACCTGCGCCCCGAGCACGTGCCCCAGCGGTACCGGCCCACCCTCGAGCACGGTGACGTGCACACCCGCCGCGGCGGCGACCGTCGCGAGCTCCGCGCCGATCCACCCCGCCCCGACGACGGCGAGCCGTGCCCCCGGCACCAGCCGCCCACGCAAGGCCGCAGCGTCGTCGAGGTCGTGGAGGGTGAGGACGTCACGCCAGCCGGGCACCACGACGGGGCTCGCCCCGGTCGCCACGACGACGACGTCGGCCGTCACCTCCCGCGTGCCGGCCGGTCCCGCGACGGTGAGCCGAGCGCCGTCGTCGTCCGCGGCGAGGGCCACGGCGCGGTGGCCGGTGAGGAGCTCGTCGGCGAGCGAGACGAGGTCGCCGTAGCCCTCACCGGCGAGGTCGACGGCCGCCGTGCGGGTGAGGAGCTCCTTGCTGAGCGGCGGCCGGTCGTAGGGCGCCACCCGCTCCTCACCGACGACGGTGAGCCGGCCGGTGAAGCCCCGGCCGCGCAGCTCGGCGGCCGTCCGCAGGCCGGCCAGCCCGGTGCCGACGACGGCCACCCGGGTGGGCGGTGGGAGGAGGGTCACGGGCCCACGGTAGCCTCGTCGCCATGGACTCCACGCGCGGCGCAGGCACGGCGGTGCTGTGGCTCGTCGTCCTCGGCACGCTCGCCGCCGGTGCGGTGGCCGTGCTCGTCGACGTGCCGTCGGCCGCGCTGGTCCTCGCGGCGCTGTGCGCCGTCCTCGCCGTCGTCCGCGGCACCGACCGCGGGGTGCCGCCCGCCTTCCGGGCGCGCTCGACCGGGTTCGACGTCACCCTCCTCCTCGTGGCCGCCGTCGCGCTCGCCGTCCTCTCCCCGGCCGGCAACCTCACCTAGCGCCGTGGGGCGGCCCCGTGCGGTCGCCGCGGCTCCTGGGACAATGGCCCGATGACCGACCTCGTCGTCGACATCCTCCTCGTCTTCACCTTCGTCCTCCTCGGCGGCGTCTTCGCCGCCTCCGAGATCGCCCTCGTGTCCCTGCGCGACAGCCAGGTGCGCGCGCTGGCCGAGAAGGGTGGCCCCGGCGCCCGGGTGGCGCGGCTGACCGAGGACTCCAACCGCTTCCTGTCCTCGGTGCAGATCGGCGTCACCCTCGCCGGCTTCTTCTCCGCGTCCTTCGGCGCCGCGCAGATCGCGCCGCAGGTCTCCCCCGCGCTGGAGGACCTGGGGCTCGGCAGCGGGGTCGCGAGCACCGTCGCCTTCGTCGGCACCACCGTCCTCATCTCCTACCTCTCCCTCGTCTTCGGTGAGCTCGTGCCCAAGCGGTTGGCGATGCAGAGCGCCGAGCGCTTCGCCGTCGTCGTCGCGACGCCGCTGGACTGGATCGCCACGGCCATGCGGCCCGTGATCTGGCTGCTCGGCGCCTCTACCAACGTCGTCATGCGCCTGCTCGGGCGCGACCCGAGGGCGCAGCGCGAGGAGATCGGCGCGGAGGAGCTGCGCTCGATGGTGGCCCAGCACGAGTCGATCGGGGCGGTGGAGCGCGACATGGTCGTCGACATCCTCGCCGTCGGGGACCGGGGCGTGGAGGAGATCATGACGCCCCGCACCGAGGTCGAGTTCCTCGACGCGGACCTGCCGGTCGACGACGCGCAGGCGCTGGTCTCCACGCTCGAGCACTCGCGCTACCCCGTGCGCGGCCGCAACGACGACGACGTCCTCGGCTTCATCCACGTGCGTGACCTCATCAGCATCCGCCCCGGCGCACGCGTCATCGGCGACCTCGTGCGCCAGGTCCCCTTCTTCCCCACCGGCAAGCGGGTGCTCTCCGCACTCACCGACATGCGCACGCAGAACGCGCACCTCGCCGTCGTCGTCGACGAGTACGGCGGGACCGACGGGATCGTCACCCTCGAGGACATCGTCGAGGAGTTCGTCGGGGAGATCAACGACGAGTACGACCGCCCGGCGCCCGGGGTCCAGGCCCGCGGGGACGTCGGCGACGTCGCCGGGCTGCTCGGGCGCGCGGACGTCGCCAAGGTCCTCGGCCGCGAGCTCCCCGAGGGTCCCTTCGACACCCTCGCCGGCTTCGTCGTCACCCGCCTGGGCCGCATGCCCGAGGTGGGCGACACCGTCGAGTGGGACGGGCTCACCCTCACGGTCGCGGCCCTCGACGGGCGCCGCGTGGACCGCCTCCACGTCCGGGCCGCGGACCCCGACGACGCCGCCTCCGCCATCACGGGCGCGGACCCGGGGGTGGCCGGCCAGCACCCGTGAGGGAGGTGTGGCCCATTTATCTCGATGTCGAGTAATCTTGGTGGCGGTGCCGGCGCCCCGGCGCCAAGGACGCCGAGCACACACCCTCGTGGTGGTCAGGAGAGCGCAGGAACATGGCGAAGATCAAGGTCGAGAACCCGGTCGTCGAGCTCGACGGCGACGAGATGACGCGGATCATCTGGCAGTTCATCAAGGACCGACTCATCCACCCCTACCTGGACGTCGACCTCAAGTACTACGACCTCGGGATCCAGCACCGTGACGCCACCGACGACCAGGTGACGATCGACGCCGCCCACGCCATCCAGGAGCACGGCGTCGGCGTCAAGTGCGCGACCATCACCCCCGACGAGGCCCGGGTGGCCGAGTTCGGCCTCAAGAACATGTGGCGCTCGCCCAACGGGACCATCCGCAACATCCTCGGTGGCGTCATCTTCCGCGAGCCGATCATCATCTCCAACATCCCGCGCCTCGTGCCGGGCTGGACCAAGCCGATCATCATCGGCCGCCACGCCCACGCCGACCAGTACAAGTCGCAGAACTTCAAGGTCCCCGGCCCGGGCACCGTGACGATCACCTACACCCCCGACGACGGCAGCGAGCCCATGGAGCTCGAGGTCGCGAAGTTCGGTGAGGACGGCGGCGTCGCGATGGGCATGTACAACTACAACAAGTCGATCGCCGACTTCGCCCGCGCCTCCTTCTCCTACGGCCTGCAG
This sequence comes from Georgenia satyanarayanai, assembly GCF_009193135.1. GTDB lineage: Bacteria > Actinomycetota > Actinomycetes > Actinomycetales > Actinomycetaceae > Oceanitalea > Oceanitalea satyanarayanai. Next base: position 284,715 of record NZ_VUKC01000001.1, read on the forward strand.
CGCGGCTACCCCGTCTACATGTCGACGAAGAACACGATCCTCAAGGCCTACGACGGCGCCTTCAAGGACATCTTCCAGGAGATCTTCGAGGCGGAGTTCAAGGAGCAGTTCGACGCCGCGGGCCTCACCTACGAGCACCGCCTCATCGACGACATGGTCGCCGCGGCCATGAAGTGGGAGGGCGGCTACGTCTGGGCCTGCAAGAACTACGACGGCGACGTCCAGTCCGACACCGTCGCCCAGGGCTTCGGCTCCCTCGGCCTCATGACCTCCGTGCTCATGTCCCCGGACGGTCGCACGGTGGAGGCCGAGGCCGCGCACGGCACGGTCACCCGCCACTACCGCCAGCACCAGGCCGGCAACCCGACCTCGACGAACCCGATCGCCTCGATCTTCGCGTGGACCCGGGGCCTGTCCCACCGCGGCAAGCTCGACAACACCCCGGAGGTCACCGGCTTCGCCGAGACCCTCGAGGACGTCGTCATCAAGACCGTCGAGTCCGGCAAGATGACCAAGGACCTCGCCCTGCTCGTGGGCAAGGACCAGCAGTGGCAGACGACCGAGGAGTTCCTCGCCTCGATCGACGAGAACCTCGCCGCCCGCCTGGCCTGACGGCTCCAAGGAGACAACGCTCATGAACCAGCCCGTCAACGTCACCGTCACGGGGGCCGCCGGCCAGATCGGCTACGCCCTGCTTTTCCGCATCGCCTCGGGCCAGCTGCTCGGGCCGGACACCCCGGTCCGGCTGCGTCTGCTCGAGATCCCCCAGGGCGTCAAGGCCGCCGAGGGCACCGCGATGGAGCTCGACGACTGCGCCTTCCCGCTCCTCGCGGGCATCGACATCTTCGACGACGCGAACGCCGCCTTCGACGGCGCGAACGTCGGGCTGCTCGTCGGGGCGCGTCCCCGCACGGCCGGCATGGAGCGCGGTGACCTCCTCGAGGCCAACGGCGGCATCTTCGGCCCGCAGGGCAGGGCGATCAACGACAACGCGGCCTCGGACATCCGGGTGCTCGTCGTCGGCAACCCCGCCAACACCAACGCGCTCATCGCCCAGCGCCACGCCCCGGACGTCCCGGCCGAGCGCTTCACCGCGATGACGCGCCTGGACCACAACCGGGCGCTGAGCCAGCTCGCGCGGAAGACCGGCACCCCGGTGAGTGAGATCGAGAACCTCACGATCTGGGGCAACCACTCCGCCACCCAGTACCCGGACGTCTTCCACGCGACGATCGGCGGCCGTCCGGCCACCGAGCTCGTGGACGAGGCCTGGCTGGACGGGGAGTTCATCCCGACCGTCGCCAAGCGCGGTGCGGCGATCATCGACGCGCGCGGTGCGTCGTCGGCCGCCTCGGCAGCCAACGCGGCCATCGACCACGTCCACGACTGGGTCAACGGCACGGGGTCGTCCTGGACCTCCGCGGCGATCCCGTCCGACGGCTCCTACGGCGTGCCCGAGGGCATCATCTCCTCCTTCCCGGTGCGCTCCGTGGACGGGCGCTGGGAGATCGTGCAGGGCCTGGAGATCGGTGGCTTCTCGCGCCAGCGGATCGACGCCTCCGTCGCCGAGCTCGTCGGCGAGCGGGACGCCGTCCAGGAGCTCGGCCTCATCTGAGCACACTGACCGAGGGCCGGGAGGGACACCCCTCCCGGCCCTCGGCATGTCCCCAGGTTCTCTCCTCCCCCTCCCGCCGAGAGTCGAGTTCCCGCCGAGAGTCGAGTTGTCGCCGAGGGTCGAGTTCCCGCCGAGGGTCGAGTTGTCGCCGAGGGTCGAGTTGTCGCCGAGAGTGCGTTTCCCGACGTCGTCAGCCACTACGCTGCGGCTGCAACCCATGTGCGCGAAGGAGAGCACCATGCCCATCCACGGAACTCTGTTCAGCGACTTCCAGGAGACTGCCGCCCGGGAGCCCTTCGTCCTGCAGAACAAGAAGCTGCTCAAGATCCAAATGGGTTACGGGCCGGTCTGGGCCAAGTCGGGCTCGATGATCGCTTACCAGGGGGACGTCCACTTCCAGAACAAGGGGTCCGGCGGGCTCGGGCGCATCGTCAAGTCGGCGGTGACCGGCGAGGGGGTGAGCATGATGGAGTGCACGGGTCAGGGCGAGCTCTTCGTCGCCGACGGTGCCGCAGACGTCCAGGTCTTCTACCTCGAGAACGACATGGTGTCGGTCAACGGAGCTAGCGTCCTCGCGTTCTCCTCCTCGATCGAGTGGGACATCCACCGCCTCCAGGCCCGCGGAGCCGCGATGACCGGCGGCCTGTACAACGTCTCGCTTCGCGGCACCGGGTACGTCGCGGTCACTACGCAGGGTGAGCCGGTGGCGCTCGACGTCGCGAGCGCACCGACCTTCGCCGACGCGCAAGCCGTGGTCCTGTGGACGGCAGGCGTGAGCGCCGACATCCGGGTCGACACCGGCGGTCTGTCCTCGCTCGTCAGGGGCGGGACGGGCGAGACCTTCCAGATCGCTTTCGGTGGCCGGGGTTACGTCGTCGTCCAGCCGAGCGAGACCGTCGTGAGCGGTGGTCACCAGGAGAACCGCACGAAGAGCAGCGGCGGCGGGCTGGGCGGCCTCTTCGGCTGAGACCTCCCATCGGTAAGTCGACCGTCGTCGGTAAGTCGGCTGTCGGCGGTAGGTCGGTCGGCTGTCGGTGGTGGGGCGGTTCTCTGTCGTCGGCGGGTTTTTGGCGCGCCGTGAAACGTACTGCAAGCCTTGCACCGGCTTGCAGGCGGGTCTACGCTGCCGACACCATCCGGAGACGAGGGAGTCCCATGTCCGCGAGATCTGCGCGCCCGCGCGCCGCCGTCGCCACGCTCGCCACCGCGAGCCTCCTGGCCTCGGGGCTCGTAGCGGTCGCCTCCACCCTTCCTGCCGCTGCCGACGACGCCGTCGTCGTCCTCGCCGGCAACCTCCAGTCCGAGCTCGGCTGCCCCGCCGACTGGGCCCCGGACTGCACCGGCACCGCCCTGGCGCCCACCGGCACCGAGGGCGTCTACGCCGCCGAGCTCACCGTCCCGGCCGGCAGCTGGGAGTACAAGGTCGCCGTCGGCGGCACGTGGGACGAGGCCTACGGCGTCGGAGGCGGGGAGGAGAACTACGCCCTCCACCTCGCCGGCGCGGCCGACGTCCGCTTCACCTTCGACCACGCCGACGGGCTCCTCGCCCTCGAGGTCCTCGGCCTCGAGGAGGGCTACACCGACGCGGACGCCGCTCTCGTCGCCGAGCCGGTCCGCCAGCCCGGCGCGGACGAGCAGTTCTACTTCGTCATGACTGACCGCTTCGCCGACGGCGACGCGGCGAACAACACCGGCGGGATCGACGGCGGCCGCCTCGACCACGGCTTCGACCCGACGGACAAGGGCTTCTACCACGGCGGTGACATCGCCGGCCTGCACGAGCGGCTCGACTACATCGAGGGGCTCGGCACGACGGCGATCTGGCTCACGCCGTCGTTCAAGAACCGGCCCGTCCAGGGTGAGGGCGCCGACGCCTCGGCCGGCTACCACGGCTACTGGATCACCGACTTCACCCAGATCGACCCGCACCTGGGGACCAACGACGAGCTCGAGGCGCTCATCGACGACGCCCACGACCGCGGGATCAAGGTCTACTTCGACATCATCACCAACCACACCGCCGACGTCATCGACTACGCGGAGGGCGCGTACTCCTACATCGACATGGCCACCTCCCCCTACCGTGACGCGGAGGGCGCCACCTTCGACCCCGGGGACCACGCCGGCACCGGCACCTTCCCGGAGCTCGACGCCGAGACCTCCTTCCCGTACACCCCCGTGGTGGACGAGGGGATGGAGGACGTCAAGGTCCCCGGGTGGCTCAACGACGTCACGCTCTACCACAACCGGGGCAACTCGACCTGGGAGGGCGAGTCGGTCACCTACGGCGACTTCGACGGCCTGGACGACCTCATGACCGAGCACCCGACCGTCGTCGACGGCTTCGTCGAGGTCTACCAGGACTGGATCGACCTCGGCATCGACGGCTTCCGCATCGACACCGCCAAGCACGTCAACATCGAGTTCTGGGAGGAGTGGACCACCGAGGTCCTCGACCACGCCCGCGCCCAGGGCAACGAGGAGTTCTTCATGTTCGGCGAGGTCTACGACGCCGACGCCCGCCTCCTGTCCCCGTACGTGCGCAACACCGACATGAACGGCGTGCTCGACTTCGCCTACCAGTCCGCCGCCGTCAACTACGCCAAGGGCTTCACCGCCGCGGGCCTGTCCGGCCTCTTCGCCGCGGACGCCTACTACACGACGCCGACGACGAGCGCCCACGACCTGCCGACCTTCCTCGGCAACCACGACATGGGCCGGGTGGGCTACTTCCTCCAGGGCGCCGGCGACGAGCTCGACCGCTCGGTGCTCGCCCACTCCCTCATGTACCTCACCCGTGGCCAGCCGGTCGTCTACTACGGCGACGAGCAGGGCTTCGTCGGGCAGGGCGGGGACAAGGACGCCCGCCAGTCGCTCTTCGCCAGCGAGGTACGGCAGTACCAGGACGAGGCGACGCTCGACGGCGACCCGATCGGCGCCCAGGACCACTACGCCACCGACGCGCCCCTCTACACGCACATCGCCGAGCTCGCCGGGCTGCGGTCGAGCACCCCGGCGCTCGCGACGGGCGCGCAGGTCGAGCTCCACGCCGACGACGGCGCGGGCGTCTACGCCTTCGCCCGCGTCGACCGCGAGGAGCGGGTGGAGCACGTCGTCGCGCTCAACAACACGACCACCGCCGCCACCGCCACCTTCACCACCCTCACCCCCGGTGCCACCTACACGTCCCTGCACGGTGACGCGACGTCCGTGACGGCGGACGCGTCCGGGCGGGTCACGCTCACCGTCCCGGGCCTCGACGCCGTCGTGCTCGTCGCCGACCGGACCGTCGGTGCGCCCGAGGATCCGGGCACCATGACGCTCGGCCCCGCGCAGGGCGGGCGCCTCGACGGCGTCGCCCCGGTCTCGGCGGACGTCGCCGACGACGTGTGGACCGAGACCTCCTTCGCCTACCGGCTCGTCGGCAGCGAGGAGTGGACGCCGCTCGGCACCGCCGAGGGTGACGCGCCGCGCGTCTTCCACGACGTCTCCGGCCTGCCGACCGGCACGCTCGTCGAGTACCGCGCGGTGTCGGTCGATGCCGCCGGGCACCGCGCCGCGGCCTCGACCGTCGGCTCGGTCGGCCAGGCCGTCGACGGCAGCGCTCCGGAGCAGCCGGGAGGGGACCTCGTCACCGTGCCCGGCAGCCACAACGCCGCCATGGGGTGCCCGGGTGACTGGCAGCCGGACTGCCAGGCGGCCGCCCTCACCCTCGGCGCGGACGGCGTCTACTCCGCCACCTTCGACCTGCCGGCCGGCAGCTACGAGTACAAGGTCGCCGTCGGTGGCAGCTGGGACGTCAACTACGGCGCGGGTGGTGTGCCCGGCGGTGACAACGTCGCCTACACCCACGAGGGCGGGACGATCACCTTCTTCTACGACCCGGTGACCCACCGGTTCGCCAACACCGCCGAGGGGCCCGTCATCACCCTGCCCGGCAGCTTCCAGAGCCAGGTCGGCTGCCCGGGGGACTGGCAGCCCGACTGCATGGCCACGTGGATGACCGACCCCGACGGCGACGGCACCTACGAGTGGTCGACGACGGCGCTCGCGACGGGCAGCTACGAGGTCAAGGTGGCCCACGGCCGCAGCTGGGACGAGAACTACGGCGCCGACGGCGTCCGCGACGGTGCCAACATCAGCTTCAGCGCCACGGCCGGCAAGCTCGTCTCCTTCAGCTACGACCTCGCCAGCCACGTCCTCACCGTCGAGGTGACCGACCCGCCGCTCGCGGGCACCGGTCAGCTCGCCGCCCACTGGCTCGACGAGACGACCATCGCCTGGCCGACGTCGCTGCTGCCCGCCGGGACGGAGGTGAGCGACCTCGAGTGGTCCCTCCACCACGCCGCCGCGGGGGGCATGGAGGTCCGCGACGGCGAGGTCCACGGCGCGGACGGCTCGACGGCGCTCACCCTCGTGGGGGAGGGGCTGCCCGAGGCGCTCGCCGGGCGCTTCCCGCACCTCGCCGACCACCTCGCCCTGCGCGTGGAGGGCCTGAGCAGTGCGCAGGTCGAGGAGGTCCTCACCGGCCAGGTGCAGGTCCTGCAGACGGACGGCGCGGTGGCCAGCGCCTTCACCGGCGTCCAGGTCCCCGGTGTCCTCGACGACCTCTACGCGGAGGACGCCGCGGACCGCGTGCTCGGGGTGGACTGGGCCGAGGACGGCACGCCGTCCCTCGCGCTGTGGGCCCCGACCGCCACCGACGTCGACCTGCAGCTGTGGCCGGGCGGGCTCGGCGGTGCGCCGGAGACGGTCGACATGGACCGGCAGGACGACGGCACGTGGACCGTCGAGGGGGAGCCCGGCTGGGAGGACGCGGCCTACCGCTTCGGCGTCACCGTCTACGCTCCGAGCGTGGACGAGGTCGTGACGAACGACGTCACCGACCCCTACGCCGTCGGGCTCACCGAGAACTCCACGCACTCGGTGCTCGTCGACCTCGACGACCCGCGCTGGGCGCCGGGGCTGTGGACCGACACCCCGCGTCCCGTCGTCGAGCGACCGGTGGACCGGACGATCTACGAGCTGCACGTGCGCGACTTCTCGATCAGCGACGAGACCGTCCCGGAGGAGCTGCGCGGCACCTACCTCGCCTTCGCGCAGGAGGACAGCGACGGGATGCGTCACCTGCGCACGCTCGCCGACGCGGGCATGAACACCGTCCACCTCCTGCCGACCTTCGACATCGCGACGATCGAGGAGGACCCGGCCGCCCGCACCGATCCCGAGGTGCCCGACGCCGGCCCGGCCTCGGAGGAGCAGCAGGCCGTCGTGAGCGCCACCCGGGACCTCGACGGCTTCAACTGGGGTTACGACCCGTGGCACTTCTCGACGCCCGAGGGGTCCTACGCCGTCGAGCGTGACGGCGGCAGCCGCACCGCGGAGTTCCGCACCATGGTGGGCGGCCTGCACGACGCCGGCCTGCAGGTGGTCCTCGACAAGGTGTACAACCACACGAGCGCCTCGGGGCAGGACGACAGGTCGGTCCTCGACAGGGTGGTCCCCGGCTACTACCACCGGCTCAGTGCCACGGGCAGCGTCGAGACCTCGACCTGCTGCCAGAACGTCGCCACCGAGCACGAGATGGCCGAGAAGCTCATGGTCGACTCCGTCCTCACCTGGGCGACCGACTACGGGGTGGACGGCTTCCGGTTCGACCTCATGGGCCACCACTCGCGCGACAACATGGTCGCCGTGCGGGAGGCGCTGGACGCCCTCACCCTCGAGGACGACGGCGTGGACGGTGAGTCCGTCTACGTCTACGGCGAGGGCTGGAACTTCGGGGAGGTCGCGGACAACGCGCGCTTCCACCAGGCGACGCAGGGCCAGCTCGACGGCACCGGCATCGGCACCTTCTCCGACCGGCTGCGCGACGCCGTCCGCGGCGGTGGTCCCTTCGACGAGGACCAGCGCACGGTCCAGGGCTTCGGCTCGGGGTCCTTCACCGACCCCAACGCCGTCGCCGAGGGGACGCCGGAGGAGCAGGCGGCCCGGCTCGCCCACCAGACCGACCTCGTGCGGCTCGGGCTGGCCGGCAACCTCGCCGACTTCTCCTTCCTCACCTTCGCCGGTGAGGAGCAGACAGGCGCCGAGATCGACTACAACGGGCAGCCCGCCGGGTATGCCACGCAGCCGGACGAGGTCGTCACGTACGTCGACGCGCACGACAACGAGACGCTGTTCGACAACCTCGTCCTCAAGCTGCCGGTCGACACCGCGATGGAGGACCGGGTGCGGATGAACACGCTGTCGCTGGCGACGACGGCGCTGTCCCAGACGCCGTCGTTCTGGCACGCGGGCACCGACCTGCTCCGGTCGAAGTCGCTGGACCGCAACAGCTACAACTCCGGTGACCACTTCAACCGCCTCGACTGGTCGATGCGGTCGAACACCTTCGGTGTCGGGCTCCCGCCTGCCGAGGACAACAGCGGGGCGTGGGAGGTCATGGCGCCGCTGCTCGAGAACCCCGGTCTGCGGCCGGAGCCTGCGGACATCGAGCACTCCGCCGCGATGGCGCAGGACCTCCTCGAGCTGCGGTTCTCCACCGAGCTCTTCCGCCTCGGCTCGGCCGAGCTCATCCACGAGAAGGTGACCTTCCCCGGCTCGGGACCGGACGCCACGCCGGGCCTGCTCGTCATGGCGGTGGACGACACCGCCGGGGAGCAGGACGTCGACCCCGCCCTCGACGGCGTGCTCGCGGTGTTCAACGCGTCCCCTGACGCCATCACCGAGCAGGTGGACGGCTTCGCCGGACGGGACCTCGCGCTCTCGCCGGTGCAGCAGGACGGCGCGGACGATGTCGTGCGGGGAACCGCGTGGGACGCGGACACCGGGACGGTGACGGTCCCGGCGCGCACGGTGGCCGTGCTCGTCGAGGCCCAGGCCCAGGTGGAGCCCACGCCGACGCCCACCGACCCGACGCCCACCGACCCGTCACCCACCCCGAGCGACGGCAGTGGCCCGGATGACGACGCCGGCCGCCCGGGCGGGAAGCTGCCCCACACCGGTGCCGACCTCGCCGTGCCCGTCGTGGTCGCGCTCCTCCTGCTCCTCGCCGGGTCGGTCCTCGCGGCCCGTCGGCGGACGGGTCAGCCGATCGGCTGACCGGCCAGCTCCAGGGCGGGGACGTCGTCGTCGGCGGCGTCCTCGCCCGGCCGGCCGTCGCCCGGCGGGAGGCCCTCGTCCGGGCGGAAGCGCCACCACCACACGAGCATGAGCGCGCTGCTGGCGAGGTAGAAGCCGTGGAGGAGCCACAGCGGCCCCGGGGGCAGGCTCGCGACGTACACGGTGTGGACGAGGTTGCCGACGTTGGCGACGACGAGGTTGCCCGGGCTGTAGGACCGCAGGTCCTTCGTCCGGGCCGCCTTGACGAGCATGGGCAGGTAGCTCACCACGAAGAGCGTGGTCGACACCGACCCGGCAATCACCCCCGCGTCCTGCAGGGCCATGGGACCTCCCGTCGTCGGTCGGCCGCTCAGCGCGGCCGCGGCACGGCCGGGTGCCGCACCACTCCCAGTGTCGGCGCGGGGTGGTGGGGTCGACCACGGACGTCACCCTGACGTCGTCCTGACGAGGGCGGGTCAGTCCTCGGGTGGCAGGTCCCCGGCCACCACGGAGTGGAGGGGAGCGCGGCCCCCTGCGGCCCAGGCGGCCGCGAGCCCGCCCGGACCGAGTCGGGCGGTCACCGCCGCCACGGTGCGGTCCCGGTCCGGGCGCTCGCACAGCGGTACGGGCGCGCCGATGGCCGACCTCAGCTCCTCCGCGGCGCCGAGGAGGAAGGCGGCGCCGCGGTCCCGGCCGCGGTGGTGGAGGACGGTGGCCAGGGCTTCGAGAACGCTGGCGGTGCGCCAGCGGTCACCGAGCTCGTGGTGCTCGGACAGGCTCTGCTCGAGCTCGTGGACCGCACGCTCGAGCTGCCCGAGCACGGTGGCGAGGACTCCCAGCTGGTTGAGGGACCAGGCGACCCCCTCCCGGAAGGCGAGGCCGCGGGAACGGTCCCTGGCCTCGAGCAGCAAGCGGTCCGCACCGGGGAGGTCGCCTCGGTGGCGGGCGATGACGCCGAGCCCGATGAGCGTCCAGACGACGCCCTCCTCGTCCCCCACCCGGCTGAAGGTCTGCTGGGCGGCCCGGGCGTGGCGCGCAGCGGCCGAGAGGTCACCGCGGAGCCACGCGACGAAGCCCAGGTGGTGCTCGGCCCAGGCGACACCGCTGGCGTCGTCGTCCGCTCGCGAGAGCGCCAGCCCCTCCCGGTGGAGAGTCTCGGCCCTCTCGTAGTCGGCGCGTTCCCGGGCGACGCTACCCAGCGAGCGGAGCACGAGCGCCGCACCGGACCGGTCACCGGAGGCGTGGCACTGCGCGAGGGCCAGACCCAGGCGCTGCTCGGCGGCCGGGTACTCGCACTGGAGGAAGGCGAGGTAGCCCGAGGCGGCGAGCGCCCGCGTGCGGACACGGTCAGGCAGGTCCGCGTGGTCGCCGTCCAGGTCCAGGGCGGCGTCGAGCCAGCGCCGCCCCTCGGTGTACCGGCCGCGGAGGTAGAAGTACCGCGCGAGCCCGCCGGAGATCCGCAGCGCTGCCCCTGACCAGGCACGCTCGGTGGCCACGGCCATGGCGGCCCGGACGTTGTCCAGCTCGGAGTCGAGCAGCCCCAGCCACCGTGCCTGCCCCTCCCTGCGCAGCTCTGCCTCGGCACGATCGGCGAGCTGCGCGAGATGGGCGACGAAGCGCTGCTCGGCCGCGGCCCGCTCGCCCGAGTCCTCCAGCCGGCGGGCCGCGAACTCGCGGACGACCGCGAGCATGTCGTATCGCGCCTCGTCACCCTCGTGGCGGACCACGACGAGTGACTTGTCCACGAGGCGGGAGGTCAGGTCGAGCACACGGGCCCGCTCCCGGTGCCCGGTGACCGCCTCGGCGCTCGCGAGCGTCCAGCCGCCGCGGAAGACCGACACGGAGGCGAGGAAGCGCTGCTCCTCCGGGGTGAGCAGGTCGTGGCTCCAGGCGATGGCCGACTCCAGCCCGAGCTGGCGCCGGGGGCCGGTCGCGCCGGCGCGGGCGAGGATCGCGGCGGACCGGTCGAGCTCCGCCCCGATCTGCCGCACGGTGAGCACGCTCGTGCGGGCGGCGGCGAGCTCGATCGCCAGGGGCAGGCCGTCGAGGCGTCGGCACAGCGCGCCGACCTCGGCCAGCCGCCCCCCGGGTACCGGGTAGGCCGCCCTGGCGAGGAAGAGCCGGACGGCCGGTGCGTCCAGCGTCCGCTCGGCATCGGCACCGGCCACCGGGAGCGCCAGCGGAGGCACCCGGTGGACCATCTCGGCCGGGAGGTGGAGCGGCTCTCGGCTGGTCGCGAGGACGGCCAGCTGCTCGCAGCGCTGGAGCAGCCACTCCACCAGGCGGGCGCAGCGGTCGACGACGTGCTCGCAGCTGTCGATGACCAGGAGGAGACGTCGGCGGCCGACATGCGCCGCCACGGCCTCGCGCTCCTCCAGGCCGGGAGCGCGGAGCACGCCGAGGGCCGCTCCGGCGGCGGCCGTCACCTCCCCTCCCGCGGGCACGGCGTCCACGGGGACCCAGCACTGCTCGGGGAACACCTCGCGCAGGGTGGCGGCGAGGGTGATCGCCAGGCTCGTCTTGCCGACGCCACCCGGCCCGGCGAGGGTGAGCAACCGGGTGCTGCCGGAGCGCAGCGCGGCGGCGGCGCGCTCCAGCTCGGCGGCCCGGCCGATGAGCTCACCGGTTGGCAGGGGCGGGACCTGCACGGCCGCGGCCACGTCCGGCCGGGACGCGGCGACGAAAGCGGTCCGGGCGGCGTCGTCGAGGTCGAGCGCGTCGGCGAGCATACGGACGGTGAGGGGCCGGGGCGCCGTGCGGCGTCCCCGCTCCAGGGCGGCGATGCCGTCCACGCTGAGGCCGGCCCGCTCGGCCAGCTCCTCCTGCGACAGGCCGATGCGACGTCGGTGCCCGGAGAGGGAGGCCCCGAACGCACTCGTTGTGTTCTCCGCTGCCACGCCACCACGCTCCTGGGCGCTGTCGGCGTCACTAGCGTACGACGGTGGCCCGGTGGGCTTCATCCCCGGTGGGGGCGGCGCACCGGCCGGTCGGACGTCCCGGGGCGGTCAGGGCCGGGCACGTGCCGCCGCGAGGGCGCAGCGCAGGATGGTGCCGCGGGTGACGACGACGTGCCCGTCGACCTGCACGTGCGTGAAGGTGTGGCTCAGCTCGCTGGCTCCCGGGCAGCCTCCCGGTGCACGGCCTGCGGGTGGACGGTCCGCCGCAGGGTGAGGGCGTCGGCGAGGGCGCGGGTGCTGTCGGTCGCCGCGACCGCGCGCGCGTCGCCCGCGGCCGCCGGGCTCCCCGTCGCCACGGGCTCAGCGCTGCTCGTGGCGGGGCCCCGGGAGGTGCCGGCGCCACCGGGGCGGCGCGGCACGGTCCGCCGACCGCCCGCGGCGCGCGCGCTCGGCCTCGGCGAGGCGGTCGGCCATGAGGGCGTGGATCAGCTCAGGGCTCGGGTGGTTCATCGGGCTTCCTCTCACTGGGCGTCGGCTCCGCGGTGGAGCGTGCACCGAGTCTCCGCGCCGCCGCTTCGGCGCGGGAAGCGACAGCACCCTGACCTCGCCCTGACAGAGCCGGAGGCGGACCGTGACGGGCCCGGCCGACGCGGTCGGCTAGCCTCGGGCGGGTGAACACCGACGGCGACCTCCACCTCGTCCTGTCCCTCTCGTGCCCCGACCGGCCCGGCATCGTCAGCGCCGTGGCCGGTCTGCTGGCCGAGCACGGCGGGAACATCACCGAGTCCCAGCAGTTCGGCGACCCCTCGACCGGGCTGTTCTTCATGCGGGTGCAGGTCCAGACCGCCGCCCCGCGCGAGCAGCTCGAGCAGGCGCTCGGACAGCTCGCGGGGCAGTTCGACATGACCTGGCACCTCGACGTCGTCGGCCGTCCGCTGCGCACGCTCATCCTCGTGTCCAAGGCGGCGCACTGCCTCGCCGACCTCGCCTACCGCCAGCGCAACGACCGGCTGCCCATCGACGTCGTCGGTGTGGTCTCCAACCACACCGTCCTCGAGGACCTCGCCCGGTTCTACGACTACGACTTCCACCACGTGCCGGTGACCGCGGCGACCAAGCCGGAGGCAGAGGCGCAGCTGCTCCGGCTCGTCGAGGAGCAGGACGTCGAGCTCGTCGTCCTCGCCCGCTACATGCAGGTGCTCTCCGACGACCTGTGCCGCCGCCTGGAGGGGCGCGTCATCAACATCCACCACTCCTTCCTGCCGAGCTTCAAGGGCGCCCGCCCCTACGCCCAGGCCCACGCCCGGGGCGTCAAGCTCATCGGCGCGACCGCCCACTACGTGACGGCGGATCTCGACGAGGGCCCGATCATCGAGCAGGACGTCGAGCGGGTGGACCACGGCGACGACGAGCGCGAGATGGTCGCCCTCGGCGAGGACGTCGAGCGTCGGGTGCTCGCGCGCGCGGTGCGCTGGCACGCCGAGCACCGCGTCCTGCGCGACGGCGCCCGCACCGTCATCTTCCGCTGACGCCGAGGTTCCCCAGCCCCTCGGCGCCCAGCCCCGGCGGCAAGTCGGCTGTCGGCGAGAAGTCGGCTGTGGGCGAGAAGTCGGCTGTCGGCGAGAGGGAGGGGAGGGGTGGGTGGGGGATCGCTGAGTGGACGTGTACGCCGACGACGACGGACGGTGCAAGGATGGCGGCATGGACGACGTTCGCATCGATGTGGTCGACGACGGCGCCGCCGGCGAGCTGCTGACGGTCCGGCGCGCGGCCTTCGTCACCGAGGCCCAGCTCTACGGCGACCCCAGCATCCCCGCCCTCACCCAGACCCTCGAGGAGCTGCGCGCGGACCTCGAGCGCCCCGAGGTCGTCACGCTCGGGGCGTGGATCGGCACCCGGCTCGTCGGCTCGATCCGCGTCGAGCTCGAGGGGGAGCGCGCCAACCTCGGCCGCCTCGCCGTCGTCCCGGACCTCCAGGGCCAGGGCCTGGGCACCCAGCTGCTCATGTCGGTCCTCGAGTACCTCCCCGAGCAGACGAGGGAGGTCTGGGTCTTCACCGGCCAGGACTCCAAGCAGAACCTGTCGATGTACGCCAAGCACGGCTACGAGCACCAGTACGACCAGCACACCGGTGACCTCACCTACGCCTACCTGCGCCGCATCCTGGGCGAGGAGGAGCCGGCCGAGCCCCAGGGGTAGCCGGAGCGGGTAGAGTCTTCCTGTCGCGACTGGCGCCAGAGGTGGATCACCACCGGGGAGCGATGAACCACGCAGACCTCAGGTCGCCCGCCTGGGCCGAGGGTCACCGGCAACGCGCGCTCCGGCGCGCACCCAGTGAGACATGCGGAGGAACGATGAGCCAGCCCACCGACACGCGCCCGGTCGCCGACCAGGCCCTCGCCGAGCTCGACCCCGAGATCGCCGCCGTCCTCGACGGCGAGCTCACCCGCCAGCGCGAGACGCTGGAGATGATCGCCAGCGAGAACTTCGTCCCGCGCGCCGTCCTGCAGGCGCAGGGGTCGGTGCTGACGAACAAGTACGCCGAGGGTTACCCCGGCAAGCGCTACTACGGCGGCTGCGAGCAGGTCGACGTCGCCGAGAACCTCGCCATCGACCGCGCCCGGTCCCTGTTCGGCGCCGCGTACGCCAACGTCCAGCCCCACTCCGGCGCCACCGCCAACGCCGCGGTGCTCCACGCCATCGCCCGTCCCGGTGACAAGGTGCTCGGCCTGTCGCTGCCGCACGGTGGCCACCTCACCCACGGCATGAAGATCAACTTCTCCGGCCGCCTCTACGACATCGCCGCCTACGGCGTCGACGAGCAGACCCACCGCATCGACATGGACCAGGTGCGCGAGCAGGCCCTCGCCGAGCGGCCCAAGGTCATCATCGCCGGCTGGTCCGCCTACCCCCGTCACCTCGACTTCGCGGCCTTCCGGGCCATCGCGGACGAGGTCGGCGCCTACCTGTGGACCGACATGGCCCACTTCGCCGGGCTCGTCGCCGCCGGCCTGCACCCCAACCCGGTGCCGCACTCGGACGTCGTCTCCACGACCATCCACAAGACCCTCGGCGGCCCCCGCTCGGGCATGATCCTGTCCCGCGACGCCGAGGAGCTGGGCAAGAAGCTCAACTCCGCGGTCTTCCCCGGTCAGCAGGGCGGCCCGCTCATGCACGTCATCGCCGCCAAGGCCGTGGCGCTCAAGGTCGCCGCCGGCGCGGAGTTCGCCGACCGGCAGCGCCGCACCCTCGAGGGCGCGCGCATCATCGCCGAGCGGCTCATGGAGCCCGCCGTCCGCGAGGCCGGCATCTCCGTCGTCACCGGCGGCACCGACGTCCACCTCGTCCTCGTCGACCTGCGCAACTCCGCGCTCGACGGCCAGCAGGCCGAGGACCTCCTCCACGCGGCCGGCATCACGGTGAACCGCAACGCCGTGCCCTTCGACCCGCGGCCGCCGCGTGTCACCTCCGGCCTGCGCATCGGCACCCCGGCCCTGGCCACCCGCGGCTTCGGCGCCGCAGAGTTCACCGAGGTCGCCGACATCATCGCCACCGCCCTCACCGAGGGCACGGCGGCCGACGTCACCGCGCTGCACGCCCGGGTCACGACGCTGACCGACGCGTTCCCGCTGTACGAGGGCCTGCAGCAGTGAGCGCGCGCGTCCTGGACGGCAAGGCCACCGCGGCGCAGATCAAGTCCGAGCTGGCCACCCGCGTGACCGCGCTGCGCGAGCGCGGCGTCGTGCCCGGGCTGGGCACGGTGCTCGTCGGCGACGACCCCGGCTCGCGCAGCTACGTCGCCGGGAAGCACCGCGACTGCGCCGAGGTCGGCATCGAGTCGATCCGCGTCGACCTGCCCGCCACGGCCACCCAGGAGGAGATCCTGGAGGCGGTGGACCGGCTCAACGCCGACCCCGCCTGCACCGGGTACATCGTCCAGCTCCCGCTGCCCGCGGGTGTCGACACCAACGCGGTCCTGGAGCGGATCGACCCGGACAAGGACGCCGACGGCCTGCACCCGACGAACCTCGGGCGCCTCGTCCTGCGGGTCAAGGAGCCGGTGACCAGCCCGCTGCCGTGCACCCCGCGCGGCGTCATCGAGCTGCTCGACCGCTACGACGTCGACCTCGAGGGCGCGCACGTCGTCGTCGTCGGCCGCGGGACCACGGTGGGGCGCAGCATCGGCCTGCTCCTCACCCGCCGCGACGTCAACGCGACCGTCACCCTCACCCACACCGGCACCCGCGACCTCGCCGCGCACGTGCGCCAGGCCGACGTCGTCGTCGCGGCCGCCGGGGTGCCGGGGATCGTCACCGCGGACATGATCCGCCCCGGTGCGGCGGTGCTCGACGTCGGCGTCAGCCGCGTCGAGGACCCCGAGACCGGCCGGGCGCGCCTGCGCGGGGACGTCGCCGACGGCGTCGCGGACGTCGCTGGGTGGCTCTCGCCCAACCCGGGCGGGGTCGGGCCGATGACCCGCGCCATGCTGCTCGCCAACGTCGTGGACGCCGCAGAGCAGGCCTGAGTTGGGGCCCCGGCGCCCCGGGCGTCCGACCTGGGCGGTCCTCGCCGTCCTGCTGCTGGCCGTGTGCCTGCGCGCGCCGGTGACCTCGGTCGGCCCGCTCCTCGAGCGGGTCGGCGAGGACACCGGGCTCGGCCCCACGGCGCTCGGGCTCCTCGGCTCCCTGCCGGTCATCGGGTTCGGCGTCGGCTCGGCGCTCGTCCACCGACCGGCGATGCGCTTCGGCCTCGAGCGGGTCATCGCGCTCGCCCTCGTCGCCCTGGCGGGCGCCGTGGTCCTGCGGTCGGTGCCCGTCGTCGGTGCGCTGTGGGTCGGTACCGCCGTCATCGGCATCGCCTCGGCCGCGGGCAACGTGCTCGCCCCGGCGGTGATCAAGCGGGACCACCCCGGGCGGATCGCGCTCCTCACGGCCTGCTTCACCGCGGTCATGACGACGACGGCGGCGACCGCGTCCGGGCTCGCCGTGCCCGTCTCGGACGCGTGGGGCGGCGGGTGGCGCCTGCCGCTGGGAGCGCTCGCCGCCGTCGTCGTGCCCGTCGCACTGCTCTGGGTCGTCCGGGCGGTGCGCACGCCCCGGTCGGTGGAGGAGGACGCACCGGCCCTGGCCGCCACCGACGCGCCGCGGTCGGTGACGATGTGGCGCAGCCCGAGCGCATGGGTGGTCAGCGCGTTCATGGGGCTGCAGTCCGCCTCGTTCTTCACCCTGGCCACCTGGCTCCCCACGGTCGAGACCTCCCTCGGCGTGGACCCCCGCGCCGCCGGGTGGCACCTGTTCGTGCTCCAGCTCGTCGGGATGCTCGCGGGGCTGCTCGCCGCCACGCTCATGCGGGGGCGCACCGACCTGCGCCCGCTCGGCGTCGTCATCAGCCTGTGCATCGTCGCGGCGATGGGCGGGCTGCTGCTCGCGCCGCAGGCCGCCGTCGCGTGGGTGGGACTGGCTGCCGTGGGGACGGGCAGCTCCCTCGTGCTCGCGCTGAGCCTCTTCGGGCTGCGCACGGCCCACTCCCGGCACACCGCCCAGCTCTCCTCGATGGCGCAGACCATCGGGTACGCGATCGCCGCGTGCGGGCCGCTGCTCGCCGGCTGGGTGGGCGGGACCTTCTCCTGGGGTCTCGTGCTCGTCGTCGTCGGCGCCTTCGGGGTGGCGCAGCTCGTCGTCGTGCTCGGGGCCGCCCGCCCGGGCCTCATCCTCGGCCGCTGAGCCGTCCGGACAGTGGCGACCCGGGGGGGGGTTCCCGATGGGCGGGGCCGTCAGTAGCATCCCCGGAAAGGACACGCGGGAAGGGTCCCGGGTCCGCGATCCCGACGGGGGGATGAGGATGTCCCAGACACATCGGCGGCCATGGAGAACGGCCGCAGCCCTGCTCCCAGGAGTGGCGCTGGCGGTGGCCTACGCGCCGGCGGCCCACGGCCTGCCGCAGGAGCACGACAGGGAGGCGACGGCCACCGGCTACGACGGTGCGGTCGCCTCCCTCGACCCGTACGCCTCCCTCGCCGGCCTGGAGGTGCTGCGCGAGGGCGGGAACGCCGTCGACGCCGCCGTCGCGGCCTCCGCCGCGCTCGGCGTCACCCGTCCCTACGACGGGAGCATCGGCGGCGGCGGGTTCTTCGTCCTGTACTCCGCCGGCACCGGGGAGGTGACGACGATCGACTCCCGCGAGGAGGCGTGGGCGGCGATGGAGCCCGACGTCTTCCTCGAGGACGGCGAGCCCATCCCCTTCGCCGAGCGGCGCGTCTCGGGCCTGTCCCAGGGGGTGCCCGGCCTCGTCGCCGGCTGGGACCTGGCGCTGGCGGAGTACGGCACGATGTCGCTCGAGGAGGTCCTCGCCCCGGCCGTGCGGCTGGCCGACGACGGCTTCGTCGTCGACCCCCAGTACGAGTCGCGCACCGAGGACAACCTCGAGATCTTCCGCGACTTCACCTCGAGCAGCGCGACCTTCCTCGTCGACGGCGAGGCGCCGCAGGCCGGCAGCGTCATCACCAACGAGGACCTCGCCCGCACCTACCGCCTGCTCGGCGAGCACGGCCCGTCGGTCTTCTACGCGGGCGAGATCGCCGAGGCGATCGTCGAGACGAACACGGCCCCGCCGCTGGCCGACGGCGCCGAGCGGCCGGTGCGGCCCGGGGAGATGACCCTGGCCGACCTCGCCGGCTACGAGGCGCTCGAGCGGGAGCCGACGGTCGTGGACTACCGCGGCCTGGAGGTCTACGGGATGGCGCCGCCCTCGAGCGGTGGCTCGACGGTGGGGGAGGCCCTCAACATCCTCGAGGGCTTCGACCTCGGGGGGATGCCCGAGGAGGAGGTCCTCCACCACGTGGCCGAGGCCTCGGCCCTCGCCTTCGCCGACCGCAACGCCTACGTCGGTGACGAGGACTTCCTCGACGTCCCGCTCACCGGGCTGCTCTCGCAGGGCTTCGCCGACGAGCGGCGCGAGCTCGTCGGCCCGGAGGCGCAGGCCCGGCCCGTCCCCGCGGGTGACCCGTGGCCCTACGACGACGGCGAGGGTCCCGCGGCGGACGCCGGGTCCGAGGAGGGCCACGGCTCGACGACGCACCTCACCGTCGCCGACCGGTGGGGCAACGTCGTGAGCTTCACGTTCACGATCGAGCAGATCGGTGGCAGCGGCATCGCCGTGCCCGGCTACGGCTTCCTGCTCAACAACGAGCTCACCGACTTCGAGACCGACCCGGACCACCCGGCCAACGCGCCGGCACCCGGCAAGCGGCCACGCAGCAGCATGGCACCGACGATCGTGCTCGACGACGGCGCCCCGGTCGCCGCGTTCGGCTCGCCCGGCGGCGCCACGATCATCACGACCGTCCTCCAGGTGGCGGTCAACCACCTCGACCTCGGCATGTCCCTGCCTGAGGCGATCGCCGCTCCGCGCCTGTCCAGCCGCAACGGGGCCGCCAGCGAGGCGGAGGCCGGGATCGCCGGCGGCGCGCTCGGGGCCGCCCTGCGGGAGCGTGGTCACACGGTCACGGAGGTCGCCACGCTCGGCAACGTCACCGGCGTCGCCTTCCTGCCCGACGGCCGGCTGCAGGCGGCCGCCGAGCCCGAGCGCTCGGGCGGGGGTGCCGCGATGGTCGTCCGACCGGAGGACGTCCCGCCGGGCGGCCGGTCCCCGCAGTTCCACCTGAGCAACGACTGGAGGGGGACGACCGACGAGGTCTTCCGCTACGGCCGCACCGGGGACGAGGTCCTCGTCGGCGACTGGGACGGTGACGGCGTGGACACCATCGCGGTGCGCCGCGGGAACGTCGTCCACGTGTCCGGCGGCCACCGCGGCGGGGACGCCGCCCGCACCTTCACCTACGGGCGCCCGGGCGACGTGCTGCTCGTCGGCGACTGGGACGGGGACGGCCGCGACACGCTCGCGGTCCGCCGTGGCAACGAGTACCACGTGAGGAACCGGCTCGCCGGTGGCGACGCCGACCGCGTCGTCCGCTACGGCCGCGAGAACGACGTCGTCGTCGTCGGCGACTGGGACGGCAACGGGACGGACACCCTCGCGGTGCGTCGGGCCGCCACCTACCACGTGCGGAACTCCCTGCGTGGCGGGGACGCCGACACGGTGTTCACCTACGGCCGGGCCGGTGACGTCACCCTGGCGGGTGACTGGGACGGCAACGGGACCGACACCCTGACGATCCAGCGCGGCCGGGTCTTCCACGTGAGCAACTCCCTGCGTGGCGGGGACGCGGACCACGTCCTCACCTTCGGCCGCGAGGGCGACGAGGTGTACGTCGGGGACTGGGACGGCAACGGCACCGACACCCTGGGCGTGCGCCGCCCCTAGGACGGGCCGGCGGGCCCCGCAGCGGCGGGTCCCGCCGGTTTCGGCCATGTCACCGCCCGAGGCGAGAATGGCCGGATGCTGAGAATCGCCACCGTCAACGTCAACGGGCTCCGTGCCGCCGTCCGCAAGGGCATGGACACCTGGCTCGCCGAGCGCTCACCCGACCTGCTGCTCCTGCAGGAGGTCCGGGCGCCCGACGACATGCTCCACGAGCTCCTCGGCGCGGGCTGGCACGTGGCCCACCAGGCCAGCGACCTCAAGGGCCGGGCCGGGGTGGCCGTCGCGTCGCGACTGCCCGCCACCGCCGTGCGGGTGGGCCTGGGGGACGACGAGCCGCCCGTCGACACCGGGCGCTGGGTGGAGATGGACGTCGAGCTGCCGGGGAGCGACCGTCCGCTCACCCTCGTCTCGGTCTACATCCACTCCGGGACGGCGAGCGAGCCGGAGCGGATGGCCGCGAAGTACGCGCACCTCGACAAGGTCACCGCCCGGCTCACCGCGCTGTCGGAGCAGGCGGCGGCGGGGGAGCGGGACGTCGTCCTGGGCGGGGACGTCAACATCGTCCACCGGCCGGTCGACATCAAGAACTGGACGACCAACCACAACCGCACCTCCGGCGTGCTCGACGAGGAGATCGCCTACCTCGACCGCTGGTTCGACGACCTCGCCTACGTCGACCTCGGGCGCCGTCTCGGTGGCGAGGGCCCCGGTCCCTACACGTGGTGGTCGATGCGGGGGAAGGCCTTCGACAACGACGCCGGCTGGCGGATCGACTACCTGCTCTCCTCACCGGGCCTCGCCGAGCGGGCCTGCTCGGCCACGGTCGACCGCGCGGCCGCCTACGACCAGCGCTTCTCCGACCACGCCCCGCTCGTCGTCGACCTCGACTGAGGAACCCGGGAGCGGGTGCGGCTCAGGCGACGCGGACGGCCGGGGTGCTCGCCGGGGCGAGGAGGAAGGCCGGCTCGGCGAAGCCCGCGGCGGCGAAGGCCGCGGTGACCTCCCCGGCCACCCGCTCCGCCTGGCCGGTCGGCAGCAGCGCGATGGCCGAGCCGCCGAACCCGCCCCCGGTCATCCGGGCGCCGTGGGCGCCGGCCGCCGTCGCGGTCTCGACGGCGAGGTCGAGCTCGGCGCAGGAGATCTCGTAGTCGTCGCGCATCGAGGTGTGCGAGGCGGCCATGAGCGCCCCGAGCCGCGCGGCGCGGGCGGCGTCGAGCGGCCCGTCCTCGAGCAGCTCGGCGAAGCGCGCGACGCGCTCGATCTCGGTGACGACGTGGCGCACCCGGCGCCGGACGACGGCGTCGCCCAGCGCGGACAGGGCGGCGTCGAGGTCGGCGACCTCGCGCAGCGTCCTCACCCCCAGCTGCCCGGCCGCCCGCTCACAGCTGTCGCGACGCTCGGCGTACTGGCCGTCGACGAGCGCGTGCGGGGCCCGGGTGTCGATGACGAGCAGCTCGAGCCCCGCCGCCCCGAGGTCGAACGGGACCTGTCGGGTGGAGCCGTCACGGCAGTCGAGGAGCAGCGCCCGGGCCTCCTCGGCGCGCAGGGACGCGGACTGGTCCATCCCGCCGGTCGGCGCGCCGGCGACCTCGTTCTCCGCCCGCACGCAGGCGGCCGCGAGGCGGGCCCGGCCGGCGTCGTCGGCCGCCAGGCCCAGTCCCCACAGCTCGTCGAGCGCGATCGCGACGGCGCACTCGAGCGCCGCGGAGGAGGAGAGCCCGGCGCCGTAGGGCACGCAGCTGTCCACCGCGACGTCGAAGCCGGCCACCCGGTCGGCGGGGACGAGCCCCTCCGCCACGAGCGCCCACGCGACGCCGACGACGTACGCGGCCCAGCCCTCGACCGCACCCGGCGTACCGACCGGGCCGACGCCGTCGAGGTCGACGACGCGGACGCCCGGCTCCTGGCCGGAGGCGAGCCGCACGGTCCGGTCCGCTCGCCGGCGGACCGCGACGTAGGTGCGGTGGGGCAGCGCGACCGGCAGGCACAGGCCGCCGTTGTAGTCGGTGTGCTCGCCGATGAGGTTGACGCGGCCGGGAGCCGCCCACACGCCGTCGGCGGGCCCGGGACCGAGGGCAGAGGCGAGGAGGTCACGGGCCCGGCGCGCGCCGCCGTCGGCGGTCCAGGCGGGGGCGAGGACGCTCACGCGAGGACCTCCCGCAGGCGGTCGGCGACCCGCTCGGGGGTGGTGTCGGAGACCCACGCGCCCATGCCGGACTCCGAGCCCGCGAGGTACTTGAGCTTGCCCGGGGCGCGGAGGACCGAGAAGAGCTGCAGGTGCAGGCGCAGGTCCTCGCGGCCCTCGCGGACGGGTGCCTGGTGCCAGGCGGAGATGTAGGGCAGCGGGATGGCGCGCCGCTCGCCGTCGGCGCCCTCCTCGACGAAGAACTGGTCGCCCGCGCGCAGGAGGCGCAGGTAGATGCCGGCGAGGTCGGTGCGCTCGGCGTCGGTGAGGGCCGGCAGGTCGGGGACGTCGCGGCGCGGGGCGAGGTGGACCTCGACGGGCCAGCGGGCGGCGGCGGGGACGTAGGCGACCCAGTGCTCGGACTCGGCGACGACGCGGCGCCCGGAGCGCAGCTCGGCCTCCAGGACGTCGCGCAGGAGGTTGCGGCCCGTGGCCGCGCGGTGCTCACGCGCCTGGCGGAGCATCGTCGCGGTGCGCGGGGTGAGGTAGGGGTAGGCGTAGATCTGCCCGTGCGGGTGGTGGAGCGTCACCCCGATCTCGCGGCCGCGGTTCTCGAAGCAGAAGACCTGCTCGATGCCGGGCAGGGCACCGAGCTCGGTCGTCCGGTCCGCCCAGGCCTCGATGACGGTCCGCATGCGGCCCACGTCGAGGGTGGCGAGGGATGCCTCGGGGTCGGGGGAGAAGCAGATGACCTCGCAGCGGCCGGCCGCCGGGCGGACGGGCCACAGGGGCTCGCCGTCGAGGTGGGTGACGACGTCCTCCTCCCCGGGCACCTGGACGAGGGAGGGGAAGCGGTTCTCGAAGACGACGACGTCGTAGTCGTCTGCGGGGATGTCACCGTCGGAGTACGCGGCGCCCGGCCTGGCCGGGGCGAGCGGGTTGGCGTCCGCCGGGGGCAGGTGGGTGCGGTTCATCCGGTGGGTGGCCATCGGCACCCACTCGCCGGTGAGGACGTCGTAGCGCATCTGCGGGCCGGTGAAGGGCCGCGTCTCGCCGTCGGGGCCCGGGACGGGGGCGAAGCGCTCCGGGAGGGGGCGCGGGTCGTCCAGGCGCCGGGTGGCGGCGCCGGAGACGTAGGGCTCGGAGTCGTCGAAGTAGAGGATCTCGCGGCCGTCGGCGAGCGTTCCCCGGGTCTTGCGGACGGTGTCAGTCATCGGGAGCGATCTCCAGGGAGAAGTCGTGCGTGGCGGCGGCGGTGAGGGTCTCCTCGTCCGGCTGGACGTCGGTGACGAGGGCGGCGAGGTCCTCCGCCCGGCAGAAGGTGCGCAGTCCGCGCACGCCCCACTTGCTCGAGTCCAGGACGGCGACGGCGCTGCGGCCGGTCGCGAGGAGCGCCGAGTTCGTCGACGCCTCCTGGAGGTTGGGGGTCATGAGGCCGATCTCGGGGTCGAAGCCGTGCGCGCCGAGGAAGACCCAGTCGACCCGGACGTCACGCAGGTAGTCCACGGTGGCCGGCCCGACGAGGGCGTCCGAGGGGGTGCGCTCGCCGCCGGCGAGGACGACGGTCGGGGCGGGGCGGCCGGCCTCGCGCGCCTGCATGGCGGCCTGGTGGAGGACGTCGGCGGCGGGCAGGGAGTTGGTGATGACGGTGAGCGTGGCGAAGTGGGGCAGCGCGGTGAGGGCGCGGGCGACGGCGAGCGTCGTCGTGCCGGCCGAGAGGGCGACCGCGTCCCCCGCCTCGACCCGTGAGGCCGCCAACGTGCCGATCCGCGCCTTCTCGCCGGGGTGCTGCCCCGCCTTGAGGGCGAAGGCCGGCTCCTGGGCGGAGCGGCTGGGGGCCACGGCGCCGCCGTGGACGCGGGCGACGAGCCCGCGACGCACGAGGCTGGTGATGTCGCGGCGGATCGTCATCTCCGAGACGCCGAGCTGGTCGACCATCTCGGCCACCCGCACGCCACCGTGCTGGCTGACCGCTGCCAGGATCTGCTGCTGGCGCTGCCGGGCGAGCAGGGGAGGCGCCTCGGGACGCGCGGTGTCCATGGCGACCAGTGTGCCAGAAAAGGGCCCAGAACCGAACATGTCCGATCATCGGTCCTCGCGGCCCGTGCCCCACGGTGCACCCGTCGAGGTTACCGAGCACCCGGTCGAGCGCGAGCCCGGTGCCGGGGCGGGCACATGGCGTGCGAGGGGTGGCCCCGGTGGCTGCTGATGCCGGACCCGGCCGTCGTCCCTAGGCTGTGCGGCCATGAGCACCGCTGACGAGGGCCGCCCGACGTTCGGGGAGCGCCTCGCCGCGCTGATGTCCCGCTGGGAGCACTCCCGGCCCGGCCGGGGGCTGGCCCGCTACGCCAAGAGCAACGGCGGCCTGCTCGCCGGCGGCATCACCTACTCCGCGCTGTTCTCGATCTTCGCGGCGCTGACGATCGGCTACACCGTCTTCATGACGGTGCTCGGCAACAACGCAGAGCTGCGCGAGACCGTGCTCCAGAGCGTGGACGACGCGCTGCCCGGCATCATCGACACGGGCACCAACGGGGGGCTCCTCGACCCCGACTCCCTCGTGCTCAGCACCGCGCTCAACCCGGCGAGCATCGCCGCGGCCGGTGTGCTGCTGTGGACGGCCATCTCGGTCATGGGTGCCCTCAAGCGGTCGATCCGGATGATGTTCGGCATCGTCGCCCCCAAGGAGAGCCCCGTGTTCACCCGGGTCCGCGACCTCGGCGGCTTCCTCATCCTCGGCCTGGCGGTCGTGACGACGGCGGCGCTCGGCATCGCCGCGGGCGCGGCCGGGCAGTGGGTGCTCGACACCATCGGGATCGAGGGCACCTTCGCCTCCGTGGCGCTGCGCGTCCTCGGGTACCTCGTCGCGCTGGCCGTCGACGGCGCGGTGTACCTGCTGCTCTTCCGCGTGCTCGCCGGGGTGCACGTGCCCCGGCGCGACCTCCTCGTCGGGGCCCTGCTCGGTGCGGTGGCCTCCACGGTGCTCCGGCTCTTCGGGACCACGATCGTCGGGGGAGCCGACAACCCGCTCCTCGCGACGGCGGCCGCCCTCATCACCCTCCTCCTGTGGGTCAACCTCCTCGCCCGCGTCACCCTGATGATCGCGGCGTGGACCGCCAACCCGCCCGCCCCGCCCAAGCCGGGCGCCCCGAGCGCGACGAACTTCGACGAGCACCCCAACTACGTCACCCTCTCGGTGCCCCGCACCCTCACGTGGGACTACGAGGCGACCACCGGGACCGTCCAGGCCGACGAGGAGTCACGCGAGCAGACCCTCGTCGCCGACCTCGAGCACCTGGGGGACGAGGGGGAGGAGGTCCTCGCCCTGCGGCACGCGGCGGACGAGCGTGAGGAGCGGGACGAGCGGATGGCCGTCGAGGCCCGCGCCCGGGACGCCTACTGGGGCGGCCTGGTGGGCCGGGTGCGCGAGTGGAACCGCGGCCGGTTGCGGCGCCGCCACGCGAGCAAGGACGCCTACGCCCAGCGCGCCACGCGACGCCGCAAGGCCCGCGGCGAGACCCGCCACCACTGACCCACCCCCCAAGAACGTCGCAGCTGGTCGGCTGGCCGACGCCCAGCGGCGCTGAGGCGTCAGGCAGTTGACCAACTGCGACGTTTGGGGGCGGGGGAGGGGGCGGCTGGCTAGGCGCCGTGACGCAGGGCGGTCCGCAGGTCGAAGTTGAGCTGGTTGATCGTGTCGAGCGGGATGCCCTTGGGGCACACGGACGCGCACTCACCGATGTTCGTGCAGCCGCCGAAGCCCTCGGCGTCCTGCTGGGCGACCATCGACACGACACGCCCGAGCCGCTCCGGCTGGCCCTGGGGCAGCTTGCCGAGGTGGGTCACCTTGGCGGCGGTGAAGAGCATCGAGGAGCCGTTGGGGCAGGCCGCGACGCAGGCGCCGCAGCTGATGCACGCGGCCGCCTCGAAGGCGGCGTCCGCGTCGGCCTTGGGCACCGGGGTCGCGTGGGCGTCCGGGGCCGCGCCGGTGTTGGCGGAGATGAAGCCGCCGGCCTGGATGATCCGGTCGAAGGCCGAGCGGTCGACGACGAGGTCCTTGATGACCGGGAACGGGTCCGCGCGCCACGGCTCGACGGTGATGGTGTCGCCGTCCTTGAACGAGCGCATGTGGAGCTGGCAGACCGTCGTGACCTCCGGCCCGTGCGCGACGCCGTCGATCATGAGGCCGCACATGCCGCAGATGCCCTCGCGGCAGTCGTGGTCGAAGGCCACCGGCTCCTCACCCTGCCCGATGAGCTGCTCGTTGAGGACGTCGAGCATCTCGAGGAAGGACATGTCCTCGGAGACGTCGTCGAGCCGGTAGTCGACCATCCGGCCGCGGGTGGCGGCGTTGGCCTGGCGCCAGACCTTGAGGGTGATTCTCACTTGTAGCTCCGCTGCTTCATCTCGACGTACTCGTACACGAGGTCCTCCTTGTGGAGCACGGGCGGTGCACCGGTCCCGGTCCACTCCCAGGCCGCGACGTAGGCGAACTCCTCGTCGTGGCGCAGCGCCTCGCCGTCCTCCGTCTGGCTCTCCGCGCGGAAGTGACCGCCGCAGGACTCGCGGCGGTGCAGCGCGTCGATGCACATGAGCTCGCCGAGCTCGATGAAGTCGGCGACGCGGCTCGCCTTCTCCAGGGACTGGTTGAAGTCGTCGGCCGCTCCGAGCACCCGCACGTCGCGCCAGTACTCCTCGCGCAGCGCCCGGATCTTCTCGATGGCGGTCTGCAGGCCCTCGGCCGTGCGCTCCATGCCGCAGTACTCCCACATGATGTGCCCGAGCTCCTTGTGGAAGGAGTCGACCGAGCGCGTGCCGCCGGCGTTCATGAGACGGGAGATGCGGTCCTCGACCGACGCGCGTGCCTCGAGCACCGCGGGGTGGTCCTCGGACACCTTCTCGAAGGGGCCGTCGGCGAGGTAGTCGTTGATCGTGTTGGGCAGGACGAAGTACCCGTCGGCTAGGCCCTGCATGAGCGCCGAGGCACCCAGGCGGTTCGCGCCGTGGTCGGAGAAGTTCGCCTCACCGGTGACGAAGAGGCCGGGGATCGAGGACTGGAGGTCGTAGTCGACCCAGAGCCCGCCCATCGTGTAGTGGACGGCCGGGTAGATGCGCATCGGCACCTCGTAGGGGTTCTCCCCGGTGATGCGCTGGTACATGTCGAAGAGGTTGCCGTACTTCGACTCGACGGCCTTGCGGCCCATCCGCCCGATCGCCTCGGCGAAGTCGAGGTAGACGCCGCGGCGCACGCCGTCGACCGCCGGGCCCACGCCGCGGCCGTCGTCGCACACGTTCTTCGCCTGGCGGGAGGCGATGTCACGGGGGACGAGGTTGCCGAAGGCGGGGTAGATGCGCTCGAGGTAGTAGTCGCGGTCCTCCTCGGGGATGTCCCGCGGGTCCTTGTCGCAGTCCTCGGCGCGCTTGGGCACCCAGATGCGACCGTCGTTGCGCAGCGACTCGCTCATGAGCGTGAGCTTGGACTGGTAGTCCCCGGACACCGGGATGCACGTGGGGTGGATCTGGGTGTAGCACGGGTTGCCGAACAGGGCGCCCTTGCGGTGCGCGCGCCAGATCGCCGTCGTGTTCGAACCCATGGCGTTGGTCGACAGGTAGAAGACGTTGCCGTAGCCACCGGTGGCGAGGACGACGACGTCGGCGAGGTGCGTCTCGATCTCGCCCGTGACCATGTCGCGGACGATGACGCCGCGGGCCTTGCCGTCGACGACGACGAGCTCGAGCATCTCGTGGCGCGTGTACATCTGCACCGTGCCGGCGGCGACCTGGCGCTCCAGCGCCTGGTAGGCGCCGATGAGAAGCTGCTGGCCGGTCTGGCCGCGGGCGTAGAAGGTGCGGGAGACCTGGACGCCACCGAAGGAGCGGTTGTCGAGCAGGCCGCCGTACTCGCGGGCGAAGGGCACGCCCTGGGCGACGCACTGGTCGATGATGTTCGCGCTGACCTCGGCGAGGCGGTAGACGTTGGACTCGCGGGCGCGGAAGTCGCCGCCCTTGACCGTGTCGTAGAAGAGCCGGAACGTCGAGTCGTTGTCGTTGCGGTAGTTCTTCGCCGCGTTGATGCCGCCCTGCGCGGCGATCGAGTGCGCCCGGCGGGGGGAGTCCTGGTAGCAGAAGGACTTCACCTGGTAGCCGGCCTCACCGAGGGTGGCGCCGGCGGAGGCGCCGGCCAGGCCGGTGCCGACGATGATCGCGCTGATCTTGCGACGGTTGGCCGGGTTGACGAGGCGGGCGCCGAACTGGCGCTCACGCCAGCGGCGCTCGACCGGGACGGTGGTCGGGGCCTTGGTGTCGGCGATCGGGGCGCCCTCGCGGTAGAGGCCGTCGATGAGCTGGTCGGTCATGTGAAGCACTACTCCGCGGGTCTAGACGAGCCCGAAGGCGATGGCGAGCGGCGGGACGAGGAAACCGACGACGACGAGGACCGCGACGGCGAGCGCCGCCGCCTTGATCTTCGGCTGCCGGGTGCGGTTGGACCAGCCGAGGGTCTGCGCCGCGCTGAAGATGCCGTGGCGCAGGTGCATGCCGAGGGCGACCATCGCGACGACGTAGATGGCCACCAGCCACCACGTCTCGAAGGCGGCGACGAGGCGGTCGTAGGGGCTGTCGAAGGAGCCGCCGACCTCGATCGTCAGGGTCGTGAACTGCAGGATGTGGAAGACGATGAACAGGAGGAGGGCCACACCGCCCCACATCATCGTCCGCGAGGACAGGCTCGAGGACACCGACCTCTTCATCACGTACTTCTGCGAGCGGGCGGCACGCTTGCGCCGGGTGAGGACCGTCGCGGACCACACGTGCAGCACGAGGCTGACGATGAGGCCCAGGCGCATGACCCACAGGAAGCCCGACTCCGGCAGCATCGGCTCGCCGAGCACCCGCAGGTGGTGGGCGTAGTCGTCGAAGGCCTGCTGGCCGGACAGCGCCTTGAGGTTGCCGTACATGTGGGCCAGCACGAAGAGCAGGAAGATGACGCCCGTGACGGCCATGACGAGCTTGAGGGCGACCGACGTGCGGCGGGCCTTGACCTGCCGCGCTGCAGTATGAGTGGTGGACACACGAGCATGGTATCCACGTCGTGGACATGGTCGGGACCATGGGCCCGGGTGAGCGGCGGGGGTGTCCACGGACGCGACGAGGCTGTCTAGGCTGCCGCCATGAGCCACAGCCAGATCCCCGGCTTCCACGCGGTCGTGCCCGCCGGCGGTGCCGGCACCCGGCTGTGGCCGCTCTCACGCCGGTCGCACCCGAAGTTCCTCCTCGACCTCACGGGCAGCGGGCGCACCCTCCTCCAGGGCACCTGGGACCGGCTCGCGCCGCTCGCGGACGGCGTCACGGTCGTCACGGGCGAGGCGCACGCGACCGCGGTGCGGGAGCAGCTGCCGGGGCTGGCGGACGGGGCGCTCCTCACCGAGCCGTCCGGGCGGGACTCGATGGCCGCGATCGGGCTCGCGGCGGCCCTGCTGCGCGAGCGGCACGGCGACGTCGTCGTCGGTTCCTTCGCGGCCGACCACGTCGTGCGCCGCCCGGCGGCCTTCGCCGCCGCCGTCCGGGAGGCCGTCGCGGCGGCCCGCGCCGGGTACGTCGTGACGATCGGGATCGAGGCCGACCACCCCTCGACGGCCTTCGGCTACGTCGAGTCCGGGGCGCCGCTCGGCGTCGCCGGTGCACCGTCGGCCCTCCACGTCGCCTCCTTCGCCGAGAAGCCCGACGCCGCGACGGCGGCCACCTACCTGGCCACCGGCCGGTACCGGTGGAACGCCGGCATGTTCGTCGTGCGCGCCGAGGTGCTGCTCGAGCACCTGCGCCGGCTGCAGCCCCCGCTGCACGACGGCCTCCTCACCATCGCCCGGGCCTGGGACGGGCCGGAGCGGGAGGAGGTCCTCCTGCGCGAGTGGCCACGGCTCACCCGCATCGCCATCGACCACGCGGTCGCGGAGCCGGCCGCCGCCGACGGCGGGGTCGCCGTCGTCCCCGCCGAGCTGGGGTGGGACGACGTCGGCGACTGGCGCTCCCTCGCGGCGCTGCTCCCCGTCGGCCCCGACGGCGTGCGGACGCTGGGCGGGGGACGGACGCTCGCCGCCGACAGCGCCGGCTCCGTCCTCGTCCCGGCCACGGACCGGCTCGTCGCGGTGCTGGGGCTGCCCGGCGCCGTCGTCGTCGACACGCCCGACGCGCTGCTCGTGACGACGACCGACCACGCCCAGCGTCTCAAGGAGGTCGTCGACCTCCTGCCCGACGCGCTCCGCTGAGGCGCGCTAGGGTCGCTGGGGTGAAGGACGCCCCCCAGCCCGACCGCATCGTCCAGCTCGCCGCCGGGCTCGAGGAGGAGCTGGTCGCGATCCGTCGTCAGATCCACGCCAACCCCGAGCTGGGGTGGATGGAGCAGGAGACCACCACCCTGCTGTTCGACCGGCTCACCGCCGCGGGCCTGTCCCCCCGCCGCACCAGGGGCAGCGGCCTGGTCTGCGACATCGGCCCCGACCCGCGCGAGCGCGGGCGCCGGCGGATCGGCCTGCGCGGTGACATCGACGCGCTGCCCGTGCCCGAGACCACCGGGCTGCCCTTCCGCTCCCGCCGCCAGGGCGTGTCCCACGCCTGCGGGCACGACGTCCACGCCAGCGCCGTCCTCGGTGCCGGCCTCATCCTCGCCCGCCTCGAGGAGGAGGGGCAGCTGCCCGTCGGGGTGCGGCTCATCCTCCAGCCCGCGGAGGAGGTCCAGCCGAGCGGCGCCAAGGAGCTCATCGACCAGGGCGTCCTCGACGGCGTCGAGCAGATCTACGCCCTCCACTGCGCGCCGAAGATCGACTTCGGCCGCATCGGCTCGCGCATCGGCCCGATCACCGCGGCCTCGGACAACGTCACCATCACCGTGCGCTCCAGCGGCGGGCACACCTCACGGCCCCACCTCACCGGCGACGTCGTCTACGCCCTGGGCCACATCATCACCCAGCTGCCCGCCGTGCTCGACCGGCGCATGGACCCCCGCTCGGGGGCCAACCTCACCTGGGGCGCGGTCAACGCGGGCCGGGCGCCCAACACCATCCCCTCGGTCGGCACCGTCACCGGGACGCTGCGCTCGCTGGACGTCGAGACCTGGGAGCGGGCCGGGAAGCTCGTCGACGACGTCGTCGCGAACCTCCTGTCCCCGCTCGGCGTCGAGGTCGAGCTCAAGCACCAGCGCGGCATGCCGCCCGTCGTCAACGACGAGCAGTGCGTGCGGCTGCTCGACGGCGCCACGCGGGAGGTCGTCGGGGACGACGCCGTCGTGCTCACCGAGCAGTCGCTCGGCGGGGAGGACTTCTCCTGGTACCTCTCGCGGGTGCCCGGCGCCATGGTGCGCCTGGGGACCCGCACACCGGGCGGGCCCGCCCACGACCTCCACCAGGGGGACCTCGTCGTGGACGAGCGGGCGATCGGCCTCGGGGCCCGGGTGCTGGCCCGCACGGCGCAGCGTGCCGGGTACGAGCCGCGGGTCGCCGCGCAGCCACGGCCCGGCTCCCGCGGTGGGGCGCCCGTGCTGTCCGGGCGCGGGCCCGCGTCCGGACGCGCGCGATAGCAACGTTTGTGTAACAGAACATAGACAAATCTCACCATGCGGCCAATCGCGCGGGTGTGGAGGCTTACAGTCGGCCGTACGCAGCCGATAGGTCGCGGTGAACGCCTCCATCGTTCCGCCGGCCACCGGCCTTCAACCATCCCCAGGAGACAAGCGTGAAGAAGACGATCTACGCGACCGCTCTCGCGGCCGTCGCCACGCTGGCACTCGCGGCGTGCGGTGACGCGCCGGAGGACGACAGCACCGAGCCCGCCGGCGAGGCCACCAGCGCCGAGGAGACCACCGGCTCCGCCGAGGAGGTCGACTACCTCGCCTGCCTCATCTCCGACCAGGGCGGCTGGGAGGACCAGTCCTTCAACCAGTCGGCCATGGAGGGCGGCATGCGCGCCCAGGAGGAGCTCGGGATCCAGCTCAACGACGCCGAGTCCCAGTCCGACGCCGACTTCGGCCCGAACGTCGACTCCATGGTCCAGCAGGGCTGCGACATGACCATCGGTGTCGGCTTCCTCCTCGAGGACCCGATCCAGGCGGCCGCCGAGGCCAACACCGACGTCTCCTTCGGCCTCGTCGACGCGACCTTCTCCAACCCGGGCGAGGGCGCCGACGCGCCCCCGGTGCCGGTCGAGCTCGACAACGCCGCTCCGATCATCTTCAACACGGCCGAGGCCGCCTACCTCGCGGGCTACGTCGCCGCGGGCATGAGCGAGACCGGCACGGTCGCGACCTTCGGTGGCCTGCCGATCCCGTCCGTCAACATCTTCATGGACGGCTTCGTCGACGGCGTCGCCAAGTACAACGAGGACAACGGCGGCGACGTCCAGGTCCTCGGCTGGGACAAGGAGGCGCAGGACGGCACCTTCTCCGGCGGCTTCGAGGACCAGGGCCAGGGCCAGGCGCTGACCGAGCAGTTCATCGCCCAGGGCGCCGACGTCATCATGCCGGTCGCCGGCCCCGTCGGCCTCGGTGCGGCCGCCGCCGCCGAGAGCGCGGGCAACGTCTGGGTCGTCGGTGTCGACTCCGACTGGACCGCCTCCACCGACTACGCCGACATCGTCCTGGCGTCCGTCGTCAAGGAGATCGGCGCTGGTGTCTTCGAGACGATCAAGGCCGACCTCGAGGGCAGCTTCTCCGGCGAGCCCTACATCGGTGACCTCGCCAACGGCGGTGTCAGCCTCGCCACCGGCAGCGCCGACATCCCGCAGGAGCTCCTCGACCAGGTCGAGGCGCTCCAGGAGCAGATCATCTCGGGCGAGCTCGCCGTCGAGACCGTCAACGCTCCCTGACCCACCACGCACAGTGACGGCCCGGCCGGCCCGTGGCCGGGCCGTCACCGTTCGCCCTCCACGGACGCCGCAGCGTCCACCCCTCCGGCCGCGTCGCCGTGGCCCTCTAGCGATGGAGCGGATGTGAAGCTCGAGCTTCGCGGCATCACCAAGCGCTTCGGCCCCCTGGTCGCCAACGACCACATCGACCTCGTCGTGGAGCCCGGGGAGATCCACGCGCTGCTCGGTGAGAACGGGGCCGGCAAGAGCACGCTGATGAACGTGCTCTACGGCCTGTACGACCCCGACGAGGGACAGATCCTCCTCGACGGCGAGCCCGTGACCTTCGCCGGGCCCGGCGACGCCGTCGCCGCCGGCATCGGCATGGTCCACCAGCACTTCATGCTCGTCCCGGTCTTCACCGTCGCCGAGTCGGTGGCCCTCGGCTACGAGCCGACCGGCCCGCTCGGCATCATCAGCCAGCGTGAGGCGCGCACGCGCGTCAAGGAGATCTCCGACCGCTTCGGCTTCGACGTCGACCCCGACGCCGTCATCGAGGACCTGCCCGTCGGCGTGCAGCAGCGCGTGGAGATCATCAAGGCCCTGTCGCGGGACGCGAAGGTGCTCATCCTCGACGAGCCGACCGCGGTGCTCACCCCGCAGGAGACCGACGAGCTCATCGCGATCATGCGCCAGCTCAAGGCCGAGGGCACCTCGATCGTCTTCATCACGCACAAGCTGCGCGAGGTCCGCGCGATCGCCGACTCCATCACCGTCATCCGCCGCGGCACGGTCGTCGGCGAGGCGAGCCCCACGAGCTCGGAGACCGAGCTCGCCTCCCTCATGGTCGGGCGCTCGGTGAGCATGGCCGTCGACAAGGGCCACGCCGCGCCGGGGGAGGAGTCCTTCGTCGTCACCGACCTCTCGGTGCTCGACACCAAGGGCCACGTCGCCGTCGACCGCCTCGACCTCACCGTCCGGCACGGGGAGATCGTCGTCGTCGCCGGTGTCCAGGGCAACGGCCAGACCGAGCTCACCGAGACGATCCTCGGCCTCGTCGAGCCGGTCTCCGGCTCGATCGTCCTGGACGGCAAGGAGCTCGTCGGCACCACGGTCAAGCAGCGGCTGCGGGCCGGCATCGGCTTCGTCCCCGAGGACCGCTCCACCGGTGGGGTCATCGCCGGCTTCACCGTGGCCGAGAACTTCATCCTCGACCTGTACGACACCCAGCCCTTCGCCGCGCTCGGCAGCCTCAGGCCGGGCGTCGTCGAGGAGAACGCCCACAGGCGCGCCGAGCAGTTCGACGTGCGCCTCACCTCGGTGCACGACCCCATCTCCACGCTCTCGGGCGGCAACCAGCAGAAGGTCGTCATCGCGCGGGAGATGTCCCGCCCGCTGCGCCTGCTCGTCGCCTCCCAGCCCACCCGCGGCGTCGACGTCGGGTCGATCGAGTTCATCCACAAGGAGATCGTCGCCGAGCGGGACAAGGGCACCCCGGTGCTCATCGTCTCGACCGAGCTCGACGAGGTCATGGCCCTGGCCGACCGCATCGCCGTCATGTACCGCGGGCGCGTCGTCGGGGTCGTCCCGGGGGACACCGACCGCGACGTCCTCGGCCTCATGATGGCCGGCGTCCCCTACGAGGAGGCGCGGTCCCAGGCCGCCCAGCACCGCACCGCGATGTCCGCGGCGGACGACATGAGTGAGGAGACCGCGCCGTGAGCGAGGAGGAGACCCGGCGCCCCGCCGAGCACCCCGGGGACGTCGTCGCCCAGGCGGAGGAGTCCCCCGCCTCGGCGAAGCAGGTCCCGGAGGAGCAGCCCCGCACGCGGACCGCGCAGTTCGTCCGGGACATCCTCTCGGGCGGCTGGCTCGTCACCGTCCTGGCGATCGTCGTCGCGCTCGTGCTCAGCGGCGTCCTCATCGCCGCCGCCGACGCCCGCGTCCAGGAGACCGCCGGCTACCTCTTCGCGCGCCCGATGGACTTCGTCGGCGCCGTATGGGACGCCGTCTCCCAGGCCTACGCCGCCCTGTTCCGCGGCTCGATCTTCGACTACCGGGCCGAGACCTTCACCCGCGCGATCCGGCCGCTGACGGAGACGCTCGTCTTCTCCGTCCCGCTGATCTTCACCGGCCTGGGCATCGCCATCGCCTTCCGTGCCGGGATGTTCAACATCGGCGGCCAGGGCCAGATCATCGTGGGTGCCATCCTCGGCGGCTACGTCGGCTTCTCCCTCGACCTGCCGGTCGTCCTTCACCTCATCCTCGCCGTCCTCGGCGCGATCGTCGGTGGCGCCATCTGGGCGGGCATCGCGGGCGTGCTCAAGGCCCGGACGGGGGCCAACGAGGTGATCGTCACGATCATGCTCAACAACATCGCGGTGTACCTCATCGGCTGGGTCCTCACCCAGCCCGCCTTCCAGCAGAGCGGGTCCGCGCTGCCCCGGTCGCCCAACGTCCGGGACACCGCGCTGTACCCGCTGCTCCTGGGGGAGGGCTTCCGCCTCCACCTCGGCTTCGTCCTCGTCATCCTCGTCACCGCCGCCGTGTGGTGGCTGGTGGAGCGCTCGACCTTCGGCTTCGAGCTGCGCGCCGTCGGTGCCAACGCCGAGGCCGCCCGCACCGCGGGCGTCTCGGTCGCCAAGGTGACGATCCTCGCCCTCGTCATCGCCGGTGGCCTCAGCGGCCTCGGCGGATCGGCGCAGGTGCTCGGCACCGAGCAGATCCTCACCGCGGGTGTCGCCGCGAGCTACGGCTTCGACGCGATCACCGTCGCCCTCCTGGGCCGGGCGACGCCGTGGGGCACCTTCGCCGCGGGCCTGCTCTTCGGCGCGCTCAAGGCCGGTGGCTTCCTCATGCAGTCCACCACCCAGACCCCGATCGACATCATCCTCGTCGTCCAGTCGGTCATCGTGCTGCTCATCGCGGCCCCGCCACTCGTCCGGGCGATCTTCCGCCTGCCGGCACCGGACCGATCGCGCGGGAAGTCCACCGTGCTCGCCGCCAAGGAGGCCTCGGCATGAGCCAGACCACGCTCGCCCGCCCCGACGCCCGCGACTCCGCGGTGCTGCCGCCCGTCAAGTGGCGCGGCCCCGCCTTCATGGCCGTCTTCACCCTGGTCTCCCTGCTCGGCTTCACCCTGTTCACCGAGTCGGGCACGACGACGTTCCGCACCGCCACCGGCGGTGAGCTCGCCGAGATCCCCAACACCGAGGTGCCCACGGTCCCGGCGCTGTGGGTGCTCACCCTGGTCATGGCGGCCGTCACGGGCTACTCGGCCTACCGGGCCACGCGCCGCCAGCCGCTGGGCTGGTGGCCGCCGGCCCTCTTCGGCGCCGCCTTCGTCCTCGCGTTCCTCACCTGGCAGGGCGTCGGCGGCACGATCCCGGTGACGTCCCTGCTCACCGGGGCGCTCGCGCTGTCCGTGCCGCTCGTCTTCGGTGCGCTGTCCGGCGTCATGTGCGAGCGCTCGGGTGTCATCAACATCGCGATCGAGGGGCAGCTGCTCGGCGGCGCCTTCCTCGCGGCGATCGTCGCCTCGATCACGACGAGCCCCTACCTCGGCGTCGTCGCGGCACCGGTCGCCGGCGCTCTCGTCGGCGTGCTCCTCGTCTTCTTCAGCGTGAAGTACTGGGTCGACCAGATCATCGTCGGCGTCGTGCTCAACGTGCTCGTGCTCGGCGTGACGAGCTTCTTCTTCTCCACCGTGCTCAGCGAGAACCCCGACCTCAACCAGCGCCAGCGCCTGCCCTCCCTGCCGGTGCCGCTGCTGTCGGACATCCCGGTCGTCGGCCCGGTGCTCTTCAACCAGAACATCCTCGTCTACCTCATGTACGCCGCCGTCATCGCGCTGCAGTTCTTCCTGTTCCGCAGCCGGTGGGGCCTGCGGGTGCGCGCCGTGGGCGAGCACCCCAAGGCCGCGGACACCGTCGGCATCGACGTCATCCGCACCCGCTGGATCACCCCGATCCTCGGTGGCGCGCTCGCCGGGCTGGGCGGCGCCTTCTTCACCGTCGGCTCCGGCCTCGCCTTCGGCCGCGACATGTCCGCCGGCAACGGGTTCATCGCGCTGGCCGCGATGATCCTCGGCCGGTGGAACCCGCTCGGCGCGCTCGCCGCGGCGCTGCTCTTCGGCTTCTCGCGCAACCTGGCGAACATGCTCAGCGCGATGGGTGGCAGCGGCATCCCCGGGGAGTTCCTCCTCATGCTGCCCTACGTCGTGACCATCTTCGCCGTCGCCGGCTTCGTCGGCCGGGTGCGCGCACCCGCCGCGGAGAACACCCCCTACGTCAAGTAGCCCGCCCGTTCGCGCAGGACAGCCTCCCGGAGGAAGCCAGTGATGATCGACGACGCCACCTGGGCGCGGCTGCGCGAGCTGGCCCGCGAGATGGTCCCGCGCGCGTACGTCCCCTACTCCACCTACCCGGTCGGTGCGGCCGCGCTCGTCGACGACGGGCGCACCGTCACCGGGTGCAACGTGGAGAACGCGTCCTACGGCATCGGCCTGTGCGCCGAGTGCGGGCTCGTCTCCGCGCTGCACGCCACCGGCGGCGGGCGGCTCGTCGCGTTCACCTGCGTGGACGGCGAGGGGCGGGTCATCGTCCCCTGCGGCCGCTGCCGCCAGCTGCTGTGGGAGCACGGGGGCCCCGAGCTCCTCGTCGAGACCCCGAGCGGCGTGCACCCGATGAGCGAGGTCCTGCCCGAGGCCTTCGGCCCCGCGCACCTCGACGAATGGGCCGGACGCTGAGGCGACCCCTCGCGGCCCGCTGCCACCTCCTCCACGCACGGGCGCGCCCGGCCCCCGTCCCGGCGCCCCAGGGCGCCCCGTCCTAGGGTGGACCCCATGACCGAAGCCTTCGACGTCGTCGACCTCATCCGGACCAAGCGCGACGGCGGCGTCCTCGCCCCCGCCGAGATCGACTGGGTGATCGACGCCTACACCCGCGGCGTCGTCGCCGACGAGCAGATGTCGGCGCTCGCGATGGCGATCTTCCTGCGCGGCATGGGCCGCGACGAGATCTCCCGCTGGACCACGGCGATGATCGCCTCCGGCAGCCGGATGGACTTCTCCGGCCTCAGCCGCCCCACCTCGGACAAGCACTCCACCGGTGGGGTCGGCGACAAGATCACCCTGCCGCTCGCGCCGCTCGTCGCCGTCTTCGACGTCGCCGTGCCCCAGCTCTCGGGCCGTGGCCTGGGCCACACCGGCGGCACCCTCGACAAGCTCGAGGCGATCCCCGGCTGGCGGGCCGACCTCGACAACGACGCGATCCTGCGCCAGCTCGAGGACGTCGGCGCGGTGATCTGCGCGGCCGGCACGGGCCTGGCCCCGGCGGACAAGAAGCTCTACGCGCTGCGCGACACGACCGGCACCGTCGAGGCCATCCCGCTCATCGCCTCCTCGATCATGAGCAAGAAGATCGCCGAGGGGACGGACTCGCTGGTCCTGGACGTCAAGGTCGGCTCGGGCGCCTTCATGAAGGACATCGACGCGGCACGTGAGCTCGCCCGCACGATGGTGGCCCTCGGCAGCGACGCCGGCGTGCGCACGACGGCGCTCCTCACCGACATGTCGACCCCGCTCGGTCTCACGGCGGGCAACGCGCTCGAGGTGCGCGAGTCCGTCGACGTCCTTGCCGGTGGTGGTCCCGAGGACGTCGTCGAGCTCACCGTCGCGCTCGCCCGCGAGATGCTCGACGCCGCCGGCCGCACCGACGCCGACCCCCGCGCGGCGCTGGCCGACGGCCGCGCCATGGACGTGTGGCGCCGCATGATCAGCGCCCAGGGCGGGGACCCCGACGCGGCACTGCCCACCGCCCGGGAGACCGAGACGCTCACCGCCGACTCCGACGGTGTCGTGGGCCGCCTGGACGCCTACGCCGTCGGCGTGTGCGCGTGGCGCCTGGGGGCGGGCCGCGCCCGCCAGGGCGACGCCGTGCAGGCCGGCGCCGGCGTCGAGCTGCACGCGAAGCCCGGCGACACCGTCCGCGCGGGCCAGCCGCTGCTCACCATGCACACCGACACGCCCGAGCGCTTCGACCGCGCCCGGCAGGCGCTCGAGGGCGGGGTCGACATCTCCTCGGGCGACGGGCCGGCGAGCGGCCCCGGCGACGTCGTCCTCGAGAAGATCGCGGGCTGACATGGCGTCGTCCTGGCACAGGTGGCAGCTGACGGCACCGCTGGCGGCGCTGAGCAGGCCGGTGCGCACGCCCTCCCGCGTGCCGCGCACCTCGACCGGACCCGCCGGCGGTGCCGGGGGCACCGAGCCCGCCGACGGCCTGCCCGTCCTGCTCGGCGGCGCCCGCGCCCGGCAGGTCGACGAGACGACGTGCGGCTCGGCCGTGCTCGTCATGCTCGCCGCCACCGGTGACCCCGCCCTGGCGCAGTGGTTGGAGACCGGCCGGCTGCCCACCGGCCCACGGCCGCCGGAGGTGCCGGAGGGGGAGGTCCCCGGTGGCGCGGCGGAGCGCTTCGCCGCCGCCCAGCGGCAGGTGAAGGCCGCGACGGGCCGCCGCGCCCTGGGCCCGCTGCCGTGGCCGGCCGGCCTCGGCACGCCGCCGTGGACCGCGGCCCGCGAGGCCCGCTTCCCGGGGGTGCGTTACCGTGTGCGTCCGGTCGACGACACGACCGACGACGGCGCCGCCGTGCTCGGGCTGGTCGAGGCCGCGAACCGGCGCGGTCACCCCGTCCCGCTCTACACGGGCGGCGACGTCCGTGGCGGGGTCGCCCACGCCGTCCCCCGGCACGTCGTCCTGGCCGTCCCGCCGCCGCCGGGCGCGGCGGTGCCCGGCACGCTGCGCCTCTACGAGCCCTCACGCGGCTCGGTCCTCACCGTGCCGTCCGCCGACCTGCTCGGGCGCACCGCCCCGCACCGCGCGCTGGGCGGCTGGACGCACGTCGTCGCCGCGCTGCTGCCCGTCCCGGCCTGAGCCGCCCACCCTGCACGAGGAGCGCTCACGGGCCACACTGGGAGGCCCGTCAGCGAACGCAGGAAGGGCGATGATGAGCACCCCACCGATTCCCGGCGCACCCGAGAGCGAGCTGCCCGACCCCGAGGAGGCCGTGGCCGCCCTCGACCCCGAGACCGGCGAGGACTACGACCCGCCGGAGGTCGTCGACCCCGACCGGGAGGCGAACGAGGCGGACCAGCTCGAGCAGGTCATCGAGGTCCCCGTGGACGACGACGAGCCCGCCGAGGGCGAGGAGGCGTAGCCGATAGGCTCGGGCCACCGAGTCCAGGAGGAAGCACCATGACCACCCGTCACGCCGTCGCCCAGATGGTCGACCACACGCTGCTCAAGCCCGAGGCGACGCGCGAGCAGGTCGCGGCGCTCGTCGCCGACGCCCGTGAGCTCGGCGTCCTCGCCGTGTGCGTCTCACCGTCCCAGCTGCCGCTCGAGGGGGCCGAGGGCCTCGTCGTGGCCACCGTCTGCGGCTTCCCCTCCGGGGCGCACCACAGCGAGGTCAAGGCGGCCGAGGCGGCGCGCGCCGTCGCCGACGGCGCCGACGAGGTCGACATGGTCATCAACCTCGGTGAGGCGCTCGCCGGGAACTGGGCGGCCGTCGAGGCGGACATCGCGGCGGTCCGCGCGGCGGTGCCGGCCCCGGCCGTGCTCAAGGTCATCATCGAGTCCGCCGCCCTGGACGACGAGCAGATCATCGCGGCGTGCCGTGCCTCGGAGTCGGCCGGCGCGGACTTCGTCAAGACGTCCACCGGCTTCCACGCCACCGGCGGGGCCAGCGTCCACGCCGTCGAGCTCATGGCGCGCACCGTGGACGGGCGCCTCGGGGTCAAGGCCTCCGGCGGCATCCGCGACGCGGCCGCCGCGGCCGCGATGGTCGAGGCCGGCGCCACCCGCCTCGGCCTGTCCGGCTCGGCGGCGGTCCTGGCCGGCTTCCCCGAGGCCTGACCTCCGGGCGTCCGACAGGCGCGACCCGGGTCAGCGGCGGCGGACGGCGGCGAGGAGGCCGGTGCCCGAGGGGAGCAGGGCCGAGGTGAGACGCTCGTCGGCGCGGACCGCCTTGCCGAGCTCGCGCATCGCGACCGTCGCCTCGTCCCGGCGGGCCGGGTCGGCCACGCGGTCGTGCCACAGCGTGTTCGTCACGGCGAGCACGCCGCCCACGCGGAGCATGCGCGTGGCCTGCTCGACGTAGTCGGCCGCCTCGGAGGGGTCGGCGTCGACGAGCACGAGGTCGTAGGCGTGGTCCGCCATGCGGGGCAGGACGTCCATCGCGCGGCCCGAGATGAGGCGCGTGCGCGCCGACCTCACCCCGGCCGCGGTGAACGCCTCGCGGGCGGCGCGCTGGTGGTCGGTGTCGACGTCGATGGTCGTGAGGACGCCGTCCGGGCTCATCCCGCCGAGCAGCCACAGGCCGCTCACGCCCGTCCCCGTGCCGATCTCGACGACGGCGCGCGCCCCGGCGGCGGCGGCCAGCAGCCGCAGCGCCGCGCCCGTCCCCGGGCTCACCGCGGTGGCGCCGAGCTCCTCCGCCCGCCGGCGCGCGGCGGCGACGGCCTCGTCCTCGGGGACGAACTCCTCGGTGTAGGCCCAGCTGAGGGCCTTCTCGGCAGCGATGGTGGTGCCTCCTGGGTGAGCACGGACGAGGGTCGGCCTCGATCGTAGCGCCGTGGCACCGCTCCCACTCCCAGGTCGTCCCCAGGTTCGCTCCGTATCCTGGCCGCCAGACCGCACGGAAGAGGCCGCCGCATGACCGCTCAGGACGAGACCACGTGGACCGTGCCGTCGTGGGACGACGTCGTCCGCGACCACTCCGCCCGGGTCTACCGGCTCGCCTACCGGCTCACCGGCAACAAGGCCGACGCCGAGGACCTCACCCAGGAGACCTTCATCCGGGTGTTCCGCTCCCTCCACTCCTACCGGCCCGGCTCCTTCGAGGGCTGGCTGCACCGCATCACGACGAACCTCTTCCTCGACGGCGCCCGCAAGCGCGCGCGCGTGCGCGTCACCCAGCTCGGTGAGCACGCCGAGGAGGTCCCCGCCTCCCACGAGCAGCACGACCTGCACCGCCGCTACGAGCACGGGCACGTCGACCCGGACATCCAGGCGGCGCTGGACGCGCTGCCGCCCAAGTACCGCGTCGCCGTCGTCCTGTGCGACGTCGAGGGCCTGTCCTACGAGGAGATCGCCGCGACCCTCGGCATCAAGATGGGCACGGTGCGCTCGCGCATCCACCGCGGGCGCGCCATGCTCCGCGACCGCCTCGGCCACCTGCGGCCGGGCACCGTGGACAGCGAGGTGGCCTCGTGAGCCACCTCGGGTCCCGGGTCGCCCCGCTCGTCGACGGCCAGCTCCCCGCCGCCGAGGCGGAGGAGCTGCTCGCCCACGCCGCGGCCTGCGCCCGCTGCCACTGGCTGCTCGGCCAGGAGCGGGCCTCCCGGACGATGCTCAGCCAGGCGTGGGACGTCGAGCCGGACGCCGAGCTCACCGCCCGCCTGCTCGCCCTCTCACCCGGCCCGGAGGAGCGTGCGCCCCGCGGGCGGCGGGTCCTGCTCGCCGCGGCCGGCGCCGGCGGGCTCGCCGCGGCCTGCGCCGTCGGGCTCGTCGTCGTCGGGAGCCTGTCCGAGCCGCGGGCGGACCCGCACGCCATCCTCGACGTCGTCCAGGGCAGCCTCGGCGAGCGCCCCGAGGAGCTCGCCGGCGGGACGGGCGAGGTGAGCGGCGACGTCGTCGCGTGGATGGCCGAGCACGGGTGGAGCGCACCCGAGTCGCTGCCCAGCGGGATGCGGGTGGTGGACGTCGCCGTCCACGAGACGGAGGGCGGCGAGGTGCTCGAGGTCGAGATCGCCGGCGCCATGGCCCACGTGCGCCTCCTCCAGCAGCGCGGGGTGCTCACCGGTGAGGCCGAGGAGCAGATGCAGTCCGAGCTCGTCGGCCAGCGCGACGCCGTCCTCCTGCCCAGCGGCGTGCACGACCTCGCCCTGCAGAGCGAGGGCTGCGTCGTCGTCGTCCTCGCGGCCCCCGACGACGCACCCGTCAGCGACGCCATCCTCGCCGCCCTGCCCGAGGGGGACTTCGACACCTCGGTG
Source organism: Georgenia satyanarayanai (assembly GCF_009193135.1). Classification (GTDB taxonomy): domain Bacteria; phylum Actinomycetota; class Actinomycetes; order Actinomycetales; family Actinomycetaceae; genus Oceanitalea; species Oceanitalea satyanarayanai. The sequence goes on from NZ_VUKC01000001.1 coordinate 327,659, forward strand.
GGAGCCCGGTTCACCCGCGGCTGGGACACCGTGACGGAGTGGGCGCTGGGCTGAGGCGGCCCGCGCACCGATCTGGGAGGAGACTGTGCCCATGAGCGAGCGACCCGACGAGCACGAGCACGGCTACCCGCCCTCGCCCGCGCCCCGGCCCGAGCCGTACAGCGTGGACGAGGTGGCCCCCCGCACGGACGAGGACGGCGCCGCCCCGGCCCCGGAGCCGGCCGCCGGGCCGTCCCCCCACGAGCCGGGTCGCGACGAGCGGGTCCGCGACGACGCGTGGTGGCGGCCCAGCGCCGCGGCGCCACAGCCGCCGGACGCGACCGTCCCGGACGGCCGGCGGCTGCCGTGGTCCTCGCCTGACGGGGCGTGGCCGCTCACCCGCGGGGTCGGCCACGCACCGGCGGGCCCGTCCGGCGGGTCGTCGGCCGGCTACGCGCCCGCCCCGACGGAGGCCGGCGGAGGCGCGCCGGCCGCCTACCCGCCGGCGTCCGACCCGCCGGAGCCCGCCGGCGCCTCGGCCGCGCAGCCCTACACCTGGCCCGCACCGGGGTCGTGGCACAGCAGCGGGGCGCGGGAGCCCGCCGGCCCGCAGGAGCCGCGCGGACGGCGCCGTCGGGGCGTGGCGTACGGCGTCGTCGTCCTCCTCGTCCTCGTCGCCCTGCTCGGCGGCATCGTCGTCGGTGCGCTCGGCGCGCGCCTGCTGTGGCCGTCGACGTCCTCGGGATCGGCGCTGCCGGCGGCCGGCAGCCCCGTGTCGACCGGCCGTGCGCCGGACTCCGTGGCCGGCATCGCCGCCGCCGCGCTGGAGAGCACGGTGTTCATCGAGGTCTTCGGCGGGGACACCGCCTCCAGCGGCAGCGGGATGGTCCTGCGCGAGGACGGCTACCTCGTGACGAACAACCACGTCATCGACGCCGCCGCGGACGGGGGCGGCACCGTCGCGGTCACGCTCGCCGACGGCAGCCAGCTGCCCGCCGAGATCGTCGGCCGCACCGCCGACTACGACCTCGCCGTCCTCAAGGTCGACGAGGACGGCCTGACGCCGCTGCCGCTCGCGGACTCCGACGCCGTCGTCGTCGGTGACCCGGTCGTGGCCGTCGGGGCCCCGTTGGGCCTCGAGGGGACCGTGACGAGCGGGATCATCTCGGCGCTCAACCGCCCCGTCCAGGCCGGCGGCTCGGGCGACGGCGCCTCGTTCATCAACGCGATCCAGACCGACGCCGCCATCAACCCGGGCAACTCCGGCGGGCCGCTCATCAACACGGCCGGCGAGGTGATCGGCATCAACACCGCGATCGCCCAGGCGGGCGGGCGCCAGACCGGGAGCATCGGCCTGGGCTTCTCCATCCCCTCCAACCAGGTGCGCCGCACGGCCGAGCAGATCATCGAGACCGGCCGCGCCACCTACCCCGTCATCGGGGTCGCCCTCGACACCCGCTACCAGGGCGAGGGCGTCCAGGTGCTCCAGGACGACGCCGGGGCCGCGACGCCCGCGGTCACGCCCGGCGGCCCGGGTGACGAGGCCGGCATCGAGCCGGGCGACGTCATCACCCACTTCGACGGGCAGCCGGTGACGACGCCCTCCGAGCTCATCGTCGCGGTCCGCTCCCGCGCCCCGGGCGACACGGTCGTCCTCACCGTCCGGAGCGACGGCGGGGACGAGCGCGAGGTCGAGGTCGTGCTGGACGAGGCCGGGAGCGACTAGCGGTCGGCCTATCCTGGGGGCGTGCCGATCAACGGGTCCGAGCTAGCGGTCATCGCGCTGCTCGCCGTCATCCTCATCGGCCCCGAGCGGCTGCCGCAGTACGCGCAGCAGCTGGCGGGGCTCGTGCGCAACCTGCGCCGGCTCACGACGGACACGACCGAGCGGGTCCGTGCCGAGCTGGGACCGGAGCTCGACGACCTCGACCTGCGCTCGCTCGACCCGCGCCAGTACGACCCCCGGCGCATCGTCCGCGACGCCCTGCGCGAGGACGACGAGCGCCCCGCGCGGCCCCCGCGGGCAGCCGGCGGCAAGGCTCCCTTCGACGACGAGGCGACGTAGGGGCCCTGGCGGCCGTCCGCGTCAGACCGGGCTGATCCCCAGGGACCGGCCCGCCAGGCCACGGGCGCGCTGGCTGAGCTGCCGGGCCACGCCGCGCAGCACGTCGGCGGCGGGGGAGTCGTCGTCCTGGACGAAGGGGCGTCCGGAGTCGCCGCCCTCGCGGAGCTTGATCTCCAGCGGCACCTGGCCGAGGAGCGGGACGTCGTAGCCGAGGCCGGCCGAGAGGTTGTCAGCCACCTGCTGCCCACCGCCGGAGCCGAAGAGCTCCACGCGCTGGCCGTCGGGCTGCTCGAGCCACGACATGTTCTCGATGACCCCGACGACGTGCTGGTTCGTCTGCCCGGCGAGCGAGCCCGCGCGCTCGGCGACCTCCGCGGCCGCCGACTGCGGGGTCGTGACGACGAGCAGCTCGGCGTTCGGCAGGAGCTGGCCCACCGAGATCGCGATGTCGCCGGTCCCCGGCGGCAGGTCGAGGAGGAGGACGTCGAGGTCACCCCAGAAGACGTCGGCGAGGAACTGCTGGAGCGCGCGGTGCAGCATCGGCCCACGCCACACGATCGGGCGGCCGGGAGGGGCGAACATGCCGATCGAGATGACCTTCACGTCACCGGCGACCGGCGGCAGGATCATGTCGTCGACCTTGGTGGGGGAGTGCTCGACGCCGAGCATGCGGGGGATGGAGAAGCCGTAGATGTCGGCGTCCACGACGCCCACCTTGAGGCCCTCGGCGGCCATCGCGGCGGCGAGGTTGGCCGTCACCGAGGACTTTCCCACCCCACCCTTGCCGGAGGTGACGGCGTAGACCCGGGTGAGGTTGCCCGGCTCGGAGAAGGGGATGGTCGGCTCGGCGACACCGCCGCGCAGCTGGGAGCGCAGCGACTTGCGCTGCTCCTCGCTCATGACGCCCATGTCGACGCGGACGTCGGCGACGCCCGCCACCCGCTGGGCGGCGGCGGTGACGTCCTTGGTGATCGTCGAGCGGAGCGGACAGCCCGCCGTCGTGAGGTCGATGCCGACGACGACGTCACCGCCCTCGACCTCCACCGACCGCACCATGCCGAGCTCTGTGATGGGACGGCGGATCTCGGGGTCCAGGACCTTGTCCAGCTCGCTGCGGATCGCTTCGACGGTGGGGGCAGACATACCCCCATGGTAGGTGGCTCCCGCGCGCGGTCCCAGCGGCCGGGACGCGTGTGACCGCGGGCACGACGAGGCCCGCACCGCGGTCGGTGCGGGCCTCGCCGGTGGGGCAGGTCTAGGAGGTGCGGCGCACCCCCAGGGTGTCGCGACCGTCACCGTTCCAGTCGCCCACGAAGACCTCGTCACCGGCCCGGCCGTAGGTCTGGACGCGGTCCGCGTCGCCCCCGCTGATCGAGTTCTTCACGTGGTAGACGTTGCCGCGGCGCATCGCGAAGGTGTCCTCGCCGTCGGCGTCCCAGTCGCCGGCGAGCACGACGTCGGTGGCCCGTCCGTAGGTGAGGACCTGCTGCGCGGGCCCGGCGCTGAGGCTGTTGCGGACGTGGTACTCCCTGCCCCGGCGCACGGTGAGGGTGTCCTTGCCGTCGCCGTCCCAGTCGCCCACGACGACCTCGTCACCCGCCCGGCCGTACCGGACGACGACGTCTGCCGACCCGCCGGTCACCGAGTTCTTCAGGTGGTACTCGTTGCCGCGGCGCACCGCGAGGGTGTCGACGCCGTCCCCGTCCCAGTCCCCGACGAGGACGACGTCCCCGGCGCGGCCGTAGCTGAAGGTGCGCGCCGCGTCACCGCCGCGCTGGGCGTCGGAGACGTGGAACTCACGGCCCCGGCGCAGCGTGATGGTGTCGTTGCCGTCACCGTCCCAGTCACCGATGAGCACCTCGTCCGTGGCGCGGCCGTAGCGGAAGGCGTAGGTGGCCCAGGGGCCCCAGCCGTCGTTGAGGAAGAAGCCGGTGCTCAGGGCCGGGGTGGGCGGCGTGCCGGGCTCGGTCGGCTCGGCGGGCTCCTCCGGCTCCTCGGGAGCGGTGGCGCACACGTCACCCTGCGGGCCGGGGTCCGGCGCCATGTCGTGGACGATGCCGTCCCGGTCGACGACGGCGTCGTCCTCCCGGACGGTGAGCCGGCCGAAGGTGTCGGCGCTGGAGGCGCCGACGACGGAGGCCGCGGTGACGGTGACGCTGGTCGTGGGGACGGTCGAGGTCTTGCGGTCGCCCTCGAGGGGCACGTCGAAGACGACGCAGGTCTGTCCGGCCGGGATGACGACGGGTGCCGCGAGCCGCTGCGCGCCGGTCTCCCCGCCGTTCGCCTCGACGTAGGTCCGCACCGGGGTGTCGGACGGGGCACTCAGCCGCAGTGCGATCGCCGCGGTGCCCGGTCCGGAGCCCTCGTTGACCGTCGCGTCGGCGACGGTGAGGCTGGGCAGCTCCCCGGTCCCGGGGGTGCCGACGCCGGGGGAGGAGAACGCGAGGTCCGACAGGTAGGCGGCGCCCGTGTCGGCGACGCCGGCGACGCGCACCTGGCGCACGTCGGTCATGTCGACCCCCGCAAAGGAGCTCAGCGGGATCTCGACGGCGCGGAGGTACACCTTGCGCAGCGGGCTCGCCTCACCGGGGAGGGGGGAGAGCGCGTCGCTGACGTCGGAGGCGAGGGCGCTGACGGACCGGCCGGCGCCGTCGACGAGGCTGACCGTGAGGTCCTCCGCCCCGGCAAGGGTCGGGGCGGCGCGGAACGTGAGCTTCGTGTGGTCGCTGACGTCGCGGGCCGAGGCGGGGACGTCGGCCCGCAGGCCCGCGCCCGCCGTCGTCCACTCGAGGATGGCCATCTGGCCCGACGGTGCCGACGGTGCGAAGCGCATCGGCGTCCAGTGCGGCGCCTGGGAGCTGGTCACCTGGGTGATGTCGGCGCACGGCCGGACCTGCTGCGGGTAGGGGCGCTCGCTGAGGGAGGCGCAGTAGGTGAGCCGGGCGCCGCCGGCGGCACGGACGCGGGGGCTGTCGGCCACGAGGGGGGCGACGTCCGCCCGCGAGGAGCCGGGCTGCTGGGCGACGGTGAAGACCTCGGCGCGGCCGATCGTGGCCGGGAGGGCGCCCGAGCCGTCGAAGAGGGGGAGCAGGTCCTCCTCCCCGCCCATGGTGAGTCGGAACCAGCCGGAGATGTAGGCGTCACCGAGCTCGTACTGCTCGGCCGCCGAGAGCCGGGAGGCGGCGGAGGCGCCGCAGACGGGGTTGACCTGCTGGCGGTCCTGGGCCGCCCAGTCGTCGGACACGGAGTAGGGGTAGAGCCCCGGCGTCCAGACGGTGTTGAAGAAGTTGTGGTTCGCGCCCATGACGAGGGCGGTGGCCCGCAGGACGTCGTCGTCGACGGCGTAGCGTGAGTCCTCGAAGAAGTGCTGTCCCTGGAGGTTGACGACGTCGCCGTCGCAGTAGGGCAGCACGGTGTAGGTGGGCACGCCCGGCAGGCTGAGCCGGCCGAAGTCCACGGGTGCCAGCGGCAGGACGGACTTGATGCCGTAGGGCTCGTCGCGCTCGGCGTTCATGAGGGCGGCGCGGACGACGCCGTCACCGCCGCGGGAGTGGCCCATGAGCCCGACGTGGTCGAGGTCGAGGCGGCCCTTGAGCACCGGGTCGAGCGCGGGGGCGCGCCCGGCGTTCGCCTCGGCGAGGAGGTCGAGGTGGGACAGGACGAGACCGCCGCGGGCCGTCGCCCCGTAGTCGATCGCGAGCTGGTTGTCGTTGGAGTTGATCGCGTTCGCCGAGACCGACACGACGACGTAGCCGCGCGACGCGAGCGTCTCCGCCGGGGCGTCGTAGCCGAGGTAGCTGGGGATCTCGACCTGGTCCGGTCCGCACGGGTAGCGGTTCGGGTTCGGGGTGCCCTGGGAGCACGAGCTGTGGCGCCCGTGCTGGAAGACGACGACGGGACGCTCGCCCTGCGCCTCGACGGGGTAGTAGACGGCGGCGCGCATCTCGCCCTTGATCCCGCCGATCTCGACGAGGTCGACGGCCTGGGTGCCGAGGTCGTAGTCGGCCCGGCCCACCGTGAAGCTGCCGTCCGCGGCGGGGTCGACGTCCAGGACCGCCCGGTCGCCCGGCTCGTCCGGGTCGACCGCCTGCGGACCGGTGGACCGGCGCCCGGCGGCGGGGGCGTCCTCGTCGCCCCAGGAGAGGGTGATCTCGTCGGCGGTGAGGACCGCGTCGTCGGTCGTGACCGCGCTGATCGACAGCCCGTCGAGCGACTCACGGGCCAGGCCCAGCGGCTCGCCGTCGGCGACGAGCTGGGGGACGGCCGCCCGGACGGGCAGCGGCTCGTCGAGCTCGAGGGTGACGACGTAGCCGCCGGGCGCCTGCTCGACGCTCCAGCCGTCGCCGTCGACGACGACCGGGGAGTCGGGGGCGGCCTGCCCGGCCGAGGCCGAGGTGAGGACGAGGGCGGTGGCGAGCAGGGCGGCGGCGCAGCCGCGCCCCGCTCGGGAAGGTCCGTGCATCTGGGTTTCCTCCTGGTTCGGGGGGTACCCTTTGGACGCTATTGACCTGGCTGTTACGCAGACGTTTCCCGCGTTTCCGCCACGTGACGACCTCAGCGGGCGGCGTCGCGCTCCTCGTCCTCGTCGCGGAGCTCCTCGAGCACGCTGCGCAGCTCCGAGCGGACGAAGTCGCGGGTGGCGACGTCACCGAGCGCCAGGCGCAGGGCCGCGAGCTCCCGGGCGAGGTACTCGGTGTCGGCGAGGTTGCGCTCGGCCCGCTGCCGGTCCTGCTCGGCGGTCACCCGGTCGCGGTCGTCCTGCCGGTTCTGGGCGAGCAGGATGAGCGGCGCCGCGTAGGAGGCCTGGAGCGAGAGCATGAGCGTGAGCGCGGTGAAGCCCAGCGCCGCGGAGTCGAAGCGCAGGGGCTCGGGCCCCCACGTGTTCCACGCGAGCCACACGATGACGAAGACCGAGAGGTACACGAGGAAGCGCGGGGTGCCGGTGAAGCGGGCGATGCCCTCGGCCGTGCTGCCGACGACCTCGGAGTCGACCCGGGGCCGGCGCAGCCAGCGTCGGCGGGTGGTCAGTGGCGTGTCGAGCCGCTCAGCCATGGGCACTCCTCGTCATCGCGGTGTCGGTCGCCTCGGTGTCGGCGTCACGCCAGTCCTCGGGCAGCAGGTGGTCCAGGACGTCGTCGACGCTGATCGCGCCCAGCAGCCGGCGCTCCTCGTCGACGACGGGCAGCGCGGTGAGGTTGTACGTCGCCAGCAGGCGGGTCACCTTGCCGATCTCGTCGTGCGGGCCGACGGTCTCGATGTCGCTGTCGAGCATCGCCCCGAGCTGGGCGCTGGGTGGCTCGCGCAGCGCGCGCTGGATGTGCACGACGCCGAGCAGCCGCCCCGACGGCGTCTCCAGCGGCGGGCGCACGACGAAGACCATCGTGGCCAGCGCCGGGGTCACATCCGGGCGACGGGCACTGGCGAGGGCGGTGGCGACGGTGGCCTCCGGCGGCAGGATGATCGGCTCGGTCGTCATGAGCCCGCCGGCGGCACGCTCCTCGTAGGCGATGAGGCGGCGCACGTCCTCGGCCTCCTCCGGCTCCATGAGGTCGAGGAGGCTGCGGGCGACGTCGGGCGGGAGCTCGTTGACGAGGTCGGCGGCGTCGTCGGGCTGCATGACGTCGAGGACGTCGGCGGCGCGGTTGGCGTCCAGCCCCGAGACGATCGCCACGCGGTCGTCCTCGCTCAGCTCCTCCAGGACGTCGGCGAGGCGGTCGTCGGAGAGCTCGGCGGCGACCTCGATCTGCCGGTCCGGCGGCAGGTCGTGCAGGACGTCGGCGACGTCGGCCGGCTTGAGGTCCTCCATCGTCGACAGGAGCGTGGTGGCGGGCTGGGGACCGGCGTCGCCGGAGAGGTCGACGACGTCACCGACGTCGACGATGACCTGCTCCCCGCGGCGGCGCCGCAGCCCGCGGCTCGCCCCGCTCCGCTCGACAAAGAGCTGGGTGACGAGCCAGTCGCGGTTGCGCTGCTGCTCGATCGCGACGTCGGTGATGACGACGGTGCCGCTGCCGTCGGCCAGCGGCACCCGCCGGTCGACGAGCTGGCCGACGACGAGCGTCTCGCTGGCCCGCTGGGAGAAGCGGCGGATGTTGAGCAGGCCGGTCGTGATGACGGCCCCGCTGCTGATGCTCACGACCCGGCTCAGCGGGAGGAACACCCGGCGCTTGCCGGGCACCTCGACGACGAGACCCACGGCGCGCGGCAGCGAGCTCGTGCGGATGAGCACGACGACGTCGTGGACCTTGCCGACCGGGTCGCCCAGCGGGTCGAAGACGGTCGTCCCCGCCAGCCTGCCGACGAAGACACGGGTCGCTGCGCTCCTGCTCACGGGTGTGCTCACGACCGTCAGCCTAGGAGCATCCGCGGCACCCCGCCCCGCCCGCCCCCACCATCCTCGCAATTGGTCGACTGGGTGACGGCGCCGGCCCTCCAGGCGTCATGCAGTCGACCAATTGCGAAAGTTGTGGGGGGTGAGGGTGGCGCGCGTAGCGGACGGGCGGCGCAGGGGGGACAATCAGCGTCATGGCCTTCTCCAGCAGCAGGGGTCGCGTGCCCCCGACGCCGACCCTCCCCACCGGCGTCCAGATCGCCTCCTTCGACACCTACCTCGAGGCCCAGCGCGCCGTCGACCTCCTCTCGGACAAGGAGTTCGAGGTCCAGCACACGACGATCGTCGGTACGGACCTGCGCATGGTCGAGCGCATCACCGGGCGGCTGTCCTACCCGCGCGTGGCGCTCGCCGGCGCGATGTCCGGCGCGTGGTTCGGCCTGTTCGTCGGACTCCTCTTCGGGCTGCTCTCCGAGGGCAGCACCCTGGTGATGCTCCTGCCCGCGCTCGTCATCGGCGCGGCCTTCGGCATCCTCTTCGCGCTCGTCTCCTACGCCTTCACCGGCGGCAAGCGCGACTTCACCTCCTCCAGCCAGGTCGTCGCCAGCCGCTACGGGCTGCTGTGCGAGCAGAGCCGCGTGGGCGAGGCGATGCGCCTCCTCGGCGAGGCCGGCATCCGCGCCCGGGTGGGCGCGGACCCCGCCGTCCAGCAGCAGCCGGTGCCCCAGGCGGCCGTCCCGCCGGCGCCCGGCCCCTACGGCGCCCAGCAGGCCCCCCAGCCCGGCCCGGCCGGTGCCGCCGAGGCGCCCGCCCCGCCGCCCGCGCGCAGCTTCACGCCCCTGGAGGACGAGCACGGCAATCCGCGCTACGGGCAGCGGCGGCCCGCCGCGCCGCAGGACGGCGAGGAGCGCACTTCGTGAGGGTCCCTCCGATCCTCCTGTCCACCTCCTCGTGCTACCCCAGCAGCACCGAGTCCTGCTTCGCCGACGCCGCGCGGCTCGGCTACGACGGCGTGGAGGTCATGGTCTGGAAATGGCCCGAGACGCGTGACGCGACCCGGCTCAACGAGCTGGCCGACACCTACGGCGTCCCGGTCATGTCGATCCACTCACCCACGCTGCTGCTGACCCAGCGTGTCTGGGGCACCGACCCCTGGGGCAAGATCGACCGCTCCGTCGAGCTCGCCGAGGCGGTGGGCGCGGAGGCCGTCGTCGTCCACCCGCCCTTCCGCTGGCAGCGCGACTACGCGTCCGGTTTCGTCGAGGGCATCGCCCGGCGCCAGGCCGGGACGGACGTCAAGCTCGCCGTCGAGAACATGTTCCCGTGGAAGGCACGGGCCAAGGACGGCTCCCGGACGAAGGAGCGGCACGCCTACCTGCCGCACTGGGACCCCGTCGGCCTGGGCTACGAGCACGTCACCCTCGACCTGTCGCACGCGGGTGTGGCCGGGCAGGACTCCCTCGCGGTCGCGCGGGAGCTCGGCGGGCGCCTGGCCCACCTCCACCTCACCGACTCCACCGGCTCCAACCGCGACGAGCACCTGGCCCCCGGCCGGGGCAACCAGCCCTGCGAGGAGGTGCTGCGGGCGCTGCCGGAGCTCGGCTTCGCGGGCTCCATCGCCGTCGAGGTGACCACGCGCAAGATGAAGGCGGCCGAGCGGGAGGCGGCGCTGGCCGAGTCCCTCGCCTTCGCGCGCGAGCACCTGCCCAGCCTGGCCTGACGCCGTCCGCCCTCCGCCCCCCTTCCCGCCCGAGAGCCGAGTTGTCGTCGAGAGCCGAGTTGTCGTCGAGAGCCGAGTTGCCGCCGAGAGCGGAGTTGTCGCCGAGAGCGGAGTTGCCGCCGAGAGCCGAGTTGTCGTCGAGAGCTCGTCTGCCGACGAGGGGCTGTGTCGCCGTCGGCGGTCCGCCTGCCCGACCCGCAGCAGACGTGACGAGGTTCCGGCCCGGCGGTCACTGCCTCGCCGGCCCGTCCCGAACGGGCGGCCGTCGGTAAGTCGGCTGTCGCCGGTAAGTCGGCTGTCGCCGGCAAGTCGGCTGTCGGTGGTAAGTCGGCTGTCGGCGGTAAGTCGGCTGTCGGCGGGATGGAGGGGGAGGGAGGGGGGCGCTCAGCGGGAGCGGTCGGCGGGACCCGCCGCGGCGCGGTCGGTGTCGCGCACCCCGCGGGTGACGTAGTAGAGCACGACGCCGATGAGGACCATCCCGGCACCGAGCAGCCAGACCTGCAGGGACTGCTGGCTCAGCAGCACCGCGCACGTGATGAGGGCGAGGACGGGCAGCGCCCGGGGCGTGCGGAAGTGGTCGTGGTCCACGGTGTCCTTGCGCAGGACGAGCACCGCGAGGTTGGTGCTGACGAAGACGACGAGCAGGAGGAGCACGACCGTCTCGGCGAGCGTCGCGAGGTCCCCGATGATCGTGAGCACGGCGGCGACCGCCGTCGTCACGACGATCGCGAGCCACGGCGTGCGCCGGTTCGGCAGCACCGTGGTCAGCACCGAGGGCAGCAGCCCCTCGTCGGCCATGCCGTAGACGAGCCGGCTCGACATGATCATCGTGAGCAGCGCGCCGTTGGCGACGGCGACGAGCGCGATGACCGAGAACAGCCAGTCGGGGACGCCGACCCCGCTCGCCTCGACGACGTCGAGCAGCGGGCTGGAGGACCCGGACAGGTCCTCCGGAGGCATGATGAGCGCCGAGCCGATACCGATGAGGGCGTAGACGACGCCCGCGACGCCGAGGGCACCGAACAGGGCGCGCGGGTAGACGCGGCTGACGTCCTGGACCTCCTCGGCGACGTTGGCCGAGACCTCGAAGCCGACGAAGGAGTAGAAGGCGAGGAGCGCGCCGGCGAGGACCGCCGTCCCGGCGCCCGTCCCCGGCGGCAGCTCGACGAGACGGCCGGGCTCACCCTGACCGCCGCCCACCGCGACCGCCACGACGACGATGACGAGGACGAGCCCGGAGACCTCGATGACCGTCATGACGACGTTCGAGCGCACCGACTCCTTGATACCCCGCGCGTTGAGCAGGGCGAGGAGGACGAGGAACACCGGGGCGGCGAGCTGGGTCGGGACGTCGACGAAGGTGGCGAGGTAGTCACCGGCGAAGGCGATCGACAGACCCGCCGCGCTCGTCACCCCCGCGGCCAGCATGGAGAAGCCGACGACGAAGGAGACGATCGGCCGCTTGAAGGCGCGCTGGGCGAAGATCGCCGCCCCACCGGCCTTGGGGTACTTCGTCACGAGCTCGGCGTAGCTCGCGGCGGTGAGCAGGGCCATGAGGAGGGCCACCGTGAGCGGTGCCCACATCACGCCGCCGGACTCGGCGGCCAGCTCCCCCACGAGCGCGTAGATCCCCGCACCGAGGACGTCACCGAGGATGAAGAGGAACAGGAGCCAGGGCGTGATGCGCCGCGCGAGACGAGTGGTCTCCGCGGGCGGGGAGTCGACGGTCATCGCCACAGGATCGAGCCGGTGCGGTAACCCGGCAAGCCGGGTGTGCTCGGGGTGCGCGGCCCCCAGGCCGGTGGAATGGTGAGAAGCATGAGCGAGAACACACCGACCCCGTCCGAGCAGCCCTACGACCCCGCCAAGGATCCCGACGCCGACCCCGAGCAGCTGGAGCGGGAGGAGCCCCTCGACCAGCCCTCGCAGGCGGAGGGTGACGACCCCGCCGCGCCCGCGAGCTGAGCGGGGGCCCACGTGCGCGCACTCACCTGGCAGGGCCGGGAGAAGGTCAGCGTCGAGAACGTCCCCGACCCGCGGATCCAGCTCCCCACCGACGCCGTCATCAGGATCACCTCCACCGCCATCTGCGGCTCCGACCTGCACCTCTACAGCGTGCTCGGCCCCTTCCTCGAGGCCGGTGACGTCCTCGGCCACGAGCCGATGGGCGTCGTCGAGGAGGTCGGCAGCGAGGTCACCTCGCTCCGGCCCGGCGACCGCGTCGTCGTCCCCTTCGTCATCGCCTGCGGGTCGTGCTGGATGTGCTCCCGCGGCCTGCACTCCCAGTGCGAGACCACCCAGGTGCGCGAGCACGGCAAGGGCGCGTCCCTCTTCGGCTACACGAAGCTCTACGGCCAGGTGCCCGGCGGGCAGGCGGAGTACCTCCGCGTGCCGTTCGCGGACGTGGGCCCCGTCGTCGTGCCCGACGACGGCGAGCCGGACGAGCGCTACCTCTACCTCTCCGACGTCGTCCCCACCGCCTGGCAGGCCGTGGAGTACGCCCAGGTGCCGCCGGGCGGGACCGTCGTCGTCCTCGGGCTGGGCCCGGTCGGGCAGCTGAGCGCCCGCATCGCCCGCCACCGCGGCGCCGAGCAGGTCATCGGGGTCGACCCCGTCCCCGAGCGCCTGGAGATGGCACGCCGTCACGGCATCGCCACCATGGACCTGCGCGGGGTCGACGACGTCGCCGCCGCCGTCCGCGAGCTCACCCACGGACGGGGCGCGGACTCCGTCATCGACGCCGTCGGCATGGAGGCGCACGGCTCGCCCGTGGCCAAGGGCGTGCAGGCCGGCGCCGGGATGCTGCCCGACGCGCTCGCCAGGCCCCTGTTCACCAAGGCGGGCATCGACCGGATGGCGGCGCTGCACGCCGCGATCGAGATCGTCCGCCGCGGCGGCACGATCTCGCTGTCCGGCGTGTACGGCGGTGCGCAGGACCCGATGCCGATGCTCGACCTCTTCGACAAGCAGGTGAACCTGCGGATGGGCCAGGCCAACGTCCACCGCTGGATCTCCGACGTCCTGCCGCTCGTGAGCGACTCCGCCGACCCCCTGGGCGTGCTCGACCTGCGCACCCACCGGATCTCCCTCGAGGACGCCGCCCACGGCTACGACATCTTCCAGCGCAAGGACGACGGCGCGATCAAGGTGGTCCTCGACCCCGCGCTGCCCGCGACGCAGGCGGGTGCGCGATGAGGGTTGCCGTCGTCGGGGCGAGCGGCAACAGCGGCACCGCGCTCCTCCACGCCCTGCGCGGTGAGGAGCGGGTGACGGAGGTCGTCGGCATCGCCCGGCGGCGCCCGGACGCGACGGCGGAGCCCTACGACACGGCCCGGTGGGAGCAGGTGGACATCGCCGCGCCGGTGGCGCTGGCCGACGGCGAGGACTTCGTCGTCGACGAGCTCGCGCGGGCGCTGGAGGGGGTCGACACCGTCGTCCACCTCGCCTGGCTCATCCAGCCCAACCACGAGCGCGACCTGCTGCGGCGGGCCAACGTCGACGGCACCCGCCGCGTCGTCGAGGCGTGCCTGCGGGCGGGGGTGGGGCACCTCGTCGTCGCGTCGTCGGTGGGCTCCTACTCACCGGTCGACGACGACGAGCGGCGCGACGAGTCGTGGCCCGCCCACGGCACCGCGCCGACCTCCCACTACGCCGTCGACAAGGCCGCCCAGGAGCGTGTCCTCGACGAGGCGGAGGCCGCCGGCCTGTCCGTCGCGCGGGTGCGCCCGGCTCTCGTCTTCGACGCCGACGCCGGCGCGGAGATCATGCGGCTGTTCCTCGGGGCCCTCGTGCCGCCGGCGCTGCTGCGCCCCGGGGGGCTGCCCTTCCTCCCGCTGCCGGCCGGCCTGCGCCTGCAGGTCGTCCACGGTGACGACCTCGCCGACGCCTACCGCCGCATCATCGTCCAGGGTGCCACCGGCGCGTTCAACGTCGCCGCCGAGCCGGTCCTCACCGGCAAGGACCTCGCCGAGGTCCTCGACCACGGGAGGGTCGTCGAGGTGCCGCCCGCGGCGCTGCGCCCCGTCGTCTCCCTCGCGTGGCAGGCGCGGGCGCTGGCGGCCGACGCCGGCTGGCTCGACATGGCGATGAACGTCCCTCTCATGGACACGACCCGGGCCCGCACCGAGCTGGGCTGGGAGCCCGCGCGCGAGGCCAAGGACACCCTGCGTGAGCTCCTCACCGGGATGGCGGACGGCCAGGGCACGCCCAGCCCCCAGATGCGGCCCCGGGAGAGCTGGCCCCAGGACCAGCTCCCGCCCGGCTCCGTCCCCGCCGACGGCCTCGTGGCCGAGTCGCAGGAGGGCTCCGCCGCGCACCGGGTGCCCGCCCACCTCGAGCGCGACATCCTCGGGCTCTACCTGTCGGACCACCTCACCGGTGCCACGGCCGGCCTCGAGCGGTCCGAGCGGATGGCAGCGGACTACGCGGACTCCGACCTCGGCGAGGACCTCGCCCGGGTCGCGCTGGAGATCCGCGAGGAGCGCGAGCTGCTCGTCAACCTCATCGACTCGCTGTCCCTCAAGCGCCGCCCGCACCGGCAGGCGGCGGCGTGGGTGGCCGAGCGCGCGGGGCGGCTCAAGGTCAACGAGCGGCTCAGCGGCTCGCCGATGACCCCGGTGCTCGAGTCAGAGCTCATGCGCAGCGCCGTCATGGGCAAGCTCGGGCTGTGGCAGACGCTCGTCGAGCTCTCGCCCGACCTCGGGCTGCCCGCGCCGATGTTCGAGGCGCTGGCCCAGCAGGCCCGCGACCAGGCGGAGACCTACGAGCGCTTCCACCAGCACATCATCGGCAAGGCCTTCCGAACCGGCGAGATCGACTGACCCCGCCCCACCCCCGAGAGCTGAGCTGTGGCCCGACCAGCAGCAGCTCGGCCCTCGGTGCCCGGGGTGGGGGTCAGCTCTCCCGGAGGGTGGACATCCAGGTCTCGACGTCGTCGGCGCGGCGGGGGAGGGCGGCGCTGAGGTTCTCGACGCTGCGGTCCTCGCGGACGAGGACGTCGTCCTCGATACGCACGCCGATGCCCCGCAGCTCCTCGGGGACGGTGAGGTCGTCGGCGCGGAAGTACAGGCCCGGCTCGATCGTGAAGACCATGCCCGGCTCGAGCTCGGCGTCCAGGTACATCTCCCGGCGCGCCTGGGCGCAGTCGTGGACGTCGATGCCCAGGTGGTGGCTCGTGCCGTGGACCATCCAGCGCCGGTGGAACTGGCCCTCCTCGGCGAGGGACCCCTCCGCGGTGCCCGGGAGCAGCCCCCACTCGGCCAGCCGGTGGGCGAGCACCTCCATCGCGGCGGCGTGGAGGTCGCGGAAGCGCGCGCCCGGCTCGGCGGCACGGGCGAAGGCCGCGTCGGCGGCGTCGAGCACGGCCTCGTAGACCCGGCGCTGCGGCTCGGTGAAGACCCCGTCCACCGGGATCGTGCGGGTGACGTCGGCCGTGTAGAGCGACTCGACCTCCACCCCGGCGTCGATGAGGACGAGGTCCCCGGGTCGGACGGCGCCGTCGTTGCGGATCCAGTGCAGGGTGTTCGCGTGGTTGCCGGAGGCGGCGATCGTGTCGTAGCCGACGGCGTTGCCCTCCTCACGGGCGCGAGCCCCGAAGACGCCCTCGATGACGCGCTCGCCCCGGTGGTGGGCGAGGGCACGGGGCAGGGCCCGCACGATGTCGGCGAAGCCCTCGGCGGTGGCCGCGACGGCCTTGCGCATCTCCTCGACCTCGAAGGGGTCCTTGCGCAGGCGCAGCTCGGACAGCGCCTCGGCGAGGACGGTGTCGGCCGCCTCCGTCTCCTGCTGGCCCGTGCGGGCGGTCTCGACCTGCGCCTGGACCGCGGCGTCGACGCCGCGCACCACGCGGACCTGGACGCCCCCGGCGCCGGCGTCCTTGGCCAGCTCGTCGGCGAGGGAGTCGATGTGGGCGGTGCGCAGCCCGGTGAGGGCGGCGACCTCCTCGAGGCTGGGCCGCCGCCCGACCCACAGCTCCCCGTACCGGGAGTCGGCGAAGAACTCCTCGGTGTCCTTGCCCGCCCGGGGGCGGAAGTAGAGGACCGCCTCGTGGGTGGCGTCGCCGTCGGGGTGCAGGACGAGGACGGCGTCCGGCTCCTGGTCGGTGCCCAGCCCGGTGAGGTGGGCGAAGGCCGAGTGGGGCCGGAAGCGGTAGTCGGTGTCGTTGGACCGGGTGACGAGCGTGCCGGCCGGCAGGACGAGGCGCTCACCGGGGAACAGGGCGCCGAGGCGCTCGCGGCGGGCGGCCGCGTAGGGCGCCGCGGGGCTCTCCCCGGGCAGGGTGGGCGGCTGCTCGTCCCAGCCCGAGGCGATGAAGGCTCGGAAGGCGGGCGACGAGGGGCGCTGGGAACGGTTCGACCCGCGCTCGCTCAACGGCTGGTTGTCCGGACGGTCCGTGTCGCTCATGTGCCCATCGTCGCACGCACGAGGCGCCCGCTGCCGGGCGCCCAGGTCGTACCCTGGGGCTCGTGCTCGCCCGCCCCGCCGTCGACCTCCACACGCACTCGAGCCTCTCCGACGGCACCGAGCGCCCCGCCGTGCTCATGGCCGCCGCGGCCGCCGCCGGGCTCGACGTCGTCGCCCTCACCGACCACGACACGTGGGACGGGTGGGAGGAGGCCGCCGCCGCCGTCGAGCGCACCGGTGTGGCCCTCGTCCGCGGTGCGGAGATCTCCACCTCCGCCGGCGGGATCAGCGTCCACCTCCTGTCCTACCTCCACGACCCCGCCGCCCGGGGCCTGGGGACCGCCGTCGCCCGTGCCCGCGACTCCCGCCTGGGCCGCGCGCGGCGGATGGTCGAGCGCCTGGCCCTGGACTTCGAGCTCACCTGGGAGGAGGTCGAGGCCCTCCTCGAGCCCGGCGGGACCGTGGGGCGCCCCCACATCGCCGACGCGCTCGTCGCCCGCGGCTACGTCACCGACCGGTCCGCCGCCTTCACCGAGATCCTCCACGCCCAGGGCCCGTACTACGTGCGCTACGACGCGCCCGACGCCGTCGCCGCCGTCGAGCTCGTCCGCCGCGCCGGCGGTGTGCCGGTCATGGCCCACCCGCGCGCCGGGGCCCGCGGCCGCGTCGTCGAGGACGCCGTCATCGAGGAGATGGCCGCCGCCGGCCTCGGTGGGCTCGAGGTGGACCACCGGGACCACGACGACGGCGCCCGCGCCCAGCTCCTCGACCTCGCCTCCTCCCTCGGCCTGTTCGTCACCGGGTCGAGCGACTACCACGGCACCGGCAAGCCGAACCGGCTCGGTGAGCACCTCACCGACCCCGCGGTGCTGGAGCAGATCGAGAGCGAGGGCTACCTGCCGGTGGTCCGCCCGTGAGCGGGGTCCTCGACGTCGGGCTGCTCGCCACGACCTTCTTCACGCTGTTCGTCATCATGGACCCGCCCGGGACCGTGCCGATCTTCCTCGCGCTCACCTCGACGAGCACCGCACGGGAGCGCAAGCGGGCGGCCCGGCAGGCGACGGTGGTCGCGCTCGGGGTCATCACGGTGTTCACGGTGCTCGGGCCCTACATCCTCGACTTCCTCGGCATCTCCGTGCCCGCCCTCCAGCTGTCCGGCGGCCTGCTGCTCCTCCTCGTCGCGATGGAGCTGCTCACCGGCAAGGCGGAGGAGCCGCAGCCGGCGGGCGGCGGCAAGGTCAACGTCGCGCTCGTCCCGCTCGGCACGCCGCTGCTGGCCGGTCCCGGCGCGATCGTCGCCGCCATGCTCGCGGTGCAGGACGCCGACGGCCCCACGGGCTGGCTCGCCATCGCCCTGGCGATCGTCGGGGTGCACCTGTGCCTGTGGCTGGCGATGCGCTTCTCGCTCGTCATCCACCGCGTCCTCGGCGACGGCGGCACGACTCTCGTCACCCGCCTCGCCGGTCTGCTCCTCGCGGCGATCGCCGTCCAGCTCATGGCCGACGCCGTCTTCGCGTTCATCGACGTGCACGCCTGAGCGTGCTCAGGGCACCACCTCGACGGGCACGACGACGACGGGGTTGTCGAAGGTCGAGGTGCGCACGCCGAGCTCGAGCTCCCACGTCCCGGGCAGCGGGAGGTCGACGGCGACCTCGTAGCGGCCGGTGCCGGTCGCCGTGACCGCGGGCGTGAGGGGCCCCAGGTCCCGGTCCGGGAGGGAGAGCCTCACCTGGGGGTCGGCCTGCGGCTCGAGGGGCTCCCCGTCCGCGTCGTGGAGGGCCAGATCGACGGTGTTGGCGCCGACCCGGGCGGGGGTCACCCGGACGTCGGCCATGCCGTCCCCGAGCGCCACGTGCTCGGAGACGGGCTGGGCTGCGGCGGGGGGCGTGTGCCCCGCGGTGGGGCTCTGGGACACGAGGACACCGGTGAGCGCGACGGCGAGGAGGATGAGCCACGCCTCGGTGCCCACGGTGCGGCGCAGCCGGGCGCGGGCGCCGTCGTCGTCCCCGACGTGAGGGACGAGACGGTAGCGGTTCCACGCGGCGACGACGACGACGAGGCCGACGACGGCGACCTTCGCGACCAGCGTGAGGCCGTAGCCGGTGCCGGTGAGCGCACCGAGGTCCGGCAGGATGCGCCAGGCGAGCACCGTGCCCGTGGCGGCGAGGGCGAGGACCACCCAGAGGGCGACGGTCGAGAACCGGCCCACGGTGCGCGCGGCGGCGTCCGCGGGGGCGGAGCTGCGCAGCGTGATGACCAGCCCGAGCACACCCCCGAACCAGACGGCACCGGCCAGCACGTGGACCGCGTCGCTGCCGAGGACGAGCCACGTGGGGCCGTAGGAGCGGCTGTGGCCCGCGAGCGGGAGCGAGAGGAGGGCGAGGCCGGCGCCCGCACAGGTCAGCGCCCTGCCGGCCGGGGTGGTGGCGACGCCGAGCGTGAGCACGAGGCCGACGAGGGCCACGACCGTCGCCAGCCCCACCGGGGTGGCGGTGAGGGTGTCCCACAGCGTGCCGGGGGCGACGAGGCCGGAAATGCCGGTCCCGGTGCGCCACGCGCCGTCGGCGGCGAGGTAGACGAGGAGACCGCCGAGCGCGGCGGCCGCGGACACGGTGGTGAGCCGGAGGACCGGCGCGTGGACGACGCGCGCCGCCGGGTCGAGGAGGACGGTGCGGAAGAGGACGAGGCCGCTCGCGCCGAGGATCCCGAGGTAGACGAAGACCTGCGCCCCCTGGTGGAGGAGGTCCACGAGCGAGGGGCCGGCGGCAGGAGGCACCTCGGCGACCTCGGCGGAGGGCTGCCCCACGGAGAACGTGAAGGCGCCGCCGACCGGGTGCCCGTCGGCGGAGACGACCGACCAGTCGACGATGTAGGTGCCGTCGGGCAGGCCGGCCGGCACGGTGACCTCGACGGTGTCGTCCACCGGGCGGACCGGTGCGGGGAGCGGGTCGCCCGCGGCGTCGAGGAGGCGGACGCCGTCGTCGTCCGCCCGGACGGGCTCGTTGAAGGTGAGGGTGACGAGGGCGGGCGGTGCCTCAAGGACGTCACCGTCGGAGGGGTCCGTGCCGAGGAGCATCGCGTGCCCGGTGGCCGGGGCGGCTGACGCGAGCGTCAGCAGCACCCCGGCCACCGTGGCGACGAGCCCCAGCACGGTCCGCCGTAGCGGCTGGACCGTCATGGGGTCGTCAGCTCGTGCGACGCGTGCGGGCCAGGGCCAGGCCACCGAGTGCGAGGCCGGCGACCCCGAGCGCGAGCGCGATCCAGGACACGGCCGCGGGAGGGGTCGTGGCCTCCGCTGCGGTGTCGTCACCGACGGGCTCGCTGTCGGTCCCCGTCTCGGCGGCCTGCTCGACACCCGCGGCGGCAGGGTCCTCGTCAGCGGCGGCGGTGAGCGTGAAGACCGACGCCGGGTACTCGAGCTCGTCGGGGTCCTGCCCGTCGGCGGCGAGCTGCACCCACGGGGCCTCGCCCTCCTCGCAGGTCTGGACGACCGGGAAGGCGAGCGTCTCTCCCGGGGTGTCGGGCAGCCGCACCGACAGCTCCATGGCGTCGCGGTGGTCGGCGGGCAGGGGGGAGTCGGTCGTGTAGACCACCTGGGCGACGCGCTCGGTGAGCTGGCCGCCGTGACCGTCGTCGACGGGCGGGTCGAGGGTCTCCATGACCTTCTCGATCTCCCAGCCCGCGTTGACGGTGGGGGTGACGGCGGGGATCGACTCCGGGATCTCGATCGCGACCGCGGTGGTCGCCGAGTCGCCGCAGCCGTGCGGGACGGAGACGGTGAGGACGGCGTAGGAGCCCGCCTCCGTGGTGCTCGGGGAGACCGTGACGTGCGCGGCCGCGCCGGAGGCGCCGAGCAGGACGAGTCCGGCGGCCGCGACAGTGGTCGCGGCAGCCGTGAGGGAACGCTTCATGGGTGTGCCTTTCGGTTCGACAGGGTCCCGGGAGGTGCGGAAGGCACGCCCGGGCGGGCCGCCGTCGGGGGCGACCTGGACTCAGCTGCGAACCGGGAGGGGAGGGGCGCGTCCGGAGGCGGCACCGGTGGCGGGGGCCGCCGGCGGAACCGGGCGTGCGACGGCGACAACGGTGCGGGGCGGGACGGGCAGGAGACGGGATGTGAGGAGCCGGCTGCGGACGACCCGGGCGAGACCGGCGCGCAGCAGCGCCCGGCCGTGCCGCAGGAGGAGGGCGGTGAGGACCGTGGCGAGCGCGTGGGTCGCGACCATGGGCAGCGGGGCGGCATGGCCGTGGGCGCCGTGGTGCGCGCCGGCCTCGAAGCTGTGGTGGAGGACCACCTGGGCGACGGTGAGGAGGAGGACGAGGCGGGCCGGGCCGAGCGGCCGCCGGGTGAGGGCGAGAGCTGCCGCGGCCGAGGCTGCGCTCAGCCAGCCGACCGTCGAGGCCGTCGGTGCCGTGCCCCCGGCGAGCAGGTGGAAGGCGAGGGAGAGCAGCACGACGAGCGCGGCGGACGACGCTGCCCGAACCGCGTGTGCTGCCCCCGTTGACCGCATCCGGGCAGGTTATCGAATGTGCGTGACAGAAGCCACACACCGTCCATCGGAAGTGGGGGTCGAGAAGGGGCGCGCCCCCGCCCGGAGTCCGGACGGGGGCGCGGGAGCGTGCGAAGTCAGGCCTCGCCGGCCCCGCTCGGCTTGCGGGTGCGGCGCCGACGGCGCCGGGCCTGGCCCTCGCGCGGGGCCTCGGCGGCCTGGCCGGTGCTGCCGCTCTCGCGGCGGCCGCCCTCGCCGCGTCCACCACGGGCCTGGCCGTTGCCGCCCTGGCCGCCGCTGCGCGGGGCGCGGGTGCCGCGCCCGGCGGACTTGCCGGTCTCCCCGAGGTCCTCGAGCGTCTCGGCGTCCAGCCCGGCGCGGGTGCGGGCGCTGCGCGGCAGCCGCCCGGTGACCCCGGTGGGGATGCCCAGGTCGGAGTAGAGGTGCGGGGAGGTGTGGTACGTCTCCGGCGGCTCCTCCAGACCCAGGCCGAGGGTCCTGTTGATGAGCCCCCAGCGCGGCATGTCGTCCCAGTCGACGAAGGTCACCGCGGTGCCGGACAGGCCGGCGCGGCCGGTGCGCCCGATCCGGTGCAGGTAGGTCTTCTCGTCCTCGGGGCACTGGTAGTTGACCACGTGCGTGACGGCGTCGACGTCGATGCCGCGGGCGGCGACGTCGGTGGCGACGAGGACGTCGACCTTGCCGGAGCGGAAGGCACGCAGCGCCTGCTCGCGGGCGCCCTGCCCGAGGTCGCCGTGGATGGCCGCGGAGGCGAAGCCGCGCTCGGCGAGCTCGTCGGCGACCTTCGCGGCCGTGCGCTTGGTCCGGGTGAAGACGATGGTGAGGCCGCGGCCCTCGGCCTGGAGGATGCGCGAGAGCATCTCGACCTTGTTGAGGGCGTGGGCGCGATAGACGATCTGCCGGGTCGACTTGACCGTGTGGCCGTCGTCGTTCGGGTCCTGCGCGCGGATGTGGGTGGGGCGCGTCATGTACCGGCGGGCGAGGGCGACGACGGCGCCGGGCATGGTCGCGGAGAACAGCATGGTGTGGCGGGTGGCCGGGGTGCCGGCGAGGAGCGTCTCGACGTCGGGGAGGAAGCCGAGGTCGAGCATCTCGTCGGCCTCGTCGAGCACGACGGTGCGCACGCGGGAGAGGTCGAGGAGGCGCTGCTTGTACAGGTCGATCATGCGGCCGGGCGTGCCGACCACGACCTCGACGCCCCGCTGGAGCGCCTCGATCTGCGGCTCGTAGGCGCGCCCGCCGTAGACCTGGGCGACGCGCAGCGTCGGGCGGCGGCGGGAGGCGACGACGAGGTCCCCGGCGACCTGGACGGCCAGCTCGCGGGTGGGGACGATGACGAGGGCCTGCGGCTTGCCCGGGTCCGGCAGCGCGTCCCAGCCGTCCTCACCGGGGGCGACGACGTTCTGCAGCGCCGGGATGCCGAAGCCGAGGGTCTTGCCCGTCCCGGTCTTGGCCTGGCCGATGATGTCGTGGCGGCTCAGCGCCACGGGCAGGGTGAGCGCCTGGATGGGGAAGGGGTGGACGATGCCGTCGTCAGCCAGCGCGTCGACGATGGCCTGGTCGACGCCGAAGTCGGCGAAGGTGCGCTCCGGGGCGAGCGCCGCGTTGCTCGCGTCGGTGATGTCGGCGTCGATCGTGTCGATGCCGGCGTCCCCGAGGGCGGCGGTGTCGACGGCGGTGGAGACGTCGATGGGGCCGTCGTCGGCCGAGGGCGTGATCACGCCCGAGGAGGTGTCAGTCACGAGTGGTACCTATCCGGTTGTGGCGGGGCGGCGAGATCGCCGGCAGCACCGCCTGGTCGTGGCAGCCGATCGTGGGCATTCGCGCCGCGTTGTCGCGGCAGGGCTCTGATACGTGACGACCGGTCAACCGTATGAACCGTGCCAGTGTAGCGCTCCGCGCCGCTCCCGGCCTGTGACATCGCTTTCCTACGTGGTCTCCCGCAGGCACAGGGTGCCGTCGAAGAGCTCACGGCTCTCCGGGAGCGGGGCGCCCTCCCCGGAGAGGAGGACCTCGACGGCACGCCGGACGCCCTGCGCCGAGGGGAGGCGGATCGTCGACAGCCGGGGGTGCGTCTGGATCGGCAGGGCGTCGTCGCAGCCGACGAGGCGGACGTCCCCCGGGACGGTCACCCCGCGGGCAGCGAGCCCGTCGATGATCCCGTGCGCGACGACGTCGTCGAAGGCGATGACCGCGTCGGTCCGTTCCGGGTGCAGGGACTCCGCGACGGACCGGGCGTCGTCGTAGGTGCCCGACTCCACCCGCACGGTCGTCACGGTGAGGCCGTGCTCCTCGGCCGCTCGCACGACGGCACTGAGCCGCTCGTGCTCGGACCACGAGCGGCGGGGGCCGCCGACGTAGCACAGGCGGCGCGACCCGGTCGCGGCGAGGTGTGCCACCGCGGCGGTGACGGCGGCACCCGAGCCGATGAGCACGCGGGCCGCCCCCGGGTGGTCCCGGTTGAGGAGGACGACGCGGTCACGCCGCACGACCTCGTCGAGCTGGTCCTCGGGCAGCCGGGAGGAGGCGAGGAGGATGCCCTCGACCTGCGGGCGCAGCTGGTCGAGCTGGCGCAGCTCGCGGCGCGGGTCGTTGTCGGTCTCGGCGACGAGGACGGACACGTCCCGCTCCTCGGCCGCCTGCTGCGCCGCGCGGACGATCGGGGGGAAGAACGGGTTGGTGATGTCGGGCAGGACGAGGCCGATCGCGCTCGTCCGCCCCGTGCTCAGCGCGCGGGCGTGACGGTTGGGGACGTACCCCATCTCCGCCGCGACCTCCCGGACACGGGCGACCGTCTCCGGCAGGAGCATGTGCGGGCGGTTGAAGGCGCGCGAGACCGTCGACGGCGCGACCCCGAGCGCCTTGGCGACCTCGACGATCGTCGTGCTAGCCACCGTCGGCGTCCCGGAGGAGGGCGGCGGCCGCGTCGTGGAGGATCTCGGCACCGCCCGCCCGGAAGGGGCCGGGCATGCCGTAGTACCGGTAGGCGTCGAGCACCTCGTAGCCGCCGTGGGCGTACTCCTCGGCGACCGGCAGGTAGCCGGGCACGCCGTCGGCGTACCCGAGGA
The DNA here is from genome assembly GCF_009193135.1 of Georgenia satyanarayanai. Lineage (GTDB taxonomy): Bacteria > Actinomycetota > Actinomycetes > Actinomycetales > Actinomycetaceae > Oceanitalea > Oceanitalea satyanarayanai. Next base: position 351,732 of record NZ_VUKC01000001.1, read on the forward strand.
CGACCGTGGGCCGGCCCGGACGCAGGGCCCGCAACCGCTCGGCGCTCGCGAGGAAGGGCTCGCCGGGCAGGCCGACGACCCGCAGCTCGCCGAGGGACGTCACGGTGACCCGTCCGCTCCACGCCGGGTCGCCCGGCGCGTCCATCGGCAGGGTGACGGCGGCGGTCCGGACCGCGACGCCGCCGTCGTCGAGGGCCCGCAGCGGCACCCGGGCGACCGCCTCGGCGAGGACGGTGCCGATGCGCTCGGCCTCGGCGAAGGTGCGACGTCCCGTCCCGGTGGGCGTGAAGGACGCCTCGGCGCTGTGACCGGTGTTGACGTCACCGGCCGCGCCCGTGGCGAAGAGGCACACGCTGCCCGGTGCGGCCCGCTCGACGAGGTCGCGGACGTAGCCCGGGTAGTCGCCGCTCACGAGGGTGTTGGCGCCGTCGAGGACGACGGGATGGCACGGGTAGACGACGAGGGAGAGCACGACGGAGACCGCGTCGCCGGCAGCGGTGGCCCGGAGGAGCTGGACGGGCGGGTCGATGGCCCGCTCGGGGTGCCGGCGGTCGCGGGCGACACCGACGCCCGTCGCCTCACCGAAGGCGAGGGTGACCGGGACACGGGCCCGCCAGGCCCGGCCGACCGCCGTCACGGCGGCCGCGACGACCCGGTCGTGGACCTGGGCGTCGTGCTCGCCGACGCGGCCGCGGGCGACGCACGGCCCGGAGTGGGTGTGGGTCGCGGTGACGACGGCGTCGCGCACGCCGATCGGGCGGAGGAGGTCGCGGACCCTCGCGCAGGAGTCCTCGTGCAGCGCGCACACGTCCGCCGTGACGACCGCGACGTCACCGACGACGGCGGCGCGGACGGTGAGCGGGTCGTGCACCCCCGTGCTGGGACCGGGGCGGGCGACGAACCCGGCCAGCGCCGTGCCGACCGGCACGTCGACGACCTCGACGGCGGCGCCCGCGAGGAGCCCGCCCGGGCTCGGCGGCGTCACGTGACGGGCCTGCCGCCCTGGACGACGTCGACGACCCCACCCTGGGCGGTGAGCCGGACGAGGTCGGCGCGCTGGCCGACCTGGAGGGACCCGCGCCGGGACCCGCCGAGCGCCGCGACCACCGTCCCCGGCGTCGTCGTCGCCATGGTGAGGACCTGGGCGAGGGAGAAGGACGTCCGCGCGACCATGAATCGCACGCAGTGCCCGAGGTCGACGGCGGCCCCCGCGAGCAGGTCGGTGCCGACGTAGGACAGGCGACCCGTCGCCGAGAGCTCGACCTCCCCGCCCACCGCCGTCCGGTAGGTGCCGGCCGGCGAGCCGGCGAGCTCGACGGAGTCCGAGACGAGGTACGTGCGCCCGGTGCCGGCCGCGCGGACCATGACCTCGAGCGTCTCCGCCGGCAGGTGGTGCCCGTCGGCGATGAGCCCGCAGGTGAGGCGGTCGTCGGCGAGCTGGGTCCAGATCGCGTTGGGGTGGCGGGGCAGCGTCGCGAAGATGCCGTTGCCCAGGTGGGTCGACAGCGTGGCGCCCGCGTCGACCGCGGCCCGGATCTCGTCGGTGCTCGCGTGCGTGTGCCCGACGGCGACGGCGACCCCGTCCCGCACGATCCGCGCGATCTGGGCCGCCGAGTCCTCCCAGTGGGGGGAGACGGTGACGTAGCCGAGCGGGCCCGCGGCGGACCACCGCGCGACCTCCTCCGCGTCGACCGGTCGGATCTCGCTGCTGTCGTGGACTCCACGGGGACCGTCGAGGGGGGAGAGGAAGGGGCCCTCGACGTGCGCGAAGGGGATCGCGGCCGCCGTCGCGGGGTCGGCGGCGCGGGCCGCGGCGACCTGCCGGAGGCTGTGGGTGATCTGTTCCTCCGACGCCGTCACCACGGTGGGGACCCAGGTCGTCACCCCGGCCCGGGCGAGGCGGTGGGTGATCTCGGCGATCCCCTCGGGGGACGCCGTGGGGCCGTTGACGTCGACCCCGCCGTAGCCGTTGACCTGCAGGTCGACGAGTCCGGGGGCGAGGTGGGGGAGGTCGGCCGGCGCCGTCGTCCTGTCGCGGTCGATGGCGCTGATGATCCCGTCCTCGCAGGTGACCCGCAGGACGTCCCCGGTGACGGGGTCGAGCCCGTCGACCGTCACAGCCACTTCACCCGCCCCGTGAAGCGCTCGATGAAGCGGTTGTTCGCCTCGTCGCCCCCGGGCGCGTTGCCCGAGCGCCAGATCGGTGCCTCGACACCGCGCTCGCCGAGGAGCTCGATGGTGCGCATCATGAGCCAGTTGAGCGTGAAGGCGTTGGCGAAGGTCGAGACGGCACCGGTGCGCTCGAGGGCGCCGGGGACCTCCATGACCGCGTCCCCCACGGGCACCTTGGTGTCGATGTGGTGGTCGACGACGTCGTGGAGGTTGGCACCGCTGGGGTGCCGGGCGGGGTGGCCGGGCGCCGTGCTGTCGGCGTGCTCCCGGGAGGAGACGCCGATGGTCCGGACGCCGCGCTCGCGGGCCTCGAGCGCCGCGTCGATGAGAGCGGCGTTGATGCCGTAGGCGTTGACGAGGACGAGGAGGTCCTCCGCCCCGAGCCGCGCGGAGCCGATGACCACACGTCCGTAGCCGGGGGTGCGCTCCATCGCCATGGATCGCAGCGCACCCCCGGACAGCAGCGTCCCCTCGTCGAGGACGGCCGACACGTGCATGAGGCCGCCGGCCCGGAAGAAGACCTCCTGGCTGGCGAGGTTGGAGTGCCCGCCAGGGCCGTAGACGTGGACGAGGCGGTCGGCGGCGACCTGGTCGGCGACCATGGCCGCGCCCTGGTCGACGGCCGCGGCCTCGGTGTCGCGGATCGACTCGAGGAGGGCCGTCACGCGGGCGAGGTAGGCGGTGGCGATGGACTCACTCATGGTCACCACCCTCTCGCGGCGCGGCGGCCGGGTCGACGTAGAGGTGGACGTCCGGGTGGGTCTTGAGCGCGGTGCCGGGGACCATCGGGGTGGGGTCGAGCTCGAGGGTGCGGGTGACGGCCGCACGCTTCTCGCGGCCGGGCACCGAGCACACGACGTGGGCGCTGGCGAGCAGGCGGGGGATCGTCACGGTGACGGCCTGCTCGGGCACGTCCTCGACGCTGGGGAAGTGGCCCTCGTCGGCCTGCTGCCGGCGGGAGACCGGGTCGAGCTCGATGACCCGGGCGGACCGCGGGTCGGCGAAGTCGGCCGGTGGGTCGTTGAACGCGAGGTGGGCGTTGACGCCGAGGCCGCACAGGAGCACGTCGAAGGGCTCCTCACCCATCGTGGCGGCGTACCCCTCGGCGGCCGCTGCGGGTGCCTGGTCCACCGGGATGCGGTGGAACACCGGTCGCGTGGGGAGCAGGGCGAGGAAGTTGCGCTCGAGCCAGTTGCCGAAGCCCTGGGGGGCGTCGGGAGACAGGCCGACGTAGTCGTCCATGTGGAAGAACGTCACCGCCGTGAAGTCGATGTCCCCGGCGGCCGCGAGCGCGCGGAGGGTGGCGGCCTGGCTGGGGGCCGCGGCGAGCATGACGCGCGCGCCGCCCTTCGCCGTCAGGGCCTCACGGACCAGCCGGGCGGCCCGGCTGCCCGCGGCAGCGCCCATCTCCTCGACCGTGCCGTGCACGTGGAGGTGGATCGGGTGCAGTGTCATGACGCTCCTTGCGGTGTCGTTCGGTTGAGGAGGATGAGGGCTCGGACGACGTGGAACGGGTCCTTGACCGGGAGGGCGACCACCGCGTTGAGGGGTGCGCCGTCGCGGGAGCGGATCTGCAGCCACTCCCCGTTCTCCCGGTCCGGGAACGTCGACATCGTGTAGTCGGCGACGCGCTCGTGCCAGGCGGCCAGCTCCGGGCTCGCGCCCGCGAGCAGGCCGGTCGCGTAGACGGCCTCGGCGTGGACCCACCACAGCTTGGTGTCCCACGTGGCACCGACGAGGTCCTCGTAGGGGGTGGGGTGCTCGCCGATGAGGTCGCCGCGCGGGGCGCCACCCTCCTTGTCGACGTAGCGCAGCACCCCGCCCTCGGCCTCGTCCCACCCGAGGGCGAGCGCCGCGAGCGCGAGGGAGACGTATCGGTCGGTCTCGGGGGTGAGCCCGGCCTGCTCCTCGGCGTGGACGAGCATCCACAGCGCCTCGAGGAGGTGGCCCGGGGTGCGGTGCCGCGCGAGCAGCGTCGCGTCCAGCGCGTCGGTGACGGGCATGAACTCGTGCCACGTCCTCGTGTCGAGGAACTCCTCCCGGAGCGCACCGAGGGCGCGGTCACGCACGCCCGCGACGACCTCCCACTCCACCGCCCCGCGGGCCGCCCCGGCCGCCCTCGCCCGGAGCAGCTCCGCGGAGGTGTGGAGCAGGTTCATCGGTCCCGCGAGGTCCCGGAACCCCGGCGGGACGGGGTAGGGGGCCGTAAGCGCGCTGCGGTCGGCGACGGCGGCCTCGGCGGTCGTGAGGATCGTCGTCGCGGTCCCGAGCCACTCGGCGGGGACCGTCGGGTCGACGCGCAGCGCGGCTCCCAGGCCCAGTGCGGTGAAGAGGTCGGCGAAGACGCTCGTGGCGACCTCGCCGTCGGGGCCGGTGAGGTGACGCCCGTACCGGTCGGTGCGGAACGCCGTCCGCCCGCCCGGGACGGGGACGTGGTCGGCGAGGAAGCGGGCGGTCCCGGTGGCGCGCCGTACCCAGGTGGCGGCGTCGACGTCGAGGCGGCCCGCCCGGGCCTCCTCGGCGAGCTCGGCGCACAGCCAGGCCCAGCGTCCCTGGGACCACGTGTACTTCTCCTCGGAGAGCAGCACGCCGTCGTTGTCGAAGCAGGTGAAGACACCGCCGGTCTCGTCGTCCAGCGCACGGGACTCCCACCACGGCAGGACGTCCTCGAGGAGGTGCTGGGCCCAGCGGTGCATCAGGCCCGTCCCGCGGGGGCCGGGGCTCCGGCGTCGCTGTCGAGGGAGTCGATGAGCGCGTCGCTCTCCGGGGTGTTCTCCGGCTTGACGTGCCCGATGACGATGAACAGCAGGAGGGAGACGAGGACCGGGCTCGCGACCGTCACCGACTGCGCCTCGTCGCCGAAGGACTCGATCCAGCCGGGCCACACGTACTTGTTGAGCGCGAAGACGACGAGCCCCGCGGCCCAGGAGATGAGGGCGGCGGACGGGCCGGACTTCCGGAACCAGGGCAGCAGGCCGAGGAGCATCGGGATGGCGATCGGGCCGACGAGCGCCCCGAACCACGTGATGAGCAGTCCGAGCACCCCGCCGAAGCTGTCGGAGGTGAGGGCGATGCCCATCGAGAGGGCGATGAAGAGGAACGTGGTGAAGCGGGCGACCCACAGCTCACGGCCCTCGGGGAGGAAGCCCTTGCCCTTGCGGAACACCGGGATGATGTCACGCACGACCACGGAGGAGATGGCGTTGGCGTCCGAGGCGGTCATGGCCATCGTGTGGGCGAACATCCCGGCGAGCACGAGGCCGATGAGGCCGGCGGGCAGGAAGGTCTGCGCCATGACGGCGTAGGACTCCTCGGGGTTGCCCAGGTCGGGCAGGAGGATGGGGGCAGCCCACATCGGGACGAAGAGCACGAGCGGCCACAGCAGGTAGAGGGCGCCGGAGAGGACCATCGAGCGACGCGCCTCGCGGCCGTCCGGCGTCGAGATCATCCGCATCGCGAGGTTCCACGTGCCGCCGTTGTAGGAGAGCGTGGAGATGACGCAGTAGGCGAGGAAGAACCACATCGTCAGCGTGCCGTTGAAGGGCTCGGAGTGGCCCGCGGGGAGCTGGTCCCACATCGTCCACAGCGTGGAGACGCCGTCGAGCTCGACCATGACGATGACGAACATCGCGATGGCCGCGACGAACTGGATGACGAACTGGCCGAAGTCGGTGAGCACGTCGGCCCAGATCCCGCCGATCGTCGAGTAGAACATCGTGACGCCACCGACGAGGAGGATCCCCCAGCCGAGCGGGATCCCGGCGAACACGTTGAGGAGGATCGCCGAGGCGGTCCACTTGGCCGCGACGTCGAAGACCTTGAGCAGCGCGCCGGACCAGGCGAGCACCTGCTCGGTCGCGACGTTGAAGCGGGTGGTGAGGTACTCCAGCGGCGAGATGATGCCCAGCCGCTGGCGCAGCCGGGGCCAGCGCGGGGCGAACAGCCACGCCCCGACCGAGCAGGCGACGGTGATGCTCAGCGCCCACCAGACGTAGACGGCGAAGCCGGTCGTGTACGCCAGCGCCGCGTACCCGACGAAGACGGCGGCCGAGTACCCCGACATGTGGTGGGAGATCCCGGTGAGCCACCAGGGGATCTTCCCGTCGGCGACGTAGAAGTCCTTGGCGTTGGTGATGCGGCGCTTCGACCACACCCCGATCCACACCATGACGAGGAAGTAACCGCCGACGACGGCCCAGTCCAGAGCACCCATGTTGACTCCTCATTGAACGACAGGTGACGCACGACCGGGACGGCGAGCGCCTGCCCGGTGGCAGGACGATGGCATGCAAGCGTTTGCATGGCAAGCGACACCGAGGTGGGGCCGGCGGCAGCACCTACTGTGGGCGCATGGACACCACCCCTCGTCCGGCGGCCGAGCGACGCTCGTCCGCGGTGCTCTCCTTCCTCGCGGCCGGCGACCTCACGACGTTCGCCTGGCTCGCGGTGGACGCGGCGAGGGCTCCGGGCCTCGGTGCCCGCGAGGCGCTCTCCCGGACGGCTGCCGAGCAGATGGGGCACTACGACGCGGTGCTCGCTGAGCTCGCGGGCGTCGGCGGCTCCCGGGAGGACGTCGCACCCCACCTCGTGCTGCTCGAGGAGGTCGGGACCCGCACGGAGCCGGGGAGCTGGGAGGAGCGGGTGCTGCGCACGGGCCTCATGGGCGCCATGGTGTACGACCTCGGGGAGGTGCTCGCCCGCCTCCTGCCGGCGGACCTGCAGGAGCGCGCGCTCGCCGGCCGGCGCGCCCCGGACGAGCTCGCCGTCGAGCTCGTGGGGCAGCAGCTGGCCGAGGACGAGCCGCTACGGGCGCGGCTGTCGCTGTGGGGCCGGCGGATCGCCGGCGAGGTGCTCGGGGTGCTGCCCCCCGTCATCGCCCTCCTCGTCGCCGCCTCGGACGGCGACGAGGAGGCCGCGGCGCTCGCCGCGCCTGCGATGTCGGAGATGTCGGGCAGGCACGCCCGGCGCATGGGGCGGCTCGGCCTGACGGCCTAGGTCGCCGCGCCGGGCGTCCTCAGACGCCGAAGCCGACGCGGCGGGGCGTCTCCGAGCCGAAGCGGACGTAGCCGAGCGCGCCACCGGGGACGAACACCTGGGCGCCGTTCTCGTCGGTGAGCTCGAGCGTGGTCCCCGAGTCCAGCGCCGCCTTGACGGCGCCCCGCAGCTCCTCCGCGGGCAGCGGGGAATCGATCGTGATCTCGCGGGCGACGTCACGCACGCCGATGGTGATCTCCAAGGTGTCTGCTCCTTGCTGGGGCGGCCGGGGCCGCGGCTGACGGGCTGTCGACCCATCGTAGGCGGGCGGGACGCGGCGGGCCGACCGGGTTCGCCGACGGCGTGACCCTGGATGTCGGTGGCCCGTGGTTCCATCGACGCGTGACACAGATGGCGGTCCGGCTCAGCGTCCCGGCGGCGCGCGCCGCCGTGGACCTCGACGCCGACCAGCTGCGCGTGGTGGTGCGGCCGTCCGGTTCCGGGCACCTGCTCGTCGTCGGCGCACCCGGCAGCGGGAAGACGACGACGGCGGTCGAGACCTTCCTCGCCCGCGCCGGGTCCACCGCCGCGCTCGGCAGCCACCCGCTGAGCAGCCCGGCCCTCTTCCTCGCCCCCTCGCGCCGTGCCGCGGACCGCGTCCGCGACGCCGTCGGGACCCGTCTGCTCGGTGAGGGGGGCAGCACCCGCGGGCTGGTCCGCTCGGTCGCCTCCTTCGCCTACGCCGTCGTCCACGCGCGGGCCGCGGCGCTGCGGCAGCCGCCGCCCACCCTCGTTACCGGACCCCAACAGGACGCGACGCTCGCCGAGCTGCTCGCCGGCCACGCCGAGGGCCTGGGCCGCGACCCGCGCTGGCCCGCCGGCATCGGTCCCGACACCCGCGCCCAGCCCGCGTTCCGCAACCAGCTCCGCGACCTCGTCACCCGCGCCGTCGAGCTCGGCCTCAGCCCGCAGGAGCTGGCCGACCTCGGCCGCCGCGCAGGCCGGCCGGAGTGGGAGTCGGCCGCCGTCGTCCTCGCGGAGTACACGGACGTCACGGTGCTGGGGGAGACCCCGGCGGACCGCGGCGCCCGGTACGATGTTGCCGCGGTCGTCGACGTCGCCACCCACGCCCTGCGCACCTGGCGTGAGGACCTGCCCGACCTCGCCCCGCCGCGCTGGGGGACCGTCGTCGTCGACGACTACCAGGACGCCACGCTCGCCACGGCCCGCCTGCTCCACGCCCTGGCCGACGACGGCGCCGAGCTCGTCCTGCTCGGGGACCCGGACGCCGGCGTCCAGGGGTTCCGTGGCGGGACACCGGCGCTCGTGGGGCGTGCCGTCACCCGCGAGGCGATCGGTGGCTTCGACGCCGAGCGCGAGGTCCTCGGCACGGTGTGGCGCGGCACGCCCGCGCTGCGCGCGGTCACCCGCCGGGTGACGAGCGAGATCTCCGTCGTCGGTGGTGCGCGCCACCGCACCGCCCACCACGCCGAGGTGCGCGAGCCGGAGCCGCGGCCGGGGCAGCCGCCCCGGGGCGTGGAGACCGCCGTCCTGCGCAGTCCCAGCCAGCAGGCCGCGCACGTCGCCCGGCGGCTGCGGGAGGAGCACCTGCACCACGGCACGCCGTGGTCGCAGATGGTCGTCGTCGTTCGCTCCACGGGGCAGGTCGCCGGCCTGCGCCGCCAGCTGCGCGAGGCCGGGGTCCCGGTCGCCCAGGAGGGTGCGCGTCAGGCCCTGCGCGACGAGCCCGCCGTGCGTCCCCTCCTCACGGCGCTGCGCGCGGTCACCGGCACCCTGGACGCCGAGGCCGCCGTCGCGCTGCTGTGCTCCCCGCTCGGGGGGATGGACTCGGTGTCCCTGCGCGGGCTGCGCCGCTCGCTGCGCGGGGCCGTGGCGGCCGAGCTGCCCGAGGGCAGCGCCCCGGTCGCGGTGCGGGCTGCCACCGACGCGCTCCTTCTCGAGGTCCTCGCCGAGCCGGTGCGCGCCGCGAACCTCCCCGGGCCGCACCGCAGCGGCCCGGTGCGCGTGAGCCGGCTGCTGGCGGCCGGGCGCGCGGCCCACGAGCGCGGTGGTGGGGCCACCGAGGTGCTGTGGGCGCTGTGGGACGCCGCCGGCCTCGCCGAGCCGTGGCGCCGGCGTGCCCTGGCCGGGGGCGCCGGCGGGGAGCGAGCCGACGCGGACCTCGACGCGCTCATGGCCCTCTTCCGCGCCGCCGAGCAGTTCGACGAGCGGCACGCCGGGGCGGGCCCGGCCGGCTTCGTCGCCGAGGTGCTCGCGCAGGACATCGCGGCCGACACCCTCGCCGCCCAGGGGCAGCGCCGCGAGACCGTCGCGATCCTCACCCCGGCCGGCACCGGGGGTGGGCAGTGGGAGGTCGTCGTCCTCGCCGGTCTCCAGGAGGACGTGTGGCCCGACCTCCGCCTGCGCGACACCCTGCTCGGGGCGGGGGAGCTCGCCGACATCGCCTCCGGCCGGCGCGAGCCCGGCACCCCCGTGGCCCGCAGCCAGGCGCGCCGCGACGTCCTCGACGACGAGCTGCGCATGCTCGCCGTCGCCGTCTCGCGCGCCACCCGCCGGCTCGTCGCCACCGCAGTCCTCGACCTCGACGACCGCCCCTCCTCCTTCCTCGAGCTCCTCGGCGCCGAGTCCGCCGAGGAGGCCGCCGGCCCGGTCCCGCCCGCGCTGGACCTGCGCGGCCTCGTCGCCGAGCTGCGCGCCGCCCTCGACTCCGAGCTCCTCGCCCACGCGCGCGGCGCGGGCAGGCCCGCCCGGCGCGAGGCGGCGGCCGCGCTGCTCGCCCACCTCGCGGCGCACGAGGTCCCCGGCGCGGACCCCGAGGAGTGGCACGGGCTGGCGGCGGCGAGCAGCACCGCGCCGCTCGCCGCCGCCGACCAGCAGGTGCGGGTCTCGCCGTCGGCCGTCGAGACCGCCGACCGCTGCCCCCTGCGGTGGGCGCTGCAGACCGCCGGCGGCCGGCGGGAGGACTCCCTGGACCAGTCCCTCGGCAACCTCGTCCACGACATCGCCGCCGAGCACCCCCACGGCACCCTCGAGGAGCTGCGGGCGGCGCTCGACTCCCGCTGGGCCTCCCTCGGCCTGGGGGACGGCTGGGTCGGGCGGCGCTCCCGGGTGGAGGCCGAGCTCATGGTCGAGCGTCTCGCGCACTACGTGGCGGGCGTCCCCGGCGCGGTCGACGTCGAGACGGACTTCGCGGCCGCCGTCGGTCGCGCCCTGCTCAAGGGCCGGATCGACCGGGTCGAGCGGCTCGGCCCCGCGGACGGCGAGGGCGAGACCGTCCGTGTCGTCGACCTCAAGACCTCCAAGAACCCGGTGAGCGAGGAGGAGGCCCGCACGAACGCCCAGCTCGCCACCTACCAGGTCGCCGTCGAGGCCGGCGGCCTGCCGGGCGCCGCGGAGTCGGCCGGTGCGCGGCTCGTCTACCTCGGCACCGGCAAGGCGGGTGCCACCGAGCGGCGCCAGGTCCCGCCGCGCGAGGCCGAGGACCCCGCCTGGGCGCACACGCTCGTCGCCCGGGTCGCCGACACGATGGCCGGCGCGAGCTTCGAGGCGCGCGTCAACACCGGCTGCAGCCACTGCCCGGTGCGGCGCAGCTGCCCGCTGCAGAGCGAGGGACGACAGGTGACCCAGTGACCGAGACCCTCACCCCCGCCCGGCACAGCCCCGCGGACATCGCCCGCGCGCTCGGCCAGCACGTGCCCACCGAGGAGCAGCAGGCCGTCATCGAGGCCCCGCTCGCGCCGCAGCTCGTCGTCGCCGGCGCCGGCTCGGGCAAGACCGAGACGATGTCGGCCCGCGTCGTCCACCTCGTCGCGAACGGGCAGGTGCGCGCCGACGAGGTCCTCGGCCTCACCTTCACCCGCAAGGCGGCCGCCGAGCTCTCCGACCGCGTCCGGCTGCGCCTGCGTCAGCTCCGGCGCGCCGGCCTGCTCGCCGTCCAGGACGCCCGCATGGACGTCGACCGCCCCACCATCGCCACCTACAACTCCTTCGCCGCGGACATCGCCAAGGAGCACGCGCTGCGTATCGGCATGGACCCCGACGCCCGGCTCGTCACCGAGGCCGGGGCCTGGCAGCTCGCCGACGGCGTCGTCCAGGGCTGGCACGCCGCACTCGACGTCGACGCCTCGCCCGGCTCGGTCACCGAGGCGGTGCTCTCCCTGTCCGGGGCGCTGGCCGAGCACCTCCTGACCACCGACGACGCCCGCGAGCAGCTCGAGCAGCTCGCCGGCTCGCTCACCGACGCCACGCCGGCCCCGCGCGCGAAGGCCCCCTACGCGCCCACCCTCGCCGTCGTCGGCTCGCTGCGGGAGCGGCTGGCGCTCCTCGACCTCGTCGACGCCTACGCCCGCGCCAAGCGGGAGCACGGCGTCATGGACTTCGCCGACCAGGTGGCCATGGCCGCCCGCATCGCCGAGACCGTGCCCGCCGTCGGGCAGGCGCTGCGTGAGCAGTACCCCCTCGTCCTGCTCGACGAGTACCAGGACACCTCGGTGGCCCAGCTCCGGCTGCTCTCCTCGGTCTTCGGCGGCGGTCACGCGGTTACCGCCGTCGGTGACCCCAATCAGGCGATCTACGGCTGGCGAGGGGCCGCCGCCGCGGCGCTCGCCGACTTCCCCACCCAGTTCCCGAGCCTGGGCCGCGCGGGGCAGGAGCACACCCCCACCCGTTACCTGCGCACCTCGTGGCGCAACGACGCCCGCATCCTCGCCGTCGCCAACCGGGTCTCCGGGCCGCTGCGCCTGCCCGAAGGCTCCGCGCCGGCGCCGGTGGAGGTCCCCGAGCTCGTCGCCCGCCCCGGGGCGGGGGAGGGTCGGGTCCTCGCCGGCTACGCCGGGTCGACGGCGGAGGAGGTCGCCGGCATCGCCGACTTCTTCGTCGAGCGGTGGGCACCGGAGCAGACGGCCGCCGTCCTGTGCCGCACCCGCTCGCAGTTCACCGACGTCGTCGAGGCGCTGCGGGCCCGGGGGGTCCCGGTCGAGGTCCTGGGCCTCGGCGGGCTCCTCGCCGCGCCGGAGGTCGTCGACGTCCGTGCTGCGCTCGAGGCCGCCCACGACGCCTCCCGGGGCGACTCCGCCATGCGCCTCCTCACCGGGGCCGGCCTCGGGGCCGCCGACCTCCACGTCCTCGGCGCCTGGGCCCGCTCCCTCGCCGCGGCCACCGGCGCCACGGGCGAGGCGAGCGTCGTCGAGGCCGTCGACGAGCCTCCCGCCGCCGGGTGGCGCGCGCCCTCGGGCGCGACCATGACCGCGGACGGGCTGCGCCGGGTGCGGCGGCTGGGCGACCTCCTGCGTCAGGTCCGCTCCCTCAGCTACCTGTCCCTGCCCGAGGTCGTCGCCCACACGATCAGGCTCATGGGCCTGGACATCGAGGTCGCCGCGCGAGCGGGCCGCGTCCCCGCGCACGCCCGCGGCAACCTCGACGCCTTCGTCGACGTCGCCGCCTCCTTCGCCGCCGACACCGGGGCGGGGCTGGGCACCTTCCTCGGCTGGCTCGACGCCGCCGAGGAGCGTGAGCGTGGCCTCGAGCCGGTCGACGCCGACCCGGAGCCGGGCGCCGTCCAGGTGCTCACCGTCCATGCCGCCAAGGGCCTGGAGTGGGACGTCGTCGCCGTGCCGGGCATGGTCGAGTCCCAGTTCCCCAGCTACAAGGGCCGCCCGTCGGCCGACGGTGCGGTCAGCTCGGCCGGTTGGCTCACCGACCGCACCGCGCTGCCCTACCCGCTGCGCGGTGACGCGGAGAGCCTGCCCGCCCTGGAGATCCCGCCGGCCCCCACGCACGCCGACGTCCGCGACGCCCTCGCCCAGCTCCGGCGCGACGGCGGCCGTCACGCCGTCGGAGAGGAGCGGCGCCTCGCGTACGTCGCCGTCACCCGGGCCCGGCACACCCTGCTGCTCACCGGGTCGTGGTTCCGGACCGGCAAGACGCCGCTGCCGCCCTCGCGCTTCCTCACCGAGCCGCGCGACGCGGGGCTCGTCGAGGAGGCCCCGCTCGGGTGGGCCCCGGAGCCGGCCGAGGACGCCGTCAACCCCAGCCTGGAACGCCTCGTCGCGGCGACCTGGCCCCTCGACCCGCTCGGTGAGCGTCGTGAGCGCCTCGAGGCGGCCGCCGTCGCCGTCCGCACCGCCACCGACCTGCCCGAGGAGCCCGCCGGCGACGTCGCCCGGTGGGTGCGGGACGCCGAGCTGCTCCTCCGTGAGCGGGAGGAGTCGCGCGCCGCCGGGCTGGAGGTGTCGCTCGGCACGCACCTGTCCGCGTCCAAGGTCGTCGGGCTCGCGCAGGACCCGCACGCCTTCGCCCTCGAGCGGCGCCGGCCCATGCCGAGCGCCCCGAGCGAGCACGCGAGCGTCGGCAACCTCTTCCACGCGTGGGTCGAGGAGTACTACGGGGCGCCGAGCCTCCTCGACGTCGAGGGCGCCGACGCGCTGTTCGGTGTCGAGGAGCCCACGGACAGGCCGGCCGGTGCCGCCCCCGACCTCGAGGAGCTCAAGCGTGCCTTCACCACCTCGGCGTGGGCCACGCGCTCGCCCGTCGCGGTGGAGGTCGACCTCGAGACGGCGGTGGCCGGCACGGTGGTCCGCTGCCGGATCGACGCCGTCTTCGACGACGAGCACGGCCTGCACGTCGTCGACTGGAAGACCGGCGCACCACCCCGCGACGCCCACACCCTCGCCGCCCGCGAGCTCCAGCTCGCCCTCTACCGCCTGGCGTGGTCGCGGCACACCGGCCGGCCGCTCGAGGAGATCGGCGCGGCGTTCTACTACGTCGCGGCCGACCGCACCCTGGAGGCGGGACGGCTGACCGAGACGGAGATCGAGCGCCGCCTCGCGGCCGCGCTCGCCGAGCTCACCGACGCCCCCACCGCCGCTGCCCCTGCTCCACGCCGCGGCCGCATCGACGTCACCGCGGTGGGCGACGACTGAGTCCGGCCTCACCACCGCTGGAGGGGCGCCGGGTCCGGGAGCCCCCCGGCGGTGGTGCACCATTGTCCGGTGACCAACCTCGCCCCGCGTGCCCCCCGGCCCAGTGCGAAGTTCATCCTCCTCGTCGGCGTCATGGCCGCGCTGCCCGCGGTCACCACCGACATGTACCTGCCGTCGCTGCCCGTGGTGGCGACCGAGCTCGACACGACGCCCGCGCTCGTCCAGGGCACCATCACCGGAGTCCTCATCGGTGGTGCCGTCGGCCAGCTCCTCGCCGGCCCGCTGTCCGACCGCTACGGCCGGCGCCGGCCCGTGATGATCGGCGTCCTGCTCCACGTCATCGCCTCGGTGCTGTGCATCTTCGCGCCGGGCATCGTTCCCCTGCTCGTCCTGCGCGTCATCCAGGGCGTCGGGAACGCCGCCGCGATGACGACGGCGATGGCCGTCATCCGCGACCGCTACAGCGGGGCCACGGCCTCGGCGATCCTCTCCCGGCTCATGCTCGTCATCGGCGTCGCGCCCCTGCTCGCCCCGACGGCGGGCAGCCTGGTCGCCGACATCGCCGGGTGGCGCGCGGTCTTCGGCGTGCTCGCCGCGCTCGGCGTGGCGCTCATGGTCTTCATGTGGCGTTTCCTGCCCGAGACGCTGCCCCCCGAGCGGCGTCTCAGCGAGGGGCTGGGCGGCGCGCTGCGCAGCTACCGGGTGCTGCTGCGCGACCGGGAGTTCGTCGCGCTCGCGATCCTGCCGGGTCTCGGCCTGGGCGCGCTCATGAGCTACGTCGCCGGCTCGCCCTTCGTCTTCCAGGTGGAGTACGGGCTCGGGGAGACGCAGTTCGCGCTCCTCTTCGCGGTCAACGGCATCGGCCTCGTCCTCGGCGCGCAGGTCAACGCCGCCATCGTCCAGCGCTTCGAGCCGCTCCACATCATGCGGGTCGCCGTGCCGGTCGCCATGGTGCTCGCCGTCGCGCTCTACGTCATCGCCTCGCGGGACATCGGGGGCCTCGTGGGGATCGTCGTCCCGCTGTGGCTGCTCCTCAGCGTCAACTCCGTCGTGCCGCCCAACGCGAGCGCGCTCGCGCTCAGCCGCCACGGCGAGCGTGCGGGCTCCGCCGCCGCACTCATCGGGGCGGCCCAGGCCGGGATCGCGGGCGTCGTGAGCCCGCTCGTCGGTGTCCTCGGCGAGGACGCCGTCGCCATGGCGACGGTGATCATCGCGGTCATGGTCCTGGCCCTCCTCGTGCTGGCCCTCGGCACCCCCGCCTACCGACGGAAGGAACGGCGATGAGTGACCTGCCCCCGGAGCTGCGTGACGACGGCGAGCGGCACCGACCCGTGCAGCCGCTGTGGTGGCGCGTGACGAGCGCCGTCATCGCGGTCGTGCTCATCGCCATGGTCGTCATCGCCTACACCTTCTGAGCGGCAGGAGCCGCTCGCGGGTGGAGTGTCGCCGCCGCTGAGCGGACCGCCGCAGTGACCCGGTCGATCCGCTCCGAACGCAGGCGCCAGCGTTGCCAGTAGAGCGGGACGTCGATCCGGTCGCGCCCGGGGAGGCGGACGAGGCGTCCGCGCCCGACGTCGTCCCCCAGCTGCTCCTCCGGCACGGCACCCCAGCCGAGACCGGCACGGACGGCCGCGAGAAAGCCCTCGGAGGACGGGACCACGTGCGTCGGTGGTGATGTCGTGACGCCGCGGGCGGCGAGCACCCGCTGCTGGAGGTCGTCCTTGGCGTTGAACCGTACGACGGGCATGCCCGCCCAGTCGACGGTGCGTCCGCGCGTCCACCGCTCGACCAGCCCGGGTGCGGCCACGGGGACGTAGCGCATCGTGCCGAGAGGCTCGACCGAGCACCCCTGCACCGCGACGGGCTCCGAGGTGACCGCTCCGAGCACGGCCCCGGTGCGCAGGAGCGTGGCGGAGTGGCCCTGGTCCTCGACGTGGAGCCGCAGGCTGACGTCCGGCCACGAGGCGCACTCGGTGAGCACCCGCACGAACCAGGTGGCGAGGGAGTCGGCGTTGACCGCCACGGGCAGGGGTGACGTCCCCCCGCCGCCGGGGGCGGACAGCTCGGCGTGCAGCTCACGTTCCAGGAGCTGCTGCTGGCGCGCCGTGCGGAGGACCGCGGCGCCGGCCTCCGTGACACGGCTCGGGATCGTGCGCAGGAGGAGGACCTGCCCGACCTGGCTCTCAAGCGCGCGGATGCGCTGGCTGACCGCGGACGGCGTGACGGACAGGTGGTGGGCGGCGGCCTCGAAGCTGCCCTCGTCGACGATCGCGACGAGCGCCGCCAGCTGCTCCGGACGCAGGGTCATAAAGCAACGCTAATGCCGCTGCACAAACTTTCGCTTGGCTTCAGCAGCCCGCGATCCTAGCCTCGTCGGCGTGGCACCCCTCCTCGCCGGCCTGCTCACGGGCCTGTCCCTCATCGTCGCGATCGGCGCGCAGAACGCCTTCGTCCTCCGGCAGGGCCTGACCCGCCACCACGTCGGCGTCGTCGTGGCGATCTGCGCGCTGTCCGACGCCCTGCTCATCGTCGTCGGCGTCAGCGGGGTGGGCATCCTCGTCCAGGAGCACCCCGTCGTGCTCACGGTGGCGCGGTGGGCCGGTGCGGCGTACCTCGCCGCCTACGGGCTGCGCTCCCTGTGGAGCGCCCGACGGGCGCAGGTCCTGGACCCGCTCGAAGGCCGGGGGAGGGGACGGGGCCGCGTCGTCACCACGACGCTCGCCCTGACCTTTCTCAACCCGCACGTCTACCTCGACACGGTGCTCATGCTCGGCTCGATCGCCAACCAGTACGCGGACGGGCGCTGGTGGTTCGCCACCGGCGCCGTCGTCGGCAGCGTCGCGTGGTTCTCCGCCCTGGGGCTGGGCGCGCGGGCGGCCGCCCCCCTGCTCGGCCGGCCCGGCACCTGGCGGGTGCTGGACGTCGTCATCGGCGTGGTCATGCTCCTGCTCGCCGTCCGCCTGGTGCTCGGCTGAGGCGGCGCGCGGACTCGTCGCCGGCCGTCATCGCGTAGCCTGGGTGATCGTGGCCATCGACTTCCCGACCGAGATCCAGCACCTGCGCTCCACCTACCGCGCCATCAGCGCGGTGACGGACCCGGACGCCCTGCGCGCGCAGATCGCCGAGCTCTCCGAGAAGGCCGGCGCCCCCGACCTGTGGGACGACCAGGACGCCGCGCAGGCGGTGACCAGCCAGCTCTCCCACGCCCAGGCCGAGCTCAACCGGGTCGAGCGGATGGGCCAGCGGATCGAGGACCTCGAGGCCCTCGTCGAGCTCGGGCAGGAGGAGGACGGCGCGGACGCCGACGCCTTCCTCCAGGACGCCGAGGCCGAGCTCGCCGCCGTCCGCAGGGACCTCGAGGACCTCGAGGTCCGCACGCTGCTGTCCGGGGAGTACGACCAGCGCGAGGCCGTCGTGACGATCCGCGCGGGTGCCGGTGGCGTGGACGCCGCCGACTTCGCCGAGATGCTCATGCGCATGTACCTGCGCTGGGCCGAGCGGCACGGCTACCCGACCAAGGTGCTCGACACGTCCTACGCCGAGGAGGCCGGGCTCAAGAGCGTGACGTTCGAGGTGAAGGCGCCCTACGCCTTCGGCAACCTCTCCGTCGAGGCCGGCACCCACCGCCTCGTGCGGATCTCCCCCTTCGACAACCAGGGCCGGCGCCAGACGTCCTTTGCCGCCGTCGAGGTCATCCCGCTCATCGAGCAGACCGACCACGTGGAGATCCCCGAGTCGGAGATCAAGGTCGACGTCTTCCGTTCCTCCGGTCCCGGTGGCCAGTCCGTCAACACGACCGACTCCGCGGTGCGCATGACCCACATCCCCACGGGGATCGTCGTCTCGATGCAGAACGAGAAGTCCCAGATCCAGAACCGCGCCGCCGCGCTGCGCGTCCTGCAGTCCCGCCTGCTCCTCGTGCGTCAGCAGGAGGAGAACGCCGCGAAGAAGGCGCTCGCCGGCGACGTCAAGGCGAGCTGGGGTGACCAGATGCGCTCCTACGTCCTGCAGCCCTACCAGATGGTCAAGGACCTGCGCACCGAGCACGAGCAGGGCAACCCCTCGGCCGTGTTCGACGGCGAGATCGACGACTTCATCGAGGCCGGCATCCGCTGGCGCAAGCAGCACGAGGGCGACGACGCCTGACGGGCTCAGCCGCCGGCGGTGGCCGGCTCGCTGCGGGCGACGACCGCGCCGTCGTGGATCTCCACGACGGCGTCCACGCCGCCCAGCTGTGACCGGTCGTGCGTGACGAGCACCGTCGCGGTCCGCCGCTCGCGCGTGAGCGCGGTGAGCAGGCCGAGCACGGCCGAGCCGCGCTCGTGGTCCAGGGCGCTCGTCGGCTCGTCGACGAGCAGCACCGCGGGCTCGTTCATCAGCGCCCGAGCGATGTTCACCCGTTGCCGCTGACCGCCGGACAGCTGGTGGGGTCGGTGGTCGGCGCGGTCGGCCAGTCCGACGGCGTCGAGCAGCTGCAGCCCGCGGGCACGCGCCGCCGACGCGGACGTCCCGGCGAGGTGGGCGACCACCTGCAGCTGCTCGAGCGCCGTCAGGGAGGGCAGCAGGTTGGGCTGCTGGAAGATCGTGCCGATGCTCGCCCGGCGCAGACCGGTCAGCTCCCCGCGGCTCAGCCCCGCGGTGTCGGTGCCGGCGACGACGACGCGCCCGGAGTCGGGTGCGACGAGCGTGGCGGCGACCGCCAGCAGGCTGGACTTGCCCGAGCCCGAGGGGCCGACGAGGGCGGTGACGGTGCCGGCCGGGACGGTCACGGTGACGTCGTCGAGGGCGGTCAACCGCGACGGGCCGTCGGGGTAGGTGAGGGTGATGTGGGACAGGTCGAGGGTCATCGGGTGCTCCCAAGTGCGGTCAGGGGGTCGACGGCGGTGATCCGACGGACGGCGAGGCCGGCGCCGAGGACGCCGAGGACGACGAGGACGAGGGCGGGCAGCAGCGTCGTCGACACGCTGAGGACGAAGGGCACGGCGCCGCCGATCGCCAGGCCGAGCCCGGCGACGATCGCCATCCCCAGGCCGGTGCCCAGCGCGAGCAGGACGGCGGCCTGCCCGAGGGCGTCGCGCAGCAGGTAGCGCGTCGAGGCGCCGAGAGCCTTGAGCACCGCGACGTCCCCGGAGCGCTGGACGGTCCACACCGTGAAGAAGGCACCGATGACCAGCGCGGAGATCGCGAAGAGGAAGCCGCGCATGAGCTGCAGCGAGCCGTTCTCGGAGGTGTAGGAGCCGATCGCGCGGAGCGCGTCGGCGCGGCTGACCGTGACGGTGCCGAGCTCGGCGTCGGCGGCGGCGAGACCGGCGGTGCCGGTGGTGCTCAGCGCGACCACGGTGGCCACCGGTGCGCCGTCCCGGCCCGCCTGCTGGACGTCGTCGAGGTCGGCCCACACGACGGGGGTGTGGTTGAAGGAGTGGTCCCCGGCCACGGCGGTGACCGTGAGACGGGCGCCGGCGAGCGTGACCGTGTCCCCCTCGCCGGCGTCGAGGTCCTCGGCGGCGGTGGCGGACAGGACGACGGAGCCCGGCGTGACCTCGGCGGGGGCCAGGCCGGAGCCCGACCGCACCCCGAAGCTCGACACGCCCGCGGTGGTGGCCCCGGCCTGCGCCCGGGTGGTCGCGACGGCGAGCGGCTCGGCACGGGTGACGCCCGGCTGCGCGGCCCAGGCCTGCCAGGTGGGCTCCTCGAGGGTGGAGGTGGTGAAGGCGACCCCCTCACCGTCGGCCGGGGCTGCGAAGGCCAGGTGGTCGGCGGGCAGGTCGGTGATCGCCGAGGTGCTCTGCCGGGCCAGCCCGGCGGTCAGTCCCGAGACCAGCCCGACGAGCACGGTGATGAGCACGACGACGGCCCCCATGAGCACGAACCGCCCCTTGGCGAATCGCAGGTCTCTCCAGGCCAGGAACACGGTCGGGGCCTCCTCGGTGTCGGTGCCGGAGCGGTTCTCCGGCGCTGGTCCCAGCCTCCGCGCGTCGTGCCCCGCCGGGCATCGGGCGCTCGGCCGTGTCCTGGTGGCCTGGGCGGCCGACGTGCCCTTACACCTTTCGGCCGATGCCGCCGTGCGGCGGCGTGCCTACGCTGGACGTCCTGTGAACCCCGACGCGCTGACCCCCGTGCTGCGGGTGCTGCGCCTGTGCCTGCACCTGCTGGTGCTCGCCATGCTCGGGCTCGTGGTGCTGCGCGCCGGGCAGTCGGAGGTGCCCAGCGTGGGCGCGGTCGTCACGTCGGCGAGCGTCATGGCTGCCGGCTACGCGGCCGGTTCGCTGGTGCCCCAGGTGCGTCGCTCGTCGCGAGCAGCCGCGCTGTGGCTCGCCGCCGTCGCGGTGTGCTGGCTGGTGCTGCTGGCGTTCTCCGCCGACGCCGTGTGGCTAGCCTTCCCGCTCTTCTTCCTCCACCTGCACCTCCTGCCACTGCGGCCCGGGCTGCTGGCCGTCGGGGCGACGACCGTCGCCGCCGTCGCCGGGTTCGGCTGGCACCAGCACGCGCTCACCGCCCCGATGGTCGTCGGCCCGGCCCTCGGGGCGGCCGTGGCCGTGGCGACCGTGCTCGGCTACCAGGCGCTGTACCGGGAGAGTGACGCGCGCCGCCGGCTCATCGTCGAGCTCACCGAGACCCGCGCCGAGCTGGCCGCGGCCGAGCGCGCCACCGGGATGTCCACCGAGCGCGAGCGCCTCGCCCGGGAGATCCACGACACGCTCGCCCAGGGACTCTCGAGCATCCAGCTGCTGCTGCGCGCCGCGGAACGAGCGCTGCCGGACCGGCCGGACGTCGCGGCCGGCCACGTCGTCCGGGCGCGGGAGGCGGCCGTGGACAACCTCGCCGAGGCACGCCGCTTCGTGCGCGACGAGACACCGCCGGGGCTCGACGCCGGCGCGCTCCCAGCGGCGCTGGAGCGGCTGGCCGCCGCCACCACCGACGCCGGTGTGCCCACCGCCGTGATCGCCTCGGCGGCACCGGACGAGCTGCCGACGAGCCACGAGGTCGCCCTGCTGCGGGTGGCGCAGTCGGCACTGGCGAACGTCGTCCAGCACGCCGCCGCGACCCGCGTGCGTGTCACGCTCGACGTCGTCGGCCACGAGGTCCGCCTGGCGGTCGCCGACGACGGCGTGGGCCTCGGCGCGCAGCACGTCCGCCCCGGCGCGGACGGCGGCTTCGGCCTGACCACGATGCGCGCCCGGGCGGAGGCGCTCCACGGCACGCTGACGGTCGAGTCGGCGCCCGGGCGGGGAACCGTGGTCACCGTCCGGCTGCCGCTGGCCGGCGAGGGGGTGGCGCCGTGAGCGCGCCGCGCATCCGACTGCTGCTCGCCGACGACCACCCGGTGGTCCGCGCGGGGCTGCGGGCCGTCCTCGAGACCGAGCCGGACCTCGTCGTCGTCGCGGAGGCCGCCACCGCGGAGGAGGCCGTCGAGCTGAGCGCGACGACCGCCGTCGACGTCGTCCTCATGGACCTCCAGTTCGGCAGCGGCATGGACGGCTCGGAGGCGACCGCCGCCGTCACCGCGCGCGCCGGGGGTCCGCGCGTGCTCGTCCTCACCACCTATGAGACGGACGTCGACATCCTTGCCGCGGTGGAGGCGGGCGCGACCGGCTACCTGCTCAAGGACGCCCCGCCGGAGGCGCTGACCGCCGCGGTGCGGGCCGCTGCCGGAGGCAGGTCCGCCCTGGCTCCGGCCATCGCCGCCCGCCTGATGGACCGGGTGCGCAGCCGGGGCGAGGCGCTCAGTCCGCGGGAGGTCGAGATCCTCCGGCTCGTCGCACGCGGCCTGAGCAACCAGCAGATCGGGTCCGAGCTCTACCTCAGCCCGGCGACCGTGAAGTCGCACCTGGCACACGTCTACGCCAAGCTCGGGGTCGGGTCCCGGACCGCCGCCGTCGCGGCCGCCACCGAGCAGGGGTACATCCGCCGGTAGCGCGTGCTGCCGGGCCCGGACGCACGCCGCGGGCCCGCCCCACCGCCGTCGGCGTGTCGGCGGGGGAGCGGGGGAGAGGCGTGCCTACTCTCGAGACGGCCAGAGTTCCGCCTTCCCCACTTCCGAGACTGGCTCCAGAGCATGATTCGATTCGAGAACGTCTCCAAGGTGTACGCCAGGGGCGCGCGACCCGCGCTGGACCAGGTGACCCTGGAGGTCGAGCGCGGCGAGTTCGTCTTCCTCGTCGGCCAGTCCGGCTCCGGGAAGTCGACCTTCCTGCGCCTCGTCCTGCGCGAGGAGCGCGCGACGTCCGGGCAGGTCTTCGCCCTGGGCCGGGACCTGTCCACCGTCTCCCAGTGGCGCGTCCCCCAGCTGCGCCGCCAGATCGGCATGGTCTTCCAGGACTTCCGGCTGCTGCCGAACAAGACGGTCTTCGACAACGTCGCCATCGCCCTCCAGGTGATCGGCAAGCCGCGTCACCACGTCCTCACCACGGTCCCCGAGGTCCTCGAGACCGTGGGCCTGGAGGGCAAGGAGAAGCGCATGCCGCACGAGCTGTCCGGCGGCGAGCAGCAGCGCGTGGCGATCGCCCGCGCCTTCGTCAACCGGCCCGCGATCCTCCTGGCCGACGAGCCCACCGGCAACCTCGACCCGACGACGTCCATCGGGATCATGCGTCTCCTCGACCGGATCAACCGGATCGGCACCACGGTGGTCATGGCCACCCACGACGACGAGATCGTCGACCAGATGCGTAAGCGCGTCATCGAGCTCGAGGACGGCCGCACCGTGCGCGACCAGTCGCGCGGCGTCTACGGCGCGGCGAGGTAGGGGCTCTCATGCGACTCCGGTTCGTTCTCTCCCAGCTCGCCTCCGGGCTGCGGCGCAACGTGTCGATGACGATCTCCGTCGTCCTCGTCACCTTCATCTCCCTCGTCTTCGTGGGCGCCGCCGCGCTGCTCCAGATGCAGATCGGCAACATGAAGGACGACTGGTACGACCGCGTCGAGGTCTCCGTCTTCATGTGCCCGCAGGACTCCGCGGTGCCCACCTGCGCCACCGGTGAGGTGAGCGAGGCCCAGCTCGCCGACATCGAGGAGCTCCTCGCGTCCGAGGCGCTGGCCCCCTACGTGGACGAGGTCTTCTTCGAGACCAAGGAGGAGGCCTACGAGGCCTTCCAGGAGCAGATGCCCGACACGGTGTGGACGCAGTCCCTCACGCCGGAGCAGATGCAGGTGTCCTTCCGGATCAAGCTCGTCGACCCCGAGCAGTACCAGGTGGTCGCCGACGAGCTCACCGGCCGGCCCGGCGTCGAGGACGTCGTCGACCAGCGTGCGCTCCTCGAGCCACTCTTCCTCATCCTCGACCGCGCCACGCTCCTCGCCGTCGCCCTCGCGGGCGTCATGATCGTCACCGCCGTCCTCCTCATCACGACGACGATCCGGCTGTCGGCGATGAGCCGACGGCGCGAGACCTCGATCATGCGGCTCGTGGGTGCCTCCAACCTCTTCATCCAGCTGCCCTTCATGCTCGAGGGCGCGCTCGCCGCGCTCGCCGGCGCCGCGCTCGCCGTGGGCGGGCTCTGGCTGGCCGCGCGCTACCTCGTCGAGGGGTGGCTGGCCACGGAGTTCCAGTGGGTGCAGTTCGTCGACACCGGCGACGTCCTGCTCATCGCACCGCTCCTGGTCGCCGCCGCCATCCTGCTCGCCGGCATCAGCTCGCTGGTGTCCCTGAGTCGCTACACGAGGGTCTGACATGACGCGCTCCCGTCCCCGCCGCCCGCTCCGCGCCCTGCTGTCCGCAGCGCTCGCCGTCGTGCTGCTCGCCGGCGGCACCTCCGCCGTCGCCGACTACGACGACGAGATCCGCGAGTACGACCGTCAGCTGCGTCAGCAGCGCGAGGAGCGGGAGGAGCTCGCTCGCGAGCGCGAGGCGCTGGAGTCCCGGCTCGAGGGGACCAACGCCGACCTCGCCACCGCCTACCTCGCCCTCGAGGACGCCAACGCGCGGCTGCCGCTCGCCGAGGCCGCCCTGGTGGAGGCCCAGGACGCTCTCGCCGCCGCCGAGCGGGAGGAGCAGGCGGTGTCCGACCGTCTCACCCTCGCGGAGAGCGAGCTCGGTAACCTCGGTGAGCAGCTCGCCGAGGGTGATGCGCAGATCGAGTCGACCCGCTCGTCGATCGGCGAGCTCGCGCGCAGCACCTACCGCGGCGGGGCGTCCCTCAGCGGGCTGTCGGTGGTCCTCAACGCGAGCTCGAGCGAGGAGTTCATCCGCCAGACGGCCATCGTCGACACGGCGGTGCGGACCCAGACCAAGGTCATCACCGACCTCGAGACCATCACCGCCGTCAACCGCAACCGGGAGCTGCGCCAGCAGGCCGTGCGCGACCGCATCGACCAGCTCCACGCCCAGGCCGAGGAGGCCGTGGCCGCCGCCGACGAGGCGCGGGCCGCTGCCGACGCGCACCGCCGGGAGATCGTCGAGATCCAGGCACAGCAGACCGCGCTGGCCGCCGAGCTCGAGGAGCTGCGCGGCCGGCTCAACTCGGACCTCGCCCAGAAGGAGGCCGACGACGACCGTCTCGCCGGGATCATCGCCGGTATCGAGGCGGACCGCGCCGGCACGGTCGCCCAGCGGGAGGCCGAGCGGCGCGAGCAGGAACGCCGCGAGCGTGAGCGGCGTGCGGCCGCCGCCCAGAGCAGCGGAGGCACCAGCGGCGGTGGCTCCTCCGGCGGCAGCAGCTCCTCCGGTGGGGGCGGCTCCTCGAGCGGTGGCGGCAGCAGCAGCAGCTCCGGCTCGATGACCCCCCCGGTGCCCAACCCGCTGTACGTCACCTCGCCCTACGGCATGCGCATGCACCCGCTCGCCGGCTACGAGTGGTTCCACGCCGGCGTCGACATCCGCTCCGCGTGCGGCAACCCGCAGGTCGCGGCCGCGAGCGGCACGGTCAAGGCGACGATCCCCGCGCCGGGCAACGCCTCGCACGGCAACCAGGTCATCATCGACCACGGCACGATGAACGGCAGCGGCTACGTCACCGTGACCAACCACCTCAGCCGCTTCAACGTGCGCGCCGGGCAGTGGGTCGACCAGGGCGACGTCGTCGGCTACACCGGCATGACCGGCAACGTCACCGGCTGCCACGTCCACTTCGAGGTGTGGAAGAACGGCTCGACGATCAACCCGATGAACCTCCCCGGCTGGAACCGCACCTACTGACCCACCCCGGATCCACCAGATGGTGGGCCGAGGGACGCGGTAGACGTGTGCCGCCGTCGCCTGATCCCCCAGCTGCGACGTTGGTCGGGTTAGGCGGCGTGGGGGAGGCCCAGCCAGTCGTGCCAGCCGTTGTGGAGGACCAGCCACGCGAGCAGACCGTACCCGGCCTGGCCGGGGTGGACGCCGTCCCCGGCGGCGACGTCGGCCAGCCACTGGTCGTGGGTGCGCAGCGGCGCGAAGGTCTCCACGTACCGCACCTGCCGCCGGGTCGACACGTCGGCGTAGGCGTCGGAGAGGGCGCCCAGCGCGTCGCCGTCCACCCCGGGACGGGGCGGGGGACCGACGACGAACACCTCGACCTGCTGGGAACGCGCGCTGTCGAGGATGTTGGCGAGGTTGAGGCGGCTGCGGGCCAGGGACAGACCGGCGGTGAGGTCGGCCGAGCCGAGGGCGACGACGAGCCGGTTGTCGCTGCCGGGGGCGAAGCGCCGCTGGCACTCGCTCTCCCAGCGTCCCGAGAGGGCCGTGGACGTCTCGTCCGGCACCGCCAGGGAGGTGACGAAGAGCGGGTCCTCGCCGTCGGTGCGGGCGACCACGCGCCCCACCCAGCCGAGCCCCCGGGCGTCACCCATCCCCGCGGACAGCTCGTCGCCGACGACGCAGATCCGCACGTCCCTCTCGCTCACGGTGGTTCCCTTCTCGTCAGTGCCCCGAACCTATCGCGGGCCGGCCCCCGAGGGGGCCGGCCCGCGTCGTGCCGCTCCGGTCAGCCGAAGGCCGACTCGAGGAGCGTGGCCTGCTGCTCCTTGTGGACGCGTCCCGCGCCGGTGGCCGGCGAGGCGGCGGCTGGGCGGGAGACGAGGCGCAGCTCGCGCCCACCGAGGGCCTCGCTCGAGAGGTGGTCGGACAGGAACGTCCACGCACCCTGGTTGGCCGGCTCGTCCTGCACCCACACGACCTCGGCGCCCGGGTAGCGGTCGAGCTCGGCGCGCACGGCCTCCTGGTCGAGCGGGTAGAGCTGCTCGAGCCGGACGATCGCCGTGGACGTCGCGCCCGTCTTCTCCCGGTGCGCGGCGAGGTCGTAGTAGACCCGCCCGGAGCACAGGAGGACCCGGGTGACGTCACCCTGGGTGCCGTCCTGGTCGCCGATCACGGTCCGGAAGGTCCCGCTGGTGAAGTCCTCCAGCGGGGAGGCCGCCGCGCGCAGGCGCAGCAGCTGCTTCGGGGTGAAGGCGATGAGGGGCACCCGCGGGCGGTTGTAGGCCTGCCGGCGCAGCATGTGGAAGTGGTTGGCCGGCGTGCTCGGCTGGGCCACGATCATGTTCTCCTCCGCGCACAGCTGGAGGAACCGCTCGATGCGGCCGGAGGAGTGGTCCGGACCCTGGCCCTCGTAGCCGTGCGGCAGCAGCAGCACGAGGGAGGACCGCTGGCCCCACTTCTGCTCGGAGGAGGAGATGAACTCGTCGACGACGATCTGCGCGCCGTTGACGAAGTCACCGAACTGCGCCTCCCACAGGACGAGCGCGTCGGGCCGCTCCACCGAGTAGCCGTACTCGAAGGCCATCGCCGCGTACTCCGACAGCGAGGAGTCGTAGACCCAGAACTTCGCCTGGTCCCCGGTGAGGTACATGAGCGGGGTCCACTCGGCCCCGGTCTCGGCGTCGTGGAAGACCGCGTGCCGCTGGACGAAGGTGCCGCGGCGGGAGTCCTGGCCGGCCAGGCGCACCGGCGTGCCCTCCATGAGGAGGGAGCCGAAGGCGAGGATCTCCCCGAAGCCCCAGTCGATCTCCCCCTCGCGGGACATGACCTCGCGCCGCTCGAGGAGCTTGGCGAGCTTGGGGTGGACCGAGAAGCCCTCCGGCGGGCGCACGTGCGCCGTCCCGATGCGGCCGAGCACGGGCTCGGGCACGGCGGTCTGCCAGCCGACCATCGTGCCGGCGTCCACCTGCTGCGACTCGGGCAGCTCCAGCCCGGCGACCTGCTCGTCCTCGCGGACGGGCGGGCGCCAGCCCACCTCGCGGGTCTCGGTGAAGGCCTTCTCGAGCTCGGACTGGTACTCGTGCAGCGCCTGCTCGGCCTGCTCGGGGGTGATGTCCCCGCGGCCCACGAGGGCCTCGGTGAAGAGCTTGCGCGTGCTGCGCTTGTCCTCGATGAGGGAGTACATGACCGGCTGCGTCATCGACGGGTCGTCGCCCTCGTTGTGCCCGCGGCGGCGGTAGCACACGAGGTCGATGATGACGTCCTTGTGGAACTCCTGCCGGTAGGCGTAGGCGAGCTCCGCGACCCGGGCCACGGCCTCGGGGTCGTCCCCGTTGACGTGGAAGATCGGGAGCTGCAGACCCTTGGCGACGTCGGTGGGGTAGTGGGTGGAGCGCGAGCTCGCCGGCCCGGTGGTGAAGCCGATCTGGTTGTTCACCAGGATGTGCACGGTGCCGCCGGTGCGGTAGCCGCGCAGCTGGGACAGCTGGAGGGTCTCGGTCACCACGCCCTGGCCGGCGAAGGCCGCGTCACCGTGGATGAGGACCGGCAGCACGGAGAAGCCCTGCTGGCCGAGGTCGATGCGGTCCTGCTTGGCGCGCGTGACGCCCTCGAGGACGCCGTTGACGGCCTCGAGGTGGGAGGGGTTGGCCGCGAGGTACACCCGCGTCTGCTCCCCGGTGTGCGCGGTGAACTCCCCGACCGTGCCGAGGTGGTACTTGACGTCCCCGGAGCCCTGGATCGAGCGCGGGTCCTGGTTCCCCTCGAACTCGGAGAAGACCTGGGCGTAGGACTTGCCGGCGATGTTGGCGAGGACGTTGAGGCGGCCGCGGTGGGCCATGCCGATCGCGACCTCGTCGAGGCCGTCGCGCGCCGCGCCGGTGAGGATGGTGTCGAGCATCGGGATGAGCGACTCACCGCCCTCGAGGCTGAAGCGCTTCTGCCCGACGTACTTCGTCTGGAGGAACGTCTCGAAGGCCTCGGCCTGCCCGAGCTTGCGCAGGATCTGCAGCTGCTCGTCGGGGGAGGGCTTCTGGTAGGGCGTCTCGAGGCGGGCCTGCATCCAGCGACGCTCGACGGGGTCCTGCAGGTGCATGTACTCGATGCCGATGGTGCGGCAGTACGTGTCGCGCAGGGTGCCGAGGATGTCGCGGAAGGGCAGCCGGCTGGTGCCGGCGAAGCCGCCGGTGGGGAACGTGCGGTCCAGGTCCCACAGCGACAGCCCGTGGTTGGTGATGTCGAGGTCGGGGTGACGGCGCTGGCGGTAGGTCAGCGGGTCGGTGTCGGCCATGAGGTGGCCGCGGGAGCGGTAGGCGTGGATGACCTCGGCGATCCGGGCCGGCTTGCCGAGCTCGGTCTCCGGGTCGACGTGGACGTCACGCTGCCAGCGGACCGGCTCGTAGGGCACGCGCAGGGAGGCGAAGACACGGTCGAAGAACCCGTCCTGGCCGAGCAGCTTCTCCTCCAAGATGCGGAGGAACTCACCGGACGCGGCGCCCTGGATGATGCGGTGGTCGTAGGTCGAGGTGAGCGTGAGGATCTTGGAGACGCCGGCGCGGGCGAGGGTCTCCTCGGAGGCGCCCTTGTACTCGGCCGGGTAGTCCAGCGCACCGACGCCGACGATCGTGCCCTGCCCGACCATGAGCCGCGGCATCGAGTGGACGGTGCCGATGGTCCCGGGGTTGGTCAGCGTGATCGTCGTGCCGGCGAAGTCCTCGACGGTGAGCTTGTTGTTCCGCGCCTTGCGGACCAGCTCCTCGTAGGCGACCCGGAACTGGGCGAAGTCCATCGTCTCGGCCGCCTTGACGGACGGGACGAGGAGCTGGCGGGTGCCGTCCGGCTTGGGCAGGTCGATGGCCAGGCCGAAGTTGACGTGCGCCGGCTGGGTCATCGCGGGCTTGCCGTCGACCTCGGTGTAGGCGGCGTTCATCTCCGGCAGCTTGCCCAGGGCCTCGACGACGGCGTAGCCGATGAGGTGGGTGAAGGAGATCTTGCCGCCGCGCCCGCGGGCGAGGTGGTTGTTGATGACGATGCGGTTGTCCACGAGGAGCTTGGCCGGGACGGCGCGCACGCTCGTGGCGGTCGGCACCTCGAGGCTGGCGTCCATGTTCTTGACGACGCGGGCGGCAGGGCCGCGCAGCTTGATCGTGCCGTCGGTGGGAGCGTCGACCCGCTGGCGGGAGGCGGGGGTGGAGGTGTAGCCGGCGACGGCGGGCTGCGCGGCCGCCTCCGGCGCGGGCTCCTGGGAGACGGTGTCGGCGACCTTGCGCGCCTGCGGGGCGGGCGCCGGGTTCCCGGCCGTCGTGTCGGAACCGGGCACGGACGTGGGCTGGGCCTCCTCGGAGCTGCTCGTCGAGCGCGCCGAGGGCGCGGGGCTCGGGTCGGCGGCGGGCGCGTCCCTGCGGTCGCTGGTGCCGGCGGAGGGCGGCTGCGGCTGCGCTGACGGCTGCTGCGTGGAGGGCGGCTGCTGCGTGGAGGGCGGCTGCTGCGTCGAGGGCGGCTCGGCGGCACGGCCCTCGGTGGTGCCGTTGCCGGGCTGGTAGTCCTTGAAGAAGTCCCACCACGCCGGGTCGACGAGCTCGGGGTCCTTCTTGTACTGCTCGAACAGCTCCTCGATGAGCCATTCATTCGTGCCGAACGCGGCGGCAGCGGGGTCAGGGTGCTCCTGAGTGGACACTTCGGGGATCGCCCTCTTCCGAGACGTGTGTGGATGGAGGAGAAAGTGCCCCTCAAGCCTAGGCGATGCGGGCGCGGCGGACGGAGCCGGGAGGAGGGATCTGGCCATATCGGGCGTCCCGCCCGCGTGCCCCGGACCTCAGTCCCAACCGGCGGTCAAGGCAGTGTCAGGCGGTGCCCTGCAACGTCCCCACGGACCGTGGCGGGCGGGGGCCGCGGGAGGGCAGCCGGAGCCGGACGGTGGCGCCCTCGCCGGCCTGGGAGTCGGCGACCTCGATGGTGCCACCGTGGATCGTCACCGCCCACCGGGAAATCGCCAGCCCCAGCCCGGTCCCGCCGGTGCTCGCCCGGCCGGTGAGCGAGGGGCTGTTGCCCCGCTGGAAGCGCTCGAAGACCCGCTCCCGGTCGGCGGGCGGGATCCCCGCCCCGGAGTCGACGACGTCGATGACGACCTCCCCCCGCGGCGCCGCGGCCGACGCGCGCACCGACACGAGCGTGCCCGACGGCGTGTGCCGGACGGCGTTGTCGAGGAGGTTGGCCAGCACCTGGGAGATGCGGACGGGGTCCACCCGCAGCCGCAGCTCGGCCGGCTCCACCGTCACCTCCCAGCGCACGTCGCGGCCCGCGGCCGTCGCCGCTGCCGCCGCCTCCGCGACGGCGTCGTCGACGAGCGTCCGCACGGCGACGTCCTCGAGCTCGAGCCCGACGACGCCCGCCTCCACCCGCGACAGGTCCAGGAGGTAGCCCACGAGCCGGCCCAGCCGCTGCGTCTGGCGCAGCGCACCCTCCAACGCCTCGGGGGACGCGGGCACGACGCCGTCCGCGAGGTTCTCCAGCTGGGCCTGCAGCGCGGCGACCGGGGTGCGCAGCTCGTGGGAGACGTTGGCGACGATCTCCCGGTGGGCGGTGTCGACGGACGCGAGGTCCTCGGCCATCTGGTTGAAGGCCTTGGCGAGCTCACCGACCTCGTCGTTGCTCGTCGCCGTCACCCGGCGCGAGTAGTCACCACGGGCCATCGCCCGCGCCGCCGCCGTCATCTCCCGCAGCGGGGACGTCATGCCGTGGGCGAGGACCTGGGTGACGACGAGCGCCGAGACGATGGCCAGCGGGAAGGTCCGGGTGGGGCCGAGCTCGTGGCGCAGCCCCAGCCAGGTGAGGAACGCGGCGGCGGTGACGGTGACGGCCACGAGGACGCCGAGCTTGATCTTGAGCGAGCGGAAACGGTCGAGCGGGCGGGACATCCGCAGGCCCGCGCGGGCGTGCCGCGCGCCCGGGCCGCTCACCGCCCCTCCGCGGCGTCCTCGGTCGGTTCCAGGGCGTACCCGACGCCGTGGACGGTCCGGACGAGGTCCGCGCCGAGCTTGCGGCGCAGCGCCTTGACGTGGGAGTCGACGGTGCGGGTGCCGGACGCGTCAGCCCAGTCCCACACCTCGGCGAGCAGCTTCTCCCGGGAGAACACGGTGCGGGGGCTCGCGGCGAGGCACACGAGCAGGTCGAACTCGGTGGGGGTGAGGTGGGCCTCGGTGCCGCCGCGGCGCACCCGGCGCTGGTTGCGGTCGATCTCGAGGTCGCCCAGGGTGAGCGGGGTCTCGCCGGGGTCACCGCTGTCCTCCACGGCCGTGCGGCGGGCCCGCTCGGCGCGCCGCAGCAGCGCCTTGAGGCGGGCGAGCAGCTCGCGCATGGAGAAGGGCTTGGTCATGTAGTCGTCGGCGCCCACGCCGAGCCCGACGAGGATGTCGGTCTCGTCGTCGCGCGCGGTGAGCATGAGGACCGGCACCTCGCGCTCTGCCTGGATCCGGCGGCACACCTCGAGCCCGTCGAGCCCCGGCAGCATGACGTCGAGGACGACGACGTCGGGCACGAAGGTCCGTGCCGCCGCCACGCCGCCGTGACCGTCGCCGGCGATCTCCACCAGCCAGCCCTCGGCGGCGAGCCGGTGCGCGATCTGCGCCGCGATGTCCGGCTCGTCCTCGACGACGAGCACCCGGGTGGCATCGGTGGTGGGGGGACCGGTGGGGGCCATGAGTGCACTCTGGCACACCGGTGCCCCGCAGCACCCCCGCGCGGACCCGCTGCCGGTATCCTCACCGCACTATGGCGCAGCGACAGACCAGCCCGCTGGAGGTCCCCGGCACCGCCGCGGGACCGGACGCGGACCCCCCGAGTCCCGAGGCGGACGCCGAGCCCCGACAACCGGGTGAGGCGGACGCCGAGCCCCCGAGTCCCGGCGGCCCCCTCCTCACACCCGGGCCACCTCGGTGCTGACCGAGTGGCTGCTCGTCCTGCTGGGCGTGGTCCTCACCGCCGGCACCGCCGTCTTCGTCGCGGCCGAGTTCTCCCTCGTCGCGATGGACCCCGCCACCGTCGACCGGCGCGTGGCCTCCGGCGACAAGCGCGCCCTGGGCGTGCAGCGGGCCCTGCGGCACCTGTCGACCGAGCTCTCGGGCGCGCAGGTGGGCATCACGCTCACCACCGTCCTGCTCGGCTACACGGCGCAGTCGGCTCTCGTGACGCTGCTCAGCGGACCGCTCGGCTCCACCGGGCTCGCCGCCGCGGCCGCCGGCGCGACCGCCGTCGTCGTCTCCCTCGTCCTCGTCAACGGCTTCTCCATGCTCTTCGGGGAGCTCGTCCCCAAGAACCTCGCCCTCGCCGACCCGTTCGCGACGGCGGGGGTCGTCGCCCCGCTGCAGCGGGCCTTCACCCGGGTGCTGCGCCCGGTCATCTCGCTCCTCAACGGCAACGCGAACGCGGTCCTGCGCCGCTTCGGCGTCGAGCCGGTCGAGGAGCTCGCCGGCGGCCGCTCCGCCAGTGAGCTCACCGCACTCGTGCGCCGCTCCGCCGAGCAGGGCACGCTCGACATCGGCACGGCGACGCTCCTCACCCGTTCCATCGGGATCGGGGCGCTCACCGCCGTCGACGTCATGACCGACCGCGTGCGGATGACGGCGCTGCCGCGCACGGCGACGGCGGCCGACGTCGTCGCCGCCGCCCGCCGCACCGGCCACTCGCGCTTCCCGGTCCTCGGGGACGACGACGACGACGTCGTCGGCCTCGTCAACCTGCGCCGGGCCATCGCCGTGCCCCACGACCGTCGCGCCGACGTCCCCGTGTCGGCCGGCAGCCTGATGATCCCGGCGCCGCGCGTGCCCGAGACGCTGGGCCTGGCGGCACTGCTCGTCTCCCTGCGCGACGACGGCATGCAGATGGCCGTCGTCGTCGACGAGTACGGCGGCACCTCCGGCATCGTCACCCTCGAGGACGTCGTCGAGGAGATCGTCGGCGAGGTGTCCGACGAGCACGACCGTCGCCGCACCGGTGCGCACGAGACGGCGGACGGCAGCTGGGTCGTGCCCGGCGTCATGCGCCCCGACGAGCTCGCGCACCTCGCCCACCTCGTCGTCCCCGACGACGGCCCCTACGAGACCCTCGGCGGCCTCGTCATGGCCCGGCTCGGACGGATCGCCGAGGTCGGTGACGACGTCGAGCTGCCCGGTGTCGTCCTGCGCGTCGAGCTCATGGACGGCCGGCGCATCGAGCGGCTGCGCGTGCGCGGGCTAGAGGTGGACGCGTGAGCTCGGGGACCGCGCTGCTCGTCGGCCTCGTCCTGCTCGTGGCGAACGCGTTCTTCGTCGGTGCCGAGTTCGCGATCATGTCCGCCCGGCGCAGCCGGGTCGAGCCGCTCGCCGAGACCTCCCGCCGTGCCCGCACGGTGCTGTGGGCCATGGAGCACGCGACGCTCATGATGGCCTGTGCCCAGCTCGGCATCACCGTCTGCTCCACGGGGATCGGCGCGGTGGCCGAGCCGGCGGTCGCCCGCCTCGTCGAGGGCCCGCTCATGGACGCCGGGCTGCCCGCCGCGTCCGCGCACGTCGTCGGCTTCGCCGTCGCGCTCGCGCTCGTCATCTACCTCCACGTCGTCGTCGGCGAGATGGTGCCGAAGAACCTCGCGGTCACCAGCCCGGAGAGGGCGGCGCTGTGGTTCGGGCCGCCGCTCGTCCTCCTGTCCCGTGTCCTGTCCCCGCTCATCCGGGCGCTCAACGCGCTGGCCAACATCGTCCTGCGGGTGTGCGGCGTCGAGCCGAAGGACGAGGTCGCCTCGGCCTTCACCGCCGAGGAGGTCGCCGCGATCATCGAGCGCTCGCAGCGGGAGGGCGTCCTCCAGGACGAGCTCGGGCTGCTGTCCGGGGCCCTGGAGTTCTCCGAGAAGAACGCCGCCGAGGTCATGGTCGCCGATGAGAACCTCGTCACCCTGGAGGACGGGACCACCCCCGCGGCCTTCGAGGCGGCGGTCGCGCGGACGGGGTTCTCGCGCTTCCCGGTGCGCAACCTCGACGGGACCGTCCACGGGTACCTCCACATCAAGGACGTCCTCTACGCCGACGGCCCGCTGAGGGCCCAGCCGGTCCCGCGCTGGCGGGTGCGCGCACTGCCCAGAGTGGCGCCGTCGGACGAGATCGAGGACGTCCTGGCCGTCATGCAGCGCACCGGCACCCACCTCGCCGGGGTAGGGCTCCGGGGCGGCCCGACCGTCGGTGTCGTCTTCCTCGAGGACATCCTCGAGGAGCTCGTCGGCGAGGTGTCTGACTCGATGCAGCGCCACGGCGCCGCCTCCTGAACCACTCGTGCACAGGGTCCGACGCGTTTGTGGACTCGATGACGCCGGTGTCGTTACTGTTTCGTGACACGCCGGTCCGTCCGGCGGCCCTCCATTCCACCGAAAGGTTCCCTATGCCCGCGCGCGCCTCGATGCCCTCCTCGGCACCGGTGACGCGACGGCAGCTTCGGGAGGCAGAGCGCCGCAACGAGCAGCTCGCCGTCCGAGAGGCGGCCGCCCACGCGGCGTCCGCGCTCACCGGCTCGCTCGTCGCCACCGACCCGCTCGACGGGCCCACCGGGCGCGTCGACCAGGCAGGGCACGTGGCCACCGTCCCGCTCGACGGCACGCTCGCCCCCGTCCGTCCGCAGTACCGCAGCCGCGCCGAGCTGCGGGCCGCTGAGCAGGCCTCCACGCGCCGCCCGGCCCGTCTGCGCGCCCCCCGCTGGATGCCGCGCGCCGCCGTCCTCGGTGCGCTCGGCGCCGCGACGATCGTCGCCCCGCTCGCCGGCTTCGTCGGCGCCGACGAGGGTGTCGCCGAGGAGCTGCCCGCCGTCGCCACCGTCCCGGCCGGCCAGACCGTCCTCGACGCCCTCGACGCCGCGGCGACCCAGCTCGACTCGGACGCCGCCGGGAGCACGGCCGCCCTCCTTGCCGACTCCAGCGCCTCGGCCCGCGCGCTCGTCCAGAGCTCGCGCAGCGTCGACCGTGACGCCGCCGTGTGCAGCTCCCTCACCGGCAGCGGCGCCAACGGTGCCGGCGCCGCCCTCGGTGCCGAGCGGATGGCCATGCCCCTCGCTGTGGGCACCTACACCCAGAGCTCCCTGTACGGGAACCGGGTCCACCCGATCCAGGGCACCTGGACCAAGCACGAGGGCCTGGACTTCGCCGCGCCGCTCGGCACACCCATCCACGCGGTCGCCGACGGCGTCGTCGTCCACGCGGGCGAGGGCCTGGACGGGCGCTCAAGCATGCTCGTCATCCTCGAGCACGAGATCGACGGGCAGACCTTCTACAGCTGGTACGTCCACATGTACGAGGACGGCGTCTTCGTCACCGAGGGCCAGCAGGTCCGCGGCGGCGAGGTCATCGGCGAGGTGGGCAACAACGGCAACTCCACCGGGCCGCACCTCCACCTCGAGATCCACCTCGACGAGTCCGGGACGACGACGGACCCCGGCGCCTTCCTCGCCGACCACGACGCCGTCATGATCTCTCCCGACTGCTGAGGCCCCTGCCCTCCGGTCTGCCCGATGAGCGGATGGACCGGGGCCTGTGACCTCGGTTACGCTGGGCCAGCCGCGTGCCCGCGCGGCTGCGAGCTCAAGGGGACGTGGATGTCACTGACTGCAGGGGGGTTGCCGGCGCCCGACGCCGACGCCCCTGCGCCCGACTCGCGCCCCGGCTGGCTGGCCCGGCTGCGGCGCACCGGCCTGGTCGGCTGCGCCGCGCTGCTCGTGGGGAGCACGGCCCTGACGACCGCCGGCACGTCCGTGCCGGACCCGACGAAGGTCCTCGGCGGTGCCTTCGTCACGGCGAACCTCACCCTCGAGGCCGAGCCCGTCGAGCTCGCCGAGGCCGCCGAGACCTTCGGGCTCGGGGGCGGTGTCACGCTCGTCGCGGACTCGGTGGCCACGCTCAAGGCCCACACCGACCCCTTCAGCGACACCCCGCTCTGCGCCAGCTACCCGGTGGCACCGGGCGCCTACCGGGTGACCTCCCCCTACGGCTACCGCACGCACCCGATCTTCGGCACGTACACGATGCACATGGGCGTGGACTTCGCCGCGCCGCTCGGCACGCCCATCCACGCCATCACCGACGGCACGGTCGTCTACACCGGGGCCGGGCGGCTGGGCCGGTCCAGCGAGCTCGTCATCATCGAGCACACGGTCAAGGACACGACCTTCTACAGCTGGTACGTCCACATGTACCCCGACGGCGTCTTCGTCGAGCCCGGGCAGCACGTGCGCGCCGGCGAGGTCATCGCCGAGGTGGGCAGCAACGGCAACTCCACCGGCCCCCACCTGCACTTCGAGATCCACACCTCCGACGCCGGGCTCGGGCTGACGAAGACGCCGGTGACCCGCACGTCGACGGCGCTACGCGTCTCGCCCGCCGCGCACGTGACCGAGACCCCGGACCCGGAGGAGACGCCGAGCCCGGACCCGGACGAGACGCCGGACCCGGACGAGACCCCCAGCCCGGACCCGGACGAGACGCCGGACCCGGACGAGACCCCCAGCCCGGACCCGGACCCGGACGAGACTCCCAGCCCGGGGCCGAGCGAGACGCCGAGCCCGGACCCGAGCGAGACCCCGAGCCCGGCCCCGAGCGAGACGCCCAGCCCGGACCCGGACGAGACGCCGAGCCCCGAGCCGAGCCAGACCCCGAGCCCCGAGCCGAGCCAGACCCCGAGCCCGGGGCCGAGCGAGACCCCCAGCCCGGCGCCCACGGAGGAGCCGTCGGAGGAGCCCACCGAGGAGCCGAGCGCCGCGGAGCCCTCGGACGAGGCCACCGCCGACCCCCGGCCGCGCAACCCCTTCCCCACCCGCGCCTACGGCACGACCGTCGACCCGCTGCCCTTCCTCGCCTCGCTCGGCCTCACCCTGGTCGCCCCGGTCCAGTGCACGGCTCCCTGAGCGGCGGCGCCGCCGGGGGGAGCCCCTACCTCGACCGGCCCGGCCCGGCCGCCCTCGCGCACCGCGGGGGAGCGGCGGAGGTGGCGGAGAACTCCCGCGCCGCGCTCGAGCACGCCGACGCGCTCGGCTACCGCTACTTCGAGACCGACGTCCGCCGCACCGCGGACGGCGTCGTCGTCCTCCACCACGACGCGACGCTCGACAGGACGACCACCGGCCACGGTCCGCTCTCGGCGCTGACCTGGGCGCAGGCCGCGCGCCTGCGCGACCACTCCGGTGGCCGGCTCGTGCGGCTCGACGAGGCGCTCGCGGACTTCCCGGGGCTGCGCCTGAACATCGACCTCAAGGAGGACGGCGTCATCGGCCCGGCGCTCCGGGTCGTCGCCGAGGCCGGAGCGGGCGACCGCGTGTGCCTCGCGTCCTTCGCCGACCGCCGGCTGCAGGTCGTGCGTCGGGCCACCCGGGGGCGGGTCGCCACGAGCCTGGCCAGGCAGGAGACCGCGCGGCTCGTCCTCGCCGCGACGCTCGGTGCGCCGGCCCGGGGGGTCCCCACGCCGTCGGGCACGACGACGGACCGCGCCGTGTGCGTCCAGGTGCCCGTGCGCCACCGCGGAGTCCCCGTCGTCACCCCGGCGTTCGTCCAGCGGGCCCACCGGTTGGGGCTGGAGGTCCACGTGTGGACGATCGACGACGCCCCCACGATGCACCG
Source organism: Georgenia satyanarayanai (assembly GCF_009193135.1). Taxonomy (GTDB): domain Bacteria; phylum Actinomycetota; class Actinomycetes; order Actinomycetales; family Actinomycetaceae; genus Oceanitalea; species Oceanitalea satyanarayanai. The sequence continues at coordinate 389,551 of NZ_VUKC01000001.1, forward strand.
GCTCCTCGACCTCGGCGTCGACGGCCTCGTCACCGACCGTCCCACCGTGCTGCGCGAGGTCCTGCGGGCCCGCGGGGAGTGGTACGGCGGCGCCCGTGACGACCGCTCGACGGGCTTGTCGGCCCACGTGTGAACAGCCCCCTACGGGGCGGCGGCGTGGTGCACAATGTGGCGATGACCCTCCACGAGTCGCACACCGACCCGCGCACGCGGCGCACGCTGGCGCTCCTGGAGCGTGCTATGACCACCCTCCTCGAGGACCAGTCGATCAGCGAGATCAACGTGTCCGAGCTGTGCCGGGTGGCCGGCATCCACCGGACCACCTTCTACAAGCACTTCTCCTCGGTCGCGGAGTTCGCCGGCCACATGTTCTCGACGCTCATCGACGACCTCGCCTCGGTGGACGTGACGAACCTGCCGGACGACATCGACCAGGTGGTCGAGACCTACCGTGCCTCGCTGGCCGGGATGCTCGACCACGTGGCGGCCAACCGGCCGGCCTACCGCCGCCTCTTCGCCAGCGACGGCGACCACCAGTTCCAGCGCATCGTCGCCGACACCCTCGCCGAGCGTGCGGTCGAGGCACACCGCCGGCTGACGGACCGCGGGCGGGTCATCGACATCGACGAGATGACGGCCGCGCAGCTGGTGGGGGCCGGCTGCGCCGCGGCGGTGGGGGTGTGGGCGGCGCAGGACACGACCGACTCCGCCACCCGCTCCCGGGAGATCATGTCCGCGCTGCCGCGGTGGTGGTCCCCGAGCTGAGGCCGCCCGTCCCCGGGCAGCATGAGTGCCCCCGACTGGACTCGAACCAGCGACCTTCTGCTCCGGAGGCAGACGCTCTATCCACTGAGCTACAGGGGCACGACGCCTGGCGATGCTATCAGGGAGCGCGCGCCATCCTGACATCGCCCGGACGTGGCGCCCGCCACGTCCGGCGGTCGTGGGACGACAGGGGGAGGATGAGGTCCTAGGGTGGACGCCGCACTTCCCAGGCGTTCCCGCGCCGGACGTGAAGGAGACGACATGAGCCAGCAGCCGCCCCCGGGCCCGACGCCCGGACCGTCCGACGACGACGCCCCCCGCGACGAGGGCGAGAGCTTCGCGCGCTCGCCGTACGACACGCCGGACACCCCGCCCGCCGACGCGGCCGACGCGACGGCCGCCTACCCGGCCGCGAGCTACGGCCAGGCCCCCGACCCCGGCCGCACGATCTACTCCGACGCGAGCACCACCGAGCCGGAGCCGGAGCCCGAGCCCGACGGCGGGCGACCGCGCTGGGTGCTGCCGGTGGTCATCGCCGTCGTCCTCCTCCTCGTGGCGGGCGGCATCGCCGCCGCCCTCCTCCTGGGTGGTGACGACGAGGACCCGTCGCCCGCGACGTCGCCGAGCCCGACGGCGGAGGCGACCACGACGCCCGGTGAGACCGAGGAGCCGACGGAGCCCGCGACCACCGAGGAGCCGACGGAGGAGCCCACCGAGGAGCCGAGCGCCGCCACGGAGGAGCCGACCGAGGAGCCGGCGTCCGAGCTGCTCGGCGACCTCGACGAGACCGTGTCCGTCGGTGACCTCACCTTCGAGCTCTCCGAGGAGGGCTTCACGCCCGACGACCGCGTCAACGGCGCGGTCGAGGCCTACCGCGGCACCTACGTCAGCGGCGACGAGACGATCGAGATGCGGGCGACCCTGTGGCCCGACAACGAGGCCGCCGACGCCTTCGCCGCCGAGATGGTCGAGGCCGTCGACGGTGAGCAGGTCGACACCGGTGACACCTACACCAACGAGACCGGCACGTTCTGGGCCTTCTTCCTCGAGGACGAGCGCGGTCGCTACATCTGGACCACCGACCGCGGCCACGTCCTGCAGATCACCGGGAGCGCCGACTACGTGAGCCAGTTCTACGCCAGCCTCCCGCTGTAGCCCGCTCGCCGGCGCACCGAGCGGGGACGCCGTGCCGCGCTAGTAGGCTTGTTCGGTGACTCCGACCGAACTCGCCGCGCTCATCCGCTCCTGCCTCCTCGACGCCGTCGCCGACGGCACCCTGGCCCTGTCCGCCGAGGAGATCGGCGAGGTCAAGGTCGAGCGTCCGCGCCAGCGGGAGCACGGGGACTGGGCGACGAACGTCGCGATGCAGCTGGCGAAGAGGGCGGGCACCAACCCGCGCGCCCTCGCCGAGGTGCTCGCCGAGCGCCTCGGCGGCGCAGCGGGTGTCTCCGCGGCGTCGGTGGCGGGCCCCGGCTTCCTCAACATCCGCCTCGAGGCCGGCGCCGCCGGTGCGCTCGCCCGCTCGATCCTCGAGGCGGGGGAGTCCTACGGCCGCAACGAGGCGCTCGCCGGCCACGCCGTCAACCTCGAGTTCGTCTCGGCCAACCCCACCGGCCCGCTCCACATCGGCCACACCCGCTGGGCCGCGCTCGGTGACGCCCTCGTCCGGCTGCTGCGCGCCTCCGGTGCGGAGGTCACCCCCGAGTACTACATCAACGACGCCGGTGCGCAGATGGACAAGTTCGGCGCCTCGGTCCTGGCCCGGGCCGCCGGCACGGAGGTCCCCGAGGACGGGTACCGCGGTGAGTACGTCACCCAGCTCGCCCAGAAGGTGCTCGCCGAGCGCCCCGACCTCCTCGACCTGCCGCAGGACGAGGCCGTCGCCGTGGCCCGCGAGACCGGCTACCGCCTCCAGCTCGCCGAGATCCAGCAGGTCCTCGCCGAGTTCGAGGTGCACTTCGACGTCTACTTCTCCGAGCGCGAGCTCCACGGCAGCGGCGCCGTCGAGACCGCCGTCGCCCGCCTGCGCGAGCAGGGGCACGTCTTCGACGCCGACGGCGCCGTGTGGCTGCGCACGACCGACTTCGGGGACGACAAGGACCGCGTCCTCATCCGCGCCGACGGGACGCCCACCTACTTCGCCGCGGACGCCGCGTACTACCTGTCGAAGAAGGACCGTGGCTTCCCCGAGAAGATCTACCTCCTCGGCGCCGACCACCACGGCTACGTCAACCGGCTCAAGGCCATCGCCGCCTGCGCGGGCGACGACCCCGAGGTCAACATCGAGGTCCTCATCGGCCAGCTCGTGTCCGTGGCGGGGGCGCGGCTGAGCAAGCGCGCGGGCAACATCATCGAGCTGAGCGACCTCATCGAGTGGATCGGCACCGACCCGGTCCGCTACACCCTCGCGCGCTTCCCCGCGGACTCCCCGCTGAGCCTCGACGGGGAGAAGCTCCGCGAGAAGAACATGGACAACCCCGTGTACTACGTGCAGTACGCGCACGCCCGCATCCGCAACGTCAGCCGCAACGCCGCCCAGCACGGCGTGCGTCGTGAGGACGCCTTCGACCCCACGCTCATCGGCACCGAGGCGGACAGCGTCCTGCTCGGCCACCTCGCCGGCTTCCCGGAGATGGTCGCCCGCGCCGCACGCCTGCGCGAGCCGCACCGGGTGGCCCGCTACCTCGAGGACCTCGCCTCGGCGTACCACAAGTGGTACGACCAGAGCCGCGTGTCCCCGCGGGGGGAGGACCCGGTCGAGGACGTCCACCGCACCCGGCTGTGGCTCAACGACGCCACCGGCCAGGTCATCGCCAACGGTCTCCACCTGCTCGGCGTCTCCGCCCCGGAGCGGATGTGAACGCCCCGGCGCCCGAGCCGTCCGCCGAGGATCCGCGCAGCCCGTGGGCGGGATCGGTCCGACGCACCGCCGACGGCAGCCTCGAGGTGGGCGGCCTGGACGTGCGTGACATCGCCGCGGAGCACCGCACCCCCGTCTACGTCCTGGACGAGGCGGACCTGCGCGGCCGCGCCCGCGCCTTCGTCACCGCCTTCACCGAGGCCTTCGCCGACCTCGCCGGTGCCGACGTCTACTACGCGAGCAAGGCCTTCGCGTCCGTCGCGGTCGACCGCTGGGTGTCCGAGGAGGGCATGCACGTGGACGTCTCCACGGGCGGCGAGCTCGCCGTGGCACTGCGCGCCGGGGTGCCGGGGGACAGGATCGCGCTGCACGGCAACAACAAGTCCGACGCCGAGCTGGAGCGGGCCGTGCGCGCCGGGGTGGGGCGCATCGTCGTCGACTCCCTCTCGGAGGTCGAGCACCTCGCCGACCTGGCCGGGCGGCTCGACCTGCCCGCGCCCGTGATGGTCCGGGTGACCACCGGCGTGCACGCCGGCGGCCACGACTTCATCGCCACCGCCCACGAGGACCAGAAGTTCGGCCTGTCCCTCACCAGCGGCGCCGCGCGTGCCGCCGTCGACGCCGTCCTCGCCCGTCCCGAGCTCACCCTCCTGGGCCTGCACTCCCACATCGGCTCCCAGATCCTCGACCTGTCCGGGTTCGAGGTCGCCGCCGGCGCGCTCCTGCGCCTGCGCGCCGAGGTCGCCGCCGAGAGCGGCACGCTCATGCCGGAGGTCGACCTCGGCGGTGGCTACGGCATCTCCTACACCGGCGCCGACCTCCCGCCCACGCCCGCGCAGATCGCCCCCGCGCTCGCCGGCGTCGTGCGCCGCCTGTGCGCCGAGCTCGGCACCCCGCCGCCGCGGGTGTCGGTCGAGCCGGGCCGCGCCGTCGTCGGCCCGGCCGGGCTCACCCTCTACCGGGTCGGCACGGTCAAGCCGGTGACGACGGAGGAGGGGACCGAGCGCCGCTACGTCTCCGTCGACGGCGGGATGAGCGACAACATCCGCACCGCCCTCTACGACGCCGCCTACACCGCCGCCGTCGCGAGCCGCCGCAGCGCGGCCCCCGCCGTCGCCTCCCGGGTCGTGGGCAAGCACTGCGAGAGCGGCGACATCGTCGTACGTGACGTCCTCCTCCCCGACGACGTCACGGCCGGGGACCTGCTCGCCGTGCCCGCCACCGGCGCCTACGGGCGCTCGATGGCGTCGAACTACAACCTCCTCCCGCGGCCGGGGGTGCTGGCGGTGCGCGACGGGCAGGCCCGGTACATCGTGCGCCCCGAGACCGAGGACGACCTCCTCGCCCTCGACGTCGGCTGACAGCACGTGGACGCGTGGCGGGCGCCCTGGGCGCCGCCCGTATCCTGACCGCGGCACCGAGGATTGGAGTTGTCGATGAGTGAGCGGGCGCTACGCGTCGCCGTGCTCGGCTGTGGGACCGTGGGCACCGAGGTGGTGCGGCTGCTGACCGAGCAGGCCGACGACCTCACCGCTCGGACCGGTGCCCGGCTCGAGGTCGTGGGCATCGCGGTGCGGGACACCTCCGTGCCCCGCGCCGACGTCGTCGACACCCGGCTGCTCACCACCGACGCGTCGGGACTCGTCCGTCGCGCCGACCTCGTCGTCGAGCTCATGGGCGGCATCGAGCCGGCGCGCAGCCTCGTCCTCGAGGCGATCGAGGCGGGCGCCGGTGTCGTCACCGCGAACAAGGCCCTGCTCGCCGCCCACGGTCCCGAGCTCTACGAGGCCGCCGAGGAACGCGGCGTCGACCTGTACTTCGAGGCCGCCGTCGCCGGCGCCGTCCCGGTCGTGCGCGGGGTGCGGGAGTCCTTCGCCGGGGACCACGTGCGGCGTGTCGTCGGCATCGTCAACGGCACGACGAACTTCATCCTCGACGAGATGACCGCCCGCGGCGTCGGCTTCGGCGAGGCCCTCGCGGACGCGCAGGCCCTGGGCTACGCGGAGGCCGACCCCACCGCGGACATCGACGGCCACGACGCCGCCGCGAAGATCGCCATCCTCGCCTCCCTCGCGTTCCACACCCGGGTGAGCATCGAGGACGTCCCCGTCGAGGGGATCCGCTACGTCACCGCGGCGGACGTCGAGGCCGCCACCCGCGGCCACCACGTCATCAAGCTCCTCGCCGTCGCCGAGCGGCGCACCACCGAGGACGGCGAGGGCATCACGGTGCGGGTCCACCCCGCGCTGCTGCCCCTCGAGCACCCGCTGGCCGCCGTCCACGGCGCCTACAACGCCGTCGTCGTCGACACCGAGGCCGCCGGCCGGCTCATGTTCTACGGGCAGGGCGCCGGCGGCGCGCCGACGGCGTCCGCCGTGCTGGGCGACCTCGTGGCGGCCGGGCGCAACCGCGTCTCCGGTGGGCGCGGGCCCGCCGAGTCGCGGTACGCGGACCTGCCGCTCCTCGGCGCCGACCAGGTGACGACGCAGTTCCAGCTGCGCCTCGAGGTCGCCGACGTGCCCGGGGTGCTCGCCCAGATCGCCGGCACCTTCGGGGAGAAGGGCCTGTCGATCATGACCGTGACGCAGGAGCAGGTGCAGGCCACCGACGGCGCCGCCGTGCTCGTCGTCGTCACGCACCGCGCCAGCGAGGCTGCGCTGGCAGCGACGGCCGACGCCGTCGCCCGCATTCCGTCGGTCAAGCGCGTGCTGGCCGTGACCAGGGTGGAGGACGTCTGATGGCGCACCAGTGGCGAGGCGTGATCACCGAGTACGCCGACCGGCTGCCGATCGAGCCCGGGGACCCCGTCGTCACCCTCGGTGAGGGCGGCACGCCGCTCGTCGCGGCGCCCGTGCTCAGCGAGCGCGTCGGCGCGCAGGTCCACGTCAAGGTCGAGGGTGCCAACCCGACCGGCTCCTTCAAGGACCGCGGCATGACGATGGCGATGTCGAAGGTCGCCGCGACCGACACCGAGATGGTCGTGTGCGCCTCCACCGGCAACACCTCCGCCTCCGCCGCCGCCTACGCCGTGCGCGCCGGCCTGCGCTGCGCCGTCGTGCTGCCCGCCGGGAAGATCGCCGCCGGCAAGCTCGCCCAGGCGATCGTCCACGGCGCGGAGCTCGTGGCCGTGGACGGCAACTTCGACGACTGCCTGCGCATCGTCCGCACGCTGGCCGAGGACTACCCGGTCGCGCTCGTCAACTCCGTCAACCCGTTCCGGCTCCAGGGGCAGAAGACCGCGGCCTTCGAGGTCGTCGACGCCCTCGGGGACGCCCCGGACATCCACGTCCTGCCGGTCGGCAACGCGGGGAACATCTCGGCCTACTGGATGGGCTACCGCGAGTACGCGACCGACGCCCCGGGCCTCCCGGCGCGCGCCACCCGCACCCCGCGGATGTGGGGCGTGCAGGCCGAGGGCGCCGCTCCCTTCGTCAAGGGGGCGCCCGTCGAGCACCCCGAGACGGTCGCGACGGCAATCCGTATCGGCAACCCGGCCTCGTGGACGCTGGCGGAGGCCGCGCGCGACGAGTCCGGCGGCTGGATCGACGCCGTGAGCGACGCCCAGATCCTCGACGCGCAGGCACTGCTCGCCCGCGAGGTCGGCGTCTTCGTCGAGCCGGCGTCGGCCGCGAGCGTCGCCGGGCTGCTCCAGGCCGCCGAGCGGGGCCTGGTCCCGGCCGGCGCGACGATCGTGTGCACGGTGACCGGCAACGGTCTCAAGGACACCGCCACCGCCCTCGGCAACGCGGACATCGACCCCGAGGTCGTCGCGCCGCGGGCCGCGGCCACGGCGGCCGCCCTCGGGCTCGCGTGACGATGGGCCGGCTCGCGCACGACACGGTGCGGGTGCAGGTCCCCGCCACCAGCGCCAACCTCGGGCCCGGCTTCGACGCGCTGGGCCTGGCGATCGACGTCGTCGACGACATCGCCGTGCGCGCGACGACCGGCCTCACCCAGGTGACCGTGACCGGCAGCGGCGCCGGCTCGCTGCCCGAGGGGGAGAACCACCTCGTCGTCCGCGCTGTCCGCGCGGCGCTCGACCACGCCGGCGCCCCGCAGGCCGGCCTCGAGCTGCGCTGCCACAACCGCATCCCGCACGGGCGCGGGCTGGGCTCCTCGGCGGCCGCCGTCGTCGGCGGGCTCGTCGCGGCGCGTGGCCTCGTCGCGGACCCCGAGGCGCTGGACGACGACACCGTGCTCGCGCTCGCCACCGAGTTCGAGGGGCACCCGGACAACGCGGCGCCCGCGATCCTCGGCGGCGCGACCGTCGCCTGGTCCGAGGGCACGCGCCCACGTGCAGCGCGCCTGCGGGTGGGGGAGCACGTGCGTCCTACGGTCCTCGTCCCGCCGGGGGAGCTGCTCACCGGCACGGCCCGCTCGGTGCTCCCGCGGCAGGTGCCCCACGAGGACGGCGCGTTCAACGCCGGGCGGGCGGCGCTGCTCGTCCTCGCGCTCGCCGAGCGTCCCGACCTGCTCCTGCCGGCCACCGAGGACCGCCTCCACCAGCGCCAGCGCGCGGTGGTCATGGAGGAGTCGCTGCGCGTCATCGACACGCTGCGCGAGCTCGGGCTGCCCGCCGTCGTCTCCGGGGCGGGGCCCAGCGTCCTCACGCTCACCCGTGCCGACAACGCCCACGTCGCGGCCTTCACCCGGCACGGCTGGCGGGTGCTCACGCCCGCGGTCACGCACGGCGCCCGGCTCGTCACCACCTGACCCCGGCGCACGGGCCGGGTCTGGCCGTGCGTGTCCCGCCGGCCGCGGGACCCCGGCTGCTACACTGGACGCGCCTCGGCGCCGTCGAGCTGTGATCCCACGCGGGTGTCCAGCTGCAGGGCCGCGGCACCCTCCCCCCGATCTTCTTCCGCGGTCTGCGGTCATGGTCGTGCGGAGTCACCACCCCGGACGTCGTCCGGGCTCGCCCGGCCTCAGGTCGTTGGGGCCCGAGGGAAGGAACCTCGTGACAGAACAGCTTGACGCCACCGCGGCCCGCACCGCCGGTGGCTCGCTGAGCACCATGAAGCTGGCCGAGCTGCAGTCGCTCGCCGCCGGCATGGGACTCAGGGGCACCACGCGGATGCGCAAGAGCGACCTCGTCGCCGCTATCCGTGACGCCCGCGGGAGCTCGAGCGGCGCAGGTGCCGCCGGGTCCGCCGCCGCCGCGACCGAAGCCCCTGCCGCCGCGGAGGCGCCCAACGCGCCGGCCGAGGCGCCCGCTGACGCACCGGCGCCGCGGCGCGGCCGCAGCCGCCGGGTGTCCGCCGAGGCCGGCCAGCCCCGCGCGGGGCAGACCCCCGAGCAGCCCGCCCTCCCCGTGGCCGAGGCCACCGAGGAAGACGGCGAGCGGCAGCGCCCGCCCCGCCGCGACCGCGGCGAGCAGCGTGAGCGGGCGCAGGACCGTGCCGAGCAGCGTGAGCGCGCGCAGGACCGTGCCGAGCAGCGTGAGCGCGCGCAGGACGAGCGGCGTGAGCGCACCGAGCAGCAGCCCGAGCAGCCGGCGGGCCGCCAGCAGCGCGAGCCGGTCGACCGCGAGCGCGCCGTCAAGGCTCTCGAGGCGATCGAGCTGCCCGCCCCGCGGGACGAGATCGACGAGCGCCGTGAGGACGCCCGCCGTGGCGAGCAGCGTCGCGTCGAGCCGGAGACCGACCGCAGCGGCCGTAACCGCCGTCGCAATCGGGACCGCAACCGCAAGCGCCGTCCCGGTGGGGGCGACCTGCCCGGCTTCGACGAGCTCGAGGTCACCGAGGACGACGTCCTGCTCCCCGTCGCGGGGATCCTCGACATCCTCGACAACTACGCCTTCGTCCGCACGAGCGGCTACCTGCCCGGGCCCAACGACGTCTACGTCTCGCTCAACCAGGTGAAGAAGCACGGCCTGCGCCGCGGCGACGCCGTCACCGGTGCCGTCCGCCAGCCGCAGGACGAGCAGCAGCGCCAGAAGTTCAACGCGCTCGTCCGTCTCGACTCCGTCAACGGTGCGCCGGCCGACCGCGCGCGCCAGCGTCCGGAGTTCTCCAAGCTGACGCCGCTCTACCCCCAGGAGTCGCTGCGGCTGGAGACGAGCTCCTCGGCGATGACGGGCCGGATCGTCGACCTCGTCGCCCCGATCGGCAAGGGCCAGCGTGGCCTCATCGTCGCCCCGCCCAAGGCGGGCAAGACGATCGTCATGCAGCAGATGGCGAACGCGATCACGACGAACAACCCCGAGGTCCACCTCATGGTCGTGCTCGTGGACGAGCGGCCCGAAGAGGTCACCGACATGCAGCGCACGGTCAAGGGCGAGGTCATCGCCTCGACCTTCGACCGGCCGGCCTCGGACCACACGATCGTCGCCGAGCTCGCCATCGAGCGCGCCAAGCGTCTCGTCGAGCTGGGGCAGGACGTCGTCGTGCTCCTCGACTCCATCACCCGCCTGTCGCGCGCCTACAACCTCGCCGCCCCCGCCTCGGGCCGGATCCTCTCCGGCGGCGTGGACGCCTCGGCGCTCTACCCGCCCAAGCGCTTCTTCGGCGCGGCCCGCAACATCGAGAACGGCGGCTCGCTCACCATCGTCGCCTCGGCCCTGGTGGAGACCGGCTCGAAGATGGACGAGGTGATCTTCGAGGAGTTCAAGGGCACCGGGAACATGGAGCTGCGCCTGTCGCGCTCCCTGGCCGACAGGCGCATCTTCCCGGCGGTGGACGTCAACGCGTCCGGCACCCGCCGCGAGGAGCTGCTCCTGGCCCCGGAGGAGCTGCGGATCGTGTGGAAGCTGCGGCGCGTGATGAGCGGGCTGGACCAGCAGCAGGCCGTCGAGCTGCTCCTCGGCAAGATGCGCGAGACGCGCTCGAACGCCGAGTTCCTGCTCACCGTGCAGAAGACCACACCCGGGATGGGCAACGACTGACCCCACGAGCCCCTGGGCCGTGGGAAGATTTTCGCACGCCGCGGCGTTCTGCCACGATGGAACGTCGACTTCCGGTTCACGGCACGTACCGCGCGGGCCGACCCGGGAGCGAAGCACACCAAGGAGACACACATGAAGCAGGGCATCCACCCCGAGTACGTCACCACCACGGTGACGTGCACCTGTGGGAACACGTTCGAGACCCGCTCGACCGCCACCAGTGGCGCGATCCACGCTGACGTCTGCAGCGCCTGCCACCCGTTCTACACGGGCAAGCAGAAGATCCTCGACACCGGTGGTCGAGTCGCGCGCTTCGAGCAGCGGTACGGCAAGCGCAAGTAGTGGTCGACCAGCGCCGGTGGGAGCATCCCACCGGCGCTGTCGTCTGCCCACCCCCAGACCACTACCTTCGCAACTGGTGGGTTGTCCGACGCAGGGAGCGCCCAGAGCGTCGCCCAGACCACCAAGTGCGACGTGGGGGGACGGAGAGGAGCGAGCGTGAGTGAGGACTTTGCGGCTGTCGAGCCGATGCTGGCCGAGCACGCCGAGATCGAGAAGGCCCTGGCCGACCCGGGCGTCCACGCGGACGCCGGCAAGGCGAAGCGCCTGGGACGGCGCTACGCCGAGCTCACCCGCGTCGTGTCCGCCTACACCGCCTGGCGCACCGCGACCGACGACGCCGAGGCCGCCGCCGAGCTCGCCGAGGACGACGAGTCCTTCGCCGCCGAGCTGCCGGCCCTGCGCACGGCCGCCGACGGCGCCGCCGACCACCTGCGCACCGTCCTCGTCCCCCAGGACCCCGACGACGGCCGCGACGTCATCCTCGAGATCAAGGCGGGGGAGGGCGGGGAGGAGTCCGCGCTCTTCGCCGGCGACCTCCTGCGCATGTACCTGCGCTACGCCGAGCGCCGGGGGTGGTCCACCCAGCTCATCAGCGCGACCGAGTCCGACCTCGGCGGCTACAAGGACGTCGCGGTCGCCGTGAAGTCGCGGGGCAGCCTCGAGGACCCCTCCGACGGCGTGTGGGCGAGCCTCAAGTACGAGGGTGGTGTCCACCGGGTCCAGCGCGTGCCGGTCACCGAGTCCCAGGGCCGGATCCACACCTCCGCGGCCGGCGTCCTCGTCCTGCCCGAGGCGGACGACCCCGGCGAGGTCGAGATCGACCAGAACGACCTGCGCATCGACGTCTACCGCTCCTCCGGCCCCGGCGGCCAGAGCGTCAACACGACGGACTCCGCCGTCCGCATCACCCACGTCCCCACCGGGATCGTCGTGTCGATGCAGAACGAGAAGTCCCAGCTGCAGAACCGCGAGCAGGCGATGCGCGTCCTGCGTGCCCGCCTGCTCGCGGCGCGCCAGCAGGAGGCGGCGGCCGCCGCGTCCGCGACCCGTCGCTCCCAGGTGCGCACCGTCGACCGCTCCGAGCGGATCCGCACGTACAACTACCCGGAGAACCGGATCGCCGACCACCGCACGGGCTTCAAGGCCTACAACCTCGACCACGTGCTCGACGGCGACCTCGCCGCCGTCATCGCCTCCGCCGTCGAGCTGGACGCCGCCGAGCGGCTCGCCGCCGCCGCCCATGCCTGAGGACGCCGACGGCGTCGTCTCCTGGCGCGAGGCCGTGCGCGGTGCGCAGGCGCTGCTCGCCGAGGCCGGGGTGCCCTCGCCCGACGTCGACGCGCGCCTCCTCGCCGAGCACGTCCTCGGCGGTCCGCTCGTCACCGCCGGACGCCCCGGCACGGGCGAGCTCACCGCCTTCGCCACGCTCGTCGACCGCCGACGGCGGCGCGAGCCGCTCCAGCACCTCACCGGGGAGATGTTCTTCCGGCACCTGCGCCTCGTCAGCGAGCCGGGTGCCTTCGTCGTGCGACCCGAGACCGAGCTCGTCGCCGAGGAGGCCATCGCTGCTGCCCGGCGGGTCCCCGCGCCCCGCGTCGTCGACCTGTGCACCGGCTCGGGGGCGATCGCGCTCGCCGTCGCCACCGAGGTGCCCGCCGCCACGGTCTGGGCGGTCGAGCTGAGCCCGCCGGCCCTCGCCGTCGCCGCCCGGAACGTCGCCGACATCGCCCCGCACGTCACGCTCGCGCCCGGCGACGCCGCGACGGCGCTGCCCGAGCTGGACGGCACGGTCGACGTCGTCGTCTCCAACCCGCCCTACGTACCGCCCGACGCCGTCCCGCAGGACCCCGAGGTCCGCGACCACGACCCCGACCTCGCCCTCTACGGCGGCGGCGCCGACGGACTCGACGTCCCGCGCGCCGTCCTGCGCACGGCGGCGCGGCTGCTGCGCCCCGGCGGGACCGTGGTGATGGAGCACGCCGAGGTCCAGGCCGCGGCGGCGCGTGCCGCCTGCGCCGGGACCGGGGCGTTCACCGACGTGCGGACCGTGCGTGACCTCGCCGGCCGGGACCGGATGGTCGTCGCCCGGCGCGTGTGAGCAGCGCCCCCGCCGCCCACCCGAGCGCGACACCGACGGCGTCGGCGAGCGTGTCCCACGGGTCGCCCGAGCGTCCCGGCAGCAGCACGTGCTGGACCAGCTCGCTCACCACGGCGTGCGCGAGCGCGAGCGGCACCACCCACCGCGCCGGCAACCCCGCCCACAGGGCCGCGACGACGACCAGCGCGAAGATCCCGACGTGCGCCACCTTGTCCGCCCCGGGGAACAGGTGCGGCGCGTCGCCGGGCACCCGCGGGAGGTACAGGGCCACGAGGTGGACGAGGAGCGCGAGGGCGAGCGCGGCGCGCCGGAGGTGCGTCATGGTCCGTGAGGATGTCATCGGCGCGCCGGTGCCCGTGGGAGGATCCGGTACGTGAGCGTGTACGACTGCACCCAGCCCGAGACCCGCGACGAGGGCATCGACGCCGCGGCGGCCGCCCTGTCCGCCGGCGGCCTCGTCGTCCTGCCGACCGACACCGTGTACGGCATCGGCGCCGCCGCCTTCGACCCCGCCGCGGTCGCGGCCCTGCTCGCGGCCAAGGGACGCGGGCGCCAGAGCCCGCCCCCCGTGCTCGTCCCCGCGGCGGCCACGGTCGCCGGGCTGGCCACCGACGTGCCGGCCGCCGTCCACACCCTGCTCGAGAGCTTCTGGCCGGGCCCGCTCACCGTCATCTGCCGCGCCCAGCCCACCCTCGCGTGGGACCTGGGCGACACCGGCGGGACCGTGGCCCTGCGCATGCCCGACGACGAGGTCGCGCTGGCCCTCCTCACCCGGACCGGGCCCCTCGCCGTCTCCAGCGCCAACCGCCACGGCCGCCCCGCCGCCACGACCGTCCTCGAGGCGGCCACCGCGCTCGGGGACCGCGTCGAGGTCTACCTCGACGGCGGACCCTCCCGCGGGGGAGTGGCCTCGACGATCATCGACGCGACGGGTCCCACGCTGCGGATCGTGCGCGCCGGGGCGCTGAGCCTGGACGAGCTCACCGCCGTCGTCCCCGAGATCACCGACGTCGAGCGGCCGGCCGAGCCGGCGGCCGGGGACGACGGCGCGAGGGACGGTGCCGTCGGGCCGTGAGGGTCTACCTGCTCGTGATGCTCGTCGCGGCCGTCGTCACCTTCATCGCCACCCCGGTGGCGGTCCGGCTGGCCCGGCTGAGCAACGCGCTGACCCCGGTCCGCGCGCGCGACGTCCACACGGTGCCGACCCCGCGGCTGGGCGGGCTGGCGATGCTCGCCGGCTTCGCCGTCGCCCTGCTCCTCGCCTCGCGGGTGCCCTTCCTCGACGGTGTCTTCACCACCGCCCAGCCGTGGGCGATCCTCGGCGGCGCGGCCCTCGTGTGCCTCCTCGGCGTGGCCGACGACGTGTGGGACCTGGACTGGATGACCAAGCTCGTGGGCCAGGTGCTCGCCGCCGGGCTCATCGCCTGGCAGGGGGTCCAGCTCATCACCTTCCCCGTCGCCGGGCTCACCATCGGCTCGGCGCGGCTGTCCCTCGTCGCGACCGTGCTCGTCGTCGTCGTCGCCATCAACGCCGTCAACTTCGTCGACGGCCTGGACGGCCTGGCGGCCGGGATGATCGGCATCGGGGGACTGGCCTTCTTCGGCTACACCTACCTCCTCACCCGCACCGAGACCCCCGGGGACTACTCCAACCTCGCCACCGTGGTGATCGCCGCCGTCGTCGGGACCTGTCTGGGTTTCCTGCCGCACAACTTCCACCCCGCCCGGATCTTCATGGGCGACTCCGGCTCGATGTTCCTCGGCATCACCGTCGCGGCCGCCGCGATCACCGTCACCGGCCAGATCGACCCCGCCACCTCATCCGCCGGCCAGGTGCTGCCGGCCTTCGTCCCGATCCTCCTCCCGGTGGCGGTGCTGCTGCTGCCCCTGCTCGACATGACGCTCGCCGTGCTGCGGCGGCTGCGCGCCGGGGAGTCGCCCTTCAAGGCCGACCGGATGCACCTGCACCACCGCCTGCTCTCCTGGGGCCACAGCCACCGCCGGGCCGTCCTCGTCATGTACCTGTGGACCGCCGTCATCTCGTTCAGTGCCGCCGCGCTCGTCGTCATCGACGGCCGCACGGTGCTCGTCGTCGCCGGCATCGCCGTCGTCGTCGCCCTGCTCGTCACCGTCGGCAAGCTCCCCGGGCTGCGCCGTTCCTCCCACCCGAAGGAGTCCGTATGACCTCCCCGTCCCCCCTCCGCACGATGTTCCGCACCGTGCTGCGCCAGATGGCTCTCCTCCTGGCCGTCCTCGGCGTCGGCAGCTGCGTCGTCGGCTACCTCGTGGCGGGCATGCCCGGCCTGTGGGGCGGGGTGCTCGGCACCGCGATGGTCGCCTTCTTCACGCTGACGACGGCGGTCGTCATGGTCGCGACGGCGGACCGGCCGCTGTACGTCGCCAGCGCCGCCCTCGTGGGGAGCTGGCTGGCGAAGGTCGTCGTCGTCTTCGTCGTCCTCCTCATCGTGCGGGGACGTGACTTCTACGACCCGGTCGTCTTCTTCGCCACCCTCGTGCTCGCGATCCTCGGCTCCGTCGCGATCGAGATGTCTGCGGCACTCCGGGCGCGGGTGCCCAACGTCGACCCGTCCGCCCGCGAGAACGGCGGCGTCTGAGACGTTCTGGCTGTGGGCTTGCTCACGTCGGCGCCGCGTCCTCGCGCCGCCGGGCGGAGCAGGAGTACTCTCCGCGTCCCCGGCGCCGGCCGGCGCGAAACGTCGCCACGGCGGGCCGGACGGGGCGTGACCCGCGCGGTGACGGGGCACACCGTGCGACGGCTCCCCGGCGGCGACGTCGTCGGCGCCCGGGGACGACGCCGTTCCCGCCCGGCGCGGGGCGTCGCGGGGTCCTGGGCGGTCCCGCGCATACGTTAGGCTTGAGCCGATCCTGACAACGCGGTCCTTCGCCGCAATCCCGACCGACTCTTGGGGGTCCGCCCTGTCTGCCGCCGCGACTCTCCTCCCCCTGGCCGTGGGCATCACGAGCGCCGCCGGTGAGGGCGAGGGCTTTCACGCCCCGACGCTGCAGGGCGAGTTCTTCCCCGGCGCGTTCCTCTTCGAGGGCACGCCCTTCGAGTTCAACCGGATCATGCTCGTGCGCGTCATCGCCACGCTGGTCCTCGTCACCGTCTTCCTCCTGGCGGCCCGACGTGCCCGGCTCGTGCCAGGCCGTTTCCAGGGCGGCGTCGAGATGGCCCTGGACTTCGTCCGGGTCAACATCGCCGAGGAGGTCCTCGGCAAGGAGAGCGGCCGGCGGGCCACGCCGCTGCTCTCGATCATCTTCTTCGGCGTCCTCGCCATGAACATCACCGGCGTCATCCCGGGCCTCAATATCGCCGGGTCCTCGGTCATCGGTGTCCCGCTGGTCTTCGCCGCCATCGCCTACGTCGGCTTCATCGCCGCGGGCGTGCGGTCCCAGGGCGCGGGGGGCTTCCTCAAGTCCTCCCTCTTCCCGCCCGGCGTGCCGAAGTTCCTCTACGTCATCCTCACGCCGATCGAGTTCCTCTCGACGTTCATCCTGCGGCCGGTCACGCTGACCATCCGTCTGCTCGCGAACATGCTCGTGGGGCACCTGCTGCTCGTGCTGTGCTTCGGCGCGACGCACTACCTCTTTCTCGAGGCGGCCGGTGCGATGCGCGGTCTCGGTGTCGTGACCTTGGCCGCCGGCCTCGCGTTCACCGTCTTCGAGATCTTCATCGCGGCCCTCCAGGCCTTCATCTTCACGCTCCTCACGGCTGTGTACATCCAGCTGTCCGAGGAAGCGCACTGACCTGACCGACGACCCGGTCACGAGGACCGGGTCATCACCAACGTGCTGGGCACAGGCCTGGGACAACAACGGAAGGAACACCCCGTGGAAATCACTGGTGACATCGCCACCATCGGTTACGGCCTCGCGACCATCGGCCCCGGTATCGGTCTGGGACTTCTCGTCGCCAAGACCCAGGAGGCCACGGCTCGTCAGCCCGAGGTCGCCGGCCCGCTGCGCGTCAACATGTTCATCGGTGCGGCCCTCGTCGAGGCGCTCGGCCTGATCGGCTTCGCCGCGGGCTTCGTGTTCTGATGATGGTCACGGCCCTGGTCCAGGCGGCGGAGGAGGGACAGAACCCTCTCGTCCCGCCCTTCTACGACGTCCTGTGGTCGGCGGTCTGCATCGCGCTCATCGCGCTCGTGATGTGGAAGTTCGTCCTCCCGACCTTCACCCGCATCCTCGACGAGCGCACCGAGAAGATCGAGGGCGGCCTCAAGGCCGGCGAGACCGCGCGGGCCGAGGCCGAGGAGCTGCGCTCGGGCATCGAGCGCGAGCTCACCGAGGCACGGGTCGAGGCGGCCCGGGTCCGCGAGCAGGCGCAGGAGGACGCGAAGGTCATCGCGGCCGACGTCCGGGCCCAGGCCCGCGCCGACGCCGAGCGGATCGTCGAGAGCGCCCACCGGCAGATCGAGGCGGAGCGCCAGCAGGCGGCCGCGTCCCTGCGCACCGACATCGGCGCGCTGGCGACCACCCTCGCCGAGCGCATCGTCGGTGAGTCCCTGGCCGACGAGCAGCGTCGACAGCGTGTCATCGACCGCTTCCTCGACGAGCTCGACTCCCAGACCGAGCTTGTCCCCGGCGGGGAGAAGGTCGGCGGGGCGACGGAGGCGTGATGCGAGCGAGCAGCCAGGCCGCACTGCGTGCGGCGAGCGAGCGGTGGGAGGTCGCCCTCCGCGAGGCTGGCGAGCGCGGGCGTGAGCTCGGCACCCAGCTCTACGAGGCGACCGACACGCTGGCGTCCTCCGGCTCGCTGCGGCGGGCCCTGACGGACCCCGCGCGGACCGGTGACGCCAAGGCCCGCCTCGTCGGTGCCCTGTTCGACGGCAAGGTCGCCCCCGAGGTGGTCGACCTGCTCGCCGGCATGGCCCGCTCGCGGTGGTCCGCGGACGAGGACCTCGGCGACGCCGTCGAGGAGCTCGCCACCGCCTCGGTGCTGTCCGCCGCGCAGTCGCGCGGCGTGCTGCTCGAGGTCGAGGAGGAGCTCTTCCGCACCGAGCGGCTGCTCGCCTCCGACCGGGAGCTGCGCTCCACGCTCGCCAACCGGGACTTCACCCCGGAGCGGCGCGCGGGACTGCTCGACTCCCTCATCGCCGAGCGCGCCAGCGCCGAGACCCGCCTCATCGTGCGGCGTCTTGTCACGACGCCGCGTGCCGGCTCCCTCGCCAGCGCGCTGCGGCGCGTCGGTGAGCTCGCCGCCGCCCGGCGGGACCGGGTCGTCGCGAACGTCACGGCGGCCTCACCGCTCACCCAGGCGCAGGAGGCCCGGCTCGCCGACATCCTCCAGCGCGCCTACGGCCGCGCCGTCCAGGTCAACGTGGGCATCGACCCGCAGGTCCTGGGCGGGATGCGCATCCAGGTGGGCGCCGAGGTCATCGACGGCACGACGCTCACCCGCCTTCAGGACGCCCGACGCCGGTTCGCCGGCTGACCCAGACCCGCACCACTGACGAACCGCGACGATGGTCGCCAAGGAGAAGGAACTGCAATGGCCGAGCTGACGATCAAGCCCGAGGAGATCAGGGCGGCGCTGGACAGCTTCGTCGACTCCTACCAGCCGACCGAGGCCGTGGGGGAGGAGGTCGGTCGCGTCACCGTCGCCGGTGACGGGATCGCGCGTGTCGAGGGTCTGCCCGGCACGATGGCGAACGAGCTGCTGCGCTTCGAGGACGGCACCCTGGGCCTCGCCCTCAACCTCGACGTCCGGGAGATCGGCGTCATCGTGCTCGGTGAGTTCACCGGCATCGAGGAGGGCCAGACCGTGCACCGCACGGGCGAGGTGCTCTCCACCCCCGTGGGTGACAACTTCCTCGGGCGCGTCGTCGACCCGACGGGCAAGCCCATCGACGGGCTCGGCCCGATCGAGGCCGAGGCGATGCGCGCCCTGGAGCTCCAGGCCCCCGGCGTCATGCACCGCAAGAGCGTCCACGAGCCGCTCCAGACCGGCATGAAGGCCATCGACTCGATGATCCCGATCGGTCGCGGCCAGCGTCAGCTCATCATCGGCGACCGTGGCACCGGCAAGACCGCCATCGCCGTCGACACGATCCTCAACCAGAAGGCGAACTGGGAGAGCGGCGACCCGGACAAGCAGGTCCGCTGCATCTACGTCGCCATCGGTCAGAAGGGCTCGACCATCGCCTCCGTGCGTGGTCGCCTCGAGGCTGCCGGTGCGCTGGAGTACACGACCATCGTCGCGGCCCCCGCGTCCGACCCGGCCGGCTTCAAGTACATCGCCCCCTACACCGGCTCGGCCATCGGCCAGCACTGGATGTACCAGGGCAAGCACGTCCTCATCGTTTTCGACGACCTCTCCAAGCAGGCCGAGGCCTACCGCGCCGTGTCGCTGCTGCTGCGCCGCCCGCCGGGCCGCGAGGCCTACCCGGGTGACGTCTTCTACCTGCACTCCCGTCTGCTCGAGCGCTGCGCGAAGCTGTCCGACGAGCTCGGCGCGGGCTCGATGACCGGCCTGCCGATCATCGAGACCAAGGCCAACGACGTCTCGGCGTACATCCCGACCAACGTCATCTCGATCACCGACGGTCAGATCTTCCTCCAGTCCGACCTGTTCAACTCCGACCAGCGCCCCGCCGTCGACGTCGGCATCTCGGTGTCCCGAGTCGGTGGTGACGCGCAGGTCAAGGCGATGAAGAAGGTCTCCGGCACGCTGAAGATCACCCTCGCTCAGTACCGCTCGATGGCGGCCTTCGCGATGTTCGCCTCCGACCTCGACCCGACGACGCGGCAGCAGCTGACCCGTGGCGAGAAGCTCATGGAGCTCCTCAAGCAGCCGCAGTACTCGCCCTACCCGGTCGAGGACCAGATCGCCTCCATCTGGGCCGGCACCAACGGCTACCTCGACGACGTCGAGACCAGCCAGGTCCGCCGCTTCGAGAAGGAGATGCTCGACCACCTCCGCCGCTCGACCGACGTCCTCCAGACGCTCGGCACGACCGGCAAGCTCGAGAAGGAGACCGAGGACGCGATGCGCGCCGGGATCGAGGACTTCCGCAAGGGCTTCCTCGCCGGCGACGGCACGCTGTCCTCCGAGCCGGCCGCCCCCGAGGCCGACCCGCTGGTCGAGACCGAGCAGGAGCAGATCGTCGCCGAGAAGCGGGGCTGAGCGTGGGGGCCCAGCAGCGCGTCTACAAACAGCGGATCCGCTCGACGCAGACGCTGAAGAAGATGTTCCGCGCGATGGAGCTCATCGCCGCCTCGCGGATCGGTCGCGCCCGCGACCAGGCCACCAAGGCCAGCCCGTACGCCGTCGCGCTCACCCGTGCGACGTCGGCGGTCGCGGCGCACGCGCACGTCGGTCACCCGATCCTGCGTGAGCGCACCGACACGAACCGGGTCGCGGTGCTCGTCCTGGCCGCCGACCGCGGCATGGCCGGCTCCTACACGGCCAGCGTCCTGCGCGCCGCCGAGCAGCTCACCGAGCGGCTCACGGACGAGGGCAAAGAGATCGACCTCTACGTCGTCGGCCGTCGTGGCATCGGCTACTTCACCTTCCGCGGCCAGCGGATCGTCAAGAGCTGGGAGGGGCAGTCGGACAAGCCCGACGCCCAGCTCGCCCGTGACATCTCCGAGACGCTCCTCGAGGCCTTCCTCGCCCCGGCCGAGGCCGGCGGCGTGAGCGAGCTGCACATCGTCTTCACGAAGTTCGTCTCCATGGTCAGCCAGGAGCCCTTCGTGCGGCGGATGCTGCCGCTCGAGGTCGTCGAGGGCGTGACCGAGGCGGGCGCCAAGCCGCTGCCGCTGTACGAGTTCGAGCCCTCCGCGGACGCCGTCCTCGACCAGCTGCTGCCGCTGTACGTGCGCAGCCGCATCTACAACGCGCTCCTGCAGGCGGCCGCCTCCGAGCTGGCGAGCCGGCAGCGGGCCATGCACACCGCCGTCGAGAACGCCGAGGACCTCATCGCCACGTACACGCGGCTGGCGAACTCGGCACGACAGGCCGAGATCACCCAGGAGCTCACCGAGATCGTCTCGGGAGCCGACGCACTGGCAGCGAGCTGACGTGCGTACCCAGTCCACTGCCGCCCGCACCGAAGGAAACTGACATGACTGCCACGACCGAGTCCCGCACCGAGCAGGCCGCGCCCGGCGTCGGCCGGATCGCCCGGGTCACCGGACCGACGATCGACGTCGAGTTCGCCCCCGACGAGATCCCCGCGATCTACAACGCGCTCGTCGCGACGGTGGACAAGGCCACCATCGGCCAGGGCGAGGGCATGCTCGACATGACCTTCGAGGTCAACCAGCA
The DNA here is from genome assembly GCF_009193135.1 of Georgenia satyanarayanai. Lineage (GTDB taxonomy): Bacteria > Actinomycetota > Actinomycetes > Actinomycetales > Actinomycetaceae > Oceanitalea > Oceanitalea satyanarayanai. The sequence goes on from NZ_VUKC01000001.1 coordinate 410,792, forward strand.
CCTCGGTGACAACCTCATCCGCGCGGTCGCCCTCAAGCCGACCGACGGCCTGGTCCGTGGCATGGAGGTGCGCGACACCGGGAGCCCGATCACCGTGCCCGTCGGCGACGTCACCAAGGGCCACGTCTTCTCCGTGACCGGCGAGGCGCTCAACCTCAAGGAGGGCGAGACCCTCGAGGTGACCGAGCGCTGGCCCATCCACCGCAAGCCCCCGAGCTTCGACCAGCTCGAGTCGAAGACCCAGATGTTCGAGACGGGTATCAAGGTCATCGACCTCCTCACCCCGTACGTCCAGGGTGGCAAGATCGGCCTCTTCGGTGGTGCGGGCGTCGGCAAGACGGTCCTCATCCAGGAGATGATCCAGCGCGTGGCGCAGGACCACGGTGGTGTGTCCGTGTTCGCCGGCGTCGGTGAGCGCACCCGTGAGGGCAACGACCTCATCATGGAGATGGAGGAGGCCGGCGTCTTCGACAAGACCGCGCTGGTCTTCGGCCAGATGGACGAGCCGCCGGGCACGCGTCTGCGTGTGGCTCTCTCCGCGCTGACGATGGCGGAGTACTTCCGCGACGTCCAGCAGCAGGAGGTGCTGCTCTTCATCGACAACATCTTCCGCTTCACCCAGGCCGGCTCCGAGGTCTCCACGCTGCTGGGCCGCATGCCCTCCGCGGTGGGCTACCAGCCGAACCTCGCCGACGAGATGGGCATCCTGCAGGAGCGCATCACTTCGACGCGCGGCCACTCGATCACCTCGCTGCAGGCGATCTACGTGCCCGCCGACGACTACACCGACCCGGCCCCGGCGACGACCTTCGCCCACCTGGACGCCACGACCGAGCTCTCGCGCGACATCGCCTCGCGCGGTCTCTACCCGGCCGTGGACCCGCTCACCTCGACCTCGCGCATCCTCGACCCGCAGTTCGTGGGCCGTGAGCACTACGAGGTCGCCACCCGCGTGAAGTCCATCCTCCAGAAGAACAAGGAGCTCCAGGACATCATCGCGATCCTCGGTGTCGACGAGCTCTCCGAGGAGGACAAGGTCACCGTGGCGCGGGCGCGCCGCATCGAGCAGTTCCTCTCGCAGAACACCTACACCGCGGTGAAGTTCACCGGTGTCGAGGGCTCGACCGTGCCCGTCGCCGAGACCGTCGAGGCCTTCCGTCGCATCGCCGACGGTGAGTACGACCAGGTGCCGGAGCAGGCGTTCTTCAACATCGGCGGCATCGAGGACCTCGAGCGCAACTGGTCGAAGATCCAGAAGGAGTCCTGACCCGTGGCCCTCACGGTGCAGATCGTGGGTCCTGACCGGACCCTGTGGAGCGGGGACGCGGCCTCGGTCAGCGTCCCCGCCGCGGACGGCGTGCTGGGCATCCTGCCCGGCCGCCAGCCGGTGCTTGCCGTGCTGCGGCCGGGCAAGGTCACCATCAGCCAGGCGGGGGGCGCCTCGGAGTCGGTGGACATCCAGGGTGGGTTCGTGTCGTTCGACGACGACGACGTCATGGTCGTCGTCGACGAGCAGGACGAGCGGCGCGCGGACAACGCCGAAGCCGCCGTCGAGCACTAGGAGCGGCCGCCGTGGGCTGGACGTGGCTGCTGTGGCTGCTCGTCCTGCTCGCCGTGCTCGCGCTGCTGGTCGGGCTGTGGATGCTCGTGCGCCTGCGGGCCCTGGGACGGGTCGTCGGCTCGTTCTCGTGCGCCTGGCGCGCGGCCGAGGCGCAGGACTGGTCGAGCGGTGTCGCCGTGTACGGGGTCGAGCGGATCGACTGGTACCGGATCCTCTCGCTGCGGCCCGGACCGGCGGCGCGGTGGCGACGCAGCGAGCTCGTCATCGAGCCGGGACGGCGTGTGCTGCCCGGCAGCGCGTGGGGCGCGCTGGAGGTGGAGTGCCACGTCGGTGGTGACAGCTTCTACCTGGCGATGGAGGGCGACGCCCTCGCCGGCCTGACGAGCTGGCTCGAGTCGAGCCCGCCCGTCGACCGCGGCGCCGCCTGACGAGCACACCCCGCCCACCGCCGACAGCCGACTTACCGCCGACAGCCGAGTTACCGCCGACAGCCGACTTGTCGTCGACAGCCGAGTTACCGACCGCGACGTCCCAGACCGGAGGCAACCGCCCGTGCGCACCGTCATCGCCCGCTGCTCGGTGGACTACACCGGGCGGCTCGACGCCCACCTCGCCCTGGCCACCCGCCTCCTCATGGTCAAGGCAGACGGCTCCGTCCTCGTCCACTCCGACGGCGGCTCGTACAAGCCGCTCAACTGGATGAGCCCGCCGTGCCGCCTCGCGGTCGACGCGCCGGACGCGGCCGACGCCGGCGCGGGCGTTCAGGAGGTCTGGACGGTGCAGAACACGAAGAGCGACGACCGTCTCGTCGTCAAGATCCACGAGGTCGTCCACGACGGCACCTACGACCTCGGCGTGGACCCAGGCCTCGTCAAGGACGGCGTCGAGGCCCACCTCCAGCAGCTCCTCGCCCAGCAGATCGAGCTGCTCGGCCCGGGGCACCGCCTCGTCCGTCGCGAGTTCCCGACGGCGATCGGCCCGGTCGACATCCTCGCCCGCGACCCGCAGGAGCGGGCGGTGGCGGTCGAGATCAAGCGCCGCGGGGACATCGACGGCGTCGAGCAGCTCACCCGCTACCTCGAGCTCCTCAACCGTGACCCGCACCTGACGCCCGTCCGCGGCGTCTTCGCGGCCCAGGAGATCAAGCCGCAGGCTCGGGTGCTGGCCGAGGACCGCGGCATCCGCTGCCTCGTCCTCGACTACAACGCCATGCGTGGCCTCGACGACCCGGACACGCGCCTCTTCTGACTGCGTCGCAACGGGCAACCGCCCGCCGGGTGCGTGGGTGCTCCACAGACGCCGACCGTGCGTCCGCCGCCCCCAGTCGAAGCCCGCTCGAGCACGAGGTGCGTGGCGGCCGGGCCACGGTGGTCCATGGCCACCACACTCCTCGACGACGGTCCATTCACCTGGCGGACAGCGGCAGCCCGCGGCGTCTCTGAGCGGGAGCTGCGTGCGCTCTGCGAGGCGGGCGCCCTCGAAAGACCGAGCCGTGGCCTGTACGTTCCCGCCCACCTCGCCGACGACCCCGCAGCGCGCGCCGCGGCGATCGCGCTCGTGCTGCCGCGAGGCGCCGCGCTCGCGCGTGAGTCGGCGGCGTGGCTCATGGGTATCGACGTCCGTCCACCCGGCCGCTGGGAGCGACCGCCGCTGCTCGAGTGTCTCGTGCCGCTGGGTGGTGTCCGTCCGCACCGGGCCGATCTCAGCGCCTACATCAGCGACCTCCCGGAGGACGACGTCGTCCGCATCGACGGGGTTGCCTGCACCTCCCCGACGCGCACGGCGCTCGACCTGGCCCGTTACCGTCCGCGCTACATCGGGCTCGGTGCCGTGGACGCGCTGACCCATGCCGGGCTCGTGTCCGTCCACGAGCTCGAGGAGGCCGTCCGCCCCCTCCGCGGGCGGCGCTTCGTCCGGCGGGCGCGAGAGGTCATCGAGCTGTGCGACCCGCGAGCCGAGTCCATGGGGGAGTCGTGGGGTCGCCTTCGTGTGGTGGAGGCGGGCCTGCCCAGGCCCGAGGTCCAGATCAGCCTGCGCGACGAGAGCGGCCGCGAGGTCTTCCGCCTCGACATGGGCATCGTCGAGGAGCAGATCGGGATCGAGTACGACGGCGTCGCTCATCACCTCAGGACGCCCGCGCAGCGCGAGCACGACGACGCCCGCCGGACGGCGATCCGGGACCGCTTCGGTTGGCGCGTTGTCGTCACGACGAAGGAGGACGTCCTCGGCACGCGTCCGGTCCTGGAGAGCACGCTCATGGAGATGCTCGGTCTGTCCATCGAGTTCCGCCGGCGCCTCTGGATCTGACGGCCCCCTCGGTAAGTCGGCTGTCGGCGGTAGGTCGGCTGTCGGCGGTAAGTCGGCTGTCGGCGGTAGATCGGCTGTCGGCGGTAGGTCGGCTGTCGGCGGGGTGGGGGTCCGGGGTCCCGGTTGGCATGATGGGGGGATGAGCACTGCCTCCCCGCGCGTGGTCCGCGGACGTGTCGTCACCCCCACCGCCGTCCTCGACGACGGTGCCGTCGTGTGGGAGGGGGACCTGCTGACCTGGGTGGGGCGCGCGGGGGAGGCGCCCGCCGGGCTGCGCGAGGCCGTCACGGCCGCCACCCCGGTCGACGGCTACGTCCTGCCCGGTCTCGTCGACCTCCACTGCCACGGCGGCGGCGGGGCCAGCTTCCCGGACGCCGAGGACGTCGACACCGCCCGCATCGCCGTCGCCGAGCACCTGCGCCACGGGACCACGTCCCTCGTCGCCTCCCTCGTCACGGCGGCGCCCGACGTCCTGCGCCAGCGCACCGGCGTCCTCGTCGAGCTTGCCGAGGCCGGGGAGATCGCGGGCATCCACTACGAGGGCCCGTTCATCTCCGCCGACCGCTGCGGCGCGCAGAACCCGGCCCAGATCCAGCAGCCCGACCCCGCGCTCACCCGCGAGCTCCTCGGGCTCGGCCGGGGCCACGTCGTCACGATGACCCTCGCCCCCGAGGCGGCGGGCGTCACGGGGGAGGGCGGCGTCACCCGCGCCCTCGTGGCCGGCGCGGCGCTGCCCTCCTTCGGGCACACGGTGGCCACGGCCGCGCAGGCGCGTGCCGCCGTCGTCGAGGCCGGCCACGTGCTCGCCGCCGAGCCCGCCGCCCGTTCCTCCCGCCCCACGGTCACCCACCTGTGCAACGGGATGAATCCCATGCACCACCGCGACCCCGGGCCGATCCCGGAGTTCCTCGCGGCCGCCGCCGACGGTCGCCTCGTCCTCGAGCTCATCGCCGACGGCACCCACCTGGACCCCGACCTCGTCCGGAGCGTCATGGAGATCGCCGGGCGGGAGAACGTCGCGCTCGTCACCGACGCGATGGCCGCCGCCGGCATGCCCGACGGCGACTACCGGCTCGGCTCGCTCGCCGTCACGGTCGCGGACGGCGTCGCCCGGCTGACCGCCGGCGGCGCGATCGCGGGCGGGACCGCTCGCCTCATCGACGTCGTCCGCACGACCGTCGCCGGTGGCGTGGACCTCGTCGACGCCGTGTACTCGGCCGCCACCACCCCCGCCGCCGTCCTCGGAGACGACGGCGTCGGGGCGCTCGAGGCGGGCAGACGGGCCGACGTCCTCATCACCGACACGGACCTGCGACCGGTGACGGTCGTCAAGGGAGGGGTGGAGCTGTGATGTGGCAGGACTTCGCGTGGGGTGTGGCAACGGCCGCCTACCAGGTCGAGGGCGCGGCCCGGGAGGGCGGGCGCGGCCCGTCGATCTGGGACACGTTCTCCCACACGCCCGGACGGGTGCACGGCGGGGACACCGGCGACGTCGCCGTCGACCACTACCACCGGTGGCGCGAGGACGTCGCGCTCATGTCCCGGCTCGGGGTCCAGGCCTACCGCCTGTCGATCTCGTGGCCCCGGGTCCAGCCCGGCGGCCGCGGGCCGCTCAACCCCGAGGGTGTCGCGTTCTACCGTGACCTCCTCGACGAGCTGCGTGCCCGGGGCATCGTGCCCGTCGTCACGCTCTACCACTGGGACCTGCCGCAGGAGCTGGAGGACGCCGGCGGCTGGCCCAGCCGCGACACCGCCTACGCCTTCGCCGACTACGCCCGCCTCATGGCCCGCGAGCTCGGCGACCGGGTCGCGCTGTGGACCACCCTCAACGAGCCGTGGTGCACCGCCTTCCTCGGCTACGCCTCGGGCGTCCACGCCCCGGGCCGCACCGAGCCGGCCGCCGCCCTCGCCGCGGCGCACCACCTCAACCTCGCCCACGGCCTGGCCACGCTGGCGATCCGGGAGGAGCTCGGGGAGGAGACCCCCGTGTCGATCTCCCTCAACCTCCACGTCACCCACCCCGCCGACCCGGAGTCCGGCCCGGACCTCGCCGCCGTCGCCCAGGTCGACGCCGTCGGGAACCACATCTTCCTCGGCCCCCTCCTGGACGGCAGCTACCCGACCCAGCTGCTGCGCGACACCGCGCACGTCACCGACTGGTCCTTCGTCCACCCCGGGGACCTCACCGTCACGCGTCAGCGGATCGACGTCCTCGGCATCAACTACTACTCGACCCAGGTGGTACGCCGGTACCAGGGCGAGGGGGTGGCCCCGCGCGCCGACGGCCACGGCACCGCGACCGCCTCGCCCTGGGTGGGGACGGAGGACGCCGTGGAGTTCCTCCCCGTCGACCCGCCCCACACGGCGATGGGCTGGAACATCCGGCCCGATGCCCTGGAGGAGCTCCTCCTCGCGCTCGACAACGCCTACCCCGACCAGCCGCTCATGGTCACCGAGAACGGCGCCGCCTTCGACGGTGACGTCCCGACGGCGGAGGGCCGGGTCCACGACACCGCCCGGGTCTCCTACCTCCACTCCCACATCGCCGCCGTGCTGCGTGCCCGCGAGGCCGGGGTCGACCTGCGCGGCTACCTCGCGTGGTCCTTCGTCGACAACTTCGAGTGGGCCTACGGGTACGCCAAGCGCTTCGGCATCGTCCACGTCGACCTCGACTCCCAGCAGCGCACCCCCAAGGACTCGGCGCTCTGGTACCGCGAGCTCATCCGGACCGGGCGCCTGCCCGGCGTGGAGGAGGCCGCCGCGCTGCCCCCGCTGGACGGCTGATGGCCCGCGCGCGCCGCGGGCGCAAGCGCCCCTACGGGGACGCCCACGTCCCCCTCGACCCGGACCGTCTCGGTGGCGTCGTCCGCAGCGAGACCGGCCCGCGGGGCGAGAGGTACACGGTCCGCACCGTGCGCGGCGGGGAGAAGTCTTACCGCTGCCCCGGGTGCAACCAGCTGATCCCGCCCGGCACCAGCCACGTCGTCGCGTGGCCCACCGAGTCGCTCCTCGGCCCGGGGCTGGAGGACCGGCGCCACTGGCACACCGCCTGCTGGCGCCGCGGCTGAGCGCTCGCCGGAGAAGCCCTTCTCCACCTGTTGCCTGACCCGTGGGGCGCCTATAGTGTCGCGATCTGGCAAGGGTGCCGGGACTATTGGGGCGAAGGGATGACGGATGGCGCCGCACGACGGCACGAGCACGAGCGGACGCTCCGGTGGCTGAGGCCGTCACGCTGGGCGCGGGCGGGTCGCCGTCGGCTGCCCGCCGGGCACGCAGGAGTCGGCGCAACGTCCGGTACAACCGCCGCGAGGCCCTCACCGGGTTCCTCTTCATCTCCCCGTGGATCGTCGGCTTCCTCATCTTCACCGCCGGCGCCATGGTGTGGAGCCTGTTCATCGCCTTCAGCGACTACAACCTCGCCACCGGGCAGATGCGGCCCGTCGGCACCCGGAACTTCGCGAACCTCATCGAGGACCCGCGGGTCGCGACGTCGCTGGCGAACACGCTCTTCTACGCGATCATGCTCGTCCCGCTCGAGATCGTCTTCGCGCTGACCCTGGCCCTCCTCCTGTCGAAGCTGGGGCGCGGCAGCGGTGTCTTCCGCACGATCTACTACCTGCCGAAGATGACGCCGGCCGTCGCCACCGCCGCCGTCTTCTTCCTCCTGCTCAACGGCAACACCGGTGCGATCAACCAGGGCCTGGGCGTCCTCGGGATCGACGGGCCGCAGTGGCTCGTCGACCCGGACTGGGTCAAGCCCTCGATCGTCCTCATGTCGCTGTGGGCGGTGAGCGGCACGATGGTCATCTTCCTCGCGGCCCTCAAGAACGTGCCGCAGGAACTCTACGAGGTCTCCTCGATCGACGGTGCCGGCCCGGTGCGCCAGTTCTTCTGGATCACCCTGCCGATGATCTCCCCGGCGCTCTTCTTCAACGTCATCGTCCTGAGCATCGCCGCGTTCCAGACCTTCGACCAGGCCTACCTGCTGTTCTGGCGCGACCAGAACAACGCCGCCCCGGAGGCCTCGCTGTTCTACGCCGTCTACCTCTTCCAGCAGGCCTTCCGGCAGTTCAACTTCGGTTTCGCCTCAGCGATGGCGTGGCTCATGTTCGTCATCATCATGATCGTCACGGTCATCCAGGTGCGCGTCGGCAACCGGCTCGTCTTCTACGAGGGGCAGCGCTGATGTCGGCTCTCAACTCACCCGAGGCGGTCGTCGCCACCGACCGGATGGCCGAGGAGGTCACCGGCACCGAGCGCTACGGCACCCGCCGCCGGCGCACACCCCCTCTGCGGTTCTCGCCCGGCAAGGTCGTGCTGTGGGTGCTGGTCATCCTCTTCGCGGTGGTCTTCATGTACCCCTTCGTGTGGCTGGTGGCCGCCAGCCTCAAGCCGCGCGGGCAGGTCTTCGACAACAAGCTCATCCCCGAGACCTTCGTGTGGTCGAACTACGCCGACGTGTGGGACCAGCTGCCGCTGACGAGCTGGCTGTTCAACAGCCTGGCGATCGCCCTCCTCGCCGCCACCACGGTGGCGATCTCGAGCACGATGGTCGCGTTCGGCTTCGCGCACTTCCGCTTCCCCGGGCGCAACGCCCTCTTCGGGCTCGTGCTCGGCACGATGATGCTGCCCGGCGCCGTGACGATGGTGCCGACCTACCTCATCTGGAAGGAGCTCGGCCTGCTGGGCACCTGGGCCCCGCTGTGGGCCTTCAACCTCTTCGGCTCGGCGTTCTACATCTTCCTCCAGCGCCAGTTCCTCCTCGGCCTGCCGCGTGAGCTGTTCGAGGCGGCGCGGATGGACGGCGCGAGCTACTGGCGGATCTTCTGGCGCATCGTCATGCCGCTGTCGATCCCGTCCTTCATCATCGTCTTCCTCTTCGAGTTCCAGGCGAGCTGGAACAACCTGCAGGCGGCGCTCATCTACCTCAACGCCGGCAGCGTCGAGGACTTCACCGCGCCCCTCGGCATCGCCTACGCGATGACCCGCTACAGCCCGACGGCCGGGGGACAGGGCGACTACCAGTACGTCATGGTCGCCTCGCTCCTCGTCACCCTTCCGATGCTCGTCCTGTTCGCCTTCGGGCAGCGGTACTTCATCGAGGGCATCGCGACCACCGGCCGCAAGGGGTGAGGCGGTCTCCCGGCGAGCACCGCCGTCCGCACCCCACCGTGAGAAAGGGAACGACATGAACAAGCGTCACTCCGCACTCGTCGCGACAGGGGTGGTCCCGGCCCTCCTGCTCCTCGCGGCCTGCGGCGGCTCGGACGGCGACGGCGGGTCGAACGGCTCGGGGGACGGCGAGGGCACCTCCTTCTCCGCCGAGGCCACCGGCGCGATCGACGCATGGGCCTTCGACAACGCCGACGACGTCGGTCAGGCCCGCCTCGACCACGCCGAGGGGACCCTCTCCGACCTCGACATCCAGCTCGACCCGACGGGCTTCGACGCCCAGAAGTTCACCACCCGCATCGCCAGCGGCGACGTGCCCGACGTCGTCCAGATGGACCGCCGCTACGTCGGCACCTACGCCGCGCAGGGTCTCATCCAGCCCCTCGACCAGTGCTTCGAGGCCCGCGAGGTCGTGCCCGACGAGCACTGGTACCCCTTCGTCGTCGACGACGTGCGCTGGCAGGACCAGGTCTGGGCGACGCCGCAGTTCTACCAGCCCCCCGCGGTGCTGCTGAACCGGGACGTCATGAACGCGGCCGGCGTGAGCGACGAGGACATCGACACCTCCGACCTCGACGTCCTCCTGCCGGCGGTCGAGGCGATGTACGCGCAGGAGGGGAACAACCCGACGACGCTCGGCTTCGACCCCCAGCCCACCGGGCAGGCCCCGCTGTGGGTGCTCGGCATGGGCGGCTCCCTCACCGACGAGGACGGCGCCCCGACCCTCGACGACCCCGCCAACGTCGCCGCGATCGAGCACGTCAAGGCGATCATCGACGCCCAGGGCGGGTACGCGCCGTACAAGAGCTTCGCCGACTCCTTCGACTTCTTCGGCGAGCAGAACCAGTTCGTCGCCGACCAGGTCGGTGCGCAGGTCAACGCCCAGTGGTACCCCAACGTCCTCTCGCCCTACGTCGAGGAGGTCGAGCTCGGCGCGGTGCCGTTCCGGGACGCGGACGGGGAGAACTTCTCCGTCGCCGGGGGCACCGCCTTCGTCGTCCCGGTGGGGGCGGCGAACCCCGACGGCGCGTGCGCGTGGATGGTCGAGGTGACCTCGCTGGACGCCTGGACCGCGGCGGGTGAGGCCCGCGCGGCCACGATCGCCGCGGAGGGCGGCGTCAACACCGGCCTGTTCACCGGCTCGCCGGAGGCCGACCAGGCCATCCGCGAGGCGCACGTCCAGCCCTCCGGCAACGAGGCCTTCGACCAGGTCATCGAGACCTACTACGACGTCGTCGAGTACGGGCGGTCCTTCGGTGCCTCCCCGGTTGGCCAGGAGATCACCACCGAGCTGACCAACGCCATGACGGCGGCGCTGCTCGAGGACAAGACCCCCGAGGAGGCCCTGGCCGACGCCCAGGCGACCGTCCTGCGGGCCTACGAGAACGTCAGCACCGAGTGACGTCCCGTCCCGGGCCGCGCGCGACTGCGTGCGGCCCGGGACACCCCCGTGCCATCCTCGGAGGATGAGCACCGCACCCCTTGCCCTGCACCGTCACGGGCCGGCGAACGGGCTGCCGCTCGTCCTCCTCCACGGGTTCCCGCTGGACTCGCGGATGTGGGACGACGTCGTCGCGCAGCTCCCGGACCTGCCCGTGCTCACCCTCGACGCCCCCGGCTTCGGGAGCTCACCCGCTCCCGACGACGTCGCTGCCGCCGTCTCCCGGGAGCCCGGCCCGGCGCTGGAGACCTACGCGGACGCCGTCGCCGCAACCCTGCGCGGACAGGGCGTCGACCGTGCCGTCGTCGCCGGCCTGTCGATGGGCGGGTACGTCACCCTCGCGCTCGCCGAGCGGCACCGGGGTCTGCTCGCCGCCGTCGGGCTCCTCGACACGCGCGCGGACGCCGACGGCGACGACGCCCGCGCGGGCCGCCTGCGCATGGCGGAGGAGGCCGGGCGCAGCGGCGCCGCCGCGGTGGCCGGGATGGTCGACGTCGTGCTCGGCGAGACGACCCGGGCCGAGCGGCCCGAGGTCGTCGACCGGGTGCGGGCGTGGGCGGCGCAGGCGTCACCGGTCGGGATCACCTGGGCGCAGCGCGCGATGGCCGCCCGGCCCACGCGGGTGGCGGCGCTGGAGGACCTCGAGGTTCCGGGGCTCGTGCTGCGCGGCGCGGAGGACGTCACGAGCACGCAGGAGGCCGCAGAGACGATGGCACGCGCCCTGGGCGGGGAGGCCGAGCTCGTCGTCGTCCCGCGGGCCGGGCACATGAGCGCCGTCGAGGACCCCGCCGCCGTCGCGCAGGCCCTGCGCCGCCTGCACGCCTCGGTGGCCTGAGCCGCGCGGCGCGCTCAGGCGGGCTCGCGCCAGCCGGGCAGGAGCCGCTCCAGGGCGTCGGGCAGGTCGATCGACTCCCCGTCCCGGCCACCGGCCCCGAGGACCATCGGCGCCGGGGCGGGGCGCAGGTCGACGCCGCGCACGCGCTCCCGCAGGCCGAGCGGGGCGGTGAGGACGTAGAAGTCGCCCTCCGTGCTGAGCCCGGCGGAACGGTCGGTGCGCAGGTACCAGCCGGTGAGCGCGGTGCGTGCCTCGCCGCGGCCGCCGTAGCCGCGAACCCGCAGCGGCTCGGCAGGGAGCCGGTCCCGGGCGACGGCGGCGAACTCGCGGAGCAGCCGGGCGGCCCGCTCGTGCTCGGCGCGCCGACGCTGCTCGAGCATGTCGGCGTGGACGGCCGCGGCCTCCCGCCGCTGCTCCGCCCAGTCGCGCTCCTCGCTCACCGCTCCAGCGTAGACCGCCGCCCCGACGGCCCGCCGGAGGGCTCCGGCGGGCCGTCGGGGTCAGTCGTCGCTGCGCGAGTGCCGGCCGGCGGACGGCGCGGCGTCCCTGTCCTCGGTGCGGCCGTGCGAGCGGCGCAGGGCACGGCCGCGCTCGATGTCCTCGCGGTGCTGCTCGGCCTTCTTGTCCGAGGCCTTGGTGTCGCGTGCCGGCAGCTGGATGTTCTCCTCGGCCTCGATGCCGGCCTGGAGCTGGCGGCCGCGTTCGAGCTCGGCGTCGAACTCCGCCCCGAAGAGGAGGGCGAGGTTCATGACGTACAGCCACAGGAGGAAGACGATGACGCCGGCGAGCGCACCGTAGGTCTCGTTGTAGCTGCCGAAGTTGGCGACGTAGAACCCGATGCCGACCGTCGCCAGTGCGGCGACGACGATGGCGATGACGGCGCCGAGGCTGATCCAGCGGATCTTCGGCTGCTTGACGTTCGGCGCACCGTAGTAGAGCAGCGTGATGATGAGGATGACGATGAGGAGCAGCACCGGCCACTTCGCGATGTTCCACACGGTCACCGCGGTCGAGCCGAGCCCGATGAGGTCACCCACGGTCTGCGCCACGGGTCCGCTGACGACGAGGATGACGACGGCCGCCGCGACGAGCAGGAGGAGGACGAGGGTGAGGAGGTAGGTCCACGGGCGCAGCTTCCAGATCGGCCGCCCCTCGGGGATCTCGTAGATCCGGTTCATCGCCTTGGCGAAGGCGGTGACGTAGTTCGAGGCCGTCCACAGCGCGACGAGGATGCCGATGACGAGGCCGATCCCGGGAGCACCGACGTTGGTGATGCTGTCGATGATCGGGCTGAGCTGGTCGTAGGTGTCCTCCGGGAGCGTGTCCTGGAGCAGCGTGGTGACCTGCCGGGTGCCCTGCTCCCCCTGGCCGACGAGGGCGAGGATCGACGCCAGCGCGATGAGCGCGGGGAAGATGGAGAGGACCGCGTAGTACGTCAGGCCGGCGGCGAGCGTCGTGCAGTCGTCCCGGGCGAACTCGCGCAGCGTCTTGCGCAGGACGTACGTCCAGGACGGCTTGCGGATGTCGGTGGGGGAGTCGGGCTTGGCCGGGTGCTCGGCGTCGTGGCGGTCGCTCATCGTCACTCCTGTCGTCGCGGTAGGAGTCAGCGTGGGCGCGGCGTGCGGGCTCCGCAACCGGGGGCGCGGGTGGCCTACCGTGGGCCCCATGGCTGGTCCCCTCCACATCCGCGCGGCGCGCCCCGACGACGCCGTCGCCCTCGCCGCCCTCCACGTCCAGGCCTGGCGCGAGACCTACGCCGACGGCGTGCCGGAGCCCGTGTACGCCCGCATGGCGGAGGAGGGCCCGGGTCGGTGGGCGCAGCGCCTCGAGGACCCCGACGCGGGGGCGACCTGGGTGGGGACGGAGCGGGAGACCGGTGAGCTCGTCGGCTTCTCCCGGGCCGAGGCCACCGGCACCGGGGAGGTGCGTCCGCTCCTCCTCGCCGGCCTGTACGTCCTGGCCCGCTGGCACGGGCAGGGTCTGGGTCAGGCGCTGCTCGCGCACGCGATCGGCGACGCGCCCGCCTACCTGTGGGTGGCCGAGGGCAACGGGCGCGCCCAGCGCTTCTACACGCGGAGCGGCTTCGTCCTCGACGGCGAGCGCCGCGTCGAGGAGCAGTGGGGCGGCATCGCCGACCTCCGCATGGTCCGGTAGCCGCCCGTCAGGACATGGCGGCGACGGCGTAGACGGCGAAGACGGCCAGGTGCGCCGCGCCGTGCGTGGCGGTCACCCGCGGGGCGGAGAAGGTCGACACCGACAGCAGGAGGGTCACGCCCAGGAGCAGCAGGTTGACCGGCGACTCGGCGAGCACGACCGGCTGCCCGGTGAGCACGCCGATGACGAGGACCGCGGGGATCGTCAGCCCCACCGTGGACACGAGGGCGCCGTGGCACAGGTTGCTCACCCGCTGGACCTCCCCGGCCAGGGCGGCGCGCACGGCGGTAATCGACTCGGGCAGGAACACGATCACCGCGATGAGGATCCCGGCCAGGGCGGTGGGCGCGCCGAGCCGGCCCAGCCCGTCGTCGAGGAGGGCCGCCATGTCATGGGAGAGCAGCACGACCGGCAGCACCGTGGCGACGAGGAGCCCGGCGCGCACGAGCACCTCGGTGCGGTGCTCCGCGACGACGACTCGCACGCCGGTCCGCACGACCGTGGGCTCGCGCCGCTCGGCCGGCGGGACGACCTCCCGGAAGTCCCCGGCCTGCGCGCCGGTCTGCCGGGCGAGGAAGAAGGCGTAGAGCACGACCGTGACGAGGACCACCGGCACGGCCTGCCCGGGCGTGTAGGAGCCCTCGGTGCCGAGGACGGCGGGGACGCCGAGGGCGAGCGCGACGAGCACGACGAGCACGGAGTGGTACTGCGAGGTGCCGGCCCGGTTGGGCGTGAGAGCGCCGTGCCTGCGTCCGCCGACGAGGAGGGCGAGGCCGACGACGGCGCCGAGGATGATCATCGACACGGCCATGACCGAGTCCCGCGCGATGGTCGCGTGCTCGCCCGGGCCGAGCATGACGGCGGAGATGAGGATGACCTCGATGACGACGATCGAGAGCGTGAGGACGAGGGAGCCGTAGGGGTCCCCGAGACGGCGGGCGAGGTGCTCGGCCTCGTGGACGACGCCGAAGGCGCACACGAGGACGACGCCGACGACGACGACGAGCGCCGCGACGAGCACCGCGCTCGGGACGGGCGGATCGAGCAGCGAGCCGGACGACACGAGGGCGAGGACGGCGCCCCAGCCGAGCAGGAGCCGCGCGACGGCGGCGGGCGTGAGGATGGGTCGGGCGGTGGACATGGCGGCCGAGTCCTTCTGACGGGGCCGTCCCCGTGAGCGGGCTGGCGAGCGGGTCGTCCCGGCTCGCGGCGGCAGTCCTTCGCGCCGTGACCAGGGTAGCGACGACTGTGCGGCCGTGCCGCGCTGGTGACCGGACCCACCACCGGCGAAGCCGTCCGTCGGCGCGAGTGCTGTCGCAGACCTGGGCACACGCGGCCGAGGAACCTCGCCCCGCTGGGCTCAGCGGCGGTCGTCCTCCACGGCCGGCATGACGGCGGTCTCGCCGGACACGGCGTCCATGACCTCGGTCCGCGGCTCGTCCGCCGGCTGCGGCCGGGCGGGCTTCTCGGCGGCCTCCCCGTCGGTGCCGGGGGTGTCCGCGTCCGCGACGGCGCTCGCGGTGGAGGTCGCCTGCTCGTCGGCGTCGACGGCGTCCTCCGCCTCGTCGGCGTCCGTCGCTGCGGCGTCGTCCGGCTCGTCGCCGTCGGTCGCTGCTGGGACCTGCGCGTCGTCCTCGACGGCCGCCGGCTGGGCGGTGCTCGTCTCGAGCGCGGCCTGGGCGGCGCTCGCCTCGAGCACGGCGGCGTCCCGGTCGGTGACGTCGGAGCCGGCGCCCCCGGCCGGGTGGGTCGCCGCAGCGTGGGTGCGCGTGGCGAGGACGCCGCGGAGCTCGTTGAGGTAGGTCGTGATGTCCTCGCGCTGCCGCGCGAGGTCGGCGATCTCGGCGGCGAGCGTGTCCCGCTCGGCCTGGGCGGCCGCGGCGGCCTCGCGCACCAGGCTCTCGGACTCGGCGCGTGCCTCGGCCAGGACCTGCTCGGCCTCCTCGCGGGCCTGCTCCACGCGGCGGGCCGCTGCGGCGTCGGCGTCGGCGATAACCGACTCGGTGCGGGCGAGGGACTCGGCGAGGCGGGCCTCGGCGTCCGCGGCGCGGCGCTCGGTCTCCTCGGCCAGGGCGGTGGTGGCGGCCCGGGCCTCGGCGTGGGCGGCGGCCGCGGCGCGCTCGGTCTCCTCGCGCAGCGTCGCGGTCTCGAGCTCGGCGCGGTGGCGCAGCTGCTCGGCGCCCGCGCGCGCCTGCTCGAGGAGGTTCTGTGCCTCCTGGTGGAGCGCGGTGGCCTCGGACCGGAGGCGGGTCGCCTCCGCCTCCGCGGCGGTCCGCAGCTCGAGGACCTCCCGCTCGGCGGTGGCGCGGGTGAGCGCGAGCTCACGGTCGAGGTCGGCGCGACGGTGCTGCTCCTCGTCGCGCACGGTCTCCTCGACCCGTGCGGCCTCCCGCTCGGCGGAGGAGACGATCTCCTCCGCCGACCGCTGAGCGACCTCGAGCGCGGAGCCGGCCTGCCGCTGCGCGTCCTCGAGCGTCTCCTGGGCCTGCCGGCGGGCGGCGGCGAGCCGCGACGCTGCCTCCGACTCGGCGC
This sequence comes from Georgenia satyanarayanai, assembly GCF_009193135.1. Taxonomy (GTDB): domain Bacteria; phylum Actinomycetota; class Actinomycetes; order Actinomycetales; family Actinomycetaceae; genus Oceanitalea; species Oceanitalea satyanarayanai. Next base: position 426,794 of record NZ_VUKC01000001.1, read on the forward strand.
GCTCCGTCAGCTCGGCCGCCCGCTGCTCCGCCGCGGCGACCGCCTGCGCCGCCTGGGCACGGGCGCGGTCGACGACACCCGCGGACTGCTCCTCCGCGGACCTCAGCAGCTGCTCGATGCGCGCCCCGAGGCCCGCGTAGGTGGGCTGGGCACGCTCGCGCAGCTCGCGCTGCGCCTGGGACAGCTCCCCGGACAGCCGCATGGTGCGCTCGTCGAGGGCCGCCACCTGCTGCCGCGCGCCGGCGAGAGCGGTCTCCAGGGCGTGCATCCGCTGGTCCACCTGCGCGCGGTCGTAGCCGCGCATGACCACGGGAAACACGGACTGGTCCTCGCTCATCTGTCCTCCAGCTCAGGGGTCGGCACGCTCGTGCGGGCTGTGGTCAGCGTAACGGGGGCGCCCGACTGGCCACCGGGGCGATACTGGGCCCACGCGGGATCGGCGCACTTTGGTCACAACCTGGTAACGCGAGTGTCCGAGCAGCGGCGTATCCTGGGACGTCGCACCCGCGCCCACCTGGGAGGAAGCCGCACCCCGTGACCCGACGCAGACTGCCCCTGATGCTCGCCCTGGCCGGCACGCTCATCATCCTGGCCTCCGTCGTCGCAGCCGTCGTCGTGCGCTCTTCCGACACGGCGACGCTCGCGCTCGGTGAGCGTCCCGACGTGCCCGTCGTCGTGACCGGCCCGGGCGTCCTCGACGCCGTCGACCCCGACGTCACCGTGCGCGCCACCGCGGGGGACGACGAGCAGGTCGTCCTCGCCATCGGGCGCACCTCGGAGGTCGAGGCGTGGCTCGGGGGCGCGGACCACATGCGGGTGACGGGCCTGTCCTCCTGGGAGGAGCTCACCACCGAGGTCGTCACCGCGGACCCCGCCGCCGCTCCCACCGACACCCCGACCGACGCGACCGAGGAGCCCGCCGGGCTCCCGAACCCCGCCGGCTCGGACCTGTGGGTCGTCGAGACGGTGGGCACGGGCTCCGCCGAGCTCAGCTGGTCCGACAGCCCGGGCCGCTGGAGCCTCGTCGCGGCGACCGACGGCACCGGTCCCGCGCCGGAGATCGAGCTCGAGTGGGGCCGCGCGGTGAGCACCCCGTGGCTCGTCCCGGGGATCGTCGTCGGCGTCCTGGCCCTCGTGGCCGGCGTGACGATGCTCGTGCTCGACGTCCTCGCCCGGCGTGAGGCACGCCGCCGCGAGGACGCGCGAACCGAGGGACCCGAGCAGCCGCGGAGCATCACGGACACCGACCCCGGGACCGGGGAACGGCTCACCCGCCGCCAGATCCGCGAGCTCGAGGCGCTCGCCCGCGCCGAGCACGGCAGGCCGGAGCCGCTGCCGCCGCCCGTCCCGGTCGCGGCAGCCGACGGTGTCCACGCCGACGCCGCCGCGCCCGCCGGCGACGCCGCGGCCGTGGAGGGACGCGGCACGGAGGCCGAGCCGGAGCAGCCGTCCGACGAGCCGGAGGCCGAGGAGCCCGCGGCCGGGGCCGTCCCCGACGCGGACGAGCCCCGCGGGGCGGAGCCGCTCGAGCCGGCGCTGGAGGACGCGGCGCCCCAGGAGCCCGAACCCGAGCCGGCCGAGCTCGCACCGGAGGAGCCCGCCACCGTCCCCGACGGGCCTCCCGAGGACGAGGACTACGAGCCCGCCCCGCCGTCGTGGCGCTCGGTCTGGGGCTTCGGCGGCACCGCCGGCCCCCACACCCCACCCAGCCAGTCCATGGACGACGACGGAGAGGAGCGACGATGACCGGCGCCACCCACCACCCCCGGCACAGGGGCGCCCGGCTCGCCGCCGGTGCCGCCGTCACCGCGCTGCTCCTCGCGGGCTGCGCGGAGGAGGTCCCGCAGCCGGCGCCCGAGCCGGCCGCCACCGCCCCGCTGCCGGTGCTCGACGAGGACCGCATCGATCGGATCCTCGCCGACGTCGAGGAGACGGTCGTCGAGGCGGACGCCGCGCTCGACCCCGATCTCCTCACCGACCGCCTCACCGGTCCGGCCCTGGCGATGCGCCAGGCCGAGTACCGCCTCAGCACCGCCTCGGACGGGGAGCGCACGCCCACCCCGCTGACGACGAACAGCCAGGTCGAGGTCGTCGCCGCCACCGACGAGTGGCCCCGGTCGCTGTACGTCGTCTCCCACGTCCCCGACGACGCGAACCTGCCGCTCCTGCTCGTCCTCACCCAGGAGGACGCCCGCAGCCAGTACAAGCTGTGGTTCTGGACCACGCTGCTGCCCGGGGCCCAGACCCCGAGCACCGCGCGTCCGGACGCCGGCAGCCCGCAGCTCGCGCCGGACGCCGAGGGCCTGGTCGCCACGCCGCAGCAGACGGTCGCGCGGTACGCCGACCTCCTGTCCGACCCGGACGGCGAGGCCGCCCAGCTCTTCGCCGACGACCCCTTCCGCACCGGCTACGCCGAGATGATCTCCGCCCTGCGGGCGACCGTGGAGGTCGCCGGCGAGGTGCGCGAGACCTACGGCGTCCGGGAGGGATCCGTCTCGGCCATGCAGACCGCCGAGGGCGGTGCGCTCGTCGTCGGCGTCATCGACGGGCGCCTCAACCTGCGCCGCACCGTCGAGGGCTCCACCCTCGAGGCGGGCGGGGACCTCGGCCTCCTCATGGAGCAGGACCCCCGCATCGACGGTGAGGCCCGCGCCCACTACCTCATCCCCGTCGCCTTCTCCGTGCCGCCGGCGGGCAGCGACGAGCAGGTCGCCGTGCTCGGCGCGACGCAGGTCCTCGCGAACGTGGGGGAGAGCGACCAGGCCCCCGAGGATGCGGGGGACGGCGACGGCGAGGGGTAACGTCGTCGTCAGGACCTCACCGCACAGAGCAAGGATCACCGATGAGCCAGCCCTCGATCAACCTTCACGGAGCCGTCGACCTCTCGGCCCTGGCCCGCCCGCCACAGTCGGCGGCCCCCGCAGGCGACGGTGACGCGACCGACGCGCCGATCGTCGTCGACGTCACCGAGGCGACCTTCCAGCAGACCGTCGAGCTGTCGATGCGTGTGCCGGTCGTCGTCGAGGTGTCGGCCGCGTACGCCGGCGGCCCGTCCGCGGTGCTCGCCAAGGTCGCCACCGACCTCGGCGGGCGCTTCCAGCTCGCCCGGGTCGATGTCGAGGCGAGCCCGCAGATCGCCCAGGCCTTCCAGGTGCAGGCGGTGCCGACCGTCGTCGCCATCGTCCGCGGTCAGCCCGTCCCGCTGTACCAGGGCGACTACCCCGAGGAGCAGCTGCGCGCCGTCATCGACGAGCTGCTGCGCGTCGCCGCCCAGGCCGGGGTGACCGGCACCGTGAGCGGCGGCGCCGCCGAGGAGGAGCCGGCCGCACCGGAGGAGCCGCCGCTGCCCCCGCTCCACGCGGAGGCACTGGAGGCCATCGAGCGCGAGGACTACGCCGCCGCGGCGGACGCCTACCGGCGTGCGCTCAAGGAGAACCCGGGTGACCACGAGGCCACCGCCGCCCTCGCGCAGGTCGAGCTCATCATCCGCACGTCCAGCGCCGGCGGCCTGCAGGCCGTCACGGACGCCGAGGGCGCGCCGTTCACCGACGTCGCCGCCCACCTCGCCGCTGCCGACGCCGAGGTCGCGGCCGGTCAGGCGCGGGCCGCGTTCGACCGGCTCATCGCCGTCGTCCGCGCGACCGCGGGGGAGGACCGCGAGGAGGCGCGCAAGCGCATCGTCGAGTACTTCGAGATCGTCGGCCCGACCGACCCCGCAGTGGCAGAGGCCCGCAGGAACCTAGCCAGCGCCCTCTACTAGCAGGAACGCCCCCCGCCCCGCCCGTTACCTTCTTCGTAGCTCCGATGGTTCGGGGTTCTGGTCGCCAGGTCCGGTATGACTGTCTGCCCCTATCGTTCGCATGATCCGGGGGGTGTTGTCGCCGGGTCTGGTGGCGTGGGGTGACCGCTGATAGGGACGCGGCCGCTGACTGACCGTTGGGTCGGGAAGCAGGTCTCTTCGTAACGTGGGTGTCGGCTTCCTGCGCCAGACTGCGGCCAGCGAAGACTGGGCTCGCAGAGGAGAACAGGGAGATGGCCCCCAGCGGTTACGCGGTGTTCGTCGGGTTGGACGTGGGGAAGGAAGCGCATCATGCCTGCGCCCTGGATCCGGGCGGTGCGCGAGTGCACGACAAGGTGCTGCCGCAGTCCGAAGTTCAGATCCGTCAGGTCCTGACCGGGCTCACGGAGCGGGGCAGGGTGCTGGTGGTGGTTGATCAGCCGGCCTCGATCGGGGCGCTGGCGGTCACTGTGGCCCGCGACGTCGGCATCGACGTGGCGTATCTGCCGGGTCTCGCGATGCGCAGGATCGCTGACCTGCATCCGGGCAACGCCAAGACTGATGCCCGCGACGCCTACGTGATCGCCGAGGCCGCCCGATCGATGCCCCACGCCCTGCGCCGTGTCGATACAGGAGATGAGGCCCTGGCCGACCTGGAAGTCATCGTGGGCTACGACGATGACCTCGCCGGGGAGGTCACCCGGGTCAGCAATCGGATCCGCGGTCTGCTGACACAGATCCATCCGGCCCTTGAGCGGGTGCTGGGCCCCAAGGTCCAGCACCAGGCAGTCCTGGAGCTGCTGATCCGCTTCGGCGGCCCGCAAGGACTGGCCAGCGACAGCCGCCGGCAGTTGCTGGCAGCAACAAAGACCCGGGCTCCGCGGTCCTACGAGGCGCTGATCAACGCCCTCACCACGGCGCTTCAGGAACAGACCGTCACGGTCCCCGGCACTCGGGCCGCCGAACTCGTCCTGCCCAAGCTCGCTACGACCCTGCGTGAGCTCCTGCAACAACGCGAGCAAGCTGCAGGTCAGATCGAGGAGATGCTCGATGCGCACCCTCTTTCCGCGGTCCTGACCTCGATGCCCGGCATCGGCGTCAGGACCGGAGCCCGCATCCTGCTCGAGGTCGGCGACGGCTCGTCCTTCGCCACCAGTGGGCACCTGGCCGCTTACGCCGGCCTTGCCCCTGTCACCCGCCGGTCGGGCACCTCGATCCGCGGTGAACATCCAAGCCGCGGAGGCAACAGACAGCTCAAACGCGCGTTCTTCCTGTCCGCGTTCGCCTCCCTTTCCGACCCGGCTTCACGCGCCTACTACGACCGCAAACGAGCCGAGGGCAAGAAGCACAACGCCGCCCTCATCTGCCTAGCCCGCCGTCGCACCGACGTCCTGCACGCCATGCTCCGCAACGGCACTCTCTACGAGGCACGCATCCCAGCAGCCGCTTGACGAACCGATAGGGACACCCCCCAACTTTCGCAATTGGTCGGTCCGACGACGGCCGCAGCGGCTCTCGCGTCGGTTACTCGACCAATTGCGAAGTTTGGGGGGGGAGGGGGGTTAGGCCTCCGGGGTGAGCCAGAGGGCTCCCAGCGGGGGGATGCGCAGGCGCGCCGAGGCCGGGCGGCCGTTCCACGGGAGCTCCTCGGCCACCACGCGGCCGAGGTTGCCCACGCCCGAGCCGCCGTACTCCTCGGCGTCGGTGTTGAGGATCTCCACCCAGGTGCCGGCGTGGGGCAGTCCCACCCGGTAGCCCTCGTGCGGGGCGCCGGCGAAGTTGACGATGCACGCGACGTCGCGGCCGGTCCCTGAGGGGTCGGTGCGCAGGAAGCTGATGACGTTGTGGTCGCCGTCGCCCGCCTCGATCCACTGGAACCCGGAGGGGGAGAAGTCGTCGGCGAACAGGGCGGGGTGGGCCCGGTAGACGTCGTTGAGCCGGCGCACGAGGTCGGCGGTGCCGGCGTGGGCCGGGTTGTCGAGCAGGTGCCAGTCCAGGCCGCGGGACTCGGACCACTCCTCCTCCTGGGCGAACTCCCCGCCCATGAAGAGCAGCTGCTTGCCCGGGTGGGACCACTGGTAGGCGAGGAGCGCGCGCACACCGGCGAGCTGCTGCCAGCGGTCACCGGGCATCTTGCGCACGAGCGAGCCCTTGCCGTGGACGACCTCGTCGTGGCTCAGCGGCAGGACGAACTGCTCGGAGAAGGCGTAGACGAGGGAGAAGGTGAGCTCCCCGTGGTGGTAGCGCCGGTTGATCGGCTCCTCCGCGAGGTAGCGCAGGGTGTCGTTCATCCACCCCATGTTCCACTTGAGCCCGTAGCCCAGGCCGCCCTGGCTCGTGGGGGCACTGACCCCCGGCCAGGCCGTGGACTCCTCGGCGATCATGACGATCCCCGGCACGCGGCGGTAGGCCGTCGCGTTGGTCTCCTGGAGAAAGCTGATCGCCTCGAGGTTCTCCCGGCCGCCGTGCTCGTTGGGGCGCCACTGGCCCGGCTGGCGGGAGTAGTCGAGGTAGAGCATCGAGGCGACGGCGTCCACGCGCAGGCCGTCGATGTGGAACTCCTCGAGCCAGTACAGCGCGTTGGCGACGAGGAAGTTGCGCACCTCGCGCCGCCCGAAGTTGAACACGAGGGTGCCCCAGTCGGGCTGCTCCCCGCGCAGCGGGTCCGGGTCCTCGTACAGCGGCGTGCCGTCGAAGCGGGCCAGCGCCCAGCTGTCCTTGGGGAAGTGCGCCGGGACCCAGTCCATGATGACGCCGATGCCGGCCTGGTGGAACGCGTCGACGAGGTAGCGGAAGTCGTCGGGCCCGCCCATCCGCGCCGTCGGGGCGTAGTAGGAGGTCACCTGGTAGCCCCACGAGCCGCCGAAGGGGTGCTCGGCGACCGGCATGAACTCCACGTGCGTGAAGCCCAGCCCGGCCACGTAGTCGACGAGGTCGACGGCGAGGTCCCGGTAGCTCAGTCCCGGCCGCCAGGACGCGAGGTGGACCTCGTACACGCTCATCGGCCCGGAGTGCGGGTCGGTCGCGGCGCGGCGGGTGATCCACTCCTCGTCCTGCCACTCGTAGTGGGACTCGGTGACGACCGACGCCGTCGCCGGGGGGTGCTCCGCGGCACGGGCCATCGGGTCTGCCTTCTCGTGCCACGTGCCGTCGCGGTACTGGATCTCGAACTTGTACCGGGCTCCGGCGCCGACGCCGGGCAGGAAGATCTCCCAGACGCCGCTGGAACCGAGGGACCGCATCGCCGCGGTCCGCCCGTCCCAGGAGTTGAAGTCGCCCTTGACGCGCACGGCGCGCGCGTTGGGTGCCCACACCGCGAAGGACGTGCCCGTCACCTCACCGAGCGCGGAGGGGTAGCGGCGCACGTGGGCGCCGAGCACCGTCCACAGCTGCTCGTGGCGGCCCTCGCCGACGAGGTGGAGGTCGAGCTCGCCGAGCGTGGGCAGGAAGCGGTAGGGGTCGTCGGTCCGGTGCGTCTCGGTGCCGTAGGTGACCTCGAGCCGGTAGTCGGGCACCTCGGTGCCCGGGACGGTGGTCACCCACACGCCCTCCGCCTCGTGCTCGAAGGGCTGGCGCGCGTCGGCGGTGACGAGGACGACGGCGTCCGCGAGGGGCCGCAGGGTGCGGATGGTGACGGCGTCCTCGCCGACGTGCGGCCCGAGGACGTCGTGGGGCTGGTGGTGCAGGCCCGCGGCGACGGCGTGGAGCACGCCGTGGTCGACGGGGGCAGGCCCGGGGGCGGTGGGGGAGGGGGCCGGTGCCGGGCGCTCGTCATTCGTCATGTCGTCCACTCTTCCATCACGTCCGCGCTGCCGCGCGAGAAGTCAGGGGGCGGTCACGCCGAGCAGCCGCCGCACCCCGGAGACGGGGATCGACAGCCACTGGGGGCGGTTGCGGGCCTCGTAGACCGCTTCGTACAGGGCCTTGTCCAGCTCGAGGGCGGCGAGCAGCTCAGCGTGCTCACGGGGGTCGCGGCCGGCCTCGCGGGCGTACCCCTCGAGGAAGGCGTCGCGTGCCCCGGCCACCCAGTCGGGGGCGACGTCGGCACCCTGCTCGCGCAGGGCCGCCCCGGCGGCGTAGTCGAGGGAGCGCAGCATCCCGGCGACGTCGCGCAGGGCGAGGTCCGGGGCGGTGCGCTCGCCCAGCGGCCGCAGCGGCTCGCCCTCGAAGTCGAGGAGCAGCCACCCGCGTCCGGGCGCCTCGATGACCTGCCCGAGGTGGAGGTCGCCGTGGATGCGCTGGAGGCCGGGCCACGGGGCGTTCTCGGTACGGGCGTAGACGGCGGCGATCGTCTCGCGGTGCTCCTCGAGCCCGGGCACCTCGAGCAGCGCGGCCGTGGCGCGGTGACGCCACGTGGCGCGCAGCTGCGAGCGCACCGGCGCGGTCGCCTCGTGGGTGGGGAAGGCGGCGGCGAGGTCGCGGTGCACGGAGGCGACGGCGGCACCCAGGCGCGCGGCCCGCTCACCGAGGTGCACGCCGTCGACGGCGGCACGGACGGCCACCCGCCACGCGTCCTCGACGCCGGGGAGGAACTCCTGGGCGAAGGCGAGGTGGCCGTGCTGGCGCTGGTCGCCGGGCCCGGGCCACTCCCCGTAGAGGTCGCCCAGCGGGGCGGGCACCCGGGTGCTGCCGGCACCGGCCAGCGCCTCCTGGACGACGACGTCGGGGTTGCGGCCGTCGGCCAGCACCCGGAAGACCTTGCAGATGACCGGCGGGCCGTCCTCGCCCTCGAAGATGATCGAGGTGTTGGACTGCTCCCCGCGCAGCACCCGCACCGTCTCCCCCTCGGTGTGCGAGCCCATCGCGCCGTCGCCGCCCGCGCGGTGCCCCGAGGCCCGCCCGTACTGCGCCCCGCCGTCGGACTCGACCGTCCCCCCGCCGAGGATCGTGGACAGGAGCAGCCGCGCGTAGACCGGGTCGTGGCACCCGTCGTAGATCCACCGGGGGCCGAGCTCGGAGTGCTCGGCCTGCGCGACGAGCGCGTGGGCGAGCTCGGGCACCGGTGCGCCGCGGTAGGTGAGGGGCACCTGGTAGACCACGGGCGCGGGCCCGCCGTCGTCCTGGACCAGCCAGGTCTCCACGCCCACCTCGCCCTCGGGGTCCTGGTGGCGCAGCCCGCCGACGCGCCGCAGCTGCGGTGCGCGGCCCTTGGCCGTGTACCAGCGCTGCCGCGCGACCCAGTCGGGCAGGAAGTCGGGGAACGCCGGGGTGAGGGTCGGCATCAGGGCTCCCGGTGGTCCACGGGCGGCAGGGGCTCGTGCGGCGTCCCCGCCGGGGGGACGCTCGCCGGCGGCGGCTCCACGGGCGGCGCGAGCGGCTCGATACGGAGCCAGAAGAAGTCGCGCGAGCCGAGGGTGACGGTCACCTGCCCGGAGGCGTCGACGGCGGGGAAGACGGCCCCGCCGAAGATGTCGGTCAGCTGGCGCCCGGCGTGCCGGGGGGCCCCGATCTGGGCGGCGCGCGGGGTGTTGGCGAGGTTCATGACGCAGAGGATCGCCTCGTCGTCGTTCTCGCGCACGAAGGCGAGCACCGCGTCGCTGTCCACCTCGAGGAAGGTGAAGTCACCCGTCCCGAACACCGGGTGCGCGCGGCGCACCTCGAGGATGCCGCGCACCCAGTGGAGCAGCGAGGTGGGCGTCGCGTACTGCGCCTCGACGTTGACGGCCTGGTAGTGGTTGACCAGGGACTGGACCAGCGGCAGGTAGAGCTTGCCCGGGTCGGCGGTGGAGAAGCCGGCGTTGCGGTCCGGGGACCACTGCATGGGGGTGCGCACGGCGTCCCGGTCGGGCAGCCAGATGTTGTCCCCCATCCCGATCTCGTCCCCGTAGTAGAGGTAGGGGCTGCCGGGCAGGGACAGCAGCAGCGCGTGCGCGAGCTCGATCTCGGCGCGGGAGTTGCCGAGCAGCGGGGACAGCCGCCGCCGGATGCCGACGTTCGCGCGCATGCGCGGGTCCTCGGCGTACCAGCCGTACATGGCGGCACGCTCCTCGGTCGAGACCATCTCGAGGGTGAGCTCGTCGTGGTTGCGCAGGAAGGTCGCCCACTGCGCGCCCGATGGGATCGCCGGGGTGTCGGCGAGGATGTCGCGGATGGCGTGCGCCCGCTGCTCGCGCAGCGCGTAGAACAGGCGCGGCATGACCGGGAAGTGGAAGCACATGTGGCACTCGGGCTCGGTGTCCGTGCCGTAGTACTCGACGACGTCCTCGGGCCACTGGTTCGCCTCGGCGAGGATGAGCGTGCCGGGGAACTCACGGTCGACCATCGCGCGCAGGTCCCGGATGAACTCGTGGGTGCGCGGGAGGTTCTCGCAGTTGGTCCCCTCCTCCTCGAAGAGGTAGGGCACCGCGTCGAGCCGGAAGCCGTCCACGCCCAGCCGGCACCAGAACCGGACGACGTCGTGCATCGCCTCGATGACCTTGGGGTTCTCGAAGTTGAGGTCCGGCTGGTGGGAGAAGAAGCGGTGCCAGTAGTACTGGCGGCGCACGGGGTCGAAGGACCAGTTCGAGGTCTCGGTGTCGACGAAGATGATGCGGGCGTCGCCGTACTTGGTGTTGTCGTCGCTCCACACGTAGAAGTCGCCGTAGGGGCCGTCCGGCATCGCCCGGGAGGCCTGGAACCACGGGTGCTGGTCGCTCGTGTGGTTCATGACGAGGTCGATGATGATCCGCAGGCCGCGCGAGTGGGCCTCCTCGAGGAGCTCCTGGAAGTCCTCGATGGTGCCGTACTCCGAGGCCACCGCGGTGTAGTCGGCGACGTCGTAGCCGCCGTCGCGCAGCGGCGAGGGGTAGAACGGCGGGATCCACAGGCAGTCGACGCCGAGCCACTGGAGGTAGTCGAGGCGGTCGATGAGCCCGCGCAGGTCTCCGGTGCCCGAGCCGTCGGAGTCGCCGAAGGCACGCAGCAGCACCTCGTAGAACACCGCGGTGCGGTACCACTCCGGGTCCGGCGTGAGGCCGGGGCGCTCGCCGTGGCCCAGGCGGGGGATGGGGTCGGTGCGGGCGGTCAGGGCGCGCACGGGGTTGTGGGGGCTCACAGCGGCCTCACCGACAGGACGTGCGCGCAGCGCTGGTGGGGGTCGAGGCGGACGTAGGGTTGCCGGCCCCAGAAGTAGGTCTCGCCGGACAGCTCGTCGGTGGCGGCCAGGAGCGGGGTGCCCGGGTCCGCGCCCGGCGCCGGCTCGGGCAGGCCGAGCGCGGTGAGGTCGAGGTCGATGACGCCCTCCCGGGTGGTGAACGGGTCCAGGGTGAGGACGACGACGACGGTGTCGGCCCGCCCCGTCGGTGACAGGTGCGCCGGCACGTGCCGGGAGAAGCACACGGTCGCGTCGTCCGTCGTCGGGTGCACGGTGAGCCCGCGCAGCCGCTGCAGCGCCGGGTGCGCCCGGCGGATGCGGTTGAGCTCCGTGAGGAGCCGGGAGATCCCGATGTGCTCGGCCCGGGACCAGTCACGGGCCTTGAACTCGTACTTCTCGTTGTCGATCTGCTCCTCGGCGCCGGGCCGGGCGACGTTCTCGACGAGCTCGTAGCCGGAGTAGATGCCCCACGTGGGCGAACCGGTGGCGGCGAGCACGGCGCGGATCGCGAACGCCGCGGCACCGCCCGTCTGCATGTACGGCGTGAGGATGTCGTGGGTCGTGGGCCAGAAGCTCGGCCGCAGCACGTGGGAGGTCTCGACCGACACCTCCTCGAGGTACTCGGTGACCTCCTCCTTCGTCGTGCGCCACGTGAAGTACGTGTAGGACTGGTGGAAGCCGATCGCCGCGAGGGTGCGCATCATCGCCGGGCGGGTGAAGGCCTCGGAGAGGAAGATGACCTCCGGGTGGGACGCGCGCACGTCGGTGAGGATGCGCTCCCAGAAGTCGAGCGGCTTGGTGTGGGGGTTGTCGACCCGGAAGGCGGTGACGCCGTGGTCGATCCACACCTGGAGCATGTCGCGGACCGCGTGGTAGATCCCCTCGGGGTCGTTGTCGAAGTTGAGCGGGTAGATGTCCTGGTACTTCTTCGGCGGGTTCTCGGCGTAGGCGATGGTGCCGTCGGCGCGCTCGGTGAACCACTCGGGGTGCTCGGTCACCCACGGGTGGTCCGGGGAGGCCTGCAGCGCGATGTCGAGGGCCACCTCCATGCCGAGCTCGCGGGCGCGGGCGACGAAGGCGTCGAAGTCGTCGAAGGTGCCGAGCTCGGGGTGGATGGCGTCGTGCCCGCCGTCGGGGGAGCCGATGCCGTAGGGCGAGCCCGGGTCGCCGGGCTGGGCGGTGAGGGTGTTGTTGCGGCCCTTGCGGTTGGTCGTGCCGATCGGGTGGACGGGCGTGAGGTAGACGACGTCGAAGCCCATGTCCGCGATCGCGGGCAGCCGCTCGGCGGCGGTGCGCAGGGTCCCGGACACCCAGCCGCCCTTCTCGGGGTCGAAGCGGGCGCCCTCGGAGCGGGGGAAGAACTCGTACCAGGAGCCGACGAGCGCGAGAGGACGGTCCACCCGCAGCGGGTAGGCCGCGCTGGGGGTGACGTGCTCACGCACCGGGTGCGCGGCGAGCGCCGCCTGGACCTCCTCGGCGGTGCCGGCGGCGAGCCGGGCCGCCGGCGGGCGCTCGCCGTCGCGCAGGGCGGTGACGGCGTCGGTGAGGACGGTGCGCGCCTCGGCGGGCAGCTCCGGGCGGGCGGCCGCGGCCTCGAGGAGCAGAGCCCCCTCGGTGAGCATGAGCTCGACGTCGACGCCGGCGTGGACCTTGAGCGGGGCGTCGTGCAGCCACGTGCCGTAGGGGTCGGACCAGCCCTCGACGTGGAAGGTCCAGTCGCCCACGCGGTCGGGCACGAGCCAGGCCTCGACGTGGTCCAGACCGGGGTCGACGGGGTCCATCGTCACGCGGCTGTGCTCGACGCCGTCGGGACCGGTGAGGACGGCGGTGGCGGCGACGGCGTCGTGCCCCTCGCGGAAGACCGTCGCCCGGATCCGGACCGCCTCACCGGTGACGGCCTTGGCGGGCCAGCGCCCGCCCTCGACGACGGGCGAGAGCTCGATGACCGGGATCCGGCCGATCGGGGTGGCCGACGCGGGGCGCGGCACGGCGGGCGTGGACGGCGGCGTGGGCACGGCTGCTCGCGCCGGGGACTGGGAGGTGCGCTGTGCGGGACTCACGGTCACGAACCTATCGACGTGGCGGGCTGCGGTCGACCGCTGAGGCCCGGGCTGCGAAGCCCGCGGGGGTGGGCCAGACTGTCCCGTTGGGCCCGGCTGAAACGGGCCGTAAGCCACTGAAAATGTTGCGGGGAACCTGGTTACACTCGGCAGGGTGAGAGCCATCCGTCGATTCACCGTCCGCACGGTCCTGCCCGAGCCCCTCGCTCCGCTGGACACCCTCGCCCAGAACCTGCGGTTCTCGTGGCACGAGCCCACCCGGGCCCTGTTCGAGTCGCTCGACCCGGAACGCTGGCAGGCCCTCCACGGCGACCCGATCGAGCTGCTCGGGGAGCTGGGCAAGGCGCGCCTGGAGGAGCTGGCCCGCGACGAGGCGCTCGTCGCCCGCGTCCACGAGCTGGACGCCGACCTGCGCGAGTACCTCGAGCAGCCCCGCTGGTACCAGGAGTCCTTCGACGCCGAGGACAAGCCCGACGTCATCGCCTACTTCTCCGCCGAGTTCGGCATCACCGCGGTGCTGCCCCAGTACTCCGGCGGCCTGGGCATCCTCGCCGGTGACCACCTGAAGTCCGCCTCGGACCTCGGGGTGCCGATCATCGGCGTCGGCCTCCTCTACGGCGCGGGGTACTTCAAGCAGTCCCTCACCCGCGAGGGCTGGCAGCACGAGACCTACCCGCTGCTCGACCCGGACAACCTGCCGCTCACCCTGCTCCGCGAGGACGACGGCACCCCGGCGCGCGTGCGCCTGCCCCTGCCCGGCGGCCACGAGCTCCACGCCCAGGTGTGGCGCGCCGACGTCGGCCGCGTCCCGCTCCTCCTCCTCGACTCCAACATCACCGAGAACGACGAGGCGAGCCGCAAGGTCACCGACCGTCTCTACGGCGGCTCCCCCGACCACCGGCTCAAGCAGGAGCTGCTCCTCGGCATGGGCGGGGTCAAGGCCCTGCGCCTGCACGCCCGTCTCACCGGCGGCCCGGCGCCGCAGGTCTACCACGCCAACGAGGGCCACGCCGGCTTCCTCGCCATCGAGCGCATCCGTGAGCTCGTCGAGGCCGAGGGCCTGAGCTTCGAGACGGCCCTCGAGGCCGTGCGCGGCGGCACCGTCTTCACCACCCACACCCCCGTGCCCGCCGGTATCGACCGCTTCTCCCGCGAGCTCGTCCGCGAGCACTTCAGCGGCTCGGCCGAGCTGCCCGGCGTGCCCGTCGAGAAGATCCTCGCGCTCGGCACCGAGGACTTCGAGGGCGGGGACCGTTCGGTCTACAACATGGCCGTCATGGGGCTGCGCACCGCGCGCCTGGCCAACGGGGTGGCCCAGCTCCACGGCAAGGTCTCCCGCGGCATGTTCCACCAGCTGTGGCCTGGTTTCGACGTCACCGAGGTGCCGATCACCTCGATCACCAACGGCGTGCACGGGCCCACGTGGACCGACCCGGCCTTCGTCCACATGGCCGAGTCCTACCTGAGCCCCGAGCAGATCAGCAGCGGCGACGGCTGGCTGCTGCCCGCCGACCAGGGCGGCGTCCCCGACGCCGAGCTGTGGGCGATGCGCCGCACCCTGCGCGCCGCGCTGGTCAGGTCCGCGCGGCGCCGGGTGCGCAAGTCGTGGATGGACCGTGGGGCCTCGCCCGCCGAGCTCGGCTGGGTCGACGACGTCCTGGACCCGGACGTCCTCACCATCGGCTTCGCGCGCCGCGTGCCGACCTACAAGCGCCTCACCCTCATGCTCTCGGACCCCGAGCGGCTGCGGAGGCTGCTCACCGACCCCGAGCGGCCGATCCAGATCCTCGTCGCCGGCAAGTCCCACCCCGCCGACGAGCAGGGCATCGGGCTCATCCAGCGCCTCGTCAGCTTCGCCGACGAGGAGGGTGTGCGCGACCGCATCGTCTTCCTGCCGAACTACGACATCGAGATGGCCCAGACCCTCATGCCGGGCTGCGACGTGTGGCTGAACAACCCGCTGCGCCCGCTCGAGGCGTCGGGGACCTCGGGCATGAAGTGCGCGCTCAACGGCGCTCTCAACCTCTCGATCCTCGACGGCTGGTGGGACGAGTGGTACGACGGCCAGAACGGGTGGGCCATCCCCACCGCCGACGGCGTCGAGGACGCCCAGCGCCGAGACGCGCTCGAGGCCGCCGCGCTGTACGAGCTGCTCGAGGACACGGTCGTGCCGCGCTTCTACGACCGCGACGAGAACGGCGTGCCGCAGCACTGGCTGGAGATGGTGCGCCACACCCTGGCGACCCTCGGCCCCAAGGTGCAGGCGACCAGGATGGTCCGCGAGTACGTCGAGCGGCTGTACACGCCGGTCGCCGGCTCCTACCGCACCTTCAACGGCGGCGGCTTCACCGAGGCGGCGGCGCTCGCGGAGTGGAAGGGCCGCGTGCGCGCGGCCTGGCACTCCGTGCGCGTGGACCACGTCGAGTCCACCGGCGTGGCCGACGCCGTCAAGGTCGGGGACGTCGTCGGCGTCAGCGCGTACGTGACGCTGGGCGCGCTGACCCCGCAGGACGTCGAGGTCCAGCTCGTCACGGGCCGGGTGGACGAGGACGACGTGCTCGTCGACGTCACCACCCGCCCGCTCGAGCTGCGCGAGACCTACGAGGGTGGCCGGTACGGCTACCAGGGCGAGGTGGAGCTCGAGTTCTCCGGGTCCTTCGGCTACTCGGTGCGCATCGTGCCGACGCACGAGCGCGTCGCCGGCACCGCCGAGCTCGCGCTCGTCGCCGCCGCCCAGGCCTGACCCTCCCGCACGCCGAGAGCTGGGTCTCGCCCGCCCTCAGGGGCAGGTGCGGGGTCCAGCTCTCGGCGCACAGTGGGCGCGGCGGCTCTCGCCCTCCCACCTCCCGCCGAGAGCGGGTGCCCGTGGAGTCAGGGCCGGGTGGTGCGCAGCCCGCGCGTGCCCACGGGCTCGGTGAGCGTGACGCTCTGCCGGGTCGTGACGGGGAGGCAGTCGTCGTCCTCCGACGGCCCCGTGACGCGGGCGGTGAGGACGACCTCGTCCGTGCGCTCGTCGACGGCGACCCCGGCGGGCTCCTCGCAGCTGCGGTGCTCGAGCTCCACGGTGACGCGTCGGCCGTCGTCGGACACCGCGACGACGGTGCTCGGCACGACCGTCGTCCGCTCGGCGCCGGCGAGCGTGGCGTAGATGCCGAAGGCGACGAGGAGGATCGTCAGTCCGCCGACGAACGTCAGCGCGCTCGCTCGCACCCGGTCCCGGGCCTCACCGGTGAGCCGTTCCGCCACGCGGCCATTGTGCCCAGCGGGGTGCGCCGGGGGGAAGAAGGCCCGAGGAGTCCGGCCGTCGGTGGGAGGCGGCGCGTCGGGGGAGGGGCCGGGCGTCTCAGCGGCGGCTGAGGTAGGCCCGCATGGTGAGAGGCTCCATCGTCGTCGTCGCGCGCGGCGCGGTGACCTGCGGCTCGGCGTCCTCCGGCGGCGGGCACTCCCAGGCGGAGTCCCACAGCAGCTCGTAGTCGGCGCCCGCGCCCTGGGGCAGGGTCACCTCCTGCGGGTCGAGGGAGCCGTTGAGGACGAGGAGGAGGTCACCGTCGCCGACGGCGTGGCCCGAGCGGAGCATCTGGAGCACCCGGACCCGGGAGTCGTGCCAGTCGGCGGAGTCCATCTCCTCGGCGTCGGCGCGGTACCAGGCGAGGTCGGGGATGGTGTCGCCCTCGGTGGTGTGCCCGGTGGCGAAGTGCGCGGGCCGCAGCACGGGGTGCTCGCGGCGCAGGCGCAGGAGGTGGCGGGTCGTGGCGAGCAGCTCGGCCTGCCAGGGCTGCAGCTCCCAGTCCACCCAGGAGATCTCGGTGTCCTGGCAGTAGGCGTTGTTGTTGCCGAGCTGGCTGCGGCCGATCTCGTCGCCGGCCGTGACCATCGGGGTGCCCGCGGACAGGAGCAGCGTGCCGAGGAGGTTGCGCACCACGCGGCGGCGGCCGAGGAGGATGTCCTCGCCGCGCTCGTGGACGGTGGGCGTGCTGCCCGCGCGCACCGCGGCGTCCCCCGGCCCGCCCCGGTCGTTGACGGGGCTGTGGGTGGCGACCGGCCCCTCGACCTCGAAGTTCCACGACCGGTTGTTGTCGCTGCCGTCGCGGTTGTCCTCGCCGTTGGCCTCGTTGTGCTTGCGGTTGTAGGTGACGAGGTCGGCGAGGGTGAAGCCGTCGTGCGCCGTCACGTAGTTGATGCTCGCGAGCGGGCCGCGCCCGCCGGGGACGGCGCCGTGGCCGAAGAGGTCGGCTGAGCCGGCCAGGCGGGTGGCGAGGTCACGCAGGTCGCCGCCGGTGCCGCCGGCCACGCCCGTGGCGGGATCGCTGAGCCAGAAGGTGCGGGTGGCGTCGCGGAAGCGGTCGTTCCAGTCGGCCAACGGGGCGGGGAACTGGCCGGTGCGCCACCCACCGGGGCCCACGTCCCACGGCTCGGCGATGAGCTTGACGTGGGACAGGACAGGGTCGGCGGCCAGGGCGACGAAGAACGGGTGGTGCGGGGTGAACTCCGCGCCGTGCCGGCCCAGGGTCGTGGCGAGGTCGAAACGGAAGCCGTCGACGCCGATCCGCTCGACCCAGTAGCGCAGGGAGTCCAGCGCCATCCGCACGACGTGGACGCGGCGGAAGTCGAGGGAGTTGCCCGTCCCGGTGACGTCGAGGAGGTGGGCCGGGCGGACGCCGTCGTGCAGGTAGTACTCGGTGTTGTCCAGGCCGCGCCAGGACAGGGCCGGCCCGCCGTCACCGCCCTCGGCGGTGTGGTTGTAGACGACGTCGAGGATGACCTCGAGCCCTGCCTCGTGGAGGAGGTGGACCATGCCCCGGACCTCGTCGAGGACGGCGCCCGGGCCCTGGGCCTGCGCGGCCTCGGTGGCGTACCGCGGCTCGGGGGCGAAGAAGCCGAGAGTGTTGTAGCCCCAGTAGTTGGTCAGGCCCTTGTCGACGAGGAAGGGCTCGTCACCGGCCGCGTGGATGGGGAGCAGCTCGACGGCGGTGACCCCGAGGTCGAGCAGGTGCGCGATGGTCACGGGGTGCGCCAGGCCCGCGTAGGTGCCGCGCAGGTGCTCGGGCACGCCCGGCAGGCGCTGGGTGAGGCCGCGCACGTGCGCCTCGTAGACGACGGTGCGGTCCCACGGCACGTGGGGCCGGGCGTCGGCGGGCACGACCGGTGGCTCGGGCAGGATGACGCCGTGGCGGACGTGCCCCGCGGAGTCGAGGTCGCTGGGCGCCCAGCCGGGGACGGGGGCGAGGTCCTCGTCGACGGCGTGGCCGTAGACCTCCGGACCGTGGACGATCTCACCGGTGAGGCCGCGGGCGTAGGGGTCCAGGAGGAGCTTGGCGGGGTTGTGCCGCAGTCCCGCGGCGGGGTCCCAGCGGCCGTGGACGCGCAGGCCGTAGCGCTGCCCCGCGGCGACACCGGGGACGTGGCCCTGCCACACGCCGTGCTCGCCCCGGTGGAGCGCGAAGCGGCGCTCGCGGAAGGACCCGTGGTCCTCGTCGAGGAGGCACAGGTCGACGGCGGTCGCGTGGGAGGCGAGCACGGCGACGTCGATGCCGTCGCCCCACAGGTGCGCGCCCAGGGCCGGGGCGCGGCCGGTCACCCGCTGGGCGACGCTGCGCGCGGGGCTCGTGCGAACGGATGAAACGGTCATACTCATGGTGGAGCCCATCGTGCCATTGTGTGCGGCGGCCGTGGGGCGCCTTGCGGGTGAGATGTACCGCGCGCGAGTCCGCTCAGGTCTGTGGGGCAGCTGTCGATGGTGGTGTCCAGAGGGTGTGACGGACGGTGTCGGCACGAGGCCGCCGAAGGTGGCAGGCTTGGGCCATGAGGATCGTCGTGTGCGTCAAGCATGTCCCCGATGTCCAGTCCGAGCGAGCGCTGGACGATGACGGCCACCTCGTGCGTGGCCTCGACGATGTCCTCAACGAGCTCGACGAGAACGCCGTCGAGGCGGCCGTCAGCCTCGTCGAGGAGCACGGCGGGGAGGTCGTCGCCCTGACGATGGGCCCCGACGACGCCGAGGACGCGGTACGCCGCGCCCTGCAGATGGGCGCCGACCGCGGCGTCCACGTGAGCGACGAGGCGCTCGCCGGCTCCGACGCCGTCGCCACCGCCCGCGTCCTCGCGGCCGCCGTCCGCACCCTGCAGGGCGAGGCGCCCGTCGACCTCGCCATCACCGGCATGGCCTCCCTCGACGGCCTCACCTCGATGCTGCCCGCGGCGCTCGCCGCCGCGCTCGACCTGCCCCCGCTCACGCTCGCCAGCGAGCTCACCGTGACCGGTGGCCGGGTGCGCGTGCGCCGCGACATCGGGACGGCCGCCGAGGTGCTCGAGGCGCCGCTGCCCGCGCTCGTGTCGGTCACCGACCAGGCCAACGAGCCGCGCTACCCGGCCTTCCGGGCCATCAAGGCCGCCCGGAAGAAGCCGGTCGACACGTGGTCGCTCGCCGACCTCGGCCTCGGTACGGCCGGGTCCGCGACCGCCGTGGTCTCCGCCGAGGAGCGCCCCGCCCGCGAGCAGGGCCGCATCGTCACCGACTCCGGCGACGCCGGCCGGCAGCTGGCCGAGTTCCTCATCGACGCCAAGCTCGTCTGACCGACCCGCCAACCAGGAAGGCACCCATGACCCAGGGACCCGTGCTCGTCGTCGTCGACCACCACGAGGGCGCGCTCACGCCGTCGTCGACCGAGGTGCTCACCGCCGCGCGGACCCTCGCGGCCGGTGCGGCCGTGGCGGCCGTGTGGCTCGGGGAGCACGGCCCGGGGGAGGCGGCGCGCGCGGAGCTCGGCCGCTTCGGGGTGACCACCGTCCACGTGCCCGAGCTCGCCGGCCTCGCGCCGCAGCTCGCCGCCGTCGCGACCGAGGCCGTGGCGGCCGTCGTCGCGGCGACGTCGCCGCAGGCCGTGCTGCTCGTGTCGACGTACGCGGGCAAGGAGATCGCCGCCGGCCTGGCGGTCATGCTGGGCACCGGCGCGGTCGTCGACGCCGACCGCGTCGAGCGCCGCGGTGACGGTGTCGCCGCGGGCAAGACCGTCCTCGGCGCCTCGTGGGCGACGGTGTGCGCGGTGACCGGACCGCTGCCCGTCGTCGCGCTGCGCCCGGCCGCCGTCGACGCCGAGCCGGCACCGGTGGCGGGGGAGGCGGAGGTCGTCGGTGTGCCCGTGGCCTTCACCGCCCGGGCCCGGGCCGTCGCCGTCGTCGAGCGCACCGAGTACCCCGCGACGGGGCAGGTGCCGCTGGCCGAGGCCCAGACCGTCGTCGTCGGCGGGCGTGGCACGGGCGGTGACTTCACCGCGGTCGAGGAGCTGGCCGAGCTGCTCGGGGGCGCCGTGGGTGCCACCCGCGACGTCACCGACGAGGGCTGGCGTGAGCACTCCGCGCAGGTCGGCCAGACGGGCGTCACCGTCGCGCCGCGCCTCTACATCGGCGTCGGGGTGTCCGGGGCCGTCCACCACACGGTGGGGATGCGGGCCGCGCAGACCGTCGTCGCCGTCAACACCGACCCCGAGGCCCCGATCTTCGAGCTCGCCGACTTCGGCGTCGTCGGCGCC
The DNA here is from genome assembly GCF_009193135.1 of Georgenia satyanarayanai. Classification (GTDB taxonomy): domain Bacteria; phylum Actinomycetota; class Actinomycetes; order Actinomycetales; family Actinomycetaceae; genus Oceanitalea; species Oceanitalea satyanarayanai. Next base: position 447,233 of record NZ_VUKC01000001.1, read on the forward strand.
GCGGAGGACGTCCTCCCCCAGGCCATCGAGACGATCCGCACCCACAAGCGAGCCTGACGTCTGCCCCGGGGCACCCCAACAACGTCCCCGCAACTTCGCAATTGGTCGAGTGACCGACGCGTGAGGCGTGATGCGCGTCAGTCAGGCGACCAATTGCGAAGTTGTTGTCGGGGATTCGCGGGGGGCGGAGGGCTGGGTCAGCCGGCGTAGAGGATGTCGACGACGAAGACGAGGGTCGAGCCGCCGGGGATGGGGCCGTTGTCCTCGTCGCCGTAGCCGAGCTCCGGCGGGATGACCATGACGACCTGGCTGCCGACGCTCTGCCCGATCAGGCCGGTGTCCCAGCCCTCGATGACCTGGCCGGCGCCGGCCTCGAGGGAGAACGGGGTGCCCTTGGTCCAGGAGGAGTCGAAGGACGTGCCGTCCCACAGCCAGCCGCTGTACTGGACGAAGACGTAGTCACCCTCCTCGACCACGTCACCCTCGCCCTCGATGGTGGGGGCGACGACGAGCTCCGTGGGGGCCTCGCCGTCGACGGCCGCGATGCTCGGCTCACCGTTCTCCGCGAGCGTGACGGCCGGGACGTTCTCGGGGACGTCGACGGCGGCGCCCTCGGCGCGGGAGCGGGCGTCGACGACCTCGAGGGCCATGATCGCGGCCGAGGCCTGGGTGGGGCTGGCGAAGAGGACGCGCGCACCGACCTGCTGACCGATGAGGACGTCGTTGAGCGCCGGGACGGTCATCTCGTCGCTGACGACGAGCGGCTGCGGCTCGCCCTCGTAGGTCGAGTCGAGGACCTCGCCGTTCTCGCCGTTGACCTGGATGAAGTCGACGACGAGGAGCTGGCCCTCGACGATCTCCTCCCCGTCACCGGGCGAGGCGACGACGGCGGCGCTCTCGCTGACGTTGAGCGGCTGCTCGAAGGTGAGGGTCGGCTCGGCGCCGGCCTCGCCCTCGACGGTGATGCCCTCGAGCGCGGCGACGTCCTCGGGCGCGTTGCCCCCGTCGGCCCCGGGCGACTCGGCCTCGGTCGCGGTGGGGGTCTCGGCCGGCTCGGCGTCGCCCTCGTCGCTCGCGCAGCCGGCGAGGAGGAGGAGCGCGGCCAGGGCAGCGGCGGTGGTGGCGGTGGCGGATCGGCGCACAGGGGAGTCCTTCGTGTGGTCGTACGTGCCGCTCGGGCGGCACCCGGACCAGCGTAGGTGCTGTTCCTGGGAGAAGGCCCACAGTCCGGGTGCGGCTTCGTAGACTCGGGCCCATGGCGTACCTCGACCACGCGGCAACGACCCCCGTCCGGCCGGAGGTCGCGGCCCGCTACGCCGAGGAGCTCACCCGGGGCGGCAACCCGTCCTCGCTCCACACGGTGGGGCGTGACGCGCGCCGCCGCCTGGAGGAGGCCCGTGAGGAGCTCGCCGCGGCCCTCGGCGCGGAGCCCGCCGAGGTCGTCTTCACCTCCGGCGGCACCGAGGCGGACAACCTCGCCGTCAAGGGCGCCGTCTACGCCCACCCCTCGCCGCGTCCGCGCCTGCTCGTCAGTGCCGTCGAGCACCACGCCGTGCTCGACGCCGCGGGCTGGCTGGGCGAGCGCGGGCTCGCTGACGTCACGGTGCTGCCCGTCACCGGGGACGGCACCGTCGACCTCGACGCCACCCACGCCGCCCTGGACGACGGCGACGCCCCGGCGCTCGTGTCGGTCATGTGGGCGAACAACGAGACGGGCGTCGTCCAACCGGTCGCCGGGCTCGTCGCGCTCGCGGGGGACGTCCCGGTCCACTCCGACGCCGTCCAGGCCGTGGCTCACCTGCCGGTCGACTTCGCGGCCAGCGGGCTCGCGGCGATGTCGGTGACCGGCCACAAGCTGGGCGGCCCGGTGGGCACCGGGGCGCTCGTGGCGCGCCGGGAGCTGGCGCTGGCCCCGGTCCACCACGGCGGGGGACAGGAGCGCGGCGTGCGCTCGGGCACCCTCGACGTGGCCGGTGCCCGCGCGCTGGCGCTGGCCGTGAGCCTGGCGGTGGAGGACCGGGAGGCCGAGAGCGCCCGGCTCGCGGCGCTGCGCGACCGGCTCGTCGCGGGGGCGCTCGCCGCGGTCGACGGGCTGCGGCTCACCGGGGCCGACGCGCCGCGGCTGCCGCACGTCGCCCACCTCACCGTCGAGGGCGCCGACGCAGACTCCCTCCTCTTCGGCCTCGACATGGCCGGGGTCAACGCCTCGGCCGGCTCGGCCTGCTCGGCCGGCGTGCAGGAGGCCTCCTTCGTCCTCGTCGCGATGGGCTACCCGTCCGAGCTGGCGCGCTCGGCGCTGCGCTTCTCGCTCGGCCGCACGACGACCGACGCCGACGTCGCCGCGGTGCTCGCCGCCCTGCCCGACGTCGTCGCCCGCTCCCGCGCCGCGAACGTCGCGCGCCGGTAGGGCCGGTCGGCGACCGCGCGCAGCAGGTCGGTGGCGACCGGGCGCCAGCTGGGACGGAAGGCGTAGACGCCGGCGAGGCGCAGGCGGGAGGCCAGGGCGTACGCGCGCACGCGGTCGCCGGGCACGTCGCCGACCCCGGCGAGGAAGCCGTCGCGGGCGGCCGCCGCGAGCGCCGGGGCGAGCAGACCCTGGGCCTGCCGCAGCTCGAGGTGCACGAGGAGGTTGGCGACGTCGAGCGCCCGCTCCCCGACGGCGAGCGTGTCGACGTCGATCATCCCGACCGTCCCGGCGCCGTCGAGGAGGAGCTGCTTGTCGTGGAGGTCGCGGTGCAGGACGCCGAGCAGGGGGTCGGCGGGCGCGTCGCCCAGCGCGGCCGTCACGTGGTCACCGGCGCGGCCGACGAGCGCGGGGTCGAGCAGGCCGTGGACGACGGCGGGGTGGAGCCAGTCCGCGACCGCACCGAGCTCCGCGGCGGCGTCGTGGCGTGCCGCCACCCGGTCAGGGCGCGCCTCGTGGAGGTGGCGGACGGCCCGCCCGGCGGCCTCCCACGCCGCCCGCGCCGCCTCCGGCTCCCACGGGCCCGCCCCGAGGTCGTGGAGGGTGCGGCCGGGCACGACGCTCCACCGCAGCACCCCGCGCTCCACCCCGGCGGCGTCGAGCAGCCGCGGCACGGGCACCGCGTCCCCCACGAGCTCGGCGACGAGGCCGCCGCGCCGCGCGAGGTCGGCGGCCCTGCTCCCGCGCACGACCTTCACGAACGCCCGGGGCGGGCCGTCCGGCGCGCCCAGGCGGACGACCGCGCGGCGCCCGGGGCGGTGCGCCACCATTCGGGCGTCGGCCTCGGCGAGCACGCCGGGCAGGGCGCGCAACCGTGAGTCGGCACCCTCCGGCTGGAGCAGGACGTCCCCCGCCGCCCGGGCCGGTGCGGGCGTGGCGGCCGCGGCGGCGGCGAGGGCGGCCGGGTCGGCGAACCACTGGCCCGCGACAGTCGCGCCGTCCTCCGCCGCGAGCTCGACGAGCGCGTGCTCGGTGCCGCGCGGCCAGGCCCGCACGAGGCGGTAGCCGCGCGAGCCGTCGTCGACGGCGTCGGGGAGGCGGCGCGGACGCCGGGCGGTGGCCCGCCGGGGCCGCGCGGCGGGGGCGGGGACGTCGGTGCTCATGCGGCGAGCCCCGCGGCGACCGAGACGAGACGGGCGACGGCGTCCGGCCAGTCGGCGCGGTGGCGCCGGAAGGGCTCGACGGCGCGCTGGAGGACGGCCGCGGCGCAGTGCAGGCGCAGCGCGCGGCCGTCGACCTCCCCGCCGGCGCGGGTGTACCCGGCCAGGAGCGGGGCGAGCACCTCCGCGGGCTCGCCCGCCGCCGCGCCGGTGGCGACGAGCGCGCCGTACCAGGACGCGAGGTCGGTGAGCGGGTCGTCGAGCGCGACCCGGTCGAGGTCGATGAGGGTGAGCGGGGCCTGGCGGGGGCTCGCCGCCTCGGGGGACGCCCCCGAGGTGAGGTCGGGCCGCACGACGACCTGGTCGGCCGAGAGGTCACCGTGCACCGCGGTGACCGCCTCGCGGCCGGCCAGCCCCGCGCGGACCCGTTCGGCTGTGTCCCGCGCGGAGCCGGCGCACGCCGGCGCCACGGACCGGACGGCCGCGGTCGCCCTGGCCAGCCGGGCGGCGCGGTCGACGCGCCCCAGGCCCTCGACGCCGGCGCGGCGGTGCACCGCCGCCGCGAGCGCGCCGGCCTGTTCCCACAGCTCCTCCGTCCCGGTGAGCCGGTCGAGAGAGAGTCCCGGCACCCAGGCGGTCCGGACGGTCCCGCGGCGGGGCCGCACCGCCGTCACGGCGGGCAGCGGCAGGCCGGCGAGCGCACGGTGGCCGGCGGGCACGCCGCTCACCGCCCCCGGGTGGTACACCCGTACCAGCTCCGCCGGCCCGGCGGGTGCCTCGACCCGCGCCACCCAGCGGCGGCCGGGCCGGTAGACCAGGGGCGTGACGCCGTCGCCGTCCCGCAGCACGCGACGCACGCCGGGCAGCCGCCGGTCGGCGGTGACGTCGGTGAGCGCGACCGCGAGCGAGCCGTCGACGACGGCGCCCCGGCCGACGTCGTCGCCCTGCCCGCCGCGGCGCACCTTGGCGAGCTTGTCGGCCGCGCCCGGGCGCAGGGCGAGGGCCTGGGCGAAGGAGGTGGCGCCGTCGTCGCCGGTGAGGACGAGGGCGGCGAGGAGGGAGGTGCCCGGCTTGTACCGGAGGTAGACGACGCGGGCCTCGCGCACGCCCCAGCCCGGGGCGAGGCGGCCGACGAGGCCGAGGGGAGCGAGCACCTCCCCGAGGCCGGGGAGTGCGGGGTCGGACACGGCGAGGCGGGCGTCCGCCGGTGCGAGGCCGGGCATCAGGCCCCCTTCCGGTGGGGGACGACGACGGGCCGCCGGTGCCGCTGCGGGTCGAGCATCGCGAGCCGGGAGCCGGGCGTCGCCATGAGCTCGGCGGGCCGGCCGTGCTCGACGACCCGGCCGTGGTCGAGGACGACGACCTCGTCGCAGGCCAGCGCGTCCGCCAGGGTGTGGGTGATGACGACGGTGGTGCGGCCGGCCGCGAGCCGGTCGACGGCCTGGAAGACCTCCGCGGAGCTCTTCGGGTCCAGCCCGGTGGTCGCCTCGTCGAGGATGATGACGGCCGCGTCGCGGAGCATGGCCCGCGCGACGGCGACCCGCTGGCGCTGCCCACCGGAGAGGGTGTCGCCGCGCTCGCCCACCACCGTCCCGTAGCCCTCGGGGAGCCGGGAGATGAACTCGTGGGCGTTCGCGGCGCGGGCGGCGGCCTCGACCTCCTCCGGGGTGGCGCCGGGCCGGCCCATCTCGATGTTCTCGGCGATCGTGCCGTGGAAGAGGACCGACTCCTGGAGCACGACGGCCACGTGGGCGCGCAACGACTCGAGGGTGACGTCGCGCAGGTCGTGGCCGTCGAGCCTGACCGCGCCGCTCACCGGGTCCTGCAGCCGCAGCAGCAGGCCCGCGAGCGTCGACTTCCCCGAGCCGGAGTGCCCGACGACGGCGACCTTCGTCCCGGGGAGGATGCGCAGTGACACGTCGTCCAGTGCCCGGTCGGTGCCGGTGTAGGAGGCGCTGACGCCCTCGAGGCGGATCTCCCCGGCCAGCCGCTTGATCGTGTAGGCCCGGGCGGAGTCGGTGACGTCCTGCTCGGTGTGCATGATGTCGAGGATCCGCTCGCCCGAGGCGGCGGCCTTGGCGATGCGCCCGGTGTACTTCGCCAGGTCCCGCATCGGCTTGAACGCGCTCTTGAGGTACTGGACGAACACGACGAGCTCACCGGGGGTGAGCCGTCCCTGGACGACCGACCAGCCGCCGACGAGGAGGACGATGCCGGTGGCCAGCCCGACGAGGAGGTCGGTCTTGCGCTCGAGCGCCGCGGAGAGGCGGGTGGCCCGCACGCCCTCCGTGAGCTCCTTGGCGTTCGAGGCCGCGAACGTGGACTCGAGCCGCTCGGCGAGGGAGTAGGCCTGGACGACCTTGATCGCGCCGAGCGACTCGCCGGCCGCGCCGGCGAGGTCGCCCTCGCGGCGCCGCTGCTGGCGCGAGGCGGAGGTGATCTTGCGGGTGGAGCGGGAGGAGGACAGCGCGAACAGGGGGAACGCGGCGACGACGACGAGCGCCAGGCGCCAGTCGAGGACCACCATGACCGTCACCATCGCGACGAGGGTGACGACGTTGCCGATGAGCGGCATCGCGGCGGTCACCGCGACGTCGCGCAGCCGCCCGACGTCGGTGACGAGCCGGGTGATGAGGTCGCCCCCGCGCGCGGAGCTGTGGAAGCGCAGGGACAGGCGCAGCACGTGGGCGTACACCTCCGCGCGCACCGAGGTCATCGCACGGGTGCCGGCGAGCGCGAAGAGGACCGTCATGAGGTACGCGGACAGGGCGCGCAGCCCGGCGACGGCCACGACGGCGAGAGCGGCCCAGACGAGGAGCGTGACGAGTCCCGGGTCCTGCGCGGCGCCGGGCGCGATGACGGCGTCGATGACGAACTTCAGCGGCCACGGCTCGAGGAGCCGGAAGGCCACCTCGGCGAAGAGCGCGACGAAGCCGCCGGCGACGACCCTGCGGTGGGGCCGCAGGTGGGGGCGCAGGAAGGACCAGATCCGCCGGAGCGAGGGCACGATCGAGCGCAGCTCCGCGGCGGGCTTGCGCGACGCCATCAGCCGCCCACCCCCACGCGGTCCCTCGCACCGAGTCCCGACGTCCCACCGACAGCCGACGTGCCGCCGACAGCCGACGTGTCGCCGAGAGCCGACTTGTCGCCGAGAGCCGACTTGTCGACATCCAGCCTCAGCCCCGCGGCGGCGAGCGAGCGCTCGACGACGTGGCCCCACGTGTGCCGCGAGGCCACGTGCTCACGCGCCGCGGCCCCGACCCGCTCGCGCAGCGCGCGGTCGGTGGCGAGCCCGCGGAGCGTCGCGGCCAGCGCCGTCGGGTCCGACCCCGGGACGAGGAAACCGGTACGTGCGTGCTCGACGACGGTGGGCAGCTGCCCGACCGCGGAGGCGACGACCGGCAGACCCGCGGCCATGTACTCGTAGACCTTGAGGGGGGAGAAATAGCTCTCGCCCGCCGCCGGGTAGGGCGCGGTGGCGACGTCCATCCGGTGGAGCTGGGCGGGCACGTCCACCGGCGCGACGGCGCCGGTCGTCTCGACGGCGCCGGAGATCCCGAGCGCGCGGGCCTGCTCCCGCAGCGTCCCGGCCTGCGGACCGTCGCCGACGAGCAGCAGTCGCGCGTCCGGCACGGAGCGGCGCAGCAGGGCGTGGGCCTCGAGCAGCGTCCCTGTCCCGTGCCAGGGCTTGAGGGTGCCGACGAAGCCGACGGTCAAGGGTCGGTCCGCACGGCTCACGGCGGGGACGATGCGGTCGACGTCCACCCCGTTGGCCTCGACGACGACGGCGGGCCGGCCCGTGGTGTGGGCGAGCTGCTCTCGCACCCAGGCGGCCACGGGCTCGGAGACGCACACGACGGCGCTCGCGGCGGAGGCGGCCCGGCGGACGACGGCGTGGGCCTCGGCGACGTGGACGAGTTCGCGGTGGCGGGCCTGCTCGGCGGGCAGCGGCGCGTTGACCTCGAGGACGGCGGGCACGCCGTGCTCCCGGGCGTAGGCCGTGCCGGCGGTGCTCCACAGGGAGTAGCGCTCGTAGACGGCGTCGAAGGGACCGGCGGCGGTGAGCGCGGCGAGGACGTCCCGGTCGGCGACCAGCGCGCGGCGCTCGCGGTCGGCGGGACCGGTGCCGTCGATCCGGCCGAGCTCGTGGACGGTGAGCCGGCCGTCAGCGCGGGCCGCCGCGGCGGCGGGCCACGGCTCCCCACCGGTGCGGCGGCAGAAGAGGTCGACGGCGTGCCCGGCCTCGAGAAGGACCCGCACGACCTCCTGGACGTGGACGGAGGCTCCCTTGGCGCCGAAGACCGCGATGCCGGGATCGGCGCAGACGTAGGCGACTCGCATCAGCGCACCTCCTGGACGGGCGAGATCCAGCTGTCGGCGACAACTCGGCTGTCGGCGGTAACTCGGCTGTCGGCGGTAACTCGGCTGTCGGCGGTAACTCGGCTGTCGGCGGTAAGTGGGCTGTCGGCGGTAGGTCGGCTGTCGGCGGTAACTCGGCTGTCGGCGGTAAGTCGGCTGTCGGCGGTGGGGGGGCCGGCCTCGGCGGGAGCTGAGCTGTCGCTCGCCCGGACGGCGGCCTCGAGGGCCTCGACCTGGCGTGCCGTGTCGAACTCGCGCTCGACGAGCGCGCGGGCGGTGCGGGTCAGCCGGTCGCGCAGGGCGGCGTCGTCGAGCAGGCGGACGATCGCGTCCGCGAGGCCGACGGGGTCGCGCTGCGCCACCTCCAGCCCCGTCTCCTCGTGCCGCACGGCCTCGGTGATGCCGGTGACGTCGGTCGACACGCACGGGGTGCCCAGTGCCATCGCCTCGAGCAGCACGGTCGGCAGGCCGTCGGCGTTGCCGTCGGAGCCGACGACGCAGGGCGCGGCGAACACGCCCGCGCTCGCGACGTGCGCGCGCACCTCGTGCTGGGGCAGCGGGCCGGTGAGCTCGACGAGCCGCTCGAGGCCGAGCGCCGCGACCTGCGCGCGCAGCACGGCCTCCTTCTCCCCGCCGCCGACGATGCGGCAGCGCAGCGGCCGGCCGCGGTCGCGCAGGTGGGCGAGCGCGTCGACGAGGACGTCGAAGCCCTTCTTCTCCACGAGGCGACCGACGGCGACGACGTCCGTCCCGCCGTCGTCGCCGGCGGCCCGCGGCGCGAAGGGGAAGTCGCCGAGACCCAGCCCGTTGTAGATCCGGTGCAGCCGGGTGGCGGCGACCGCCTCGGGGTAGGTGCTGCGCAGGTGGCGCTCGTTGAAGTCGCTGATCGTCACGACGTGGTGGGCGCCGGCGATCTTGCGGGCGAGGTCCGCGGGGTCCACCGAGGAGTGGAAGATGTCCTTGGCGTGCGCGGTGAAGGAGTACGGCACGCCGGTGAGGAGCGAGGTGAGCCGCGCGACCGTCGTCGCGAGCGAGGCGAAGTGCGCGTGCAGGTGGGAGATGCCGCGGCGCGCGACCAGGACGGCGAGCGAGAGCGCCTGGCCGGCGTCCGAGGCGTCCGCCGCGAGGAGCTCGGGCAGCGCGTGGTGGAGCAGCGGCAGCTCCGGGGCGGCGGCTCGCAGCGCGCCCCACAGCTCCTCGGGCCGGCGTGCCCGGGGCACGTAGGTGACCGGCGCGCGGACCTCGGCGAGCGCGCCGTGGAATCGCGGGTCCACCGGCGGGCGCAGCGAGAACACCTCGAGGTCCGCGCCCCGCTCCTCGCGGCCGAGGAGCTCGGAGACGACGAAGGTCTCGGAGAACCGGGGGTACATCTTGAGCACGTAGCCGATCCGCTCAGGCGACATCGGTCTCCTCCTTCATGGCGACGAGGCTGGCGAGCAGGTGGGGGAGGCGGGCGAGGCCGTCGAGGTCGACGACGTCGCCGGGCCCCCCGCCGTCGGGAGGGACGGTGACGGCGCGGGCGAGCCACCGCTCCAGGGCGGGCGGGTCGAGTCGCCCCGGGGGCAGGTGGTCGAGGACGCCGACGGCGGTGAGCAGGCGGGCGCGCACGAGCTGCTCCTGGCGGGGGCGCACGCGGGGCACGACGAGCAGCCGGGCACCGCGGGCGAGTGCCTCGCACACGGTGTTGTACCCGCCCATCGCGACGACGGCGGCCGCGCCCCCGATGAGCGCCTCGGCGTCCTCGACGTAGGTGCGGACGGTGAGGTCGGTGCGCTGGGCGGCGATCTCCGCGACGCGGCGCACGTCGGCGGCGGGCATCTGCGGGCCGGTGACGAGGACGCCGTGGTGGCCGGCCGGCACGGCGGTCCGGGCGAAGGCCTCGGCGAGGTGGGCGCCGTCGGACCCGCCGCCGACCATCGCCAGGACGTAGGGGTCCTCGACCTCGGTGACGGGCGGCCCGCTGTGCCGGCCGGTGGCGAGGTAGCCGGTGTGGACGGTGCGCGCGGCGGGCAGGCCGAGCTCGGCGGTGAGGTCGTGGACCGCGCGGTCGCCGTAGACCCACACCTGGTCGTACCAGCGGCGCAGCGCCTGGTCCCCGCGGTCGGTGTCCCACTCGCGGCGCGAGGTGACGGCGTCGTCCAGGACGTCGCGCAGGCCCAGGACCACGCGGGTGCCGGCGCGGCGGAGCAGGTCGAGGGCGGGCTCGAGCTCGCCGAGGAAGCCGCGGGGGTGCTTGTCGACGACGAGGACGTCGGGCCGGAAGGAGGACAGCGCCGCGGTGAGGACGCTGCGCCGCATGTGCCGGATGTGCGCCTCGTCGACCGAGAGGTGGCGGGCGGAGTAGGCGCCGGTGGCGTCCTTGGCGAGGGCGGGCAGGGAGACGAGGTCGCAGTGCGCGGGCCGGTGGGCGGTGACGGCCTCGGGGGCACCGGTGAGGAGGAGGACGTCCGGCGCCGGGTCGAGGGTGGTGAGCGCGCGGGCGATGGCGAGGTTGCGGCGGACGTGACCGAGACCGAGGGCGTCGTGGGAGTACAGCGCCACGCGCAGGCGCCGGCCCCGTGGCGCCGTGCCCCGGTGCGGGCCGGCCAGGCGGGCGGGCCTGGTGGTCGTCGTGGTCATGGCGGTCCCCCTTCTGCGTCGCGCCGGGGACCTGGTCCGCGGCATGCCAGGAAGTTCACCGGACCCAGGTGAGGCCACCGTGACGGGCGGATGAGACACCTCTCATCCGCCGGCCGGACGCCTGCCGTCCACGTGGCGCTCGCCCGCCCGGCGCAGGTGCCCGGAAGGTCGGGACACGCGCCCCTGTCGCCCGGGACGCCGGGCGCCGGAGCGTACTCCCGGAGCCCGCGCGGAGCGGTCACGGTGGCCGCCTGTGGTCGCGGGCCCAAGGAGGTTCCCCGTGTCCACCACGGTCCCCAGCGAGACGACGTCCACCCCGCAGACCCGGCCGGCACCCGCCGGCCGGGCCTGGGCCCTGTCCGGCCTCGGCGCCGCCGTCAGCGGTGGCGCCGGCATCTGGTTCTCGCTCGCCGTCTCGCCCCCCTACGAGACCGGCACCCTGCTCACCCCGGAGGCCGTCGTCGGCCACTACACCACCGTGGTGCCCCAGCTCCTCGGCTTCCACGTGACGACGGTCCTCGCCGCCGTCCTCCTCCTCCCCTTCGCCGCCGGCCTGTACCGGCGCCTGGCGTCCCGCACCCCGGGCGGCTCGCTCCACGGCCTCGTCGCGATGCTCGGGCTCGTCGTCCTCTCGGCCGTCCTCGTCCTCGGTTCCGGGCTCAACACCGAGTTCGTCTTCGGCTTCCTCACCCCGGAGATGCTCGTCCCCAGCGACGCGTCCTTCTACTCCCACTGGGTCGCGACGATCTCCTGGCTGTGGGTGACGGCGGGGGTCAGCGGCCTCGCCGTCGGGGTCGCCGCCCTGCGCCACGGCGCCGCCGGCCGTGGCCTCGGCGTGGCGAGCCTGGCGCTCGGCGGGCTCACCCTCCTGCTCGGTGTCTCGCCGTTGCAGTACATGGCCGGCTTCGTCGGCCCGCTGCTGCTGCTCGTCCTCGCCGTCGCGATGCTCCGGAACCGCTCCTGACCCGCACCGCGCAGCCCTACAGTTCACCCATGCCCCGCGCGGTGGCTGTGCGCCCGGACCTCGGACGGCTCTCGTCCGAGGTCCCCGGCGTGGTGCTCGGCGGTGCGGCTGCCCTCCTCGCGGTGGCGGGCACGGCGATGTTCGTCGCGGCGCGCCCGGTCCTCGGCGAGGACGCGCTCTTCCTCGTCGTCGACGCCACGGTCGCCCTCGTCTACGGGCTCACCTCGGCGCTCGTCCTCACGCGGCGACGGCACGTCGTCGGCTACCTCCTCGCCGGCGCCGCGCTCGGCGGCGGGCTGTCGGCGGCCGCGGGCGGGTGGCGGGTGCTCGCCACCGCCCGCGGCCTGGACCTCGAGCCCTTCGCCTCCGCCTTCTCCTGGGCCTGGGTGCCGGGGACGCTCGGTCTCTTCCTCGTCGTCCCGTGGCTCGTGCGCGAGCGCCCGGCGGACGCACCGTGGTGGGGCCCGGGGATCGGGGCGGTGCTCGCCGTCGGCGCGACCGTGCTGTCCGTCCGCCTGCTGTCCACCGCGTTCTACGTCAGCCTCGGGGCCGCGGTCGTGTGGGGGCTGGTGACGGCGGCCGGCGTCGAGCGGCGACGGCGGCGCGCCTCCGCTCCCGACGCCGTGGGGCTGGGCTGGCTCGCACTCGGCACCCTGGTCCTGGCCGTCTCCTTCGTCCCCCTCCTGCTGCCGGCCGGCCCGGTGCCGCTGTGGCTGACCCCGGCGCTCCACCTCGTCAGCCAGGCGCTCTTCCCCGCGGCGGTGCTCGCCGTCGTCCTGCGCCAGCGGCTGTGGGGCATCGAGGTCGCGGTGAGTCGCACCGTGCTGACCGGCGCGCTCACCGTGGGGCTCTCGGCCACCTACCTCGTCGCCAGCGTCCTCCTCGGCGGGGTGGTGCCCGGGGAGGGGTGGGCGCAGACCCTCGCGGCGGCCGCCGTCGTCGTCGCCGTCCAGCCGAGCCGGCTGTGGCTCGAGCCGCGGGTCCACCGCCTCGTCTACGGGGCCGCGGGCGACCCCACGCGCGTGGCCGCCCGCATGGGCGGGGAGCTGCGCCGCGCCGACGACCGCCTCCTCGACTCGCTCGTCGGCAGCGTGCGCACCGCCCTGCGCCTGGAGTCGGTGGCCGCGCGGGGGGAGGACGGGACGGTCCTCGCGACGGCGGGGACGGCGACGGCGGAGCCCACCGCGCTGCCCCTCGCGGCCGCGGGCGGGCCGGTCGGCACGCTCCTCGTCACCGCCCGGCCGGGGGAGGTGCTCGACGTCCGCACCCGGCGGGCGCTGGACGAGCTGTCCGCCGTCGTCGCGGCCGGGTTGCTGCTGCGGCGCACCGCCGACGAGCTCGCGCGCACCCGCGAGCGGCTCACCCGCGCCCGGCTGCAGGAGCGGCAGGTCATCCGCCGCGAGCTCCACGACGGCCTGGGCCCCTCGCTCGCCGGGCTGCGCCTCGGGCTCGGCGGCGTCGCGAACCTCGTCGGGACCGACCCCGAGGGAGCCCGGGCGATGCTCGCCGCGCTCCAGGGGGAGCTGGACCGGCGGGTGGAGGACGTGCGCATCGTCGCGCGGACCCTCCTGCCGCCCGTGCTCGAGGAGCTCGGCCTGCAGCCGGCGCTGCGCGAGCTCGTCACCCGGCACGCCGACAGCGGCTTCGCCGTGCGGCTGCACGCGGACGTGCCGGGCGCCCTGCCCGCGCCCGTGGCCGCCGCGGCCTACGGCATCGCCGCCGAGGCCGTCCTCAACGCTGCCCGGCACAGCGGCGCCGAAGGCTGCGACGTCGAGGTCGGGGTGGACGGCGCGGTCCTGCGGGTTGTGTGCCGTGACGACGGCGTGGGCCGCGTGCCCGGGACGCCGGCTGGTGTCGGCACGCGGGCGATGCGCGAGCGGGCCGAGGAGCTGGGTGGTTCCCTGCGGGTCGACGGGCCGCCGGGCGGGGGCACCGTCGTGGAGGCCCTCCTCCCGCTCGCGCCCGCGCTCGAGGCGAGCCGGTGAGCGCGCTGCGGGTCGTCGTCGTCGACGACCACCCCGTCTTCCGGCTCGGGATGGCCGGGCTGCTGTCCTCGCTGCCGGGGGTCGACGTCGTCGGGCAGGCCGACTCCGCCGCCCGGGCGCGCGAGGTCGTCGTGCCCGGCGGGGCCGACGTCGTCCTCATGGACCTCCACCTCGGGGACGGGTCCGGCATCGACCTCACCCGCGAGCTCGTCGTCCGCGACCCCGCTCTCGCCGTCCTCGTCGTCACGATGAGCGAGGACGACGCGTCGGTGGCCGCGGCGCTGCGCGTGGGCGCTCGCGGGTACCTGCTCAAGTCGGCCGGACCGGAGGAGGTGGAGCGGGCGGTGCGGGCGGTCGCGCACGGGGAGGTGATCCTCGGGCGGGAGGTCGCGGCGCGGGCGCTGTCCGCGCTCGCCCCGGGGCGGGCCGCGGTGCGGCTGCCGTTCCCCGAGCTCACCGCGCGCGAGCGGGAGGTGCTCGACCTCCTCGCCCGCGGGCTCGACAACGCAACCATCGCCCGTCGGCTCGTGCTCAGCAGCAAGACCGTGCGCAACCACGTCGCCACCATTCTCGCGAAGCTGGCGTTACCGCATCGGTCGGCCGCCGTCGTGCTCGCCCGGGAGGCGGGGCTGGGCGGCGACTAGGACGACGGCGCCGCGAGGAGCCCCAGGTGCAGCGCCCGCAGGACGGCGCGGGTCCGGTCCCGCACGCCGAGCTTGGCCAGCACGGTGGAGATGTGGTTCTTCACGGTGCCCTCGGCGAGGAAGAGCGCCTCGGCGATCTCCCGGTTGCTGAAGCCGCTGGCGAGCAGGCGCAGGATCTCCGTCTCGCGCGGGGTGAGCGGCTCAGGGGTGGGCAGGTGGGCGAAGTCGTCCGGCTGCGGGTGCGACCCGATGCCGCGCAGCAGCCGGTCGGTGAGTGCCGGCTGGACCAGCGTGCCCCCGGCGGCGAGGGTGCGGATCGCCCCGACGAGCTCCTCCAGGGCGACGTCCTTGAGCAGGTAGCCCCGGGCACCGGCGCGCAGGGCCCGCAGGACGAGCTCGTCGTCGTCGAAGGTGGTGAGCACGAGCACAGGGACGTCGCTGCCGCGGTCGCGCAGCGCCTCGAGGGTGGCGATGCCGTCGCGGCCGGGCATGCGCAGGTCGAGTAGGAGGACGTCCGGCTCGAGCTCGGTCACCCGCTCCAGCGCCTCGTCACCGTCACCCGCGTTGCCCACCACCTCGACGTCGCTGCTCAGGACGAGCAGGCTCGCCAGCCCCTGGCGCATGAGGGCCTGGTCGTCGGTGACGACGACGCGGATCACACGACCGCCTCCTGGCGCACGGGGAGCTCGACGCTCACCCGGAAGCCGGAGCTCCCGTCGACCCGGACGCGCCCGCCCAGCGCCTCGGCGCGCTCGCGCAGGCCGGTGAGACCGTGGCCGGGCGTGAGGGGTGCGGCGCCCCAGCCGTCGTCGTGGGCCTCCAGCCGCACGGCGCCGCCGTCGGGGTGGAGGGTGATCCACAGGTTCTCCGCCTCGGCGTGGCGGATGGCGTTGGTGGCGATCTCCTGCACGGCCCGGACGAGCGCGACGGCGTGGTCGTCGTCGACCTCGAGGCCCGCCTCGACGTCGAGGTGGACGCGCGGGCGGGGTATCTCCTCGACGACCCCGGCCAGCACGGCCGGCAGGTCGAAGGTGCGCTCGCGCTGGGTCCCGACGACGGAGCGGACGTCGGCGAGCAGCTCCTTGGCCAGCCCGCGGGCGCGGTGGACGTGGTCGCGCGCCGGGCCCTCGACCTGGTGGCTGGCGACCTCGAGCTCCACCGCGAGCACGGTGAGCTGGTGGCCGAGGACGTCGTGGAGCTCGCGCGAGATGCGCAGCCGCTCCTGCGCCTGGCTCGACTCGGCGAGGAGCGCGCTCGTGCTCCGGAGCTCGACGTGGGTGACGGAGAGGTCCGCGAGTGCCTGCTCCACCCGGCGCTGGGACCACACCATGGCGGCGGTTGCGGCCTGCAGCAGCGTGTACAGGACGGTCATGAGGAGGAGCTCGACGGGCCGGTTGGCGGTGTTGACGAGCGGCCCGAGTGCCGCACCCGTCGCGAGGACGACGGTGGAGTTCCACGCGATGACGCCGGCGATGCCGCGGGCGCCCAGGTGGAGGGCGGCGATGGCAGCGGTGAGCACGAGGAGGATGAGGGCGGGTCCGCCGCGACTGGGGGAGAGCAGGACGACGACGTTGATGAGCAGCACGGGCGGAGCGACGAGCAGCAGCCGTCCGCGCGACGTGGCCGGCGTGCTGCGCGCGGACGCGAGCACGAGAGTGACGAGGTAGCCGACGAACGCGACGAGCCACGGCACGAGGTAGGCCCACGACCCGGCCGCGAGCACCGTGGCCCCCTCGACCGCGCCGACGACCACGCACAGGACGAGCATGCTGACGCCGGCCCAGACCTGGACCCGGCCGGTGCGCTCCATACGGCCACCCTAGTCAGTCGCCCGTGGGCCGAAACAGGTGCCGGAAGTCATGGCCCGGGCCGATGACGACCGGCAGATGTGCCGCCACGGGGCCGCTTCCTAGCGTGGTGGACGTACCGCACCGACCACCCGAGGAGGACCCGTGCCGGTTGTCGAGATCGAGGACCTGCGCAAGGTCTACAGCGGCCGCGCCGTCGTCGACGGCGTGAGCCTCACCGTCGAGGCCGGGGAGATCCTTGGGGTCCTCGGCCGCAACGGCGCGGGGAAGACGACGACGGTCGAGTGCGCGCTCGGCCTGCGTCGGCCCGACGGCGGCCGGGTCCGGGTGCTCGGGGTGGACCCGCGACGCGAGCGTGCGCGGGTACAGCAGGTTGTCGGGGTGCAGCTCCAGAAGGGGTACCTCCACATGAACCTCACGGTGATCGAGCTGGTACGGATGTACCGCTCCTTCTACCGGGAGGGACTCGACCCGGACCCACTCGTCGAGAGACTTGGTCTGGCTGGGGTGCGCGACACGCGGTCGGAGAACCTCTCCGGAGGCCAGTACCAGCGCCTCAACATCGCGCTCGCGCTCGTCGGCAAGCCGCGGCTCGCCGTGCTCGACGAGCTCACCACGGGCCTGGACTCCCCTGCGCGGCGCGACATGTGGCGGCTGGTCGAGGAGATGCGCGAGGAGGGCCTCACCGTGGTCCTCGTCAGTCACTTCATGGAGGAGGCCGAGCGGCTGAGCGACCGTGTCGCCGTCCTCGACGGCGGGAAGCTCGTCGCCCTCGACAGCCCGGCCGCTCTCGTCGCGGGCGTCGACGGCGCGGAGGGCGTGGACTTCCGGGCGCACGGGCCCCTCGACCCGGCCGTGCTCGCGGCACTGCCAGGCGTCACCGACGTCGTCGTCGACGGTGACGAAGTCCGGGTGGACGGTCGCGGTGACCTCGTCACGGGCATCACCTCGGCGCTCGTGCGCCACGGTGTCCCCGCGACCGACTTCCGCACCCGCACCGCCACCCTCGACGACGCGTTCCTCCAGCTCACCGGCCAGGAGCTCGGTGAGCCGGTGGACGACCCCGACCTCACCTGAGAAGGAGCCCACGATGACCACGACGACGTTGCCGCCCGCCCGCCGGCTCCCGGCCGCCGCCTGGGGCCAGATGCTCCTCGCCGAGGCACGGATGATCGTCCGCGACACCTCCGGGCTCATCGTCCCGATCGGCTTCCCCGTCCTACTCCTCGTGATGAACGGCCTCGGTCAGGACGGCGAGCAGGTGCTGCCCGGCGGTGGCACCGTGATGAACGCGATCATCATGCCGCTGACGATCTCCATGGTCGTCACCCTCGTCGGCGTCGTGAACATGCCCTCGTTCCTCTCGAGCTACCGCAGGTACGGGGTGCTGCGGCGGCTCGCCGCGACGCCCGCCCGCCCGGCGCTGATCCTCGTCGCCCAGATGGCCGTGAGCCTGGTGCAGATCCTGCTCGGCGTCGGGCTCATGATGGTGATCGGCGCCGTCTTCTTCGGGGTCACCCTGCCGGAGGGTCTGGGCTGGGCACTGTTCGTGGGGGCGCTACTCCTCGCCGCGATGTACGGCATCGGCGCGCTGGTCGCCGCCGTCGCGCCCACCGTCAACGCCGCGCTCGCCCTCGGTCTGGTGGCCTTCTTCCTCATGCTCGCCCTCGGCGGGGGCCTCGGGCCGATCGCGACGCTGCCCCAGGCGATGCAGACCGTCGGTGAGGCGCTGCCCTACGGCGCCGGCAACGCGGCGCTCGCGGCGGCGTGGACCGGCGCGCAGCCCGAGACGGCGCACCTGGTAGCACTCGGTGTGTGGGCCGTGGTGACCGGGGTGCTCGCCGCCCGGCTC
Organism: Georgenia satyanarayanai; assembly: GCF_009193135.1. GTDB lineage: Bacteria > Actinomycetota > Actinomycetes > Actinomycetales > Actinomycetaceae > Oceanitalea > Oceanitalea satyanarayanai. Next base: position 465,028 of record NZ_VUKC01000001.1, read on the forward strand.
TTCCGCTGGACCTGAGCCGGCGCGCTACCGCGGCAGGCGTACCGTCGTCGTGAGGTCGGTGACGCTCGGTGCGCGCGGTGTCGAGCCGAAGCCGAAGCGCACGGGCGGGTCCAGCGGGTGGAGAGGTCCGAGGTCGGCGCCCTCCCACGTGGTCTCGGCGGCGAGGACCCGGTGGAGGTCGCGGGCGCCGTAGTACTCGGTGCGTCCGCCACCCGCGGAGCCGCGGGTCCGGACACCGCGCAGCAGCACCCGGGCGGCCGGGTCGGTGACCCGGGTGAGTGCCGGGGCGGTAGCGACAGGGCCGGGCACCAGCCGGAGCACCCGGCCCAGCCAGGGTCGCTTGCCCACGTGCAGCCGTGCCCGCAGCGGGCCGGCGTCGACCCGCACCGTCTGCCCCGCCGCGCTGGGGGCCGCCGCGAGCGGCCGCCCGTCCACCGTGACCGTGACGGAGGTGAGTACCGTGGAGTCGAAGGTGTAGGTGGAGGCGACGAAGTCGGCCACCTCCGCCGACGGCGCGAGGAGGACCCGGTGCCCGTCGCGCCGCTCGACCATGACGTCGGCGAAGGCTCCGAGCGGGGAGTCGTGCCAGGCGCCGAGGACGAACCGGGTGCCCCCGGGGGTGCCCCAGCCCGCGATGCGTCCGGTGAAGTGCCACGAGAGTCGGGTCGGCATGCCTCCCATCGTCGGGGGTGCGCGCCCGTGGCGCGCGACCGGGTGGCGACCCGGACGCCGCGGCCGGAGGTAGGCGCGTAAGCTCGGCGGTCGCCGCCTCGAGGAAGCAGCGACCGCGGCACGGATCGCGGTGAGGTCGTCGGCGGGCCGTACCCTCGTGGGGGCACACGGAAAGGGGTCGATACGCATGCGCGTACTCGCAGCACTGTCCGGCGGGGTGGACTCCGCCGTCGCGGCCGCGCGCGCCGTCGAGGCGGGGCACGACGTCGTCGGCGTCCACATGGCGCTGTCGCGCTCGCGGGCCCAGCACCGCACCGGCTCCCGCGGCTGCTGCTCCATCGAGGACGCCTCCGACGCCCGCCGGGCCGCCGACGTCCTCGGCATCCCGTACTACGTGTGGGACCTGTCGGAGGAGTTCGAGGAGACCGTCGTCGCCGACTTCCTCTCCGAGTACGCCGCCGGCCGCACCCCCAACCCCTGCGTGCGCTGCAACGAGCACATCAAGTTCTCCGCCCTGCTCGACCGCGGGCTCGCGCTCGGCTTCGACGCCGTCGCCACCGGCCACTACGCGCGCATCGTCGAGGGGCCCGGCGGCGCTCGTGAGCTCCACCGCGCCGCCGACCTCGCCAAGGACCAGTCCTACGTCCTCGCCGTCATGGGCGCCGACCGCCTCGCCCGCTCGCTCTTCCCGCTCGGTGACGTCGCCTCCAAGGACGAGGTGCGCGCCGAAGCCGCCGTTCGCGGGCTGTCGGTCTCGGCCAAGCCGGACTCCTACGACATCTGCTTCGTCGCCGACGGCGACACCCAGGGCTTCCTCCGCGACCGCCTCGGCGCCCAGCCGGGTGCCGTCCTCGACCACGAGGGCAACGAGGTCGGCCGCCACGACGGCGCCTACGCCTACACCGTCGGGCAGCGCAAGGGCCTGGCCCTGGGCCGGCCCGCGGCCGACGGCAAGCCCCGCTACGTGCTGCGCACCGACCCGCGCGCCAACACGGTCGTCGTCGGTCCCGGGGAGCTCCTCTCGGTCACCGAGCTCGCCGCCGACCAGACCGTCTGGCTCGCGGGCGACGTCCCCGCCGGGAACTGGACGACGGCGCAGGTCCAGGTTCGCGCCCACGGCACCCCGACCCCCGCGCGGGTCCGCCGCGACGGCGACACGCTCCTCGTGCAGCTCGACACCCCGCTGCGCGGCATGGCGCCGGGTCAGTCGGTGGTGGTCTACGCCGGCACGCGCGTCCTCGGCCAGGCGACCCTCACGAGTGCGGGCCGCGGCGCGGTGCCGGCCCTCGCCCCCGCCCCCTGAGTTCGCAATTGGTGGGCTGACCGACGCTGCCCGGCCGGAGGTGGTTCAGACGCGGCCGAGCCGGGCCATCGTCGCCTCGAAGACCTCCGTGGCAGCGTCGGAGCGCTCGTCCCGGACCAGCTCCCAGGCGACGGACGGGGACAGGGTGAACGCCGGGATGCCCGCGGCAGCGAGGCGTGCCGCGTCATCAGCCGTGCGGAGGCTGGCCGCGAGGACCTCGGTGCGGCCACCGGCGGCGATCTCGTGCATCGCCACGACGTCGGCGAGGGCGTCGGCGCCGGAGTCGGCCATCCGGCCGACGTAGGGGGCCACGTAGCGTGCCCCGATGCTGCACGCCACGACCATCTGGCTCGGGCGGTACACCGCGGTGAGCAGGACCTCGACGCCCTGGCCGACGAGCGTGGCCGCGGCCGGGACGCCGACCACCGTGCACGGGACCTTGACGATGGTGCGCGCATCGACGTCGAGCAGGTGGGAGGCGTTGGCGAGGAGCTCCTCGCGCGTCTCCCCCCAGGTCTGGAGGCACACCTCCCGGGCGCCGGCGGCCCGCGCCCACCGGTTGATCCGCGGGAGGTCGGCCGTGACGGCCCCGCCGCGCTCGAGAATGGTGGGGTTGGTCGTCAGTCCCATGAACGCGCCGGTGGCAAAGAGGTCCTCCGTCGCGCGCTGGTCGGCGGAGTCGACGAAGAGTTTTGGGGCGTGCATGGGGTCCTCCTGGGTCGATCGGCGCGTTCCACAATGCCGCATGCGGCATGTCTCACAGGCACCGGAAGCGCTCAGATGAGCGGATCCTCCTGGAGGAGGAGCCGAGCTACGGCTTCGTCGGTGACGAGCGCGTTGGCGATGCCGGCGAGCAGCACGCTCCGGATGGCCTTGGCCTTGGTGACGTGCCCTGCCACGGCAACCACCGTCGGGACGGCCCGCAGCTCGACGCTGCTGATGCCCATGATCCGCTCGACCACGGGGCTGTCGATCTCCCTCCCCTCGGCGTCGAGGAGGATCCCGCCCGTCTCCGCCTGGAGTCCCATGGCGGTGAGGGCCGCCTGGTCCTGGGTGGAGAAGAAGGTGCGCAGCTGGGAGTTCGCCGGGTTCCAGCTGCCCACCGCGACGACGGCGACGGACACCGAGCGGAACCGGTCGAAGGCCTCAGCGACGCCCGGGGAGTGTCGCAGGCTCCGCGCCGTGGCCGCGTCAGGCACGAGGAGCGGGGTGTACAGCGGAAAGGCGTCGTCCTTGGTGATGCTCGAGAGGATCCGGACGAGCTCCATCGAGTTCTCGCCCGGGTTGCCAGCGATGCCGGACAGCTGGACGACGGGGACCCGGGGAAGGCTGACCGTCGCCTCGGCCAACGCCTTGATGGTGCGTCCCCAGCTGACGCCGAGGACGTCGCCCTCGGCGAGGAGCGTGGTGAGGAGCCGCGCGCCGGCGTCCCCGAGCAGCCTGCGTACCTCCGGCTCCGTCCGCTGCTCGGTCGGGACGACGACGGCGTGGTTCAGCCCGTAGCGCTGCTTGAGCCGGACCGAGAGCTCGCTCGCCCGGGTCGTCGGCCGGTGAAGGGTGATCCGGACGGCGCCGCGGTGCACCGCCTCCTCGAGCATCCTCGCCACCTTGAAGCGGGACAGCCCCAGAGTGGTGGCGATCTCCACCTTGCTCTCGTTGCTGAAGTAGTACCGGCGCGCGACGTCGATGAGGAGCTCGTCGTGCGTCAACGGCGACCCGTCTGGCCGATGTGTGCTCATATGAGCACACTAGCTTTGGACGACGGCCCTTGTCGATGACTCAATGGGCGAACCCCGCGGGCAGCCGCCGGAGGGTCCGGAAGGCTCAGTGAGGAGAGGCAATGACACGCAGCGCGGCCATCGGCATCGACTACGGCACCGAGTCGTGCCGCGCCGTCGTCGTGGACCTCGCGAGCGGGTCGGAGCTTGGGGAGGCGGTCCACGCGTACCGCTCCGGTGTCATCGACGAGGTCCTTCCCGCCACCGGCCAGGCGCTGCCGCCGAGCTGGGCGCTGCAGGACCCTGCCGACTACGTCGAGGGGCTGACATCCGTCGTCCGCGGCGCCCTGACGGCCAGCGGCCTCACGGCCGACGAGATCGTCGGCATCGGTGTCGACACGACGGCGTGCACTGTCATCCCGACCACGGCGGACGGCGTGCCGCTCGCGACGACGCCGCAGTGGCGCGCGGAGCCTCACGCCTACCCCAAGCTGTGGAAGCACCACGCGGCGCAGCGGCACGCGGACCGGGTGAACGCGCTCGCGCGCGCCCACGGCGGGCTCTTCCTCGACAGCTACGGGGGCAAGATCTCCTCGGAGTGGCTCATCCCCAAGGCGCTGGAGATCTTCGAGGCCGCGCCCGACGTCTTCGCGGCGACCGACCGGCTCATCGAGCTCGAGGACTGGCTCGTCTCCCAGCTCGTGGGGCACGAGGTGCGCGGTGCGCACGTCGCCGGATACAAGGCCAACTACCGGACCGAGGACGGGGGCTACCCGAGCGAGCAGTTCCTCGAGGAGCTCTCGGCCGGCTTCGCGGCCGTCCTCGGCAAGCTCGGTCATGACCTCGTCGGCCCCGGCACCCGCGCCGGTGTCCTCACCGAGGAGTGGGCGCAGCGACTGGGGCTGCGCCCCGGCACCGCCGTCGCCAGCGGGAACATGGACGCGCACGTCGCGATGCTCGCCTGCGGGGTCGCGGGCCCCGGTGACATGGTCCTCGTCATGGGCACCTCGGTGTGCAACCTCGTGCTGTCGGCGGAGACGCAGCACGTCGAGGGCATGTCGGGAGTCGTCGAGGACGGCATCATTCCCGGCTACTGGGCCTACGAGGCTGGCCAGCCCGGGGTCGGTGACACCTTCGGCTGGTACGTCCGCAACTTCCTGCCGCAGCGGTACGCGGAGGCCGCGCAGGCCGCCGGGGTCAGCGGCTTCGACTACCTCGCGGACAGGGCCACGGCGCTGCGGCCGGGTGAGAGCGGGCTCATCGCCCTCGACTGGTTCAACGGCAACCGCTCGGTGCTCGTCGACGCCGACCTCAGCGGCGTGCTCGTCGGCATGACTCTCGCCACCCGACCGGAGCACGTCTACCGCGCGCTCATCGAGGCCGCCGCCTTCGGGCAGCGCACCATCCTCGAGGCCTTCGAGTGCTCGGGCGTCGCGGTGGACCGGATCGTCGCTTGCGGAGGACTGCCCGGCAAGAGCCCGCTGCTCATGCAGGTTCTCGCCGACGCCACGGGCCGGGAGATCCACCTGTCCGCGTCGGCGAACACCCCGGCCCTCGGTGCCGCCCTCCACGCGGGCCTCGCCGCCGGCTCCGAAGCCGGCGGCTACGACAGCTTCGCGGAGGCCGCCGCCTTCGGCCGGATCTCCGAGACGGCCTACACGCCGGACCCGGAGGCCGGTGCGGTCTACGACCGCCTCTACCGGATCTACGACCGGCTCTCCACCGACCTCGGGCGCCGGCCCGAGGACGTCATGTACGCCCTCCGCGACATCGCCGCCGGCGCGGTGGCGTGAGACATCAGCAGTTCCCACAACAGGAGGTAGAACCATGAAGAACGCACGACGGAGTGCCGCCGGAGCGGCGATGACCGTCTCGGTCGCGCTCGTGCTGACCGCGTGCGGCTCCACGGGCGGCGGCGACGACACCGCCAGCCCCGCTGCCGACGGCGAGCGCCGCATCGTCAACGTCGTCAAGCTCGCCGGTGGTGACTGGTTCAACCGCATGGCGGTCGGCAACGACGAGTACGCCTCCGAGCACGGTGTCACGGTCACCCAGACGGCCGGCGACGACTCGAGCGAGGAGAAGCAGATTGCCGCCCTCAACGACCTCATCCCGCAGCGGCCCGCCGCGCTGACGGTCGTCCCGAACTCCCCCGAGTCCCTCGAGGCCGTGCTGGGACGCGCCCAGGACGCGGGCATTGTGGTCATCACCCACGAGGCGCCCGGCATCGAGAACGCCGAGGCGAACATCGAGGCCTTCGTCAACGCCGACTATGGCGCCCACCAGATGGACCTCCTCGCCGAGTGCATGGAGGGGGAGGGCACCTACGCGCACTTCGTCGGCTCCCTCACCGTCGCCAGCCACAACGTGTGGGCCGACGGTGCCCTTGCGCAGGCCGAGGCCGAGTACCCCGGCGTCACGCGGGTCACCGACGCCATCTCCTCCGAGGAGGACCAGGAGGTGGCGTACCAGCGGACCAAGGAGCTGCTCGCCACCTACCCGGACATCCGCGGGTTCGTCGGCGCGGCCTCGACCGACGTCGCCGGAATCGGCCGGGCCATCGAGGAGGCCGGCCGGGAGGCCGACACCTGCGTCGTGGGCACCTCCACGCCTGCGATCGCCGGCAACCAGCTCGAGACCGGCTCGGTCGACGTCATCACCGGCTGGGACCCCGCGCTCGCCGGCCAGGCGATGCTCGCCGCCGCGGAGATCGTCCTCGACGGTGAGGAGCTCACCGAGGGTACCGACCTCGGCGTCCCCGGATATGAGTCGCTTCGCCAGGACCCCGAGGTCGCCAACAGCTTCTTCGGCGATGCCTGGATCGACATCACGAACGACAACAAGGCGGACTACCCGTTCTGACACCGGTTCCCGCCACCGCTCGCGAGCGGTGGCGGGAACCGCAGGACAGGAAGAAACGGTGATGAACGAACAACCACTGGCCCTGCGGGCCCGCGGGGTGCGCAAGTCCTACGGCGGCGTGCACGCGCTCAAGGGGGTCGACATCGAGGTCCGCGCCGGGGAGGTGCTGTGCCTCGCCGGCGCCAACGGCTCGGGCAAGTCGACGCTCATCAAGATCATCGCGGGCGTCGAGAATACCGACGACGGCGAGATCGAGATCGGCGGGGAGGCCGTCGGCCGGCTCAGCGTCTCCGGCGCCGTCGACCGCGGCATCCAGGTGATCTTCCAGGACATGTCGCTGTTCCCGAACCTCACGGTGGCGGAGAACATCGCGATGTCGGCACGCATCGCGCGCGGCCGCCGGCTGGTGTCGGAGCGCGACGCCCGCCGGGTCGCGCAGGCGGTGGTCGACCGGCTCGGCCTCCACCTCGACCTCGACGCGGAGGTCGGCGACCTGCCGATCTCCGACCGCCAGCTCGTCGCGATCTGCCGCGCTCTCGCGCTCGACGTCAAGGTCCTGTTCATGGACGAGCCGACGACCGCCCTGACCTGGCGCGAGGTCGACACACTCTTCGGCGTCGTCGAGCAGCTCAAGGCGCAGGGGGTGGCGATCGTCTTCGTCTCGCACAAGACGGAGGAGGTGTTCGGCATCTCCGACCGCATCACCGTCATCCGCAACGGTGAGGTCGTCGCCGACGACGTCGCCGCCGCCTTCACCCACGACAGCCTCGTCGAGGCACTGCTGGGGTACGCGGCCACCGAGGAGCGGGTCCTGTCGGCCCTCCCCGCCGACCCCTCTCCGGCGATGGAGGTCGAGGAGCTGTCGTCGACGGACCTGTTCGCGGACGTGTCCTTCACGATCGGCAAGGGCGAGATCGTCGGCCTGGCCGGCCTTCTCGGCTCCGGGCGCGCGGAGGTGGCCGAGGCCGTCTTCGGCAAACTCCCCATCACCGGTGGCACGGTGCGCGTGGACGGTCGCGTCGTCGAGATCCGCGGGGTCGAGGACGCCCTGGCAGCCGGCATCGCCTACGTCCCCGGCGACCGCCTCACCCAGGGCGTGTTCCTCGAGCAGTCGATCGGGACCAACCTCGTCGCCGCCTCCCTCGACGGGGTGACCCGCACCGGAGGCGTCCTCGACGGCCGTCGAATCGACGAGCAGGTCACCGCCCTGATCGACGACCTGTCGATCAAGATCGGCAGCGCCGAGGACGCGGTGAGCACCCTCTCGGGCGGCAACCAGCAGCGCGTGGTGCTCGGCAAGTGGCTCGCCACCGAGCCGCAGGTGCTCATCCTCAACGGCCCCACGGTCGGCGTCGACGCCGGCTCCAAGGCCGCGATCATGCAGATCCTCCGCCGTCAGGCGGAGGCCGGGATGGGGGTGCTCCTCATCTCCGACGACGTCCCTGAGCTCGTGAGCGTCTGTCACCGCGTGCTGTTCATCCGTCGCGGACGGATGGATGGTGAGGTCGCGGGCGACGAGGTCACGGTGTCCTCCGTGCGGGAAAGGCTGGAGAAATGACCACGACGACGACGCGGCCGGCTCCCAGCTCGTCGCGCAGCTGGGCCCGACGGCTCCGCGGGCCGCACAACGAGGGCGTCCTGCTCGGCGTCATCGTGCTGCTCCTCGGGGTCATCCTCCTCGTCGAGCCCGCCACCCTGACGTGGACCTTCGCGGGGGACATCCTCCGCTCGGGCATCGTCACCCTGGCACTGTCCCTCGGCCTCCTCCTCGTCATCATCTCCGGCGGGATGGACGTCTCCTTCACCGCCATCGCGATCTTCAGCGGGTACAGCACCGTCAAGCTGATGAACGAGCTGGGGATCGACGGGAGCGTTTGGCCCTTCCTCCTCGCCTCGGTCATCGGGTGCGCCCTGGGCAGCCTCAACGCCGTCCTCGTCGCCCGCTACCGGATGGAGACGCTCGTCGCCTCCCTCGGCACCCAGGTGATCATCCGCGGCGTGCTGCTCGCCTTCGTGGGGTCCACCTACCTCGCCACCCTCCCGGCGCAGCTCGACCGCGTCGGGGCGATGACGATCTTCAGCCTCGGCGGGAGCGCAGTCAACGTCCTCGTCGTGCCGGTCGTCCTCCTGTGCGTCGGGCTCGCCGTCGTCCTCAAGCGGACCTCCTTCGGGCGCTCGGTGTACGCCGTCGGCGGTGACAAGGAGTCCGCGCGCCGCGTCGGTTTGCGCGTGCCGATGGTGCAGACGCGCATCTACCTGGCCGCGGGGCTGCTCGCCGGCTTCGCCGGGATGGTCCACGTCGTCCTCTCCCGGCACGCCTCACCCTTCGAGCTCGTCGGCATGGAGCTCAACGTCATCGCCGCTGTCGTCATCGGTGGCGCGCTCGACACCGGCGGCCGTGGCTCCGTCCAGGGCACCGTGCTCGGTGTCCTGCTCGTCTCGCTCGTGCAGAACTCGCTCGTGCGCCTGGGGGTCTCCAGCTACTGGCACATGCTCATCATCGGCCTCGTCATCCTCGCCGGGGTGGCCATCCAGGCCCGCAGCAGCGCCCGTGGACAGCACCGCGCCCGCATCCTCGAGGAAGGCTGACCGATGGCCGCGACTCGTACATCCCCCTGGGCGCGCCTCGCCAGGGGCAACACCCACACGCTCGGCCTGCTCGTGCTGGCCGTCGCCGTCGCCGTGCTCTTCTCGGCACTCAACCCGTCGGTCTACACCAGCCCGCTCAACATCGAGTCGATCACCCTGTCGATCCCCGAGATCGGGCTCATGGCGCTGGCGATCTCCATCGCCATGACGACCGCGGGCATCGACCTCTCCATCGTCTCGGTGGCCAACCTCTCGGCGCTCACCGCGGCCTACGTGAGCGTCAACGGCATGGAGGCGGGGATGTCGACACCCACCCTCACCGTCCTCGCCGTCGTCCTCGCGCTCGTCGTCGGCATGGTGTGCGGGGCGATCAACGCCGTCGTCGTCGCCGTGGTCGGGGTCGCCCCGATCCTCGCGACGCTCGCGACGCAGATGATCTTCGCCGGCGCGGCCATCGCCCTCACCCGGGGTGAGCCGATCTACGGGCTCACCCCCGAGCTGACCGAGGTCGGCTCGACGACGGTGGCCGCGGTTCCGTTGATCTTCTGGCTGTTCCTCGTCGTCGTCGTCCTTGTCGCCCTCGTCATGACCCGCACCGGGTACGGCCTGCGCGCCACCATGCTCGGCGCCAGCGCGACCGCGGCGGACTACACCGGCATCGCCCGCCGGAGGGTGCTCTTCCAGACCTACATCCTCGCGGGGACGATCTCGGCCGTCGCCGGGCTCGTCATGGTCATGCGGACGGTGAGCGCGTCGGCCGGGTACGGCAGCTCCTACCTGCTCCTGGCGGTCACCATCGCCGTGCTCGGTGGCGCCAACCCCTTCGGCGGCCGGGTGGCGATCTGGGGCACCGCGCTGGCCGCGGTCATCCTCCAGATGCTCTCGAGCGGCTTCAACATGCTGGGCCTGAGCAGCTACGTCTACCAGATCGCCCAGGGCCTCATCCTCGCGGGCGTGTGGATCGTCCGCATGGAGGGCGCACGCGCCTCGACCTTGATCAACCGGAAGCGGAACGGGCGGCGCGACGCCGAGCCCGCCGCACTGACCGACCTCCCATACGAAGAAGGACACCATGAAGGATCGTCACGAGCTGTTGCAGGCAGCGGCCAGGTTCATTGAGCAGGAGGGCGCCGCTGTCGCCCGGGTTGCCGCCCAGGTCGACGAGTCGCTGCTCGCCGTGGCGGACCTCATCCGTGAGGCCGGCGGCAAGGTGATCGTCACGGGCTCCGGCACGTCGGGCACGATCGCCCGTCGGCTGGCGCACCTCCTGTCGGTCACCGGCACGCCCGCCCTCTACCAGAATCCCGGAGACGGACTCCACGGCAGCCTCGGGGTCGCCACGGCCGGGGACGTCGTCATCGCGATCTCCAAGGGAGGTGAGTCCACGGAGCTGGCCGAGTTCATCCGGCGCACGAAGGACCGCGGTGCCAAGGGTGTCGTCCTCACGGCGGCACCGGAGTCGAGCCTCGCGCAGGCGGCCGACGCCGTCGTCGTCATCGACAGCGACTCCGCTGACCCCGGCGGCATCATCGCCATGGGCTCGACGCTCGCGACGGCGGCGTGGGGTGACGCGCTCGCCATCCTCCTCATGGGCGAGGGGGGATACACCTGGGAGAAGGTGCTCCACAGCCACCCCGGTGGTGCCGTGGGAAGGAACGCCGAAGAGCTCCTCAAGGCCGTCGAGGGCTGACGATCCGCGCACCGTGCGGCCGCGGCCGCACGGTGCGCGTGTCCGCCGGCGAGCGGAGGTCGGCGGGCGTGGTTACCGTCAGGCACATGCGGATCCTCGTCTCCGGTGCGTCCGGTCTCATCGGCTCGGCCCTGCAGAAGGAGCTGCGCGCCGACGGGCACGAGGTACGCACGCTCGTGCGCCGCGAGCCGCGGGACGCGAGCGAGTACGAGTGGCGGCCGGACGAGGGGCTGCTGCCCGCCGCGGCGGTCGAGTGGGCCGACGGCGTCGTCACGCTCTCCGGGGCGCCGCTGGGCCGGCTGCCGTGGACCCGGGCCTACCGCCGCGAGATCTACCGGAGCCGGGTCACCGCGACCCGCACCGTCGCCCGCGCCATCGCCACCTCCGCCAGCCCTCCGCAGGTGTGGGTGAGCGGCTCGGCCACCGGCTTCTACGGCGACCGCCCGGGCACCGTCCTCACCGAGGACTCCGGCCCGGGCGACGGCTTCCTCGCGGGAGTCGTCCTCCGCTGGGAGGCGGCCACGGAGCGCGCCGACGACGTCACGCGGGTCGTGCACGTCCGGACCGGTCTCGTCATGGCCGACGGCGGTGCTCTCGCGCCGCTCCAGCTCGCCACCCGGCTGGGGGCGGGCGCGTCGATCGGCACCGGTCGCCAGCAGTGGCCCTGGATCTCCCTCACCGACGAGGCCCGGGCGATCGTCCACCTGCTCGCGCACTCCGAGCTGTCCGGCCCGGTCAACCTCACCGGGCCGCAGGCCGCGACCTCCGCCGACATCACCCGGGCGCTGGCCCGCGAGATGCACCGCCCGCACCTGTTCCGCCTCCCGGCCTGGTTCCTCCGGCTCGTCCTCGGCGAGCCCGCCGAGGAGATGCTGCTGCCGGACCAGCGCATCCTCCCCACCCGGCTGCAGGCCGACGGCTTCACGTTCCGCCACGCCACCGCCGAGGAGGCCGTCGCCGCGGCCGTGCGCTGAGGGGCTACTCCCGGCGCACGAGGGCCCGCAGCGTGACCGCGACGCCGAGCACGCACCACACGACGAGCACGAGCAGGTCGCGCCCGCTCGCGTCGAAGACGTCCGAGGCGAGCCCGGCACGCAGCAGGTCCGCACCGGGACGCGCCGGCAGGACGTCGTGGACGGTCTGGAACCACGTGGGCAGCTGGCTCGCCGGGAAGGTGATCGGGGAGAACAGGAGCACGAAGAACACGAGCACCTGGGTGACGAGCTGGGCGAGCATCGGCTGGAGGCTCACGGCGATCGCGTAGCCCACCGCCGTCGCCATGAGCGTGACGAGCAGGGCGGCGGCCACGAGCACGGGCCAGTCGAAGGAGAGGTCGAGGTCGTAGCGCAGCTGAGCCACGACCACCCCGACGGCGACGCTCGGCAGCGCGATGAGCAGCCACACGGTGAGGTCCGCGGCGAGGAGCAGCGGGCGGGCCAGCGGCAGGGAGCGCATGTAGGCGAAGGTGCCGTCGGTGCGGGCGCGGGCCACCCCCTGGGGCACGATGACGAGCCCGATCGTGAGCAGCAGGACGGTGGGCGCGCCGGTCGAGAGGAACAGGGCCGTCGCGGGGTCGATGTCGGGGATGAGGAAGCCGAAGCCGATGATGATCCCGGCGGCGAGCAGGGCCTGGATGACGACGACGAGCGGCAGCAGCGGCCCGATCTGTGCGACCTGCCAGCGCAGCAGCGTCGTGTAGGTCGTCCCGAGGCTCACCTGCACGGGGGCGGGCCGGGTGAGGGTCTCAGGCACGGGCGGGCTCCTGTCCGGACGGCGCGGCGTCGGCCGCGGTGAGGGCGAGGTAGGCGTCCTCGAGGGTGGCGGGGGCGAGGGAGTAGCCCTCCGTGCGGGCCCCCTCGCGCAGGGTGGTGGCCCACGCGACCGCCGCCGCCGCCTCGGCGGCCGGCACGGTGAGAAGGACGCGGCGGCCGGCGTGGACGGTGCGGCGGACGGTGACCGGCGCCTCCGTGGGGTCCGGCGCGGCGCCGCCGGGCGGGAGGAGGAGCTCGAGGCGCAGGTCGGTGTCCTGCGTGCCGCGCAGGCGTCCGGGGGAGCCGGCGGCGACGACGCGCCCGCGGTCCAGGACGACGAGCTCGTCGACGATCCGCTCGGCCTCGGTGACGTTGTGGGTGACGAGGAGGACGCCGGAGCCCTGGTCGCCGCGGCGGCGCACCGCGTCCCACAGGAGGCGGCGGCGGGAGGCGTCGATGTCGTTGGTCGGCTCGTCGAGGACGAGCAGCGGAGTGGGCACGACGACGGTCATCGCGAAGGCGGTGAGGCGGCGGATCCCGCCGGAGAGGCCGCGGCCGTCGGGAAGGGCGCGGCGGTCGAGCCACGGGGTGATGTCGAGCTCGGCGGCGAGCTCCTCGGCGGCCGCCCTGGCGGCGCGGGTGGTCAGGCCGCGCAGGCGTCCGGCGATCTCGATCGCCGTGCGGGGGGTGAGGCCGTCGATCGGGGCCTGGGCCTGCGGCTGGAGGGCGGTGTGGCGGCGGGCGGCGGCCGGGTCGGCGACCGCGTCGACGTCGCCGACGGTGATGCGCCCGGCATCGGGGCGCAGGAGCCCGACCACCTGGGAGACGAGCGTCGTCTTGCCCGCCCCGTTGTGGCCGAGCAGCCCGACGACCTCACCGGGCCGGACCCGCAGGGAGATGTCGTCGTTGGCCACGACGGCGCCGAAGCGCCGGGTGAGTCCCGCGACGTGGAGCACGTCCTCGCTCATCGTGGAGCCTTTCGGATACTGTCGGTATGGAGATACTGACGGTATGCGGATACTGACGGTACGTCAATGTCCGCGGCGACGTAGGATCGCGACCATGTCCCAGCTGCCCGACCCGATCTCGCGCCGCGACCGGCAGCGCCAGACGAGGGAGGCGCTCGTCCTCGCGGGGCGTGCCGTCTTCGCCCGCGACGGCTACCACCGGGCGAACCTCGAGGTCATCGCCCGGGAGGCAGGCTTCTCCAAGGGGGCGGTGTACTCGAACTTCGAGAACAAGGCCGCGCTCTTCCTCGCCGTGCTCGACGCCAACATGGAGGCGGCGCTCGCCGAGACCTGGGACCCGTTCGACCGCGTCGAGGACATCCCCCAGGGCGCGGCCCGCGGGGTCAGCGAGGAGGACCTCACCGCCGCGATGACCGGCTTCGCGCTCGCCACCCTCGAGTTCATCGCCACCGCCGCCCGGGACGAGACGCTCCGCGCGGAGATGGCCACCCGGATGCAGCGGCTGCTCGACGCCTACACCGAGGTGGTGCGGCAGCAGCGGGTCGAGGGCGACCCCATGTCGGTGGAGGAGCTCGGCGCGCTGAGCGCCGCGCTCGACCAGGGCGCCGGCCTGCTCCTGCTCAGCGGGACCGCCGCGGTGGACGCACGTCTCCTGCGCGCCGGCGTGCGCCGGCTCATCGACCCGAGGCGCGCGGCCGAGCCGGGCACCGAGGACGCCGCGGCCGGCCCGGGCATGCACGACCAGGAGATCCGGGCGCGCATCGCCGCCTCCCTGCGTGAGGAGCGCTGAACGCCCCCTCAGGTGAGCGCGGGCGGGCGCAGCGCGGTGGCGGTGACGGCGGCGGCGTCGACGTCACCGGGCCGGGGGATGCCCGTGCCCGGCAGCCCGGCCGCCGCACTGCCGTAGGCGACGGCCCAGCGCAGCGCCATGTCGGGGGCGGCGTCACGCTCGGTCGCGAGGAGGTAGCCGAAGAGGCTGGAGTCCCCGGCCCCCACCGTGCTGACGACGGTGGTGGGCGGAGCGGGCGCGTGCCACGCGCCGTCGGCGGTGACGAGCACGCCACCGGCGGGGCCGAGGGTGACGAGCACGGCCCCCACCCCGCGGTCGACGAGCACCCGGGCGGCGCGGGCGGCCTCGGCGGGGTCGGCCTCGAGCGCGAGCGGGTCGGCGCCGACGATGGTGGCGAGCTCCTCACCGTTCGGCTTCATGAGGTCGGGGGCGGCGGCCGGGAGCGCGGCCGCGAGCGCGAGGAGCGCCGCCCCGCTCGTGTCGACCGCCACGCGCGCGGCCGTCGCGCGCAGCCGCACGACCAGCCCCGCGTACCAGTCGGCCGGGGCGCCGGGCGGCAGCGAGCCGGCGAGCACCACCCACGTCGCCTCCGCCGCGAGGGCGACGACGGCGTCGGCGAGCTGGTCCAGGTGGGCACGCTCGACGGCGGCGCCGGCGCTGTTGACCTTCGTCGTCGTGCCGTCCGGCTCGGTGAGGGTGAGGTTGACGCGCACGTCCCCGGCGGGCGGCTGCGGACGGCAGTCGATCCCGGCCGCCCGCAGCTCGGCGACGAAGGGGTCCGCGCCGTCGGCGGGGAGCACGGCGACCGTGGGGATGCCGGCGGCGACGGCGGCACGGGAGATGTTGACGCCCTTGCCCCCGGCCTGCGAGGTCATCGACGCGGCGCGCAGGACCGCGCCGCGCTGCAGCGGGCCGGTGAGCGTGACGGTGCGGTCGACGCTCGGGTTGGCGGTGAGGGTGAGGATCATGCGACGACCACCTCCACGCCGTGCGCGGCGAAGGCACGGGCCGGGACGGCGGTGGGCTCGGCGTCGGTGACGAGGACGTCGACGTCGTCGAGCCCGGCAAAGCTCACCGTCGCCTCGCGGCCCAGCTTCGTCGCGTCCGCGAGCACGACGACGCGCCGCGCGGCCCGCACGAGCGCCCGCTTGACCGCGGCCTCCTCGGAGTCCGGGGTGGACATGCCGTGGTCCTCGGTGACGCCGTTGGTCCCGAGGAAGGCGACGTCCACGCGCAGCCGCTCGAGCACCTGGATGGTGAGCGAGCCGACCGCCGCCTGCGTCGTCGGGCGTACGCGCCCGGGCAGGAGGTGGAGGTCGACGCCGGGCAGCGGCGCGAGCCGGGCCGCGATCGGGACGCCGTGGGTGAAGGCCGTGAGCCGCCGGTCCGGCGGGATGAACGCCGCGAGCCGGACGGTGGTGCTGCCCGCGTCGATGGCGACCGTGCCGCCGTCGTCGGGCAGGAACCGGGCCGCGGCGGCGGCGATGCGCTCCTTCTCCCGGGCGTGGGTGACGTCGCGCTCGTCGAGGCGGCTCTCCATCGCCGACAGCGAGGCCGCGGGGACCGCGCCGCCGTGGACGCGGCGCACGAGCCGCAGCCGCTCGAGCGCGCCGAGGTCGCGGCGCACCGTCTCGGTGGTCACCGCGAACTCCTCGGCCAGCTCGGTGACCGACACCCGCCCGCGCGTGACGACGAGCTGGGCGATCGTCTGCTGGCGCTCCTCCGCGTACACGTTCCTCCTCGACTCGCTCGCTGCCCGCTCGATGCTACGGGCGCTCAGGGCTCGACGGTCACCTTGATCGCCGTGCCGCTGCGGACGAGCTCGAGGGCCGACATGACGTCCGCGAGCGGGATGCGGTGGGTGATGAGGTCCTTGACCGGCACCTGGCCGGTGGAGATGTACTCCAGCGCGCGGCGGTTGTGCTCGGGGGCCGAGCCGTTGGCGCCGTGGATGTGGAGCTGGCGGTAGTGGACGACGTTGGAGTCCAGCGCGATGACGGGGTCGTTCTTCGGCAGGCCACCGAAGAAGGAGATGCGCCCGTTGCGCGCGGCCATCGCCACGGCCTGCTCCTGGGCGACCTTCGCCGCCGTCGCCGTGATGACGACGTCCGCACCCCGGCCGCCGGTGAGCTCCATGACCCGCTCGACGACGTCCACCTGGGAGCCGTCGATCGTCTCGTCGGGCTCGGCGACCGCGGCGGACATGGCCAGGCGCTCGGCGTTGACGTCGACGAGGACCACCGTGCCGGCGCCGTGGGCGCCGCGGGCGACACGGATGTGCATGCAGCCGATGGGGCCGGCACCGAAGACGACGACGACGTCGCCCGCTTCGATCCCGAGCAGCTCCTGGGCGTTGATCGCGCAGGCGAGCGGCTCCGCGGCGGAGGCCTCGTCGAAGCCGACGTTGTCCGGGATGCGGTTGAGGCCGTCGACCTTGAGCACCTGGCGCGGGACGACCATGTACTCGGCGAAACCGCCCTCGTACTGGTAGCCCATCGAGGTCTGGTTCTGGCACACGGCCATCCAGCCCTTGCGGCACTCGTGGCACTCCCCGCACGGGACGGCGGCGATGACCTGGACGCGGTCCCCGACCTGCCAGTCGGTGCCGTACAGGCTCGCGACGTCGGCGCCCACCTCGACTACCTCACCGGCGATCTCGTGGCCGATGGTCCGCGGCGGGCTGAGGTTCTGGTGGCCGTTGTGGAAGATCTTGACGTCGGTGCCGCAGGTGGAGCAGTTGCGGACGCGGATCTTCACCTCGTCCGGGCCGCACCCCGGCTCGGGGTAGTCCTCGAGGCGGACGTCCTCGGGAGCGTAGAAACGCAGGGCCTTCATCGGTCCTCCCAATCGGTCGGGACGGCGCCGTGTGCCACGCCGTCCTCCCACTATAGCCACACACTCGGATGTGGGAACAGGTGGAAGTGCTTGGCATTGAGTCCGATCGGGTGTTTACTGGTCCTCGATGCGTGAGGTGCATCACCGTCTCGAGGAGGAGCACAATGTCCGCACCCACTGACGTGCGACCCGACCGCGGCAGCGCGGGACGGGAGCGTGGCGGCCTGCGGGTCGCCGTCCAGAAGTTCGGCACCGCCCTGTCCAACATGGTGCTGCCGAACATGGCCGCCTTCATCGCCTGGGGGCTCATCACCGCCCTGTTCATCGAGGTCGGCTGGATCACCCTCATCGGCGAGAACGTCTTCGGCTACACCGGCGGCTACGGGCTGGTCGAGCAGCTCGGCGGCTGGGGCGCGGGGGACGTCGAGAACGGCGGCACCGGCGGGATCGTCGGCCCGATGATCACCTACCTCCTGCCGCTGCTCATCGGCTACACCGGCGGCCGGATGCTGTACGACGACAACCTCCGCGGCGGTGTCGTCGGGGCCATCGCCACCATGGGCGCGATCACCGGCGCGGGCGTGCCGATGTTCCTCGGCGCCATGGTCATGGGCCCCCTCGGCGGCTGGTCGATGAAGAAGCTCGACGCCCTGTGGGCCGACAGGATCCGCCCGGGCTTCGAGATGCTCGTCAATAACTTCTCCGCCGGCATCTGGGGCATGCTCCTGGCGATTGTCGGCTTCGTCGCGGCGGGCCCCTTCGTCGAGGCCTTCTCCAACGCGGCGGGCAACGTCGTGCGCTTCCTCGTCGACAACAGCCTGCTGCCGCTCACCTCGATCCTCGTCGAGCCGGCGAAGGTCCTCTTCCTCAACAACGCCATCAACCACGGCATCTTCACGCCGCTGGGCACCACCGAAGCGGCCAGGGACGGCCAGTCGATCCTCTTCCTCATCGAGGCCAACCCCGGGCCGGGCCTGGGCCTGCTGCTCGCCTTCGCGGTCTTCGGCACGGGCCTGGCC
Organism: Georgenia satyanarayanai; assembly: GCF_009193135.1. Lineage (GTDB taxonomy): Bacteria > Actinomycetota > Actinomycetes > Actinomycetales > Actinomycetaceae > Oceanitalea > Oceanitalea satyanarayanai. The sequence goes on from NZ_VUKC01000001.1 coordinate 483,225, forward strand.
AGGGCGTCCGCGCCGGGCGCCGCGCTCATCCAGTTCGTCGGCGGCATCCACGAGATCTACTTCCCCTACGTGCTCATGAAGCCGCGCCTCATCCTCGCCGTCATCGCCGGCGGCATGACCGGGGTGGCGACCAACCTCGTCTTCGGCTCGGGGCTGCGGGCGCCCGCGGCGCCCGGCTCGATCATCGCCGTGCTCATCCAGTCCCCGGTGGGCAGCCTCGTCGGGGTCGTCCTCTCGGTGGTGCTCTCCGCCCTCGTCACCTTCGTCCTCGCCGCCGTACTGCTGCGCGTCGGCAAGGACGACGACGACGGCGACCTCGCCGGTGCGACGGGCCGCATGGAGGAGATGAAGGGCAGGCGCTCGAGCGTGGCGGGCGCGCTGACCGGCGGCGGCGTCGTGACGGCGACCCGCCCGATCGACTCGATCGTCTTCGCCTGCGACGCCGGGATGGGCTCCTCGGCGATGGGTGCCTCGGTGCTGCGCCGCAAGATCCGCGACGCCGGGTACGCCGACGTCACCGTGGTGAACAAGGCGATCTCCAGCCTGCGCGACGACGCCGACCTCGTCGTCACGCACCGCGACCTCACCGACCGCGCCCGGCAGCGCACCCCCTCGGCGCTGCACGTGTCGGTGGAGGACTTCATGGCCAGCCCCCGCTACGACGAGGTCGTCGCGCTCGTGGGGGAGAGCCGGTCCGCCGCCCAGCCCGCCGAGCCGGCCCCGAGCGCGGCGGTGCCCGCCGCGGCGCAGCCGGCGGGCGGCCTGCTCGCGGTCGAGTCGGTCGTGCTCGAGGGCCGGGCGTCCTCGAAGGCGGAGGCGATCTCCGAGGCCGGCGCGCTGCTCGTCGCCAGCGGGGCCGTGCCCTCGGCCTACGTCGAGGCGATGCACGAGCGGGAGCAGTCGGTCTCCACCCACATGGGCAGCGGCCTGGCCATCCCGCACGGCACGAACGAGGCCAAGGGCCTCATCAGCCGCACGGCGATCTCCTTCGTCCGCTACCCGCAGGGGCTGGACTGGGACGGCAAGGACACGGAGTTCGTCATCGGCGTCGCCGGCGCGGGCGACGACCACCTCCAGGTGCTCTCCCGGGTGGCCGAGGTCTTCCTCGACGAGTCCCAGGTGGCCCGGCTGCGCGAGGCGCGCACCCCGCAGGAGGTGCAGTCGGTCCTCGGCCAGGCCTGACCTCGCGCTGTCTCGGCCATACGCACGCGTCGCCCCTCCCGGTCACCGCGCGCCCCCTCCCACGGGCCGCGGTGAGCGGGAGGGGCGAGGTGCGCGCACACCGTCGTCGGGGCGTCGCGCAACCGTGCGGAAGTCGGACGCCTGGTCGCCGCGGACGACGGACGACGGAGAGGCGTCTCCGTCGCCCGACCGGTTTCTCCGCGTCGGCTTGCACGGGGCACGCGGCGTGCGGTCATCTGTGCTGAGCAGAGTTGCCGCCCGCCCGCGGGAACCTGCGGCCGGGGCGGCGACGCGGGAAGGGGGAGGGACGATGAGTCGCACCGCGCTGGGTGCGTCGGCCGGGCTGGCCACGGTTATGGGGATCGTGGGCGCGGTGACGTCCTTCGGCGAGCGCGCCTTCACGATCGGGACCGTCCTCATCGTCGCGGCGCTCGGGTCGGTGGCGATCCACGCCGTCGTGAGCCCCCAGAGCTACCGCCACCCCCGCTTCACCGGCACGTTCTACCGGGCCTGGGGCGCCGGCGTGCCGGTCCTCGCCGTCGCGGCGCTCGTGACGTGCGCGTCCTCACCGGACACGGGGCAGCAGCTCGCGTACTGGTCGGGCTTCGCCGCCGTCGCGCTGTTCGCCGGGGCCGTCGTGGACCACCGCACGGCCCGCACGACCGTCTCCAGCCGCTGACGCGACCCGCCCACACCCCGGCCCGGCCGCCGGCGCGGAGCACCTACCCTGGCGGGGTGGGTGACATGTGGACCGGGCCGGAGCCCGACTGGGACGAGCCGCCGCCGGACCCCATGAGCGAGTGGGACGTCCACGACCCCGAGATGGCCGCCGCCTTTGCGACGGACGCCGCCACCGCGGCACCGCTGACGACGGCGCGGGCCGCTGCGGCGTCGTCGTCCACCCCGCTGGAGGCGCTGACCAGCGTGTGGGGCTACGACGCCTTCCGCGGGGAGCAGGCCGAGATCATCGAGACGGTGACGCGCGGGGACGACGCGCTCGTCCTCATGCCCACCGGCGGCGGCAAGAGCCTGTGCTACCAGATCCCGGCGCTCGTGCGGGAGGGGACGGGCGTGGTCATCAGCCCGCTCATCGCGCTCATGCACGACCAGGTCGACGCGCTCGAGCAGCTGGGTGTGCGCGCCGCCTTTCTCAACTCGACGCAGAGCATCGAGGAGCGCCGCGACGTCGAGCGCCGCCTCCTCGGCGGGGAGCTCGACCTCCTCTACCTCGCCCCGGAGCGGCTGCCCGTGGCCGCCGACCTCCTCGACCGCGCGCGCATCGCGCTCTTCGCGATCGACGAGGCGCACTGCGTGGCGCAGTGGGGCCACGACTTCCGGCCCGACTACCTCGGCCTGACGATCCTCCACGAGCGCTGGCCGGACGTGCCGAGGATCGCGCTGACCGCGACGGCGACGGCGGAGACGCGCGAGGAGATCGTGCGCAACCTCCGGCTCGACGGCGCTCGCGTCTTCGTCTCGAGCTTCGACCGGCCCAACATCCAGTACCGGATCGCGCCCAAGCAGGAGGCGCGCAAGCAGCTGCTGCGGCTCATCAAGGACGAGCACGACGGCGACGCGGGCATCGTCTACTGCCTCTCGCGGGCGTCGGTGGAGAAGACGGCGGAGTGGCTGGCCACCCAGGGCGTCACGGCACTGCCGTACCACGCGGGCCTGCCCGCGGAGTTGCGCGGGCGCAACCAGGCGCGGTTCCTGCGGGAGGACGGCGTCGTCATGGTCGCGACGATCGCGTTCGGGATGGGCATCGACAAGCCCGACGTACGGTTCGTCGCGCACCTGGACCTGCCGAAGAGCATCGAGGGGTACTACCAGGAGACGGGCCGCGCGGGGCGTGACGGGTTGCCGTCGACGGCGTGGCTCGCCTACGGGCTGCAGGACGTGGTCCAGCAGCGGCGGATGATCGCCGACGGCGAGGGGGACGCGCAGCGCAAGCGGGCGCAGACCCTGCACCTGGACGCGATGCTCGCGCTGTGCGAGACGGTCCAGTGCCGCCGCCAGCAGCTGCTGCGGTACTTCGGGCAGGACAGCGAGCCGTGCGGGAACTGCGACACCTGCCTCAACCCGCCGGAGGCCTTCGACGGCACCGTGCCGGCGCAGAAGCTCATGTCGACGATCGTGCGGCTGCAGCGCGAGCGGGGGCAGCAGTTCGGGGCGGGGCACCTCGTGGACATCCTGCTGGGGCGGGAGAACGAGCGGGTGGTGAAGATGCGCCACACCGCGCTCTCGACCTTCGGCATCGGGACCGAGCTGGGCGACGCAGAGTGGCGCGGCGTGGTCCGCCAGCTCCTTGCCCAGGGGCTCTTGCAGGTCCAGGGCGAGTACGGGGTCTTGGCGATTACCGAGGCCGCGGGGGAGGTGCTGCGCGGGGAGCGCGAGGTGCGGCTGCGGCGGGAGCCGGAGCGGGTGCGGACGGCGCGGAAGTCGCGCACCGGCGGCGGCAAGGCGCCGCTCGACCTGGACGAGCCGCAGCAGGCGCTGTTCCAGCAGCTGCGCGCCTGGCGGGCGTCGGTGGCCAAGGAGCAGGGCGTGCCCGCCTACGTCGTCTTCCCCGATGCGACCCTCGCTGCCATCGCCCAGTCCCGTCCCGAGAACCGCTCCGAGCTGAGCGGGATCTCCGGGGTGGGTGCAGCCAAGCTCGAGCGGTACGGGGAGGCCGTGCTCGAGGTGGTCGCGGGAGCCTGAGCGTCCCCGGCCAGCACCCGCCTCCCTTCAGGGGCGGCGGCGAGCCGTTACGGTGGAGCGGTGTTCGCGGACTGGAGGGACCGCCGTGCTGCGCGGCGCGTCAAGCCCGGCGACGGTCATGCGCTCCAGCGCTTCCGGTGGTGGCAGCCGTTCTCCCGCTCGCTGCTCCACATCCCGCTCCTCGAGGAGGACGGGCAGTGCCACACGTGGTCGGTGGACGTCCGGCTCGGGGGCGACTCCTCGGACGGTGAGGTGCGGGCCCGGCTCTACCGGGACGGCGTGCACCACGCCGTGGCCAAGCCGCCCGCCGCGTTCCCGGTGCCCGGCGGGACCATCGAGGTGGCGACCAGCGGCTACGGGCTGCGGCGCTGCCACTTTGTGCGGAGCGACGGTGTCGAGCGCCAACTCACGCCCGACCCGGCCTCCGCCGAGGGGCGCCGGGCCCGGCTCGAGCGTCGCCACCCGCTGCTCAGCCGGGGCATCGGGCTCGTCTCGGTCGCCGTCCTGCTCGTCGCCCTCGTCCTCGGTGTGCCGCAGATCGTCGAGCAGATCTCCCAGATCCCGCCCGTCGCCGAGAACGTCGGCTCCTTCACCTCCCCGTTCCACCTGTCGGTGGGGTGGAACATCGCGCTCACTGTTGGCGCCCTCGTGGCGAGCACCGAGCGCGCGCTCCGGCTGCGCTACCACTGGCTGCTCGACGGCGGGCTCTTCGACGGGGAGGAGTGACGGCCCGAGGGGCCCTTGCATGGACCAGTTCGTCCGAGCCGACGGGACGTGGCGGATCGCGGTGCTGACCCCACTGGACTGAGCGCACGGACCGCCCTGTCCACAGATTCGCCGAAGGGGGCTGACACAGCGCCGGATTGCCCCTAGGTTTGCCTCCATCGTGATCCGCTCCCGGGGGTGCGAGGCATGAACCAGGCAACGGTGCTGCTCGAGGACGAGGTTCGTGAGCTCGTCCGACGGCGCGGCCTCGACCCTGCCCGTGACACCGCCGGGGTCCGCGCGCTGGTGGCCGACGCGCTCGCCGACTACGACAGCCGCTCGGTCGCGGGACTCGTGCCGCCCGTCGTCGACCCGGAGCAGACCGCCAAGGACGTCCTCGACGGCGTCGCCGGCCTCGGACCCCTCCAGCGCTTCCTCGACGACCCGACGATCGAGGAGGTGTGGATCAACGAACCCGGCAAGGTGTTCATCGCCCGCGCCGGACGCGCGGAGCTGACGACGACGATCCTCACCGAGACGCAGGTCCACGAGCTCGTCGAGCGCATGCTGCGGATCTCCGGCCGCCGGCTCGACCTGTCCTCCCCGTTCGTCGACGCGTCCCTCGCGACGGGCAAGCGTGTGCACGTCGGCATCCCGGACATCACCCGCCGGTCGTGGGCCGTCAACATTCGCAAGTACATCGCCCGCGCCACCCGCGTGAGCGACCTCGTCACGCTCGGCTCGTTCACCACCAAGGCCGCCGCTTTCCTCGACGCCGCCGTCGTGTCCGGCATCAACGTCCTGGTCAGCGGGGCCACGCAGGCGGGGAATCCGGCAACTGGCTAATCCACCCGCAGGTATCGTGTCGATATGAACAAAAGGACCGTGGCGGTAGCAGGTCTCTTCGTGCTGCTTACTGCGCTCGTGGTGTGGGCCCTTCTCTCTGGTTCCAGCGAAGCGATCGGCGCCGTGACCGGTTTGTCCACGGTCGCTTTAGTCGCCGTGACGGCGTGGTATGTGTCGCTCACGCGCGACCTTGTGGCTGCGCAGCGTGAGTCGATAAGGCAGGCGGCGGCCGCAGAAGATGCCAGGTTGCGCGAGGACAGCCGCAAGCGGGAGCGACAAGCAGCCGTGCAGGTCTGGCAAGCGTGTTTCCTCGACGAAATAAACTGGAGTCACATCAAGGATCTTTCGGCGAGTCTGAAACCGGGTATGGCCTGGGAAGACGTACGAACGACGGGCAAGGCGCTCTATAAAGAAGCCGAACCACTCGAAGCGCTGTCGACGGAGATAGTGAAACTGTCCCCCGACCTTAACGGCGACGTTTTCGAGCTCACATGGCAGGCCGGTGCTCAGCTACTCGTGCTCTCTAAGACGCTGCTACAGGTCCACTATGCAATTACGATGCTATCCAAAGAAAAGGGGGAGAGTGATGAGCTTCCGACCATCACTGATTTGCGCACTAAGTGGACGCTTGATCTCCGACCTCGGGCTGATGGGTTGGAGTGGGAAGAGCTTGTGTCGGGTGCGAGAGTTGACGTTGCGGAGCGGAAACTTCGAGAGCTCGACCAGGCTGCGTTCAGCGTTGCGCGCGCCAGCGCGCGCGACGCTGCTTGACTTAGCAACATAACTCTGGGTCGTCGTCGCGGTTCGTGTGGGTGCCGTGCGTTAGTCTCAGAACTTGGGACTAGAGGAGTGTGGTTTGCCGTGGCTGACTTTCGATCGCAGCGCATGCCGTCGCCGGATGGTGAGGGGGTCGCTCGGGGCCGGTGGGGCAAGGCTTGGGATGTCTACTCTCAGGCGGTTCGCAAGGTCGCCGATCCGGTGGCGGCGCCGGTTGTGCGTCCGATGGCCCGCGGTGCCACTTTCGATCTGCTCGGGTTCTGGCTGGCCTGGCACACCTGCGGTGGCTTCGAGGGGTTGCAATCGCAGCTCGGGATGAGCCGCTCAGCGGTCTACCGACGCGTGTCGGCGTTCCGGAAGGCCTTCGGCCAGCACCCAGACGTGTTCGAGTTCCCTGGCGTGAGCATCGACCTCGATGCGTTCGTCGCGGCGAGTGGTCGTGCGGAGGCCTCGCCAGGCGCGTAGTCCAAGGTTGTTGGACTAGCGACTCCGGAGTGCCTATAGTCCCAGGTTGTAGGACTAGTGACGGAAAAGATGCCAGGGGGGCCTCGTGCGCCGAGCGTGGCCGGGTGGGTGCTCTCGCTGTATCCCGATGCTGCTGAGGCGAGTGGCGCCTTCGTCCCGTCCTACCGTCCCGTGCGTGACTACGTTGCCAGGGGTGCGGCTGCGGACCCGGATCGGGCGGCGAAGAAGGCCGATGGGCGTGCGCGGGGTCGCTTGCGTCGGTACTGCGCGGCGAACCGGCTCAACCGGCTGGCTCTGACATACGGGCCGCCCCGGTGTGCGGACCCTCGGGAGGTCCGCGAGCACATGGGCCAGTTCTTCCGCGACCTACGTGCCGGTCTTGGAGGGCGGCCGCTGCCCTATGCCTGGGTTCTCGAGCTGCACAAGGACGGGGTGCACTTCCACGTCCACTTCGCCGTGGGAAGGTTCGTCCCGCGGCGCCTCATCAATGAGGCCTGGGGCCGGGGCTTCGTGAGCATTAAGCTGCTCGGTGACCTGCCGGTGGGCTCTGGCACGTTGGATGAAGCGCGCGTGGCTGCGAGGTGATTGTCGAAGTATGTGGCCAAGTCCTCGATCCGGGCTTTGTCGATCGCGACCACGTTGTCGCCGGTAGCTACTTGAGCAGCGGGCGCGTCGTCGTGGATCTCAAGGTGCTTCATGCCAGGCAGGCTACCCGCCGACGCCTGGGCCGGTACCGACTTCGGGAGTGACGCACGAAAGCCCCCCGCCTCCTGCGAGGGAGAGCGGGATTCCTGACCTCGTTGACGAGCCGCTGCTCCCGGTCGCGTCCGGCGTCTTAGGCGAGCGCCTCCTGCGTCATGGCTCCAGCGTCGCGTGGAGGTGTGATCTCGGGCATGCACAGCTCTTGTCAACGACAAGGATTTATGGTAGGCTGCAAGCGTGCCCCGATAGAGGGGCGACCAACTAAATAGAGAAAGGAGGTACCCCGCACCATGGGAAAGCGCTCAGCGCAGGAATTGATCGACATGGCTGAGGCCCAGGGTTGGCGAGTCGAGAGCAGCAAAAAGGGCTGGCTCTTTTATCCGCCAGACAAGACGAAGCAGATCGTCACGATCCACGGCAGCGCCAGCGACCATCGCTGGTACATGAACGCCGTGACCCGCCTCAGACGGTCCGGGTTGGTCATATAACTGGTACGACCAACCCGGAGGGGTGGGGATGCGCAGGTCCCGCAACCTGCGTCTCCCCACCCTGCCTCAGGCGCTTCCCAGAGTCAATATGAGATTCACTCACCGCCACCACCCGACCACATCAGGAGGAGGGAACCATGACCGCAGGCACGTGGTACGCAGACGTCGACTTCATCACGACCTCACCCGTGAGCAGCGACGAGGCCGAGAGTGTGGCCGAGACACTCGCCGAGCACGGCGGCGCAGTTAGCATCAGCGCCGACGGCAAGGCCGGAGCGATCTCGATCGCATTCGAAGCCGACAGCGTCGAAGATGCCTCGCGGATCGCCACCCGCATCGCCACCGACAACCTTGGTGGCCACGGCCGGCTGGACGTCGTCAAACTCGACGTTCGCAACGAGGCCGTCATGGAGAAGGAGATTGCGACGCCCGTGATCCCCGAGCTCGTGGGCTACGCAGAGATCGCCGAGCTTGCCGGAGTAAGCCGCCAGCGCGCGCGCCAGTTCGCTGACATCCCCGGCTTCCCCGCACCGGTCGTAGAGACCGCCGCAGGCCCCCTGCGGACGCGTGCGGCGATCGACGCCTGGCTCGCTCACCGCAACACCAGCCCCGGACGGAGGCGTGTGAACGCCTGACAACTCGACGTCCTAGGGACTAGCGGCAGCCCCGGCACCTCACCTAGGTGACCGGGGCTGTCGCATGTTCTGAGTGGCACACGAAAGGCTCCACCCACCCGTGAGGGGGCGGGGTGCGCGGGGTGTCCCATAGCCGCGAGCCATGCGATGATTTGGGCCAGCGGCAACGATGCCGGTAGCGCTCGACGCGGAGCACACCATGACCACAGACGCCCCAGACTTTTCAGATCAGCCCATCGGCGGTCCCAACTCGGGGGTGAAGAAGCGGCGTCGGCTGCCGCGGTGGGCCGTCGGTGCCATCGCCGCGTTCATCGCCCTCTTCGTGGGAGTGAGCATCGGGAACTCAGCAGATCCGACCGACTCGGCCGAGTACCGCGAGCTCGCCGACAGGCTCGAGACCGCCACCGTCGAGCACGAGCAGACCGAACGCGACCTCGACGAGACGCGGTCGGCGCTTGCGGAGACCACAGACCAAGTTGCGACACTTCAAGCCGACCTCGAAGACGCCCAGGGCGCAGCCGATGTCGCCCTCGCTGACATGGAAGCCCACCGTCAGGCCCTCGACCAGCGCGAAGCCGAGCTGGACGAACGCGCCGAGGAACTCGACACCAGACGCGCCGACCTGGACGACCGCGAGGGCGCGATCGCGAACCGCGAAGAGGCAGTCACCGTTGCCGAGCAGGAGGCCGAAGCGCGACCACGAGCCGCCGCGTCTGCTCCTGCCGCGCCGGCCAGCGTCTCGTACCGCAACTGCAGCGAGGCACGTGCCGCTGGCGCCGCGCCGGTCCGCCGGGGAGACCCGGGATACGCATCCCACCTCGACCGCGACGGCGACGGCGTCGGGTGCGAGTAGACGCCGCGCCGGGACCAAAGATGAGCGCAGCGAGGCCACGCCACAGTTGAACCTAGAACCAAGTCGAAACTACTCATTCAGAACCCAGTGCGCTCGAGGGTCCTTCGGAGACTTGCCGATCCACTTGATGAGGCCTTCCGCCCGGAGAGCGTCGAGGCGGACCTTTACCGCCGGTCTGGACATCTCGACCGCTTCGGCGACGTCCCCTGTTCCGAGCAACTTGTCACCAGCGGCGCGAATAGCGTCGAGCACACGTTCCGAGCCCTGAGGGAGGCGTGCCTCAACGTCGGGCGCAAGCCGAGGCATGTTCGAGAGCACGAGCCGCGTGCTTCCGCGCTTCTCCTCGTACATCGGGTCCGTCAGTCCCCTGGATCGCATCTCGTCAAACATTCGACGGATCCCCTCACCCAGCTCCTGCCCAATCCGGAGTTCTGCGCAGACTCGTGCGATACGAGGGTTCCGGGCGAATCTGCTGATGTCGAGAGGCTTCCGGGGATCTGCTAGCCCTGGGAAGCGTCCGGGGCTCTCGATCTCCACACGGTCGTCGTAGATCTCGACCCGAATGTGGTCGCCACCGAGGCTGTACGAACGGTGGATCACGGCGTTGACGAGCCCCTCGAGCCAGGCATCGCGGGGCACGATCGGCTGAGTCTCGAATCGACCATCTGCGCTCAGAAAGCGCCGCCGCGGCATAAGCGACTCCACGATGCGCTGGGCGTCCTCAATCACTCGCGGAATGGGCCCCTCGACACGATGCTCGGATGAGTCCTCTAAGGTCAGCCTCGCTCCGGTCCCGCGGTCAGTGCCGAGGTACCGGATGATCCGGACATACGCTTGTGGGAACCACTGCTGTGGCCTCGACCCGAACAGCAGCAGCGCGGCATTGGTGAGCCTCCCTTGTGTCGTCAGGAGCGCCCTGGCACGTAAGAGCATCTCCGTCGGGGCGACTGCGCCGGCTGCTCGCTTGTACGTCTCGATGAGATGTCCGTCAAGGTCCGCATGTGTCGCCTCTACCGGGCCACCGTCGTACTGCGCCTGACCGCGGTCATACTCAAGTTCTTGCCGCTGTTCAAAACGAAGCTTTCGAGTCTCGTCGCCTATGCGAAGATAACAGTCCCCCGATGACGTCTCGTGGACACGCTCACCAGGGTCGACGCGGATGATGAGCAACTGGGCGGTGTTCCCCCCTTGCTGCACACAGTCGAGGAGACTGAACCTGGCGCGAACCGGCGGTCTAGTCAGGTCCATCGGGATCTGTTGGAAGTGACGAAGGTTCTCCTCTGCGAACCCCTCGAGTTCACCGTCCGCCAGCCCAACTGCGACTACTCCACCTTCGGCGTTGGCGAAGGCAACGAGAGCGTGAGACAACTTGGACGCCTCGATCCGAGCGCTCTTGCGGTCGTACCACTGGTCTTCATGAGCTTCCAGAAGCAGGCGCGCGCGGTCGGCCGGAGGTGCTGCGATGGCTCGGTCGACCTGATTCGTGGTCATGGACTCACCCTAGGCCGTGTACTTCGAGTAGACGGGCAGTAGAGCCGAGGTGGCGTGTAAACGCCCAGGTCAGAGTGACGAGGCGCACCCCGAGGAGGCTTCAAGTAGATGTGCAAGTAGCCGCATCTAACTCATGACGTCAGAGACGACGACGGAGACTCCGAAGCGCACCTGGAGCGCCGCTCCGAGCCCGTCTGCGACCGGGGATTCGAGAGCATCCCCGGAGCAGCGCGTGCTCCGTGGTAGGCCCGACCGTCTTGGTGACGAAGGCCCGCGAGCGACGAAGCGCCCCGCCCACCCGTGAGGGTGAGCGGGGCGCTTTGGCGTGCAGTAGGTGGTGCTGGGTCAGTCGTCGAGAACGTGCGCTGCCCGGATGCTGCCGTTGACGGTGACGTTCCCGTCGTCGGAGACCAGCACCCGGGGCGGCGCCTCGTTCTCGACCCCGGTGCCCAGTCCGATCTTCGCGAGCCACCGCTGGGCCCACTGGGCCGCCATGAGCCGGGTGAGGAACGCGGTGATGGCCGCGACGGCGCCGAGAGTGCCGCCCAGTGACCTCCATTAGCGAAGCTTCAGGTGGTGAGTACCTGTACACGGTTGCTGTCATCTACGACGATGGCTGGGCGGTGCGCGGAATCGCAACGGAGGAACCGTGATCGAGCAAGTGATTGTCTCGTCCCTATTCCTCGCCGGAGCGCCAATGGGCGTCACCGGTGACGAGGGGATAGGCGCTCGTCTTAACGATGAGCAGCGAGACCTCACTGGTTCAGCGAGGAGAGCGTGGGAGGTTCCACGCTTCGATGACCCGTCGCCCGTGAAGGGCGGGCCGGTAGCGGCTGACCCCTACTGCTCGCCCGTCACCTATGTATGGGGCAGATATGAGACGAACGTGACCGCTTGTGATCCCGTTCCTGAAGGTGAGTGGGCTCCGGAGCCATGGTGGTCTGACGGGGAGGACGAAGAGGACGTCGAGGAAGTGCCACGCCAGCTGCTCGCCTTCACACGCGAGGACGTTCAGTCACTGCTGGTGAACTCCGGGAGCCTGGTCATCCAGCCAGATCAGTCCTGGGTGCTTGTCGGAACCGAGACCGTCGCCATGACCGATGCAGCGGAGCACGTCCTGGGCACCCAGGTTCTGGACCTGGATATCGACGCGCGCGTGAATCCGGTCCTCTTCACGTGGGACTTCGGGGACGGGTCGGTGCCGCTCACAGGAACCGACCCAGGGGCGCCGTGGCCCGATCACACGGTCTCCCACGTCTACAGCGACCCCGGGGCGGTGACCATCTCGCTGCGGACGGAGTGGGACGCGGACTTCCGCGTGGAGGGGACGTCGACGTGGATCCCGTCGCGGGGCGCGCGGTGACCCTGACGGAGAGTGACCCGATCGACGTCGTGACGGCGAAGCCACGCCTGACGACCGGCTGACTCGAGTCAGTCAGCGGACCCAGGGGAGCGTGTGTGACGGGTCGCACAGGTGCGACCCGTCATCATCCCGTGCCGCGCACCGATCGCCCTGAGTGACGCCCCTCACCAGGGGCCCGGCGCTGGACGCGCCGGTCGGTTGAGCCACGGATGGTGCGGTCGCATGACTCCTGTACGACGAACAGCCCGGACTCTCGGGCTCGGTGCCCTGGTGGTCGCCATCGGTCTCGCCGGCTGCGCCGGCTCCGACAGTGAAGCCGCGCCCGACAACGACGCCGAGGTCGCGCGCGTCAGCGTCGCGATGCCCACCCAGGAGCACCAGCGATGGGTCTCCGACGGCACGATCGTCGCCGCCCAGCTCGAGGACCTCGGCCACGACGTCACCCTCCAGTACGCGGACGACGACCCCCAGGTCCAGGCCGACCAGATCAAGGCGATGATCGAGGACGGCGCCGACGCGCTCGTCATCGGTGCCGTCGACGGCTCGGCCCTCACCGAGGTCCTCTCTGCCGCGGGCGACATCCCCGTCGTCTCCTACGACCGCCTCATCCTCGACACCCCGAACGTCGACTACTACGCCACGTTCGACAACGAGCGGGTCGGCATCCAGCAGGGCACCTCGCTGCTCGTCGGCCTCGGCATCCTCAACCCGGACGGCACCGAGAACGCCGACGGCCCCGAGGGGCCGCTGAGCATCGAGCTCTTCGCCGGCTCCGCGGACGACAACAACGCCGGCTTCTTCTTCAACGGCGCCATGGACACCCTGCGCCCCTACCTCGAGGAGGGCACGCTCGTCGTTCCCTCCGGTCAGACCGAGTTCGACGCCGTCGCCACGCCCGGCTGGAGCCAGGACGTCGCCCAGGAGCGCATGGCCCAGCTCATGTCGACCACGTACGCGGGTGGCGAGGACCTCCACGGCGTCCTCTCGCCCTTCGACGGCATCTCCCGCGGCATCATCACCGCCATCCAGGGCGCCGGCCGCGGCCCGACCATCGCCGACGGCCTGCCCGTCGTCACCGGCCAGGACGCCGAGAGCGATTCCGTCGTGCTCGTCGACGACGGCGTCCAGCTCTCGACGATCTTCAAGGACACCCGCCAGCTCGCCGAGGTCGCCGTCTCCGCCGTGCACAAGATGCTCACCGGCGAGGAGCCCGAGACCAACGACATCACGACCTACGACAACGGCCGGCTCACCGTCCCGGCCTACCTGCTCGCGCCCCAGCTGGTGACGCAGGACAACTACCAGCACCTGCTCATCGAGAGCGGTTACTACGAGGCGGGAGACCTGGCATGAGCCGCCGCACCAGCACCGAGACCCCCGACGCTCCCCGACGCCGCCGCAACGCGTGGTTCTGGGACCGTCCGGTCGGCGTCAAGATCGCCACCGCCATCGTCATCCTCGGTGGCCTGTTCGGCGTCGTCGGCGGTGCGGGCGCCCTCGCGCTCGTGCGCGCCGGTGACCACCTCGCCGAGGTCCGCCTCCTCACCGAGGACCTCCAGGGCTCGATGGCCGAGCTGCGCGCCGCGCAGTCCCAGAGCCACCTGCTCGTGCGCCGGGCGGCCGCCGCCACCGACGAGTCCCGCCGCGAGCAGCTCCTCACGTCGCAGGCGTGGAACGACCGCACCGTTGACGGGCTCATCGACGCCGTCTCCCAGTACCCCGAGTCCGAGACCCAGCAGTGGGCCGACTTCACCACCCGCTGGGAGGGCTGGCTCACCTACCGCGACACGACCCTCATGCCGCTCGTCGAGGCCGGGGACGTCGTCGGCCTGGAGAGCGCGCTCAACGCCTCCCCGGCCGGTGACCCGGACAACGCCGGGCGGGCGCTCGTCCTCGCCGACGGGCAGATCCAGAACCGTGTCGACGTGATCGCCACCGACGCGAGCAGCGAGATCAGTCAGACGCTCCTCGTGCTGACCATCGGCTTCGTCGTCGCCGCCGTCATCTCCGTGGCGATCGCCGTCGCCGTCACCCGCCGCATCCGTCGCGGCCTGCACGCCGTACGCGGCTCGCTCGAGGCGATGGCCGCGGGCGACATGACCGTGGACGCGCTCGTCGAGGACCGCGACGAGCTCGGGCAGATGGCCCACTCCTCGTCCCTGGCCCGCCAGGCGCTGCGCGAGGCCCTCACCAGCGTGGTCGAGTCGGCCCAGACCGTCGCTGCCGCCGCCGAGGAGCTCTCCGCCTCCAACACCCAGGTGGCCGCCGGCTCCGAGCAGGCCTCGAGCCAGGCCAGCGCCGTCTCCGACGCCGCCCAGCAGATCTCCCACAGCGTCCAGACCGTCGCCTCCGGCGCCGAGCAGATGAGCGCGTCCATCCAGGAGATCGCGAAGAACGCGGGGGAGGCCGCCGGGGTCGCCGCCCGCGCCGTCACGACGGCGGACGCGACCGCCAGCACCGTGGGCAACCTCGGCGAGAGCTCGCGGGAGATCTCCGAGGTCGTCAAGGTCATCACCTCGATCGCCGAGCAGACCAACCTGCTCGCCCTCAACGCGACCATCGAGGCCGCGCGCGCCGGTGAGGCAGGCAAGGGCTTCGCCGTCGTCGCCGGGGAGGTCAAGGAGCTGGCGCAGGAGTCCGCGCGGGCCGCTGAGGACATCACCACGCGCATCGGTGACAACCAGACGCAGACCGTGGCCGCGGTGGCGGCGATCGAGGAGATCGCCAAGACGGTCCGCTCGATCAACGACTACCAGCTGACCATCGCCTCCGCCGTCGAGGAGCAGACGGCGACGACGCAGGAGATGACGCGTGGCGTGCACGAGGCCGCCGCGGGTTCCGGGGAGATCGCGGCGAACATCTCCGGTGTCGCCACGGTGACGGCCACGTCCAGCACCGTGCTGGCGCAGATGCAGAGCGCCACGGACGAGCTGGCCCGCATGGCCGACGAGCTGCGCGGGAGGGTCTCCGCCTTCGTCGTGTGACGGCTGGCAGGCCGCGAAGGTCTGAGTCGTGCGGCCCGGCGCCCGGCACCTGCGGGTGCCGGGCGCCGGCGTCTCAGAACGGCGGCTGGTCCCCGGCCCAGGAGGTGTCGTGGCCAGCGCCCGGCGGCGGCGCCGTCGGGCCGGCGGGAAGTGCCCAGGCCTCGGCGGTGTCCGTGCCGGCGGAGGCGGCGGCAAGAGCGGCGTCGACCAGGGCCGGGGCGACCGGCACGCCGCGGCGCACGGTCTCCTTGGCCAGGCGGCGCAGACCCTCGGCGGTGTGACGGGGGAGGGTGGCGACGGTGCCGTCGGGACGCCGCAGGTACCCGTGCCCCGTGGGGGTGGTCCAGGCGTAGGTGCGGTCGCTGGCGTAGGCCACGGTGAAGGCGCCGATGGACTTGGCGCGGTGGTCACCGGTGCAGACCGGTCCGAGGTTCTCCGCCGAGGTGATGCCGCCGTGCTGCCACTCGTGGATGTGGTCGAGGTCGCTGCTGGGGGAGGAGCTGGAGCAGCCGGGCCGGATGCAGGTGCGGTCCCGCTCGCGGACGTGGTCGGCGATGGCGGCGGGCGGCTCGTAGCGGGTGCGGCCGACGTCGAGGACGAGGGAGCCGGTGGGGTCGGTGACGAGCCGGCGCCACACGCCGCCGGCGCTCAGTGCCCGGGCGACGATCGGCGGTATCGGGCCGTAGCGCTCGAGCTCGGCGACCGGCTCGCGGTCGCGGTCGAGTGCGGTGGTGCCGGGCTGGCGCGGCTCGGGCTGCAGGGCGGTGACGGGGACGGTCACGCGGATGTCGGCTCGTCCACCGCCGATCATGCCGACCCTCGTCGTGGGCAGACTGCACCCGGGAAGCCGGTGACCGGGACTGGGCGGCCCGTCCGCGACACGGAGGCGCGGGGTCCTGGGTTCGAGCCGGGACGAGCTTGCCGACGGTGGGAACGAGGCGGTGGGTGATGGCCCGGCGGACGGCGGTGACCCGGCGGACGGCGTGGGTGCGGCGCCGGGATCCGGACGTGACGGCACCGCGGACGGCGGGGCGTCGGGAGCCGGTGGAGGTGCGGGTGGCCCCGCGCTCGCGGCGGAACCGGCCGGAGCACCGTGCTGCTGGCACCCGCACGGGCAGTGCAGATGGGCCTCCGGCCCGATGTGGCCCAGCACGAGGGCGCTGTGACCCATGAGCGCGAGGCTGTCGGCGCGGAGCTGGTCGAGGGTGCGGGAGTCGCCGGCGTTCCTCGCCGCCCGGGCGGCGCCGTCGAGGGCGAGGTCGAGGGCGACGGCGTCGGCGGCGGGCAGCAGGGCCGTCATCGTGGCCATGCCGTCGGGCAGGGGCCGGGGGTGGTGGACGCAGCGCTTGCGCCGTGCGGCGGTGTGGCGGTCGTCGGCGGAGTCGGGGTCCACGGCGATGACGGCCTTGGCGAGATCCTCCTGCACCTGCCGCAGGGTGCGACCGGGTGCCTTGTCGAGCACCTCCCACTGCGCCGCCATCGCGACCTCGGCGGGCAGGTCGATGAGGGTGGTGATGATGGCCTGGGCGCGGGGCCAGTCGATGAGGCCCTGGTCGAGGAGCTCACCGGTGGGCTGGAACATGCCGCCGACGGCGCGCCCGCAGGTGGCCATCTTGACCGCGGCCTGCTTGGTGATCCGTAGTCGCATGGCGAGTTCCTGGCCCACGACGCACTCCCCGCGGGTGCGGCCGGGGACGTCCCCGGGCCAGGTGGGGTTGACCGAGTCGCGCTCGGCCAGTGCCGCGGCGGCGCGGGCTGCTCTGCCCGCGGACCAGGCTTCCATGCGCTTGTGGGCGGCGACGACCTCGACGAGGGAGAAGTCGTCCACGTCCTGGGGGTCGATCTCCTCCAGCACCCGGGCCAGGCGCAGGCCCGGGGGCAGGTGCTCGAGGTAGTCGCCCAGCGCGCCGGGCTGGGGGATGAGCTCGGCGAGCACGCTGTGCGGCCACCCCGGCGGCTCGCTCTCCCGGTAGGCCGGCAGGCGGAACTGGGCCCACTCGGCGGGCGGAGCGTGGTCCGGGCCGGTGGGGCGGGAGACGTCGAGACGGAGGCGGTCCTCGCCAGGGGAGACGAGTCCGAGGCTCTCGAGGTAGGGGACGACGAGACCGGGCGAGGAGTCCTCGGCCGGGTCGGTGGGCGCACTGCCGGCCGCGGTCTCGAACTCCCTGTCGTCGCGGTCCACCGGCGGCACCTCCCCGTACCGCTATAGTATCGAACATATGTTCGAGTGACAAGGCCTCTGTGGGTGAGAAGATCTCCGCATGGACCACGACCTGCACTTCACCGGCGACGCCGCTGCCGACCAGCTGCTGTCCTCCGACCCGCTGGCCCTGCTCATCGGCATGCTCCTCGACCAGCAGGTCCCGATGGAGACGGCCTTCGCCGGCCCGCACAAGCTGCACGAGCGCCTCGGCGGCTTCGACGCCGCCCGCCTCGCGGCCATGGACCCCGACGACCTCACCGACGTCATGCGCCAGACCCCGGCCGTGCACCGCTACCCGGGCTCGATGGCCAAGCGGATCGTCGCGCTGAGCGCCGCCGTCGTCGAGAGCTACGACGGCGACGTCTCGCGGCTGTGGACCGACGGCGACCCCGACGGCGCCGAGATCCTGCGCCGCCTCAGGACGCTGCCCGGCTACGGGGAGCAGAAGGCCAAGATCTTCCTCGCCCTCCTCGGCAAGCAGTGCGGACTCGCGGCGCCGGGCTGGCGGGAGGTGGCCGGCGAGTACGGCGAGGAGGGCGCACGCCGGTCCATCGCCGACGTCGTCGACGAGGACACCCTGCTCCAGGTCCGCGAGACCAAGCGCGCAATGAAGGCGGCCGCCAAGAAGAAGGCATGAGCGCCGTGATCGCCGCCGCGGGCGTCGGCCTTCTCGTCGGCGTCGTCGTCGGCACCCTCGGCGCCGGCGGCGGGATCCTCAGCCTCCCGACCCTCGTGTACGTCCTCGGCCAGGACCCCCACGCGGCGGCGACGGCCTCGCTCGTCATCGTCGGGGCCACGTCGGTGGTGTCGCTCGTGCCGCACGCGCGGCGCGGCAACGTCCTGTGGCGCCCAGGACTCGTCTTCGGCCTGCTCGGCGTCGCCGGCGCGGTCGGGGGAGCGCGCCTCGCCGCGCTGGTCGACGGCGACCTCCTCATGGTGCTGCTCGCCGCGCTGCTCCTCGTCGTCTCCGCCGTCATGCTGCGCCGCTCCCTCGCGGACCGCGGGCGGGCGGACGACGGCGTCCCCGCGCCGCCGTCGTCGAGCCGGCTCACGACGGCGGTGCTCACGGTCGCCGTCGCCTCGCTCGTCGGCCTGCTCACCGGGTTCTTCGGAGTGGGGGGCGGCTTCGTGGTCGTCCCGGCGCTGCTGCTCGTCATGCGCGTGGACATCCGGCGGGCGGTGGGCACCTCGCTGCTCGTCATCGCCGTCAGCGCGGCGCTCGGGCTCGCCGGCCGCATCGGTCAGGACCACGCCGTCGACTGGCCCGTCGTCGCCGCCTTCGCGGTGACGTCGATGCTCGGCGGGCTCGTCGCCGGGCGCTTCTCCGCCCGCGCGAAGCCGCGCACGCTCAGCCTGCTCTTCGCGCTGCTCCTCCTCGCCGTCGCCGTCGTCACGGGCCTCCAGGCCGTCCCGGCCCTCCTCGCCGGGTAGGACGGGGTGCTCAGCGGTCCGCGCGGACGAGGAGCTCGCCGATCTCGCAGTCCAGCGCCTGGCAGATCGCGATGAGGGTGGAGAACCGGATCGCCCGGGCGCGGTCGTTCTTCAGCACCGACAGGTTGACGATGCTCATCCCCACGAGCTCGCTCAGGCGGGTGAGTGTCATGCCGCGCGCGGCGAGCAGCTCGTCGAGGCGGCAGTGGACGCCGGTGGGGACGGGGTCCTCCTCCGCGGGCCGGGCCCGCGCCATCACACGAGCCCCTCGGTGTCCCGCTGCATCCGGGCGCCGATCTGGAAGGCCAGGGCGACGACGGCCAGCGCCACCCCGACCCCGACCGGCGCGAGGCTGAGCTCGAGGGAGAACATGGCCAGCCCCTCGTACCCCTCCGGCCGGGAGAGGTCGGCACCGCCCGTGACGTCGGGACCCAGGTGGTCGACGACGGCCGCGTTCCCCAGCGCGCCGAGCAGCTGGCTCGCCGTCCCGCCGACGATGATGAGGACGGCGCTGGCCACCAGCGCCGCCGTCATCGAGTGCCCGAAGGGCCGGTTCCGCAGCACCCGGACCGCGAGCCACACGAGCGCCAGGCTCACGCCCACCACGGCCAGGGCCGTCACGGCGGACTGGGCGGCGAAGGGCCACCGCGCGGCGGCGGGCAGGCCGGTGACGGTGAGCGCGGCGGACTCGTACCAGGCCTCGCTCACCTGCCCGAAGGGCTCGGTGAACTCCGGCGTGCGAGCGTTGACGAGCGGGAAGCCGTGGAGGGTCAGCGGGTCGTCCCTCATGGCCTGGACGACGGACATGACACCACCGACGGCCGCGCCCACGGCCACCAGTCCCGCCACCACGGCCGTCCCCCAGAGGGCGGCACGGTCCCCGCGTGACATGACGGGCCGCTCGTCCACGGGCGGTGTCTCGGCGTTCATCAGGAGTCTCCTTATCGACTGTCGTTAATAACGAATGTCGCTAAACCTACGGTCGAGGAGCAGCCCTGTCAACGGCGTAGCGGTGACGGTCGCGCAGGAGTACGCTCGCGCCGAGCTCCTCCTCAGGGGCCCGACGGCGCAGCGCCTCATCTGCGACGAGTCCGGAGCTCGCAGCATGACGTCGAGAACCACCGCGTCCGCCACCCACCGGCACGTCCCCTCCCGGGTGCCCAGCCCGGTCCGCCGGCCCGAGCCGCGCCACGCCGTCGTGCGGTGGCTGCTGCGTCACGAGGTCCCGCCCGCCGGTCCGCAGACCGCGAGTCCCGCCGCCCGCACCCACGCGTGGTGGAAGGTCATGTGCCTCACCGGCCTGGACTACTTCTCCACCCTCGCCTACCTGCCCGGGATCGCCGCGCTCGCCGCCGGGGCGCTGTCCCCGGTGGCGACCCTCC
Source organism: Georgenia satyanarayanai (assembly GCF_009193135.1). Classification (GTDB taxonomy): domain Bacteria; phylum Actinomycetota; class Actinomycetes; order Actinomycetales; family Actinomycetaceae; genus Oceanitalea; species Oceanitalea satyanarayanai. The sequence goes on from NZ_VUKC01000001.1 coordinate 503,432, forward strand.
TCATCGTCGCGCTCACCCTCTTCGGGGTGCTGCCGATGTACCGCCAGGTGGCCCGGGAGAGCCCGCACGGGCAGGGGTCGGTCGCCATGCTCGAGCACCTCCTGCCCTTCTGGCGCGGCAAGCTCTTCGTCCTCGTCCTCCTCGGCTTCGTCGTCACCTCGTGGATCGTCACGATGACGCTGTCCGCGTCCGACGCCACCGTCCACCTCCTCGAGGGACCGCTCGCCCCCGACGCGCTGTCCGGCTACGCGGTCGGCGTCACCGTCGCCCTCCTCCTCGTCCTCGTCGGCGTCTTCCTCCTCGGCTTCACCGAGGCCATCACCGTGGCGATCCCCGTCGTCGGCCTCTTCCTCGCCCTCAACGCCGTCGTCGTCGGTGCCGCCGTCGCCGAGCTCCTCACCCGCCCCGAGCCGCTGGGCGCGTGGTGGCAGGGGCTCCTGGCGACGCCGCCAGGGGCCGGGCTCGGCCACGTCGTCCTCGCCTTCCCGCTCCTCATCCTCGGCCTGTCCGGCTTCGAGACCGGGGTGAGCATGATGCCGCTCGTCGCCGCCCGCGACCAGCAGGCCCGCGTCCGGCACACCCACGCGCTGCTCACGACGGCGGCGCTCATCATGTCCGGCTACCTCCTCGCGACGAGCGCCGTCACCACCCTCCTCGTCCCGCCCGCCGAGCTCGAGCCGGGCGGCGCCGCCAACGGCCGCGCGCTCGCCTACCTCGCGCACGGGCTGCTGGGCGAGGGCTTCGGCGCGGTCTACGACCTCGCCACGATGCTCATCCTGTGGTTCGCCGGCGCGTCCGCCATGGCCGGCCTCGTCAACATCGTGCCCCGCTACCTGCCCGGTTACGGGATGGCGCCGGAGTGGGGGCGCGCGGTGCGGCCGGTCGTCCTCGTCTACGGCGCGCTCGCGGTCGCGCTCACCGTCGTCTTCGACGCCGACGTCGACGATCAGGCCGGCGCCTACGCGACCGGCATCCTCGCGATGATGGTCTCGGCCGCCGTCGCCGTCACCATCTCCGCGGCGCACCGCCGACGACGGCGCGCGGCGGCCGGGTTCGGCGTCCTCACCGCGGTGCTCGGGTACGCCCTCGTCGACAACGTCCTCACCCACCCGGACGGCATCGCGATCGCGGCCGTCTTCGTCGTCGGGATCGTCGCGACGTCCCTGGTCTCCCGGGCGGCGAGGACCATCGAGCTGCGGGTCGGCACGATCACCTTCGACGACGCCGCCCGCCGCTACCTCGACGACGCGCTGCGCCACGACGGGAACCTCAACATCATCGCCAAGAAGCCCGAGCGCCGCGGGCCGCAGCAGTACGAGCTCAAGGAGAGCGAGCAGCACGGTCTCAACCCGCTGCCGCCCCACGCCCGCGGGCTCTTCCTCCAGGTGGTGGTCGAGGACCCGTCACGGTTCTCCGAGGACCTCCACGTCCACGGCGTCCAGGTGTCGGGCTACCGGGTGCTGCGGGTGCACAGCCCCGCGGTGCCCAACGCGCTCGCGGGCATCCTCCTCGCGCTGGCGGCGGCCACCGGGGTGCGCCCCCACTGCTACTTCGCGTGGTCCGAGGGCTCCCCGGTCCACCACCTCCTGCGCTACCTCGTGCTCGGCGAGGGGGACACCCCCGTCATGGTCCGCGAGATCATCCGGCGGGCCGAGCGCGACCCGCGCCGGCGCCCCACCATCCACGTCGGAGGGTGAGCCGCCGCCCGCGGCGGGGGTGGCGCCGGCGTCAGGTCAGGTCGACGACCTCGAACTCGAGGAGCTCGGCGCCGCTGGCCACGGGCCGGCCGCCCCCGCCGTGGCCGTGGAAGAACTCCTGGGAGTCGCGCCACGCCTCGAAGTCGGCCTGGCTCGCCCACGTCGTCACGACGAAGTAGCGGTCCTCGCCGGCCACGGGACGCAGCAGCTGGAAGCCCTCGAAGCCGGGGGCGGAGTCGACGGCGTGCTTGCGAGCGGAGAAGCGGGCCTCGAGCTGGGGGCCCGCGCCCTCGGGCACGGAGATGGCGTTGATCTTGACGACGGACATGCGGTCTCCCTCGGTAACGGTCGTGCTCCGATCGTAGGAGCACGCCTCGGTCGGTGAGCCGTGGCCGGGCGCCGGCTCAGCCCGGGGCGGTCGAGGCCGACCCCGGTCAGCCGACCGGCTCGCCCCGCTGGGCGCCGCAGGACTCGCGCACCACGAGCTCGGGCCGGTTCGGCTCGGGGTCCCCGCTGCGTCCCTCGAGGGCCGCGAACAGGGTGTCGATAGCGTGCCGGCCGAGCGCCTCGAAGGGCTGGCGGACGGTCGTGAGCGGCGGCTCGTAGAACTCGCAGCCGGCGACGTCGTCGTAGCCGACGACGGCGATGTCCTCGGGGATCCGCAGCCCCGCCTGGTGGAAGGCACGCATCGCGCCGAGGGCCATGTAGTCGTTCGCGGCGAAGACGGCGGTCGGCAGCTCGGGCTGGGCGAGGAGCTGCTGGGCACCCGCGTAGCCGTCGGCGCCCTCCCAGCCGCCGCTCACCGGCTCGGGCACGCGCAGCCCCGCCTCGGCGAGCTCGGCCTGCCAGCCCACGACGCGCGCCCGCGCGTCGAACCACTCGTCGGGCCCGGCGATGTGGGCGATGTGCTCGTGGCCCAGGGCGATGAGGTGCGCCGTCGCGTCCCGTGCGCCCTGCTCGTTGTCGATGGCCACGACGTGGAGCGGGCCGGGGTCGGGCATGCCGGTGGCGATGGCGACGACGGGCAGCGTCCCGGCGAGCCGCTGCGCCTCGACCGCGGTCTGCATCGTCGGCGCGACGACGATGATGCCGTCCACGCCGAGGGTGAGGAAGAAGTCGAGGACGTCGGTGGGGCTGGCGCGCGCGGTCTCGGTGGCCGCGCTGATCGTCGCGTAGCCGAAGTCGAGGGCGGCCTCCTGGATGGCGAGGCTCGTGTGGCTGGGCCCGAAGAGCGTGACGGCCGGGGTGACGACGCCGATGAGGTGGGAGCGGCGGGTGGCCAGCGCGCGCGCCGACATGTTGCGGCGGTAGCCGAGAGCCTCGATCGCCTCCTGCACCCGCCGACGGGTGGCGGGGCGCACGAGGTCAGGGGCGTTGAGCACCCGCGAGACGGTCTGGTGGGACACGCCCGCACGCGCGGCGACGTCCGCCATCACCGGCGAGCGTCTGGCCTTCCCTGGCACGACGTTGTCCACTGGGCTCTCCTATCGGGTTCCTCGGCCCATTGTGCCGTCTGCGCGGCACGCGCCGGCCCGCTGTCCCGCGCGGGGCCGCCTGCGCGTCGGTGCGTGTCGCACACTAGGTGCGGACCGTCGGCCGCGGCGGGAGATCGTCGCTCGCATTTCCCGGGCGGGAGTCGTGCTCCGCGCGTGGATACTCGCCCAACCGCTGATGTGAGCGGTAACATCGACGGGAACTGGGTCGACGACGACGAAACGTGAGGACACGCATGACTCCCAGCAGGACCACCTCCGTCACCGGCACGAGGGAGGGCGCGCGATGAGAGCGCTGACCGACCTCACCGCCGAGCAGCAGGAGGCGGTGGCCGCCACGCGCGCCGTCGTCTCCGACCTCCACGCCGAGCTGCCCCGCAACGGCCTGGTCGTGTGGACCGCCGGGAACGTCTCCCAGCGGGTGCCGGGCACCGACCTGCTCGTCATCAAGCCGTCGGGCGTCTCCTACGACGAGCTCGCGCCCGAGCTCATGGTCGTGTGCGAGCTGGACGGCACGAAGATCGACGACGGCACCGCGGCGCACCTCCAGCCCTCGTCCGACACCGCCGCGCACGCCTACGTCTACCGGCACATGCCCGAGGTGGGCGGCGTCGTCCACACCCACTCGCCCTACGCGACGGCGTGGGCGGCCGTGGGCGAGCCGGTGCCGTGCACGCTGACGATGATGGCCGACGAGTTCGGCGGGCCCGTGCCCATCGGCCCGTTCGCGCTCATCGGTGACGACTCGATCGGCCGCGGCATCGTCGAGACCCTGCGCGAGTCGCGCTCGCCGGCGGTGCTCATGCAGAACCACGGACCCTTCACCATCGGCAAGGACGCCCGCGCCGCCGTCAAGGCCGCCGTCATGGTCGAGGAGGTGGCGCGGACGACGTTCCTCGCCCGTCAGCTCGGCACGCCGGTCCCGATGGACCAGGCCGACATCGACCGCCTCTACGACCGTTACCAGAACGTCTACGGCCAGCACGCCGGCGACGCCGAGCAGGAGAGCTGAACATGGACAACCCCTTCGAGGGCAAGGAGATCTGGTTCCTCACCGGGAGCCAGGACCTCTACGGCGAGGACACCCTGGCGCAGGTGGCCGAGCAGTCGGCGCAGATCGTCGCGACGCTCGACGAGGCCGCGCAGATCCCCGTGCGCATCGTGCTCAAGGGCACGATGAAGGACCGGGACACGATCCGCGAGACCGCCCGCGCCGCGAACGCCGACCCGCGCTGCCTCGGCGTCATCGTGTGGATGCACACCTTCTCGCCGGCGAAGATGTGGATCCTCGGCCTCGAGGCCCTGGACAAGCCGATCCTCCACCTCCACACCCAGGCCAACCTCGCGCTGCCGTGGTCCACGATCGACATGGACTTCATGAACCTCAACCAGGCGGCGCACGGCGACCGGGAGTTCGCCTACCTCGCCACCCGGATGGGGGTGGCGCGCAAGACGGTCGTCGGGCACGCCAGCTCCGAGCCGGTGCGCGACAAGATCGCCACCTGGGCCCGCGCGACCGCCGGCTGGGACGCGCTGCAGCACATGCGCGTCGCCCGCTTCGGCGACAACATGCGCGACGTCGCCGTCACCGAGGGGGACAAGACCGAGGCGGAGATCGCGCTCGGCGTCTCGATCAACACGTGGGGCGTCAACGACCTCGTCGCGCGGGTCGAGGCCGTCGAGGAGTCCGCGATCGACTCGCTCGTCGCCGAGTACGACGCGCTGTACGACGTCGTCCCCGAGCTCGGGCCCGACGGTGAGCGCCGCGAGTCGCTGCGCTACGGCGCCCGCCAGGAGCTGGCGCTGCGCGCCTTTCTCGAGGAGGGCGGCTTCACCGCCTTCACGACGAACTTCCAGGACCTCGGCGGGCTGCGCCAGCTGCCCGGCCTGGCCGTCCAGCGCCTCATGGCCGACGGCTACGGCTTCGGCGCCGAGGGCGACTGGAAGACGGCCGTCCTCGTGCGTGCGGCCAAGGTCATGGGCTACGGCCTCCCGGGCGGCGCCTCCCTCATGGAGGACTACACCTACGAGCTGACCCCGGGCCGGGAGAAGATCCTCGGCGCGCACATGCTCGAGATCTGCCCGACCCTCACCGAGGACCGCCCGTCGCTGGAGATCCACCCGCTCGGCATCGGGGACCGTGAGGACCCGGTCCGGCTCAAGTTCACCGCGGACCCCGGCCCGGCCGTCCTCGTCTCCCTCGCCGACCTGCGCGAGCGCTTCCGTCTCACGGCGAACGTCGTCGACGTCGTCGAGCCCGACGAGGACCTGCCCAACCTGCCCGTCGCCTGCGCCGTGTGGGAGCCGCGCCCGGACTTCGCGACCTCCGCGGAGTGCTGGCTCACCGCCGGTGGGGCCCACCACACCGTGATGTCGACGGCGCTGGGCATCGAGGCCTTCGACGACCTCGCCACCATCGCCGGCATCGAGCTCGCCGTCATCGACGAGGACACCTCGGCGCGGGCCTTCCGCGACGAGCTGCGCCTCAACCTCGCCTACTACCGCCTGGCCCAGGGCCTGTAGCGGGACGCGGGAGAGGGGTCGGCCCGGGCGGGCCGGCCCCTCTGCCGTCCCGTGGGCCGGGCGCTCAGCGCGCGACGTGGGGCCCGGAGGAGGCACGCACCACCAGCTCGGGCCGGGTGGTCGCCGGGGCGGGGGTGTCTCCCGCGAGGACGGCGAGGAGCGTCTCGATGGCCTGGGTGCCGACGTCCTCGAAGGGCTGGCGCACCGTCGTGAGCGGTGGCCCGTAGAAGGCCGAGCCGGGGACGTCGTCGTACCCGACGACGGCGACGTCGTCGGGGACGCGCAGGCCGGCGTCGTCGACGGCGCGCAGGAGACCGAGGGCCAGCTGGTCGTTCGCGGCGAAGACCGCCGTGGGGACCTCGCGCCGCGCGAGGAGCCGCTGCCCGGCCGCGTAGCCCTGGCGGGCGTCCCAGCCACCCTCGACGACGTCGGGGACCGGCAGGCCGGCGTCCCGGAGCTGGGAGCGCCAGCCCTCGACGCGCGCGCGGGCGTCGAACCAGTCGGCCGGCCCGGCGACGTGCGCGACGTGCCGGTGCCCGAGCCCCACGAGGTGGGCGGTCGCGTCCCGCGCTCCCTGGCGGTGGTCGATGGTCACCATGTGCAGCGGCCCCGAGGCCGGCTGGTCGGCGGAGATGACGACGACGGGCAGCGAGACGGCGAGCCCGTGCGCCGCCTCGGCGGTCGCCACGGTGGGGGCCACGACGACGATCCCGTCGACGCGCAGGTCGAGGAAGAACTCGAGGACGTCGTGCGCGCTCGCCGTCGCGTCCTCGATCGCGGCGGTCACGCTGGCGTACCCGGCGGCCCGGGCGGCGTGCTGGATGGCCGTCGTCGCGTGGCTCGGGCCGAAGAGCGTGACCCCGGGGGCGACGACGCCGATGAGCTGGCTCCGGTTCGTCGCCAGCGCCCGCGCCGACAGGTTGCGTCGGTAGCCGAGGTCGGCGATCGCCCGGCGCACCCGCTCCCGCGTGGCCGGCCGCACGAGGGCGGGGGAGTTGAGGACGCGGGAGACCGTCTGGTGGGAGACCCCGGCGCGCGCGGCGACGTCCGCCATCACGGGAGAGCGGCGTGGCGTCAGTGGTGCGTTCATCGTTACCCCTGCAGGTCAGAGCGGTGTCTGCGGCGACTGCTCGCGTCCGGGCGGGGCGGCGGCCGGACGGTCGACCTCGACCGCGAAGCTCCGCGCTGACCCCTTGACCCGAGCAAATGTTAACGCCCACAATGAGAGCGCTAACACACTGACACGCACCCTAGGTGCGACAGGCATCGAAGTCGATGCTCTCGAGGAGGAGACATGTTCAGTAGCAGAGGCGCACGCCTGCGGGCGACGGCGGCACTGGCAACGGCCGCGATGCTGGCCCTGGCCGGCTGTGGCGGAGGCAACGGCGACGGCGGTGACGACGGCGCGACCGGCGGCGGGGGCGGGGGTGAGGAGCTCATCCGGGTCGGGTTCTCCCAGCTGGGAGCCGAGAGCGGGTGGCGCACGGCCAACACCCAGTCGGTCCAGGAGAGCCTGAGCGAGGAGAACGGGATCGACCTCACCTTCGTCGACGCCCAGCAGAAGCAGGAGAACCAGATCCGGGCCCTGCGCGACTTCGTCTCGCAGGACATGGACGTCATCGCCTTCTCGCCGGTCATCGAGACCGGCTGGGACCAGGTGCTCCAGGAGATCAAGGACGCCGGGATCCCCGTCGTCCTCGTCGACCGCACCGTGGAGACGACGGTCGAGGACCCCTTCGTCACGTGGATCGGCTCGGACTTCCGCGCCGAGGGCGTCACGGCGGGGGAGTGGGTGGCCGAGAACCACCCGGACGCCCAGATCTTCGAGCTCCAGGGCACGATGGGCTCCGGCGCGCAGGTCGACCGCCAGGAGGGTTTCCGGGAGGTCGTCGGTGACCAGGTCATCGGCGAGGCGAGCGGCAACTTCACACGCGCCGAGGGGCGCACGGCCGTCGAGGCCGCGCTGCAGGCCTACCCGAACATGGACCTCATCTTCTCCCACAACGACGACATGGGGCTCGGCGCGATCGAGGCCATCGAGGCGGCCGGGATGGTCCCGGGCGAGGACATCACCATCGTCACCGTCGACGCCGTCAAGGACGGGCTCCAGGCCCTCGTCGACGGGAAGTTCAACTACGTCGTCGAGTGCAACCCGGTGTTCGGCGACCAGCTCGCCGAGCTCATCAACCAGGTGCACGCCGGCGAGGAGGTCCCGGAGCAGACCTTCGTCGAGGAGAGCGCCTTCGACCAGACGATCACCCAGGAGTTCGTGGACGCGCGGCCGTACTGACCCGAGGCCGGCCCGCCACGGTGGCGGGCCGGCGTCAGTCACCCCACACCTACAGGGAAGGTCGGCGATGTCCGCTGCACCCACCCCGGTCGTCGAGATGACCGGGATCACGATCACGTTCCCCGGTGTCAAGGCGCTCGACGGCGTCGACTTCCGGCTGTTCCCCGGCGAGGTCCACGCCCTCATGGGCGAGAACGGCGCCGGGAAGTCCACTCTCATCAAGGCGCTGACCGGCGTCTACGGGATCGACGCCGGGCGCGTCGTCGTCGCCGGCCGCGAGCAGCGCTTCAGCGACCCCGGCGCGGCCAAGGCCGCCGGGATCAGCACCGTCTACCAGGAGGTCAACCTCTGCGCGAACCTCACGGTCGGTGAGAACGTCATGCTCGGGCACGAGGTCCGCTCCGGCCCCTTCATCAACTGGCGCGCCACCCACCGCGAGGCGGCGCGCCACCTCGCGCAGCTCAAGCTCGACATCGACCCCCGCTCGCCGCTCGCCTCGCACACCATCGCCGTGCAGCAGCTGTGCGCCATCGCCCGGGCGATCGTCGTCGACGCCAAGGTCCTCATCCTCGACGAGCCCACCTCGAGCCTGGACAAGGCCGAGGTCGCCGAGCTCTTCCGGGTCGTCCGCCAGCTGCGGGACACCGGGGTCGCGGTCCTGTTCGTCTCGCACTTCCTCGAGCAGGTCTACGAGATCTCCGACCGGATGACGGTGCTGCGCAACGGGCGGCTCGTCGGGGAGCACCGCACGGCCGACCTCCCGCGCCTCGAGCTCATCTCCCAGATGATCGGCCGCGCGAGCGACGCCTTCGAGGACATCGAGCAGGAGGCCCGGGAGGTCGCCGCCCGCGACCTCAGCGGCGGCACGGCGCTCCTGCGGGTCGTGGGGCTGGGCAAGGAGGGCTCGATCGAGCCCTTCGACCTCGAGCTGCACGCGGGGGAGATCGTCGGGATGGCCGGGCTGCTCGGGTCCGGACGCACCGAGGCGGGGCGGCTGCTCGCCGGCGTCGACCGGGCCGACCACGGCACCGTCGAGGTCGACGGCACGCCCGTGCGCCTCAGCTCGCCGCGGGCCGCGCTGAGCCACGACATCGCCTTCTCCACCGAGGACCGCAAGAAGGAGGGGATCGTCGGGGACCTCACCGTCCGGGAGAACATCGCCCTGGCGCTCCAGGCCGGCCGCGGCACGTGGCGGCCCATCCCGCGCAAGGAGCTCGACGCGATCGTCGCCAAGTACATCGCGGCGCTCGACATCACCCCACCCAACCCCAACGCCCTCATCAAGAACCTCTCCGGCGGCAACCAGCAGAAGGTGCTGCTCGCCCGCTGGCTCGCCACCTCCCCGCGGCTGCTCGTCCTGGACGAGCCCACCCGCGGCATCGACATCGGGGCCAAGGCCGAGATCCAGAAGCTCGTCGCCGACCTCTCCCGGGACGGCATGTCCGTCGTGTTCATCTCCTCCGAGCTGGAGGAGGTGGTGCGCCTGAGCGAACGGATCCTCGTGCTCCGCGACCGCCAGGTCATCGCGGAGGTCGCCAACGACGACGACGTCACCCCCGGGGCCATCCTCGAGACCATCGCGAGCGGAGCACAGGAGTCATGACCGCGTCCACCGACCGCCCGGCAGGGCGTACCCTGCTGCGCGACGTCTCGAGCCACGGCATGTTCTGGCCGGTCGTCGCCCTCGTCCTCCTCGTCCTCGCCTGCGGGCTGCGCAGCCCCGGCTTCCTCGAGATCACCGTCCGCGACGGGCACCTGTTCGGCCAGCTGGTCGACATCGCCCGCAACAGCGCGACGCCCCTCCTGCTCGCGCTGGGCATGTGCCTGGTCATCGCCACCGGCGGCATCGACCTCTCGGTCGGCGCGGTCATGGCGATCTCCCTCGCCGTGTCCCTCGAGTACATCGACGGCGCGGCCGACCCAGGTGCCGCCACGGCGGTCACCGCCGTCGGCCTCGGGCTGCTCGTCGGCACGCTCGTCGGTGTCTTCAACGGCTTCCTCGTCACCGTCCTGGGGATCCAACCGTTCATCGCGACGCTCATCCTCATGGTCGCCGGGCGGGGCATCGCCATGCTCATCACCCAGGGCCAGATCACCACGGTGACCAGTCCGCCCTTCAAGTCGATCGGCTCGGGCTTCGTCCTGGGGGTCCCGACCCCGGTGGTCATCGCGCTCGCGGTGTTCGTGCTGCTCAGCCTGGTGGTCCGGCGGACCGCGCTCGGGATGTTCCTCGAGTCCATCGGCATCAACGGGGAGGCCTCCCGCCTCTCCGGCGTCAAGGCGCGGAGCACGACGTGGATCGTCTACGTCATCGCCGGGCTCCTCGCCGCCCTCGCCGGCATCGTCTACGGCGCCCCGACGATGGCGGCCGACGCCAACAACATCGGCCTCATGCGGGAGCTCGACGCGATCATGGTCGTCGTCCTCGGCGGCACCAAGCTCTCCGGTGGGCGCTTCTACCTCGGCGGCGTCGTCGTCGGTGCGCTCATCCTCAGCACCATCGAGCGGGCCGTCATCATCTTCCAGCTGCCCTCCGAGACGACACCGCTGTTCAAGGCGCTCGTCCTCATCGCCGTCACGGTCGCGGCGTCGCCGATCCTGCGCGAGCGCGTGCAGCTGCGGCGGGCCCGGGCAGACGTCAACCCCGAGAAGGTGGCAGCGTGAGATCACAGACCCAGACCCGCGGAACGGCAGCGGCGGGCCCGCAGGCCACGCCGCCCGGCGCCGGGTCGGCGCTGCGGGCACGCATCGGCCGGCTGGACCGGCGCTTCCTCCCGGTGGTGGGCACGGTCGCCACCCTCGTCGTCATGCTCGGCGTCGGTCAGGCCCGCTACAGCACGGACAACGCGAGCTTCGTCAGCATGCGACTGTTCTCCAACCTCCTGGTGGACAACTCCTACCTGCTCGTCCTCGCCGTCGGGATGACCTTCGTCATCCTCACCGGCGGGATCGACCTCTCGGTCGGTGCCGTCGTCGCACTCGTCGGCCTCACGGTCGCCCAGCTGTCCATCGCCGGGGTGCCGCTGCCGGTCATGCTCGTGGTCGGCGTCCTCATCGGGACCCTGTGCGGCCTGCTCATCGGCGTCATGGTCCAGGTGTTCGACATCCAACCCTTCATCGCCTCGCTCGCCGTCATGTTCCTCGCCCGCGGCCTGGCCAACGTCGTCAGCGTGCAGTCGCTCGCCATCGACGACCCCGGCTTCGCCGCGCTGGCCTCCTGGAGCCTGCAGTTCGGGGAGGGGAGCGGCATCTGGCGGGTCAACTCGAGCATGATCGTGGCCGCCGTCGTCCTCCTCCTCGCGTTCTACCTCCTGCACTACACGCGTTTCGGGCGCACCGTCTACGGCCTGGGCAGCGGGGACGACGGGTCGGCCGTCCGGCTCATGGGGCTGCGCGGGGAGCGGACACGGATCCTCGTCTACGTCATCAGCGGCACGTGCGCGGGCATCGCGGGGATCCTCTTCGCCTTCTACACCCGCTCCGGGTTCAACCTCACCGGGATCGGGATGGAGCTCGACGCGATCGCGGCCGTCGTCATCGGCGGGACGCTCCTCGCCGGCGGCGTCGGCTTCGTCCTGGGCACCGGGGTGGGGGTGCTCGTCTACGGCCTCATCCAGGTCCTCATCGCCCGTGAGGGGCTCGACTCGTGGTGGACCCGCGTGTTCATCGGGATCGTGCTGCTCGCCTTCGTCATCCTGCAGCGCGCGATCTCGGTGCGGCGCAGGAGCTGACCCGCGTGAGCGGACGCAGCAGGGGCCGGCCCGCGCGGGCCGGCCCCTGCTGCGTCCACGAGTGCCTCAGAGGGCCTGGACGGCGGCCCCCACGGCCGCGAGCCCGGCACGGTAGCGCTCGAGGAAGGCCGCGTAGCCGGCGACGTCCTGCGGGTCGGGCTGCGCGGTGTCGAAGGACGCCCCGGCGAAGACCTGCCCGTCGAGGTAGCCGGCGAGGTCGGTGTCCTGCGCCGCGGAGAGGTAGGAAGCGAGGACCGCGATGCCCCACGCGCCGCCCTCGGAGGCCGTCTCCCCGACGGCCACGGGCGCGTCGAGCGCACCGGCGAGGAGACGCTGGGCGACGCCGGCGGTACGGAACATGCCGCCGTGGGCGAGCATCCGGTCGATCGCCACGCCCTGCCCGGCGAGCACCTGCATCCCCATGCTCAGCGTGCCGAAGACGCCGTACACCTGCGCCCGGACGAAGTTCGCCAGGGTGAGGCGGCTGTCGGGCGTGCGCACGACGAGCGGGCGCCCCTCGGTCAGCCCGCCGATCGGCTCCCCGGCGAGGTAGTTGTAGGCGAGCAGCCCGCCCGCGTCCGCCTCGCCGTCCAGCGCCTCCGACAGGAGCGTGGCGAAGACGGCGTCACCGCTCAGCGGGGTGCCGGCCGCCTCCGCGAAGCGGCCGAACAGGCCCGCCCACGCGCCGAGCTCGCTGGCCCCGTTGTTGCAGTGGACCATCGCGACCGGGTCCCCGGCGGGGGTGGTGACGAGGTCGATCTCGTGGTGCATCCCCGCCAGCGGCCGCTCGAGGACGACCATGGCGAAGATGCTCGTGCCCGCGCTGACGTTCCCGGTGCGGGGAGCGACGGCGTTCGTCGCGACCATCCCGGTGCCGGCGTCGCCCTCGGGCGGGCACAGCGGGACCCCGGCCCGCAGGGTGCCGGACGGGTCGAGGAGCGCGGCACCCTCGGCGGTGAGCTCGCCGGCGGGCCGGCCGGCGCTCAGCACCTCGGGGAGGAGGTCGACGGCGCGGGCGACGGGCAGCCGCCCGGCGAGCAGCGTGTCGAGCTTCGCGAGCATGCCGGCGTCGTAGGTGCCGGTGGCCGGGTCGATCGGGAACATGCCCGAGGCGTCCCCGACACCGAGCACCCGGCGCCCGGTGAGCCGCCAGTGGACGTACCCGGCCAGGGTGGTGAGGAAGCGGGTCTGCGGGACGTGCTCCTCGCCGTCGAGCACGGCCTGGTGGAGGTGCGCGACCGACCAGCGCAGCGGGATGTTGACGCCGAGGAGCTCGGAGAGCTCGGCGGCGGCGGGGCCGGTGGTGGTGTTGCGCCACGTGCGGAAGGGGACGAGGAGCTCGTCGTCGGCGTCGAAGGCGAGGTAGCCGTGCATCATCGCCGAGACGCCCATCGCGCCGAAGGTCGTGGGGAGCACGCCGTAGCGGCGCTCGACGTCCGCGGCGAGGTCGGCGTAGGCGGCCTGGAGGCCGGACCACACGGACTCCAGCGAGTAGGTCCACATGCGGCCCGAGAACTCGTTCTCCCACTCGTGGGAGCCCACGGCCAGGACCTGCGTCGGGTCCGGGCCCACGAGGCAGGCCTTGATGCGGGTCGAGCCGAGCTCGATGCCGAGCGAGGTGCGGCCCTCGCGGATCGCCTCGGCCAGCTGGTGGGGGTGCTCCATCGGTGGTCCTTCCACGGGGTAGGTGAGGGGGAGAGTGCGACGAGGGGCCGGCCCAGGCGGGTCGGCCCCTCGTGTGCGACGCGGGCTCAGCGAGCCCCGGCGCGGCGCTTGTTGTAGACGTCGAAGGCCACGGCCAGGAGGAGCACGAGACCCTTGACGATCTGCTGGGTGGAGGTCGGCACGCCCATGAGCTGCATGCCGTTGGTCATGACCGCCATGATGAGCGCGCCGACCATGGCGCCGGTCACGCGCCCGACGCCACCGGTGACGGCGGCGCCACCGATGAAGCAGGCGGCGATCGCGTCGAGCTCGAACATGTTGCCGGCCGCGGGCTGGGCGCTGTTCATGCGCGAGGAGTAGACGATGCCGGCGATGCCGGACAGCAGGCCCATGTTGACGAAGATGAGGAAGTTGACCTTCTTGACCTTGACGCCGGAGAGCTGGGCGGCCGGGAGGTTGCCACCGATCGCGTAGACGTGGCGCCCGAACACCGAGCGCTGGGTGATCACCGTGTAGACGATGATGAGCAGCGCGAGGATGATGAGGACGTTCGGCAGGCCGCGGTTGACGGCGAGCTGGTAGCCGAACCACATGACGACCGCGCCGACGACGACGATCTTGAGGATGAACAGCGGGAAGGCCTCGACCGCCTGCTTGTAGCGCAGGGCCCCGCGGCGGGCGCGCACCTGGGTGAAGGCGTAGCCGGCGACCGCCAGGCCGAAGACGATGAGCGTGAGCGCGTCGTACCCGTACCCGCCGAGCAGGCCGTTCTGGAAGCCGTTGGCGATCTGGTAGTAGGTGCCACCGAAGGGCGACAGGGAGACGTTGTCGAGCACCTGGTAGGTCATGCCGCGGAAGAGCAGCATGCCGGCGAGGGTGACGATGAACGCCGGGATCCCGATGAAGGCGACCCAGAAGCCCTGCCACACGCCCACGGCCAGGCCCACGCCCATGGCGGCGAGGACGCCGACCCACCACGGCTGGCCGCCCTTGACGACGAGGACGGCGGCGACGGCGCCCGCGAGGGCGACGACCGACCCGACCGACAGGTCGATGTGACCACCGATGATGACGATGACCATGCCGATGGCGAGGATGAGGATGTAGGAGTACTGCAGGACGATGTTCGTGAGGTTGCCCGGGCTGAGGAAGCTCGGGTTGAGGAAGGTGAACAGCGCCACGAGCGCCACCAGGGCGATGAGGATGCCGCTCTGTCGCAGGTTCCGGGACATGAGCTCCCGGATGTTCGTGATGCCGGTCATTTCGCGGTTTCCTTCTCCGTGGTCATGAGCGCCATGAGCTTCTCCTGGGTGGCCTGCTCGACGGGCAGCTGTCCGGTGATACGCCCGAACGCGAGCGTGTAGACGCGGTCGCAGATGCCGAGCAGCTCGGGAAGCTCGGAGGAGATGACGATGACCGCCTTCCCCGCCGCGACCATGCGGTTGATGATGGTGTAGATCTCGTACTTGGCGCCGACGTCGATGCCTCGGGTCGGCTCGTCGAGGATGAGGACCTCCGGCTCGGTGTAGAGCCACTTCGACAGCGCGACCTTCTGCTGGTTGCCGCCGGAGAGGTTCCCGACGGTGGCGAGCACGGACGGCGTCTTGATGTTGAGGTTGGCCCGGTAGTCCTCGGCGACCTTGAGCTCCTCGTTCGCGTCCACCCAGCCGCGGGGCGCGAGCCGGCGCAGGCCGGCGGCGGAGATGTTGCGGCGGATGTTCTCGATGAGGTTGAGGCCGAAGCGCTTGCGGTCCTCGCTCACGTACGCGATGCCGTTGTCGATGGCCTCGCTGACCGTGCGGACCTTGATCTCCTTGCCGTGGAGGAAGACCCGCCCGGAGATGTCGCGCCCGTAGCTGCGCCCGAACAGGCTCATCGCCAGCTCGGTGCGGCCCGCGCCCATGAGGCCGGCGATGCCGATGACCTCACCCGCGCGGACGTCGAAGCTCGCGTTGTCGACGACGACGCGTCCCGCCTGGGTGGGGTGGTGGACGGTCCAGTCCTCCACCCGGAGGACCTCGTCCCCGATCTGCGGCGTGCGCTCGGGGTAGCGGTGCTCGAGGTCGCGGCCCACCATGCTGCGGATGATCCGGTCCTGCGTGGCCTCGGGGGAGGCCATGTCGAGGCTCTCGATCGTGCGGCCGTCGCGGATGACCGTGGTGCGGTGGGCGATGTCGGCGATCTCGTTGAGCTTGTGGGAGATCATGATGCAGCTGATGCCCTGCGCGTTGAGCTGGCGCAGCAGGCCGAGCAGGTGCTCGGAGTCCGTGTCGTTGAGCGCCGCCGTCGGCTCGTCGAGGATGAGCAGGCGCACGTCCTTGGACAGCGCCTTGGCGATCTCGACGAGCTGCTGCTTGCCGACGCCGAGCTGACCGACCGGCGTCGTCGGGTTCTCGGTCAGGCCGACACGCTCGAGGAGCTCGGCGGCCCGGGAGTTCGTCTCGTTCCAGTTGATCAGCCCACCGGTGCCGCGGGTCTCGTTGCCGAGGAAGATGTTCTCGGCGACGGACAGGTGCGGGACCAGGGCCAGCTCCTGGTGGATGATGACGACGCCGTGCGCCTCGGAGTCGTTGATGGACCCGAACCGCACCTCCGCGCCGTCGTAGTGGATCTCGCCCTCGTAGGTGCCGTGCGGGTAGACGCCCGAGAGGACCTTCATCAGCGTCGACTTGCCGGCGCCGTTCTCCCCGCAGATCGCGTGGATCTCACCGCGCCGGACCTCCAGGGTGACGTCCTGGAGCGCCTTGACGCCGGGGAACGTCTTGGTGATGGAGCGCATCTCCAAGATGTTGTCGGTCATGCCGCCTCACTTCTCGTGGTTGTGCGGGGGGTGCGGGGCCGGGCGCGCTGCCCGGCCCCGCACCGTCAGGTCAGGGACGGGTCAGGAGCCCTGCTCGACCTGCTCGGCGGTGTAGTACCCGGAGTCCACGAGGAGCTCGGTGATGTTGTCGGCGTAGACGATGTCCGACTCGAGGAGGTAGGACGGGACGACCTTCACGCCGTTGTCGTACGTCTCGGTGTCGTTCGCCTCGGGCTCGCTGCCCTCGAGGAACGCCTGCGCCGCGCGGACGGACTCGGTGGCGAGCTTGCGGGTGTCCTTGAAGATCGTCGAGAACTGCACGCCCTGGTCGATGAGGGTCACCGAGGCGATCTCGGCGTCCTGGCCGGAGACGACCGGCAGGCCCTCCTCGAGGGTCGGGCCGTAGCCCGCGCCCTGGAGCGCGGTGATGATGCCGCGGGAGATGCCGTCGAAGGGCGAGAGCACCCCGTGCAGCTCCTCGCCACCGGTGTAGGTGGAGGTGAGGAGGTCCTCCATGCGGCGCTGGGCGGCCTCCTGGCTCCAGCGCAGCGTGGCGACGGTGTCGAACTCCGTCTGGCCCGAGGGCACGACGAGCGTGCCGTCGTCGAGGAACGGCTTGAGGGTGTCCATCGCGCCGTTGAAGAAGAACCCGGCGTTGTTGTCGTCCGGCGAGCCGGCGAAGACCTCGATGTTGAACGGGCCCTCGGGGGCGTCGGGGTTCTCCGAGCCGTCCGCGTTGAGGAGACCCAGGCCCACGAGGAGCGAGGTGGCCTGCTGCACGCCGACGTTGTAGTTGTCGAAGGTGACGTAGAAGTCGACGTTCTCGCTGCCGTTGATGAGGCGGTCGTAGGCGATGACCGGGATGCCCGCGGCGCCGGCGGCGTCGAGCTGGCTGGTCAGCGCGGTGCCGTCGATCGAGGCGATGATGAGGAGGTCGACCTCCTGCAGGATCATCTGGTCGATCTGCTGGGTCTGCGTGGGGATGTCGTCGTTGGCGAACTGCAGGTCGACCGTGTAGCCGGCCTCCTCGAGCTGGCTCTCGACGGCCTGGCCGTCGGCGATCCAGCGCTCGGAGGTCTGCGTGGGCATGGCGACGCCGATGGTCTGGTCGCCGGCGGCGCTGTCGCCACCGTTGCCCGCGGGCTCGGAGGCCTCGTCGCCGCTACCGGCACCGCCACCACCGCAGGCAGCGAGGGCGAAGGTCATGGTGAGCCCCGCTGCAACTGCTGCGAACTTCCGTGTGCGCAATGTTCTCTCCTTCGAGAGTGGAGGGTTGTTACTGCCCGCCGGGCGGCGGGCTGGTGAGTGCCCGACCACGTGGTCGGGCGTGAGGCCGCTGCGCCTTCTCAGGTACCGCTGGTGCGGCGAATGTTCACGCTAACATTCTGAACCTTCGGAGCGCTGGATGTCACATCCTTGGTCCCGGGCCGCGTTGCGATTCGGTAACACGGCGGCTGGCTTGTGGCTGCTCCCGAGCCGGCCGACGTGTGCCCGCCCGGGCCGCCGGGGGCGACGGCGGGGCGGCTTCGGGCCCGGCGTCGTTCTCGACGTCGCGCCACCGTAGCGCCCACACGCACTCGATCACAAGCCCCCACACTCGCACGGGTGAACTGTGGCCCGGACGTCGCGGGCCGGAGCGCCGGACGTCCCCGCAGGCGGGACCTTGGGCCGTGGTGCCGGCCGGTGCCGGCGGGGAGCCTGGGAGGGAGGTGATGAGGATGAGGTCCGCGAACCGGGTCGTCCCGTGGGCGACGGCAGGAGGGCTGCTGCTCGGCGCCCTGGTCGCGGCGCGCCGCTACCAGCACGTGTGGGGCGCGACCCCGGAGGAGGCCGCGGCGCCGCTGCCCGGCGACCCGATCATCGGCCGTGCCGATCTCGTCGCCACGCGGGCCGTGAGCATCCAGGCCCCGCCCGAGGACGTGTGGCCGTGGCTCGTCCAGCTCGGGCAGGGGCGCGGCGGGTTCTACAGCTACGACCGGCTGCAGTCGCTCCTCGGCCTGGACATCGACAACGCCGCGGAGATCGTGCCCGAGTGGCAGCACCTCGCCCCGGGCGACGAGGTCCACCTCGCGCCGGACGTGCCGCTCGTCGCTGCGGTCGTCGACCCCGCCCACGCCCTCGTCCTCCACGGCTCCCCGGAGGGGGCGGCCAGGCACGGCCTGCCGATGCCCGTCGCCTTCACCTGGGCCTTCGTCCTGCGGCCCGGCCCGCGCGGGTCGACGCGGCTCGTCGTCCGGGAGCGGTACACCTACCTCGAGCCGTGGGCCGGGGCGCTGGTGGAGGCCGTGCAGGTCGCGAGCTTCGTCATGACCGAGCGGATGCTCCGCGGGATCAGGGAGCGCGCCGAGTACCGGCCACCGGCCGAGGCGGTGGCGGCAGCACGCGAGACCTAGCGGGTCGCCGAGGAGAATCGGGGCATGGCCTCGATCATGCTGACCGCGATGCCCTTCGCCGGGCACGCCCGCCCGGTCCGCGCGGTCGCGCGCGAGCTCGTCCGCCGCGGGCACGACGTGCGCGTGTACACCGGCCGCTCCTACGTCACGTCCTTCGAGGAGGTCGGCGCGCGCGGGGTCCCGTGGGACGCGGCGCCGGACTTCGACGAGCGCGACCTCGCCGCGACCTTCCCGCGGCTGCGGGGGCGCAAGGGCTTCGGGCAGGTCCTCGTCAACCTCGAGGACCTCTTCCTCGGGACGGCGCCGGCGCAGGCGCGGGACCTCGAGCGCGCGCACGCGGCCGAGCCCTGGGACCTGCTCGCCGGTGACCCGATGGCCCTGGGCACCCGGTTCGCCGCCGAGCGGACCGGCTCGCGGTGGGCGTCGATCTCCCCGGTGCCGGTGTGGCTGCCCGGCCCCGGCATCCCGCCGACCGGCCTCGGGCTCACGCCGGCCGCCGGACCGCTCGGGCGCGCCCGCGACCTCGTGCTCGGCACCGCAGCCTCCGCCGGCACCCGGCTGCTGACCCGGCGCTACCGGGCCACCCGCCGCCTCGTGGGCCTGCCACCCGACAGCGAGACCTTCGCGAGCATGTGGTACTCCCCGCAGCTCCTCGTCGCGGCCGGGTCACCCGGCCTCGACTACCCGCGCAGCGACCTGCCCGGCCACGTCCGCCACGTCGGCGACCTCACCGACGACGGCGGGGCCCCGGCGGCCGGCCCGCTGCCGGACTGGTGGGAGGACGTCGCCCGGGCGACCGTGCCGGTCGTCCACGTCACCCAGGGCACGGCGAACATCGACCCCAGCGACCTCATCCTCCCCGCCGTCGAGGCGCTCGCGGGACGGGAGGTGCTCGTCGTCGTCGGGCTCGGGCACCGCACGCCGCCGCTGCCCGGCCCGCTGCCGGCGAACGTGCGCGTCGCGCCGATGGTCCCCTACCCGCACCTGCTGCCGCTCACCGACGTCATGGTGACGAACGGCGGGTTCGGCGGGGTCCTGCAGGCACTGCGCCACGGCGTCCCGCTCGTCGTCGCCGGCGGGGACCTCGACAAGCCGGAGATCGCCGCCCGGGTCGGGTGGCACGGCGCGGGCGTCAACCTGCGGACCGGGCGGCCGCGGCCCGCCGCCGTCGCGGCGGCCTACGACGCCGTGGTCACCGAGCCGCGGTACCGCGCGACGGCGGCCCGCCTCGGTGCCGAGCTCCGCGCGCTCGGCGGCACCCGCGCGGCGGCCGACCTCCTCGAGGCGCACCTGCGCGGGGTCAGCCACCGAGCGTGAGGCCGAGCTCACGGGCCAGCGCCGGCAGGAGGGCGATCGCGTCCTCCTCGGCGACGCGGGCGCCGCGCAGCCCCCCGACGCCCCCGACGCCCTCGAGCCGGCAGCCGCGCAGCTGGACGTCGCGGCAGCGCAGGCCGGACAGCTGGGCGCCGCTGAGCACGCAGTCCTCGAGGAGGACGCCGTCCATGACGGTGTCGGTGAAGGTGGCCTCGCGCAGGTCGCAGCCACGCAGGACGACGCCGCGCAGCTGGGCACCGTGCCAGCTCGTCAGCGTGCCCTGGACCCCCTCGAGCAGGACCGAGCGCAGCCGCACCCCGGCGAGCAGGGCGCCGGTCATCCGGGCCTCGCGCAGCGAGCAGCGCAGCAGCGAGCCGTCGCGCCACACGAGGTTGGCCAGGTCCGCGCCGTCGAGCCGGCAGTCCGCGAGCGTCACGCGCTCCCACTGCCCGCCGCCCGCCCGCACGCGGGAGAGGTCACTGCCCTCGACCTGCGCCTCGCGCAGGCCGGGCACGACGGCGCCGGTGAGGTCGACCCCGGCGGTGGTCGCGTCGTCCAGCGCGGTGACGTCACCCGGCTCGAGGTGCGGGGGCACGTCCGGCTCGGGCACCGAGCGTGGGACCCGGGTCACGGGCGGCCGATCCGCGCGGTGCGGGCGCCGGTGAGGGCGAGGAGGTCCGCCGGCGCGAGCTCGACGTCGGCCCCGCGGCGGCCGGCGCTGACGAGCACCGTCGCGTGCTCCAGGGCGGTCTCGTCGACGACGGTGGTGAGCCGGCGGCGCTGCCCGAGCGGGGAGATGCCCCCGACGACGTAGCCGGTGGCCCGTTCAGCGGCGGCCGGTGCCGCCATCGTGGCGCGCTTGGCGCCGACGGCGGCGGCGAGGGCCTTGAGGTCCAGCTCCCCGGTGACCGGGACGACCCCGACGACGAGCGCGCCGTCGACCTCCGCGACGAGCGTCTTGAGCACGCGCGCGGGGTCCACGCCCAGCGCGTGGGCCGCCTCCAGCCCGAAGGAGAGCTCGCTGCGGGGGTCGTGGACGTACTCGCGCACGGTGTGGGCCACGCCGGCCTGCTGCAGGGCGAGCAGGGCGGGCGTGCCGGCCGGCGCCGCCCGGCGGCTCACCGCGGGCCCACGCCGAGCACCCGGACGACGGCGCCCTGCGCCGCGTCGCTCGCGTCGAGGTCGACGACGGCCCAGACGCCCCAGTCGTGCTCGCCCTCCGGGTCGTCCAGGGTCTGGCGGACCAGCCACAGGCGACCGTCCCCTGCCAGGGCGAGGGCGGCGTCGTCGTCCTCGGGCAGGCCCGCCCGCAGGAGGTCCTCGCGCAAGGGTCGCTCGTCGATGGTGACGAGGGAGGCGGCGCGGGCGGCGACGTCGGTGCCGAGCCAGTCGTAGTCCTGCCAGTACGGGTCCATCGCCTGTGCCCAGCGCTCGGCGTCCCAGCCGTCGGCGCCGTGCATGGCCCCGAGCGGTTCGTAGTGCTCGCGCGCGAGCAGCTCCACGCGCGTGAACAGCGCCTTGCGGACGGTGACCCGGAACCCGTGGCGGTTGCGGGTGAAGGCGACGGGCTGGCCGTCCTCGCCCTCGCCGAAGCGGCGCTCGACGCCGTCGGCGGAGTCGGCCGGCGCGACCGGCTCGCCGGAGCCCATGAGGGACTCCCACTCGTCGAGGAGGCTGGAGTCGACCGAGCGGATGTGGTCGCCGAGCCAGCCGATGATCTCCTCGACCTCCTCGGTGCGGGCGCGCTCGGGCACCACCTGGCGCAGTGCCCGGTAGGCGTCGGTGAGGTAGCGCAGGACCACGCCCTCGCTGCGCCCGACGTCGTAGCGGGAGACGAGCTCGGAGAAGGTCATCGCGTTCTCGACCATCTCGCGGACCACGGACTTCGCCTTGAGCTCCTGGTCCCCGACCCACGGGTTGGTCTGCCGGTAGGTGGCCAGCGCGGGCTCGAGCATCTCGGCGAGCGGGCGCGGCCAGGTGACCTCCTCCAGCGCCTCCATCCGCTCCTCGTACTCCATGCCCTCGGCCTTCATCGCCCCGATCGCCTCGCCGCGCGCGTGGCGCTGCTGGCCGTACAGGAGCGGGCGCGGGTCCTCCAGGGTGGCCTCGATGACGGAGACGACGTCGAGCGGGAAGTCGGGGGACTCCTCGTCGAGCAGGTCGATGGCGGCGAGCGCGAAGGGCGACAGCGGCGCGTTGAGCGCGAACTCGCGCGGCAGGTCGACGGTGAGGTGGACGTAGGGCTCACCCGGGTGGGCACGGCGCCAGGCGGCGTCGCGGTGCTCGACCACGCCGGCGGTGCGCAGCGATCGGTAGATCTCCGCGGCGCGGCGCAGGTGAGGGTTCCAGGTGGTGGGCGGCTCGTGGTTGTCGGTGAGCAGCCGGTACATCGCCAGTACCGGGTCCCCCGGGCGGGCGAGCACGGACAGGACCATCGTGTGGGTCACCGCGAACTGGCTGGTCAGCGCCTCGGGCTCGGCGTCGCGGAGACGCTCGAAGGTCTTGTCGGTCCAGTTGACGACGCCGGCCGGGGCCTTCTTCCGGACGATCTTGCGGCGCTTCTTCTCGTCGTCGCCGGCCTTGGCCAGCGCCTTGGCGTTCTCGATGACGTGCTCGGGGGCCTGGACGACGACCTCCCCGGTGGTGTCGTAGCCCGCGCGGCCGGCGCGGCCGGCGATCTGGTGGAACTCCCGCGCCGTGAGGTGACGGGAGCGCTCGCCGTCGAACTTCGTCAGCGAGGTGAGGACGACGGTGCGGATCGGCACGTTGATCCCCACCCCGAGGGTGTCGGTCCCGCAGACGACGGCGAGCAGGCCCGACTGGGTGAGGCGCTCGACGAGGCGCCGGTAGCGCGGCAGCATGCCGGCGTGGTGGACGCCGATGCCCAGGCGCAGGAGGCGGGACAGGGTCTGGCCGAAGCCCTTGGCGAAGCGGAAGTCGCCGATCGCCGTCGCGATCTGGTCGCGGCGCTCGCGGGAGGCGACGGTGACGGACGTGAGCGACTGGGCCCGTTCGACGGCGTCCTTCTGGGCGAAGTGGACGACGTAGACGGGGGAGCGGCCCTGCTCGACCAGACGCTGGAGGAGGTCCTGGATCGGCTCGAGGGAGTAGTCGAAGGTGAGCGGGACGGGGCGCTCGGCGCCAGAGACGACGGCGACCTCCCGGCCCGTGCGGCGCGTGAGGTCCCGCTCGAAGAAGGAGACGTCGCCGAGGGTGCCGGACATGAGGACGAACTGGGCGCTCGTCAGCTCGAGGAGGGGCACCTGCCAGGCCCAGCCGCGCTGGGGGTCGGCGTAGAAGTGGAACTCGTCCATGACGACGACGCCGACGTCGAGCGCGGCGCCCTCGCGCAGCGCCTGGTTGGCGAGGATCTCGGCGGTGCAGCAGATGATCGGTGCGTCGGGGTTGATCGCGGAGTCCCCGGTGACCATGCCGACGTTGTGCGAGCCGAAGAGCGCGACGAGGTCGAAGAACTTCTCCGAGACGAGGGCCTTGAGCGGCGCCGTGTAGTACGTGCGCTCGCCCCGGGCCAGGGCCACGGTGTGCGCGGCGAGCGCGATCATCGTCTTGCCCGAGCCGGTGGGCGTGGCGACGATGACGTGGGACCCGGTGGTGATCTCGAGCAGCGCCTCCTCCTGGTGGGGGTAGAGCACGCGGCCGGTGCCCTCGGCCCAGGTGGTGAAGCCCTCGTAGAGCGCGTCGGGGTCCAGGTCCGCGCCCGGGCCCGCCTCGTCCTCGAGGCGGTCCAGCAGGGAGTTGAGCTCGTGGGTGGTCACCGGCCCAGTCTCGCAGAGGGGTCCGGCTCACTCTGCGACCGGCGTCTCCACCGTGAGGTCCTGCCACCACCACTGCCCCTCGCCCGCCCGTGTCCCGACGATGTGGTCCTCGAGGGTGGGGTTGGACTCGTGCTCGGCGCAGCCGGTGACCCCGAAGCAGCGGATCTCGATCTCACCGGGCCGCACGTCGACCCGGAGAAAGCTCTTGAACAGCGGAGGGTCGGGCAGGTCCCAGTCGAGGTACTCGGAGAAGAGGCGGTGGAAGAGCCCGCGCGGCTGCGGCAGGACGAACCGGGCGGCGATGCGTGCCCGAAGGCTGACCCTGGCGGCCCGGTCCTCCTCCACGGTCGGCTGCACCGTCCCGCCGAGATGCTCGGACATGAGGGCCGGGGCCTCCTCGCGAGGGACGACGAACAACCCCTTCCCGCGGCCGAACCTCCGGTCGAAGAGGACGGAGTAGGTGGCCAGGGAGTCACCGCGCCGCGGGTAGCACCTGAAGTGCGACTCCGTGCAGCCGCTGTTCTCCGGGGTGACGAGGGGGATGGTGTGCGTGGCCTTGGTGTAGGCACCGCCGGCCCCGCTGACGACGTACTGGACGGTCCGGCCGTCGTGGGACACCTCGTAGCGCTGGTAGTTGTGGATGTCGCCGCCGATGACGGCGATGTACCGGTTCGCCGCGTTCTCGACGAGCGCGTTGACGGTCCTGTCGGGCCCGTCCATCGACACCTCCTTGCGCCGGGCGTTGGCGATGAGCGGCTTGCCGGTGAGGAGGATCTTGTCCGTGTCGAGCGCGGAGACCGTCCGCAGCCAGGCAGCCTGCTCGGCGTCCAGGGTGCCGTCGATACCCGTGTCGATCCCCACGAGCAGCAGGTCGTGGAGCTCGATGGCGAAGTAGGGGCCCGGCTGGTTCGAGACGTGTGGTCGCAGGGAGCGCAGGCGCTCCAGCTCGTCCTGGGCGGTCTCGGACGCCTGGCGCCAGAGGCAGCGGTGCAGCAGCCGCTTCCACAGGATCGGCTCCCGGCGCGCCGGCGGCCGCAGGTCGGGGTCGGCGCCGCAGAGCAGTGTCATGAACCCGTGCAGACCGTCGTACCAGTCGTGGTTGCCGGGGACCGCGTAGATCGGGCCGGGCAGGGGGCGATAGGGGTGGAGGAACTTGTCCTCGTAGTCGCTGACGTCACCGGCCGGGTAGATGACGTCGCTGACGATGCAGGTGAAGGAGGTGCCCTCGGCGGAAGCGAGGAGCGGCCGGACGACGTGGTACTGGGAGTTGTCACCCTCGCCCGTGTCGCCCAGGACGAGGAAGGAGACCTCCTCCCGGCCGGCGAAGGTCCCCACCGTGAGGTCCTCGATGCCGCGTCGTCGCTGGGCCTGCGTCCAGCGGTGGCGTTCTGCCGCGACGACGCCGGTGAGCACACCGGAGAGCCTGTCGTTGCGGGACAGCCACAGGGGCCGCGGGGAGAACCACGAGAAGCGGCGCGGCACGTACCCCTCCCGGTACAGGGCGCCGATGTCGGCGCGCTCACCGCAGCCCCACCCCGCGGCGGCGGCGGAGGTGCGGGAGGAGAGCGGGACAGGCGCTGGCATGACGGAACCTCTCTCGCGTCGTCGTTCACAACCCTCTGGGGGCGTCCGCCGGGCTGACGTACACGTCCCAGACCTGACCGAGGAAGAGTCGCCCGAAGCGGGCGAGGGCAGCCCAGCGCTGGACGGCCGTGTCCCCGCGGGCACGGAAGGTCGTCAGCTGGCGCGCGAGCGCCGGGGGAGTGATGCGCAGGATCCCGGCGGCCACGGTCTCGGCCTCCTCGGCGTCGTCCCAGTCGACGTGCCCGCGCAGCAGCCGGGTGTAGAGCGTCGTCGTGTCGGCCCAGAAGTCGGGCCCGGGGTCGTCCTCCACCACCTTGTGGCCGAGGAGCGTCAGCGGGAACCCACCGGAGTCGGTGAAGTGCAGCCGGTAGAGCATCCGCTTGCGCGCCGGGTCGGACTGGTCGACGAAGAGGTTGAACGTGCCGCTCTCGACGGGGAAGCGGCCTCCCAGCGGGGAGTACTCCACCCAGCCGCGGGCGAGCGCCTCGTGCTCGGGAGAGGCGACGAAACGGTCGAGGTCGCGGACGACGATGGTGAGCCTGAACCGGAGCCGCTCCTGCTCCTGGGCGCCGGTCACCGCACCCTCGAGGGGGTCCCGGGCACCCCAGGCCGCGAAGCCGGCCATCACCTCGGTGAAACGGATGCCCGCGCCGGAGGGGCGCGGCAGCGGGTCACCCGCCGGGTGGGTGGGGATGCCCTGCTCGGCGCACCAGCGACGGCCCGCGGCGACCCCGAGCTCGACGGCCATGCGCATCCGGTCGCGGCGGAAGGTGAAGAGGTAGTGGACGGGGACCTCCGCCTGGAGCAGCTTGACCTCGATGTGACGACCGAACTCGCCCCCGCCCGTCGCCGCCCAGGCGGCGTTGCTGCGCTCGATGCGGTCGAGCTCCGAGCGCAGCCGGCTGTTCGCCGCGGCCTCGATCACCTGGAAGTACTGCGGGACGAGACCGGGCCGCCAGGTGCCGCGGCGGCTCACGGTCCAGATCACCCACAGCTCGTCCGCGCCGCGGCGCGCCGCCTCCTCGAGGTTCGCGTCGGTGGCGAAGACGGCGTCGATGTAGGTGTGGCCGTCGATCGGGACGGGCGGGAACCACATGGGCAGGGACACGGCGGACAGCAGACGGTCCTCGTCCATCTCGGCGGCCTCGGCGATGACGAGCTCGTGCGCGGAGAAGTCGTAGAGGTTGAACGTGGCCTCCCGCGGGGTCGCCCGGATGGCGGTCCAGTCCAGCCCCCAGGCGCCCAGGACGTTGCGCCGGAAGCGTTCGAGCCTGAGGACCGAGGGCGCGAAGGGCCCACGGAGCAGCCCGCGCAGGTTCGGCTCGACGGCACCCAGCGGGGAGTACCGCCGCCAGTTGTCCGCGATCTGGCGTCCCGTCATGCCCTGCGCCCACATGGCGAGGTTGAAGACCCCGCCGCTGGCGCCGTCGGCGTGGTCGAACTCCAGGCCGGCCTCGTCGAGCCACACCTGCAGGACACCGGCCTGGAACGCCACCTTGGTGCCGCCCCCGGCGAGGACGAGGGAACGGCGCGGGGGGTCGGTGGGCCGGTCCATCAGCCGCTCCGTTCGATCATCCGGGCGCTGAACCGTTCGGCCAGCGCGGCGATGGTGAGCGCCGGGTTGGCCCCGACCGGGCCCGGCATCACCGACCCGTCCGCGACGAAGAGCCCGGGGTGGCCGAACGCCTCGCCGTGGTCGTCGACGACGCCCTCCCGGGCGTCGCGTCCCATCGGGCAGCCACCCAGCGGGTGCACGGTGACCACGCGCCCGAGCCGCCACGTCGGGTTGAGCTTGAGGCGGGAGTCCAGCGCGGACGCGATCGCGGTCATCGTCGCGACGAGGCCGGCGAAGTACCGCGCGGACGTCGCCGTCGTCCAGTCGACGTCGAGCCAGCCGTCGCGCAGGCGCATCCGCCCGTCGGGCACGTCCCGGCCCATGCCGAGCAGCGGCAGGGTGCCCGCCGACGCGCGGGTGCTGCCCAGCAGGGCGGCCGTGCGCGCCGACAGGTGGCTGCGGGGTGAGGCCGTCACCGCGGCCAGCACGCGGTCCAGCGCGAACCACGCCCCGCGGCGCACCGGCCCCCAGGCGTGGGCGGTCTCCAGCATCCAGCCGACGAACTCCGGGTAGCCGCCGTCCTGGACGAAGTGCCCGCGACCGCCGTCGCCGTCGAGGGCGTCCCCCACGCGGACGGTGCTGGTGATGACCGGCCCCCGGGAGGGGTCCAGCAGGCGGGTCCGGCTGCCGGTGACGAAGCCGAGCAGGTCCCCGTTGCCGCAGAAGCGGCTCCCCAGGCGAGGGCTCAGGCGGGGCAGACCGGTGCGGGACCTGAGCAGGAGGTAGGTGCTGCCCAGCGACCCGGCCGACACCACGACGACCTTGCTGTGCCACGTCTCGACGGGCAGGGTCGAGGTGTCCCACGGGGTCCCCTCGCGCTCGGGACGGTGCCGGACGAAGTCCACCTCGTAGTGGTCGTCGCGCCAGGCGATGCGGCGGACCTCGCACCGGTCCTCGATCCGTGCCCCGGCACGCTGGGCCGCGGAGAGGTAGGTGTAGTCGGTGGTGTTCTTGCTGCCGAAGTTGCACCCGGTGTCGCACTCGCCGCACAGGCGGCAGGCGTAGCGCTGGGCGTGGTGGAGGTTGTCCTCCGGGGCGCCGACCGGGATGCCCGGCACCGGCTCGGGCTCGCCGAAGGAGACCGCGAGGTTGGGGAGGGACCACGCCAGGCCCGCCCGCCGGGCGGCGGACTGCATCGCGAGCGTCTTGGCGGTGCGGTCGTAGGGGGCGCGGTCGACGGGGTAGGGGGTGGCCCCGAGCATGTCCTCGGCCGTCGCGTAGTGCGGTGCGAGGTCGTCGTAGCTGACCGGCCAGTGCTCGGTCCGGCCCGCCCCGGTGGGGTCCTGCGCGAACCAGGTGGGGGGCTTGCGGAGCAGCACGTTGGCGTAGATGAGTGAGCCGCCGCCCAGCCCGCTGGCCACGACCGCCTCCAGGCCGCGGAAGGACCAGATGTCGAAGAGCCCGTGCAGGCCCTTGCTCGGGTCCCAGAAGTTCGTGGCGAGCTCGCGGGGGCTGCGGGCGAAGGACCCGGGCGGGTACCGCTTGCCCCGCTCGAGGACCGCCACGCTGCGTCCGGCCTGCGCGAGCCGGCAGGCGCTGACGGCGCCACCGAACCCGGAGCCGATGACGATGGCGTCGAGCTGCTCCGCCGTCACGCCGCCCCACCTCCTCCCGCGCGGCCCGCCCCCGCGACGACGGGACCGCCGAGGTCGACGTCGGCGGTGGCCAGCGCGTGCAGCACGGCACCGGGCGGCACCGCGGCACCGGAGGGGAACATCGCGAGGAGCCGCTGCATCCCCTGGCGGCCCTGGGCGGAGGTGCTGGTGACGACGAGCCCCACCCGCTCCTCGGCGAGACCCGACCCCAGGGACCGCGACCCGCCGTGGTAGACGCTGCGCTTGAGCATCCGCACCGTCCACGGCGACCGCCGGGAGGCTGTGCGGGCCGCGGCCAGGGCGGTGCCGAGCAGCTCGTCGGCCGGCGCCTGCGCGTGGACCAGCCCCAGGTCCAGGGCCTGGGCCGCGTCCAGCGCGGTGCCCTCGAGCATCATCTGCAGGGCACGGCCCGGGCCCACGAGGCGGGTCAGGCGCTGCGTGCCGCCCCCGCCGGGGATGATGCCGAGCAGCCCCTCGGGCAGGCCGATGCGGCACGTGTCGGTGGTGGCCATGTACCGGAGGTCGCAGGCCAGGGCGAGCTCACAGCCCCCGCCGAGGGCGAGCCCGTTGACGGCGGCGACGAACACCGTGTCCGAGCGGCCCATCCGCAGGAAGAGCCGGTGCATGCGGAGCAGGGCCCGGGCCCCGGCGGCGGGCGTGCGGTCGAGGAGGGCACCCGCGCCGGGCACACGACCGAGGCCGTCGATCAGCGCGAGGACGGCCGGGGCCGCCGCCGGGGGGACGTGCACCGGCACCCGGCCCGCCATCGCCTCGATGACGCCGACGTCGAAGTGGGCGGCGAACTCCTCGTGCGGCTCACCGGTGAGCACGACCGCGCGCACCGAGGCGTCCGCGTCGACCGCGCGGACCAGCCGGGCGAGGTCGTCGACCACCTCCATGGTGAGGAGGTTGCGGGGAGGGTTGTCGATCCGGACCAGCAGCACGCGGCCGGTCCGCGCCACGCGGAGCGTCGCGTACGCCATCGGACGGCCTCCCTCTTCCCCGCGCGGTGGGCGACTCCGGCCACCGCTCGCGGGTGTGACGCATATCATAGTGACGTGCGCGGTGAAAGCGGAAGGCGACGGCGCGATGACGCGCCCGTCGAGGGCCATGTCGACCTCGACGTCCCGGTGGACCAGGTCTGGCGGCTGTTCGCCGACGTCGCCGGGTGGTCGGGCTGGAACGGCTGCATCTCGGGGGCGCGCGTCGTGCCCGGGGGCCGGCTCGCGGCGGGTGCCACGCTCGTGTGGGCCTTCCGCCCGATCCGCCGCCGCTACCTGTACCGGCTGCCGGCGATCGCGCGTCTCGTCGTCGTCGAGCCGGAGCGTGAGGTCACCTGGGAGGTGACGGCGCTGCCCGGCTTCCACGCCCGGCACACGTACTCCTTCGCGGACCTCGGCGGTGGCCGCAGCCGCTTCGGCTCGTGGGAGCAGGCGTCGGGCCCGCTGTACCGGGGGCTGCGCCGGTTCTGGACCGCGCACTTCCGGTTCGTGTGCGAGGAGTCGGTCGCCGGGGCGGCCGCCGCCGTGCGCCGCGGCGAGGGGGCCGCGCGGCTGGTGCGCCACGGGTCACCG
This sequence comes from Georgenia satyanarayanai, assembly GCF_009193135.1. GTDB lineage: Bacteria > Actinomycetota > Actinomycetes > Actinomycetales > Actinomycetaceae > Oceanitalea > Oceanitalea satyanarayanai. The sequence continues at coordinate 533,482 of NZ_VUKC01000001.1, forward strand.
ACGAGCGGGGTGCCCCTCGTCGTCGTCCCGGGCATGGACGGGTCGGTGGGGACCGTGGCGCCCCTCGTCGAGCGGCTCGCCCAGTCCCGCCCGGTCCTCGTCGTGGACTACACGACCGAGCGCAACGCCTCGCTGGAGGACTTCTCCCGGGAGGTCGCCGAGCTCGTCCGCGCGCACGTCCCGGGCGAGGTCGACGTCCTCGCCGCGTCGCTCGGCTCGATCGCCGCGGCACAGGCGATCGGGGACCACGGCCTGCCCGCGCGGCGCGTCGTCCTCGTCGGGACCTTCACCCGGGTCGCCGACACGCGCCTGCGGGCCAACAACCTCCTCGTCGCGGTGTCCCCGCGGCGGGTGTACCAGGCCCTGGCGCCGCTCCTCATGGCCTGGGTGTGCGGGCCGGTGGGCGACGGACGCCGCCACGCCTTCTTCCGGAACGTCCGGCGCAGCGACCCGACGCAGGTGGTCAAGCGCACCCGGTGGGAGATCGGCCGCGACTTCGCGCCGGAGCTGGCGAAGATCGCGGCGCCCACCCTCGTCCTCATGGGGGAGCGGGACCGGTTCGTGCCCGACCTCGACGAGCAGCTCGACGTCCTGCGGCGGCTCGTGTCGCGCCCGGGTTCCGAGCTCCGGACCGTCGCCGGCGCGGGGCACGTGCTGCTCCCGAGCGCCGCGGTCGACGCGGCCGTCGCGGCGGCCGAGGCGTTCCTCGGCCCCGAGCCGTAGGCCGCGGGCCCCCGCCCGCGCCCGTGTCGGTGGTCACTCCTACGCTCGTGGCAGGCACCGAGCCGAGGGGGCACCATGACGACGACGACCGGTCGCGACTTCCCGGAGCGCGTCTACGCGCTCTGCCAGCCGGGCGGGGCGCCGGCCTCGCTCTTCGCGCCCGGGCAGGTGGTGACGGCCCGGACCGTGGAGCGGTTCTACGCCACCGACGACGACGTCGCCCGCACCGCCGCGGCGCTGACTGGGGCGGGGTTCGAGGTGCTCCACACCTCGCGGCTCCTCGTTAACGTCGCCGGTCCGCCCGAGCTCTTCGAGCGGGTCTTCGGGCGGCGGCTGTACACGGAGGAGCGGCAGGTCATCAAGCCCGGGTCCGTGCGGGACACCGGCACCTTCATCGACTTCGAGGGCAGCGCGGTCCCCGGGCTCCTCGAGACCACCGGCTCGCCCCTGGCCGACGTGGTCGCCGCCGTCGCGATCGAGGAGCCGTACTACCCGGCGTCCGCCGGGCCCGCCCCCGAGCCGTCGCCCGACCCGCCGCCCGCGGACTACTGGCACCTCACGCTGCCCGACCAGCTCGCCACGGCGCTACGGGCCGACGGGCCGCACCGCGACGGCGTCACCGGCGACGGCGTGCGGGTGGCGATGGTCGACACCGGCTTCCAGTCCCACCCCTTCTTCGTCTCCCGCGGCTACCGGGTGGAACCCACCGTCCTGGGGCCCGGCACGGCCGACCCGGAGGTCGACGAGAACGGGCACGGCACCGGTGAGGCCGCGAACGTCTTCGCCGCCGCGCCGGGCGTCACCCTGCTGCCCGTCAAGGCCGCGACGGCCTCGGGCGCGCTCGTCAACGTCACGGCCGCCTTCACGGCGGCGGTGGCGCTCGACCCGCACGTCGTCACGAACAGCTGGGGGTCGGACCAGCCGGACCCGCCGCTCAGCGCAGCGAACCAGGCGCTGGCCGCGGCGGTCGCGGCCGCGGTGGCCGACGGCGTCGTCGTCGTCTTCTCGGCGGGCAACGGGTCGTGGGGCTTCCCCGGGCAGCACCCCGACGTCATCTCCGCCGGCGGGGTCTACCAGGGTCCGGACGGCGGCCTGCGCGCCTCGGACTACTCCAGCGGCTTCGTCTCCCGCGTGTACCCGGGCCGGCGGGTGCCGGACGCCAGCGGTCTCGTCGGTCTGCTGCCCGGGGCGACGTACCTCATGCTCCCGGTCCCGCCGGGCTCCGCCCTCGACCGCGACCTCGCCGGCGGCACCCACCCCGACGGGGACGAGACGGCGCCCGACGACGGCTGGGCCGCCTTCAGCGGCACCTCCGCGGCCGCGCCGCAGCTCGCGGGGGTGTGCGCACTCCTCGCGCAGGCGGCGCCCGGGACCGCGCCGGACCGGGTGCGGGAGGTTCTCGCCGCGACCGCGCGCGACGTCACCGCCGGCTCCAACCACCCCGAGTTCGGCGAGCCGGCCGGGCCCGGGCCGGACCTCGCGACCGGCCCGGGCCTCGTGGACGCCGCCGCGGCCCTCGCCGCGCTCGGGGAGAGCGGTGACACCGCTGTCGCGCTCGTCGTGCTGCGGGCGCCCTCGGGGGAGGAGCCCACCTCGTTCCGCGCGGCGACGAGCCGCGAGTGGCTGCCCGCCGCCGGGACGGTGCGGGAGGTGGCCGCGGTGCTCGGGCGGGCCGGGTTCACCGTCGGCCCCGCCTCGGGCCCCACCTTCTCGATCGCCGGGCCGCCGGCCGTGTTCGCGCGCGTCTTCGCCGCCGAGCCGGTGCGCGCGCAGGACGGCGGGTGGACCAGCGAGCGCGGCGACTCGCTGCCGCTGGACGAGCTGCCGGAGGAGCTGAGGGAGGTCGTCCGAGCGGTCGTCCTCGAGCGGCCGGCCGAGCTCCACACCGACCGGTGACGGCGGTTCCCGGCGCGCCGTCGTCGGCGTCGGGGAGTAACGTGCCCGCGTCGCGTCGCCCGCCCGGGGTGGCCACCGCCGTCGGGAGTGGAACGTGGACTCGCTCAACAGTGTCCTGGGGGACGTCAGCAACGGCCTGTACACCTACGTGCTCATCGGGCTGCTCGTCGGGGCGGGCGTGTACTTCACGGTCCGTACGCGCGGTGTGCAGGTCCGGCTCTTCACCCGGATGGTCTCCGTCATCGCACGGTCACGCGGCGAGAGCCACGGCGGGATCAGCTCCTTCCAGGCCTTCGCCATCGGGCTCAGCTCGCGCGTGGGCACCGGGAACATCGCCGGTGTGGCGATCGCGCTGGCCCTCGGCGGCCCGGGCGCGATCTTCTGGATGTGGGTCGTCGCCTTCGTCGGCATGTCCACCGCCTTCATCGAGGCCACGCTCGCCCAGATGTACAAGGTGCGCTGGCGTGACGGCACCTTCCGCGGCGGGCCGGCCTTCTACATCCGGCAGGGGCTCGGATCGCGCGGCTGGGGCGCCGTCTTCGCCGTCCTGCTCATCTTCGTCTTCGGTTTCGCCTTCGAGATGGTCCAGGCCAACACGATCGCGGCCACGCTGGACTCCGGTCACGGGGTGCCCCCGTGGGTCTCCGCCGTGCTCCTCGTGCTGCTCACCGCGCCGGTCGTGTTCGGCGGGATCCGGGCGGTCGCCCGGGTGGCCGAGCTCCTCGCGCCGCTCCTGGCCGTCGTCTACGTCCTCATCGCGCTCGCCGTCATCGTCCTCAACCTCGGTGCGCTGCCGGACGCGGTCGGGATGATCGTGCGGGGCGCCTTCGGGCTGGACGAGGCGCTCGCCGGCACCGGTGGCGGACTGCTCGCGGCCGTCCTCAACGGCGCGCGGCGCGGCCTGTTCTCCAACGAGGCCGGCATGGGCTCCGCGCCCAACGCCGCGGCCACCGCCACCGTCCGGCACCCGGCGCAGCAGGGGCTCATCCAGTCGCTCGGCGTCTTCGTCGACACGGTCGTCGTGTGCTCGGCGACGGCCTTCGTCATCCTGCTGGCCGGCCCCTCGGTCTACACGCCGGGCGAGACCGCCGAGGAGGCGGGTGCCGCCCTCACCCAGACAGCCGCCGCGGCGTCGCTCGGTGACTGGGTGACGCTGCCGATGACCGTCCTCGTCTTCGTGTTCGCGTTCTCCTCGATCCTCGGCAACTTCTCCTACGCCGAGGTCAACGTCGACTTCCTCACCCGCCGCCGCTGGGCGCCGCTCGCCCTGCGCACCCTCGTCACCCTCGCCGTCCTCGTCGGGGCGCTCGCCGAGCTCGCGCTCGTGTGGACGGTCGCGGACATCGCCATGGGGCTCATGGCGATCGTCAACCTCGTGGCGATCCTCAGGCTCGGTCAGTGGGCTCTGGGCGCGCTCCGGGACTACGAGCTCGGCAGCGAGCACGGTGGCTTCCTCGGCCGCGGCAACCCGCTGTTGCCCGGGGACCTGCCGGGCGACGTGTGGCTCTCCCCGGAGAGGACGCCGACGGCGGAGCGGACGCGCTAGCCCTCGGCCGGCTTCATCGTGGCGAGCTGGATGAGGTTGCCGCACGTGTCGTCGAGGACGGCGACGACGACGGGCCCGTAGTCGGTCGCCTCCTGGGTGAACTCCACCCCGAGGGCCTTGAGGCGCTCCACCTCGGCGTGGACGTCGTCGACCGCGAACTGCGTCCACGGGATCCCGTCGGCGACGAGCGCCTCCTTGAAGACCTTCGCCGCCGGGTGGCCGTCCGGCTCGAGCAGCACCTCGACGCCGTCGGGGTCGGCGGGGGAGACGACCGTGAGCCAGCGGGCCTCGCCCGCGGGGACGTCGGTCTTCTTCGTGAAGCCGAGCTTGTCGGTGTAGAAGTCCAGGGCCCTGGCCTGGTCGTCGACCAGCACGCTGGTCACGGTCACGCGGATCATGGGGTCGGTTCCTCTCGGGTGGGCCAGCGCGCGGCGATCGAGCGCAGCGGCCGGGTGTCGATGTGGTGGAACTTGTAGCGGCCCTCCCGCCGGGTGCGGAGCAGTCCTGCCTCCTCCAGCACCGCGAGGTGCTGGGAGATGGCCTGCCGGGAGGAGGTCGAGCCGTGCTTCATGGCCAGCCGGCCACAGATCTCGAAGAGCGTCTGCCCGTCGCGCTCGGTCAGCTCGTCGAGGATCGTCCGCCGGGTGGCGTCGCTGATCGCCCGGAACAGGACGGCGTCGTCGTCCATCTGCTCTTTATAGGCAAGTGGTAACTTGCCTGTCAAGGCCTGCCGCCCGCACCGCTGAGGTGGGTCTGGATCGCCGACTCGGCCAGGCGGCGGCCGATGGCGACGGCGGACGTCGGGGCGCCGCGAAGGAAGCTCGCGAGCGTCCCGTTGTAGACGAGGAGGATCTCGTCGGCCAGCTCCTGCGCCCGGGCGCCGGCCAGTGGACGCGCCAGGTGGAGGAGCCGCTCGGTGAGCAGGGCGGTGTCGGAGGCGACGGCGTCGGCGACCTCATCCTCCTGTGCGGTGTGCTCGGCGGCCGTCGCGAGGAAGGCGCACCAGCGAGTCGTGCGGCCCTCCCGGTAGGCGGCGAGGGCGTCGAAGAGGGCGAGCAGGCGTGACACGTCGTCGCTCGCCGCGAGGACGTGCGCGTCCCACACCTCCCGCCAGCTCCCGAGGCGGCGTCGCAGCGCCTGGGCGACGAGCGCGTCCTTGCTGCCGAAGTGGGCGTACATCGTGGCGGGGGAGACGTCGGCCTGGCGGAGGAGCTCGTCCACGGGGGTGGCGCGGATGCCGTCGCTGAACAGCACGGACTCCGCGGCGTCGAGGAGGCGGTCGCGGGCGGACGGGCGGGCGGACATGGCCCTACCGTAACGACCGTTTCGCGTGAGTGGCCGTTTCGGCATACCGTAACGACCGTTACGAATCGAGGAGGTGCGGATGTCACGGGTGGTGCTCAGCGGCATGGCTCTCATCGCGGCGACGTACGGGCTCGCGCGCTTCGGGTACGGGCTCTTCCTGCCGCGCCTGGAGGAGGCCTTCACCCTGGGGCCGGCCGTGTCAGGGGCGGTCCAGGCCGGCAGCTTCCTCTCCTACTGCGTGTGCGCGCTGCTCGCCTCGCGGATGGGGAGCCGGCCACGAGCCGTCGTGGCCTGGGCCGGCGTCACCGCGTGCGTCGGCAGCCTCGGCGTCGCACTCGCTCCGGGTGCCGTCGTCCTCGCGCTCAGCGTCGTCGTCGCCGGGGCCGGTGCCGGGTTCGCGACACCCGGCCTCGTCTCGGTGGTCGAGCGCAACATCGCCCCCGGGCGCCAGGAGACTGCCCAGACGGTCGTCAACGCCGGGACCGGTGCGGGCATCGTCCTCGCCGGCGGGATGGCGCTCGTCGCGGGCGGCCAGTGGCGCCTCGCGTGGGTGGCCATCGCCGCCGTCTCGGCCGCGGCGACGCTCGCGAGCCTGCGCGCCGACCGTGCCGGGAGCTCGGAGGTCGATCGGCCGCCACGCGTCGCGCTCGGGCCGCTGGCTCGGCCGATCGCCGCCGCGGTCCTGGCGGGATGCTCGAGCGCGGCGGTGTGGACCTTCGGCAGGTCCCTCATGGCCGGGGCGACGTCCGACGGCGGGTCGATCGCCGGGTGGATGGTGCTCGGGGCCTGCGGGGTGCTTGGCGCCGTCGCCGGCCCGCTCGTCCAGGCCTGGGACCTGCGCGCCGCGTGGGCGCTGACGTGCGGGGCGATGGCACTCGCCACGGTGACCCTCGGGCTGGTGCCGTCCGGGCCGGCCGCCGTCGCCGCCGTCGGGGTCTTCGGTGCGAGCTACACCGCGGTGTCCGGCGTCCTCATCGTGTGGGCCGTGCGGGTCCTGCCGCAGTCCTCCGCCGCCGCGACCGTCGTCCTGTTCGTCGCGCTCGCGCTCGGGCAGGCGGCGGGGGCGGTGCTCGTCGGTGCACTCCTCGGCGCCACGTCCGCCACCCTCGCCTTCTCCGTCGCCGGTGCGGTCGGCGTTGTGGCGACGCTCGTCGTCGTCATGCAGCGGGAGCGGCGCACCGCCCCGGCGATGGGCTGATCACGGACCGAGGGCGCGGACGGCGTCGAGGGTGTCGACCTCGTTGGGGGCCTTGTCCTCGCGGTAGCGCAGCACCCGCGCGAAGCGCAGCGCCACGCCGCCGGGGTAGCGGCTGGAGCGCTGGACGCCGTCGATGGCGATCTCGACCACCTGCTCGGGCCGGAGGTGGACGACGTGGCCCTCGCGGCCGGTCTCCAGCTCGAGGAAGCGTTGGGTCTGCCAGGCGAGCATCTCGTCGGTCATGCCCTTGAAGGTCTTGCCGAGCATGACGAAGCCGTCACCGTCGCGGGCGCCGAGATGGATGTTCGACAGGGTCCCCTGGCGTCGGCCGCTGCCCCACTCGACGGCGAGGACGACGAGGTCGAGGGTGTGACGGGGCTTGACCTTGACCCACGCGGCGCCGCGGCGCCCGGCGTCGTAGGGGGCGGTGAGGTCCTTGAGGACGAGGCCCTCGTGGCCCAGCTCGAGGATCTCGCGGAAGAAGGCGTCGAGCCCCGCCTGGTCCGCAGTGACGCGGCGCGGGACGAGGGCAGAGGCGGGGACGACCTCCTCGAGCGCGGCGAGGCGCTCGCGGGCCGGTGCGGTGACGAGCGTCGTCCCGTCGCGGTGGAGGAGGTCGAAGAAGTAGACGGTGAGCGGGGTGGTGCCGGCGGCGCCGTCGTGGCTGCCGGTGCGCGAGGCCGTCTCCTGGAACGGGCGCGGGCGCCCGGACGGACCCAGCGCGATGGCCTCGCCGTCGAGGATGAGCTCCTGCGCGGGGAGGGCGCGGACGACCTCGACGATCTCCGGGACGCGCTCGGTGATGTCGTCCAGCGAGCGGGTGAAGACGGCGACCTCCTCGCCGGCCTTGTGGACCTGGACCCGGATACCGTCGATCTTGCCGTCGGCGGCGACGGGGGCGCCGTCGTCGTCGCGGAGCTTGTCGAGCGCGGCGGTGAGGTCGGGGGCGGCGGAGGCGAGCATGGGACGGACCGGCCGCAGGACCGCGGGGCGGAAGTCCTCGAGCGCGTCGACGCCGCCGGTGAGGGCGGCGCGGGCGACCGGCCCGGTGACGGCGCTGAACATCGCGGCACGGCGGACGGCGGTGACCGGCACGGCGGTGGCGTCGGCGATCGCCTCGATGAGGAGGGAGTCGAGCGCGCCCTGGCGCACCTCGCCGAGGATGAGGGCGCGCAGGAAGCGCTGCTCGGCCTCGGTGAGGACGCCGAAGAGGTCGGCGACGGCGGTGGCCCGGCCGGCCTGCGAGCCGCTGCCGGCGAGCGCGGAGACCGCCTCGAGCCGCGCGTCGACGTCGGTGGGCGTGAGGGAGGGGGCCGGTGCGGGGTCCGGCAGCTGGGCGAGGCTGCGCCAGCCGACGCCGGTGCGGCGCTGACGGACCCGGCCGGAGAGGTACGTCGCGACGACGTCGATCTCCTCGTCGTCGGCCTCGCGCAGCGTCGCCGCGAGCAGCGCACGCTTCTCCAGCCGCGAGCGCGTGGCGGCGACGGCCGTCGAGGTCTCGGCAAGGCGCGCGAAGAGCATGCGCCGAGTGTGGCAGCGGCGTCCGGTGACCGCTCGGCGTCGGCGTGGTGCCTCGGCTGCGGCCCGGGTGCGCAGGATCTGCGCACAAGTCGGCCACCGGGCCGCTTGCTCGACGGCTGTCCCGGCGTGTCGCCCGCGTGTCGCCGACCTGTGCGCAGGATCGGTGCACCCGCACGGTGCCGGGCTCAGTTCGCGACAGGGTAGCCAGCGGCGGAGGCGCGGCGGGTTAGCGCAGGTCAGTGGGTAGGCAAGTGCACTGTCGGCGGCAACTCGGCTGTCGGTGACAACTCGGCTGTCGGCGGCAACTCGGCTGTCGGCGGTAACTCGGCTGTCGGCGCGAAGGGGGCGGGGCGCGGGAAGGGGAGCTTGCTACTCGGCGTCGGCGTAGGTGGTGACGACGGAGACGTCGAGGGGGAAGTCGACGGGGAAGTCGCCGAAGAGCAGCCGGCCGGCGCCGGCGGCGGACTCGCGGACCGCGGCGGCGACGTCGTCGGCCATCGCCGACGGCGTGTGGACGATGACCTCGTCGTGGAGGAAGAAGACGAGGTGGGGGCTGTGACCCGCCCCGCCGTCGCCGCCGAGCGCGCGCAGCCGGGCGCGGAGGTCCGCGAGCCAGCACAGCGCCCACTCCGCCGCGGTGCCCTGGACGACGAAGTTGCGGGTGAAGCGGCCCCAGTCACGGGCCAGGCGGCGCGCACGGCGGCGGTCGTCGTCGGTCGCGTCGCCCTCGTGCTGCCTGTCCTGGACGGCCTTCCACGCCGGCGGCGGCGGCGGGGACGTGCGGCCCAGCCAGGTGCGGACGGTGCCGCCCACCTCCCCGCGCATCGCCGCACCCTCGACGACGGCCGTGGCCCGCGGGAAGGCGCGCAGCAGCCGGGGCGCGAGGTCCCCCGCCGCGCCGGTGGTGGCGCCGTACAGCGCGCCGAGCATGGCGACCTTGGCGTGGGCGCGGGTGTCGATGACGCCCTGGTCGACGAGCCCCTGGTAGAGGTCCCCGCCGCGTGCGGCCCGCGCCATCGCCTCGTCGCGGGCCATCGCGGCGAGCACCCGCGGCTCGAGCTGGGCGACGTCGGCGACGACGAGCGTCCACCCCGGGTCCGCGACGACGGCGCCGCGCACCTGCTTGGGCAGCTGCAGCGCCCCGCCGCCGCGGGTGGCCCACCGCCCGGTGACGACGCCGCCGGGCACGTAGTCGGGGTGGAAGCGCTCGCGGCCGGCACCCGGCGGACCGGGACGCACCCACTCGTCGGCCCACGCCCAGCCGTTGGCGCTGTGGAGCCGGGACAGCTTCTTGTACGCGAGCAGCGGCGCGACCACCGGGTGGTCGACCTGCTCGAGCTCCCACTTGCGGGTGGTCTGCACGGAGATCCCGGCGCTGTGGAGGGCGCGCAGCAGCGCCGGACCGGAGTCCGGGTTGAGCCTGGGCGCGTCGAGGGCGCGGCGGACGTCCTCGGCGAGGGCCTCGAGCGCGGGCGGCCGGGCACCGAGCGGCGGGCGAGGCCCGAGCACCTCGGTGAGCAGCTGGTCGTGGGCGGCCCGGTCCCACGGCAGGCCGTCGTGCCGCATCTCGACGGCGAGCAGCGCCCCGGCCGACTCCGCCGCGAGCAGGGTGGCGAGCCGCCCGGGCTCGGGGCTCGCCGTCACGGCCTCCCGCTGGCGCAGCCGCTCGGCGAGGACCTCCTCGGCGGGCAGGGTGAGGGACTCGAAGAGGGTGGGCGGTGCGTCGGGCCGGTCCTCCGGCTCCTCGACGTCGTCCCACAGGTCCGACGGCGGTGGCGCACCGACCGCGCGGCGCAGGATGGTGCGGCACAGGCGCAGGTCGAAGCAGCGCTCCACCCGGGCGCCGGCGCGCAGCAGCCGGGCGTAGGTGGTCGCGGTGTCGGCCCACACCCAGCGCGGGCGCGAGGCGGCCTCGAGCTCGGCCACCCGGGCGGCCAGCCCGCCCGCGGGCACGACGGACGCGGCGGGGGCGGCGCCGTCGTCGTCGAGGACGGTGAGCCGGACCCCGCCGGTCTCCTCGGCCACGACGATCTCCACGCACCGAGCCTACGGCGGCGCACCGACACCGGGCGCCGTAGGGTGCGGGCATGCTGCAGCGGCGATTCCTCCAGGTGGACGTGTTCGGCGCGGAACCCTACGAGGGAAACCCGGTCGCCGTCGTCGTCGACGGGGAGGGGCTGTCCTCGGAGCGGATGCAGCGCTTCGCGGCGTGGACGAACCTCTCCGAGACGACCTTCCTGCTCCCGCCGACCGACCCCGCCGCCGACTACCGGGTGCGGATCTTCACGCCCGGCACCGAGCTGCCCTTCGCCGGCCACCCGACCCTCGGGTCCGCGCACGCGTGGCTCGCCTCGGGCGGTACCGCGGCGAGGGCGGGGTGGCTCGTCCAGGAGTGCGGCGTGGGGCTCGTCGAGCTGCGGGAGTCGGGCGGCCGGTGGTCCTTCGCCGCCCCCGCCCTGCGCCGCTACGAGGCGCCCGACGGCGCGACGCTCGCCCGGGCCGCCGACGCCCTCGGGCTGGACCCGGGCGATGTCGTCGACGCGTCCTGGCTCGACAACGGCCCGCCGTGGCTGGCCCTGCGGCTGCGCTCGCCCGAGGCCGTGCTCGCCGTGCGGCCGAGCTACGAGCGCCTCGGCGAGCTCCTCGTCGGCGTCGTCGCCGCACCCGGCAGCGGGGGGACCGCCGTCGAGGTCCGCGCCTTCGGGAGCGACTTCGCCGAGGACCCCGTCACCGGCAGCCTCAACGCCGGCCTCGCCCGGTGGCTCACCGACACCGGCGTGGTGAGCGCCCCGTACGTCGCCGCGCAGGGCACCGCGCTCGGGCGCGCCGGACGGGTGCACGTCACCGCCGCCGACGACCACCTCTGGGTGGGCGGGCGGACGACGACGGCGATCGCCGGCACCGTCGCGCTCTGAGGGGGCCGACGGGGGCTGGGCGGCTGTCGCTGCACTGCGCACAAACCGTCGGAGGGTGTCGCTGATCGTCAGGTGTCCCGGCGTGTCGGGTGCGTGTCGCCGACTTGTGCGCAGGCGCGAGACGGGCGGGTGGGGAGGCGGGCAGGGTCGCGACGGGCGGGTGGGGTGGCGGGCGGTGTCGCGGCGGCGGGTGGCCGGGCGAGCGGCCCGGCCACCCGGTCGCTACCAGCGGTGGGCGACGTCGATGACAAGCCGCGAGCCGGAGCCCGGACCGTCGAGGGTGAACACGCGGAAGGGCAGCCGCGCGCGCACGCCCAGGCCGATCGTCGTCTGGCCCTCGAAGCTCCCGCCGGACGCGATCTGGCGGAAGGTCGAGTACCCGCGCACGTTGCGCAGCTCCCTGGGGTTGGCCGGGGAGTACGTGCTGCGCCCCGTCACGGGGTCGTAGGTCGGGGAGTGCGCCACGATCTCGAGCTTGGCCCCGCCGCGCAGCGGGACGCGCGCGCCGCTGCCCTCGGCGTACACCTGGTTGACGTAGCGGACCGAGTAGCCGCGCACGTCACCGCGGACGTCGATGACCATGCGGTCGTAGCAGGCGTGCTCGCCCGCGCGCACGTTGGTGATCGAGGTGAGGGACGAGCCGGGGCGCTGCGCCTTGGCGAGCGAGCCCCACGTGATGCCGCAGTAGGGAGCGGCCTGTGCTGAGGCACCCATCGGGAGGACGAGTGCGAACCCGAGGACGAGTCCGAGGAGGAGCCTGGTCAAGCGCTTCATCGCGATCCCCTTTCCAGGGCGTGACCGCGGGCGGCAGCGTGCTGCTCGCGTGGTGGCGCGCAACCTACTCCTGGCCGCGTGCCGGGGGAAGGGCCGAAAGGGCAGCGTGTGCGCCACTGCACACCGGGCAAACTTGCACAGCGTGCACCGACCACTGACACTCGGTCGTATGTCCGAATCGGCCGGCCGACGCGAGGTCAACAAGGCGCGCACGCGCGTGGCCCTCGTGGACGCCGCGCGCGAGCTGGCCCGTGAGCGCGGGCTCGACGACGTGACGGCCGAGGACATCGCCGACCGGGCCGGCGTCTCCCGCCGGACCTTCTTCAACTACTTCTCCGGCATCGAGGCGGTCGTCGCGGCCGGCCTCGCCGAGCCGCTCGAGCGGATGGCCGACGCACTGCGCCGCCGTCCGCCGGAGGAGGAGCCGCTCGTCGCCATCGTCGCGGCCCTGCGCGCGGAGCCGCTCGGGGCGGAGATCCTCCTCGGCTGGCTGCCCACGACGCCGGGCAGCTCGCTGCGCGGCCGCGAGCTCCAGCTGCGGGTGTGGCAGCACCACGAGGACTGGCTCGTCGACGTCCTCCGCGACCGCCTCGGTGACGAGGACGACCTGCGCGTCCGGTCCCTCGCCGCGGCCGTCATGGCGCTGTTCGAGACGGTCCAGCGGGCCTGGCTGCCGACGGCCGTCGGCCGCGACCCGGACGAGGCCGTCGCCGCCTTCAACGACACCCTCCTGCGGGTGCTCGCCCACGCCGACGCCGGGTGGCGCCGGCTCCCTTCCTGACGCCCCAGCCATCCAGCACCACCACACCCGGAAGGACCTCCTGTGGCCGCACTCCTGCACCGCCTCGGACGATGGAGCGCCCAGCACCGCTGGGCGACCGTCGTCACGTGGCTCGTCGTCATCGCGCTCGCCGCGACTGGCGCCGCCACCCTCAGTGAGCCGCTGAGCGACGAGTTCAGCATCCCCGGCAGCCGGTTCCAGGAGGTGCTCGACGACCTCCAGGAGGAGATCCCCGAGGCGGCCGCGGGCATCGGGACCGTCACCTTCTCCGTGGAGGACGGCTTCAGCGACGAGCAGCGGGCCGCCGTCGCCGACGTCACCGAGCGGTGGAGCGCACTCGACGGGGTCGTCGGCTCGATGGACCCGTTCGCCACCCAGGAGCAGCTCGACGGCAGCCTCGACCAGGTCGCGGCCGGCCGGGCCGAGCTCGCCGCGGGCCGGGAGCAGCTCGAGACGGGCCGCGCCGAGCTCGACGCCGGGCGCGAGCAGCTCGCGGCCGCCGAGGCGGAGCTCGCCGCGGGCCGGGAGCAGCTGGAGGCCCAGCGCGCCGAGCTCGAGGCCTCGATCGACATGATGCCGCCGGCCGTGGCCGCCGGCGCCGAGGAGCAGCTCGCCGCCGCCGAGGCCGAGCTGGCCGCCGGTGAGGAGCAGCTCGCCGCCAGCCGCGCCGAGCTCGAGGCCGGCGAGGCGGAGCTCACCGCCGCCGAGGCCGAGATCACCGCCGGGGAGGCCCAGCTCGAGCAGGGTGAGCGGCTCGCCGAGCTCACCGACGGCCTGCGCCAGGTCTCCGAGAACGGCACCGTCGCGATGACCCAGGTGCAGTTCGAGTCCTCCGGCGGGCAGCTCGACCCCGCGGTCACCGCCCAGGTGCAGGAGATCGGTGACACGCTCACCGACGCGGGTGTCGAGGTGAGCTACAGCGCGGAGATCGTCTCCGACATCTCCTCCATCCTCGGCCCGGCCGAGGTCGTGGGCGTCGTCGTCGCCGTCGTCGTCCTCCTCGTCCTCCTCGGGTCCCTCCTCGCCGCGGGCCTGCCGCTCCTCACCGCGCTCGTCGGCGTCGGTGTGGGTGTCGGTGCCTCGCTCGCGCTCAGCGGCGTCGTCCAGATGACCAGCGTGACCCCCGCCCTCGCCCTCATGCTCGGCATGGCCGTGGGCATCGACTACTCCCTGTTCATCCTCAACCGCCACCGGATGCAGCTCGCCGACGGCATGGGCGTGCGGGACTCCATCGCCCTCGCCACCGGCACCGCCGGCAACGCCGTCACCTTCGCCGGTGCGACGGTCGTCATCGCGCTCGCCGCGCTCGGCCTCACCGGCATCCCGTTCCTCGGCGTCATGGGCTACGTCGCCGCGGGCACCGTCGTCGTCGCCGTCCTCGCGGCGGTCACGCTCACCCCGGCGCTGCTGTCCTTCCTCGGGGAGCGGGTCCTGCCGGCCAGGCAGCGCAGGCGACTCGAGCGCAAGAACGGCGCGGACTCCCGCGGCTGGGCCCACAAGGTCCAGCAGCACCCGTGGCTCGCGATCATCGGCGTCGTCGCCATCACCGGTCTGCTCGCGATCCCCACCACCCAGCTGCGCCTCGGGCTGCCCGACGGCAGCCACGAGTCGGCCGACTCGACCGCCTACCGCACCTACGACCTCATCCGGGACAACTTCGGGGCGGGCGCCAACGGCCCGATCATCGGCGTCGCCACGCTCGAGGAGCCGACGCAGGACGAGGCGGTTCTCACCGGGACGCAGCTCGACATCGCCGAGGACCTCCTCGCCGTCGACGGCGTCCAGTACGTCGTGCCCTTCGGGACGAGCGAGGACGGCGACACGCTCGCCTTCCAGATCATGCCCGCCGACGGTCCCTCCGAGGAGTCGACGGTGGCGCTGGTCAACACGCTCCTCGCCGGCGAGGACGAGCTCGGTGCGGCGCACGGCGTCGAGATGGGCTACACCGGGCAGACGGTCGCGAACATCGACATCTCCGACCAGCTGGCCGACGCGCTGCCGCTGTACCTGCTCGTCGTCGTCGGCCTCTCGCTCGTCCTCCTGCTCCTCGTGTTCCGCTCGATCTGGGTGCCGCTGCTCGCCTCCGTGGGCTTCCTCCTCACGGTGGTCGCCTCCTTCGGCGCCGTCGTCGCGGTGTACCAGCTCGGGTTCCTCTCCGACCTGTTCGGGGTCAACGAGGCGGGGCCGATCCTCAGCTTCCTGCCGGTGCTCCTGATCGGGGTGCTCTTCGGCCTGGCGATGGACTACCAGGTGTTCCTCGTCTCGGGGATGCGCGAGGCGCACGTCCACGGGGCCGACGCGCGCGTCGCCGTCGTGCGCGGCTTCAACCAGAGCGCGCGGGTCGTCACGGCGGCGGCGATCATCATGGTCTCCGTCTTCGGCGGCTTCATCTTCGCCCACCTCGCGATGATCCGGCCGATCGGCTTCGGCCTGGCCTTCGGTGTCCTCATCGACGCCTTCCTCGTGCGGATGACGCTCACCCCGGCCGTCCTCAGCCTGCTCGGGGAGAAGGCGTGGTGGCTGCCGCGCTGGCTCGACAAGATCCTGCCGAACGTCGACGTCGAGGGCGCCAAGCTCGAGCGTCAGGTCGTCCTGGAGGAGCGCGAGCCCGCCGGCGCGTGAGACGGCGGGGCGCGCTGGGCGCCCCGCCCCGCCGGGAGCGCAGGTCCTGACCGGACCTGCGCTCCCGGTCTGTCACGTCCCGCCGAGCTCGTCGAGGACGGCGGGGAGGACGTCGAGCAGCTCCCTGGCGAGGTAGCCGATGCGGCCCACCGTGCCGGCGAGCCGGTCGCCGGCCGCGGAGTGCAGGTGGGTGCCCCAGACGGCAGCCTGCCCCGGCCCCGCGCCGCGGGCGACCAACCCGGCGACCGCCCCGGCGAGGACGTCGCCGCTGCCCGACGTCCCCAGGCCCCGGTTGCCCGCGACCTTGCGCCACAGCCGCCCGTCCGCGGCGATGACGTCGGCGCAGGACACCGCGGCGCCGTAGCGCTCGGCGACCGTGCGCACGGCGTCCGGGAGGTCGTCCTCGGCGACGTCGTCGACGTCGAGGAGGTGGGCGATCTCGTCGGCGTTGGGCGTGAGGACCAGCCGGCCGCGCAGGGCGGGTGCCTGGTCCTCCAGCCGGGGCAGCACCCCGACGGCGAAGGCGTCCAGGACGAGCGGGACGTCCTCGCCGACCCGCTCGAGCACCCCGGTGAGGAGGGTGACGGTGCTGTCCGGGTCGCTGAGCCCCGGGCCGACGAGCACCGCCGACGCCCGGGCCAGCTTGCGCTCCAGGGGGTCGAGGCCGCCGCCGGTGAGCGTGCCGCCGTCGTCCTCCGCGAGCGCGGTGACCCCCGCCTCGGGGATCGCGACGGCGAGGGCCGGCGCCACCGAGGCGGCGACGGCGACCGAGAGCTTGCCGGCACCCACGCGCAGGGCCGCGAGCCCGGACAGGAGGACCGCGCCGGGGGAGCCGGGCGACCCGCCGACGACGACGACGGCGCCGCGGGCGTACTTGCCGTGCCCGGGCTCGGGCAGCGGCCACGCCCGCAGGGCGGCGGGCGTGAGGTCCGCCGTCACCGGACCTCCCCCGCCTCCTGCGCGGCGGGCACCTGCTCGTCCGACGGCGAGGACTGGGCGGTCACCGGCACGCCGCGGTCACGGAGGTGGTCGGCGGAGTTGAACTCCGCGAGGGTCCACACGTCGGAGTCCTCCTCGCGCACGAGGCGGGTGACCGCGGCGTTGCGCACCGACTGGGTGCGGCTGATCTCGAGGACGCTCGCCTCGTCCATCTCCTCGCAGACGTAGCGGAAGACGAGGAGCACGGCGTCGTGGCAGGTGACGAGGACCCGGCGGTGGCGGCGCTGACGCTCGAGGTCGGCGAGGACCGAGCGCACGCGCAGCGCGATGTCGGCCCACGACTCCCCGCCCGAGGGGCGGTAGTAGAACTTCCCGTGCCACTCGCGGCGCTCGGCCTCCTCGGGGTAGCGGTTGCGGATCCCGGCGGTGGTGAGGGTGTCGGTGATGCCGAGGTCGCGGTCGCGCAGCCGCTCGTCCAGGCGCACGGGCAGGTCGAGGCCGGCGACGTCGAGCGCCGTGCGGGCGGTGTCGTGGGCCCGGCGGAAGGGCGAGCTCCACACGGCGTCGGGCCGGTCCTGCGCGGGGAGGTCGGCGAGCCACCGGCCGAGCGCCCGGGCCTGCTCCACGCCGGTCGGGGAGAGCTCGACGTCGGCGTCCCGGGCGGGGACGTCGATGACCTCGGCCCCGGTCTGCCGGGCCTGCGCGGCGGCGACGTTCCCCAGGCTCTCCCCGTGGCGGACGAGCAGCAGCTCCGTAGCACCCATGGGCGGCAACGTAACCGAGGCGCACGCCGCCCGCTCGCCGTGGTGGCGCGCGGGTCCAGCCACAAGGAGGAGCCGGTCCGGCCGCGAGGCTGATGGGGCGGCCCCGGTACCTGCCTAGCCTGGAGGCCGACCCCGCACGAAGGAGCCCCTGTGCCCGAGCCCACCGCGTCCGACGGCGCGCCCCGACCGCCCCGGCACCGCGTCGCCCCGCGGGCGCGCACCTACTGGCTGCTCTCGCGCGCGACGACGCTCCTCGTCGTCTGGGCGCTCACCCTCGTGCCGGCGGCCCTGTGGGAGGGCGGACGGACGTGGCTGCTCGTCGCGGCGGGAGTGCTCACCGTGCTGCTGCTCCCCGCCGTCGTCCTCGCGCCGTGGCTGCGCTACCGCACCCACCGGTGGGAGGCGACCGGCACCGCCGTCTACTCGCGGACGGGCTGGGTGGGCCGGGAGTGGCGGATCGCCCCGCTCTCGCGCGTGCAGACCGTCGAGGCCAAGCGCAACCTCCTCCACCGCGCGCTCGGGCTCGCCGCGGTGTCGGTGACGACCGGGTCCGCCCAGGGTGCCGTCGAGATCCAGGGGCTCGCGGCCGACGTCGCCGAGGAGCTCGTCAGCCAGCTCACCGACGCCGTCGCCCGTACCCAGGGGGACGCCACATGACCGGCGTCGCCACCGACGAGACCCTCGCCGACGACGACGGCGCCACCGACCTCCCGTGGCAGCGGCTCGACCCGCGGATCGTCCCCGCGGCGCTGCTGCGGATGCTCGTGCGGCTCGTCCCGGCGGCCGCCGGGTGGTGGTTCTTCAACACCGACAACGACACCGCGCGCTGGACGGTCATCGCGCTCGCCGTCCTCGCGGTGCTGGGCCCGCTGAACCAGGCGCTCAACTACCTCAAGGTGCGCTACCGGCTCACCGGGGAGGAGCTCCAGCACACGACCGGGCTGCTCGTGCGCCGCAGCAACCGCGTCGCGCTGCACCGCATCCGCACCGTGGACATCACCGCGCCGCTGAGCAACCGGCTCCTCGGCCTGTCCGTGCTGCGCGTCGGGACCGGCGGCAACGCCTTCACGAGCGAGGGCACGGTCGCGCTCGACGGGCTGCCGCGGGCCACCGCGCTGCGCCTGCGCGCCGAGCTGCTGCGCCGCAGCGAGCAGGACGTCGCCTCCACCGTCGACCCGCGGCTCGCCGAGACGGGCGGGGAGGAGGTCCAGGCGCTGCGCTGGGCCTGGGTCGTCTACCAGATGGTCGGGCTGTGGTTCGTCGCCGGGCCGCTGTCCGTCATCGGCACCGTCTACGGTTTCGTCTCCCTGCTCGGCCGGGAGGAGTGGGTGGGGGACCGGGTGATGGGCGTCGTCGACCGTGTGCCGTGGGGCGCGTGGGCGGCGACCTCGCTCGTGCTCGTCGTCATCCTCGGGCTGGGCGCGGGCGCCGTGACCTTCGCCGAGGCGTGGTGGGGCTACCGGCTCGTCCGCGAGCCCGGCGGCCGCTTCCTCGCCACCCGGGGGCTGCTCACCACCCGCTCCTTCACCGCCGACCAGGAGCGCCTGCGCGGTGTCACCGTCTCGCGCCCGCTCCTCACCCGGCTGCTCGGGGGTGCCCGGCTCAGTCCGGTGATGACCGGCGTGAGCCTGACGCAGATGATGACCGAGAGCTCGACCATGCTGCCGGCCACCACCCGCGACGTCGCCGTGCGCGTGGCCAACGTCCTGCTCGGTCGCCCGGTGCTCGACGACGGCGTCGCCCCGGCGAGCGGGCCGCTGCTCGCCCACCCGCCGGTCGCCCGCCGTCGGGCGGTCGTTCGGTACCTGCTGGCGACGGCGGTGCTGGCTGCCGGGCTGGGTGCCGGCGTCGGGTGGGCCGGGTGGAGCGCCTGGCTGCTGCTCGTGCCGGCGGTGCTCGTGCTCGTCTCGGTGCTCGCCGGCCGCGGGTACTACCGGGCGCTGGGCCACCGCCTCGACGGTGACCACCTCTACCTCCAGCGCGGCTGGTTCAGCCGCCGCACCGACGTCCTCCAGGTGCGGGGGATCAACGGCGCGCACGTGAGCCAGTCACCCGTCCAGCGCCTCCTCGGCCTGGCGACCCTCGCGGTGACGACCGCCGCGGGGGAGCAGGCGTACTACGGCGTCGACATGGCCCTCGGGGACGCCGCGGCGCTCGCGGCCACGGTGACGGGGGAGCGGGTGGCTCCCCCGGGCGCCGCCTCCCGCGCCGAGCACTGAGCCGGTGCTGGCGCGCCCCGCGCCTTCTCGCCGTGCCAGACTGCCAGCACGAGCCGAGGAGGAGCCATGGCCCTGCGCTGGTACAGCGTCGTCGTCGACTGCCGGGACCCGCGTGCGCTCGCGGGGTGGTGGGCACAGGTCCTGGGGTGGCGCACCGCCTACGAGGCGGACGACGAGGTCGTCATCATCCCGCCGCACATGTTCGAGGACGGGTTCGCCGAGCGCGTCCCTGCCCGGGAGCGCGGCCAGGGCCTGGTCTTCGTCCCCGTGCCCGAGGGAAAGACGGTGAAGAACCGTCTCCACATCGACCTCGCGCCAGAGGCCGACGACGACCAGGAGGCCGAGGTGCAGCGGCTCCTCGACGCCGGGGCCCGGCGGGTCGAGGTGGGGCAGGGGCCCGAGGTCTCGTGGGTCGTGCTCGCCGACCCGGAGGGCAACGAGTTCTGCGTCCTCAGCCCCCGGGGCCTGTAGCGGCTCAGCCGACCGGAACCGAGCCGGGCGCGACGTCGCCGGCGGAGATGCCGATGACGACGACCCGGCGGTCGGGCCGACCCGCGGAGCCGAGGAGCGAGCGCAGCAGCGGGTCGTCGGTGACGTCGGTGTGGCCCTCGGACGTGCGGGTCGCCGAGAGCTGACTTGTCGTCGAGAGCGGACTTGTCGTCGAGAGCTGACTTGTCGCCGAGAGCTGATTTGTCGCCGAGAGCGGACTTGTCGCCGAGAGCGGACTTGTCGCCGAGAGCTGACTTGTCGCCGAGAGCCGACTTGTCGACGGCTCGATGTCGACGACGGTGCCCACGACCGAAGTCAGCCCCACGCCGCCGCGGGCGAGGCTGTGGACGCCCACCGTCTCGACGCCGAGCTGCGCCACCGGCTGCGTGACGTCCGCGTCCACGCGGTGCACGTCGTCGCGCGCCGACACCTTCCGCCAGCTCCCAGGGCGCGCTGTCGGTCAACGCCACCCCGGTCACCTCGCACCAGAACGAGGAGATGCGGCGCCTCACCCACCCTTGCTGCAGCGTCCCGTCGTAGACCAGTGCTCTCCTGTCTCCTCCTGTCTCGCACTGCTTGATGCCCGACGGCGCAGTACGCTGGGGGGCGAGCGCCGCAACCTCTATGTCCGCGCCACCCAAGTGCCCCACCCGGACCGTGGCGCATCGGCAGAACCGACGAGGTCTTCCTGGCGCAGCGGCGGGGGATTCGACATGCATCGCTCAGCGAACTGTCTCGTGCCGGGTCTGATGGAGGCTCTCAATCCAGTGGAGGATGAGAGTTATGGCAGCACCGAGGAAGTACCCCGAGGAGCTTCGGGAGCGCGCGATCCGGATGGCGGTCGACCTACGCCGTGAC